>NZ_AP028908.1:0-1200000 GCF_037076465.1 Pectobacterium araliae | reverse complement strand
CATCCACTGTCGGTTCAGGAGAATAAGATGACGGCTGCACATCATCATGAGATTCAGTGTGTTGCTGCATTGGCGCACGAGCCGTCACCGACGCGGTGGCAACCGGCTTCTGCACAGAAGGCATACGCGTCACCTGAGCAGGCGCTACGCTGATTGGTGCAACAGGTTCGGCAATAATCTGACTGGGATGAAACGCCAACGCTCTCAGTAGCGTCATTTCCACGCCCATCCGGCGATCGGGTGCAAAAGGCAGTTCTTTGCGGCCAATGAGTATCGTCTGGTAGTAAAGCTGTACATCCGCAGGCGGCAGCGCACGAGCTAACTCTCGCATACGCGCTTCAACGGCAGCATAATCATCGCCCAATGCCGCAGGTAGCAGTTGAACCATCGCGATACGGTGTAGCAGCGTCTGGGTTTCCACCAGCAGCGATTCCCAGTCCACGCCCCGTGACGCGACTTGGTCTAGCAGCGACATCACCTGTGCGCCATCGCCTTTCGCCAGCGCTTCAATCAGTGCCAGCGGTTGTTCATCGTCCAACGTTCCCAGCATGTGGCTGACTGAATCCGTCGTCACCTGCCCTTGCCCCATGGCAATAGCCTGATCGGTCAGGCTCAGCGCATCACGCAAGCTTCCATCAGCAGCACGCGCTAAGAGTTGTAGCGCGCGTGGTTCACTGACCAGATTCTCTGCCTGTAATACCTGTTCCAAATGTGCACGAATCTGTTCGACATCCAGCGCTTTGAGGTGAAATTGCAGGCAACGTGACAAAATGGTCACCGGCAGTTTCTGCGGATCGGTGGTTGCTAGCAAAAATTTGACGTGCGGAGGCGGTTCTTCCAGCGTTTTCAGCAACGCATTAAAGCTGTGGCGCGATAGCATGTGCACTTCGTCAATCAGGTACACTTTGAATCGCCCACGCGCAGGGGCGTACTGCACATTATCTAGCAAATCGCGCGTGTCTTCGACTTTAGTACGAGACGCAGCATCGATTTCGATTAAATCGACAAAACGCCCCTGCTCGATTTCGCGGCAGTTGTCACACTGGCCGCACGGCGTTGCCGTCACGCCCTGTTCGCAATTCAGCCCTTTAGCCAGCAAACGGGCAATGGTCGTCTTCCCAACACCGCGAGTGCCAGAAAACAAATAAGCGTGATGGATTCTGCCTAGGGAAAGGCCGTTAGCCAACGCGGTCAGGACATGTTCCTGACCGACAACATCGGTAAAGGTTTGGGGACGCCACTTACGGGCAAGAACCTGATAGCTCATCAATACCGCAACAGTCGAGTTATTGAGGCGATCATGCTAACACAGCCACGCCGCTATCGGCGAGACTGTTATGATTAATGTCCGGGGAAGTCAACCAGGCTATAGCAGGTGACACCCATCTCGGTCAGGCGTTGCTCACCGCCCAGATCGAACAGATTGATGATAAAAGCGGCATCGTTAACCGTACCACCCAGACGACGGATCAATTTCACCGTAGCTTCGAGCGTACCGCCCGTTGCCAGCAGATCGTCAATCACCAGCACATTATCACCCGCAGAGATCGCATCGGCATGAATTTCCAGCGTATCGGAACCGTATTCCAGTTCATAGCTTTCACTGATCGTCGGACGTGGTAGTTTGCCTGGCTTACGCACGGGAACAAAACCCACACCCAGCGCCAGCGCAACCGGTGCGCCAAACAGAAAACCACGCGCTTCCGTGCCAACAACTTTCGTCACTCCGGTATTGCGGTAACGGTTCGCCAGCATCTCAATACTGGCCGCATAGGCCACAGGATCTTCCAGCAGGCTGGTAACATCACGGAACAGTATGCCCGGTTTCGGATAATCGGGGATGCTTTTGATACTGTTTTTAATTAATTCTGCCTGCTGCTGCGCTGTTACGGTCATCATAATTGTGCCTGATAAAACGTTCTAAACATACAAATGCCGGTCGCCACAAGGCTTTCACCATCGCATGATGTGATGAATAAGCATTATGACAAAGAGGAAAATGGCGACCCGCGCACGAAAACGCCCAAATCTAGTCAAAGTGGCGAACAAATGCAACTACCCGCACTCTGGGTGGGTAGTTTTTGTATTCCCGTCACAGAGACCGCCGCTTACGCTATCTTTTCGGATTCACGCCTTGCATTTGTTGTTCTGGATCAACCACAGGCAAACGAAGCATGAAGGTCAGCAAAATCGCCAAAATCGCTAATAGCAAGATCCTGACCCAAACCAGCTTAACCAGCCAGAGCGAAAGTGCAAACGTCAGCAGAATCAAGGTGACAGCCTTCCATTTTGCTCCCGGTGGCAACGCCCGATGTTGTTGCCAATGACGCAGATAACTGCCAAACCAGGAGCGGTACAGTAGCCAGTCATGGAAACGCGGGGACGAGCGAGCAAAGCACCAGGCGGCCAATAACAAGAAAGGCGTGGTCGGTAATAAGGGCAACACGACACCCAACGTTGCCAGCGCAACGGAAACCCACCCCAGAATAATCAGCAACACGCGATACATATTCACCTTTACGCTTTGTTCGCTACCACTAAGTTTTGTCGACGACAATGTTCATCACACTTTATCACCACCTTGCCCAATGGATTAGTTAAGATATCCTCATGCAAGCCACAAAGCACCGTATAACTTACCACGCTGACATATTACGTCTGAGTTGGCTGGCTGAATCATTGACCTTAACCGTAAGGGAAAAAAGTGAACACGCATCAATTGCTGCAGGCGCTTGAGCAACAAATTAGTACGCTGTCGAAAGCGCTGGAACCGCTGGCGGATAAAGCCGTGCCGCAATCACGCTTTGATCGTCAGCTGTTTAGCAGCTACGGCACCCGGCTACGTGATTATCGCGCCGAGGTTGAACAAAACCTGTACGCCATAAAACAACTGGTGGTAGAGCAGCGCACCGATCGCGTAGCCTTTCTGGCTGAAAAGCTGGTCAGTCAGATAGCCGCCTTGCAGCGTGAACTGGCAACACAGTCACTACGCCGACAAGAGCAACGTACCACGCCACATCCAGATGGAGATGTGTATCACAAGCTCGCGGAGCATCAGGATTATGAACGCCGTTTGCTTTCCATGATTCAGGATAGAGAAAGTCTGCTCATCACGCAGACGCTCTTCAGCGAGCAACAGCGGCTGCAAAAAGAACTGGCGGCGCTGGAAGGACGACTTGCACGCTGCCGTCAGGCACTATCACGTCTGGAACGTCAGATCGAACGCCGGGAACAAGGATTATAATGCGGCGGCTTCGCAGAGAAAAAAGAGGAGTTGATTCATGTCACTTGAAAATGCCCCACCCGAGGTCAAGCTGGCGGTTGATTTGATTATGCTACTGGAAGAGAACCAGATCGAACCCGATATCGCGCTAGCGGCATTGGCCATGGTACGAACTGATTTTGAAAAAAAGATCGCGCAAAGAGAAACTAACGCGGAATCTTCTGCACGACGCAAATAGCTCTGTGCGAATGGGTAAGGTAGATGAATACGAGCGAACAGCCACTTACCCGGCGGGTTTACGCAGCGCAGGGCTAAAATGTAACATATCGATAAAAGCATCCACCAGTTCCGGTGCTTCCTGATCGAGATCGAAACTTTCTGGCATAAATAGCCAGTTCTCCATCACGCCGGAAAAGTAGGCGCGTAGCGCGATCGCTGCACGGCGGGGATAAATATCCGTCGGCAACATTCCCATACGAATACACTTAATCAGGTTTTCTTCAATATCGATATAACAGGAAAGATAAAGCGCTTTACGCGCATTATACGATTGCAACATTTCACCGACAAACTCACATTTGTGAAATGCAATTTCCATGATAGAGCGCCAGTGAGTATCACTGCCGGTTAAACGCAGCATATAAATCAACAATTCACGCATCACACGGAGTGGATTATCAGGGAATTTTGTCTGATACTCTATTTCAAACTCACTGAGTTTTGACTCAGCCAGCGCCCAGATTTCATCAAAAATTTCGGCTTTGTTCTTAAAATGCCAATAAATAGCACCGCGGGTCACACCGGCAGCGGTGGCAATGTCAGACAATGACGTCACAGACACACCATGCTCAGAGAAGACTCTCAACGCAGTATCTAGTATATGTTGTCGGGTTTCCTGAGCCTGTTTTTTAGTTTTTCGTACCATGATAGTTTGGTTTTTCGTGCCATATCGCTGTATTTGAAGGAAAGCGTGATTTACATACATTCGAGAATGTATGTAACATAGCATGAACATAAGACTATAGCAGCAATGGGTTTTTAAGCTTGTGATCCATTGGTCAATTTCAAATCGGACACTTGAGGTTTATCTATGAACAAAAACAGAGGGCTAACGCCTCTGGCGGCAGTTCTGATGCTTTCTGGCGGCTTAATGCTCGCAGGATGTGATAGCGGCAATAATCAGCAAGGCGGCGCGCAGCAGCAGATGCCTGAAGTGGGTATTGTGACGTTAAAAACGGAAGCACTGAATGTCATGACCGAGCTGCCGGGCCGCACAAGTGCTTACCGCATTGCCGAAGTTCGCCCACAGGTTGGCGGTATTATTCTCAAACGCAACTTCGTTGAAGGGTCTGACATTAAAGCTGGCGCATCGCTGTATCAAATCGATCCTGCGACCTATCAGGCAAGTTACAATAGCGCCAAAGGCTCACTCGCTCAGGCACAGGCTCAGGCAGAAATTGCCCGCCTGACAGTCAACCGCTATAAACCGCTGCTGGGCACCAACTACGTCAGCAAGCAGGATTACGATCAGGCTGTCGCTACCTCTCGTCAGGCTGATGCGGCAGTTCAGGCAGCTAAAGCAGCCGTCGACACGGCACAAATCAATCTGGCATACACCAAGGTTAATTCGCCAATCGAAGGCCGCGTGGGTAAATCTACGGTCACAGAAGGCGCGTTGGTGGCAACCGGGCAAGCAACAGCATTAACGACGGTACAGCAGCTTAATCCAATCTATGTCGATGTTACGCAGTCCAGTAACGATTTCCTGCAATTGAAAAGAGAACTGGAAAGCGGCACGCTGAAGCAGAATGAAGGCAAAGCGAATGTCCGTCTGCTGTTAGAAAACGGCACTGAATATGCCGAAGCGGGTACATTGGAATTCTCTGATGTTACGGTAGATGAAACCACAGGTTCCATCACGCTACGCGCTATCTTCCCGAACCCACAGCATAACCTGCTTCCCGGTATGTTTGTCCGGGCTCGTCTCGATTCCGGCGTTAACCCGACTGCCTTATTAGTTCCCCAGCAAGGTGTCACGCGCGATCCTCGTGGTCAGGCTACCGCGATGGTAGTGGGAGAAGGCGATAAAGTAGAACCTCGCATGCTGAAAACCAGTAAAGCAATTGGTGACAAATGGTTGGTTGCCGAGGGCTTGAAAGCGGGCGATCGCGTTATCGTCACTGGTCTGCAAAAAATCAGACCCGGTGCACAGGTGAAAGCTAAAGAAGTCGCTCCAGAAAATCAGCAGGCGCAACAAGCGTCAGCAGAACCCGCGAAGTCTTAAGACGTTCTAACAGGAGCCGGGACAACTCATGGCTAAGTTTTTTATAGATCGACCCATTTTTGCATGGGTACTCGCCATCATGGTGATGCTGACGGGGTTGCTGGCAATTGTTAAATTACCTATTGCCCAATATCCAACAATCGCACCGCCTGCGATTGATGTAACAGCAACTTATCCAGGGGCCGATGCATCAACGCTGCAAGATTCCGTTACGCAGGTTATCGAACAGAATATGAACGGTATCGATAACCTGATGTACATGTCATCAAGCAGTGATTCTTCAGGTACGGTCCAGATTACGCTGACCTTTGACGCAGGTACTGATCCAGACATCGCGCAGGTCCAGGTGCAGAACAAGCTGCAACTGGCCATGCCGCTGTTGCCACAGGAAGTACAGCAGCAAGGGGTTAACGTTCGGAAATCAAGCAGCAGCTTCCTCATGGTTGCCGCCTTCATCAGTGAAGACGGTAAAATGTCACAGGAAGATATCGCTGACTACGTGGCTGCTAACATTAAAGATCCTATCAGCCGTACCTCCGGTGTAGGTGACGCGCAGCTGTTTGGTTCCCAATACGCGATGCGTATCTGGCTGGATCCGAACAAACTGAACAATTACCAATTAACTGCAGGTGATGTCACCGCCGCAATTCGAGTTCAAAACAACCAGATCGCCGCTGGGCAATTAGGTGGCGCGCCGCCAGTTCCTGGCCAACAGTTGAATGCATCAATCATTGCGCAGACCCGCCTGAACTCAGCAGAAGAATTTTCTAAAATACTGCTAAAAGTTAATACGGATGGCTCTCAGGTTCGCCTTAAAGACGTTGCCCGCGTTGAGTTGGGCGCAGAAGGCTACGACGTTATAGCCCGTTTCAATGGTAACCCCGCGGCCGGTATTGGTATCAAACTGGCAACCGGTGCGAACGCATTGGATACCGCAAACGCAGTAAAGGCTGCGCTAACCAATTTGGAAGAGTTCTTCCCTTCTGGCCTAAAAGTCGTTTACCCGTACGATACCACCCCCTTCGTTAAGATTTCGATCAACGAAGTGGTGAAAACGCTGGTGGAAGCCATCGTACTGGTCTTCCTGGTGATGTATCTGTTCTTGCAGAACTTCCGTGCCACGCTGATCCCAACCATCGCGGTGCCGGTCGTCTTGCTGGGAACGTTTGCTATCCTCTCGGTGTTTGGTTACTCCATTAACACTTTGACGATGTTCGCAATGGTGCTCGCCATCGGGCTTCTGGTGGATGACGCCATCGTCGTCGTGGAAAACGTGGAACGAGTGATGGCGGAAGAAGGGTTACCGCCGAAAGAAGCAACAAAACGTTCCATGGAGCAGATTCAGGGGGCGCTGGTCGGTATTGCGTTGGTTCTGTCTGCCGTATTCATCCCAATGGCATTTACCGGTGGTTCCACAGGGGCAATCTACCGTCAATTCTCTATCACCATCGTTTCTGCAATGGTGCTGTCGGTTCTGGTTGCGTTGATTTTGACGCCAGCGCTTTGTGCAACGCTGTTAAAACCGATTGCCAAAGGCGATCACGGTGAGAAGAAAGGCTTCTTCGGCTGGTTCAACAGACTGTTCGAGAAAAGCACTAATCACTATACCGATAGCGTGGCAAATATCCTGCGCAGCACGGGTCGTTATCTGGTCATCTATCTATTGATTGTTGTGGGTCTGGCACTGTTGTTCTTACGTTTGCCAACGTCTTTCCTGCCGGATGAAGATCAGGGAGTTCTGCTGAATATTGTTCAGTTGCCTTCAGGGGCAACGCAGGAAAACACACAGAAAATCATGGACAGAATGACGCAGTACTATCTCGAAAATGAGAAAAGTAACGTCAAGTCTGTGTTTACCGTGACGGGCTTCGGGTTTTCTGGTCGCGGGCAGAATGCCGGTTTGGCCTTTGCCAGCTTGAATGACTGGAGTGAACGAAGCGGTACGGAAAATAAAGTCCAGGCCATTGCAGGCAGAGCTAACGCGGTTTTCAGTCAATATAAAGAAGCTATCGTGATTGCGGCCAACGTTCCTGCGATTATCGAATTGGGTACCGCAACAGGTTTTGATTTCCAGTTGATTGACCAGGCTAACCTTGGGCATGCAAAACTGACAGAAGCACGTAACCAATTGCTGGGTATGGCGGCACAACACCCTGATACGCTGGTACAAGTTCGTCCTAATGGGATGGAAGATACACCGCAGTTCCGTCTTGATATCGACCAGGAAAAAGCACAAGCGCTTGGCGTGTCACTGGCGGATGTCAGTTCAACGTTGGCAACCACGCTGGGTGGTTCTTACGTGAATGACTTTATCGATCGTGGTCGTGTGAAGAAAGTTTACGTTCAGGCCGATGCGCCTTTCCGTATGTTGCCAGATGACATCAAAAACTGGTACATCCGCGGTAGCAACGGACAGATGGTGCCATTCTCGGCTTTCACGCAGAGCCACTGGGAATATGGTTCACCGCGTCTGGAGCGTTATAACGGCCAACCATCCATGCAGATACAGGGCGAAGCTGCTCCAGGTAAGAGTACCGGTGAAGCCATGGCATTGATGGAAAACTTCGTGACCCAATTACCGCAAGGTATCGGTTACGAATGGACGGGAATGTCTTATCAGGAACGGCTGTCTGGTAATCAGGCTCCGGCAATTTATGCCATTTCATTGATTGTCGTGTTCCTATGTCTGGCGGCACTTTATGAAAGCTGGTCAATACCGTTCTCTGTCATGCTGGTTGTTCCATTGGGGATCATCGGTGCATTGATTGCAGCGAATATGACGAGTCTTGAAAATGACGTTTACTTTAAGGTAGGCCTGCTGACAACCATTGGGCTATCGGCGAAAAACGCCATATTGATCGTCGAATTTGCTAAAGACTTGATGGAAAAAGAAGGTAAAGGGCTAATAGAGGCAACGCTGGATGCGGTTCGTATGCGTTTGCGTCCAATCCTGATGACCTCACTTGCCTTTATCCTCGGCGTAATGCCGCTGGTAATCAGTAGTGGTGCAGGTTCCGGCGCACAGAATGCCGTTGGTACTGGCGTAATGGGCGGGATGATTACAGCAACCGTGCTGGCCATCTTCTTCGTTCCGGTATTCTTCGTTGTTGTTCGTCGTCGCTTCGGTAAAAAAGTGGACGATACAACCGCTCACTAAGACTGCCCCAACACCGACTCTAAAAGGCCGCCTAGCGGCCTTTCAGACTGCTGACTAACCCCACTTTTTCAGGTGGGGTTCTTCTTTTTTAGCGACCGCAGGTCGCGATCGCGATATTTTTCCACAACCTCGTCATTTGAGCTTTCTGCTTGCCCAAGGCGGCGTATTGACCTTCACAAGACCTTTTCAGCCACACATAAAGACAATAAAGAAGCGCCAGCAGCGCCATCTTCTTCATATTTTGCGCTGTGGCCGCAAGCAGGCACTGCATCTGTACTTTCGACAGTCCACGGAACCGGGCATATCGATGACCATGGTGCTGTTTCGCATCCGCGAAGCTTCTCTCCACCGTTTCTTTACGCCGGGCGTATATCTTTTTGCCCCATTTCGTCAGCCGTAACCTGTTGGCTTCCTCTTTCGATGCTTCCCAGACGTGCCGGGTTAGCGTTTTCTGCGCTTTGCTGTTCTGCGTACACTGCCGTCTCTGCTCACACCGTTGGCACACTGTCGGGTCTGAACGGTAATGTTGATAGCCGTTACGGTCTGTCGTGCTGTAGTTCAGTAACTCCTCTGCCGGGCACACATACACATCGCGCTCCTCATCGTACCTGAAGTGCTTCTTCTGGAACGCGTTCTGACCCTTGTGTGGCCGGCGATAGCCCGGAACCAACGCGATACCCATCTCCTGAGTGAGCTGGCACACCGCCGCCGTGAAGTAACCCGCGTCCACGCCCACCGCCACCGGCTCCAGACCGAAGCGTTCTACCTGCCGCTCGAGTCGCCCGATAAAGGGCTGGCTGTCGTGCACATTGCCTGGTGTCACATGGGTATCCATGATGATGCCATGCTTTCCGTCTACTGTGCGGTGGTCCAGATAGAAGAAGCCTTTCGGCTTGTTGTCCCGGTGCATAAAGCCGCTTTCCGGGTCGGTGGTGCTCACTTTGGTGTTTTTAACGGCGTCGTTTTGGGTTGCTTTTCTTGCGGCGGGCAGCGGCTTTTTTTCGCGTTGTTTCCTGTCGGCCTCCACCGCGTCATTCAGTTGCGTGAAGTATTCACTGACCCCTTCAGGGCGCAGTTCATTCACGGCTTTGCGCGGGTTGGCATCGGCTTTCAGGTGGGTGCTGTCGGTGTAGAGCACACGACCGTTTGCCATACCCTGACTCAGGGCCTGTAACACGATATGGTCAAAAATCTGCTGGAAGACATCGCTGCCGTTAAATCGACGGATACGGTTCTGGCTAAGGGTAGAGGCGTCCGGGACCTTCTCGGTCAAGCCCATGCGCAGGAACCAGCGGTAAGCGACATTGACCTGGATTTCCTTGACCAGACGGCGTTCAGAGGGGACACCGAAGAGGTAGCCCAACAGCATCATTTTAATCAGGCGAACGGGGTCGATAGCAGGCCTGCCGTTATCGGGGCAATAGAGGTGGGAAACGGCATCGCGGATAAATTCAAAATTGATGGCAGCATCGATTTTACGGACCAGATGGTCTTCTGGGACAAGTTCGTCGAGGGTGATGGTTTCAAACTGGTACTGCTGCGGGGAGGGTTCTCTGAGCATGGCGGTCAGTCCGTTTTTTGCACTAACCTTATTAGATCAAAATCCTGGCTTCACGGCCAGGACTTTGTCATCAATCTGAAAGGCCGCCTAGCGGCCTTTTTTACGATCCTACCCTACTCCATCAGTCCAAGTTAAAGTGATGGCTAATTCGCACTAAACGGCGTGAGTACCATTTCACTTTCTTTGTCTCTGTCGTTACTTAGCGAGTGCTGCCGCTTCGCCACACATAATGGTTGATCCTGATGCAAAAAAAGCGCAATATTAAAGATGCGTTATAACATAACAAGTTGGATAACTATGAAAGCGAACATTCATCCTGACTATCGCACAGTGGTATTTCATGATACCAGCGCGGATGTCTATTACAGGACAGGGTCAACCATTAAAACCGATCGGACAATCGAACTTGAGGGCGTCAACTACCCTTACGTAACCATTGATGTTTCTTCGGCATCGCATCCCTATTACACTGGGAAGCAAAAAGAATATTCCAAGGAAGGCAGCACTGCGCGCTTCCAGCAGCGCTTTGGGAACTTCTTCAAGTAATCAGAGAGGGTTATTAAATGCAGGTGCTTAGTTCGCTGCGTTCAGCAAAAAATCGTCACAAAGATTGTATTGTGGTCCGCCGTCGCGGACGAGTTTACGTTATATGTAAATCCAATCCACGCTTTAAGGCCGTGCAGGGCGGAAAAAAGAAAAAAGGTTAATCTTTCTCTACCGCATCCCGATACAGTCTATGTTATGACGCGAGTATGACCGTACGGGATGCACTTCCATAAAAAACCTATTAAACAATAAGATAACAACAACCACGCAACCTTACCCCCCGAATGTTCTCTTCGCTTTCCTTCTACCCTTTCTCATATTTTCAGATAGAAATAATTAAATAATCCGCAGGCGAGTTTATTCCATGCTTATTGTTACAAAAAAACAGAGGATTAATCAAAATAAATAGCGATGAAAACCTTACCTATTATCCGCGAATTTTACGAACGCTTTTGCTATAGTCATATATAGAATGACGTAATCGTAGCCAGCTTGGTAGAACTATACTTAAGGTTAAGTCATGATATGTTGGTATTTACGCCAACCCTATTTCACGACATAGTAATATGTGAGAGGTACGAAAACCGCCATTGTCTCATTTAATGCTGAACGAATCACAATGGCTAAACGCATTGTCTGTAACAACATCAATACGAAACAATGCTAACATCTTTATCTTGCAGGCTTCATCAGTCTACCTGTTTACCAGGTGTTAACCACAGTAACACTGAATAACGGCTTAACGGAGGGATTGATATGGATGAGTACACACCAAAACATTATGATATTGCCCAACTCAGATTCTTGTGTGAGAATCTGTGTGATGAAAGCATAGCAACGTTAGGCGATAGCAGCCATGGCTGGGTCAATGATCCAACCTCTGCGATCAATCTCCAATTAAATGAGCTTATTGAGCATATCGCTACATTTATTCTCACATTTAAAATAAAATACCCTAACGAAAGTGAGCTTTCAGAGCAGGTTGAAAAGTATTTGGATGATACTTACGTCTTGTTTAGCAACTATGGTATTAATGATGCTGAACTACGACGCTGGCAGAAGTCTAAAGCAAAATTATTCGGAATGTTCTCAGGGGAGAACGTCTGTACGCCTGCTAAAACTTAAGCAATAATTTATATTTTTTAACCACCAGGTACTGTTTGCATAGGCCATTATGAAAAAAATCGATTATTTGATGCGTTTGCGTAAATGCACAACCATAGACACTCTCGAACGCGTTATTGAAAAAAACAAGTATGAACTCTCCAATGATGAGCTGGAGATGTTCTTTTCTGCAGCCGATCATCGCCTGGCAGAGCTGACGATGAACAAACTCTACGACAAAGTTCCCACCGCAGTATGGCGATACGTCCGTTAATTTCTAACGGTGCGCATACAAAAACTGACATTAAACACACTGCGCCGATAATATTATCGGCCTTTGTTTTTATTATCTTTTTAACGAATTAATTAAGCAAGACTTGTAACAAATTGTATTTATCATATGAAAATGAAATGCCATTTCACCTCATTTACTTATTACCCCCACCGTTTATCATTTATCCCCTAAATAATTCGAGTTTCAGGACAAAACGAGTTCGTTTTGAATAACGCGGCAAGGAAAGGACAAATTCGTCGGGAACGAATTTGACCAGCCAACTGCTGGCCTTCGGTGAGAGATAGGACACCTCTCATTTCATCCCGATGAGTTTACTCCGGTGAGTGATTCGTGTGAATGAACGCAGCCAACGCACATGTAACTTGAAGTATGGCGAGTATATAACAATGGCATTGATATCATCATGAATAGTTTATCCCGTGATGAAAACAGGGGCGTAATAATTGGCGCAATGATTAATCGCGAAGTAAAGAGACCCAGAAATCCTCCAAAAAAATAGAATTAAGCAGCAAGCCAGTAGAAACGAGAATGAGGGCTCAAAATTTTATATATGAGAGTGGGTTATGGCAGTAAGTCGAGTTTATAGGTAGAGGACGGACACCTAGTCGATGATGAAACATCCATACAAGAGCAGAAATGGTGGAGGCCCTGCCAGCTACATCCCGGCACACACGTCTCCTGCTGCGGCTGCTTCCTTCCGGATCTGACCGAGTCCACAGGTTAGTGTTGCGGGAGAACCGACAGGGCCTCCATTGACGACTGTATAACCGTTTTTGCGTTAGCTATTTCCGCTACAACGAAAACATGTCACAAAGCGGTGGGCATTATCAGCGATGGGATAGGCAATTGCAAGCTAACACACGCTAACCGTTGTTTTCTTACTCACCCCGCTGTGCCACTATGGCATCCAATCGGTTCAGGAACAGCCAGGAACATGCGCTGATGTCAGAAGAAAACGATAATTTCCGCCAACGCGTTTTTCAAATCGTCGCGGCGATTCCCTATGGAAAAATAGCAACCTATGGCGACATCGCGCAACTTGCCGACTCACCCAGAGCATCGAGGCAAGTCGGCGGAGTGTTAAAACGCTTACCGAAAGACAGCAAACTCCCCTGGCATAGGGTCATTAATCGTAAAGGCGAAATATCACTCGTCGGCGGAGATTACATACGCCAAAAATCAGCGCTACAGGCAGAAGGCGTGATTTTCAATCGTCAGGGAAAAGTTGATCTTGCGAAATATCGCTGGCAATACGCGCCATAACGGCGCGTATCCAGATGAATTACCAGACTGGCTGCGGAGCCACAGATGACGAAGCAGGTTGCCCCTGAAGCATATGAGGAGTCTGATTCGTCGGATTGGATATCATCGGTCCCTGATTTTTCGCAGGTAACGGGACAGACGCAACAGGCACCAGCACCAAATCGGCACTGTTCACCCCGTTGCTAATAACGGGTAGGACGTTCTCCGTCACCATCACGATGCGATTATCGATTGCAACCGCAGCGCTGAGTAAGATACGCGCATTAGGCTGAATATCAGCTGGGTTATACGCCAACTCGAATGGGAAAGGAGCCTGCTTTCCTTCTGTACGCGTCACACGCTGAGCAATCACTTTTGAAGGCGCATCCGCCAGCGATGCATCAGATACGGTAACCGTCAGAACGGCGTTGTGAGGTAGCGCAATACGCTGACGAATATTCACTGTACCCGTTACCGCAGGCATCGCGACAGCGGGTCGTTGTGAGGAAACAGAGGTAACAGGTGCACCGGTCTGAGGAGAAACGCCATAATCACTTCTCTGTGCACATGCAACCAGAGTCATCGATAACGTGATACCGCCTAAGATATGCCATAATTTCATTCGGTCAGTCTCCTTTATTATTGTCAGGCTACCGGCATCGAAAACCGGCACTCATTACTAGTATGATTCACTCAACACAATAATGATGGTGCAATATTCTGATATTTTTCTAAAAACCGAATATTTATTATAGTAAAAGGCCACGAATAGATATTTTAAACCTTAAAGAACAAATAGATAACTAACCACCGCATCCATTGAGGCCGATACCATGAGTCAATCACTACAACACCTTCTCGACCTCTTGCATTTAGAGAAACTCGAAGAAGGGCTATTTCGCGGACAAAGCGATGATTTAGGGCTACGCCAGGTCTTTGGTGGGCAAGTCGTGGGTCAGGCGATGTCAGCCGCCAAGCAGACCGTCCCTACCGAGCGCAACATTCACTCTTTTCACAGCTATTTTTTGTTACCCGGCGACAGCCAGAAACCGATTATTTATGACGTTGAAAACCTACGCGATGGCAACAGCTTTAGCGCCCGGCGCGTTAGCGCTATCCAGAACGGTCGACCCATTTTTTATATGACGGCCTCTTTTCAAAGCCATGAAGAAGGGTTTGAGCACCAAAATGTGATGCCAGACGTCGCACCGCCAGAAGCACTGAAATCTGAACAAGAAATCGCACAAGATATGCAGCACCTTCTCCCCCCCCGCTTTCGCGATAAATTTATTCAGGCCAGCCCGATTGAGATGCGTCCGGTTAAGTTCCACAATCCCCTGAAGGGAGAAGTGGATGAGCCAGTGCGACACGTTTGGTGTCGTGCCAGTAGCACGCTGCCGGACGATAGGCGCATTCACCAATATCTTCTCGGTTATACGTCTGACTGTAATTTTTTACTCACCGCCTTGCAGCCTCATGGCGTCGGTTTTTTGGAACCGGGTATGCAGGTCGCTACGATCGATCACTCAATGTGGTTCCACCGTGATTTCCGGCTGGATGACTGGCTGCTCTATTCCGTGGAAAGCACGTCCGCATCCGGTGCTCGTGGCTTCGTGCGTGGGCAATTCTATACCCGGGAAGGCGTGCTGGTTGCCTCCAGCATGCAGGAAGGCGTCATGCGTCGCCGCCAGCCGTAAATTCACTATTATGTCGTAAATAAAACAGGCGTGGAGTTCCCCCCACGCCTGTTTACTGTCTATCACACCACTTACTGGTTTTAAGTACGATTACTGATTGTAAGCACTCTCACCATGGCTGTTGACGTCCAGACCTTCGCGCTCTTGATCTTCAGGTACACGCAGACCGACAACCATATCCGCCACTTTGAAAGCAACGAATGCCACCACGCCAGACCATACCAGACAAACAATGACGCTGAACAACTGAACCCAAACCTGATGCGCCATCGTCACACCTTCTGCATAGCCAGTACCACCCAACGAAGCCGACGTGAATACCCCCGTCAGGATACAACCAACGATACCGCATACACCGTGAACACCGAACACATCACACGGGTCATCCACACGCAGCCATCTTTTCAGTACGGTTACGCCCCACAGACCTGCAACACCACCAGCCAGACCGATAATCAATGCGCCACCCACGCCGACTGTACCCGCCGCTGGGGTAATCGCTACCAGACCTGCGATACAGCCAGAGCACGCCCCTAACAGAGAAGGTTTACCGCGTACCAACCACTCACCACCAACCCATGCCAAAATTGCAGCAGCAGTAGCGACAACCGTGTTCAGGAAAGCCAGAGCAGCGATACCGTTCGCCGCGCCCGCAGAGCCTGCATTGAAACCAAACCAGCCGATATACAGGATTGCCGTACCGATAAACACCATCGGCAGGTTATGCGGTTTGAAGGCTTCTTTACCAAAGCCAGCACGTTTTCCCAGCAGGTAAGCACCGACTAATCCAGCAACTGCGGCGTTGATGTGAACGACCGTACCACCAGCGAAGTCCAGCGCACCATCCGCAGCCAGATAACCACCGCCCCACACCATGTGGGTCATTGGCAGATAAGAGAAGGTCAGCCACAGTGCAACAAAAATCAGCACCGCAGAGAAACGAATGCGCTCCGCAATTGCCCCGACAATCAGCGCAACGGTGATGCAGGCGAAGGAAGCCTGATACGCTACGTGCACAAACTGATAGAAGGTGCCACTGATAGACTCAATCCCAATGCCTTTCAGCATAAAGGTGCTGAACCCACCGAAGAACGCGTTACCTTCACTGAAGGCCAGGCTATATCCATAAACAACCCACAGGATACAGACCATTGCGAAGGTTACGCTCACCTGCGTCATCATAGACAGAACATTCTTTGAGCGGATCAGGCCGCCATAAAACAGAGCAATGCCCGGTATAGTCATAAAGAGTACCAGCGCGGTACAAATCATAATAAAAGCGTTATCCGCTTTATCAATCGTCGGTGTCGCAGCCATTGCCCAGGTCGGGAGTAATGCCGCCACACCGAGACCTAATGAAGAGAGTAGTTTTTTCATTTTCATCCATCCCTATTTACGTATCTACGCTAGGTGTTGTTAAAGTGCGGCTTCGTCAGTTTCACCCGTACGAATACGGATAACCCTTTGCAGCTCGGCGACAAAAATCTTGCCATCACCAATTTTTCCGGTGTACGCAGCTTTGCTAATGACATCAATAACTTCGTCCAGTTGGTCATCTGCAATCGCGATATCAATTTTTACCTTGGGTAAAAAATTAACGCTGTATTCTGCGCCACGGTATAGCTCCGCATGCCCTTTCTGACGACCAAATCCTTTCACCTCAGTGACAGTCAGCCCCTGGATGCCGACAGAAGATAACGCTTCACGTACATCTTCCAGCTTGAATGGTTTTATCACCACAGTAACCAGTTTCATTTATCTTCCCCCTAGCCATTACGTTCAGACTTTCGCCTGCCACTTGTTCGATTACACGCTCTATGAAGTAGGTCTACATCATGACTAAAGCAAAGGGTGTGCCATAAATGATTTATCTGGCATAAATCAGGAAGGAGAACGTGATTAGAGATAGAAAAGAGCAAAAAGCAAACAGTATGAGAAAGAAATACAGGAAGATCTGGGCAAAAAATGCACCACTTTAGTGCGTCAGGGGTATTTTTAGTGCAGCGCGGGGGAAAACCAGAATCACGATGCTTGCTGATGGTGCGAAGCCATGAATAGACTGTCAGTCTGCACCACACGAGGCGGTGCAGAACGTGGAATTACAGATAATGGTGTTATACGGTGCAAGACTCGGTACTGGTGCTAGCAAGACCCTCTCCGGCCAGTTGCAGCTGATACATTTGGTAATAGCGCCCTTGCTGTTGCAGCAGTTGCTTATGTGTTCCCCGTTCAACGCTTTGTCCATGATGGAGCACCATAATCGTGTCGGCTTCGACGATGGTGGAAAGCCGGTGTGCGATAATAATTAAGGTTGTCTGTTCCCTAATAATTCGCAGCGCCTTTTGTACCGCTTGCTCCGTACCCGAGTCAATATTCGCCGTCGCTTCATCAAGGATCAGGATTTTAGGCGTTTGCACCAGCACCCGCGCAATCGCCAACAGCTGTTTTTGTCCGGTAGACAGGTTATTCCCCTGCTCACCGACACGCGTATGCAGCCCTTCAGGGAAATCCCGAACTAACTCAGCGAGTTGTACCACTTCCAGCACCCGCCAAACAGCCTCTTCGCTGATATCACGCCCCAGCGTCACATTCACAAACATAGACTCCGCCAACACAACGGGGTCCTGTTGCACCATTGCCACATTTTGGCGCAAAACAGCATGAGAAAGCGTCGATAGCGGGCGTCCATCAAGCCGAATCTCCCCCTCATCCGGCGCGTAATATCCCATAAGCAAACTGGCTAGCGTACTTTTTCCACTGCCAGTGTGCCCCACTAAGGCAACAAACCCGCGATCGGGTATTGTCAGAGAAATATTCTGTAGCACGCGTTTTTCTGTGCCATATGAAAAAGAGACATCGTTAATATCAACGCGGCCAGAGGCCAGAGGAAGAGCGTCATTTCCGTAGCTCTGCTTTGTGCCATCCATCAACTCAAAGATACGCTCGCCGGCAACAACCGCCTGCTGCAACATCGATTGCTGGGTCGTCAGTTCAATTAACGGTTCATTCAAACGACCAAGGTAATTGATAAACGCGTACAGAACACCAACACCAACCGATCCCATCGAGCTAAAACCAAATTGGATCAACAACCCACACAGCACCATCGCGGCAAATAAGCTAAGCAGCGGCCGCAGCAGAAAGCCTTCCAGACGCAAAGCCTTCATACGCGCTTCGTAATGCTCATGGCTGGCTACGCCTAGCTTCTTCCCAAAACGCGCCTGCTGGCGAAATTGCTGAATGACGCCCATACCATTAATGACTTCGTTGAAACCATCGTTAATGTCCGCCAGATAGCTTCGCACCTTGCGCACAATCGGCGTACTAAAACGGTGGTAAAGCGCCATAACCGTCGCGACTGCGGGGAAAATCATCAACGCAACCAGCGCCATCTGCCAGTTCAGACTGAACATTGCCACTAGCATCGCACCAACCAGCGCCGCACTGCGTAATACGGTTGACACCACCATGACGTACAAATCTTTCACGACTTCGGTGTCATTGGTGACGCGTGAAATCAACTGCCCGACAGGTTGCGTATCAAATGTGCTCAGCGGTTGGCGCAATGCAGCATCCATGACATCAATACGCAGTTGCTGCACGACACCAACCGCGACCCGATTAAACAACAACGTCTGAAAATAGTGCAGAGAAGCCGCCAAGATTTGCAGCAGGATATAGGCCATTGCCAGGCCAGCCGCAATTGCCAACGGGAATTGCCCCTTAGCCACCAAATTATCAATGAAATAACTCACCAATATGGGACCAGAGACTTCAGCGATAGCCGCAACCCACAGCATCAGGACACCGAACATCAGCGGTTTTCGCCAGGGGGAACCATAGGCCAGCAAACGTTTCAGGGTTGGCCAAAACTGTTGGGGGCTATTCATTTTTCGATCCTTCCAACTGCGGCACATCATCCAGCGCCGCCTCCAGCTGTTGATAACGATACATATCCCGATACCAGCCAGGTTCTGCCGCCAGCGCTCGGTGCGTGCCACGCTGCACGGTTTGCCCCTGTTGCAGCACCACAATTTCATTGGCCTCGGTTAGGGCTGACAGGCGGTGTGCACTGATGATCAGCGTCCGCTTTTCGCCCCATGTTTTGAGATTCTGCAAAATCTGGTGCTCCGTTCGCCCATCAACCGCTGACAGCGCATCGTCCAGCACCAGAATTTCAGCATCCAGTAGTAGCGCTCGGGCTATCGCGATCCGCTGTTTTTGACCGCCAGACAGCATCACGCCGCGCTCACCAACCTCTGTCAGGTAACCCTGAGGCAAACGCAAAATATCATCATGAACACTCGCAAGCCGTGCTGCCTGTTCAATCTGCTGTTGGGTAGCGTCAGGGCGACCCAGTGCAATATTTTGTGCCACCGAATCCGAGAACAAAAAAGGCATTTGTCCGACAACGGCAAAACGGCTCCGTAGTTCATCCAACCGAATGGCGCTCAATGGACGATCGTGATAACGAATCTCTCCCGATTGGCTATCGAAATGACGCAAGATCAGAGCTAGCAGCGTACTTTTTCCCGATCCTGTCGGTCCGCATAGCCCCAACATACTACCCGGCGCCAAGGTAAATTGAATATTTTTTAAAGCATCACGGGTATTATCGGGATAGCGAAACGCGGCGATATTCACCGTTAACACGCCCCGCCCGGCAGGCAATGATTCCTCACCGTCTTTCACCACCGCTTCTTCAGCGAGTAACTGCCGAATACGTCCATATGCCGCACTGCCGCGCTCAACAATATTAAACATCCAGGCCAGCGCCAGCATCGGCCATATCATCAATCCCAGATACATGACAAAACTGGTCAACAAACCGAGTGTCAGCGAACCCTTGATCACCATCCAACTGCCACCGCCAATCGCCAGCAAATTCGATAGCCCGACAGCAATATAAATCGTGGGATCGAAGCGGGCATCGACGCGAGCGACGTGCATATTTTTAGCACCAGCATCCGCAGCAACCTGCGCAAAACGCGCAGATTGATAATTTTCCAACCCAAAGGCTTTAATCATTCGAATGCTGGTCAAGCTTTCCTGCGCCTGATCGTTAAGCGAAGAAAACGCCGCCTGTGCGGATTTAAAACGGTTATGCAGTTGGGTGCCGTAACGTTTGATGAAAAGTGCCATGATGGGCATCGGGAGCAGTGCCAGTAAAGTGAGCTCCCAACTGATCTGAGTACACATGACCACCAGCACAGCACAGCCCATCACCATCGAATCGACCAGCGTCAGCACGCCTTCTCCGGCAGCAAAGACCACGCGATCGACATCGTTAGTCGCACGCGCCATGAGATCGCCAGTACGATGGCGTTGATAAAATGCAGGATGCTGGTGGCTTAACTGGCGGTAAAAGTCTTGTCGTAACTCGACCGCCAACTGGTATGACGCCCCAAACAGGAATACACGCCACACATAGCGCAGCAGATAGACCATGACGGCGGTCAGTAGCATCACACCAATCCACTGCATCATTTCGGCCATCGACATGCCACGTTGCGTCACACCATCGACAATCACGCCAACCAGTTTAGGGGGCAATAATTGCAGAATGGCAATCACAATCAACAGCGCAACAGCGCCCAGATAGCGCCGCCATTCACGGCGAAAATACCAACTCAGTTGAGCAAACAGTCTCACGTGGTTCTCATTCCATTAACCAGACAGGTCATGACAGACTCAGAAAGGTGATTATACAAAAGACGGATAGACACTAAATAATTCGGGTGACTGACAAATCTGTCATAGGCAGATTTGGACGTTGCCAACACACATGCAACTTGAAGTATGACGAGTATGGATGATGAATCACAGGGATAAGGGCAATGCCGTGGTATGTTTGATTCGTTCCATAGCAAAGCTAGATGTTACATCGACCAGCCCGGGAATACCATTCACCAACCGCTTATAGAAATCATCATAGCTTTTCATATCAGCGACCTGAACCTGCATCAGGTAGTCGTACTCACCAGCCATGCGATAGAAAGCCAGCACCTCCGGCATGTCTGACACCACGCGGGTGAAGGTTTGATACCAGTCACGATTGTGCTGCTGCGTCTTCAATAAGACAAACGCCGTCAGCCCTAGTCCCAGACGTTCATTATCCAACAGCGCCACCCGCGCTCTGATGATCCCGTCTTCTTCCAAACGCTTCAGACGTTTCCAGCACGGTGTGGATGTCAAATTGACCGCTTCGGCCAGCGTCTGTAGCGAGAGCGTGCAATCCTGTTGCAGCATATTCAGCAATGTGCGATCAATTTTATCCAACATAGCGCCACTCCATAGAAAATTTTGCTCTACTTTCCGCCATTGAGAGAGAAAAGCAATGTTCTTTCCGCCCCAAATTGGCTTCAACACTCACTGACGACATCAGAAAACCACATCACCACTCGATAATGAAAAAACATAACAAATTGTATAGTATCGAATTTAATTGCCTTTCACGAAAGGTGATACGACAAACTGGCAAACTGATTTCTACAATTCATTATGTATCAGCCAGTGATATATTTTATGCCAACCAGGAGTGGCGAAACGATGACAAAAGATAAAAATAATAAATTCAGCATGATAGGTATGATTTTCGGCGCAATCGGATTAGTCGTTGCCGTATCCTATTTTTGGACTGGACCACTGACACCTGAAGTGCCGATTGAAGAACGAATAGCAGAGAAGATTGTTTCCATCCGTGATACCACGTTGGATAGACTAATGGGAAAAGTTGCCCCCACACCCGCACCACAATCCTCATTCAATGAACAGCGATTAGTGATTGCCGCCACATCCGCATTAGGCTGTCTCGCGATTATTTTCGCCGTTTTCGGCTTCTCTCGCCGTGAATCTGCCAGACCTTGCATAAGCGCAGCGATGCTCGGCATCGCCGTCATCGCATTCCCCTTCATTATTAGTGCCATCAATATGGCATTTACTTTGATGGCTCTTGTAGCAATAGCCGCCGCGATTGCTATGATCTTTGGGTAGTAATGTTGAAGAGTATTTTAATAGAAAATTAAGCTCCAAATAGAAATTAAAGAGGTAATTAATTCTATCAAATCGGTCATGAATAGATAAAAAGATAATTTTTTTATCCTGAAAACTCGTTAATCTATTCTCATAGTTATCTAACCGAGTTTTCATCATGACCAATACCTGGGTTAAAAATGCCATCAGCGCTATCGAAGCAGATTTTCAGCGTTCGGCTGATACGCATCTCATCCGTCTGACCCTGCCGGATTATCCCGGTATCTATTTTTACCTCAAAGATGAAAGCACGCATCCCAGCGGTAGCCTGAAGCATCGGTTAGCTCGTTCTTTGTTTCTCTACGGGCTGTGCAACGGTTGGATTAAAGAAGGCACACCAATTATCGAAGCATCATCCGGCAGCACAGCCGTGTCAGAAGCGTATTTTGCACGCTTGCTCGGCCTGCCGTTTATCGCCGTCATGCCCTCCTGCACAGCAAAAAGAAAAATTGAGCAAATCGCTTTCTATGGTGGTCGCTGCCATTTTGTTGAACAGGCGGGACAAATCTATGCCGCATCTGAACAGTTAGCGCAAGAGATGAACGGCCATTATATGGATCAGTTCACCTATGCAGAACGCGCCACCGACTGGCGTGGCAATAACAATATCGCTGACAGCATTTACCGACAAATGGCACGTGAACCGCATCCCGTACCGGACTACATCGTGATGAGCGCAGGAACTGGCGGCACGTCGGCAACGCTCGGACGCTACATTCGTTATCAGGGATTGAATACGCAATTGGTCGTTGTCGATCCAGAAAACTCCGTCTTCTACGACTGCTACCAGAAACGGGATCGTTCCCTCATCGGCCCCTGCGGTAGTCGAATAGAAGGTATCGGCCGCCCGCGTGCCGAGCCTTCTTTCATTCCAGACGTTATTGATAGCATGATTAAAGTACCGGACGCTGCCAGCATCGCAACATTGTACTGGCTGGAAAGCGTATTAGGCCGCAAAGCGGGAGCCTCTACTGGCACCAACGCCTGGGGAATGCTGCAACTGGCCAAAGCAATGGTGAGTCGGGGTCAAAAAGGCGCGATTGTAACCTTGCTATGCGACAGCGGTGAACGCTATCTGGATACCTACTACAACAGCAGTTGGGTAGAAAAAAATATCGGCGACATAAGCCCCTACCTTAATGCTCTGAACACCCCAGAAATGTTACCTATGATGCCGGAACTCAGCCCGGTGTAAGGCTGGTGTATTCAGCACGCAGTTGCAGCGCTGAATACAGGCTATTTTTCAGGTAACATGGTTTTGAGGTAACATAGCGGCTTTGTACCGCAGTGCATTACAAATGTATTGCGGTTAACGTCACGTTAAGGTGAATGAAGAATGAAGCGTGCTGTTGTCGTTTTTAGCGGTGGACAAGACTCCACAACGTGCCTGATCCAAGCTCTGCAACATTATGATGATGTCCACTGCATCACCTTCGACTATGGGCAACGCCACCGTGCGGAAATTGATGTCGCTCGGGAACTCAGCCAGAAATTGGGGGCAACAGCGCATAAAGTCCTGGACGTCGGCTTATTGAATGAGCTCGCCACCAGCAGCCTAACGCGTGATAGCATTCCAGTTCCTGAGTATGACGCCAATGCACAAGGCATCCCCAACACCTTCGTTCCGGGAAGAAACATTCTTTTCCTGACGTTAGCCTCAATCTACGCCTACCAGGTGGGTGCAGAAGCCGTCATTACCGGCGTATGCGAAACCGATTTCTCCGGCTACCCGGACTGTCGCGACGAATTCGTAAAATCACTGAATCAAGCGATTGTTTTAGGTATTGCCCGTGATATCCGTTTTGAAACCCCACTGATGTGGCTCAATAAGGCCGAAACCTGGGCACTGGCGGAATACTACCAGCAGCTCGATACCGTGCGTTATCACACGCTAACCTGCTATAACGGCATCAAAGGTGATGGATGTGGCCAGTGTGCCGCCTGCCATTTACGCGCAAACGGGCTCGCACAATACCAAAATAATTCCGCGACTATCATGGCCTCACTGAAGCAGAAAGTCGGGTTACGCTGATATTTCACGCCATCGCACTGAGATATTACATCAATAAAAAAACAGCAGACTATTCCGTATAGCGATGGCCTGCTGCTTGATGTTAATGACGAATTTCGTCCAGGTGTTCCAGCAGTTCTCCCTCCAGCGGCAGCGCTTTTTGCGTCAATAAATCAATGCAGACAAACGTCAGTGTGGCATCCACCACGTCACTGTCATCAGACACTCGGGTTATCTTCTGACTGATCACCCCACTTTTCGTATTCAGTTGTCGCAGCGCACTATCAATACGCAGCACGTCGCTGAGAACGGCAGGTTTGCGATAGTTGATATTGATGTTCACCACCACGAAAGCAATATTGTTACGCTGCATCCAGCCAAACGCGGGCAACGTTTCCAGCCACTGCCAACGCGCCTCTTCCAGAAACTCCAAATAGCGCGCGTTATTAACGTGCTGATAAACATCAATGTGATAACCACGAACGGTAATGAAAGTCTGCATAGCGGTGATGCTCCTGTGACGAAACCGACAACTGGTATGACCTAATAATTAGCCTAGCAGAGGTTCACAGCCCAGAGAAAGCGTTCAACTGGGCTGCGACTGATATCACAGTATTAAAAGCATCATGGTTTTAAAAACATTACAGCTTTAACCGAGAGAGATTACGCTCAACTAACGCTGCTCCAATTCCCGGGACTTCAGTTAATTGATCGATCTGGGTAAAAGGGCCATTTTGCTCACGATAGTTAACGATCGCTTCCGCCTTTTTAAGGCCGACACCGTTCATTATTTCAGCCAAATCCTCAGCGCTTGCTGCATTAATGCTTACCTTATCCTCATCACCATCAGGAAGCGTTGCTTTTTCCGCTTTCTGATCTGCTGGTGCAGACTTCACCGCTGTCGCCGTACTGTCGGCAGATTTAGGTGCCGCCTGACCCAGCAACGGCAACCCGGACAAACTCATCCCAATGATTAAGCACAGTGCTTTGATTCCTGATTTTTTCATGCTGTTTCCTCCTTGTGTGTGACAGCACGGCTACCTTGCCGCAGACCGATCAACACCGCAAACAGCAGAATTTAAATGTGGAAAAGGCCGCGAAAGCGGCCTTTGGTTGTTGCAACGATTTGCAAATTTTTGCGGAGCTTATTGCTGTTCTTGCGCCGCATTGCCCATCTTGATTTTCGCTTCACTACGTAAGCTGGACAGCAGAGAATCAAACAGCGCGCCCAAAGAGCCTTGCTGAACCTGGCTGGCAAACTGTGTTTTCTGCTCATCATTGAGTTGATGCGGCGTCACGCTATCCAGCGCAGCCAATACGACATTACCAGCCTGATCCTGAGTAATCGCATAAGATGGTTTATCTTTCTCTGGATGCGGCATAGCAAAAATGGTCTCGGCCGTTGCATCGCCCTGAGAGATAGATGACAGCGTTTTTGCCTCACCAAAGCGCAATCCTGCGGCTTTCAGTGCATCATCTTTACCTTGCTTCAGCTCAGCCAGAATTTTTTCAGCGTCCACACGAGCCTGCTGTTCAGCCTTCTGACGCTTCAGCGCGTCTACGATCTCGGTACGCACCTGATCCAGAGGGCGAGTGCTTTCAGGCTTATGCTCAGTGATGCGCAGAACGAAAGCACGGTCACCGTCAACGTTAATTACATCGGAGTTGTTGCCCGCGGCACCGTTTTCACCCAGCAGCGCACCGCTAAAGATGGCCTGCATTACCGGTTGGAAGTTCAGCGCGGCAGGAACCTGCTCACGCGTAAACCAGTCGGTCTGCGTGGCTTTCACACCAGCCGCTTCTTCTGCTGAAGCCAGAGATTCGTTGTCATTGCTGGCCGCTTCGCTGACTTTTTGTTGCAACGCATAGTAGCCATCCTGTGCTTTCTCATGCTTCACTTTCTCAGCGATCTCAGCACTCACTTCACTCAACGGTTTGACCAGCTGCGGTTGAACATCATCCAGACGCACAATCAGATAGCCAACAGAGGATTTAATCGCTGTGGAAACCTGACCTTTCTCCGTCAGTTTTGCCTGCTTAAGCTCATCAATCATGCTGCTTTCGTCCATCCATCCCAGATCGCCACCGTTGCGGCGCGAGATAACGTCCGTTGATTTTTCTTTCGCCAGCGTCGCGAAATCACCACCTTGCTTCAGCGCCTCCAGAACAGACGTTGCATCGGCCTCATTCTTCACCTGAATGACGCTGAATTTCTTGCGTTCGGGTTGAGAATAGTCGTTCTTGTTCTGTTCGTAGAAATCATTGATGGCTTTATCATCCACTTTCACACCGTCCATGATACTTGCCGCATCCAGCGTGATATAGCTGACCTTAAATTCTTCTGGTGCGATGAAACGCCCTTTGTTTTGATCGTAATAACTCAGGACTTCATCATCAGCGACCGTCTGGGTTTTCGCCTTGGCTGCGACATCAATCGTCGCCACACGAACAACGCGATCTTGTGCAGCCAGTTTCACCAGGTTATCAATCTCCTGCGGCAGCAGGAATGCGGTGTTGCCAAAACCACGAATCAACTGTTGTGAAGTCAATTGCTTACGCAGCATTTGAGCATACATCTCTGGCGTTACGCCAAGGCGGCGAACCTGATCCAGATATTTTTCATTATCAAAACGGTTGTTTGTCTGAAACGCAGGAACGTCAAAGATTGCCTGTCTGATTTGCTCATCACTGATGTTCAATCCCAGCTTATTGGCATACTGATCCAGCAAGGTTTCATCAATGAGTTGGGAGAGTGCCTGCTTGCGCAATTGCTGCATGTAACCGTCATTACTCGCCAGGATAGAGAAATTCTCACCCAGGGTTTCCTGCTGACGACTGCGTTCGTTTTGTACCGCTTGCTCAAGCTGTCCACGGGTAATTTCCTGCCCGTTCACCTTTGCAGCGTAATCTCCTGAACCACCAATAAGATAATCACCAACGCCAGTTAAAACGAATGATGCGATGATCAAAGCAAGAATAATTTTGAGCACGACGTTATTCGCGGCCGTACGTAAATTGTCCATCATAATGTGACAACACTCCGCTGTAGAATGGATAAAACTCCCTGCGCTGGCCGAAGCCTGCATCCTTGCGATTGCTATAGCCCAATACAAGGCTAGGGCGCACTTAAGCTTATTGCCCGCCACGTTCTGCCATGTGTCGGGTATGTAAAATCCTATATAAATAAAAGGCACATCACAAAATGATGCGCCTCGTATCTTACCTTACCAATATCATTGCGTCAGGTATTGTTTGGCACCCAAAGTGGTTATCAGCCAAACCTGTGACGTAATAATCAGTTAACGGCGTCTTTCAGCGTTTTACCAGCACGGAATCCTGGTACTTTTGCCGCAGGGATACTGATTTCCTTACCCGTTTGCGGGTTACGGCCGGTACGAGCAGCACGTTCACGCACTGAGAAAGTACCAAAACCAACCAAAGCAACATCATCCCCTTCTTTCAGGGATTCGGTAACGGAACCAATAATTGCATCTAACACACGCCCTGCTGCCGCTTTGGAAATATCAGCATCTGCGGCAATTTTGTCGATCAATTGTGACTTGTTCACTCTGTCATCCCCTCTGGAATTCTCTTATCGCGCTTCAATATCCCAAGACGCGACACGTAATTTATTATCAATACTGTCATGCTTAGCCAGTTACGGCTAAAACTAACAGTGCTCTAACTTAGCGGTACAAAAAAAAGCTGGCAAGCACGATTTCACTCACCAGCCCTGATTTTCTCAAGGGTTTTTGCGACAGGTCACTATTTTGCCTTGGCCTTGGCTCTGGCTTTAGGGGTCGAGACCACCTGGATGCCAGAAGGCGCATTCAGCAACGCTAACGCCAACACTTCCTCGATACGTTTCACCGGATGAATTTCCAGATCGGCAATCACGTTCTGTGGAATATCTTCCAGATCGCGTTTGTTATCATCCGGGATCAATACCGTCTTGATTCCACCACGGTGTGCAGCCAGCAGTTTCTCTTTCAGACCACCGATCGGAAGCACCAAGCCACGCAGAGTAATTTCACCCGTCATTGCCACATCAGCACGCACCGGATTTCCTGTCAGACAAGAAACTAGCGCGGTACACATAGCAATACCCGCACTTGGCCCATCTTTCGGCGTCGCACCTTCTGGAACGTGAACGTGGATATCACGTTTCTCATAAAAATCAGCATTGATGCCTAATTTTTCCGCTCTGGCACGAACCACAGTAAGCGCAGCTTGAATCGACTCCTGCATGACTTCACCCAGCGAACCGGTATAAGTCAACTTACCTTTGCCCGGAACGCAGGCGGTTTCAATCGTCAATAGATCGCCACCGACTTCTGTCCAGGCCAGCCCCGTCACCTGCCCTACGCGATTTTCATCGTCCGCACGGCCATAGTCAAAACGCTGTACCCCAAGGAAATCCTTAAGGTTATCGCCCGAAATCTGGATATGCTTAGTCGATTTATCCATCAGCAGCGTTTTTACTGCTTTACGGCACAGCTTGGAGATTTCACGCTCAAGGCTACGCACACCCGCTTCACGGGTGTAATAACGGATAATGCCAACAATCGCACTGTCTTCTACCGACAGTTCGCCATTTTTCAGCGCGTTACGTTCGATCTGTTTCGGCAGCAGATGCTGTTTGGCAATATTCAGTTTTTCATCTTCGGTATAGCCGGAAAGACGAATAACTTCCATACGGTCAAGCAACGGTGCTGGGATGTTCATGGAGTTAGACGTGGCAACAAACATCACATCGGACAGATCGTAATCGACTTCCAAATAGTGATCGTTAAACGCCACGTTCTGCTCAGGATCGAGCACTTCCAGCAAGGCAGAAGCAGGATCGCCACGCATGTCGGAAGACATCTTGTCGATCTCATCCAGCAGGAATAGCGGGTTTTTCACCCCGACTTTCGCCATTTTCTGGATCAGTTTGCCCGGCATGGAGCCGATATAAGTACGGCGATGCCCGCGGATCTCCGCTTCGTCACGCACGCCACCCAGCGCCATGCGCACATACTGGCGGCCGGTCGCTTTGGCAATAGACTGACCGAGCGACGTTTTACCCACACCAGGAGGCCCCACCAGACACAGAATAGGTCCTCTGATTTTGCTGACACGACTCTGTACGGCGAGATATTCAAGGATGCGTTCTTTGACGCGATCCAGACCATAATGGTCGGTATCCAGCATTTCCTGCGCTTTCAGCAAATCTTTCTTCACTTTGCTGCGCGCATTCCATGGCACCTGCACCATCCAGTCGATATAGCTACGCACCACTGTCGCTTCCGCAGACATTGGCGACATCATCTTCAGTTTTTGTAATTCAGCTTCGGCTTTTTCACGCGCGTCTTTCGGCATTTTTGCCGCTTCAATCTTACGCTTTAACGCTTCGTGTTCATCCGGTGCGTCATCCATCTCGCCCAGCTCTTTCTGAATAGCTTTCATTTGCTCATTCAGATAGTACTCACGCTGGCTTTTTTCCATTTGCTTCTTAACACGGCCGCGGATTCGTTTTTCTACCTGTAACAGGTCGATTTCAGATTCCATCATCGCCATCAGGTACTCCAAACGTTCAGTAATATCGAACATTTCAAGTACAGACTGCTTATCGGCCAATTTCAGCGGCATGTGCGCAGCAATGGTATCCGCTAAACGCGCAGCATCATCAATACTGTTCAGCGATGTCAGCACTTCCGGCGGGATCTTCTTATTCAGTTTGATGTATCCCTCAAACTGATTGATCGCCGTACGCATAAGCACTTCCTGCTCGCGCTCGTCAATCGCCGGAGAATCAAGATATTCGGCGTGTGCAGCGAAGTGCTCACCGCTATCAGATAGCGTCGTAATACGCGCACGCTGTAACCCCTCAACCAGCACTTTTACCGTACCATCGGGCAGTTTCAGCATTTGAAGAATTGAGGCTACCGTCCCTACCGAGAAAAGATCGTTAATACTTGGCTCATCCGTTGAAGCTTCTTTCTGTGCCACCAGCATGATCTTCTTGTCATGATCCATTGCGGCTTCAAGGCACCGAATCGATTTCTCCCGACCAACAAACAACGGAATGACCATGTGCGGATAAACCACCACATCGCGCAAGGGCAATACGGGGATTTCTATGCGTTCGGAACGCTCAGGGTTCATAGAGCTCTCTCTTAGTTTCGTTTCCGCCAGGTTATGGGAATCTCGTGAAACGCGGTTTTCACGGTTTCATCAAATAGGTATTTGAGTATATGGGGATAAATGTCTCACATTCAACGACCAGCATACGTAAAAAACAAATGGGGGATAAATCCCCCATTTTTATTTTTTGATACTGCCAAATTGATTAATTATTCGCCGGAAGCCTGCTGTGTCTCTGGCTTGCCATAGATTAATAATGGTTCCGATTGTCCAGCAATCACGGATTCGTCGATAACAACTTTATCCACACTTTCCAGCGACGGCAGGTCGTACATCGTTTCCAGCAATGCGGCTTCAACAATAGAACGCAAACCACGTGCACCGGTCTTACGCACCATCGCTTTCTTCGCAATCGCCGTCAGTGCTTCATCGCGGAATTCCAGCTCAACGCCTTCCAGATTGAACAGTGCTTGATACTGTTTGGTCAGTGCATTCTTCGGCTCACGCAGAATCTGAATTAATGCGTCTTCGCTCAATTCTCTCAGCGTTGCGACAACCGGCAGACGTCCAATAAACTCAGGAATCAAACCAAATTTGATCAAATCACCCGGCTCAACATGGCTTAACAGTTCACCTTCAGTCGCTTTTTCAGCGGATCCTTTAACCGTCGCATTGAAGCCAATACCGCGTCCCGTATCGGTACGTTGCTCGATCACTTTGTCCAGACCTGCAAATGCACCACCACAGATGAAGAGGATCTTGGAGGTATCAACCTGCAAGAACTCCTGCTGCGGATGCTTACGGCCACCCTGCGGTGGAACTGCGGCAATGGTTCCTTCGATCAGTTTCAGCAATGCCTGCTGCACGCCTTCACCCGACACATCACGGGTGATCGACGGATTATCTGACTTACGAGAAATCTTGTCGATTTCATCGATATAGACAATACCACGCTGTGCTTTCTGCACATCGTAATCGCACTTCTGCAACAGCTTCTGAATGATGTTTTCAACGTCTTCACCGACGTAACCCGCTTCAGTCAGCGTGGTCGCATCCGCCATGGTGAATGGAACATCCAGGAAGCGTGCCAGCGTTTCGGCCAGCAGCGTTTTACCACTCCCTGTCGGACCAATCAGCAGAATGTTACTTTTACCCAGTTCGATCCCGTTGCTGCTGTCACCATTACGCAAGCGTTTATAGTGGTTATAGACCGCAACGGCCAACACCTTCTTGGCCTGCTCTTGACCAATGACATAATCGTCAAGGTGGCGGCGAATTTCGTGCGGCGTCGGCAACGCACTGCGCTCACGGTGGGGCGCTACTTCTTTAATTTCTTCGCGAATAATGTCGTTACACAAGTCAACACATTCATCGCAGATATACACCGACGGCCCGGCAATCAGCTTACGCACTTCATGCTGGCTTTTGCCGCAAAAAGAGCAGTACAGTAGCTTTCCTGAACCGTCTTTGCGCTTATCTGTCATGAGTCAAACCTCTTTTCGTCTTTTGCCCGCAGGCCAACCACAGCGATACCGCTACAACGAACGCCGATACTTATAGCCAATACGCGTAAAACAACCCCGCACAACAGACTATCGGTCGAACACTGATTTTTAGCCACACCAGACCGCTACTATGGCGAATTATCACCCACGATTAGTGAATACGGAGTCTACTAAACCGTATTCTACCGCCTCACTTGCGGAGAGGAAACGATCGCGCTCAGTGTCTCTCTCTATCGCTTCAAGAGGTTGCCCCGTGTGCTTCGCCATCAGCTCATTCATTTTGGCTTTCACTTTCAGTATTTCTTTGGCATGAATTTCAATATCCGTTGCCTGCCCTTGGAAACCACCCAACGGCTGGTGAATCATGACGCGCGAGTTAGGCAAGCAAATACGTTTGCCTTTTGCGCCAGCCGTCAACAGGAAAGCGCCCATTGAACAAGCCTGCCCCATACAGATCGTGCTGACATCCGGCTTGATAAACTGCATGGTGTCATAAATAGACATACCCGCCGTAATAACGCCACCTGGCGAGTTAATGTACAGATAAATGTCTTTTTCTGGGTTTTCGGCTTCCAGAAACAGCATCTGTGCCACAACCAGATTCGCCATATGATCTTCCACCTGACCAGTCAGGAAGATTATCCGTTCTTTTAGCAGACGGGAATAGATATCGTAAGAACGTTCCCCACGTGAGGTCTGTTCAACCACCATCGGCACTAACGCCATATGAGGTGCTTGTCTTTCTTGTTCGCCACTGTATGACATTCACGTCTCCTAGATAAAATGCGTCCGGCACTCTTATTGCGTCGTTCAATCATTGTATTACTCAATTCTACTAGAGATAGAGGGGGATGACTATGGAACCCTGCCCTATCCGTCCCTGAGCCTCTGTTGAACAACCCAACCGCCGATAATCTTTACCTGCTGCTGTGCCAGCTTTTCCTCTTCAAATGAGTGGGGGCACATACATTGTATTTCAAGCTTACACTATCAATCGCACTGTATTAAAGCGCCAAATATTTTATTATTAACACGTTATCGGCACAGTAAATCTGTAGTTTAACCCTTTGCCTGACCTAATAAATTTTTCACTCAGGTTAATAATAGTGCAATTTCAGGCAATCATGCCTTGGGCTTTCTCTGACAGGAAACCGGAGATAGCATAGCGTCCAAACGCTAATCATCAGTATCAGAACGCTATAAGCAAAAAGCCCGCGCCATAAGGCACGGGCTTTTGATAGGGAAGCATCCCCGCTACACAATAAACAATGTTGATATCAACAAGGCTTATGCTGTAGCCGTTTGGTTCATCAATTCGTTGAAACTTACTGATTTTTCAACAACTTTCGCTTTAGCAAGAACCGTTTCTACCGCTTGTTCTTCCAACGCAACGTTACGCATGTTGTTCAACAACTCTTTGTTTTTGCCGTAGAACTCGATAACTTCCTGCGGATCTTCGTAAGCAGAAGCCATTTCTTCGATCAGTGCATTAACACGCGTTTCATCAGCTTTCAGCTCATTAGTGCTGATCACTTCGCCCAGCAGCAAACCGATAACAACGCGGCGTTTAGCTTGTTCTTCGAACAACTCACGCGGTAATTCCAGCGCTTGCTTCTCGTTGCCGCCAAAACGCTGTGCAGCCTGACGGCGCAGAACATCAATTTCGCCATCGATCAATGCAACAGGCACGTCGATTTCATTTGCGTTGATCAGACCGTCCAGAACCTGAGTTTTCACACGGTTACGCACCGCGCCTTTCAGCTCACGTTCCATATTTTTACGGACTTCAGCACGCAGACCTTCCTGAGAACCATCAGCCACGCCGAAACGCTTGATAAATTCTTCAGTCAGTTCAGGCAGCTCACGCTCTTCAACTTTCTTCAGGACGATAGCGAACTGAGCCGCTTTTCCTTTCAGATTTTCAGCGTGGTAATCTTCAGGGAAGTTCACGTTGATAGTGAATTCTTCGCCCGCTTTGTGCCCAACGATGCCATCTTCAAAGCCTGGGATCATGCGATTCTGACCCATGGCCAGAACGAAGTCGGACGCTTCTCCGCCTTCGAAGACTTCACCGTCGATAGAGCCAGTGAAATCGATAGTGGCACGGTCTTCAGCCGTCGCAGCGCGGTCAGTTTCTTTCCAGGTAGCCTGTTGCTTACGCAGCGTGTCCAGCATGGTATCAACGTCAGCGTCAGTCACTTCAACAACCGGTTTTTCAACTTCGATAGCTTCCAGACCTTTCAGCTCGACTTCTGGATACACGTCAAACTCAACAGAGTAAGTGAAGTCGCCACCGACAGCGTATTCGCCAGGGATATAGTTAGGCGCGCCAACCGGATTAATTTTTTCTTTGATGATAGCGTCAACAAAGTTGCGCTGCATCAGATCACCCAATACGTCCTGACGCACAGAGGCACCGTAACGCTGAGCAACAACATTCATCGGCACTTTGCCTTTACGAAAACCGTCAATACGTACTTTTTTGGCCGCGTTGACCAGCTCGCTCTTCACCGCACTCTCAATGATGTCAGCAGCAACGGTAATCGTTACGCGACGTCCCAGACCTTGAGTGGTTTCAACTGAAACTTGCATCTTGTTACCTCAAAAAATCACAGTGATCGGTCAACCCCAAAACTATTCTCGCGACGAAAAACTCTCACGACAGCAAGATGAATTCAGACGGCTAGCACCAAGGCGCACAGCCCGAATCAACCCTGCAGAACCGGGAAATTGCCAACCCCCGTCCTTGTAGTCAGAAGCGTCCCGAATACATTCAGGAAAAATAGACGCCGCATTATAGCGATATAGAGAGGATGAGTCGAGAACGGCGGGCAGACTATTACAGCAACAGATTCACACTTTTGTCAGTAACCCGCTCCGATTATGTCAGGAACGGGTCATATTCATGGCTTAAGAGAGGATGCCTGCGCCACCACAGGGGGGTGAGGAAGGGACCGCGTTTTGCAAACTGGTCCACTCTTTTGACGTGTATGTATGTAGCGCTAAGGCGTGTACGGAGCCTGCCAGTTCCGCAGCTAATACGGCATAGACCGAACGGTGTCGCCCAATCACGCGTTCGCCCATGAATTTATCGCTAACCAGCACAACTTTAAAATGGCTTTCCGCTCCCGCAGGCACGTTGTGACGATAACTTTCATCAATCACCTCTAAGTGGGCGGGTTCAAACCCCACACGCAGCTTTTCTTCTATTGTTTCACGCATCATACGGCTACCCTTTCAGCTTGGGGAAAATTGATATCAACGCGACATGACTGTCATTCACCGATGCCCGAATCATTATAACCTTAGCGTTTTTTCAAACTGAAGTGCGCAAAAAGACGGCATATAAAGGAAGAAAAATGTTCGCAACAGGTTGATATGTCATCGACGAGCCTGATGTGATAAAACGTTTTTTCATGTCAAAAGCATGAAAAAGATGAGTTTCAGGACAATTTACCTACTATCTGCTCTTTTTCCTGCCAGTGGCGATGATATGATATCAACAATATTTGTCAGCTCACCACACTAAATCATTACTGAGAAAATACGAATGTTAAAAAAATTATTTTTCCCTCTTCTGACCGTCATTCTGCTTGCCGGGTGTGCAGCAAAAAGTAACACGCTGAACATCACCCCAAAAATTGGCCTGCCGTCTCAGGATCCGACGCTGATGGGCGTAACGATTAGCATCAACGGTGCAGACCAGCGTGCCGATCAGGCTTTGGCAAAAGTGAATCGCGACGGTCAACTGCTTACGCTGACACCTTCCCGCGATCTGCGTTTCCTACTGCAAGAAGCGCTGGAAAAACAAATGACCGCGCGTGGCTATATGATCGGCACTGGCGGCCCAGTCGCCTTGCAGATTGTGGTTAACCATCTGTATGCCGATGTCTCCGAAGGTAACCTGCGCTACAACATCACGACCAAAGCAGATATCTCAATTATTTCTCAGGCAGCAAATGGCAACAAACAGGTGAAAAACTACCGCTCAACCTATAATGTTCAGGGCGCTTTCACTGCGAGCAACGAAAAAATCACCGATGCGGTTAACACCGTGTTAGGCGATGTCATCAACGATATGGCGCAAGACACCAGCGTAAGTAGCTTCGTCAAAGAAAACGCTCGTTAATTTCCGCACGCCGCTTCCCTTGCTCCTGATTTCTCTCGGGGCAAGGGAAAGGACTCTTCATGTTTAGTCGCATCATTGCTTTGTTCAGCCAACGTAATTCGCTTTTTATGCTGTTGCTTGGCTTCGCTTCCGGTTTACCACTGGCATTGACATCAGGCACATTGCAAGCCTGGATGACCGTCGAAAATGTCGATCTAAAAACCATTGGTTTCTTTTCTTTGGTGGGTCAAGCCTACGTATTCAAGTTTCTGTGGTCTCCCCTGATGGACCGCTACACCCCACCGTTTCTTGGCCGACGCCGTGGCTGGCTGATTCTCAGCCAACTTCTGCTGATTGCTGCGATCATTGGTATGGGATTTATGAACCCGGCACGCGATCTCTGGTGGCTAGCTGCGCTAGCGGTTCTGGTCGCGTTTTGCTCCGCGTCTCAAGATATTGTTTTTGATGCCTATAAAACGGATCTACTTCCCGCTGAAGAACGCGGCACGGGGGCGGCCACTTCGGTATTAGGCTATCGGGTTGCCATGCTGGTTTCTGGCGGCTTAGCACTGTGGATGGCCGATCGCTACCTCGGCTGGCAGTCAACCTATTGGCTAATGGCCGGATTAATGCTGATCGGTGTATTTGCTACCCTATTAGCTCCAGAACCACTGAATAGTCAGCCCGCGCCGCGCAGTATGGAACAAGCCATTGTTGCCCCACTGCGCGATTTCTTCGAACGCAACAACGCCTGGCTCATTCTTCTGTTGATTGTGTTATACAAACTCGGTGATGCTTTTGCGATCAGCCTGACGACAACCTTCCTGATACGCGGCGTTGGCTTCAATGCTGGCGATGTTGGGCTGGTTAACAAAACCCTTGGACTCTTCGCCACCATTGTCGGCGCAATTTATGGCGGATTACTGATGCAACGGCTCTCATTGTTCAGAGCGCTGATGCTATTTGGCATCCTTCAAGCCGTTTCCAATGCAGGGTACTGGCTCTTGGCTATCACAGACAAAAGTCTGTTCACGATGGCCAGCGCGGTTTTTCTGGAAAATCTCTGTGGCGGGATGGGAACGGCAGCATTTGTCGCCCTGCTGATGACATTGTGTAATAAGTCATTCTCCGCCACACAGTTTGCCCTGCTTTCTGCCCTTGCCGCCGTCGGACGGGTTTACGTTGGCCCTATCGCAGGCTGGTTTGTCGAATCCTACGGCTGGGCATGGTTCTATCTGTTCTCAATTTTTGCTGCATTACCGGGTCTGGCGATCTTGATGATTTGCCGTGAGACGCTGGAATTTACCCAGAAAACAGACACCTTTCAGTTACGCACAAACTTCCAGAATTATTACAAGAAAGCTCTACACGTGCTGGGATTGGGTGTGATCTTGCTGGCATTGTGGCTCATCCTGCTCATCAGTAACGCGCTAGAATGGTCTTCATTGCCGCGGTTAGCGGAATACCTGCTCGCCGCAGGCTGTGCGCTCGCGCTGTTGGGCATTTTCTTCGGTAGCCTACTGGACTATCTGTCGCTCAGACGTGCATCTAAGCCGTCCGTACACTAACGATATTGGTTAAGGCAGCGCCTCCTGCTGCCTTAACCAATTACCCCATTCCTTTATTTAATTATTTTTTTCATAATTATCTTGCTAGAGGGGATTTTATTTTCTCGTAAAATCTCTCCAGAACGAATTTCATTCGTTATCAAAAACACAGATTGGGAAAAATTCCCTGCAAACTAAAAATAGAAAATAAGCGTTACGGTACGTTGTAATTTCTTATTATCCATCCATACTCTCATCTGGGTAGCCATTTAATTTGCTGTTTTTAAATATCATTTTTATTTTGGCTATCTTTGTGACATTAAGGGCAAAAAACAGCAACAATCGGCTGACATAACCTTAATCATGTTTACAGTGCAGTAACCTTCCCGTAAAATGCCCGCTCGCATGAAATGACAATAGAGCCCTTGTTATTGAGGTCGCTAGATGAGACTCAAGAAATACAATAAAATTTTTGGGATGCTGTCTTTATTTGCAGCCACTGTTCTACTGAGCGGTTGCGATATGGCGCTGATGAACCCCAAAGGAGAGATCGGGTTAGAACAAAGATCGCTAATACTGACTGCCATCGGGCTGATGTTGATCGTTGTGATTCCCGTTATCGTTATGACGATAGCTTTTGCCTGGAAGTTTCGTGCTTCCAATGAAAAGGCAAAATATACCCCGAACTGGTCACACTCCAACAAGATAGAAGCCGTAGTTTGGACTGTACCAATTATCATTATCGTTATTCTTGGCACCATTACCTGGAAGACGACTCACTCGCTTGATCCGTACAAGCCGCTGGTATCAGACGTCAAGCCTATCAATGTCGAAGTGGTTTCGCTTGACTGGAAATGGCTGTTTGTTTACCCAGACCTTGGTATTGCTACGGTTAACGAATTGGCTTTCCCTGCCAATGTGCCTGTTGCATTCAAGATCACATCCGACTCCGTGATGAACTCCTTCTTCATCCCTCGTCTTGGCGGACAGATTTACGCCATGGCTGGAATGCAGACGAAGCTCCACTTAATCGCTAACGAACCGGGCAAATATGACGGTATCTCTGGCGGCTATAGTGGTAAAGGCTTCTCTGGTATGAAGTTCACTGCAATTGCCACACCAACCCAACAGGAATTCGATCAGTGGGTTGCGAACGTTCGTGCGTCCGCCAAAACACTGAATACTATGGATGAATTCAATACGTTGGCTAAGCCAAGTGAATTCCATCCTGTCGAATACTTCTCCAGTGTCCAGCCGGATTTGTTCAATAATATTATTCGCAAATTCATAGGCAACGACATGAACATGCAACATCATGGTGAAGGCATGAAGCCCGATGAAAACATGCAACACGGTGAGGGTATGAACATGGGCGAGCATAGCTCGCACAAAGGAGCCGAGGGATAATACGATGTTCGGAAAACTTACACTCGATGCGGTTCCGTACCACGAACCCATCATTATGGTCACCGTGGCGGCGATCATCGTTGGTGGCCTTGCGCTGCTGGCAGCAATAACTTATTTCGGTAAGTGGAAATGGCTGTGGGCCGAATGGTTCACCTCTGTCGACCACAAAAAAATCGGTATCATGTACATCATCGTCGGTTTGGTGATGATGATACGTGGCTTTGCCGATGCCATTATGATGCGCGGTCAGCAGGTTCTTGCCTCTGCCGGGCAAGAGGGCTTCCTCAACGCTCACCACTACGATCAGATCTTCACCGCGCACGGTGTCATCATGATCTTCTTTGTGGCGACCCCGTTCGTTGTTGGCTTGATGAACCTTGCGGTTCCCTTGCAGATCGGTGCGCGTGACGTTGCTTTCCCCTTCCTGAACTCCCTCAGCTTCTGGTTTTTTGTGGCTGGTGTTGTCTTGATCAACCTCTCTCTTGGGGTGGGTGAATTCGCGCAAACTGGCTGGGTAGCCTATCCGCCGTTGTCAGGTAAGGAGTACAGTCCCGGCGTCGGGGTCGATTACTGGATATGGAGTCTACAGATATCCGGTATAGGGACCACGCTGACGGGGGTTAACTTCTTCGCGACAATTCTGAAGATGCGTGCGCCAGGCATGACGCTGATGAAAATGCCGGTATTTACCTGGACAGCGCTGTGTACCAACGTGCTGATCATTGCCGCATTCCCGATATTGACCGTTACCATTGCGTTGCTGACGCTTGACCGTTACCTCGGTACCCATTTCTTTACCAATGATATGGGTGGCAACATGATGATGTACATCAACCTGATTTGGGCATGGGGTCATCCTGAGGTTTACATTCTGGTGCTGCCGATATTCGGTGTTTACTCCGAAGTGGTTGCTACCTTCTGTAAAAAACGTCTGTTTGGCTACACCTCATTGGTATGGGCAACCATTGCGATTACGGTTCTGTCGTTCATCGTTTGGCTGCACCACTTCTTTACCATGGGGTCCGGCGCGAACGTCAACGCCTTCTTTGGTATAGCCACCATGATTATTTCAATCCCGACCGGGGTTAAAATCTTCAACTGGCTGTTCACCATGTATCAAGGTCGTATTCAGTCTCACTCCACGATGCTGTGGACGACGGGCTTCATCATCACCTTCACCATCGGTGGGATGACAGGGGTACTGCTGGCCGTACCAGGCGCGAACTTCGTTCTACACAACAGTTTGTTCCTGATTGCTCACTTCCATAACGTGATCATCGGCGGCGTGGTGTTTGGTTGCTTCGCGGGTATTACTTACTGGTTCCCGAAAGCCTTTGGTTTCACCCTGAACGAAACGTGGGGTAAACGCGCGTTCTGGTTCTGGATTATCGGCTTCTTCGTTGCCTTTATGCCGCTATACATTCTCGGCTTCATGGGCATGACGCGTCGTCTGAGCCAGCAAATCAACCCTGAGTTCCACGCCTTGTTGGTTGTGGCTTCCATCGGTGCAGTATTAATCGGTATCGGCGTACTGTGCCAGGTTATCCAGTTCTACGTCAGTATCCGTGACCGTGACCAGAACCGCGATCTGACGGGCGACCCATGGGGTGGACGCACGCTGGAGTGGGCAACGTCTTCTCCTGCGCCGTTCTACAACTTCGCTATCGTGCCACATGTTGACGAGCGTGATGCTTTCTGGGAAGCGAAAGAGAAAGGTGAAGCTTACAAGCGCCCTGCCAGCTATGAAGAGATTCACATGCCGAAGAATACCGGCGCTGGTGTGATTATCTCTGCATTCAGCCTGGTATTCGGTTTTGCTATGATCTGGCATATCTGGTGGCTGGCCATCGTCGGCTTCGCAGGCATGATTGTGACCTGGATTGTGCATAGCTTTAATGAGGACGTGGATTACTACGTGCCAGTTAAAGAAATTGAGCAAATTGAGAATCAGAATTTTGATCAACTCAGTAAGGCAGGCGTGAAACATGTCAACTGAAACTCTGACTAACCACAATACCGCCCATGCCGAGCATGGGCACCACGACACAGGCGCCAATAAGGTATTTGGCTTCTGGGTCTACCTGATGAGCGACCTGATCATTTTCGGGTCACTGTTCGCGACCTATGCAGTATTGGTTAACGGTACAGCAGGTGGCCCAAGCGGAAAGGACATTTTCCAACTGCCCTTCGTGCTGGTAGAAACCTTTGCGCTGTTGTTCAGTAGTATTACCTACGGCATGGCAATGATCGCCATGAACAAGGGCAACAAATCTCAGGTGAATGCCTGGTTGGGTGTGACCTTCTTGTTCGGTCTGGTGTTTATCGGGATGGAAATCTATGAATTCCATCACCTGATCGTTGAAGGCTACGGCCCGGATCGCAGCGCGTTCCTGTCTGCCTTCTTCGCGCTGGTCGGGACTCACGGACTGCACGTAACGGGCGGTCTGATCTGGTTGGTCATCATGATGATTCAGGTGTCCAAACGTGGCCTGACTGCAACCAACAAAACGCGTCTGATGTGTCTGAGCCTGTTCTGGCACTTCCTTGACGTGGTGTGGATTTGTGTCTTCACCGTTGTTTATCTGCTGGGGGCAATCTAATGAGTCATTCAACTACCGATCATTCAGGTGCCAGCCACGGTAGCGTTAAGTCATATGTGATAGGTTTTGTTCTGTCTGTTATTCTGACAGTCATTCCTTTCAGTATGGTCATGAGCGGCACTGTATCGCATAACGCCATTCTTTTCACCGTGGTGGGATGTGCAGTGGTTCAAATTCTGGTGCATCTGGTGTACTTCCTGCACCTGAATACGTCCTCAGAAGAGCGCTGGAACGTGGTGGCTCTTGTGTTTGCCGTCCTGATTATCGCGATTGTCGTCGTGGGCTCCATCTGGATTATGATGAGCGCACACCACAATATGATGATCCAGTAACAGAGCCGTAAAAGATGATTAAGCAATACCTGCAAGTTACTAAACCAGGAATTATTTTCGGAAATCTGATTTCCGTTATCGGTGGGTTTCTCCTTGCGGCCCAAGGCCGCATTGATTATCCCTTGTTTCTCGCCACACTCGTGGGTGTGTCGTTAGTCGTTGCGTCTGGCTGCGTGTTTAACAACGTCATTGACCGCGACATCGACAAGAAAATGGAGAGAACCAAAAATCGGGTTCTGGTAAAAGGACTGATTTCGCTGAAGGTAACGCTGGTTTACGCATCGCTGTTAGGTATTGCGGGCTTTGCTCTGCTGTACATCGCGGCTAATCCGCTGGCGATGTGGCTGGCGGTGATGGGTTTCGTTGTGTATGTCGGTGTATATAGCCTGTACATGAAGCGGCACTCTGTTTATGGCACGCTGATTGGCAGCCTGTCCGGCGCGGCACCACCGGTTATTGGTTACTGCGCTGTCAGCAATCAATTCGACGCTGGTGCGTTGATTCTACTGTTGATCTTTAGCCTGTGGCAGATGCCGCATTCCTACGCGATCGCGATTTTCCGCTTCAAGGATTATCAAGCGGCTAATATCCCGGTACTGCCTGTCGTGAAAGGTATCTCCGTTGCGAAAAACCACATCACGCTCTATATCGTCGCGTTTGCGGTAGCAACATTGATGCTGTCTCTCGGCGGTTATGCTGGCTACAAATACCTGATCGTTGCCGCAGCAGTTAGCGTATGGTGGTTAGGTATGGCGTTGTCAGGTTATAAAAACGCGATTGATGACCGCATATGGGCAAGAAAGCTGTTCGTTTTCTCCATCGTCGCGATTACCTCACTGAGCGTGATGATGTCTGTGGATTCCATGGCGCCAGCGCATGAAGCTCTGCTGACCTACCTGCGTTAACCACAAGCTGCGTTTTATGCATTAAGAAAAACAGGTGGCTCGTCCGCCTGTTTTTTATGACGTGCGTCCTGCGTTTTTATACCTTCCCCTGTGTTTTCTCCCGCCAAATCACGTAACAAACCTACCGTTTACTGTTTGGCCAATAACGCACTAAAATAGCGCCAATTGTTTTCAGAGGTAATGAATGAACGATAATAAAATGACCCCAGGCGAATTACGCGCCACATGGGGCTTGGGTGCCGTTTTTTCACTACGCATGCTTGGCATGTTCATGGTGTTGCCCGTTCTGACCACCTACGGTATGGCATTACAAGGTGCCAGTGAAGCGCTGATCGGGATTGCGATTGGTATCTATGGCTTGATGCAGGCTATTTTCCAGATCCCCTTCGGCTTAGTCTCCGATCGCATCGGCAGAAAACCGCTGATCGTCGGGGGGCTACTAGTTTTTGCACTTGGTAGCGTCATCGCTGCACTGAGTGACTCGATTTGGGGCATTATTCTTGGCCGAGCATTGCAAGGCGCGGGTGCCATCTCCGCCGCCGTCATGGCGCTGCTTTCCGACCTGACGCGTGAACAGAACCGAACCAAAGCGATGGCGTTTATCGGCGTGAGCTTCGGCGTTACCTTTGCTATTGCCATGGTCATTGGCCCCATTGTTACTCACGCTTTCGGCTTACAGGCGCTCTTCTGGGGCATCGCCGTTCTATCACTCGCAGGCATTGCTATCACGCTGACGTTGATTCCTTCCGCGCCAGCACACGTTCTGAATCGAGAATCAGCGATGGTACGTGGCAGTTTCCGCAAGGTGCTCGGTAATAGCCGCCTGCTTAAACTAAATATCGGCATTATGTGCCTGCATATTTTATTGATGTCGAGCTTCGTTGCCCTACCCCGCGCAATGGAATCCGCAGGGTTAGAACCGCAGGATCACTGGAAAGTTTATCTCGTCACCATGCTGGTCTCCTTTGCCGGTGTCGTCCCCTTCATTATCTATGCCGAAGTGAAAAGGCGGATGAAACAGGTTTTCATCGGCTGCATTGTGGTATTAATTGCCGCAGAAATCGTCCTGTGGGATGCAGGTAACCACCTCTGGCAAATTATCATCGGTGTACAGCTGTTCTTCCTGGCTTTCAACGTCATGGAGGCACTGTTACCGTCGTTAATCAGCAAAGAATCGCCTGCGGGATACAAAGGCACCGCAATGGGTGTTTACTCCACCACACAGTTTATCGGTGTAGCAATTGGCGGGAGTCTTGGTGGCGGGCTGTTTGAGCTTTATGGCGCATCTGTCGTGTTTATGGCTGGCGCAGCCATTGCAGCTATCTGGCTATTCCTCAGCGTCACCATGCAGGAACCGCCCTATCTCAGTAGTCTGAGAATCTCGCTGACCGATTTAGCCTTGCAGGATAGTGAGTTAGAACAGAGAATTCGTACCCAGCCCGGCGTTGCTGAAGTGGTTATCGTGCCGGATGAGTACAGCGCCTATGTGAAGATCGACAACAAAAAGACCAATCGGCAACAGCTAGAACAAGTAGCAGGTCAAGTTTGAGTTAAGCAAAAGGCCAGCGTTCGCTGGCCTTATTGTTCATCAGCGTGGAACGAAAAGTCTCAATCGCGGAAGTTAGTAAACTGGAACGGCTGTCCCAAATTTCCACCACGAATCAACGCCATCACACCCTGTAAATCATCACGTGATTTCCCAGTGACGCGAACCTGTTCCCCTTGAATCTGCGCCTGTACTTTCAGTTTACTGTCTTTAATCAGCTTGATGATTTGCTTCGCCAGCGTCGTTTCAATACCTTGCTTCAGCTTCGCTTCCACGCTGTACGTTTTTCCGCTGTGTTCCATTTCGTCTGGGATCTCCAGCGCACCGCCTTCAATACCCCGCTTAACCAGCTTTTCGCGCAGAATATCAACCAGCTGTTGTACCTGAAAATCAGACTCGCTGGCCACTTTGATGCTTTGTGATTTCTCATTCAGTTCAAAGCTGGCCGGAACATTGCGAAAATCCCAACGGGTGCTCAGATCGCGCGTCGCATTTTCCACCGCGTTACGGACTTCCTGCATATCAATTTCCGAAACAATATCGAAAGATGGCATAATTCGCTCTCCTGACAAATTTGGCTGGCGAGCATAATAACCGCTCTTCTGCGATAAGCAAGATGCCAGACACGATCTCGATTTTTACGCGGTATCAGGTAAGCAGGCCGAATAACACAAAATTATGGTGTGAATGATGGCCTGTGATAGGAGATCGACAGTACCCGTATCAAATAAGGGAGACGCACATGAAAATCACTGTTCTTGGCTGTGGCGCGCTGGGGCAACTTTGGCTCGCAGCGTTGCATCAGCAAGGGCATGATGTCCAGGGATGGCTACGCATTCCGCAACCGTATTGTGCGGTCAATGTCACCCTGCTGGACGGCCAGCACTGTAATCTTAACCTGACGGCTAACGATCCCGATCATCTTGCCCAGAGCGAGTTGCTGCTGGTCACGCTAAAAGCCTGGCAGGTTTCCGATGCCGTTACCATCCTATTGCCCCAACTCAACCCGCAGTGCACGATTCTGCTATTACATAACGGCATGGGTACACAGGAAGAATTACCGCGATTACTGCAACCATTGGTGCTCGGCGTCACCACCCATGCCGCACGGCGCGACGCCACCAACGTTGTACACGTTGCCGCAGGCACCACGCACATAGGTACGTTTAACGGGGACAGTAGCCAAAGTCATTTAGCTGAAATACTCCATCAAGCCTTACCGGATGTCGCCTGGCACAGCAATATCAGCGCAACTTGCTGGCTGAAACTGGCAGCGAACTGCATCATCAATCCGCTCACGGTGAAATATCACTGCACCAATGGCGAACTTGCCGCCTATCCAGAGCTAATCGCACCACTTTGTCAGGAAGTGACCAGCGTCATGGAGCGGGAAGGCTTCCATACATCACGAGATAACCTGCTGCTCTACGTTAATCAAATTATTCAGAACACCGCGGCAAACACCTCATCGATGTTGCAGGACATCATCGCTCAGCGACATACCGAAATTGACTACATTACCGGGTATTTGCTGCACCGTGCGCGTCTCCATGGCCTGACGCTCCCCGAAAATGCCCGTCTATTTGACTACATTAAGCAAAAGGAAAATGATTATGACCGTATCGGCACTGGTGTGTCTGGCGCCTGGTAGTGAAGAAATTGAGGCCGTCACGACTATAGACCTGCTTGTCCGTGCGGGCATTCAGGTAACGCTTGCCAGCGTAGCCAGCGATGGCAACCTTGAAATCGTCTGTTCACGCGGGGTAAGGCTACTGGCGGATGCTCCACTGGCTACCATTGCCGATCGGCCTTTCGATGTGCTGGTGCTACCGGGTGGCTTGAAAGGTGCGGAGTGCTTCCGCGATAGCCCAATTCTGGTGGAATGTATTCGACAAACGCATTTGGAAGGAAGAATTGTCGCCGCAATGTGCGCGACACCGGCGCTGGTGCTTGAATATCATCAGCTGTTCCCCGTGGGAAACATGACGGGCTATCCTGCGTTCAAGGATAAGATTGCACCAGAAAAATGGATGGAAAAACGTGTCGTCTACGATCCACGCGTGAACCTACTCACCACACAAGGGCCGGGCACCAGTATGGATTTCGCACTAAAGATCATCGATTTACTACTAGGGAAAGAAAAAGCGGCCGAGGTTGCTGAGCAGCTTATCCTGCCGCCGGGAATTCATAACTACCGCGATTAAGACTGACGAAAAAGGCGCTTGTGCGCCTTTTCAGATTACGGACGGTATACCTTCACATTACTGAAACCTTGCTCACGCAGGTACAGCGCCTGCAAGCGGCTCATCACGCCACGCTCGCAGTAAAGCAGGTAGGTTTTGCTCTGATCCAAATCGCCGAACTGCGTACCCAGTTTGTAGAACGGTAAGGATTTGATTTCGACCTGATCCAGTTGAAGTGGTTTATCATCTTGTTCATCCGGCGCACGGATATCCAGCAGCACGTCAGTTGGCGCAAACGACGCGACCGTTTCTACTTCAACCACGTCTTGTCTGGTCTGCTCGGCGATCTCACGGATATCAATATTCCGCGCTTCACTCACCACACGATCCAGGATAGCAAAGTCAAAGTGGCCTTCTTCGGCCTCGATCTTCGCTTTTACCGCCTTCACCGTCGGGCTTTTGGAGATCACACCACAATATTCCGGCATCGTTTTGGCGAAATCTTCCGTCCCCAACTCGCGAGCCTGTTTGATAATATGCTCTTTATCATGAGAAATCAGCGGGCGCAAAATCAGGGTATCAGAGGCGTTATCGATCAAACGCAGGTTAGTCAGCGTCTGGCTGGACACCTGCCCTAACGCTTCACCGGTCACCAACGCCTGAACACCGTAGCGCTCAGCCATTTTTGATGCCGCACGCACCATCATACGCTTCAGCACGACGCCCATCTGGCCGTCGTCGACCTTCTCCAGAATTTCACCAACAACGGGTTCGAAATCGATAGCAATAAAACGCACCCGATGCGAACTACCAAATCGGTTCCACAGATAGTGTGCCACCTGCTTCACACCAATCTCGTGTGCCGCACCGCCAAGATTGAAAAAACAGTAATGCACGCGGCATCCTCGGCGCATCAACATATAGCTGGATACACCGGAATCGAAACCGCCAGAAATGAGTGACAGAACATCTTCCTGCGTACCGATCGGATAGCCGCCAATCCCTTCATAACGACCTTTAATCAGCAGCAGACGATCCTGCTCGATTTCCAGATGGACCGTGACCTGCGGTGCCGTGAGATTGACCCGCGCCGTTTCAATGTGCTGATTCAGCCCACCGCCAACATAGCGTTCCACGTCCTGTGAACTAAACTCATGCTTACCACGGCGTTTTACTCGTACACAAAACGTCTTGCCTTCCAGCCGTTCACGATAGAGCGCCAACGCCTGTTCAAAGATGTTGTGCACGTCGGTATAGGCGTGATCTTCAACTTCCAGAATATGGTGGATACCCGGAATTCTCGTCAGCGCATCACGAATCGTGCCACGCTGGTTTTCATCTTTGGCCCGAACTTCGATATGATCCCAGTGACGGACAACCGCCAGCGTTTCATCATAGTGTTTTAATACGTTGCGAATGTTTCCGGTTAGAATCTTGATAAAGCGCAACCGCACAGATTGGCTCTTGATGGTGATTTCCGGGAACAATTTAATGATAAACTTCATGGTGGCTGTCGTTACTTGGTCAGACAGGTGTAAATAAATTTACCCTGAGCACTAAAATCACGTTATCGGTAAAATCAGCCAGAACAGAGATGATTTTACCAATAGCATCCAGGGCGCGGAGTATATCATTATATGCAGATATACTGTGCGTTTTAACCGTATAATCGTCACGCCATCCATAGATGACTAAACGCGATACCACGCTTTGCCGCCACAAGCCAACGGCGTATAACACCAGGATTCTGAAACCACTATGCCTAAGAAGACCGAGCAGCCAGTCAGCTTTGAAAGCTCACTGAACGAACTGGAAAAAATCGTTACCCGCCTCGAATCAGGTGAACTGCCGCTGGATGATGCGCTAAATGCGTTCGAACATGGCATCCAGCTCGCTCGTCAGGGACAGCAAAAGCTGCAACAAGCGGAACAGCGCGTACAAATCCTGCTGAGCGACGATCCCGATGCACCGTTGTCACCGTTTACGCCGGATAATGACACGCTATGACCGATTTCAACACGCAGCTAAATGCGCATTACCAACGCACTAACCGCATGTTGGGGCATTTCATCGCTGACCTCCCCTTTCAGAGTAGTCCACTGGTCAATGCAATGGAGTATGGCTCACTCTTAGGGGGCAAACGCCTGCGTCCGTTTCTGGTTTATACTACTGGCGAACTGTTTGGCATATCGCTAGAAAGTTTGGATGCCCCGGCTGCGGCCGTAGAATGTATCCACGCCTATTCATTGATTCATGACGATCTGCCAGCAATGGATGACGATGATTTACGCCGCGGACAACCAACCTGCCATATTAAATTTGGTGAAGCGAATGCCATTCTGGCGGGGGATGCACTGCAAACGCTGGCATTCTCCATTTTGGCCGATGCACCGATGCCGCAAGTCTCTGACCGCGATCGACTGGCGATGATTTCAGAATTAGCCCAGGCAAGTGGTGTAGCGGGCATGTGCGGGGGTCAGGCTTTCGATCTGGAAGCTGAAGGCCATCAGGTTGATTTGGCTGCGTTAGAGCGGATTCATCGCCACAAAACGGGTGCATTGATCCGCGCCGCGGTCCGACTGGGCGCATTGGCCGCGGGTGACGCTGGACGTGCAGCCTTACCTCACCTGGATCGTTATGCTAACGCAATTGGGCTCGCCTTTCAGGTTCAGGACGATATTCTCGATGTTGTTGGCGACAGTGCGACAACAGGCAAACGTCAGGGGGCAGACCAGCAGTTAGGTAAAAGCACCTACCCCAGCCTGCTGGGGTTAGATAACGCACGAAAAAAAGCACAGGAGCTTTATCAGGAATCACTAGCCTCGCTGGACGATCTCGTTGCATCTGGCTCAACGTCCCTGAATACTGCACCACTACAAGCGCTGGCGAATTTCATCGTTGAACGCGATAAGTAATTACCTAATGAGTCTCTATGAGTTTTGATACCGCGAAGTACCCTACATTGGCGTTAGTGGAAACACCGGATGAACTTCGGCTGTTGCCGAAAGAGAGCCTGCCAACGCTGTGCGACGAGCTGCGCCAATATCTGCTGGATAGCGTCAGCCGTTCAAGCGGACATTTTGCTTCAGGATTGGGGACAGTTGAATTGACGGTTGCGCTGCACTACGTCTACAACACCCCTTTTGATCATCTGGTATGGGATGTTGGTCATCAGGCTTATCCGCATAAGATCCTGACAGGCCGTCGCGATCGTATTTCAACGATCCGTCAAAAAGGCGGTTTGCACCCTTTCCCATGGCGTGATGAAAGCGAATATGACGTATTAAGCGTCGGGCATTCATCCACCTCAATCAGTGCCGGACTGGGCATGGCCGTTGCGGCCGAGCGTGAAGGCAAAGGCCGTCGTACCGTTTGTGTGATTGGCGATGGCGCGATTACTGCGGGCATGGCCTTTGAGGCGATGAACCACGCAGGCGATATCAAATCCGATCTGCTGGTGGTGCTGAACGACAATGAAATGTCTATTTCGGAAAACGTCGGTGCCTTGAACAACCACCTGGCACAACTGCTATCCGGCAAACTCTACGCCAGTTTGCGTGAAGGCGGTAAAAAGGTGTTATCCGGCTTGCCCCCTATCAAAGAATTGGTGAAACGCACCGAAGAGCACCTTAAAGGCATGGTCGTACCGGGTACGCTATTTGAGGAACTCGGCTTTAATTATATTGGCCCAGTTGATGGTCATGACGTTCAGGCTCTGGCGCATACGCTGAAAAATATGCGTAATCTGAAAGGCCCACAGCTTCTGCACATCATGACGAAGAAAGGCAAGGGTTACGCCCCCGCCGAGCAGGACCCGATCAGTTGGCATGCGGTGCCAAAATTCGATCCTGCCAGCGGCACATTGCCAAAAAGCAAAGAAGGCGCACAACCCACCTATTCCAAGATCTTCGGACAATGGCTACAGGAAACTGCCGCCAAAGACAGCAAGCTCATGGCGGTCACGCCAGCAATGCGCGAAGGCTCCGGCATGGTGCAATTTTCCCGTGACTATCCGCAACAATATTTTGACGTGGCGATTGCCGAGCAGCATGCCGTAACGTTTGCTGCCGGTCTGGCCGTTGGTGGCTATCATCCCGTCGTCGCGATTTACTCTACTTTCCTGCAACGTGCTTACGATCAGGTTATCCACGATGTGGCAATTCAGAATCTGCCGGTTCTGTTTGCGATCGATCGCGGCGGTATTGTTGGTGCAGATGGGCAAACGCATCAGGGCGCGTTCGATCTCTCTTTCTTACGCTGCATCCCGAATATGATCATCATGACACCCAGCGATGAAAACGAGTGTCGTCAGATGCTGCACACCGGCTATCACTACCAGAAAGGCCCGACAGCGGTGCGTTACCCGCGTGGAAACGGTACGGGTACGGAACTGACGCCATTATCAGCACTGCCAATCGGTAAAGGTGTGGTGCGTCGCCAGGGTAAAACGATCGCTATTCTGAATTTTGGTACGCTATTACCGGAAGCTCAAATTGCGGCTGAGAAGTTGAACGCCACGCTCGTCGACATGCGTTTTGTGAAACCGCTAGATGAAGCGTTACTTGAAGAGTTAGCACAGTCCCACAGCACATTCGTGACGCTGGAAGAGAACGCAGTCATGGGCGGTGCCGGGAGCGGCGTGAATGAGTTTCTGATGGCGAAACGCCTTGCCGTCTCGGTGCTGAACATCGGGCTACCCGATGTCTTTATCCCGCAAGGCTCGCAAGAAGAGATCCGCGCCGACTTCGATCTGGATGCCGCAGGCATCGAGCGCAAAATCATACAGTGGATGAAATAAGAGACTACCGACAACCGGGGCGACACATAGCCCCGGTGTAATAACACAGTAGAGTCACCGCCAGCACATGCCACGGGTTACTCAACCGTAAGCGGCATTTTGCTACACCAGTACCTTTCATTTTGTTCGCGGCGTCAGTCTTGCTCGCTAAAATGGTCATACCCTTTCCAGCTCAACTCGGTCACTTTATTATCTCTGAAAAAGCGTAACCCTTCGGATGATGGCCCGATTTGCCCGATACAGGTATAGTCAGCCCCAAGATGCCCCAACGCAAGTTCCAATGCACCGCGATTAATTTCCGGCACGGTAAAGCACAACTCATAATCTTCACCGCCAGATAGCGCCCAGCGCAACGCCTGTTCTTCGTCAGTGCAGCTTCGCAATCCATCAGATTGCGGAATCGCATCCAGATGAATACGTGCACCACACTCGCTGGCTTTAAGGATATGCTGTAAATCGGAGATGAGGCCGTCGGAAAGATCGATGGCTGAACTGGCCAGATCGCGCAGCGCCTGCCCTTGCAAGATTCTAGGCTGAGGACGCAGATGACGCTGAATCAATCGCTGACGCGTGTTCTCATCATCAACATGCAGTGAGTTCTGGAGGATAGCCAGACCGGCAGCGCTATCGCCTAATGAACCGGTAACATAAATCCAGTCGCCAATTCTCGCCCCGCGGCGCGTCAATGCCCGACCCACAGGCACCAGACCGTGGATAGTCAACGTCAGGCTCAATGGACCACGCGTCGTATCGCCGCCGACCAACTGCATGCCATAATAATCAAGCAGTTCAAACAAGCTGTCGCTATAGGCAGACAGCCACTGGCTATTGCTTTTAGGTAGAGTAATAGCCAGAGAAAGCCAGGCAGGATCGGCGCCCATTGCAGCCAGATCGCTTAGATTAACAGCCAGAGATTTGTAGCCCAGATCGGCGGGATCGATATCAGGTAAGAAATGAACGCCAGATACGAGCGTGTCGGTACTCACTGCCAACATCTGCTTATCTGCCACTGTCAGTAACGCGCAATCATCACCGATGCCTAACTCAACATCGCGACGTGAACTTCGCACCCGATTAAAATAGCGGGCAATAAGGTCAAACTCACCTTCAACCATAACCTTTCCAGCCAGCCTATCATTCAAAAGCAACCAGGGCCGGATATCCGGCCCTGACTCGATTCATTTTACTTCTTGCCTTTCCGTACGCTCGGAGCCGCTTTGTCCAGCACGCCATTTACAAACTTATGGCTATCTTCGGCACCGAAAGTTTTAGCCAGTTCGATGGCCTCGTTAATCGCCACCTTGTAAGGAACATCTTCGCGCTTGCTCAGCTCAAACATCGCCAAACGCAGGATCGCCTTTTCAACCTGTCCCAATTCCTCGATTTGGCGAGACAGGAAAGGAGCCATCAATTGATCCAGCTTCTCAGCTTGAGTGGCAACACCCGTCAGCAATTCACGGAAATAGGTAATGTCGACATCTTTGACATCCTGCTCACTCAGGAATTGGTGTTCAACATCGGCAACATCATTTTTAGATAATTGCCAGGAGTAAAGCGCTTGAACCGCACATTCACGAGCGCGGCGACGAGCAGCAGGTTTCACGGAATTCCCCTTACTTAATCAGGCTTACTTAATCGCTTTCAATACATTAATCATTTCTAGCGCGGTCAAGGCAGCTTCTGCACCTTTGTTCCCCGCCTTCGTGCCAGCACGCTCAATCGCCTGTTCAATACTTTCCGTCGTCAGAACGCCGAAAGCGACAGGGATTTCGCTGTCCATCGCAACGGAGGACAAGCCAGAGCTACATTCGCCAGCAACAAATTCAAAATGCGCTGTTCCACCACGGATGACCGTTCCCAGAGCAATCACGGCATCATATCCGCCATTTTTCGCACTTTTGGTCAGCGCACGAACCGTCAATGGCAGTTCGTAAGCACCCGGCACCCACACAACGGTGATGTTTTCGTCTTTAACCTGACCGATGCGTTTCAATGCATCAAGCGCACCTTCCAGCAGGCTGTCGTTAATAAAATGGTTAAAACGCGCAATCGCAATCGCCACACGGGCATCAGGAGTAGCAACAACACCTTCGATAACGTTCATAGCTTTCCTTGTATCTGGTCTTTATGGCCCGCAGGGGGGCGGATTCTATCATAATTTTTGTTGGCACGTATCCGGTTTTGTCGGGCCTGTGCCACGTATTTACATCTGTATCAGAATTTGGGTCTCAGGCGTAATCGCAAATCTGGACCAATCTGGCGAACCTCTGCGAGGTCAAATTCCGGTGCCTGAGACAGTTGATCTAGCCCTGGCAAGAGGCACAGCGAACGGGCATTTTCACCCAACAGTTTGGGGGCAAGATAAACAATCAGTTCATCAACGACACCCGCATTAAGCAACGCCCCGGCCAAACTCGCTCCGGCCTCAACCCAGACGGAGTTAATCTGCCGTCTCCCTAGCACCATCATCAGTGCCACCAGATCAACACCGCCATTGTGCTGCGGTAGCATGACTTGCTCAACGCCCTGCGGCCACGCTTGTTCATCTGCCTGCACGCGTGCCAGCCAGGTCTCACCCGGTTGGTTAACAACACGATGTTGCGGCGTGACCCGCTGCTGGCTGTCCACAATCACTCTAACTGGCTGCCTGAGATCCGCTTCTGAATAGCGCTTCTGAACATCAGCATCCAATTCTAACCACCGCACGGTGAGAGAAGGATCATCGGCCAATACAGTCGCACTGCTGCTCAGAATCGCGGCGCTCTCCGCGCGAAAACGCTGTACATCCTGCCGCGCCTGCGGCGAGGTGATCCACTGGCTTTCTCCCGAGGCCATCGCAGTACGTCCATCCAAAGACGCCGCCATTTTGAGCTGAACGTAAGGAAAACCCGTTCGCATGCGTTTCAGAAAACCGACATTCACCTTCTCAGCGTCAGCCATCATCACGCCATGACTAACGGTAATCCCTGCTTGCTGTAAGCGATGTAAACCACGACCTGCGACCTGTGGATTTGGATCTTGCATCGCGGCCACCACACGGGAAACACCAGCGGTAATCAGCGCGTCGGCACAAGGCGGCGTTCGGCCGTGGTGGCTGCAAGGCTCCAATGTGACGTAGGCCGTCGCACCACGTGCGCGTTCCCCCGCCATTCTCAGCGCATGCACTTCGGCATGGGGTTCACCCGCACGGAAATGGTAGCCTTCGCCCACAATTTCGCCATCACGCACGATCACGCAGCCAACATTGGGGTTAGGTGCCGTCGTAAAACGGCCACGACGCGCCAGCTCTAACGCACGCGCCATGTAGAATTCATCCTGCGGCAATTGGCCGTTTTCCTGAAAAACGCTCATTCCCGTCCCTCTTATCTTTGTCGAGTCGACACGACTTAATCCTGCAAACGCGCAATCTCTTCGCCAAATTCACGAATATCTTCAAAGCTGCGATACACCGAGGCAAAGCGGATATAAGCCACTTTATCCAGCTTTCTCAGCGCTTCCATTACCAGATTGCCTACCATTTTGGTCGTCACCTCGCGCTCTCCGGTCGCACGAAGATGAGATTTTATGTGATTAATCGCCATTTCGACGTCATCAGAACTCACTGGCCTTTTTTCCAGCGCTTTCAACATCCCGCTACGCAATTTGTCTTCATTAAACGGCTCGCGTACTTCATTGCTTTTGATGACTCGCGGCATCACCAGTTCAGCCACTTCAAACGTGGTGAAGCGTTCATGACAAACCAGACACTGCCGACGACGACGGACTTGCGAACCTTCGCCGACCAGACGGGAATCAATGACTTTAGTATCAACAGCGGAACAAAATGGGCAATGCATGATGCGTCCTGACCAGTAATCCTTAACGTAAAGACAGTTTACCCTGAATTAACGGACTAACCAAAACTCCTGATTCACGTTGCGAAGGGTTTCGCATCTCTTCCGGTAAGCGGATGAAAAAAGCTGTCTCACCTATGACTTAGGCTTAATCACGGCTAAACTCAGCTACAGGGATCAATGAATAAGACATCGAAAGGGGAACCACAGACATGAGAACCCGATATCGCGTACTGACCTTCCTGCCAGCGCTGTTATTGTTAGCGGGGTGCGCCGAACAACGCCAGATGCCCAAATTGCAGAATCAGATAGGTCAGCTAAACCACCAATTACAAACGCTGACCGATCAGGCCACGGCGTTAGAGCGGCAAAATGCGTTGAATTCCCAATCTACCTCTGGTGTTTATTTACTGCCGGCGGCGCAGACGAGCATACAGCTAGAAAGCAGCATTGGCAGGCTCAGCATCTCGTTACGCAATATAGAGACAGAAGCGAACGGAACCAGCGCGTTATTACATATTCGCACGCTTGATGCGAAGGGATTACCCGCCTTTAGCGCACAGTTGGACTGGGGACGCCTCGACCCCGTGAGCGGGAAGCCTTTAGTGGGGGATACGCAAACACAGTCCTTTGTTGTCTCGCCCACATTGTTACCCAAAGCTGAAGCGATTATTGAATTGCGTCTGAGCGGGTTATCGCCGGAAGAGCTTGGTTTTATTCGTTTACATCAGGTTCAGGAAATACAGAGTCCGCCGCCTGTTGCTGCAACCGAATCTCCTTAACGCATTTCCCAACGCTAAGATGCAAAAAACCCCGCGACGCGGGGTTTTTATGTTTACAACCAGCAAATTAAGGCAGGATAGACGGTTGATCCGCCCCCTCTTTTTCCACTTTCTGAATCAGCAGGTGTTCACGCTTCATTCCCAGTTTCAGCGCTAAAGCTGAAGAAACATAGATAGAAGAGATAGTACCGATGATGACACCGATAAACATCGTCATCGAGAAACCATGCAATAACGCACCGCCAAAGAACATCAGAATTAAAATCATCGCCAGCGTAGTCGCTGACGTGATGATGGTACGGTGTAGCGTCTGTGTCAGAGAAATGTTGGTAATTTCGTAAGGTGTTCCACGACGAATCTTGCGGAAATTCTCACGAATACGGTCAGACACCACGATCTTATCGTTAAGTGAATAACCAATTACCGACATCAGCGAGGCAATGATCGTGAGATCAACCTCAATACTGAACAGAGACAGTAGCCCCATCGTAATGATCACGTCATGCGCTAACGCCAAGACAGCACCCAACGCCAGACGCCACTCAAAGCGGAAGCCAATGTAGATGAGGATAGCAACCAGTGCAGATAGCAGCGCCAATGCGCCAGCCTGTGCCAAATCGCTCCCCACACTCGGCCCAACGAACTCAATACGTTTCACCGTTGCATGCTGCTGGAAGGTATCATTCACCACCGTCAGCACTTTGTTGCCGAGCGCTTCGTTCTCGCTACCAGAAACTGGCGGCATACGCACCATCACGTCACGGCTGCTACCGAAGTTTTGTACCTGCGGCTCTGAAAACCCAGAGGTCTCCAGTGAGCTGCGCAGGACATCGAGATCGATCGGTTTCTCAAGGTTAATCTCAATGACCGTACCGCCGGTAAAGTCGAGCCCCCAGTTGAAACCACGCCCCCCCATAATCGCGATAGAGATAATGATCAGCAGACCGGAAATCACAAATGCCAATGTGTCCCAGCGCATGAAATCATAGACTTTACGCCCATGGTTTAGTTGTTCAATGTTGTATTCCTGTGCCACAACGCACTCCTCAGATAGACAGCTTGTTGATGCGTTTACCGCCGTAAAGCAGGTTAACGATGGCACGAGTACCGACGATCGCCGTAAACATTGAGGTCGCAATCCCAATCGCAGTGGTGATAGCAAACCCTTTGATAGAACCCGTTCCCACTGCGTACAGGATGATGACTTTAATCAACGTCGTGACGTTCGCATCAACAATGGAACTGAATGCCCCTTTATAGCCCTCATGAATAGCCTGTTGCACTGAGCGACCATTACTGAGTTCTTCCTTGATACGTTCGTTGATTAATACGTTCGCATCCACGGCGACCGCCAGCGTCAACACAATACCGGCAATACCCGGCATGGTCAGCGTTGCACCTGGCAACAGCGACATCACGCCGACAATCAGCACCAGGTTAGCAACCAGAGCACTGGTCGCAATCACACCAAACTTCTTGTAGAAGAAAACCATAAAGAGAATCGACGCGATCAAGCCCCACAAACAGGCTTCCAGCCCCTGAGTGATGTTTTGCATCCCCAGCGTTGGCCCAATAGTACGTTCTTCTACAATCTGGATCGGAGCAATCAGCGCACCCGCACGCAGCAGCAGAGAAAGCTGGCGCGCTTCGTTCGGGTTATCAATGCCGGTAATACGAAAGCTGTTACCCAGCCGCGACTGAATCGTCGCCACGTTGATCACTTCTTCGTGTTTTTCCAGTATCGAACGACCCGTCGCATCTTTCTTGCCGCTGTCTTTATATTCCACAAACAGCGTCGCCATCAGCTTTCCGATACTGTCTTTGGTGAAGTTGGACATGGTGTTGCCACCCGCGCTGTCCAGAGAAATATTCACCTGAGGACGGTTGTATTCGTCATTGCTTGAGGTGGAATCCGTGATGTGGTCGCCCGTCAGAATGACGCGTTTGAACAGCACAACGGGTGAACCGTCACGCATATTCTTCACTTCGGAGTCACCCGGCACACGACCGTTTGCCGCCGCGGTCGCATCAGCATCGCTGTTGACCAGACGGAATTCCAGCGTAGCCGTTGCACCAAGAATTTCTTTCGCGCGCGCGGTGTCTTGAATACCCGGTAATTCAACGACAATGCGGTCAGTACCTTGGCGTTGAACCAGTGGTTCTGCAACGCCCAGTTGGTTCACACGGTTACGCAGGATATTAATATTCTGCTGTACGGCATATTCACGTGCTTCACGCAGACGTTCGTCAGACATCACCGCACGCATCAGGTTGCTACCGCTACTACTGAGAACCAGATTGCGATGACGGGACGTTAGATAGTTGATGCCGTCATCACGCGTTTGAGCATCACGGAAGCGAATTTCGACGCCGTAATTATCAATCTTACGCACAGCGGCATAAGGAATGTTCTTCTCACGCAGGTCGCTGCGCAAAGAGTCCATGGTTTGTTCTTGTAATTTACCCAGCGCCGTATCCATATCCACCTCCATCAGGAAGTGAACGCCGCCGCGCAGGTCTAGCCCCAGCTTCATCGGCTCTGCGCCCAGCACTCGCAGCCAGGTTGGCGTGGCGGGAGCAAGGTTAAGTGCGACAACGAATTTTTCACCCAGCTCATTAACGAGCGCTTCACGCGCGCGGAGCTGAATATCAGGGTTAGAGAAGCGAGCCAGAATTGCACCGTTTTCTAATGCAATCGACTTACTGGTAATATTTTGTTCTTTTAAGACATTCTGGACTTGGATCAGCGTCGTTTCGCTGGCGGCGGTTCCCCGCGCGCCAGTAACTTGTACCGCCGGATCCTCACCATATAGGTTAGGAAGTGCATAAAGCAGGCCGACAAATAACACCACGACCAGCATCAAATACTTCCACAAAGGATAACGGTTTAACACGGCAGTTCCCTTCGGGAAAATCAAAAATTACAGGGCTTTAATCGTGCCCTTTGGCAGCACGGCAGCCACGAAATCACGTTTGATAACCACTTCATTGGTTTCGTTCAACGCAATCGCAATATAGCCCGTTTCAGACACTTTGGTCACGCGACCCACCAGACCGCCAGTCGTCAAGACTTCATCACCTTTGCCGATGGAATCCATTAACTTTTTGTGTTCCTTGGCGCGTTTTTGCTGAGGACGCAGGATCATAAAGTAGAAAATAAGACCAAAAACGGCCAGCATAATAACCAGAGAGTACGGGCTTCCCTGAGCCGGAGCGCCGGTTGCAGCTACAGCATCGGAGATGAAAAGACTCATGTAAATATCCTCTTTTTTGTCAAAAGATAAGCTATCAAAAAGATAAATTATCAACCTTACAATCGTAAAAACGCTTCATAGCAAACGGGCTGTCAGTTGCTTGCGGCAACGTCTTTTTCAGCAAGCGGCGGAATGGGTTTGCCTATCCGTTGGTAAAAATCCACCACAAAGTGCTCTAATTTACCCTCTTCAATGGCCTGACGTAAACCCGCCATTAAACGCTGATAATAACGCAAGTTATGAATGGTATTGAGTCGTGCTCCGAGTATTTCGTTGCAACGGTCAAGATGATGCAAGTAGGCACGACTATAATTGCGACACGTGTAGCAATCACAGTGTTCATCCAGCGAGCTGACGTCATCTTTATGCTTCGCATTACGGATTTTCACCACGCCATCCGTCACGAAAAGATGTCCGTTACGTGCGTTACGCGTTGGCATTACGCAGTCAAACATATCCACACCGCGGCGTACACCTTCAACCAAGTCTTCCGGTTTGCCCACGCCCATCAGATAGCGTGGTTTATCTTCTGGAATCTGTGGGCAAACGTGCTCCAGAATGCGGTGCATGTCCTCTTTCGGTTCACCCACTGCCAAACCGCCCACAGCGTACCCATCAAAGCCAATGTCTACCAGACCTTTTACGGATACATCACGTAAATCTTCGTAAACGCTACCCTGAATAATACCGAACAGCGCGTTTTTATTCTCTAGTTCGTCAAAACGCTGGCGGCTACGTTTCGCCCAGCGCAGGGACATCTCCATGGAGCGCTTGGCGTAATCCCAATCGGCAGGATACGGCGTACACTCATCAAAGATCATCACGATATCGGAACCGAGATCGTGCTGAATCTCCATCGATTTCTCTGGGCTGAGGAAAATCGAATCCCCGTTGATTGGGTTACGGAAATGCACGCCCTGCTCAGTAATTTTACGAATATCGCCGAGGCTGAATACCTGAAAACCGCCGGAGTCCGTCAGAATCGGGCCGTGCCAGTTCATGAAATCGTGCAGATCGCCGTGCAGCTTCATGATTTCCTGACCGGGACGCAGCCACAGATGGAACGTATTGCCGAGCAAAATCTGTGCGCCAGTTTCTTTCACTTCTTCCGGCGTCATGCCTTTCACCGTGCCGTACGTCCCCACGGGCATAAAAGCCGGGGTTTCTACTACGCCACGTTCAAAAATCAATCTACCGCGTCGCGCACGGCCGTCCGTTGTTTGTAATTCGTACTTCACTTAACCTCCGGCATCAGAAAAACAGTCTGATGATAATGATGTATTAACGCCTGACAGAGCGTGGTCTGTGACGTTTCTATTGTGCGGAAAGCAGGATTTATCCCACTTTTTCCTGTTCAGCCATCGGGTTGTGCGTAATAAACATCGCATCACCGTAGCTGAAAAAACGATATTGCTCTGCTACCGCTTCACGGTAGGCAGACATCGTGTTCTGGTAACCGGCGAAGGCCGACACCAGCATGATTAACGTCGATTCGGGCAAATGGAAATTGGTCACTAGCGTGTCAATAACGCGGTAGTGATAACCCGGATAGATAAAGATTTTGGTATCGTCGAAGAACGGTGCAATCAGTGCATCCTGACTGGCCTGAGCGGCGCTTTCCAGTGAGCGAACCGATGTCGTACCCACAGCGATCACGCGATTCCCCCGCGCTTTGCATGCCAGAACAGCATCGACGACCTCCTGCGGCACTTCAGCATATTCGGCGTGCATGATGTGATCTTCAATCGTATCGACGCGTACTGGCTGGAAAGTTCCCGCACCGACGTGCAGGGTGACGAACGCCATTTCAATGCCTTTTTCGCGTAGCGCGGCTAGCATCGGCTCATCAAAATGCAACCCCGCCGTCGGCGCCGCTACAGCCCCGGGACGCTGGCTATACACCGTCTGATACAGCTCACGGTCAGCGTCTTCATCAGGCCTGTCAATGTAAGGTGGCAACGGCATATGGCCGATAGCATTCAGGATCGACAGAACATCGCGGGAATCATCGAAATGCAGCTCAAACAGCGCATCGTGACGCGCCGCCATCGTGGCCTTGACGCTTTCGTCATCACCTAGCAGCAGTTCCGTGCCCGGTTTTGGCGCTTTTGACGCCCGAACGTGCGCCAATACCCGACGATCGTCCAACACGCGCTCCACCAATACTTCCAGCTTGCCGCCGCTGGCTTTACGGCCAAACAAACGTGCCGGAATCACGCGCGTGTTATTGAACACCAGCAGATCGCCTGGGTTCAGTTTTTCCAACAAATCGGTAAATACGCCGTGCGTCAGATTTCCCGTCGGCCCATCCAGCGACAGCAAACGGCAACCACTGCGTTCCGCTTGTGGATAATGAGCAATCAATGATTCAGGAAGTTCAAACGAAAAATCAGCAACACGCATGGCAATTCACTTAACTGTTAGTACATAAAAATGGGCGGCCTAGTCTAGAGCCGCAAGCGCATGGCTGCAAGAAATAAGCATCTGAGTCGCGGAATGCATTATACCCAATAGAAAAGGGTTATACTGTCACGATGAATTTTCTTGCACACCTACATCTGGCCACGCTGGCCGACAGCTCCCTATTAGGTAATCTGATGGCGGATTTTGTGCGCGGCAACCCACAGGACAGCTACGCTGACGACATCGTCGCGGGTATTCGTCTACATCGCCGCGTTGACTCGCTGACTGACAGCCTGCCGGAAGTCAAACAGGCGCGTCAGTATTTCAGCGATGAATTCCGCCGCGTGTCGCCAATTACGTTGGATGTGTTGTGGGATCACTATCTTGCGCGTCACTGGCTACAGCTGGTGCCGGATACGCCCTTGCAAGCCTTTATCGACGATGCACAATCACAAATCGAGCCGCATCTGGCGCAAACGCCTGAACGCTTTCAAAACCTGAATCGCTATCTGTGGCCAGAACGTTGGTTGACGCGCTATGCGGAACTGCCGTTTATCGCCGATGTGCTGCACAGAATGTCGGTACGCCGCCCGAAGCTGGCCGCGCTGTCCGGCTCTTTTCAGGATATCGAACCGCACTATCACCAATTTGAAACACTTTTCTGGCAATTTTATCCACGCATGATGCAGTTAGCGAAGGCGCAACAGCTGTGAGCTCACAACTTTTCCGTTTTTCTACGCAACCTATTGTCCTTTCTATTAAAAGGGTTAATGTAGTCTATTGAAAGGAAATAGCGATGAGTTCAATAGGCAGAAACTATCTCATTGATTGGTCTCTTTGCCTGTATTCACTCAGGCAGAATCCCTATACTGATCGCTGTTTTTTACATCTTCCGTTCATTAACCGCTATTTACAGGAGTAATTATGGTCCTGGTAACTCGTCAAGCCCCAGACTTCACAGCAGCTGCCGTTTTAGGCAGTGGCGAAATCGTCGAAAATTTCAACCTGAAGAAGCACATCAACGGTAAAGCTGCCGTGATCTTCTTCTGGCCGATGGACTTTACCTTCGTTTGCCCATCAGAACTGATTGCTTTCGATCACCGCTATGCCGAGTTCAAGAAACGTGGCGTAGAAGTGGTTGGTGTTTCTTTCGATTCTGAGTTTGTTCACAACGCATGGCGTAAAACCCCTGTGGACAAAGGCGGCATCGGCGAAGTGCAATATGCGATGGTTGCTGACATTAAGCGCGAAATCCAGAAGGCCTACGGCATTGAGCACCCTGAAGCGGGTGTTGCACTGCGTGGTTCTTTCCTGATCGACAAAAACGGCGTGGTTCGCCATCAGGTGGTGAACGATCTGCCACTGGGTCGTAATATTGATGAAATGCTGCGTACCGTTGACGCTCTGCAATTCCACGAAGAGCACGGCGAAGTCTGCCCGGCACAGTGGGAAAAAGGGAAATCAGGTATGGGCGCGTCACCAGATGGCGTAGCGAAATACCTGTCTGAAAACGCCGACAAGCTGTAATCCTTCACCGTTGCCCTTTCGGTAATGTGATAATCAAGCCAGTTGCTATGTGACTGGCTTTTTTTCGTGATGTGTGTGTCCCCACTGCTCACCTTTCCTACGCGATCCCAGAAAATACAAAAGGTTGACTCAATGCGCTAAATCCTTAGCCTTAATATCACATCGTGTTAACGCACGACAGATTGATTGGAATAAAAGGAGAACGCATGCAACAAAACCTCGCACTGTGGCTGAGAGAAGCTGGAATAGAACACGCTAGCATCATTGCGTTACTGATTGTTCTTGGGCTGATATTGCTCATTTCTGCCGTCATCCATCTGATTTTTCATCAGGTTGTGCTGAAACGGATGGTTCTTCGTTCACTGAATAAGCCGGGAAAAACCGAGGGACGCGGGTGGAAACAGGCACTGACGCAACACAACTTGTTTAACCGGCTGGCCTTCTTGCTACAAGGGGTGATCCTGAATATTCAGGTTTTTGTGTGGCTTCCCTCACAGAGTGAAACCCGTGAAGCGCTCATCATTTGCTCCCAAGTGTGGATCATGATTTTTGCGTTGCTGTCCCTGTTCTCGCTACTCGATGTGCTGCTCAATGTCTCCGCTCGAACTAAAATCGCCGCTCAATTGCCGCTGCGTGGAATCTTCCAGAGTCTGAAACTGATCGCCACCGTCGTCATCAGCATTATGGTGGTATCACTACTCATCGGGAAATCGCCGCTGCTTCTGATTAGTGGGTTAGGTGCGATGGCCGCCGTGCTGATGTTAGTGTTCAAAGATCCGATTATGGGGCTGGTCGCGGGCATCCAGCTCTCCGCTAACGACATGCTGACACTGGGAGACTGGCTCGAAATGCCGAAATACGGCGCTGACGGTGCGGTTATCGACATCGGGCTAACGACGGTAAAGGTGAAAAACTGGGACAATACCGTCACCACCATACCCACTTATGCGTTGGTGTCCGACTCCTTCAAGAACTGGCGTTCGATGTCAGAATCAGGAGGGCGACGCATCAAGCGCAGTATCAATATTGATACCACCAGCGTGCATTTTATGACGGAAGACGAGCAGGCGCGATTGCTGCGCAGCAAGCTACTGTCGCCTTATATTCAGAACAAAAAGAGCGAACTGGAGCAGCACAACGCGCAATCCGATTCCGACCTGACATCACCGCTAAACGGCCGTCGTCTAACGAATTTGGGCACGTTCCGTGCCTATCTTCAGGTTTATCTACGCACGCATCCGGGCATTCATAAAGGGATGACGCTGATGGTGCGCCAGCTTGCGCCAACGTCAGAAGGGTTACCACTGGAAATTTATGCGTTTACCAATACGACCGCCTGGGTTGATTATGAAAGCATTCAGTCTGACATTTTCGACCATATCTTTGCGATCTTACCGGAGTTCGATCTCCGCGTTCATCAAACGCCTACTGGTCACGACATGCGGGTCATGGGGCAGCAAATGACGGCTCCGAAAGCGTAAAAATAGGCACAAAAAAACGCTCCAATGGGAGCGTTCAGACTGCTGACTAACCCCACTTTTTCAGGTGGGGTTCTTCTTTTTTAGCGACCGCAGGTCGCGATCGCGATATTTTTCCACAACCTCGTCATTTGAGCTTTCTGCTTACCCAAGACGGCGTATTGACCTTCACAAGACCTTTTCAGCCACACATAAAGACAATAAAGAAGCGCCAGCAGCGCCATCTTCTTCATATTTTGCGCTGTGGCCGCAAGCAGGCACTGCATCTGTACTTTCGACAGTCCACGGAACCGGGCATATCGATGACCATGGTGCTGTTTCGCATCCGCGAAGCTTCTCTCCACCGTTTCTTTACGCCGGGCGTATATCTTTTTGCCCCATTTCGTCAGCCGTAACCTGTTGGCTTCCTCTTTCGATGCTTCCCAGACGTGCCGGGTTAGCGTTTTCTGCGCTTTGCTGTTCTGCGTACACTGCCGTCTCTGCTCACACCGTTGGCACACTGTCGGGTCTGAACGGTAATGTTGATAGCCGTTACGGTCTGTCGTGCTGTAGTTCAGTAACTCCTCTGCCGGGCACACATACACATCGCGCTCCTCATCGTACCTGAAGTGCTTCTTCTGGAACGCGTTCTGACCCTTGTGTGGCCGGCGATAGCCCGGAACCAACGCGATACCCATCTCCTGAGTGAGCTGGCACACCGCCGCCGTGAAGTAACCCGCGTCCACGCCCACCGCCACCGGCTCCAGACCGAAGCGTTCTACCTGCCGCTCGAGTCGCCCGATAAAGGGCTGGCTGTCGTGCACATTGCCTGGTGTCACATGGGTATCCATGATGATGCCATGCTTTCCGTCTACTGTGCGGTGGTCCAGATAGAAGAAGCCTTTCGGCTTGTTGTCCCGGTGCATAAAGCCGCTTTCCGGGTCGGTGGTGCTCACTTTGGTGTTTTTAACGGCGTCGTTTTGGGTTGCTTTTCTTGCGGCGGGCAGCGGCTTTTTTTCGCGTTGTTTCCTGTCGGCCTCCACCGCGTCATTCAGTTGCGTGAAGTATTCACTGACCCCTTCAGGGCGCAGTTCATTCACGGCTTTGCGCGGGTTGGCATCGGCTTTCAGGTGGGTGCTGTCGGTGTAGAGCACACGACCGTTTGCCATACCCTGACTCAGGGCCTGTAACACGATATGGTCAAAAATCTGCTGGAAGACATCGCTGCCGTTAAATCGACGGATACGGTTCTGGCTAAGGGTAGAGGCGTCCGGGACCTTCTCGGTCAAGCCCATGCGCAGGAACCAGCGGTAAGCGACATTGACCTGGATTTCCTTGACCAGACGGCGTTCAGAGGGGACACCGAAGAGGTAGCCCAACCGCATCATTTTAATCAGGCGAACGGGGTCGATAGCAGGCCTGCCGTTATCGGGGCAATAGAGGTGGGAAACGGCATCGCGGATAAATTCAAAATTGATGGCAGCATCGATTTTACGGACCAGATGGTCTTCTGGGACAAGTTCGTCGAGGGTGATGGTTTCAAACTGGTACTGCTGCGGGGAGGGTTCTCTGAGCATGGCGGTCAGTCCGTTTTTTGCACTAACCTTATTAGATCAAAATCCTGGCTTCACGGCCAGGACTTTGTCATCAATCTGAACGCTCCAATGGGAGCGTTGAGCTTGCTAACAAAGTCCGTAGTGCGGAAGTAACGGATAGATCGTAAAGACGCTGCGAGTACGTCCCTGTAAGCTCGGATTGCGCCATCCCTGGCGCAAACGCTTTACTCTTCTATTCCGTTACTCCCGTTTTCGTTCGGCAAATAGGTTAGTCAACAGATAACCTAAGCGCTTCTTCTGATAGCAAGCTACTAGCTTAATTCTGCACAGCTACCGCGTTCTGACGCTTCTTCTTCCAGACATAGCCCACTAAAAGCAGCACTATCCAGATGATACCGACATACAGCGATACGCGGGTATCAGGGAAGTAGCCAATCAAACCGATGATGAAGAACAGGAAGATGATACCGAACACAGAGGTCGCTATCCCCCCGCGCAGGGGGAACGCCAACGCTTTCACTTCATCCGGACTCAAACGCCGACGGAAGGCGATCTGAGAAAAAAGAATCATGATCCACACCCACACCGTCGCAAACGTTGCCAGTGAAGCAATCACCAGGAAAACCTTGCCAGGCATGATGTAATTCAGGTACACCGCCACCAGCAGCGCTGCCATCATCACAACGACTGTTACCCACGGAATACCACGTTTGGAAATGCGGCTAAACACTTTCGGTGCATGACCCTGTTCCGCCATCCCGTGCAGCATACGACCCACACCGAAGACATCACTGTTAATCGCCGACAGCGACGCGGTAATCACGACAAAATTCAGAATACCTGCCGCAGCCGTAATCCCCATATGCTGGAACGTCAACACAAACGGGCTACCGTTGGTGCCTACCTGATTCCACGGGTAAATCGACATAATGACGAATAGCGTACCGACATAGAACACCAGAATACGCCACGGTACAGAGTTAATCGCACGCGGGATGGATTTATGCGGGTCTTTGGCCTCACCGGCGGTGATTCCGATGATCTCCACGCCGCCATAGGCAAACATCACCAGTTGTAGGGATAGAATCATCCCCATCACACCGTTACTGAAGAATCCGCCATTGCTCCATAGATTATGGATACCAGTAGGCTCTCCGCCGTTGCCAATCCCCCAAACGATAATGCCGATTCCGGCAACGATCATGATGATAATGGTGGCAACTTTGAAGAAAGAGAGCCAAAACTCCAGTTCACCAAACGCTTTCACATTCACCAGGTTGATGGCACCGATGATGAGCACCACGCTCAAGACCCACACCCAGTGTGGCACCGCAGGGAACCAAACGCCCATGTAGATACCAAACGCCGTCACATCGGCAATAGCGACAATCAGCATCTCAAAGCAATAAGTCCAGCCGGTGATATAGCCCGCCAGCGGCCCGAGATAATCCTGCGCATAGCGAGAAAACGAGCTGGACTGTGGGTTATGCACCGACATTTCGCCCAAGGCGCGCATGATGATATACGCGACAATCCCACCAATCAGGTAAGCCAGCAACACACTGGGGCCAGCCATTTGGATCGCGCTAGCGGAGCCATAAAACAGACCGGTTCCGATCGCCGAGCCAAGGGCGATAAAGCGGATATGCCGCGTGCTTAACCCACGCTTGAGCTTGGAAGATGGTTGTTCCATTGATAAGCAACCCTGTCTTTAAGAGAAAAACATTACAAAAAGAAAAACCACAGGCAGAAACCTGTGGTGCAGAAACCCAACGCAGTGCAGGAACAGTAGGATACTCCTACCGCCCCTGCGCTATCAGGTGTTAACGATATTATTGATGTACCGTAACTTCCTGACGACCACAAAGTCTGTCGTAAATCACTGCAACCAGTAAAACCAGCAGCGACGGTGGCAACCAGGCCAATCCTTGCTCACTCAGTGGCAGATTAAGGCTCCACTCTGGCAACAGCGATTTGAAAGCCGATGATTTTATACCATCAATCATGCCAAATAACAGGCTGACTAGCATGACGGGAGCCACAATACGTGAAGCACTATTCCACCAACGCAGCGTAAAACTCAGTAAAACCAGAATGATACACGGTGGGTAAATCGCCGTCAGTACAGGAATGGAAAGTTGGATTAAATGGCTCAAGCCAAGGTTGGACACCACCATCGAGAACGTTCCTAACACAAATACCAGCGTGCGATAGGACAACGGCAGATATTGTGCAAAGAATTCAGCACACGCACAGGTTAACCCCACCGCCGTCACCAGACACGCGATAAAGATTAATAACGCCAGGAAGCTGCTCCCCATGCTGCCGAACGTGTGTTGCACATAAGCATGGAGAATCTCCGCGCCGTTCAGCGCCTGCGGCACCAGTTCACCACTGACAGAACCAAGCTGGAACAGGCTCAAATAGACCAGTGTCAGGCCAATGCCGGCAATTAACCCAGCCCACACGGTGTAACGCGTCAGCAGCACTGAACTTGTCACGCCACGTGAGCGCGCCGCATTGACGATCACGATACCAAAGACCATCGCACCCAGCGTATCCATCGTCAGATAGCCATTAACGAAGCCATTGGAAAACGGCAGATGCTCATACGCTTCTGTTGCAGGAATTCGCGTCCCCGCAGGCCACAGCATTGCGGCAATGCCCAACACGGCCAGAGCAATGATCTTCAACGGTGCCAGCACATGGCCGACCGTATCCAGCAGTTTGCCCGGATACAGAGAAATCCCGATGACGATAGCAAAATAAATCAGGCTATAAATCAACAGAGGAGAAGCGCCATTGCCAACCAAAGGAACCAGTCCGACTTCAAATGAGACGGTTGCCGTGCGCGGCGTCGCGAACAGTGGCCCAACAGCCAAATAACACACGGTAGCCAAGACCACACCGGCCTTTTTACCAATCGGCGAACTTAGCGCATCGACGCCGCCGCCAACCCGAGCAAGCGCGATGACGGTCAACACAGGTAGACCCACCGCCGTCAACAGGAAGCCAACTGCCGCCGTCCAAACGTGCTCTCCAGCCTGCAATCCCACCATCGGCGGGAAAATAATATTTCCTGCCCCCACGAATAAAGCAAAGGTCATGAAACCTAATGCCACAATATCTTTGGAAGTTAAACGATGACTCATAGTTATGTCGTGTTGCCTGTATCAAATCGATAAAAAGAAAATCGTGTCGTTTATCGCCGCCAGAAGTCGTTCACAAAGGGCTAGCTCGAAGCATGACGCTAGCACTCCGGCGACACGAAAATGGCGGTCATATACTCTAAATAATTCGGGTGACTAAACGCAGCCAACGCACATGCAACTTGAAGTATGACGAGCATAGAGGAGTTATTTTTTGCGCAGCCATATCGGGTGCTAAGTAAACCGTTTATAGCGTAAAAAGACAAGTGGAGATCTAAAAACCAGAGTATCTAGCCTTTTTATACTAAAAAATAAGGATATAAATTGGTTTATACTGATTTGCATAACACATGATTTGCGCATTTATCAATATTTCATTGCAATATAACTGACAAAAACCGGCATAAAATGCGTCATTCGATCATAAAAAAACATATTGCACAAAATCGTCGCGAACGGAAAGCGGGATAACAGCCACAAAAAAAGCCGGATCGTATGATCCAGCCTCTGTATATCCATTATAGGGATAAAGTTACTTCATCGGTGTCACCACACGCGATTGGCGATATCCACGACAAGTTTCAGTTTATTCCACTGCTGCTCTTCCGTCAGGCTGTTGCCCTCTTCCGTTGAAGCAAAACCACACTGCGGGCTCAGGCAAATCTGGCTGAGATCGACATACTTTGCCGCTTCCGCAATGCGTGCCTGCACCACTTCGGTGTCTTCCAATTCGCCGTTCTTGGTGGTGATCAGCCCCAGCACCACCTGCTGATGGCCTGGCTTCACAAAACGCAGCGGCTCAAAGCCCCCCGCTCGCTCGGTATCGTATTCCAGGAAGAACGCATCGACGTTCACTTCACCAAACAGAATTTCTGCTACAGGTTCATACCCACCTTCAGAAATCCAGGTCGAACGGAAATTACCACGACAAACGTGTAAACCGATAACCAAGTCGGCTGGCTTATCAGCCAGCGCTTTATTCAGGACATTGGCATAGGTCCGCACCAACTGTGCAGGATCTTCACCACGTTCACGGATTTGACGTTTTTGATCGTCAGAGCACAAGTAGGCCCACACGGTGTCATCCAGTTGTAGGAAGCGGCAGCCTGCATTATAAAATGCGTGGATCGCATCGCGCCAGGTTTGCGCCAGATCGTCGAAGTAGTCAGCCAGATCGGGATAAACCGTCGCATCAATCGCTTTTCGTCCGCCGCGAAAATGCATCACGCTTGGGCTAGGAATCGTCATTTTAGCGACCGCATCGCCAGAAATGCTGTTCAGGTAGCGGAAATGATCGAGCATTGGGTGCTGAGGATTGAAACTCACTTTATCCACGACGCGAATCGCATGGGATTTGGTCTGAATGCCGTTGAATTGAATACCGTGATCGGCTTCATAGCGCTCTACGCCGTGCAAGTCGGCAAAGAAGTCAAAATGCCACCAGGCACGACGCAGTTCACCATCTGTCACAACCTGCAAGCCCGCTTCACGCTGCTTTTCTACCACCCGCAGAATCTCACGATCTTCAATATTCCGCAGCGCGGCATCATCAATCTCGCCCGCCTGATGCTGAAGGCGTGCCTGCTTAATTGCAGCCGGACGCAAGAAACTGCCGACGATATCGGCACGGAAAGGGGATAAGGTATTCGCCATCTGTCGCTCCTGACATGTTACCAGCACCTATATTTAGAAAAGAAGTGTACTGGCAGATAGTTTCAATATGAAATATTTGCCCAGAGGGATAGTTACATTTAATCTTATTTAGCCATCTGGACGTCTAAATTTGAAACTATCCTGTCACGTGAAGAATCTCAGGGCAATGGAAGAATTTTCACGTCATGTGAATAAAATTCATATGGTGTGAAAATAGCACCAATTATTGATAGGGAGAGGAATTACTCTGGCAGGCCAATCATCTGATGCGCCTGACGACGCGTTTCTTCCGGCAGCGGTAAATAACCGTCCTGATTCACCAGCGACTGCCCCGTTTCGGACAACACGCGTGCTAGAAATGCCGCCGTCAGCGCTTCCAACGGTTGACCGGGTGCTTTGTTGACATAGATATAGAGATAACGGGTGTAGGGATATAAACCGCTGCGGATATTTTCAGTTGAAGGGGAAATGTAGTCCGTGCCTTGTGCAGCTAATGGCAGCATCTTTACGCCGCTGGTACGAAACCCCACACTGGCATAACCGATCGCATCCGTTGATGCCGCAACCGCTTGTACAACGGACGCCGAACCTGGCAATTCATTGACTTGAGGCAGGAAATCGCCGCGACATAGCGCTTTTTGTTTAAAGAACCCATAGGTTCCTGAGGCAGAATTTCGCCCATAGCGTAATAGCGTGCGTTTCTCCCAGCTACCGCGTAACCCGAGATCGCCCCACTGTTTTATCGGCTGCTGATTACCACAGCGCTGCGTAATCGAAAAGATAGCATCCAACTGTGACAAATTTAGTCCAGACAGCGGGTTATCCTGATTAACCAATACGACGAGCGCATCCATCGCCACTGGCACCGCCAGCGGCGGATAGCCATAGTGCTGAACAAACGCCTCAATTTCGCTGGCCTTCATCGCTCTGCTCATCGGCCCGAGCTGGGCGGCACCCGACGCCAGAGACGTAGGTGCAGAGGACGAACCCGCAGCCTGAATCTGTAAATTCACATTCGGATAATGCTGGCTGAAATCCGCCGCCCAAAAAGCCATCAGATTAGCCAGCGTGTCTGACCCCGCGCTGGAGAGATTACCCGCCAGCATTTGACGGGGCTGCGCGGAGCAAAACGCACTGAGCAGCAGTAAAAAAGCAACTGCGATACGTGTGGCGACTATCATGAATAACGTTTTCCGTCAGGCAGAAGGTTTCGCCGTATTTTCAGCCACAGAGGTAGGGACAATCAACCGATTCGGCAACGTAAAGACAAAACGCGATCCCAGACCGTCTTCACTCATAATCTCCAAACGGGAATCGTGATGGCTAAGTGCGTGCTTAACAATCGCCAGCCCCAGCCCGCTACCGCCAGTCTGTCGCGAACGCGCCTTATCCACCCGATAAAAACGTTCAGTCAGGCGCGGCAAATGCTCGGCTGCAATCCCCGGCCCGTTATCGCTGACCTGAAACTGCGCCCCCTGTGGGATCTTCTGCCAGCAGACTTCGATACGCGTCCCCGCTGGCGTATGGTTGACTGCGTTATACACCAGGTTGGATACTGCACTACGCAGCTGTTCTTCGTTACCAAACACGCGGAGATTTTCATTCACACGAAAGACGATCTCATGACGCCCTTGACTCAGCGTCTGCGCTTCACGCTGTAATACGCGCAGCATTAACGGAATATCGACTTTTTCATTCAGATCGATCGCCGTCGCCGCCTCAATGCGGGACAAGGTCAGCAGCTGTTTGACCAGCCCGTCCATGCGTCGAGTCTGTTCCTGCATCGTATTCAACGCCTTCCCGCGTAGTGCGGCATCCAGCGTTTCTTCCTGCATCATTTCCAGATAACCCTGCAACACCGTCAGCGGCGTACGCAGTTCATGGCTTACGTTGGCAAAAAAGTTACGTCTGGCGCCTTCGAGTTGATGCATTTGCGTAATGTCACGCACCACCATCAAAAGTTGCCCTTCAGAATACGGCATCACACGGAATTCAACATGGTGGGAATTATTCAACTGCAACGTGAGAGGACGGCTAAAATCCTGTCCTTTCATGTAATTCGTGAACTCGGGGTAGCGCAATAAGTTAAGGATATTCTGACCGTTATCCTCCGGCCAGCGAAAATTGAGCAGGTGCTGCGCCAAATGATTACACCAGAAGATCGTCCCTTCTTCGGTGGTGATCACCACGGCATCCGGCAAGGATTCGGCACCGCTGCGAAACCGCTTGATCAGGAGCGCCAGTTCTCGGCGTCGGCGTCGGTTCCGCAACTGCATCTGATAAAGTCCATAAAATAGCGGCTCCCAGCTCCAGCGGCCGGGCGGTGGCGTCATGCTGCGGTCAACCCACAGCCAATAAGAGAGTTTAAGCTGGTTATAAAAATTCCAGCAGAGTAAGCCTAATACGGCGACCAGCAGAAACCAGGGCAAATAGCCAAAAATCAGCCCCAGCAGCAACGCGGGCAAACAAAAAAAAGCCAGCTCCAATGCCAGCCTTTTCCAGGATAAACGTTCTAGCACGTTAATGTTTCTCCGGTTACGATCACCTCAGTAACGCGTTGAAAAACGGTAGCCCGTTCCCCGAACGGTTTGCACCATTTTGTCATGTCCGCTGGTTTCCAGTGCTTTACGCAGGCGACGAATATGGACATCGACAGTACGATCTTCAACATAAACGTTAGTGCCCCAAACGTGATTCAGCAACTGTTCCCGGCTATAAACACGTTCAGGATGCGTCATAAAGAAATGCAGCAGTTTAAATTCCGTCGGCCCCATGTCCAACGCGTGCTCTTCGGTGGTCACCCGATGCGAGGAAGGATCGAGGCTCAGGCCACGCATTTCAATCACTTCTTCCACCGCCATCGGTGAAATTCGGCGCATCACGGCTTTGATACGCGCCACCAATTCTTTGGGCGAAAACGGCTTGGTAATGTAATCATCCGCCCCCACTTCAAGCCCACGCACGCGGTCTTCTTCTTCGCCACGCGCGGTCAACATCATTACCGGGATATCACGCGTTAGCGCCTCGCGTTTCATATGCTTGATGAATTGCAGGCCCGAACCGCCTGGCAGCATCCAGTCCAATAACACCAGCTCTGGGAACGGCTCTGACAGTTGCGTGACCGCACTGTCATAATCTTCGGCTTCCACTGGTTGATAGCCATTTTGTTCCAGTACAAAGCAAACCATTTCACGAATTGGTGCTTCATCTTCCACGACTAATATGCGTTTTGCCATTGTTAATCCTGTCGTTAATCATCGTCGCTGTTAGCAGGCGAAAGGCATTATGCGTCAGTTTTATGACAGATTTATGAAAAACACACGGCCACTCATCGTCTGGTGTTACAGCGCATACATCTGATTTTTCGAGCCGCTTTCCAAACTCTTGATTCCACCGCGACAGCCGTCATCCCTGCTATATATAATCATGGCATTACGGTGACAAAGCGCTATAGCGACAACGCCCTCTTTCACATCATGAATAATGACAACGCCACGCGGCATGAATATCGAGAGAACACGATGCGCATTATCCACACAGCCGATTGGCATTTAGGGCAATACTTTTATACCAAAAGCCGCGCCGCTGAACATCAGGCTTTTCTGCGCTGGCTTATCGCTCAGGTGGAACACCATCAGGTCGATGCCATTATAGTCGCAGGTGATATTTTTGATAACGGTTCGCCCCCCAGCTATGCACGGGAAATGTATTATAGCTTCGTGGTAGAACTCCAGCGCACAGGCTGCCAACTTGTCATTCTCGGCGGCAACCATGATTCCGTCGCAATGTTGAATGAATCGCGCGAGTTGTTGGCCTGCCTGAATACGCGCGTCATTGCCTGTGCCAGCGACGATCCCGCCCAGCAGGTACTCCTGCTGGAAAACCGTCAGCGGCAGCCCGGTGCCCTGCTCTGCGCGATTCCTTTTTTACGCCCGCGTGATGTGCTAACCAGCAAAGCTGGACAATCCGGTGATGAAAAACAGCTGGCGCTACAGGAAGCGATTACCGAGCACTACCAGCAGTGCTATCAACTGGCTTGCCAAAAACGCGACGAGCTTGGCCTGCCACTGCCGATTATTGCAACCGGCCATCTGACGACGATTGGCGCAACCGCCTCAGAATCCGTGCGCGAGATCTATATTGGCACACTCGATGCCTTCCCTGCTCAAGCTTTTCCCCCTGCGGATTACATTGCACTTGGGCATATTCACCGCCCACAGCGCGTGACACAAAGTGAGCACATTCGCTACAGCGGTTCGCCTATCCCGCTAAGTTTTGATGAACTCAACAGCGAGAAGTCCATCTGTCTGGTGAGTTTTGCACCAGACACGCCACCGCAAATAGACATACTGCCCATTCCCGTAACCCAGCCGATGCAGTTGATTAAAGGCAGTCTGAGCGATATTGAGCAACAACTGTCCGTTTTCCAGAACTATCAGGGCGATAAACCCGTCTGGCTGGATATCGAACTCAGTACACAGGATTATCTGAGCGACATGCAAAAACGCGTTCAAGCGATGACTGAGAACCTGCCCGTTGAGGTGCTTCTGCTACGTCGCACGCGCGAACAGCGTATGCAGACAATTACACAACAGGACAAGGAAACGCTGGACGAATTGAGCGTATATGACGTTTTTGAGCGTCGTCTGGCAACGGAGACGGCAATGGAAGAGGGTCGCCAACAGCGCGTTCGCACGCTGTTTACTCAGGTTATTAATGAATTGGAAAATAGCGAGCCTGCCCAATGAAAATCCTCAGTCTGCGCTTAAAAAACCTCAACGCGCTGAAAGGCGAATGGAAGATCGACTTCACGCAGGAGCCCTTTTCCAGCAACGGCTTGTTTGCCATTACCGGCCCAACTGGCGCAGGAAAAACCACGCTGCTGGATGCCATCTGTCTGGCGCTGTATCACGAAACACCACGGTTGGGTCAGCTTTCCGCAGGCAATAATGACCTGATGACGCGCAACACCGCGGAGTGCCTCGCCGAGGTCGAATTTGAAGTTAAAGGCGTGGGATACCGTGCTTTCTGGAGCCAGCGTCGGGCAAGAAATACCCCTGAAGGTAACTTACAGTCCCCGAAGGCTGAACTCGCACTCATTGAAGGCGGCAAGATTCTGTGTGAAAAGCTCAATGATAAGAAAGAGATGATCACACAGCTCACCGGGCTGGATTTCGGACGCTTTACACGATCTATGATGCTGTCACAGGGGCAATTTGCCGCGTTCCTAAACGCGAAAGCAGACGACAGAGCGGAACTGCTGGAGGAACTGACTGGCACAGATATTTATGGCCTGATTTCTGAGCGCGTCTATGACAAGCACAAACAGGCAAACATCGCGTTGAACACGCTACAGGCCCGTGCATCAGGTATTCAGCTATTGACCGATGAGCAGCGTCAGCAGGTGGAAGTACAGCTTGCCGAGTTGCTACAGCAAGAGCAACAGGCCAACGCCGAACGTGAGCAAGCACTGACTACGCTGCGCTGGTTTGAGCAATTGACGCAGCGGCAGGCGCAACTCACCAACACGCAGGTGCAACATGCAAGTGCCGAATCGGCTATTCAGCAGGCCAAGCCGCAGCTCGACAAATTAGCCAGCAGCGAACCGGCAGAAAAACTGAGGCCACTACACCAGGAAAAAGAGCGCTATCGACAGGAGTCCTTTGCACTCTCCCAGCAGATTGAACAACTGACCGAGAAGCAGGCCACCGAGCAGGTGACGTTAACCGCGCTACGCCAGCAGGAAGAAAAAGCAGAGCAGGACGTTAGTGAGCACAAGCAAATACGACAACAGCAAGAGCAGGTGATCAACGAACAGGTTGTGCCGCTTGACCACCGCATTACCACGCTGGAGCAGCAAAAAACGCAGCAACAGGATGAACTGGCAAAAACGCAGACTCGTCTGCACGCCGATGAAAGCAAACAAACGCAGACAGCGAAGGAACAACAGCAGGCTAAACAACAGCTTGAACAGATCCAGTTTTACCGTCAGCAATACGCGCATCATCAGCAATGGGGAGAACAACTTCCTCTGTGGCGCACCCAGTTTCGGCAACTGCGCCAGATTCAGGACGATCAGCAAAATCTGAAGCAAAAACAGGCGCAACATACCGCACAATCGGCAGCGCTACAGCAAGAGACGGTGACGCTGGCGGCACAGCAGCGTGAACAACAAGCGGTCGTTGATGCAGCCCGCCAGCAATTCACGCAACACGATGAGACACGGCAGCATCAGGAAGCCCATCAGCCGCTTTCCGTCCTGCAACACCAGTTTAATCAACACATTGACCAGCGTGCTGAACGCCAACGGCTCGCGACAATCAGCGACCAGTTCCAGCGTCTACATGTTCGCAAGCAGCAGTACCTCGCCAAACAGGATGAGGTACAAGAGCATATCAGCCAGTCAGCAATCTTAAAGAAACATCAGCAATCCGAGCATGAGCAACGAAGCCAGCATCTGGTCGATCTGGAAACGGTGTACCGGCAGGAAGAACGTATCGTTAAGCTGGAAGCCGAACGCCAACGGCTACAGGCCGGAGAGGCGTGCCCGCTATGTGGTTCGACCGAGCATCCCGCTATCGAACGCTATCAGGCGCTGCAACCGTCTGAAACCCAAAGCCGCCTGACAGCGCTACAGCAGGAAGTGAATCAGTTAACAACGGCGCTGGCGAATACGACAGCACGGCTGGCTTCGCTAGAGCAGCAGCGAGAACAACACCGACAGGACATCACTCAGCTCGATAGCGAACATCAAACGCTGTTACAACAGTGGCAAGATGTCAGTGAGCGCTTACAAGTTAATTACATACTGGAGCAGCAGAGCGAGATTACCGCCTGGATTGCGCAACGCGAAGCCGAAGAACAAAATATTCGACAGCAGATCACCGCACGCGAACAGTTGCAAAAACAGTGGCAGGAAAGTAAGGATTTACTGACTACCGCAGAAGCATCGTTACGGGGTTTCGATCAGAAAATCGCGCTAAACACCCAGCAACAAACCTCGTTAAACGTTACGCAGGAAGAAATCGTCCAGTCGTTGCAAAATATACAGCGGCAGCTAGAGCAGTACACTCAGGAAATCACACAGACGCTGGCAAATGCGGGCCTTCTTCTGCCAGAAACCGCTGCACAGAATAGCTGGTTAGCTCAGCGTGAAAGCGAATGGCAAGACTGGAAAGCCAAAGAGCAGGAGCAATCTCGCTTAATTCCTCTGTTAGCCACGCTGGACAGCGATCTTCAGCATCTGAATCACAGCATAACCGAGGCAAAGCAGCAACTACAGGCGCAGCGGCAGCAGTTGGAGCAACACCTCGCACTACTCAGCACAAGCCAACAGGAACGGCTGGCACTTTTCGGCGGCAGGCAAATCGCGGCTGTGCGCGAACAGCTACAGCGAACCAGCCAACAGTATGACGATATGCTCCGCCTAGCCCAGTCAGCTCGGCAACAAACCGAAACCACGTTGAGCCGTCTGACGGGGGAGCTAGCGAGCACGCAACAGCAGTATGAGCAGAGCACCCGCCAGCGTGAAAGTGCGACGGAGCGCTTTAGTCATGCTTTACAGCAAAGCCCCTTCGCTGATGAAACGACGTTCCTCAATGCGCTGCTTGATGAGCAAGAACGTCAGACGTTGCAGGCATGGAAGGAAACGCTGTATCAAAGCTTGCAGCAGACGGCGGCACTTCACCAGCAGGCTGAGCGGGATCTGCTTGCCCATCAACAAAAACGCTCTACATCTCAACCAGAAGAAGCAACGCAGGAATCAGTGCAACAGCAGTTGGCAGCGCTGGATGAAACGCTGAAAACCAACCTGCGACAACAGGGCGAATGCCAACGGCAGCTATCTGACGATCGACAGCAGCGCCAGAACCAGCAAGCGTTGCTTAACGAGATAGCCCAAAGTCAGCAAAGATATGACGACTGGGATACGTTAAACGCGCTGATCGGTTCAAGCAAAGGGGATAAATTCCGCAAGTTTGCTCAGGGGCTAACATTGGACCATCTGATCTATCTCGCTAATCTTCAGCTTTCACGCCTGCACGATCGTTATCAGCTAAAACGGAAACCCGGTGGCGAGTTGGAACTGCTGGTGATGGATACCTGGCAGGCAGATGCCGAGCGCGATACAAAAACGCTATCCGGTGGCGAGAGCTTTTTGGTGAGTCTGGCACTGGCGCTGGCGTTATCCGATTTGGTCAGCCATAGAGCCAGCATCGACTCGCTGTTTCTGGACGAAGGCTTCGGTACGCTGGATGCCGAAACACTGGATATCGCGCTGGATGCGCTCGATAACCTGAACGCCTCCGGTAAAACCATCGGCGTCATCAGCCATGTCGAAGCGATGAAAGAACGCATTCCCGTACAGATCAAAGTGCAAAAGGTGAACGGACTGGGCGTCAGCCGACTCGCGTCTCAATACGCCGTTTAGCCATTACTCCGTCTTTGGCCATAGCCAGGCGGCTCCGCGTACCCCGCTGGAGTCGCCGTGTATCGCCTGACGCACTGGCGTTTCGCACTCGCCGCCGAAGATCCACTGTTTAATCTTTTCTGGCACGGTCTGATAAAGGCGGGAAACATTGCTCATTCCACCGCCCAGCACCACTACGTCAGGGTCAAGCAGGTTAATCACATGCGCCAGCGATTTTGCCAAACGGTGCTCATAGCGCTGTAATGCCAGTTCCGCAATAGGATCACCCTGCTTCGCTAAGGCAATAATTGCCTCACCTTTGTGCGGCTGGCCGCTCAGGCGTTGATAATCTCCCGAAAATCCCGTACCGGAAATAAAAGATTCAATACAGCCGGACTTGCCACAATAACAGGGGACCGTCTGCCGATAGCGCAGCTCATCGTCATCCATCCAGGGTAGCGGGTTATGCCCCCATTCACCTGCAATACCATTACCGCCGACGTGAGCCTGGCCGTTCAGCGCAATCCCCGATCCACAGCCAGTACCGATAATTACTGCAAAGACGGTCTGCTTCCCTGCCCCTGCACCGTCAACGGCCTCTGAAACCGCAAAACAGTTCGCGTCATTCGCAACCCGCACGGGTCGATTTAACAGCGTGGCAAGATCGAGATCCAGCGCCTGACCGTTAAGCCAGGTGGAGTTGGCATTTTTTACCTTACCGGTAAACGGCGACAGCGTACCGGGGATCCCCACGCCAACGCTGCCACGGCTGCCAGTCGCTTTTTCAGCCATCTCCACCAGCGTGGCGATAGTCCGCAACGTTTCAGGATAATCATTTCTTGGCGTCGGCATACGCTGCCGAAAGCGTTCTTTCCCCTCGTCATCCAACGCAATGACTTCCGTTTTCGTCCCGCCCAGATCGATACCGATTCTCATGATGTCCCCCCACGTGTGGTAAATAGGCTCGGATTCCCCGAAATAATGAGGTTGCCGACAAAGTTGGCCGAGCGGCAGTAAATTTGTCACCGACCTGAAAACTTTCTGGTATAGAGATAACCAGAGAAACCCATCAGCTGCAATCCAAAGCGTGATAGGTATTCCTCTGAATCCGGGTATTTTATTCCACATCACGGCTTCGAATTCGTTATCATGCGCGCAACATTACAAACCCGCGTGCAAATCTGCGCGCCCAGTCAGGGATAACACCATGTTGTGGTTTAAGAACTTAATGATTTACCGTCTAAGCCGGGACAGCGTGCTGTCCAAAGATAACGTTTTATCTGCGGATGAAATGGAAAAACGGCTCAGCGCCTTCACATTCACCCCGTGCGGCAGTCAGGATATGATGAAAACGGGTTGGGTATCGCCAATGGGATCGCATAGCGATGCATTAACACACGTCGTTAATGGGCAAATCGTTATCTGTGTCCGTAAAGAAGAAAAAATCCTGCCGTCTCCGGTCATCAAGCAAACCCTTCAGGCCAAAATTGAACGTCTGGAAGCGGAGCAGCACCGCAAGCTGAAAAAAACCGAAAAAGATTCGCTGAAAGACGAAGTGCTGCATAGCCTACTACCCCGTGCATTTAGCCGTTTCAGCCAGGTCTGGTTGTGGATCGATACGGTTAACGGCCTGATTATGGTTGATGCCGCCAGCGCCAAAAAAGCGGAAGATACGCTGGCGCTGCTGCGTAAGACGCTGGGTTCCCTACCCGTTGTGCCATTGACGATGGAAAACCCCATCGAGCTAACGCTGACCGAATGGGTTCGTTCAGGTGAGCCAGCGGCTGGTTTCGCGCTACAAGATGAAGCCGAGCTGAAAGCTATTCTGGAAGACGGCGGCGTTATCCGCTGTAAAAAACAGGATTTGGTCTGCGATGAAATTGCTGTGCATATTGAAGCAGGCAAGCTGGTCACCAAGCTGGCGCTGGACTGGCAGGAGCGCATTCAACTGGTCTTGTCTGACGATGGTTCAGTAAAACGGTTGAAGTTCTCAGATACATTACGGGAACAGAATGACGATATCGATCGGGAAGATTTTGCTCAGCGGTTTGATGCCGATTTCATTTTGATGACCAGCGAGCTGGCAGCATTGATTGCGAATCTCATTGAAGCGTTGGGTGGTGAAGCCCAACGTTAACGTTCTCCGTTATTGCCCGCCACCGTTCTGGCGGGCAATACATCCTCAGTATCGAATCCTGTTAGACCCGAAATGCCCCAACGACGGCGTTCAGTTCTTCAGCCTGTGATTGCAACGCCCCAGACGCAGCAGCCGATTCCTGCACCAGCGCGGCGTTCTGTTGCACCATCGAATCCAACTGCGCGACCGCTTTGTTAATCTCGTTGATGCCACGCATTTGCTCATCTGCCGCATGCGTAATTTCAGACATCACCGAGCTCACCGTAGACACACCGCCGACAATTTCATTCATCGTGTTGCTGGCCTGACGCACCTGCACTGAGCCAGATGTCACGCTGGAGACGGTTGATTCAATCAGCTCTTTAATTTCTTTTGCGGCCTGTGCGCTACGCTGTGCCAGGCTGCGAACTTCGCCGGCAACAACGGCGAAACCGCGCCCCTGCTCGCCCGCTCGCGCAGCTTCTACTGCGGCGTTAAGCGCCAGAATGTTAGTCTGGAATGCAATACCATCGATCACACCGATAATATCGCCGATTTTACCCGACGCGACCACGATCTCTTCCATCGTGACAATCACATCGGACACCACTTTTCCGCCCGTGCCCGCATCTTTCGACAGCAGCAGCGCTTTCGCGTTAACCTGCTGCGCCGATCCTGCCGATTGGGTCACCGCCGCAGAGATTTCTTCCAGCGAGGCAGCGGTTTGCTGAATGCTCGACGCCGCAGATTCAGTACGCGCAGAGAGATCGTTGTTCCCCGCCGAGATTTCATCCGCCGCGACCTGAAGCGATGCGCTAATATCGCGAATCTGCATCATTACCTGGCTAATCTTATCGACAAAGATATTAAACGAGCGGGCAATTTGTAACACTTCATCATGCCCTTCATCCGGCAGGCGCTGCGTCAAATCATTGTTGCCGTTACTGATATCATCCATTGCATCACGGATTTGCAGCAGGCGCTTGAGCGTTGACGTGATGATGAAGCCGATAATCAGCGTCCCCAACAGCGCGATAACAACCAGCGTGATGACCGATGTGGAGAGCAGTGAACGCATGCCAGCAGTCGCTTCGGCTTTATCCAGCGCCACCAGCATGTACCAGTTCGTACCAGTGATCGGTTTTGCCAACACCAGCTTTGTCGATCCAGAAAAATCCACATCGCGGGCGCTATCTGCGGAAAGAATGTCATTCAGATTAATCGCAGGGGCAATATCGGTGATATTTTTCAGCGTCAGTTTTTCATCTGGGTGCGCAATGATCGTACCGTTACGATCAATCAATACACCGAAACTCGCTGGGCTAGGATTGATAGCTTTTACGTTTTCGATCACGCTTTGCATCGTGACATCGCTGCCAACTACGCCCCTCACCGTACTTCCTTCCCGCACGGGAGCAACAAAAGAAACCACCAGCGTATTGGTCACCATATCGACATACGGCGCAGTCGCTAACGGCTTACCTTCTTTCAGTGCCTGTTGATACCACGGCCTGATGGTCGGGTTGTAATCAGCAGGAATACCGCCGGGATCGGCAAACTTAGCCGTACCATTGGCGTAGCCCATATACACATTCAAAAAACCGCCAGATGCCACAATCTGCTTAAATAGCGGGATCGGGTCTTCATCCTTTATCGCGCGGTCATGTAGCGCGGAAATCATCAGGGTTTTAGAAGCAACCCAGTCGCTAATGGCTATACTATGGCTAGTCGCAACCGCATCCAGCGTATTCTGGTTCGATTCTTTATTGGCGTTATTGGCAATGGTGTAATTTAGAAAGGTGTTGATAACAAGTGAAAGCACAACAATGGTCGAACAAGCCGCAAGAATGCGGGATCGCGTCGTTTTCAGCATAAAATACTCTTTGCGTAGAATAGTTATACTACCCATAACGGCACAGAGAAATAAAACTTGAATGCGATCACACTCTACAGCCACCATTTATCTTAAAAGCTGCTTTTAAAATTAATACGTTCGACCAATCCATTACAAAAAAAAAGTGGCGTAATGAATAACCACCTCAAAAACCGAAATAAAAACCCATAATTCTCCAACAAATAAGAATAAATCACTTATTATTTACCATAATAAAAAATTATTGATGATACTCATTATTCATTTTATTTTAACAATTCAGGGATAATTCTTAATAAACACACCATTCTGTCTTATTATTAATTAATAAGTACAATTAAATAAAATAACTCATATATGGAATTAATGATTCGTGCTACAAGAAATAGTGAATATTCCGTAACAGATAAAAATGCTAAAAATAATTAATTCTCTTTTATTTTATATGGAGGCACTACGGTTGCCATTTTCGATATAGCGGTAATAATACCAGTGGTATTATAGAACCTACGCAGGCTGGCTAGGATCAGAGAAGAATGGAACACGCGCATACTCAACTAATAGAACAACTTACTCAGCGCTTTGCGGCAGCAGACAATACCCCGCTCTACCTAAAATTTGCCGAAACGGTAAAAAATGCCGTGCGCAACGGCATGCTGGAGCATGGCAATATTTTGCCGGGTGAACGCGATCTGAGCCAGTTGGCCGGCGTATCACGTATTACCGTGCGTAAAGCCATGCAGACGCTGGAAGAAGAAGGTGTAGTGACCCGCGTACGCGGCTACGGTACGCAAATCAATAATATTTTCGAGTATTCGTTGAAAGAAGCGCGTGGGTTTTCACAGCAGGTCGTACTGCGGGGCAAAAAACCCAATACGCTGTGGGTAAACAAACAGGTCGTCAAAAGCAGCAAGGAAGTAGCCGAACAATTGGCGATTGCGCCAGAAACCCCCGTTTTTCTGTTGAAACGTATTCGCTATGTGGATGAGGACGCGGTTTCAATTGAAGAGTCGTATGTCCCGGTTGATCTGATCGCTGACGCTGACGATATTGGCGTCTCGCTTTACGACTATTTCCGCAGCCAGAACATCAATCCGCAGCGTACACGCAGCCGCGTTAGCGCACGAATGCCTGACGCCGAGTTTCAGTCCCACATTCAGCTCGATAATAAAGTGCCGGTTCTGGTCATCAAGCAGATTGCGCTCGACCCGCAGAACCGCCCCATCGAGTACAGCATCAGCTATTGCCGTAGCGATCTATACGTGTTCGTCTGCGAGGAGTAACTGGGTATGTAGTTCAGCCTTTGTGGGGGCACAATCTCCGCCACGATGGCTCACGACATATGCCGCAACGGCATTCCCCAGCGTGACAGCCTCCGCCAACGACCAGCCCGCTGCCAGACCCGCCAGCGTCCCGCCTGCGTGGCTGTCTCCCGCGCCGATGGTATCCACCATCGTTGCCGGAAACGGCGCGATGATACCTTCAGAAGCGGTATCGAAATACCACGCTCCCGCTTTGTCTTGCCGAATAATCACCGGTGCGCGGTACGTCTCTCGCCAGGCACGCCCCAGCGTTTGTACATCAACCGCCACGCCGAGCATTTCCGCTGCGACTTCCGCTTCCTGACGATTAAGGGAAACCACCGGGTGAAGCGCCATAATGCGAGCCATAAGACCGGACGGAATATCGGCGATACGTGGGCCAAAATCAATGAATGGCGTGACGTTGGGCAACGTTTCCAGCCAGCCCACCAGACGCTCACCGCACGGTGCCGCCAGTTGATAGCCCGAAAGATAGACCAAACTTCCCGCTACGACGGATAACGATGCCAGCCAACCGTCATTCCACTGGTTCTCAACACCACTGAAAGACATAAACGTCCGTTCACCGTCCGGTTCAACCAGCGCCAGACACCAGCCGTTGTCGCCCGAATCGGTCTGAACCACCGTGGTAAGGCTCTGTTTTTCCAGACTATGACGAATGATATCCGCCCACACGCCCTGCCCGACAGGCAAAGCGTTCTGTGCTTCCATTCCAAGGCGTTTAAGCGCAATGGCAATATTCAAGGCACAGCCACCAATATTCACGCTTTGCTGCTTCAGTTCGATATCACATCCGCGATACGGCAGCGCATAAGCATCGGCAATCACGTCAATTACCGCAGCCCCGATGATGGTCAGCGGCTGACATGTGGTTAGTCCATCCAGTTTTGCGGCAAGTTCGCTGGCCTTCATCACACCTCCCGTGCGGAGCGATATTGCAGGAGAAGACTGGCATAGCGCTGAAAATCCAGCGGGTTAATGTCATCCAGCTCCTGTTTCAACCCGGCATCAATCGCCGTTACCCCATGCAATGCACCGCATATTGCGGTCGCCATCGCCCCGATAGTATCGGTGTCGCCACCGAGGTTGGCACACAGGATCGCACAGCGATTGGGATCGGTTTGCGCCAGTTCCACCATCGCGATGGCCGTCGCAACGGACTCAATGGTGCTCGTTCCTGCGCCAATCAGTTGATAAAGCTGCTCGCTGGCGCTTTCCGTACCATTTGCACAACGCACAATATTCAGCGCCAGCTCCAGACGTGCGCCGAGGGAAGCGCTAAACGTGGTGATACGTTTTTCCTGCGCATGGCGTGCCACAGACGGCAGTGCGTCGACAATCTCCTGCCAGCTGGCACCGTCGATCGCCCGGGAAATAGCCCAGGCAATCACGACCGCTCCCGCAATCGCCACATCGGATTTATGCGTCGGGCTGGAGGCCAGCGCCACCTGATCGATAAATTCATCGAGATCGTGAGCAGGCAGCAGACAGCCTAACGGAGACGCCCGCATCGCCGCGCCGTTCGTGACGCCATTGTTTTCTAGCTCACTGACCGGCGTGCCCTGTCGAATCGCCTTCAACGCAATTTTAGACGTTGGGCCAAGCACATTTTTATTAAACGCATCGAACGATTCCGCCCATTTCAGGATGTGGCGACCAATCGCATCGGCATTGATTTTCCCATCACACTCAATGATAGCGTCGGCCAGACTCAGCGCCATCGACGTATCGTCCGTAAATTCGCCGCGACCAAAATAGCACGCTGCATTGTTTTCCGCTGGCCCCGGTAAAAAGCGATCAATCCAGCCGAAATGCGCTTTCACTCGCGTCCGGGGCCACAGTTCCGATGGCATACCCATCGCATCCCCTAAAGCCTGGCCGTATAAGGCACCGAGAATACGTTCTTGTTTCATTTGTTTTCCTCTGTACTGAAATACTTGTTTTTTGCACCGTCTACATCAATGGTCGAGATCGTCTTATCCGATTCACGGAAAAACAGGATAAAGATCAGCGCAATAATCGCGATCATCACCGCACCAAACAGCCACATGCCGGTCCAGTTGAAGGTCAGGCCATTCACCGGCTCGCCGTGGGCGAAAAGTTTCTCCATCATTACGCCACCCAAACGGTATCCCAGCAGGCTGCCGAAGCCCTGACAGCAGAGCGTAATCAGCCCTTGTGCTGCTGTGCGCATATGTACCGGCGCTTTTTTATCAACGTAGATATAGGCCGTGACATAATAAAAATCGTAACTCACGCCGTGCAGCAGGATGCCGAGGAACAGCAGTGCGTACGTGAAGTAGTGGTAAGCATCGCCGTAGACGAAGAAGACATAGCGGATAGCCGCCGTCACCAATCCCAGTAATAATACCTTTTTAATACCAAAACGCTTGGTGAAAAACGGCAGCGCCAGCATAAAGAAGATTTCTGAGAACTGCCCCAGCGTCATCCAACCTGTCGCATTCTTCATGCCGACTTCGGTGAGAAAGCCCGTGGCAAAAATGTAATAAAACGCCAGCGGCATCGCGAATAAGAAGGAGCAGACAAAAAACACCAGAAAGTTTTTGTCTTTCAGCAACACAAGCGCGTCCAGCCCCAGCATGACTTTAACATCCATCTTGCCGGTGCTTTTCGGTGGCGTATTGGGGAGGAAAAACGCAAAGAAGCCGAGCAACGCGGAGCTGGCAGCGGTAATCAGCAGCGGAATATTGGTGGGAGAAATATCGCTAAATCCAAGCCATGTCGGCAGAAAGCCGCAGACGATCCCAGAGGCTATCCAGCCAATCGTTCCCAATACCCGGATGCGTGGAAAATCCCGTTCCACATCGGCCACATGCGAGAAGGCGATACTGTTAGTCAATGCAATCGTCGGCATGTAGGTTAACGAATAGGCCAACAGCAGCGGGAAGAAAGACATAAATTCCGTTTGCTGCGCCGCGAAGTACATCAGTATCGCTCCGGCGAACATCAGCACCGCCAGCACCTTTTGCGCAGCAAAGAAACGGTCAGTGAGCGATCCCACCAGAATCGGCGACAAAATAGCGGCAATCGCAGTACAGGCATACGACCAGCCGATTTCACCTGCCGTGAACCCACTTTTACTCAAAAATAGCCAGAGTGGAACAAACCAGGCTCCCCAGATAAACCATTCAACGAACATCATGAACGACAGCTTTGCTGTAGTTTTCATATTTACATCCTTCATGACAGAGTCAGGTACACCTTTAAAATACCAATTAACAATACCTTTTAAATACCTTTGCGTTCATTATTTGAACCACTTAACATTTTTGCAGCATTATTTACCCACATCAGGGGAAGAATGGCAGAAAGGCGTACGCGCAGAGCGGGATGAAAAGTGGGAATGAGGCAGAATCAGCATAAAAAAACGCCGCATTATGTAGCACATAATGCGGCGAGAATGATCTAAATTACAGCAATAGAATAGATATTACAGGTACTTACACAAATAAGAAGTCGGCTCGGCGACCTGTAAATTGAACTCGCTTTTTCCCGGAACGAAAAACGTTTCTCCCGGAGTGAAAACCTGCCAATCCGGTGAGCCAGGCAACAACACTTTCAATGCTCCGGTGATGACCGTCATTTCTTCCGGTTGCCCGGTTCCAAACGTGTACTCACCCGCATCCATAACACCGACACTGGCGCGGCCAATACTGTCGCCTTCAAAACCGATTGACTTGACCTTCCCTGCAAAATACTCATTTACATTCAGCATAGCGCGGCACCTATCGTCGAAAAAATTCAGGAAATTCATCTTAAAAGGAGAGTCGAGCCACTGTCACGATCTATTCATTGAAAGTTAGTGTTCAGTAACACTGACTGATGATTATTTTACCAGTGCCCTTACCGACGCCTTTACGCTGCCGATGAACGCAGCGCCTTCAACACGCTTGCTACGATCGCTTCGGGTGCCTGCGATGCATCGATAACGTGATGCGCTACACCGCGATAAAGCGCGTCACGCGCGGCCAGTACATCGGCCATTTCTTCTGCAATAGGGCGACCTGTCAGCGTAGGCCGCTGGTTATCCTGCGGGTTTTCTTCCAACCGCTGAGCTAGTAGCTCCGCATCCGCATGGAGGTAAATAACCGTGCCTTTCTCATGCATAAAGCGCCGATTGGCTTCCGCCAACACCATACCGCCACCTGTCGCGACGATGCAGCGGTTAGACGTCACCTGCTGAAGCGCCAGACTTTCACGCTGGCGGAAGCCATGCCATCCTTCCTGTGCAACGACATCAGCCACTGTCATATTGGTCGTTTGCTGCATAAACAGGTCGGTATCGACAAAGTCATATCCTAGCGCCTGTGCCAATTGATGCCCTACCGTAGTCTTCCCACAGCCTCTGGCACCAACCATAAAAATGGGGTGTGTCATGTAATGACGTATCCTTCTTCTTTATTCACCCACTCCGTCATACTTCAAGCTGGACGCGCGTAGGCAGTCCCGCCGCTCGAATTATTCCGGGTCTCAAAGATAAATGGGGTGATTACCTGCTTTGTCGTGGACTGAATCATACCGATAAAATCGACAGAGAGGGAAGTGACTTCTCAGTGGGAATGAAAAGCTGAAATGAGCAACAGTAAAAAGCCCCGCGCTTAAAGGCTAATACTCGTCACTTAAGCCCGTTGTTAGGGGAAACACAGGGGGAGGTTCCCGCAGGGAGGCCTCACCCCTGTGGTCGCCCCGTGTATCTCGATCCTTAAACGATCGCATTACGCGCTTAAAGGCGGGGCTATCACACTAAAAAACCGCTCGGGCGATTAATAGGCGTGGAAGTAATCCTGAATAACAGCCGGACTGGTCGTTTTCGTCAGTGCCAGCATCAGCAGAATGCGTGATTTAGCCGGGCTCAGAGAATCGGCAACCAGACCAGGTTGGCCTGCATCTGGTGGTACGATTCCGCTACCGGTACGGCTGGAACGCACAACAACGATACCTTTGCTTTCCGCTTTACGGATACCGGCGTCGCCGCGCTTGGATACGCTACCTGCGCCCATCCCTGCATACACGATGCCTTTCACACCGTGTTTGATAGAGGCGTCATACATATATTCTGGATCGTCCTGATAGCCATAGATAATGTCGACAGCGGGCAGTTTATCAACGTTGGTCACGTCAAACACAGAACGCGTGGTGTGAACTTTATCCAGACGCGTCTGGTAGTAAATTTTGTCACCGATAATCACGCCCAGGTAACCTTCTTCCGGCGCTTTAAAGGTATCCAGCGTAGAGGCGTTGGTTTTGCTGATGAAACGGGCAGAACCAATACGGTCGTTCAGCACAACGAGAACGCCGCGACCGCGAGAGTTTTTATCCGCAGCCACTTTAACCGCACCGTACAGGTTCATCGGACCGTCGGCGCTGATGGCCGTTGCCGGGCGCATTGCAGCAGCAAAGACCACCGGCTTGTCACTCTTCACCGTCAGGTTTAGGAAGTAAGGCGATTCGTCAAGCGTATCCGTACCGTGCGTAATCACCACGCCATCGACATCGCTGCGTGCCAGCAGCTCGTTCACGCGCTTGCTCAGCTTCAGCAATACATCGCTGGTCATATTTTCACTGCCGATGCTGGCAACCTGCTCACCTGAGATATTGGCAAGCGTTTTCAGCTCTGGCACCGCTTGAATCAGCGTTTCTACGCCCAGCGCACCGGCTTTATATCCCGTGGTTTGCGTGTTGGCCGCTGCGGAACCCGCAATCGTACCGCCCGTTGCCAGAATGACAATGTTAGGTAAATTTTCTGCCGCATTCGCCAGAGACGAAAAACAAACAAAAACAACAACAAATAATGCGTTAAACATCCTTTTCATAACCTATACCAATTTATTGAGTTAGGTGGCAGATCAGATACGTCAGGTGCCTGATCTGTAAGTAAAAATCCTCACTCTGTTGGCAAACCACCAACATTGGCGCTTATCATGCCCCAGAATTCAACGAATTAATATATACCTGTCAGACTTCACGCTAGCGGTGTGTGATACCTCACAGCGCGGTGTTCCGCCGCGCCGATTTACGTTACCGACTAATCTGTGCCACGGCATCCTGCGAGGCCTGTTCGCGCGCGTCGCCCGTCAGTTCTGACAGCGTTCCCTGATGCATTTCAAGCAGGCGATCGGCATGTTCAAAGTAGTGATCGTCATGGCTAATCGCCACAATCGTTTTCCCCAATGCACGCAACTGCGGTAGCAGCTCAAGATAGAACACGCGACGGAATTGCGGGTCCTGATCGGCCGCCCATTCATCCAGCAGCAGAATGTCCCGCTGCTCAGCGACAGCCAACAAAAGCGCCACGCGCTTACGCTGCCCTTGAGAAAGCTGTAAGTTCATCACCTGATGATGCTCCAGCGTCAACTTATGCCGCATATTTAAGCGATCCAACCACCCATCCACCAGCGCCGTATCCGGCTCCGTTCCCTGCGGCCCCATCATCTGCCCGAACAGGTGGAAATCGGTAAAGATGGCAGAAAATAGCTTTTGGTAATCTTCTCGCGTTTCCGCCGTAACGGGGCGGTTATCCAGCAGTAGCGAGCCGGAAATCGGGGTATAAATCCCGGTCAGCAGCATCGCCAGCGTAGATTTCCCACTCCCATTGCCGCCAATCAGAAACACCAGTTCACCACGCTTTATCACCAGATTGATTGGCCCAATTTCAAATCTGGAATCGTCATAGCGAAATACCACATCACGCAGTTCCAGCGTGTGCCAGTCAGCAGGGGCAGCCGCTGCGGAAAACGCTTCCTGATAATCCGCCAAATCTAAAAGTTTCAACTTATTAAACGCGACTTGTGCGCTCAGCAACGTCGGCAGTGCGCCAACGGCTTGCAACATCGGCGTGCGTAAAAAAAGCAGCATGAGTGAATACGTCGCGGCAACATTGGTATCTGCCCAGTCGAGATTGTTTGCCATGAAAAAAACAGCGCCAATCACGCCCAGCATCATGATATTTGACCAGTTCACCGCGCTGAGATGGAAGGTGTCGGCACGAATCACATTCTGTCGATAATCCTGCGCATTGGCCTGATAAACGTCTTCATACAGTTTTTGTGCCCGTTCCCGATTGAGCGTCAGCTCCTTACGCCCGTTAATCACGGTTTCATAATCTTTCTGGAGGCGGTTTTCCGCTTCCCGAACCTGAGTAAGATGACTGTAGACGCGGGACACCAGCATAAATCCGCCCCAGAGGGTTACCGCAATCCAGACGGATGTCACCACCAGCATTTTGGGAGAAAGCCACGCAAGATAAGCCACTGAGCCGATAGTAAGCACAATACCCTGAATCAACTCCGGCAGGCGTACAAATGCGATGGTGATATTACGGATATCACTGGACAGGCTGGCGAGCAACTGCGCACTGCCAATCTGCTCAATGCGCGCAATGTTAGTATCCAGAATGCGCTTGATAAACTGCCCACGCAGACGATAAACGAAATGGTGCCCGAGCGTGGTCAACGCCAGTTGAGACGCCAGCGTCACGCCCATCAAAAGCAGCAGTAATCCCAGGAATTGCGGCAATACACGGAGTGAGTGATTGACCGTTTCAATCAATTGCAAATTGATAAAAGCAATCAACCCAATACCCAATGCGGCACTCAGCAAACTTAAAATGATAACGGCAAGAAATGGCCAGCGGTATTGTTGGTAAACAATGCGGAGCAACTCCATAACAACCTAATCTCTATAATGAAAACATTGCCCGCAGTGTAATAGGGATAACCGTGATATCAAGAATAATTCTCATATCCGGCGTTACATCAGACGCCACTCAAACTCCATATCCAACATCGTCAGTAAAATGCATTAGAAAAAATGATAAATAATCACGCCTGGTTATCATTCCCCCAACAACGTATCGCATTAACATTTACGTTTTACCGTTAAAAATAAAAAACACAAATTGATACAATAAATAAAGATATAGAAACATGCACCGAGACGAACATCCCATTTTATCCCGATCATTTCAGCACAAAAAACCATGAAATTACGATTTCCAATCACTAATTGACGATAATTAATGATTGTGATTAGCGCGGTAATGATTTTAAAAAAAATAATCGATATCTCATCTAATCAATAAGAATGCTGTTATATTTTTTTGTTTTCAAAACATTTCAAAAAAATTGGATTTTTAGTTAAGCCACACCTATAAATATCAAGGATCGGGTAAACATCATCCCGATAACCTAGTCCTCATGGAAGAGAGATAAACAGCGATATATCTAGCCACGCTTTACTGTTTTCCATTTCTAAACCAGGTCTATTTTAGCGCTCCTCTTGGTTGCGCATATACCCATACCTCTCCCAAACGGCATTCGTTCTGCCAGGAGAAGTGTGCAGACGATGGTTGCAGATAAGTAAGAGGCTATTTCATGTCAGATATGAATGTTATTGCGGGAAATACAAATATCCTGTCGCGCCATGATGGTCAATTCATCAGAGCCGTGCCGGGCGGAACCCAAAATATCGAACTACTGGAAAGCAGTACAGTCAGAATCTATGGCACACCCGACATGGTGTCTCGCTATGAGCGCCTCGGCGACGATCTTATCTTGCACATGAAAGACGGTACCACCGTCCGTTACGAAAGTTTCTTCACCCTGGATGCCGCAGGCTATCACAGTGAGCTGGTTTTTGATGATGGCACCCGACTGGTCCACGCACAATTCTCCGGCGCGGCAGCCGCAGAAGGGGCAGCACTCGCGGGAGAAGCCATTGCCCTCACGCCAGAATACGCCGCACTGGGCGATATAACGTCATTACTGATTGGCAGTACCGCCACTAGCACAGTGTCTGCTGCCACACTGGGGGGTATTCTTGGTGCCATAGCCATCGGTGGAGCAGCCATCGCTGCCAGCTCGTCAAGTGACGACAACCATTCCACCACGCCTCCCCCTCCTGAGTCCTTAACAATCACCCCCTTCGCTGAAGACAATATCCTGAACCGCACAGAGATCGGGGAACCCCATATTCTCAGCGGGAAAACGACGGGTGTCAGCACGGGGCAAACCGTCACTATCACCTTGAACGGCGTAGTTTACACCACGACGGTGGCCACAGACGGCACCTGGCAATTGACGCTACCAGCGGATGCCTTTACCGGACTGGAAGATGGCATCTACACATTAAAAGTGAGCGTGCCAGACGCGAACGGCATCGTCCACGAGAAAACCCTCGATCTCACCATTGATACCCTGCCTCCGCATTTAACCGTGGATAAATTTACGGGTGATAATTACCTCACCGTAGGAGAACTGGCAAACGGCCAGGTTCTCAACGGCACAGGTGAGGCCGGTCAAAACGTCACCATCACACTCAATGGCAAAACCTATACCACGACCATCAATGCAGCCGGGAACTGGACTCTGACCGTTCCTGCCGCAGACCTGCGTGCGCTGAACGAAGGCGAACATGCCCTGTCGTTCACGATTAGTGACAATGCCGGAAATATCACCGTGGTCAACCACACCATCATTGTCGACACCACGCCGCCAGAACTGTCTCTGTTGCCGTTTACCGGGGATAATAAACTCACCATCGACGAACTCCAATCCTCACAGCTTGTCTCCGGTACGGCTTCTCTGTCGGATGTGGGACAGACCGTAACGGTGACGTTTAACGGCATCACTTACACGACAACGGTAGGAAGTGATGGTTCGTGGAGTGTTCTCATTCCTGCCGGCGATATCCAGCCGCTAACTAACGGCACCTACACTCTGGTGGCGTCACTAACGGATAAAGCAGGCAACACCACTACACTACCGCCGCAAACCATCACGGTGGACACCAGCGCCGAAGCGGTCAACATCAGTATCGTCTCAACCGATGACCGCCTGAATGCCACAGAAGCAGGACAGCCATTGGCGGTCAGCGGGACGACCGCCAATGTTGCCGCAGGACAAACCGTGACTGTCACATTGAACGGAAAGTCCTACACCACCACGACGGACGCTGACGGCAAATGGTCTGTGAGTATCCCCAGCGCTGACCTGCTTGGCCTGACTGACGGCAGTAATACCATCACTGCCAGCGTGCAAGGGATCAGCGGAGAAACCGTCACCGTCAACCATACGCTGGATGTCCACATCAATACGCTTCCGACGATCACACTCCCCACCCCGCCGTTCACCGATGGCGTATTAAACGCAGCCGAAGCCGCGCAGGATCAAGTCATCAGCGGAGAAACGGGGATTAGCGGCAGGGGTCAAACCGTCAGCCTGACGATTGGTGGGAATACCGTGACGGGAACGGTGGATACCAACGGGCATTGGACGGTCACGATCCCCAAAAACATCCTGCAAAACCTGCCATCGGATAGCGTCAGCGTGCTGGAGATTGTCGTCCGCGATATTGCAGGTAACGAAACGACGGTAACAAGAAACATCAGCGTTGATACCACGCCACCGACGCTCACTGTCTCTGCGGTCGCGCAGGACAATATCCTCAACGGTGCGGAACTGGCGGTCGATCAGGTCATCAGTGGAACGGCATCGCTGAGCGAAGCGGGTCGCTCGGTCACCGCGACGCTCGGCGGCAAGACCTACACCACGACGGTCGGCAACGACGGCAACTGGAGCATTACGCTGCCAACGGCCGATCTGGTTGCTATTACGGACGGTAGCCAGAATCTGACCATAGCACTCACCGACGCCGCAGGTAACACCACTACGGTTACCCGCCCGCTGATCATTGACAGCGGCGCGACCACCGCCCCGACCATTACCATCAATAACGTCGCGGGCGATAACATCATTGACGGCGCGGAAGCCAAAGTCAGCCAGCAGTTGAGTGGGACCACCACCAACGTTGAGACTGGGCAAGTGGTTACCATTAGCCTGAATGGAAAGACGTATCTTGCTACCGTCCAGTCTGGCGGCGTCTGGAGCGTCAACGTTTCAACCGCAGATATCGCCCTGCTGGCGGACGGCGCGCACAGCATTAGCGTCAACGTGAATAACAAAGCGGGCAATGCCGCGAGCGAAAGTCACACTATCAGCGTTGATAAATCTGGCGACAGCATCGCCATCAACATCATCGCCAGCGATAACCTGTTAAACCAGGCAGAATCGCTCCAGCCGCTGGCGATCAGCGGCAACACCGCCAATGTTCCTGCGGGACAGACGGTGACGGTGACGCTGAACGGGAAAAATTATACCACCACCGTGGCCGTTGACGGCAGTTGGACGCTGCAAATCCCTAGCGCCGATCTCCAACTCCTGTCAGATGGTAATGCGACGGTCACCGCCAGCGTGAATGTGGCGGGAAGCGCTCCTGTAACAGACGCTCATACGCTCGGCGTGCATATTCATACCCTGCCTCAACCGACGATTGATACCCCGTTCGGCAACGGTTCCCTAAACGGCACAGAGGCATTGGTCAGCCAGACGATTACTGGCCATACGGGCATCAGCGGCGCAGGACAGAGTGTCGTCGTGTCCCTCGGCGGGAAATCTTACACGGGAACTGTAGATACCGCAGGTAACTGGAAAGTCACCGTGCCTGCGGCCGACCTCCAGCAGCTACCAGAAGGTGACAACACGCTGCGGGTCACCGCACAGGATGCCGCAGGCAATCAGGCAGGCCATACGTTTGTCAGCCATACCGATTTAACCGCCCCGACCCTGACTATCGGTACGATTGCAGGTGATGACACCATTAATCTAGTGGAATCACAAAGTAATCAATCTGTTAACGGCACCGCCTCACTCAGCGAAGTGGGTCGCACCGTCGTGATCGCTTTTGATGGGCAGTTCTACACTGGCGTTGTTGGCAACAATGGCAACTGGAGCATCAATTTACCGACGGCCGCGTTGCGCGGCATGGCCGATGGCAGCTACACGCTATCTGCTTCGCTAACCGATTCCGTCGGGAATACCACTAGCGTCGAGAAGTCCATTACGCTCAGCGCCGATCCGGCGTTCCAGCCGACAATCTTCGTTAACGCGTTTGTTGATGAGAATAACGCCATTAGTGCGGCAGATCTCAAAGTCAGCCAGTGGCTGACGGGAACCAGTGACAATGTGGAAACGGGTCAGGTCGCCACCATTGTTCTCAACAGTAAATTCTACTTCGCCACCATCCAGAACGACGGAAAGTGGAGTGTGGAAATTCCGGCTGAGCATATGGCTGAACTCAGCGAGGGGACGGTCTCCATCTCTGCACAAGTCACCGATATAGCCGGTAATGAAGGAAACCATGAAATCTGGTCCGATGTGGATATTAGCAATGACAGTATCTCCATCAGTATTGTCGCACTTGATAATCAGCTCAATCGCCTCGAAGCCTCACAGCCGCTAACCATCTCGGGTTCTACGGCCAACGTCACACCGGGAGAAAGCGTTACCGTTACGCTTAATGGCAAGACCTATAGTGGTACGATTGCCGCGAACGGCAGTTGGACCGTCGCGATCGACAGCAGTGACCTGCTCGCCTTACCGGATGGCACCGCAACCATTACCGCTAGCGTCGCCAACCCCGGCGATGTGCCGGTGACCGTCAGCCGCAATATTGATATCCATATTAATAACCTGCCACAGCCCACCATTGACCCGCCTTTTGGTGATGGAATACTCAACATCATTGAATCGACCAGCGGGCAGAACCTGACAGGGAAAACCGGAATCAGCGGAGGAGGTCAAAGCGTCATCGTCACGCTGAACGGCAAAACCTATACGGCTACCGTGGATAGCCAGGGTAACTGGAGTACGACACTCCCTGCCACCGACCTGCAATCTCTGCTAACCGGTGTACAAACCATCCGCGTAGAGGCGACGGATACCGCAGGCAACAGCATAGAAAGCACTCGTGATATTACCGTCGATAGGGTTAGTCCCCTTTTGACGCTGAAACCGCTGACCAGCGACGGCATCATCAACGCCGCCGAGAGCCTGAACGATCAGGTGATCTCCGGTAATGCACTACAGGCGGATGCCGGACGCACCGTCATTGTCACGATCAACAATAAAAATTATCAGGCGCAAATTCAGGTTGACGGCAGTTGGAGTACGACGATTCCCACCGCCGATCTCCAGGCTTTGGCTGACGGTAATTACACCGTGACGGCAACATTGACAAGTGCATCAGGCAACAGCACGACCAGCACCGGATCATTAACGCTGGATGCTAACCCTGCCAACCTGCCGCTGCTCACCATCAACGCCATCGCACTCAACAACATCATCGATGGCGGTGAAATCAACGTCGCGCAAGTCATCAGCGGTAGCAGCCTGAATGTCGAGGCGGGACAGCGCGTTACCGTGACACTCGGTGACAATACCTACATCACAACGGTTGGCAGCGACGGCCAATGGCGCGTCAGCGTGCCGTCTGTCGATCTCCTTCATCTGGCACAAGGCACGCATATCGTCACGATTGGCGTCAACGACGTCAGCGGTAACCCGGCAACACTCAGCCAGACGATTACGGTGAATACCGCGTTGAGCGGCATTGCCATCGATACCATCGCGGGCGATGACAAACTGAATCAGGTCGAAGCCGCGCAAGCCCTCACCGTCAACGGCAGTAGCCAGAACGTCGCAGCGGGCACCACCGTCACGATCATGCTAAACGGGAAAAGCTACGATGGCGTGATACAGTCAAACGGTACGTGGAGCATCAGCGTGTCTTCAGCGGATGTCAGCGCACTGGCCGATGGCACCTCAACCCTGACCGTAACGACGGTAGACAATACCGGGAATGTGTTAAGCGGTAGCCGTACCATTGATGTGTTCACCCACAGTAACCCGACGCTGACGCTGAACACCCCGTTCAGCGACGGCATACTCAATGCCGCAGAAGCGAGCGTTATTCAAACGCTCAGCGGCACCACGGGTATCGCCTCACCAGGGCAAACCGTCACCGCCACACTCGGCGGTGTGACATACACTGGGATCGTTGATACGGCGGGTAACTGGACGATTTCTCTGCCTGTGAACGGCCTGCAAAACCTGCCGAACGGCGCCGCTGCTTTGCAGGTTAGCGTCAGCGACGCAGCCGGAAACAGCAGTACCTTAACCAGCAATGTTACCGTGGCACGCACACCGCCTACCTTAACGACGGCCAGTTTTGCTACCGACAACATTCTGAATAGTACCGAAGTACTGAGCAATCAGCCGTTAACCGGTACGGCCTCACCGTCCAGCGCGGGGCAAACCGTGACCGCCACGCTGAACGGCAAAACTTACAGCGGTATCGTCGGCAATGACGGCACCTGGAGCATCAGTATTCCCTCTGCCGATTTGAGTAACTTGTCCGATGGCAGTTACAGCATCGTGACACGTCTGACCGATATCGCGGGCAATACCACCACGACCACGCAAACTATTGGCGTCGATGCCAGCCCGCTCAACGCACCGGTCATCGTCATTGGTACTTTTGCGGGCAACAACATTATTGACGGTGCAGAAGCGCGAGTCAGCCAAATACTCAGTGGCACCAGTAAAAACGTAGAGCAAGGCCAGACGGTGACGATTAGCTTCAATGGCAAAGCGTATACCGCACAGGTTCTGTCGAATGGGAACTGGAGCACCACGATCTCGGATACCGATATGGCGTTGCTGGTTAACGGCAGCCAGACCATTACCGTTAACGTGAATGATGTCTCCGGCAATACCGCGACGTCCAGCAGTACCGTCACGATTAATACGAATGCGAGCGGGCTGTCTATTGCGCCAATCACCGGGGATAACCAGCTGAATGTGCAGGAAGCGGGCAACGGCATTACGATTAGCGGCGGTGCCGTCAACGTAGCACCGGGTACCGATGTCAACGTCATATTGAACGGAAAAACCTATACGGCACAGGTGCAACCAGACGGGACCTGGAGTGCGGGTATTCCCTCCATCGACCTGAAAGCGCTGGGCGATGGTGTCATTACGGTGCATGTCACCGCCGTCGATCAGGCAGGTAATGCGCTGTCGGGTACTCAGCAGTTAGGTGTCAGTATCAATAACCCACCGGTGGCATCGCTGCATATGCCATTCAGCGACGGCTACCTGAATCTGAGTGACGCACAGGCAGGACAGACACTTTCTGGTACCACCGGTCTGCGTGGTTCGGGTCAAACTGTCAGCATCACCATTGGCAGCACAGTTTATTCTGGTACGGTTGACGGTAACGGCAACTGGAGTCTTCAACTGCCATCCGCCATGCTGACGACGCAACCAGACGGCATACTCAACATTTCCGTTACTGTTACTGATGCAGCAGGCAATACTTCCACCGTTCAGGGCAGCGCATTCGTGGATTTAACCCCGCCGGTGTTGACCATCAATCCGGTTGGCGTCGACGATATCATCAACATCGCGGAAAGCCTGCTACCGCTGCAAATCACAGGGACATCCCCCGTCAACGACAGCGGTCACCCCGTGATTGTCAACGTCACCATCAATGGGCAAATCTATCAGGGACTGGCACAGGCCGATGGCACCTGGAGTGTTACCGTCCCGGCAGGCGACCTGCAAAACATGCCGAACGGCATCACGGCCATCACCGCCACCTTGACCGATGCCGCAGGCAATACCGGCACCGTCAGCCATTCGATTACGCTGGATACCGATCCAGCCCAAGCACCAACCCTGACGATAGCCACGCTCTCAACCGATGACTACCTCAACCTGGCCGAATCGAGCCAACCGTTAACCATCAGCGGTAGCAGCCAGAATGTCGAGCAGGGCCAGCAGGTCACTATCACCTTCAACGACCAAACCTACCTCGCCACCGTGGGAGCAGATGGCAGTTGGAGCACAACGGTTCCCGCCACGGATGTCGGCAATGTACCTGGCGGCAAGCAAACCGTGAGCGCCAGCGTAACCGACGTGAGCGGCAACCTGGGTTCAACCACCCACTCGATTACCGTCATCACCGATGTCGCCAACCTGCCTGGTATCACCATTGCGACGCTATCTGACGATGATGTCATCAACGCGCAGGATAGCCAATCCGATCTGCTCATCTCCGGTTCAACGACGAATGTTTCAGCAGGACAGCACCTCACGGTGACGCTGAATAGCAAAACGTATCTGGCGACCGTTGGCGCTGACGGTAGCTGGAGCACGACGGTTCCCGCCAGTGATGTGCAAAATCTGCCGCAAGGCAGTCAGAATGTGACGGCAACCGTCAGTGACCTCGCACAAAATCCGGCCACAGCGACGCATCCGTTTACGGTCGATACCCTTCCACCGCTGCTGTCCATCGATATGCTGGTTGATTCCAGCGATATCGGTTTAGCCGATGCGCTGGCTGGGCTACCGCTAAGCGGCAAAGCCGAAGCCGGTCTTCAAGTCACCATTAAAGTCGGTACGGCCGTTTATAGTGCAGTAGCCGACAGCAACGGTATCTGGCAAATCGCCATTGCGGCGAACGACCTGCTGGCACTGGGTGACGGTGTGAAAACGCTGGCAGCCAGAGTAACCGATGGTGCAGGCAATGCCAGCGCCATCAGTATCGATATCACGCTAAAAACACAGGCGCTTCCAACGCTGACGCTGAATGCACTCTATGACAACAATGTTCTCACTAGCGCAGAACTGGCGACAGAAACGACGATCGGCGGTAGTTATACCCATCTGCCCGTCGGGACAGCGATTCAGGTCACGATAGGGGCTTACACCGTAACGGGTATCACGCTTGCAGGCGGCTTGTGGAGTGCCACCATTCCAGCCAATGCGCTTACTATTCTGGCGGATGGCAACGTGCAGGTCAGTGCGACGGTAACCGATAGCGCAGGCAATACTGGCAGCGCGGGCGGAACGTTGGATGTCGTCATCCACACCAATTTCTCCATCAGTATCACCCCACCGTTTGTTGACGGGGTGCTAAACCAGACAGAAAGCACAACGGATCAACTGCTGACAGGGACTACGGGTCTACTCGATCCTGGTCAGAGCGTGTCTGTCTCGATCACCAACGGCACGATAACCACCACCTACAACGCAACGGTAACGGCAAACGGCCAGTGGAGTGTCATACTGCCCGCCGCCGACTTGTCTGCATTCGGCGATGGCACACACACGATCAACGTGACCGTGACTGATCACGCAGGCAATACAGGAACAGGCAGCGACACGTTCATCAGCGTGATTGTGGGCGTGCCTGTCGCTACGCTGGATACCCCGTTCGGCGATGGCAAACTGAGTCTGGCCGATGCGCAGCCGGGCGCCACGCTATCCGGGCAAACCGGGCTCACCAGCAATGCAGGGCAAACCGTGGCGGTCAGCATTAACGGCACAAGCCTCCCTGCCACGGTGAACGCCGACGGCAGTTGGTCATTATCGTTGGATCGCCAGACGCTGATCGACTTACCGGATGGCACGGTGAATTTCACTGTCACTGTGACCGACACGGCGGGCAACACCAGCACGACTGCGGCTACGGCAAATGTGCTGACCACCACCCTGCCGGTGGCAACGCTGGATCTGCCATTTGGCGACGGCATCCTTAACACTACTGAAATTCAGGCCATCCAGACCTTAACGGGTAAAACCGGTATTAGCAGCGCAGGTCAGGACGTCACCATTACCGTGACCAACAAAACCACGCAGGTAGATACCACCTTTACCGCCACCGCAGACGGGTTAGGCGGCTGGTCCAGAGCGCTGAGTCCTGCCGATTTGGCACTCTTCACCGAAGGCAATTACAGCATTAGCGTCACCGTCACCGACTGGGTGGGCAACAGCAATACCAGTACCTCAGTCGATGTCAGTTCGGCGCAAACGCTGCCTGCCCCGCTTGTCGATGTAAGCCCATTTGGGGTCGACAATATCCTGAGCAGCGCCGAAGCCGCCTCCCCCCTCACCTTCTCTGGTCGCACCCAGATTAGCGGTAATGGGCAAAACGTGAAACTGGAGATCGACCTCAACGGGATTCGCTACACTGGCACGGTGGATAATGCGGGTAACTGGTCGGTGACGCTCCCACAAAATGCGTTGAACTCGCTGAGCGATGGTCAACATACCGTCACCGTCACCGCGACCGACGCTGCGGGCAATATCGGCGCTACACCGATACCGTTTACCAGTGACTTCACACCACCAGCGATCACCTTAAATACGCCGTTTGACGACGGCTACCTGAGTATCGCGGAAGCGGGCACCCTGCTGGGCAGAACGCTTAGTGGTAACGCGGGGGATGCCGTGAGCGTGACCGTGACGTTTGGTGGAGAATCACTCGTTACACAGCTTAGCGGAGGCGTCTGGACAGCTACGCTGACGCCAACACAACTCAGCCTGCTTGCTGACGGAACGCACAATATCGTTATCACAGCCACGGATGCCGCAGGTAACACCACCACGCTGAATTCTCAGGCGACTATCGCGCAAACCGCACCGACTCTGGCGATTAACGACGTTGGCGGAGCGGATAAAACTCTCGACTATGCGGAAAGCCGTACCACGCAGACCGTCAGTGGCACCTCCACCGGGTTAGAGGTGGGGCAAAACGTGACCGTCAAGTTGAATAGCGTCGAGTACACGGCAAAAATTCTCGCCGACGGCACCTGGAGCGTAAGCATCCCTCCTGCTGCGCTGCAAGCTCTGGCGAATACGGCGTACACCATCACCGCCGATGCGACGGATAAAGCGGGTAATCCGACACAAGCCAACGTGGGGTTCGACGTCAACCTGACACAAACGCCTGCAACCATGGTGATCGACGCAATAGCAACCGACGACATCATCAACGCCGCCGAGATAAACGGTAATATCACTATCTCTGGGCGAGTGACTGGCATTCTGCCGATGAGCGCAATAGCCGTATCAATCGGGGGCGCCCCCGTTATTGGCGCGATCACGACCGACAACAATGGCATCTGGGAAATCACCATTTCCGCCCGCGACTATTTCACGACCGATGGTAGTGTTAATGTCTCGGCAACCACCGTATTCCCCATACCGCTAATAACTGACACCAAAACCGTGCTGGTCGATACCATCGCGCCCACGCTGGATATCGAGGCTTTTGCAGGTAACAACGTACTGAACGGTACGGAAGCCAGTACTGCACAGACGATTACAGGGACGGCATCCACCACGGAGGCCGGACAGCTCGTCAGCGTGGTGCTGAATGGCAAAACCTACAGCGCTCAAGTTCAGTCCGACGGCACCTGGAGTGTAAGCGTATCCGTTGCCGATCTGGCACAGTTGGGCGATGGCAGCCACACCATTACGGCAACACTCGCGGACAAAGCGGGAAATACCACCACGGATACGCAGGTCGTTACCGTTGATACGGGTATTCCACTGCTCAGCGTGACGTTGTTCGATGACAATATTCTGACGCTGGCTGAGGCGCTGGCTGGCGGAGTGATTAAAGGGACAGGCGAGATAGGTGCCACCGTTACGCTAACCGCAGGGCCGTTAGTCGGCACAACCACCGTCGGCTCTGACGGAACCTGGACGATTCCGGTGTTGTCCGCCAATTTGCAAAACCTGTTCGACGGACCGCAGGTCATTGGCGTGACGCTGACCGATATTTCCGGCAATAGCACACACCTTGATGTCACGCTGGATGTAGCACTGAACAAGACGCTCGGCGCGGGTATTACCGATATCTTCGGTAATGATGGCATCCTCAATCTGGCCGAATCACTGGTCACGCAGGTCATCAGCGGTCACGCGACGGGGGACTATCTGGGTGCAAAAGTACAGGTCACCGTGTTGGGAAGTACGGTGGAAGCCACCGTGGGAGCCAACGGCGCCTGGAGCGTCGCGCTTGCCCCAAATCTGTTCACCAGCCTCACCAATGGCCTGCTGGCGGTTAATGTCGACATCGTCGATTCACACGGCAACGTGAAGAATCAACTGGTCAATATTGACGTACTGAAATCCCTGCCAGTCATTGATTCCGTGGTAGCGTTTACAGATGGCGCGCTGAATGCGGCGGATGTCGCGACCAGCCAGGTTATCAGCGGCGTTGTCAGCAATGTGAATATCGCTGCTGGTGCAACGGTCGCCGTAACGTTGGGTAACAAGATTTACACCGGAATTAGCGTCGGTGCAGGCGGAGCCTGGAGTCTGTCCGTTCCTGCCCTTGATTTGCAAGCCTTGCAGGATGGCACGCTGGCGCTGGGCGTTGCAGTGACCGATCACGCAGGCAACACCGCCAGCCAGATCGTCAATGTTCCAACCATCATCAAGAATCTGCCAAGCATTACGCTCAACCCAGCCTTTGGTGATAGCCTGCTGAATCTGGGCGACCTGCTGGTCAATCAAACGCTCAGCGGCACCGCCACCGGTCTGGCAGGCAGAACCATTACGCTCAGCATTTCTGGTTCACAAATCGCCACGGCCACCGTCGGCGTAGATGGCAAATGGAGTGCGGCCGTCACCCCAAGTGTATTAGGTATTCTGCAAGGGCTGGGCAGCGGTGATTTCACCGTGAGCGCTACTGCGACAGATACGGTAGGCAATAGCACCACTGGCAGTGCTGGCATCAAGTTCGATTTCGCCCAGCCAGTGATTACATTGAATCCGATATTTGGTGGCGATGGTTTCCTCAACGCGGCAGAAGCGTTGGTCGCGCAGACCATTAGCGGTGTCGTCACGAATACCGCAGTAGGATCGCCGGTCACCGTGACTCTCGGCAGTAAAACGTTCCAGTCAACCGTTGGAGCCAATGGCGCGTTCAGCCTGACGCTGCAACCGTCCGACCTCAGTGCGTTGGTCGATGGCAGTGCGACGCTCGGTGTTTCCATCACTAATGCTTCCGGCAACACGAGCACGGTGAGTAACGCGATCAACATCATTGCCAAAACCCTGCCGACAATTGGCCTTGGTTCACTGTTTGGCGGCGATGGCTTCCTCAATGCCGCAGAAGCGGCGCTGACACAAACGATTAGCGGCACCACCACCAATGCCGCCGCGGGATCGGCCATCGTCATACGCATCGGTACGCTGACGTTAAACGCCACCGTCGGTAATGATGGCTCGTGGAGCGCCAGCGTCACGCCGCTGCAACTGTCCGGTCTGGCTAATGGCAATCTCACCGTCAGCGCGACGGTGACCGATCCGGCAGGCAACAGTAATAGCATCAGCGCGGGTCTCAACGTTTCCATCCTGCCACCGACCATCACCCTTAACCCATTGTTCAACGGCGGTGTGCTGGATCTCTCCAGCCTGTTGAGTGCACAAACCATCAGCGGAACCACGACCAATGTGGCGGCAGGCACGGCGATCAACATCACGCTGGGCAGCAAAACCTACACCGCAACGGTTGGTGCAAACGGCAGTTGGAGCCTGCCAGTACCAAACCTCGACCTGAAAGCCCTTGTGGATGGCGTCACTCACGTCGGCGTTCGTCTGGTTGATGCGGCGGGTAACGTAGGAGAAGCCAGCAGCGCCTTGAATGTCATTATCAACGCGTTGCCAACCATTGCGATTAACCCACTGTTTGGCGGTGACGGTCTGCTGAATGCGGTCGAAGCCGCAGCGGGTCAGGTTATCAGCGGCACCAGTACCAACGCGATAGGCTCCACTATTCAGGTTTCTCTGGGTACGAAGACTTACTCTGCTGTGGTGCAAAACAACGGAACCTGGTCGGTCAACCTGCCGTCACTCGATCTCAACAATCTGACTGACGGCACGCTATCTCTCAGTGCCTCTCTAACCAACTCAGCAGGCAAAACGACCAGCGCGGGGGCTTCGATCGGTGTAGGCGTTCACGCGCTGCCGACAGTCAGCCTCGGTTCCCTGTTTGGCGGCGACGGTTACCTGAATCTGGCCGAAGCGGGCATAAACCAGCTCATCAGCGGGACCACGACCAATGCGGCAGGCGGTAACGTCACGCTAACCGTGGGTGGACTCACGCTCAGCGCCACTATCGCCAGCAACGGCACCTGGAGCATCAGTGTACCAAGCGCTAACCTGCTCAACATCGCTGATGGCAACTTGTCCGTCGGTATCACCGTCACAGACCGTTATGGCAACACGAATAACGCCAGCAGCAATGTGATCGTGAAAACCCACCAGCTACCGCAATTGGGCATTGATGCGGTGGGATCGCTAATTGGCAACACTATTGGGCTGCTGTCGAACGGCGTGACCATCAGCGGGACATCGCGCTATGTGCAACAAGGTGCCAAGGTGACCGTCACCCTGCTCGGCCAAACGCTACAGGGTACTGTCGGTGCCGATGGCAAGTGGAACGCGCATTTCAGCAGTTCGCTACTGGGTATCAACGCTTTAAACGTAGGCACAATTTTGACCGCGCTGTTGGGAACGGCGGTTGAAGCCTCTGTCACCGATCAGGCAGGTAACTTCACTGGGGTTTCCGCGGGATTAACATCTGGCGTCGTCATTGGATTACCGTTCATGAGTGCGATGGCACTGGACGTTGACGATAGCAGCATCGCACAGCTCGCTTCGCTGTCCCGTGAACCACTCGACACTGGGGAAAGTGCCAATGTGCAACCGCTTACTGTCAGTTCGACATTCGCGCCAGCTGCACTCAGCGAGACACGGACCATCGACAATCACGCCAGCACTGAAGTTGAGAACAGCGTGTATGCCATCGGCGGCGTTGTCATCAATCTGGCCGACGGTAGCGTGCAGACGGGGACAGCGATCACAGGCAGCGAGGGCGATGACCTTATCACCCTCTCAAGCCTCGATTTCACACACATCGACGGCGGTGACGGCATCGATACCCTGCATCTCGATGGCACCTCACTCAACCTGGATCTCACCGCGCTGGGGCTGAAAATCGACAACGTGGAGATCTTCGATTTAGGCCCAAACGGCACCAACAGCATCACATTCGATCTTGACCGTGCTCTGAACGTCACTGACCGACCAGAAGATGACCTGCTGATCGTCGGGGGAGAAGGCAGCAAGGTGAACCTGATCCCAGGCGACGGTGCCTGGAGCACGGTAGGACAGCGCGACATTGATGGTCAACACTTCGATGTCTACCACCATTCATCGCTGGATAGCGCCAACAGCCTGGGAGATGTACTGGTGCAGCAAGGCCTGCTCGTCAATATGGTGTAACGGTGTTAACACCTTCCCCCTGCTAAGGGGGGAGATGTTGAAAGGAGGTCAGTTAGGGAAAACTACTGTTACCAACAGGCTGACCGCCCTTTGAAAGGAACGAAAACAAAGAGTAACGAAAACAGGGGTCATTGATGCACAAACCATTGTTTATCAGGGATAGGCTTTTTCTGCGCCACCGTACTTTTCTGACTCACACATTACGCGATCAAACACCGCGCTATATGCTGGCGCTCGGGCTGGTCTGCGGTAGCCTCGCAACCGTCTACTCCCTACCGACGCTTGCTCAAGTCGTCGCGTTTGACTGGTCCGCCGCACCGACAGAACAACAGGTCAACAGTCTGGATCTCAAACAGGCCATTCTCCGTGCCTTTGCCCGCAACCCGCAAATTGCGCAGGCCTCGGCACAGATTCGCGTCGGCGACGCCGATCTGCGCGTGGCGCAAAGCGCCTGGTTCCCGCAAATCGGCCTGAGCGGCAATGTCGGCCGCTCAGATCAAAGTGATAGCGGCGGCACGATGAGTAACAACTCCACGGCGGGCATCACGCTGAAGCAGCTTCTGTATGATTTCGGCAAAACGGGCGGCAGTATTGATGAGCAGCACAGCCTGTCCGATGCCTATCGCTACCAGCTCTACGGTGTCATGACCACGGTCGGCCAGCAAACCCTGCTTACCTACCTGAAAATCAAACGCTATCAGGAACTGAATCAGGCGGCAGAGCGCAATATCACGTCACTCAGTCAGGTAAAAGATATTGCGACGCTCCGTTCTGAAGCGGGTCTCAGTACGCAATCCGACATTCTGCAAGCGGAAACCCGTATCGCGGGCATGAGGGCGACGCTGGAACAATATCGTGCGCTGGAGCGTTCCTCGCTGGCACAGCTTAGCGTGTTGACCGGCGTGATCCCCGCCACCTTGCCCGATCTACCACGGGCGTTGCTGCAACAAAAGATTACCCTCAAAGCGCTCCCCTATCAGCAGAGTAATACGGTGCTGAGCGCTCAGTCCAAACAGGAAGCCTCGCGCCACCGTATTCGTCAGGCTGAAGCGCAACACTTTCCCACTATCGCCGTGCAGGCAGGTCGTACCCGCTATGAAACTGACCGACGTAATTACTGGGATGACCAGCTACAGCTGGTTGTTGAAGCTCCGCTTTATCAGGGCGGTGCCGTTAGCGCACGCGTTGATGCCGCGTCAGGCACGCGAGAAGCCGCACAGGCCGAAGTCGAAGCGGCAAAACTGGATATGAATCAGAAAGCGGCAACGGCTTACGCCGATCTCATCGGTGCGCAGCGGCGTGAAAAAGCCAGCCAGCAGCAAATTACCAGCGCGACCTACACCCGCAACGTTTATCAGGATGAATACAAGCTCAGCAAACGTAGCCTGAACGACCTGCTCAGCGTTGAACAAGATGTGTTGCAGGCCGAAACCTCACGCATCGGCGCGTTATACGACGGCTGGGAGGCGGCGGTTAACTACGCCGCGGCCGTCGATAATCTGCTGGATATGCTGGGTATTGAACGTTATCAAGCCAGTGGCGAGACGCTACCGTCGCTGTAAGCCGGTTCGCCTGTCGGATAAGAATATGCAGGAATATCAATGACACAAGTTACCCAAACTGAAGTCTGGATTGCCGCCATGGCACGCGCCGCCGCCCACTATGGACAGGTGGTCGATATCCAATCGGTACGCCAGCAAATGGGCTGGTACGAACAGCAGCCCATCGCGCGCCAGCTAGAACAAATCAGCCACCTGATGGGGTTGAGCATCAGTCTGAGACACACGGAGAAGATTCGCTGGCGCAACAAGATATTACCGGTACTGGCGGAAACTGACGATGGCGGCGTGATCGTCATCGAATCATTGACTGATGAAGGCGTCGCGACCTATTGGCTGAATGACGCCGGTGACCTTCAGCGTGAAGCCGAACTGGCTGAACTCATCAAACACAGCCAGGGCATTATCGTGCTGGTCGGCATCGCCGAGCGTGGCCGCGATACCCGCATTGATGATTTCGTCAAACCATACCGCAAACACTGGTTCTGGCAACATTTTCGTGACGCAAAACGACAGATCGGAGAAATTTCTCTCGCGTCTATCGTGGGTAATGTTCTGGCACTGGCGGGAATTTTGTTCTCCATGCAGGTGTACGACCGCGTCATTCCGGCACAGTCGATCCCCACGCTGTGGGTGCTGTTTTTCGGTGTGTTGCTGGCTGCCGCATTAGAATATGCGATCCGTTTGTCACGCACCGTCGTCTCCGATTTAATGGGCAAGAGTATCGATCTGCACGTATCGGGGATGCTGTTTGCCCGCGCGCTGGCGATCAAAAATGAGGCCAGACCGAAATCCACTGGCTCATTTATTTCGCAGTTGCGGGAAATCGATCAGGTGCGTGAATTGCTGACCTCAACGACCGTCGGGGCTGCCGCCGACATGCCGTTTGTCTTTCTGTTTCTCGGCATCATGGCGATGATCGGCGGCCCGCTGGTATTTATTCCCATGCTGGCGATCCCGCTGATCGTGATCCCCGGCCTGATGTTGCAATGGCCAATGGCGAAGCTCGCCAAAGAAGGTATGCGCGAAAGCGCCTTGCGTAACGCGGTGCTGGTCGAGTCCATTGAAGGCATTGAGGATATCAAAGCGTTACAGGCTGAGCCCTACTTCCAGCGCCAGTGGGAGCAGACACACGACGTCAGCGCGGCTATCGGGATGAAGCAACGCGTCTGGGGTGCACGGCTCAGCGGCTGGGCGTCAACCGTCCAGCAGTTAACCTATGCCGGGATGCTGGTATTCGGAAGCTATCTGGTGCTGGCAGGCGATATCACTACAGGTACGCTGGTAGCCTGTAGCCTGCTGTCTTCTCGTACCATCGCCCCGCTCATGCAGCTTACGATGGTTTTTTCCCGCTGGCAGCACGCCAAAACCGCCATGACCGGGCTGAATGACATCCTGCAAAAACCGTTGGATCGGCCAGAAGACGGAAAAATGGCGCACTGCCCAATCCTTCAAGGGCATTTCCAACTCCACAACATGCAGTACAGCTACGATCCTGAACAGGGCGATACCGCCTTGCAGATCGGGAAGCTGGAGATCAAGCCGGGTGAAAAAGTGGCGCTGCTGGGTAAGGTCGGTGCGGGTAAATCCACCCTGCTCAAGCTGCTTGCCAGTCAGGCGACCGCGACACGCGGCAAGGTCATCATTGATGGCGTCGACATCAGCCAGATCGATCCGGCAGACGTTCGCCGCCAGTTGGGTTTTCTGTCACAGGACTCACGTCTGTTCTTCGGCAGCCTGCGGCAAAACCTGATGCTCGGCAACCCCCATGCTACCGAACAGGAGCTGTTGCAGGCGCTGCGCATTAGCGGCGCGCTCAGCCTGATCCAACAGGACGCCGCCAGTCTGGACCGCATCATTCATGAAGGCGGGCGCGGTTTATCCGGTGGTCAACGACAGATGATCCTGCTCAGCCGGATGCTGCTACGCAATCCTCAGATTGTGCTGCTTGATGAACCTACCGCATCCATGGACGAGCAGTTGGAAGGTCACGTTATTCACCAATTAAGCAGTTGGCTGACGGGTCGCACGCTGGTGCTGGTGACGCACCGCCCAGCGCTGCTCAGGCTGGTTGACCGCGTGATCGTTATGGATGGCGGACGCATCGTGGCAGATGGCCCGCGTGACCAGATTTTGAAAGCCATCAGTAAACCGGCAGAAACCGCACAAAGCGTGGCGTAAGGAGAAACACAATGAGCAGCATCACCCTCCATGATGACCTGAAACGCCAGGGTCGACACGTCTCCGTCATTATCTGGCTCAGCCTGCTGGGGCTGGTCGTCTTTTTTGTCTGGGCCACCTTCGCCGTGCTGGATGAAGTGTCAGTCGGGACCGGTAAGGTAACGCCCTCGACCCGCGCTCAGGTGATTGAAAGTCTGGATGGCGGGATCATCGGTCAACTGTATGTACAACAGGGCAACGTTGTCGAAAAGGGGCAGGTGCTGGCGCAACTGGATATCAACCGTTTTCAGTCCGTTTACGGCGAAGCCTTCTCCCGCGTACAGACGCTGCGTGCCTCTGCCGAACGTCTGCACGCCGAGCTGAGCGGCGCACCGCTCAAGTTCAGCGCGGAAACCATGAAGGAGCCTGCGCTGGCGGCGCGTGAACGTCAGCTCTATGAATCACGTCTGCGTAATCGTGATGAAACCATCGCCAACCTGCGACAGTCTATGCGGCTGGTCGAGCAGGAGCTGCGCATGACGGAGCCGCTGGTGCAGCGCGGTGCCGCCAGTGCCGTCGAGGTGATCCGGTTACGCCGCCAGATTAGCGAGATCCGTGGCAAAATCGACGAAGCCAACAACCAATACGCGGTGCGGGCGCGGGAAGAACAAGTCAAAAACAACGCCGATCTGGAAGCGCAGACGGAAGTGGTCAGCGGAAAAGCCGATCAGCTCAAGCGCGCCACCATCACGTCACCGGTGCGAGGGATTGTGAAAGACATTCAGGTCACGACCGTTGGTGGCGTGCTGCAACCGGGCGGCAAGCTGATGGAGATCGTACCGCTGGAAGATCAGTTGCTAATCGAAACACGCATCAACCCGCGCGATATCGCCTATATCCGGCCGGGTTTACCCGCCACGGTAAAAATTACCGCCTATGATTCGTCCATCTACGGCAACTTAACGGGAGAAGTCGAAAGCGTATCGCCGGATACCCTTCAGGACGAAGTCAGGCGCGACCAGTTTTATTATCGGGTCTATGTGCGTACCACGCAGGCGGAGTTGACCAACAAAACCGGGGAAAAATTCCCTATCGTGCCCGGTATGGTCGCCAGCGTGGAGATAAGAACGGGTCAGAAAAGCGTGCTGGATTATCTGATTAAACCGCTGAACAAGGTCAATGAAGCACTACGTGAACGCTAAGCCAGCACACTCAATGCACGCTGTCATTTAATAAATAACAAAGAATTTCATTTTCTTTTTTATTAATAAGAAAAATAAAACACCTTTATAGAAACTAAAAATTGTCGCACATGAATATGTAGATTAATAAAATTTCATTTACATAAGAAATCTTCAATGCTTATTAATCAAAGCATTCGATTCTACTAACGATTAAATTATCACCAGAAACGTAAATAGCGTATCAACGAAACGTGGAAAAAAATCGAATCCCGTCACGCACAGTAGTAGACGGGTGGTAAGGTTTCCATCGCTTCACAACATTCCGTTTCCTTATTGCCAAATAGAACCCTCCGAGTATTTATTAAATACAAAATAAATAATTAAATACAAAATAATAACAAAACAAATTAAACAATCTAATTAATCCAAACAATTTCTACGAATTATTATTCATTTCATATTCTCTGCTATATAATCCCCTCGATGCGCTAGGACTCCCTCTTTATTTAGAACAAATAAAGGGAAAAAATATCCGTTTAATTTACAAGGAAAAACACATGTTTAAGTATTTAACACCGATATTTTTATGTACGGCTGCTTTTTCTTTTCAGGCTCAGGCGAATGACACCATGTTGATGCTGCTGAAAAAAGACAATGCCACCTATTTAAGCTGGTCTACCGATGCAGGCAATGTTGTTCGCCAGGATGTGTATCGCAGCACCAATAATAATCAGGCTGGCAGCGAAAAAATCGCAGAACTCAATTCCACCGACAGAACCTTTACCGACTTAACGGCTAATCCGACGTCAGATTATTGGTATTGGGTGGATACCGTGAGTGGCAATAATAGCGTCCTGAAATCTAACGCAGCACAGACAGCTCCTGCACCACTGCGCGCTGCTCCGCTAAAGGCAGCCAGTTCAGAATGTAAAGCAGGGGCGGTGATCAAAAATAAATCCGTCGACTGCGGCGGTATCACTTTGGGTCTGAGCTGTAGCGGCGACAGTGATAAGCAACCTCCCGTTATCACACTGGAAAATGCCACCGTTAAGAACCTGCGCATCTCAGCAAAAGGCGGTTCTGACGGCATTCACTGTGCCAGCGGAGACTGCCGTATTGAAAACGTGATCTGGGAAGACATCTGTGAAGATGCAGCGACCAACAACGGCAAAACCATGACCATCGTCGGCGGTGTGGCACATAACACCACCAATGGCCCTGGCGGCAAGCCGGACAAAGTACTGCAACAGAATTCCAAAAACAGCCACACTATCGTACAGGGCAACTTCACCCTGACGGGGCAACACGGCAAACTGTGGCGTTCATGTGGGAACTGCACCAACAATGGCGGCCCGCGTAACCTCACCATCATCAGCGCTACCGTTAACGGCACCATCGACAGCATCGCGGGTGTAAACCGTAACTTTGGCGATGTCGCTGAAATTCGCGATCTGCGTATTAAAGGTTACAAAGCGGGTAAACCCTCGATTTGCGAAGAGTTTACTGGCGTACAAAAAGGTCAGGGTGAATCCCCTAAACACGGTGAACAATGGGATACCAAGAACTGCAAAGTCAGCCGTTCAAACGTTAAAGCCCTATAATTCTGCCAGCAGAATTCACACCTAACGTAATATTCCCTCTGGGGTTCTGACGCATCTCTCTTCAACAGACCGTGCTCGATGCACGGTCTGTTTCATTGTATCAGCCTTGCTGTAATTCGGTAAACAGCGCCGCACGTTGAGCGCCATGGTTGCCAAATAATTTCAGATATAGTGTTGCCGAATCGCCATATCCCGTTAACGATCGGGTTGATGTTGCCAGTAAGCAAGGAGCATAAATGACAATAAACGCATTCCGGTTCGTTTCGTGGCCAATCTGGAAACGGGTAATGGTCAGCTTATTCGCTCTCACGGGCGTGCTTTTCATGGTGGGATGCAACAGCAATCCACGTGAGATTACACCATTAGGACAACCGTCATTCGAGCGCTATCAGCAAGACACCACGCGCTGGGTAGAGCAACATCGCGCCTTCCAAACCACAGATAAAAAACGGGAATTACGCTGGAACACGCCGAGTGAAGTGCGCCCTACGGGTCAACCGCATAAAGCGATTTTACTGGTACACGGGCTGGGGGACTCTCCCGGTTCGTTCATTGACATCACGCCGAAATTGGTCGAATTGGGATTTCTGGTCAGAACCGTTTTGCTGCCGGGACACGGCACCCGCCCCTCCGATCTACTGCACGTCACCGTTGATGACTGGCGCAACGTCGTTGCCGAGCAAGCGGCTATTCTCAGTAAAGAGGTCGATGAAGTCTATCTGGGTGGTTTTTCCACTGGCGGCAATTTGGTGCTGGAATACGCGTCACAACACCCTGAAATCAAAGGGCTGGTGCTGTTTTCACCCGCGATTAAATCCAACGAAAAATACGATTTCATGACGCCGCTGCTGTCCGTGTTTACCGACTGGCTGATGCCACCGCGTCCTGGTTACCCACAGCAGTTGGCAACTCGCTATATGCGCGTGCCGACTAACGGACTCGCCCAATATTACTATTCCAGCCGCGGTGTTCGTTCACAGCTCGCCAAAAAACCGTATGACAAGCCAGTGTTAATCGTGCTGGCGGAGCATGATTCCGTCGTCGATACGACTTATATTGCCAACCTGTTCGATACCCAGTTTACCAACCCGCGCAGTCGTCTCATCTGGTATGGCGATCGCCCTGCGGGTATCCATTCCTCACGCGTGTTAGTGCGTACTGGCTCACTGCCCGAATGGCGTATCAGCCAACTCTCACATATGTCGCTCCTCTTTTCACCAGAAAATACGGAATACGGCAAAACAGGCTCAATCATTATTTGCGCCAACGGACAAACCAATAACGACCTGACAGCCTGCGCGGATCGCAGTACGCTGTGGTATTCCGACTGGGGATACGTGGAAAACGGCAAAACCCATGTACGCCTGACCTTTAACCCGTATTTCGACTGGCAAAATCAGATCATGGCCAACGTCCTGCACACGCAATAACCTTGCCGAGAACAGAAGGAAGAAACAGAGTGGAATCTCAGTAAGTCGCAGGCTGAGCGATTGCCGTCGCTCTGGCTCACGATCATAATAGTGGGTATCAGCTCACCCGAGACAGGTTCCCTATGCGATTCGACTTAACCGATCTCCGACTGTTTCTCAATATTCAGAAAGCAGGCAGCATTACCGGTGGCGCTGCGGCGTCCAACCTGACTGTGCAAGCCGCCAGCGAGCGAATCCGGGGGATGGAAGAGGAACTTGGCGTACCGCTATTGCTGCGTTCAAAGGCTGGCGTTTCGCTCACCGACGCGGGATTTTCGTTGGCGCACCATGCCCACATCATCCTGCATCAGGTCGAACATATGCGCAGCGAGTTACATCAATACGGCAAAGGGCTACGCGGTCATATCCCCTTGTTGTGCAACTCTGCGGCACTGAACGAGTACTTGCCAGCTTTGCTGGGGCAATATCTGGTGGCCTGCCCGCACATATCCGTCGCGGTGAATGAAAAACTCAGCCGTGATATCGTCGATGCCATCCGCAACCACACCGCCGACCTCGGCATTGTCGCCGATTCCGTTGTACTCGACGGGCTAGAAACCCGAGCGTTCCGCAGAGATGAACTGGTGGTGGTCGTTCCGAAAAATAGCGACTGGGTTGGGGAGAAACCGCTAAGCCTTTCTGACATCGCTGACGCCGAATTTATCGGACTTAGCGAAGGTGCAGCGTTGCAGGAACACATTGATGAACATGCCAGAAAACTAGGGAAACGCCTGAATTATCGCGTGCGTCTTGCCAGTTTCGATGCCGTCACGCAGGTCATTCACAGCGGGATTGGCATTGGTATTGTTCCGCGACATGCCGCACAGCGCATGCAGGTGCGGCTGGCGATTCATACCATTCCGCTCGCAGACGACTGGACGACGCGCAATCTGGTCATCTGCGCTCGCCAGTTTTCTGCGCTGCCCGGCTATGTTCAGGATTTTGTGGCGTTCATTACCGAAGCACCTGCGGATTAGAGCAGCCCACGCGCCGCCATGTATCCACCCAGCGCAATCAGCCCGATAAAGAAGCAGCGTCGGAAAACCGATTCGCTAATCGCGTGGCGCAGGCGTTGCCCAATCATCATGCCCAGCAGTGCGGGAATCAATGCCAGCACCGACTGCCAGAGATTAATGCCCTGTAGCCCGCTCCCCTGCATAAGTTGTAGCGCCAGCCCCAGCGTCGAGACGGTAAACGCCAGTCCCAACGCCTGGACCAAATCGTTTTTATTGAGCCGTAGGCATTGCAGGTAAGGCACGGCGGGAATCACAAAGACGCCTGTTGCCGCCGTGATAGCCCCGGTGATGTAGCCCACCAGCGGCGATAGCCAGATTTCATGGCGACCGGGCTGCGGTAAGGTCGTCGCCCCCATTCCCCATAGGCCGTAAACCACCAAAATGCCGCCGAGCGCCGCGTTCGTCCATGACGATGATGACGTCAGTGCAGGTAGCCCGTTCCATAACGTACCAATAATAATGCCGACAAATAGCGTCCAAAACCGCCTAATCAAGCTAAGAAAGGCGGGGCCACAGGCGAGTTGCCAGACGTTGGTCACCAGCGACGGAACAATCAATAGCCCCGCCGCGCTGGCTGCTGGCATCACCAGCGTTAACAAGCCCATGGCGATTGTCGGCAATCCCAGACCAATCACACCTTTCACCACACCAGCCAGCAGGAACACCACTATCATCGTCGTCATTCATCGCCTCGGTTTGCTGCACATAGGAAGAACCCTATGCAGGAATATTCCAATGAGGTGGCTGTTTGTGTCGATGCGGATTGTATTGAGGGTGATTCAAGGAAAATTGGAAGTAGGGAAAATGATGCGATGGGTGGAAGATCGCCAGGAGAGATAGTGTGGGAAAATATACCCTCACATAACAGTGAGGCCTACAGAGCGGTGATAGTGGGTAGATCGTAAAGACGCTGTGAATACGTCCCTGTACGCTCGAGTTGCGCCATCCATGGCGCAAACGCTTTACTCTTCTATCCCACTATCACCGTTCGCATTTTGTGAATAGGGCTGCCAACACCAAGCAGCAGATATCTTAGTAATTCTGGTTCTGCCGTGCGCGACCTACAGCTTCGCCTAGCTGCCATACAGCCATCGCGTAGTGCGTGCTGTGGTTGTAGCGCGTGATGGCGTAGAAGTTTGGTAATCCGTACCAGTATTGATAACCCGTCCCGATATCCAGCCGCAGCAGGCTGGCTTCACTGTATCCCGCCAGCGAATGTTGTGGCGTTAACCCCGCAGCCTGAAGTTCCGTGAGCGAGTAGCGGGTATTAAAGCCGTTCGTAAGCAGCGGTGCCTGACCATTTGCCTGCACCGCGACAGGTGCGCCTTTCACCCAACCGTGTGCTTTGAAGTAATTGGCTACGCTGCCAATTGCGTCCACCGGGTCCCACAAATTGGTATGTCCATTGCCATCAAAATCCACGGCATAATTCTTGAAGGATGAAGGCATAAACTGCCCGTAGCCCATTGCGCCAGCATAAGAACCGCGCAGGCTGAGTGGATCGTTGCCTTCTTTACGCGCCATCAGCAGGAAGGTTTCCAGTTCGCCCGCAAAGTAATCGGCACGTCGCGGGTAATCAAACGCCAACGTCGCCAAGGCATCAATGATGCGCGTTTTGCCCATTACCCGGCCCCAGCGAGTTTCAACGCCAATAATGCCGACGATGATCTCAGGCGGAACGCCGTAAATATTCTGGGCGCGCTGTAGTGCATCCTGATATTGATTCCAGAACGCAACACCGTTCTGCACGTTGTCTGGCGTAATAAACTGATTACGGTAACGGTTCCAGGCACCGTTCGGCCCTGAAGGGGGACGCGATGTCGGCGCTTGCTTATCCATCAGACGGATTACCCAATCCAGACTTTTCGCCTGAACCAGCACATCATGCAATTGCTGGCGATTAAAACCGTGCTCCAGCACCATTTTATCAACAAACCGCGCAGTAGCCGGATTGGTCGCAAAATCGCCACCGAGCGGATGCACATTGTGCGTAGGTTCAAGCAGGAAGCCGCCTTTAAAAGGATTACCCGAAGGCGCTTCTGTCGGAGGGGGAGCCGGCTGACTGCTACAGGCCGAGAGCAAAACGAGCAGAGGGAGAAAACGAGCCAGATGACGCATCAGATATCCGTATAGCCAGGTAAGAAATCAATATCAGCTATGGTAAAGGATTGTCTGATGTGAAAAAACCAGCCGGAGGTGAAAAAGTGCGGCGCGCCAGCCAGAGAAGAGACTGCCGCGCGCGTCATCACGTCAGGATCAGTTTTTCTTCACAAACTCAGATTTCAGCTTCATCGGGCCAAAACCGTCGATTTTACAATCAATATTGTGATCGCCTTCCACCAAGCGAATCCCTTTCACGCGGGTGCCCATCTTCAATGGCGTCGAACTGCCTTTAACTTTCAGGTCTTTAATGACCGTCACCGTATCACCATCCGCCAGCAGGTTGCCGTTGGCATCTTTTACCACTAAGACGTCATCCTGCGCCTCCGCATCACCCACCGCCGACCACTCATTTCCACATTCAGGGCAGTTAAGCCTTTCGCCTTCTTGCCAGGTGTATTCAGAACTGCATTTTGGACAATGAGGTAACTGTTGCATGATAAACTCCTGAAAAATTCACAATAAAAAAGCAATAAATATCATTAGTTAACTACCCTATTTTCGATATTTTACCTTTTCATGCACATTTTTGATAGTGAAGCCGCGTTTATTGTGACTTTACTGCCCATCTGACGTAGTTTTTCGCCTTGTCGCCAGAAACGCGATTAACGCCTCTTGCGTGAGCGCTTTGGAATACAGCCAGCCCTGCACATAGGCAACACCAAGACTTTTCAGGTAGGCTTCCTGAACCAGAGTTTCGACGCCTTCGGCAACAATGTGTTGGTTAAGACAATGTGCCATGCTGACAATATGGGACAACACAATGTCGGTGGGGGAATGGTTATTAATATTCCAGACAAAAGACTTATCGATTTTGAGCGTATTAGCGTTGACCCGTTCAAGTTCGATTTTCTCCCGTGATCAGGCGAGAAAAAACACCGTCACTGCTCGAATCCGACAGGATAACCTGCCCATCCTGTTTTTTTCTCTCCAGCAATGCACACTGGATATTATGGCTGTAGGAGGGAACATCCAGAAATGAACGCGGATTTAACACCACAAGATGATGTGCTGCGCCAACATAAATCATTCGCTTATTGCGGCTCAGTGGGCTTTCAACGTTATACCACCCCCTATAGGCGTTTTTATAAACAAAATCGGGAGCAGAGAGAAACATCGTATTAATGTCGTTCAGCATCGAAGAACAGCGGGGCCGATTCCCGTCGATATAAACGATATCCTGGATATAGTCATTATCGTAAGCCACCTTGCGGAGCGCATTCAGGTGAGGAGTATCGCAATAAGGCAAAGGATATTCTTCTAACTTATCCAGCGCGGAGGTCGCCTGCACCATTATTTCGCCAGCATGTTCAAGCGTGAGGATAGAAAACGTATCCACATCCTCTTCAAACTGTTTAAGGGTGAAAGTCGAATGGATCTCAAGTACCAACGCAAAAAGCGAAGCCAGAATAAAAAATAGGCTGGCAGATAATAAGAAAAAACCTTTCTTAAAATAGAGCGTTTGAAAATAAGCTAACAGGTTTTTTCTCATAGGGAGGGAGACGTATCATCATCACGAGAAATCCAACATAGCACACAACCCTTCCCCACAATGTATGGATAGCCTAAATAATTAGGATTTCAGGGTCTTGATAACCGTCTAACTCGGCGCGTCTCCACGGCGTGAGAGCGACAAACTTATTTGCTTTTCTATTTACTTTAAAAAACAGCCAGTTGCTTTCTACTTCGCTTATCGTGTCGATATCTCATCGCGATTTAATTGTAATGAGAACTATTATCATATTAATATAGCGGCTATTATTTACCGTCGATACGCGTTTCTACTTCTGACCATGATGTCTGACCACGCTCCCCCCTCTGCTGAACTGACGCTCGAATCGCTCTATGGTTCGCATCACGGCTGGCTGAAGCGCTGGCTGACGGGCAAGCTCCAATCCTCTTTTGAGGCCGACGATATTGCCCAGGACACCTTCCTGCGTGTGATGAACGGCGAGTCGCTGAGCGCAATCCGCGATCCAAAATCCTTCCTGTGTACCGTTGCCAAGCGCGTGATGGTCGATCTGTTTCGTCGCAATGCGCTGGAAAAAGCCTATCTGGATAGGCTGGCACAGTTGCCGGAGGCGCTGGTACCCTCGCCAGACATCCAGCAACAGCAGCTTGAGACGCTCCAGCAGGTAGATCTTATGCTCGATGGCCTTAACCATAAGGCGCGGCAGGCATTTCTGCTGTCCCAGCTTGACGGTATGGCCTACGGTGAGATTGCCGCGCAATTGAATGTTTCCGTCAGTTCAGTCAAAAAGTACGTTGCCAAAGCCACGGAGCATTGCCTGCTGTTTCGTCTGGAGCACGGGCTGTGAGTCTTCCGCTGACCGATTCTCAACGTCAGGCGCTGCGCTCTGCCTCGCATTGGTATGCAGTGCTGAGCGACGAACGCGTGAGCCCGCAGCAAACCGAGAAATGGCAACTGTGGTATGAACAAAATCAGGACCACCAATGGGCCTGGTTGCAGGTCGAAAGCCTGCGCAGCCAGATGAACACCGTACCCGGCAACGTCGCCCACCGCGCCCTTCAGGATACCCAGCACACCCGTCGCCGCGTGATGAAAGGTCTATTGCTGCTGTTAGGCGTGGGCGGCGGCTGGCAGCTTTGGCGTTCCGACACAGGAACCAGCTTGCGGGCAGACTACACCACCGCTAAAGGCGCAATCCGCCAGCAGCGTCTGGAAGACGGCACGCTGCTCTCGCTTAACACCGACAGTGCCGTCAATGTTCGCTTCGATTCACAGCAGCGGCGTATTCAGCTCTGGTATGGCGAAATCGCGATCGCCACCGGACAGGATGCCAGCAACCGCCCTTTCTACGTGCAAACACGACAGGGGCAATTGACCGCACTGGGCACCGAATTTACGGTACGTCAGGAAGAAGGCAGTACAGTACTGAGCGTGCAACACCATGCGGTGAAAGTGGTGCTGGCAGATAATCCGGTTCAAGCACGCATCGTGCGTCAGGGCGAAAGCCTGCGCTTCAGCGCACAGGAACTGGGTGAAATCCAATCCGCAGATGAAGAAGATAACAACTGGACGCAGGGTATCCTCAGTTTCAGCAATAAGCCGCTCGGCGACGTGATAGCGACCCTCTCGCGCTATCGTCACGGCGCGCTGCGCTGTAGCCCGGAGGTCGCGACGTTACGCTTAAGCGGCACCTTCCCGCTGAAAAATACTGACATGGTGCTACAGGTCATCGAGAAAACCCTTCCGGTTAAAATTCAGTACATTACGCGTTACTGGGTCAATATTCTTCCCGCAAACTAAACGATAATGAAAAAAATTATCATTCTTGATTGTCCTTTTTCTCCTTCTCGTTCGACTTAGGTATACAACAAAAATGATGATGGAGACGTTATGACGCTCTTACGCGCCTTTCGTAAAGCAACCCCTTTAGCGATGGCGATACAGCTCAGCCTGCTATCGACAGCCGCTATCACGACAGGGATGGCCTATGCTGCTGCCACGCCCGCCACCGCACGCTACGATATTGCGGCTGGCGAGTTAGATAAAGCACTCAACCACTACGCCGCCCGCAGCGGGATTACGCTGTCGGTAGATGCCAGCCTGACGCAGGGAAAACGCAGCAACGGCCTGCACGGCGACTACACCGTTGACGGCGGTTTGAAAGCCCTGCTTGCAGGTAGCGGCCTGCAACTAAAAGCGCTGGGCGATAACGCGTGGACGCTGGAGCCGATCCCGACAGCAGCGGAAGAAACGCTGACGGTCGTCGGCGACTGGCTGGGTGAAGCGCGTGAAAATGACGTCTTTGAGCACGCAGGCGCACGCGATGTGATCCGCCGTGAGGACTTCGCTAAGACCGGTGCCACCACGATGCGCGATGTCTTAAATCGCATGCCGGGCGTGTATGCACCGGAAAATAACGGTACGGGTAGTCACGATCTAGCGATGAATTTCGGTATTCGCGGTCTCAGCCCGCGTCTGGCCAGCCGCTCCACCGTACTGATGGACGGCATTCCAGTCCCCTTTGCGCCTTACGGCCAGCCGCAGCTTTCCCTCGCCCCCATCTCTCTGGGCAATATGGATGCCGTTGACGTCGTGCGCGGTGGCGGTGCAGTACGCTACGGACCACAGAGCGTCGGCGGCGTCGTAAACTTCGTCACCCGGGCAATCCCCAAAGAGTTTGGCATCAGCGCTGGCGTAGAAGGCCAACACAGCCCAACGTCTTCACAGCACAACCCGAAAGAAACCCACAACCTGTTGGTTGGCGGCACAGCAGATAACGGTTTCGGTTCGGCACTGATCTATTCCGGCACGCGTGGCAGCGACTGGCGCGAACACAGCGCGACACGTATTGATGATGTCATGCTGAAAAGCCGCTACGCGCCAAACGACGTACACTCCTTTAACAGCCTGCTGCAATATTATGATGGCAGCGCCGATATGCCAGGAGGCCTGTCACGCGCCGATTATAATGCCGACCGCTGGCAGTCAACACGTCCGTACGATCGCTTCTGGGGGCGTCGTCAGTTGGCTAGTTTAGGCTACCAATATCAGCCGGATCAGCAGCACAAATTCAATATTCAGGGCTTCTACACGCGCACACTGCGCAGCGGCTATCTGGAACAGAACGCGATTCTCACGCTGTCGCCACGCGAATATTGGGTGCGCGGCATCGAACCTCGCTATAGCCAAAGCTTTACCCTCGGCTCCTCCGCACATGAAGTCGGCGTCGGCTACCGCTATGTCAGCGAATCTACCCATGAGGTGCGTTACTTCACCAATACCGCCAGCAAGACGCTACCCAGTGCCAACAGCCCCATCGACCGCGAAACCCGTGCGGGTACAGAAGCACACGCCTGGTACATCGACGATCGCGTTGATATCGGCAACTGGACAATTACGCCGGGAATGCGCGTTGAGCACATCAAATCCTATCAGGACAACACGCTGAAAGGCACAGGCGAAGCGGTCAGCTACAACGCGCCGCTGCCTGCCCTGAACGTGCTCTACCACGTTAACGAAAGCTGGAATCTTTATGCGAACACGGAAGGATCATTCGGCACCGTACAGTACAGCCGAATTGGCAAGGCGGCTCAAAGCGGCAAAGTGGAGCCAGAAAAAGCACGTACCTGGGAAGTGGGCACCCGCTACGACGATGGCGCGCTGACCGCAGAAATGGGCGTCTTCCTGGTTAACTTTAATAACCAGTATGACTCCAATCAGACCAACAACACCGTCACCACACGGGGAAAAACCCGCCATTCTGGGCTGGAAACACAGGCTCGCTATAACCTCGCCGAGCTGTCGCCCCGCTTAGAGGCGGTGTCGGTTTATGCACGCTATACCTACGTGAATGCGGAAATTCGCGAAGCGGGTGATACCTACGGTAATCAGGTGCCCTTCTCTTCAAAACATCGGGGCGGATTTGGCGTCGATTACCAATCGGGCAACTGGACGTTCAACCTGAACAGTGAGTTCCAGTCCAGCCAGTTCGCCAATAACGCTAACACCATTGCCGAAAGCGCCGATGGCAGCGCCGGACGTATCCCCGGCTTTATGCTGTGGGGCGCTCGCGCAGCCTATGATTTTGGCCCACAGTTCTCCGATCTCAATCTGGCCTTTGGTGTGAAAAACCTGTTCGACCATGATTACTACACGCGCTCGAACAGCGATGACAACAACAAGGGTATTTATGCTGGCCAGCCGCGCACCCTCTACATGCAGGGCTCGCTGAAATTCTGACTGTCACGTTATCTCTCGCCGGGCAGATGCCCGGCCTGGCTATTGAATATTCACGACCACTAACGGAGTTACACTATGTTTGCTCTACTTCGCGTTGTACTGATTACCACACTTTGTCTGTTCGGACTGGGTCGCGCCCATGCCGTAACGGTGCAGGATGAACAGGGTTCCTTTACACTCGACACGCCGCCTCAGCGCATTGTCGTGCTGGAACTTTCTTTTGCCGATGCGCTGGCCGCGATAGACGTCAGCCCAGTCGGTATCGCCGATGACAACGATCCTGAGCGGATTTTGGCGGAAGTCCGTGAACACCTAAAACCCTGGCACTCCGTGGGAACACGCGCGCAGCCGAGTCTAGAAGCCCTCAGCGCACTGAAGCCTGATTTGATTATCGCCGACAGCAGCCGCCATAGCGGTATTTACACGGCGCTGAAGGCGATCGCGCCAGTACTGCTGCTGAAATCACGTAACGAAACCTATGAAGAGAACCTGCATTCGGCGGAGATCATCGGCAAGGTGCTGGGGAAAGACAGTGCGATGCAGACCCGCCTCGCCCAGCATCGCGAGACAATGAAAGCCTACGCCGATCAGCTTCCCAAAGGCACAAGCGTCGCTTTTGGTACCTCGCGCGAACAGCAGTTTAACCTGTATTCCAACGAGGCTTACACCGGCAGCGTGCTGGCTGCCCTCGGCCTGAGCGTGCCGAAACCCATCAACAATGCCCCCATGGCCTCCATCAATCTGGAACAACTGCTGGCGATTAGCCCACAGTGGCTGATTGTGACGCACTATCGCGAAGAAAGTATTGTGAAACGCTGGCAGCAGGATGCGCTCTGGAACATGCTGGAAGCACAGCAAAAACAGCAGATTGCCGCCGTCGACAGTAACGCCTGGGCGCGGATGCGCGGTATCTTTGCAGCGGAGCGCATTGGCAGCGATACGGTGAAAATTTTTAAACATCAGCCCGTTAGCATCAACAGCGAGCAATGAGGGGAAATTTCTACCCGCTCTGGCATTGGGGATTGCCGATAGCGGCACTGCTGGGCGTATTCTGGCTCAGCCTGTTCTGTTATTCCGCCATTCCCATTCCCGCACTCAGTGCCATCAAGGCGCTGATTACAGGATCGCCGTCTTCACTCCCAGAGGCATTAGTGCTCAATCTGCGCCTGCCACGCAGTCTGGTTGCCGTATTGATCGGCGCTAGTTTGGCGCTGTCCGGCGCTCTGCTTCAGACCCTGACCCATAATCCGCTAGCTTCTCCTTCCCTGCTCGGCATCAACAGCGGTGCAGCGCTGGCGATGGCGCTGACCAGCGCCTTCACGTCTTCACTCTCCGGCTACCCCATTGCGTTTGTTGCCGCTATCGGCGGCGGACTCTGCTGGCTAATGGTGATGGCAGCGGGCGGTGGCTGGCGACAAACGCTTGACCGCAATCGACTGATTCTGGCTGGCGTCGCGCTATCTGCCTTGTGCATGGCCTTAACGCGGATTACGCTCCTGCTGGCGGAAGATCACGCCTATGGCATTTTTTACTGGCTGGCGGGTGGTGTCTCCCACGCGCGCTGGGTGGAATTCTGGCAACTCTTCCCGTTTGTCATCATCGTCTGCCCCGTTGTGCTGATGATGGCGAACCAGCTTAACCTGCTGAACATCGGTGACGCGAGTGCCCATACGCTGGGCGTCAACTTAGGCCGTCTGCGTCTGATCCTCAATCTGGCGGTACTGATACTGGTGGGAGCCTGCGTGAGCGTAGCGGGTCCGGTGGCGTTTATCGGCCTGTTAATACCGCATCTGGCGCGTTTCTGGATCGGTTACGACCAAAGAAAGATGCTCCCGATGAGTATGTTGATGGGGGCGGCATTTATGCTATTGGCCGATCTGCTTGCCCGTGCGCTTGCCTGGCCGGGTGAACTCCCTGCTGGTGCCGTGCTGGCGCTCATCGGTGCGCCCTGTTTTGTCTGGCTGGCAAGGAAACGAGGATAATGCGCCCCATCACGGTATTTATTTCGATCACGCTGATGTTACTCACCACCAGCATTCTGTCACTACGTATGGGCGCGATTCCGCTACCGTGGTCAGCATTGATAAACGGCTGGCACAACGCCAATGAACATCATTATGTGCTGACACAGTATCGCTTACCTCGCGTGCTGCTGGCGCTGTTCGTCGGTGCAGCACTCGCAATTTCCGGCGTACTGGTACAAGGGATTGTGCGTAACCCGCTGGCCTCACCGGATATTCTCGGCGTGAACCATGCGGCAAGTCTGACGACCGTCGGTGCGCTGATGCTGGTGCCAGCGCTGCCTGTGCTCTGGTTACCGCTTCTCGCGTTCATCGGCGGCCTCGCCGGACTGCTGCTTCGGCTTATCGCGGGAGCATCATCCCCGATGCGGCTCGCGCTCATCGGCGTGGCGCTGTCCGCCACCTGGGCAAGCATCACTGACTATCTGATCCTCTCCCGGCCGCAGGATATCAACAATGCGCTGCTGTGGCTGACGGGTAGCCTATGGGGACGCGACTGGTCATTCGTCATGGTCGCACTGCCTGTTCTCTGTATACTGATTCCGCTCAGCTTGCGCTTTTGCCGCGATCTGGATTTATTAGCATTGGGCGACGACCGCGCCAGCACGCTGGGCGTCAATATCAGGCGTATTCAATTCTGGGGATTGGCGCTCGCCGTGGCACTCGCCGCGACCAGCGTAGCCGTCTGCGGACCCATTGGCTTTATCAGCCTCGTTGTACCGCATCTGATCCGCTATCTGGTGGGAGGACAGCACCGCTGGCTTCTTCCTACTTCTGCCGTTGCCGGTGCGCTGGTGCTACTCCTTGCCGATCTGCTGGCACGCACGCTGAACCCGCCGATGGAATTACCCGCTGGGGTGCTCACCGCGATTATCGGTGCACCTTGGTTTTTCTGGTTTCTTATGAGAATGCGCTAAATGGAACTGACAACACAAAATCTGACGGCAGGCTATGGCGACAAGCGTATTCTTGATAGCCTGTCGTTATCACTGCCTAGCGGAAAAATCACCGCCCTGATCGGCCCTAACGGGTGCGGTAAGTCAACGCTGCTCAAGTGTTTCGCCAAGCTGCTTACTCCAGAGTCCGGCACTATTCTGCTCGATGGCAAACGGCTCTCTACATTCTCCGCCCGCCAACTCTCGCTCCATCTGGCCTTGTTACCACAGCATCACCTCACGCCAGAGGGGATCACCGTACGTGACATGGTGGCCTACGGGCGCAGCCCTTGGCTATCGCTATGGGGACGGTTATCACAGGACGATCGTCAGCGCGTGCAGCTCGCGATGGAGAAAACACACATTGTCGATCTGGCAGAAAGACGGTTAACCGACTTGTCCGGCGGACAGCGCCAGCGCGCGTTTCTGGCAATGCTGGTGGCGCAGGATACCCCCGTCGTACTGCTCGATGAACCCACCACCTATCTCGACATCAATCATCAGGTCGAATTAATGAAACTGCTGCGCGAACTGAATCAGGCCGACAAAACAGTGGTAACCGTCTTGCACGATTTGAATCAGGCCAGCCGCTACTGCGATCATTTGGTCATGCTGGCAGGTGGACGCGTGATAGCACAAGGGCCACCGCACGAGGTGATGAAACCAGAGCTGCTGCAACAGGTATTCAGCATTGATGCGGAGATTCACCCCGAGCCGGTATCAGGTCAGCCGATGTGTGTGGTGCGGTGATCGCGGGTTATGTGCTTATCCACCAGATATGCTGGGTTTCGTTATCAATACCGTCGTGGAACGGCTCGTTCCTGCTGAGCGCTTCCCCAATACTCAACGCTATTCGCAGCGACTGAAAAATCTGCCCAGTTGGCAGAAAGTTCAGGATATTGAATCACACACAGAATAAAGAATAAACGCGGAGCATCACTCATTTAACAGGCAAACTTGCGAACCGCCTCGCGTGTTCAGCCATCAGCCAGCATTTCTGTTCGGTACGTCCGGTTACAACATTCGATAAACGTATTCCGCATTGGCTTGCTCGGTTTAATCAATTCCAGTGTCACATCATGCATAAAATCTACTGACTCACTCTGACTCAGTTGTTCCGGTATCACCAACGGGGCTGAATTACGCACTGGCAAACGTTGCTTTCCCTTGTGGCGAAAATTCAGTTTTAGCATAGCGTTCTCCGCTGGAAGTCTCTAAAAGTAAACGTTTCGTCTCACAAGGATACTTACAACAGCCTTTGGTAAGGTGTTACCTAAAGTGATGAAGGAATACGGAAAATTGGCCCCAAAGGCAGTGCAAAAAATGTCACCAGAATATTAATCCCCTTCCATAAATAATAACCATGGTAATATTTCACTTGCTAGTAAATAACACCATATCGTTACAGCTTCACGCAATAAATGGATTAGCAATGTATTTATGATGTTCATCAGAATAATTACAATAAAAAAAACAACAAATACTTTACATATAACAAGAAAACATTTAACTTTGTTTCTCAGTCAATTACCTCTTACATTAAATAATTTATACTCTAAATAATTCGAGTTTCAGGAAGATGGCAAAAGAAAGAGTCCCAGTGCGTTTACTCATATAAGTTATTTGGGTGAAAAATCTGCTGGGAGCAGATTTGAACGCTGCTTGCAGCCGCCCCAACGGGGCGAGGCTTATGGATGGGATGAATCGAGTTACTAACGCCGCCAACGCACAGGCAACGTTAAGTATAACGGATATAAAATACTAAACAGGTAAAAATAATAGGGACATTCTATGTTACTGGATAATATTTTCATTGAAGGCGCACAATTCTCATCTAAAACACTTCAAGAACAAACATTTAGAGAAATGTATGACAAATTGGAATTTGACCCCTACGCAAATGAAAAAATAAGAAAAAGAGCATATAGAAGATATACATTCACAGCAAAAAAAGGGTTAGTCAAAAGTAATAACTCAACATATTTTCAAACTTATGACTCTAATAATGTGGATGGGGGAAAAAACAGAGACTTCATCGATATCCCCGATGAAATAACTAATAATGAGCTATTTAAAAAAACATTATTAACTGATGTAGACTACATTATAAACAAAACAAAATTGAACCAGTTTGATATAGGTGTGCATCCCATCAGATATGTCGCAACTGAAAAACACCCATCATACAGCTCACCGTTATGGTTACATAAAGATGATGAAGATTTAGTTTTTTTACACTTTCTATCTAAATCAGATAACGCTGTTGGTGGAGACTCCATTATATCAAAGGATGGAAAATCTATTAATATAGTAAAGAGTTTATCTACATTTATGGACACTATTGTACTGACAAAAGAATTTTTCCATGCTGTCACACCATTAGGATGTACTCAACAAAACAGCACGTCTTACCGAGATATTTTATTGGTTACCTTAGAAAGTAAGGTGCAAAAAAAATGAAGAAATTCATTGTGTTTGGCGGCAGTAGCGGAATTGGTGAAAAAGTCGCCGAAGATCTACTAATAGAAGGATTCTCTGTTTTAGTTTTTGATAGGATTAAACCATCTAATGATAAAGTTGATTTTTTCGAACTTGACCTAGGTAATCCAGAAGCAATACCCTCCCTGATTAAGAGAAAGATAAGCGACCATATCTTTGATGGATTAGTCTATTGTGCAGGGGTCAGGGAAATATGCTCTCTGGATGAATTATCCTATACTGAATGGAAAAAAGTGTTCAGTATCAATGTGGATTCCTTTTTTTTAGCAGCAAAAACATGTCGGTATAACTTGAATAAAAAAAGTAGCATTGTAAATATCTCATCGGTATCTGGTGTATTAGGTGAGCCAAACAGAAGTGCTTATGTAGCAAGCAAACATGCCTTAATTGGTTTAACTAAATGTTTAGCTATTGAGCTTTCACCTTCAGAAATAAGGGTTAACTCAGTCGCTCCTGGTGTTATTAAAACACCATTGACCAATGATTATTACCAAGATCATAAATTAATGGAGAAAGTGAACAACAATCATATAATGAAAAGAACAGGGGAAGTTGGCGAGGTTTCTGAAGCCATTAAGTTTTTATTATCAAACAAAGCATCATTTATAACTGGAAGTACACTTTTCGTTGATGGTGGATGGACCGCATTTAAGGACATATAATGGATATAAAATTCATAATCAGTGCTTTACTCGTTAATTTGCCTTTAGCTTTATCTCCAGGCCCAACAAATATCCTTTGCCTGAGTATTGCCTCTGTTCAAGGTTTTAAGAAAACGCTAAAGTTCATTGCTGGGCTTCAGGTATTACCCTTCGTTTACTCGCTTATCATTGCAATCGGCGCAGAGGAAATGTTAAGTAAATTTGAGAGTTTATCTTTGCTCGCAAAAATTCTTGGTAGTATTTATATGCTCTACTTAGCAATAAGCATGATCAGAGCAGATAGCTCAGTAAAAAAGAAAGAAAATATCAAAAGTGGTTTCGTTCATGGTGTTTTTGCACAAGCAATCAATCCTAAAAACATTGCTATAATCATAACGATATACTCACTTTTTTCCAAGCAAGCGGAAGATTATCGTTATGGTATAATGTTAGCTATAATCATAACGTTGTGTAATATGTTATCTCATCTTCTATGGAGTTACTCAAGTGAAATTATCATAAAAAACAGTGGGAGCTTTTTAAATAAAAACCAAGATAAAATATTTGGTATTTTACTATTAATTGCAATTGTATTTTTATGGATTTAATCGAAATAGGAAATACATCCCTCTTCACACCTAAGGGGGATAGTTTTTCATTTTATTTCAACCCATCAAAAAAGAATATATGCTATCGATCAGCTCAACAGCATCGATTGATCCCCGATTACATCCAACCTTCGCTTTATTGACATAACCCTTCAGGCAAATTTGCGAACCGCCTCGCGTACTTGAGCAATAGTGGAAAAATCGGATGCGCATCCTTGTCTCAGTCTGGTAACGTCGCTTTGACGTCAAATAACAGCTATCAATGGTAAGATAGCGCACGCGCAGGTGATGTTTTTCATCTGCCAGTCAGTATACTTCTGGCATCCCATTTCAATGCTCAGGTAACGAACCATCAATAAGGTTGACCATCCACCTCTGCGCTACACCTGAGCGAACAAAAGCGTTAAGACTGAGTAAAATCAATATGAATGAAGCCACAGAGAAGGACTTCACTGCCCATACGCCGATGATGCAGCAGTATTGATTTTTATATATTACTCATTGATAAATATAGGATAAATTTTTAATGACTGGTTTTTAGTATACCAATGGAATACATTTTCGACTTTCCCTACCACTAAAATAAATAAAATATCAATAATTTTTACGATAATTATAATCCGAATAACCATTTGAAATCATACACATTGCACGATAACCGCTATTGACTCATTGACTAAAAAATGCAGAAATTACCTCTCCCATAAGGAAAAAGGATTTATGGTGCGATTATGGACAACATTAAGGAGTAAATAATGGCAAATTTAATCTATCTGAAACTCACCGGCATCAAACAAGGTCTGATCTCTGCAGGTTGTTCAAGTGCAGACTCGATTGGTAATAAATATCAGGTTTCCCATGAAGACGAAATTTTTGTTTATGAATTAATGAACCAGATAACAAGACAAGATAATGTTTCATTGTATCCAGTTGAAATAAGAAAGCCAATAGATAAATCTACTCCACTTATTGACAGGCATTAAGCGATAACGAAAAATTAACCTGTGAATTCCTTTTTACAGAACGTCACAATCCGGTAGTAACGAACTCTATTTTAAAATGGTGCTGAGAGATGCGGTTATCACAGGTATACAATTTCATTATCCAAATTCATTAACACATAATGAGGTTCAACCTCACGAAAGTGTCTCTTTCAAATTCGCATCTATAGAGTGGGAACATGTGGTAGCAAGAACCAGTTCATACATTTTATGGGAAGCAGTAAAATATTAACAGTTAACCGTGAAATATTCTAAATACTATCAATACCATTTAGAATATTTCACATATAAAAAAATCACAATGAATACCCATACAACGGTAAGGTAGAAACCATAGTTTGGGAAAAAACTAACAAAAAAAATGCCACCCAGAACGATGGCAGCAATAGGTACAAGATAAAAAAAAGACTGGCCAAGCCATTCAATAATCCATTTCATTTTCTTAAAACCTGATTTAATAAATAAACAACATCTTCTTCATTATAAGAACCTGAATTGGTCATATATATTATCTTTGACATTTCAGGATCAATTAAAAAATATAATAACTCTATTTTTTCATTATATAATTCCCAATAATATTCTGGCTCTATGTTTTTTAATCGCCTTGCTGCCATTACTGCTTTTTGTATTTTTCCATAAAACTTCCCACCTGCACAACAGCCAGACTACTTTTATTAATAATTTTGGTATGGGAATCATTAAAATCTTTCGACATTCTTACTATTTTTGCCAGAACATAGGCAAGGGACAATTTACTGAATTTAACCGAGGCGTATTCGGCAGATTTTTTTTCGACTTCCTGTAAAATACTATTTTGTTTTTCCTCACTTATTCTTCTTAGTTTTTTTTAAAAAAAAGCTCAACCATATCAAGAACAACATCATCTCTTAGATACACTTGCTTAACAGCAATAAGCATCCTGTAATCTTCTGTCATTAACTGCTTACAAACATCTTTATAATCATCGAAAAGACAAGAGCCATACCAGCTTGCTCTTTCTACGCCAGAATATAAAGTGTCCGCAGTTTCCCTGAGATCCTGATTAATTTCCACAAGCGCATTCTCGATTTTTAGAGCAATAATTCGGTCTGCCTGCATTTTTTGTTTCAGATAAGCAATGTTCATCCTACACCTCATAAAATTTGACTTTAAAATCCTTTTGCTTAAAATGATACATCACATGGATAGAAATAAGAAGAAGGGGTAACGTGAAAAAAATAATTTTATTTATAATAATTAGCATTCTATACATAATTTTTTTATTCGAAATGGTATTTAATTACTTACCTGAAAAAACTTACTTATTTGTTGCAAAATTAACCAACCCATTTCACATAATAGACTCATCTTTAGATTCATTAATTATCTTTCTTGTATTGATAGCACTGTTTTTCTCATGGTTAACAACTAAATTAATAGTCAAGAAAATTACATAAAAACCATTCATTATCTATAATGAAAATACAAACAACATCAATCTAAATTTAATTATCCTTACAATCGTGATCATGCGTACATTATAATAATTACTCTCAACCTTTAATACGAAAAAAGAAATTATAGAAAAAAGAATAAAAAATACTGTTATACTTGCAACCACATTCCCATTTTTATAAAAATCATAAATAGAAAAAAAAATAGACTCATGAAGACAGGAAGATACATTGCTTTCCAGCATAAACGAGTAACGATAAAAACATAGTCTGTAAAGGATTCAGCTTTCTTCGCTGGGGTATTAAATTTAAAACCATCGCATTTGACATAGACATAATTATTTTTCAGGCGAAGTAGTTCCCTGATTTTAAGAGTAGTGCTCTTTTATCCATTCAATCCATTCCCTTGATTGGTTGTTCTTTTACTACTGCAATCTTACCCTATGATTGACTGCGGCATTAGGCAAAAATGTCACCCATTATAAGCTCAATAACATTGATTGCTTCCAGATTGTATTCATCTTCGTTTTATTGACCTTATACCTCTTCAGGCAAACTTGCGAACCGCCTCGCGTACTTGAGCAATAGTGGAAAAATCGGATGCGCATCCTTGTCTCAGTCTGGTAACGTCGCTTTGACGTCAAATAACAGCTATCAATGGTAAGATAGCGCACGCGCAGGTGATGTTTTTCATCTGCCAGCCAGTATACTTCTGGCATCCCATTTCAATGCTCAGGTAACGAACCATCAGTAAGGTTGACCATCCACCTCTGCGCTACACCTGAGCGAACAAAAGCGTTAAGACTGAGTAAAATCAATATGAATGAAGCCACAGAGAAGGACTTCACTGCCCATACGCCGATGATGCAACAGTACTTTAGGCTAAAGGCTGAACATCCAGAAATCCTGCTGTTTTATCGCATGGGCGATTTTTACGAGCTGTTCTATGACGATGCCAAACGAGCCTCTCAACTGCTGGATATTTCGCTGACGAAACGCGGCGCTTCGGCAGGGGAACCGATTCCGATGGCCGGCGTTCCGCATCATGCCGTCGAGAACTACCTTGCCAGACTGGTACAAATGGGTGAATCCGTCGCTATCTGCGAACAGATCGGCGATCCCGCCACCAGCAAAGGTCCGGTAGAACGCAAAGTCGTACGCATTGTTACGCCGGGAACCATCAGCGATGAAGCGTTGTTGCAGGAAAAGCAGGATAACCTGTTGGCAGCGATCTGGCAGGATAGTCGGGGGTTCGGTTATGCCACTCTGGATATCAGCTCAGGACGCTTTCGCGTCAGTGAACCCGCCGATCGCGAAACCATGGCGGCCGAATTGCAGCGCACTAACCCAGCGGAATTACTCTACCCTGAATCCTTTGAGTCCATGGATTTGATCGAAAATCGTCATGGGCTTCGCCGTCGTCCGCTGTGGGAATTTGAACCCGATACCGCGCGTCAGCAGCTAAACCTGCAATTTGGCACTCGTGATCTGACCGGTTTTGGCGTAGAGCAGGCAAAACTCGCGCTACGATCCGCTGGATGCCTACTGCAATACGCGAAAGATACTCAGCGCACATCACTGCCGCATATTCGTGGTATTACGATGGAGCGCCAACAGGATGGCATCATTATGGATGCGGCCACGCGCCGTAACCTTGAACTGACGCAGAACCTGTCCGGTAGTGTAGAAAATACGCTGGCTGCCGTGCTGGACTGCACCGTAACGGCAATGGGCAGCCGAATGCTGAAGCGCTGGATTCATATGCCCAGCCGCGATATTGAGGCGCTCAAACAGCGTCAGCAGGCTATCAGCGCGTTGCAGGATATCACACCAGACCTGCAACCCTATCTGCGACAGGTCGGCGATCTGGAACGTATTCTGGCAAGACTCGCGTTGCGCACAGCACGTCCACGCGATCTGGCACGTATGCGCCATGCTTTCCAACAATTTCCCGATATTCGCGAACAGCTTGCGCCACTGGAAACCGACTCCGTTCGTCGTCTGGTCAGCCTGATCGGGCAATTTGATGAGCTACGTGATTTATTGGAACGCGCCGTTGTCGAAGCGCCACCCGTGTTGGTACGTGACGGTGGGGTCATCGCACCGGGCTACCATGCAGAACTGGATGAGTGGCGCGCGCTGGCTGACGGTGCCAGCGATTATCTGGACCGACTGGAAATTCGTGAACGTGAAAAGCTGGGACTCGATACGCTGAAAGTCGGCTTCAATGGTGTGCACGGTTATTACATTCAGGTCAGCCGTGGTCAAAGCCATCTGGTGCCGATCCACTATGTCCGCCGACAGACGCTGAAAAATGCCGAACGCTATATCATTCCCGAGCTGAAAGAGTACGAAGACAAAGTTCTGACCTCGAAGGGCAAAGCGCTGGCGCTGGAAAAAGCACTTTACGATGAGCTTTTCGATCTGCTGCTGCCTCATTTAGCCGAGCTTCAGCAAAGTGCAGCCGCGTTGGCCGAACTGGACGCCCTCACTAATCTGGCTGAACGTGCCGATACGCTGAATTACGTCTGCCCGACGTTGAGTGATAAGCCCGGCATCAAAATCGCAGGCGGCCGTCACCCCGTCGTCGAACAGGTGCTTCGTGAACCGTTTATTTCAAACCCTCTGTCGCTATCGCCACAGCGTCGTATGCTGATCATTACCGGCCCCAACATGGGGGGCAAAAGTACCTATATGCGTCAGGCCGCACTCATCGTGCTGATGGCGCATATCGGCTGCTTTGTGCCAGCGGATCAAGCGGTCATTGGCCCTGTCGATCGCATTTTCACTCGCGTAGGTGCCGCAGACGATCTGGCCTCTGGCCGTTCCACCTTCATGGTGGAAATGACGGAAACGGCGAATATCCTGCACAACGCCACGGAAAACAGTCTGGTACTGATGGACGAAATCGGACGCGGCACCTCAACCTATGACGGCCTGTCGTTGGCATGGGCCTGTGCCGAGAATCTGGCGAATCGCATCAAAGCAATGACGCTGTTTGCCACGCACTACTTTGAACTCACCACTCTGCCGGAAAAAATGGAAGGCGTGGTGAATGTCCATTTAGATGCCCGCGAGCACGGCGATACCATCGCCTTCATGCACAGCGTACAGGACGGTGCAGCCAGCAAAAGTTACGGTTTAGCCGTCGCCGCACTGGCGGGTGTACCAAAAGAAGTGATTAAACGTGCTCGTCAGAAGCTGAAAGAGCTGGAAACGTTATCGAATAATGCGTCATCCAGCCATATCGATGGCGCGCAGCTGGCATTACTGAGTAATGATGAGCCATCACCGGCGATTGAAGCGCTGGAGGCTATCGATCCCGATGCACTCACGCCACGTCAAGCGCTGGATTGGTTGTATCAGCTAAAGAAAATGCTCTAACGCGAGTTAGAACAAGACAAATCGATAGCAAAAAGGCACTGAAATCAGTGCCTTTTCTTTTCAATATCACGTTAGTCTATGAATCGCAGTTTAGCTCCGCGTTCATCAAGGCTTTATTGCTACCATCAGGTACTACGGCCTTAATCATTTTGCCCTCTTCCATCGACGGAATGACGGCAAAATGAGCAGGAAGAAGAAGCAGTACCGCCTGACCGGCTGTATTTCTTATGCGAAAATATTGTCTTTCCAGCTCGGCGCTATCTTCCATCACGAAGGTTTTTCCCGTCGCACAATCGGAAAACGTCGCGACATCCGCCATATAGCGGTACATCCCCTTCATCATCATCGGCGTTTTGGGCAGCGGTTGTTCGGACACCGTTAATTGACGAGGAAGCGGCGAATTGATGGGCAGCCCCTGTTCATCCAACAGCTCCAGCCCTTTATTAACGGGGCGGAAGTAGTGTTTTTCTCCTGAGCGTTCCGTCAACACCAGCTTATCTGCCGTACGACGCCACTGACCATAGGAAGCGAAAACGGTCTCTCCCGGTAAGGTCGTCTTATATTGCTTGTGCAGAATAAACGTCCCGTCTTTTTCCAAAAATAGTGACGTATCAATCCCTTCACAGTCCGCACAGGGTAAAACACCGCGATAACTTTGTGCCATGGGCGTAAGGGGTTCTTCCTGAACTTGTGAACGGGTATGGCACCCGATCAACCCAGAAATCCCTGCCATCAACAGCACACCGATAGCCAGTTTTTTCATCATTATTTTTCTGTCCCTCTGTCCTGTTCTTCCGTTCTTATTCGATACGCTATAACAAACCCAATTCGTTATCATCCCTGAGTCTGAGGAGCTTTCCACTCAGAAAATGCTATTTCAAGACTATTCTTATCGTCAGACAACCAGATCGTGCCGTCTTGGATCGTTGCCTGCAATGACATCGTACGCTGGATTAGTCCAGCAAGCTGAGCCAGTTGGTTGTCATCCAAAAAGCGGATCGCCAGATTTTTGTACCCAGAGACCTTACTCGATATCGCATTCCACCAAACTTGTGCTGCACGCTCACTGTAGGCATACAGCACCACGGCACGGGACTGGTTGCAGGCTTTCTTCAGACGCTTTTCATCTGGCAGACCTAACTCAATCCACAATTCCAGCTCCATCGTATCACTACGTCGCCAGATTTCTGGTTCATCCTCTGCGCTAAGCCCTTTGGTAAAGCGCAGATTTTCATCAGCGTGGCAGATCCACGCTAAAAGCCGTAGCATCATACGTTGCTCAGTTTCAGAGGGGTGTTGCGCTATCGTCAGGTTCGCATCGTGGAAAAAATTCCGATCCATATCGGCGATATTGATTGCTGCTTTGTAAACCGTTGCTTTTAATGCCATCAGTGACCTCGTCTTCATTCCCTCCTAGTTTACTTGAGTTAGCGCCATCCTCACAGTAAAGGTGGTATCTGCCATGTAACCTATAGATTAGGCCTCTAAGGACTACTGATATCCTGTTAGTGCCTATGCTATAGTCGGTTTGATAAATAGAGTTTATCTTCGTAGGCTTACAACATCGCGCACCGCAGCTAGTGATGATGCATGAATATCTACCGAGCTAAGCTTTTAAGGGAGGATATAGTGCAAGAATACTGTGAATTAGTACGTCGCTTATACGCAGAGATCGCCAGTGGCGATCTGGGCTATATACCCGATTCGCTGGGTTGTGTTTTGAAAACCCTGGATAGCATTGCCGCGAATGAGGCGTTGCCATCCTCCGTCAGGGAACAGGCTGCTTTTGCCGCCGCTAACTTATTGGTGAGTGATTATGTCAATGAGTAATGAATATCAACCCATCAACTGTGATGATTATGACAGCCTGGAAGCCACTTGTCAGCAGAGTTTGACGCTGACGCTGGAACTACGTGGTGGTGAAGTTGTGACCGGTAAAGCCAGTGATATGATCTCACGTAAGCAGGTTGAGTATCTGGTTATTGAAGCCTCCGGAACAACACGCGAACTGCGTCTCGATCACATCGTCAGTTTCAGTCACCCTGAAATCGGGAAGGTCGTCGTCAGCGAATCCTGACAGACTTCTCCTTCCATTTAGCGGCAAACGCTGAATCAATGCTTCCAAAACGGACAACACAGGTTGTCCGTTTTTATTTCGGGCCTGCCAACTTCAGCTTTTTCTCAGGCTTTCTTTTCCCAAGCTCTTTTTCCCAAGCTTTCTTTTCCCAGGTAATGTGCCACACTGGCTGATCTGCTTTCGCCTGCCCTTCTCGCGAGACAAATCGCCCCACCGCCGCAATCAGTTGCTCGTTGTAGAACACCAATGGCGTCCGATCGCGCCACCAGGGCGGAACGTCCAGCTCCTGCCAGAGCTTTTTGATTTGCCGTCCGTGGGCCCTGCCAACAATATGCACGGCTCCACTGGTCGAAAAGCGAATACTCACCACCTCACCGTTTTCCGGAGCGCGAATCGCCACACCGCTATCGGCCAGTGACAACGTGCCCAGGTTGTCAGGAAGAGATAACGAGCATGACGTTGGTTGCCACGGCAGAATACGGTCTTTGAGCGACGACATCAGCGGTAGCAGATAGAGATGTTGGCGAAAACGGCGGATTTGCATCTGATTTAACTGCAATACCGGTTCCGCATCCTGCCGGCTTGTCGCAACTTCATCCCAAAGCCGTTGCAATTGTTCACGTGCGGGCATGGTTGCCCCTTGCTGCGCCAGCCAGCGACGCAGGAGTGCAAAACGCCGCACTGGACTCAGCGGCACCAGACCGTCAATGCTCAGCGCGCCGTCCGGCTGACATAGCACCTGCAATGATTCCTCTAGCAGCTCATCGAGCAGTTGTTCCTGTTCGGCACAGAGCTGGGCGCTACGTGCCACGGCGGAGGGAAAATGCGGCCAGCGCTGCGTCAATCGCGGTAAGATCTGACGGCGTAGAAAATTGCGGTCGAAACGTTCATCCTGATTGCTGTCGTCTTCAATCCAGCCAAGCTGATGCCGCTGTGCATACGCTTCCAACTGGAGACGAGAGAGCCCTAACAACGGACGAATGAGGCGATGATGACCCAACATACTGTCAGCCGCCATCGCAGACAATCCCGCAGGCCCACTGCCGCGTTTCAGCGCCAGTAAAAAAGTTTCGCTCTGGTCATCAAGATGCTGCGCCGTCAGCAGAGTTTCCCCGGTTTGCAGATGTGCTTGCAGCGCCTGATAACGCGCCGCCCTGGCTGCGGCTTCAATGCCGCCGTTCTGCGCCACCACCTTCACCGGCAGCGAGGCAAACGGCACCTGCCAGCCTTCACACTGCTGACGACAATGTTCAGCCCAGCTATCTGCCAGTGGATTTAAGCCGTGATGAATATAAGCTGCGCGAATAGTCATCCCTGTACGCTGACGCAGAGCCACCAGCAGATGCAATAGCACGCTAGAGTCCAGCCCCCCGCTGTAGGCCAACAAGATCGACTCGCATCCGGCCGTTTGCGTCACGATCGTCTGGAGTAATCCATCATCAGGTTCGGTGCAATCCACGGTATCAGATCTCATACAGTTCTAAAGGCAAGCCGTCAGGATCGGAGAAAAAGGTGAAGCGCTGCTGCGTTTCAGGATCGATCCGGACAGATTCACAGATGACGCCAGCCTGTTCCAGCGAAGCGACGGCCTGTTCTACGTTAGCTACGGCAAAAGCCAAGTGGCGTAGCCCACAGGCCTCTGGCCGACTGACGCGCGCAGGTGGATGGGGGAAAGAAAAGAGCTCAATGGTATAGCGTCCATTCAGCGAGAGATCCCCTTTCCACGACTGCCGCGCTTCACGGTAGACCTCGTTGTTCAACGTAAATCCCAGCACATCACAATAAAACGCCTTGCTGCGTTCATAGTCAGAGGCAATAACCGCAATGTGATGGACATCGAGCAGTTTCAGCATGCTTCAAACCCTCATAGCAAAAATCCGCTGTCATTTCTGACAACGGATTTTCAGAGTAACGCCAGAATCGACTGATTGATAATACATCAATCAGACAATCACCTTATCAACAGTAGCCGTAATTCATCAAACGCTGATAACGGCGGTTCAACAGTTCTTCTTCTGTCAGGCCATCGAGGTCGAGCAGGTCGGCCAGCAACTGTGCTTTCAGAGACTCTGCCATCGCTGGAACGTTACGGTGTGCCGACCCCAACGGCTCAGGGATCACGGTATCGATCAGTTTCAGCTCTTTCAGACGCGGCGCAATGATGCCCATGGCTTCTGCTGCCAGCGGCGCTTTATCCGCGCTCTTCCACAGGATAGAGGCACAGCCTTCCGGTGAAATGACCGAGTAGGTGCTGTACTGCAACATATTGACCTTGTCGCCCACGCCAATAGCCAACGCACCACCGGAGCCCCCCTCGCCGATAACGGTACAGATGATTGGCACACGCAGCGTCGACATTTCACGCAGGTTGCGCGCGATAGCCTCAGACTGACCGCGCTCTTCTGCGCCAACGCCTGGATAAGCGCCCGGCGTGTCGATAAAGGTGATAATCGGCATCTTGAAGCGATCGGCCATTTCCATCAGGCGCAGCGCTTTGCGATACCCTTCTGGTGCAGGCATGCCGAAATTACGGCGAATCTTTTCTTTAGTTTCACGTCCTTTCTGATGACCAATGATCATCACCGGACGTCCATCCAAACGGGCAATCCCGCCGACAATGGCTTTATCATCAGCATAGGCACGATCGCCCGCCAATTCATCAAAGTCGGTAAAGATATGCTTAATATAATCAAGCGTATAAGGACGTTGCGGATGGCGCGCTAATTGCGCAACCTGCCAGGCACCCAAATCGGCGAAAATTTTGCGCGTCAGTTCAACGCTCTTTTCACGCAGGCGCTGGACTTCTTCGTCCAGATTAATATCTAATTTTTCGTCTTGACGGCTGACTGCAGTCAGCGAGTCAATTTTCGCTTCCAACTCTGCAATCGGCTGCTCAAAATCAAGAAAATTCAGACTCATAGTATTCCTATATTAGTCAAATTCCAGTTCCACCTGCTCATTACCCACTAATGTGCGCAGCTCGTTCAGTAGCGCATCGGCAGGCGTTACACGCCATGCTGCGCCGAAACGTAGTCGGGCACGCGCATCTTCACGCTGGTAATAGAGATGCACTGGGATCGTCCCCGATCGATGAGGTTCCAACGATTGGCGGAGACGGTTTAATAGCTGGTCATCAATTTGCCTGTCAGTCAGCGAGATAGCAAGCCCGCGCGCGTATTTTTCCCGCGCTTCACTGATATCCATTAACTCTCGGACGGTCATTTTAAGCCCGCCACTGAAGTCATCAAAGCTGACCTGTCCACTGGCGATAAGGATACGGTCTTTCTCAAGTAAATGCTGATATTTTTCCAATGCATCGGTAAACAACATGATCTCAAGCCGACCGGACCGATCGTCCAGCGTACAGACACCAATACGGTTTCCCCGTTTGGTAACCATGACGCGAGCCGCTAACACCAGCCCAACGGCAGTGGTCATTTTGCCCCGATCCGTCGGGTGCATATCTTTCAAACGCACGCCACCGGCATAGCGTTCAATTTCCTTAATATATTGCGTGATCGGGTGGCCGGTCAGGTACAGTCCCAGCGTTTCCCGCTCACCATCCAACACCACCTGCTCCGGCCACGGTGGTACGGTGCTGTAAGATTGCTCAACCTGTTCAGGCGCATCGGCCAGCACGCCAAACATATCCACCTGACCGATGGCTTCGGCTTTCGCATGCTGATCGGCAGCCTTCAGCGCGTCAGCCAATGAATTCATCAGCGCAGCGCGATGCGGCCCCAGACGATCGAACGCCCCGGACATGATCAGCTTTTCCAGCACGCGACGGTTCAGCTTTTTAATATCGGTACGGGCGCAGAGGTCAAACAGCTCCCTAAAATAGCCGCCCTGATTACGCGCTTCGATAATCGCCTCAATCGGGCCTTCACCTACGCCTTTAATGGCGCCGATACCATAAACAATCTCGCCATCATCGTTAACGTGAAAGTGGTACAGACCGCTGTTGATGTCCGGTGGCAGGATTTTTAACCCCATCCGCCAGCATTCATCAACCAGCCCTACGACTTTATCCGTGTTATCCATATCGGCCGTCATTACCGCCGCCATGAATTCAGCCGGATAGTGCGCTTTCAGCCACAGCGTTTGGTAAGACACCAACGCATAAGCCGCAGAGTGAGATTTATTAAAGCCGTAACCGGCGAATTTTTCCACCAGGTCGAAAATCTTAACCGCCAACTCACCGTTCACGCCGCGCGATTTAGCGCCATCTTCAAAACCGCCGCGCTGCTTCGCCATCTCGACTGGGTTCTTTTTCCCCATCGCACGACGCAACATATCCGCACCGCCCAGCGTATAGCCCGCCAGAACCTGTGCGATCTGCATCACCTGTTCCTGATACAGGATAATACCGTAGGTCGGCTCCAACACGGGCTTGAGCGACTCGTGCTGCCACTCGATATCAGGGTACGAAATCGCTTCACGCCCATGCTTACGGTCGATGAAGTTATCCACCATGCCGGATTGCAGCGGGCCGGGACGGAACAAGGCCACCAGTGCGATCATATCTTCAAAACAGTCGGGCTTCAGACGCTTAATCAGATCTTTCATGCCACGCGATTCAAGCTGGAATACCGCGGTGGTTTCCGAGCGTTGCAGCATGTCGAAACTTTTCTTATCGTCGAGTGGGATCGCGGCGATATCAATCGGTTCCTGACCTTGCTTCGCACGGCGGGCGTTGATCATCTCCAGCGCCCAGTCGATGATGGTCAATGTACGTAAGCCAAGGAAGTCGAACTTCACCAGACCAGCATATTCCACATCGTTCTTATCAAACTGGGTAACCGGGTGATTCCCTTCCGAATCGCAATACAGCGGCGCAAAATCGGTTATTTTGGTCGGGGATATCACCACCCCACCCGCATGCTTACCAGCGTTACGCGTCACCCCTTCGAGCTTTCGTGCCATATCGATGAGAGCCTTAACTTCCTCATCGGCTTCATAAATTTCCGGCAATTGCGGTTCGGCGGCAAACGCCTTCTCCAACGTCATACCGGGATCGGGCGGCACCAGTTTTGAAATGCGATCGACAAACCCATAGGGGTGTCCGAGTACACGTCCTACGTCACGAATAACCGCTTTCGCCGCCATCGTACCAAAGGTGATAATCTGAGAAACTGCATCACGCCCGTACATTTCCGCAACGTGATCGATAACCTTGTCGCGTTTTTCCATGCAGAAATCGACGTCAAAGTCAGGCATCGAGACGCGTTCAGGGTTGAGGAAGCGTTCAAACAGCAGGTCGAACTCTAGCGGGTCTAGATCGGTGATTTTCAGCGCGTAGGCGACCAATGAACCCGCACCGGAGCCACGTCCTGGGCCAACAGGCACATCGTTATCCTTCGACCACTGGATAAATTCCATGACGATCAGGAAGTAGCCCGGGAACCCCATTTGGTTGATGACGCCCAGTTCGATGTCCAGACGTTCATCATATTCCGGTCGACGCTCAGCGCGTACTTCCGGGTCAGGGAACAGGAATTCAAGACGATCCTCCAACCCTTTTTTCGAACACTGAACCAGAAAATCTGCGGTGCTCATCTCACCCGTCGGGAACTGCGGAAGAAAATATTCGCCCAAACGGATCGTTACATTACAGCGCTTGGCGATTTCAACACTGTTCGCCAACGCTTCGGGGATGTCAGCAAACAGCTCGCACATTTCCTCTTCGGAACGCATGTATTGCTGCGGGCTATAATTACGTGGACGTTTGGGATCATCAAGCGTGTAGCCATCGTGAATCGCTACGCGGATTTCGTGGGCATCAAAATCATCGGTGCTGATAAAGCACACTTCATTAGTCGCCACCACGGGTATCCCGTGCTTCGTCGCCAGCTCGACGGCGGCATGCAAATAGCTTTCTTCATCGGGGCGGGACGTGCGGATCAATTCCAGATAGTAACGCTGGGGGAAGTGTTCCTGATAGAAGGCCAGACACTGTTCGGCCTGCGTCTGGTTACCGCGCAGCAAAAATTGACCGACATCACCCCGGCGGCCGCCAGACAGTAAAATCAGCCCTTCCTGGTGCTCAACCAGCCAATCCCGGTCAATTGTCGGTCCGGCAGCACCATAACCACGTTGATAAGCGTGGGAAATCAACAGCGTGAGATTCTGATAGCCTTGATTGTTCATGGCTAGCACAGTGAGATGCGCCAACTCATCACCCAATTCGTCGCTTTGGACATAGAAATCTGCGCCGATAATGGGCTTGATTCCCGCGCCATGCGCGCCGCCATAGAATTTTACCAGCCCACACAGGTTGGTAAAATCGGTAATCGCCAGCGCTGGCATGCCAAGTGCCGCCGCTTTTTTTACCAGCGGACCGACTTTGGCTAGCCCATCGATCATGGAATAGTCACTGTGAACACGCAGGTGAACAAAACGTGGTTCGGCCATACCCAGATCCCAGAATTTATCGATTAGTCAGCATTGCAATAGTCATATCACAACACAGAGAGTGAATGATGATGTTTTACGCCAGCCCTAATGCACGTTTGACTGGCGCGAAGCTCCGACGGTGAAACTCTGTGGCACCCAGTGCAGCCAGTTTCTCCAGATGAAAAGCCGTTGGATAGCCTTTGTGTTGAGCAAAGCCATAAGCAGGGAAACGTTGATCCAATTCAACCATCTCATGATCGCGGGTGACCTTCGCCATGATCGAAGCCGCGCTGATTTCTGCCACGCGGCTGTCCCCTTTAACCACCGCCTGAGCGGACATCGGCAATGCAGGGCAGCGGTTACCGTCAATGAGAACAAAGTCAGGCACGATAGACAACCCAGCCACCGCACGCTGCATTGCCAGCATGGTAGCATGCAGGATATTCAGTTGATCAATCTCTTCCGGTTCCGCACGACCGAGGCTCCACGCCAACGCTTTCTCTTTGATTTCATCATAGAGCGCCAGTCGACGTTTTTCACTCAGCTGTTTGGAATCCGCCAGCCCGACAATCGGTCGGGTCGGGTCAAGAATCACCGCCGCCGTGACGACCGCGCCAACCAAAGGGCCACGGCCCACTTCATCAACGCCAGCGATACAGGTCGCCTGCGGATAGATAAAAATTTCACTCATGGTTTTATTAGATGGTTTTACTAACATGGCTTTACTAATTCCAGTACCGCCTGAGCCGCTTGCTCATCGGCGTTACAGCGGATTTGCTGATGCAAATCCACAAATGTTGTGCGTAGCTCAGTCATTTTGTCCGTATCGGCAAACAGCGGCAACAGTGCAGCAGCGAGCTTATCCGGCGTACAGTCGGTCTGTAGCAATTCTGCCACCAGCTCACGCCCAGCCAACAAATTCGGCAGCGACACCCACGACGTTTTGACCAAGCGCTGCGCCAGCCAGAAGGTAAAGGGCTTCATACGATAACCGACAACCATCGGGCATTTCGCCAGCATGCACTCCAATGCAGCCGTACCGGATGCCAATAGTGCCGCATCACTGGCAATCATAGCTTCACGCGCTTGCCCATCCAGCAGATGCACGCGCAGATCGGGCGCCACACTACTTTTTATCCGCTCAAACTGTTCACGCCGTTTGCTGTTGACCAGCGGAACCACGATTTCCAGATCGGGAAAATACTGACGCAACAGCACGGCTGTATTGAGAAAATCGGCGCTCAACATTTCAACTTCTGCACCGCGACTGCCCGGCAACAGCGCCAGACAATGCACATCAGGCGCAATACCCAACGTCGCGCGTGCTGCCAGCTTATCAGGATGCAATGGCATCGCATCAGCCATCGTATGGCCGATAAAGCGACAAGGTACATTGAAACGATCGTAAAACGCTTTTTCAAAAGGCAAGAAAGCCAGCACCAGATTGGTCGCTTTACCTATTTTGAAAACACGTTTTTGCCGCCACGCCCACACGGATGGGCTGACGTAGTGAATGGTATTGATACCGCGCTGTTTGAGATTGCCCTCCAGCGTGATATTGAAATCAGGTGCATCAATGCCCACGAAGACATCGGGCTGGAGATCGCTAAAGCGCTGGGTTAAATCCCGCCGAATCTTCAGCAGGCGAGGAAGGCGTCCGAGTACTTCAACAATCCCCATGACGGCCAGCTCTTCCATTTCGTACCAGGCTTCACAACCTTCAGCCTGCATACGTGGCCCAGCTACACCGACAAACTGCGCATTAGGCACCTGTTCTTTTAGCGCCCGGATCAAGCCCGCGCCAAGGATGTCGCCGGAAGTTTCTCCGGCGACTAGCCCAATAGTCAAAGGACGTGATGTCATGGATTAACGAATGATGCCGCGAGTAGAACGGGCAAAGAAATCGGTAAATGCCTGCACCGCTGGATATTCAGCCGCCAGCGCTTCGATTTCCGGTTTCACCTCATCCAGCGTTTTACCGCTACGGTAGAGGAGTTTGTATGCGTTACGGATCGCATGCAGCGTTTCTTTTTCGAATCCACGACGTTTCAGGCCTTCAATGTTCAGGCCAAACGGCGTCGCGTGGTTACCCTGTGCAATCACATACGGCGGCACGTCTTGCGCCACACCAGAACACCCACCAACCATAACGTGAGCACCGATAATACAGAACTGGTGTACCGCCGTCATTCCACCAATAATTGCAAAATCATCGACGGAAACATGGCCACCCAGCGTCGCGTTATTCGCCAGAATACAGCGATTGCCCACAACACAGTCGTGTGCGATATGTGTGTTGATCATCAACAGATTATCGCTACCGACTTTAGTCAACCCACCGCCCTGCGTCGTGCCACGATGAATCGTGACGCTTTCACGGATACGGTTACGATCGCCAATCTCAACGCGGGTCGGCTCCCCGACATATTTGAGATCCTGATTCACTTCACCAATTGACGTGAACTGATAGATTTCGTTGTCGCGACCAATTTTAGTGACACCATTGACGACGACATGCGATTTCAGCACCGTCCCTTCACCGATCTCAACCTGAGAACCGATGTAGCAGAACGGGCCAATATGAACGCCAGCACCAATAATGGCACCGTCTTCAACAATCGAACTAGGGTGAATAAAGGCGGTTTGATCAATCACGTTATCAGGACTCCCGACGACGAGCACACATCATTGACGCTTCACAGGCCACTTCGCCATCAACTTTGGCAACACCTTTAAAGCGCGCAACGCCGCGACGCTCTTTAATGAATTCAACTTCAAGGATCATTTGATCGCCTGGCTGTACCGGGCGCTTAAAGCGCGCTTCGTCAACAGCGGCGAAGTAATACAGCTCACCCGGCTCCAGTTTGCCTACGCTTTTAAACGCCAGAATACCGGTAGCCTGAGCCATGGCTTCCAGAATCAACACGCCGGGAAAAATCGGTTTGCCCGGGAAATGCCCCTGAAAGAAGGGTTCGTTGAAAGAGACGTTTTTCACCGCCCGCAGAAACTTCCCTTCTTCAAAATCCAGTACCCGATCAACCAGCAAAAACGGGAAACGGTGCGGTAATAATTCTAAAATCTCTTCAATATTCAGAGTATGAGTGTCAGTAGTCAAAATACTCTTCCTGTCCATAAAAACTGATGCCATCAACAACACGGCCTGCGCAGACCCTAAATTAGGTGTCTTCAGGCAGGCCGCAAATAAAACGCGAGTGATTAAACGTTATCGACTTTTCGTTCAACGGCTTTTAACCGTTTGCTTATCTCATCAATATTCATCACCAGCGCTGCGGTTTTGCGCCATACTTTATTGGGTTGCAAAGGAATACCCGAAGAGTATACCCCAGGTTCAGTGATTGGTCGCATGACCATCCCCATTCCTGTTACCGTCACTTTATCGCAGATCTCCATGTGCCCGTTAATTACGCTAGCACCGCCGATCATGCAATAACGACCAATTTTCAAGCTCCCCGCCATAATGACGCCACCCGCTACCGCGGTATTGTCGCCAATCACGACGTTGTGCGCAATCTGACATTGGTTATCAATGATCACACCATTGCCAATGACGGTATCATCCAACGCACCACGATCGATGGTTGTGCTCGCGCCAATCTCAACTCGATCGCCAATTCTGACCGTTCCCAACTGCGGGATCTTCACCCAGTTGCCGCGATCGTTGGCATAGCCAAAGCCGTCAGAACCGATCACCGTCCCCGACTGGATCAGGCACTGTTCACCCAGCTCAACGCGGTGATAAATCGTGACATTTGCCCACAAACGCGTACCGGCACCAATACGGGCATCTTTACCAATAAAACAGCCGGGACCGATGACAACGCCATCACCCAACTGTGCACCAGATTCGATGACGGCATTGGCGCCAACGGACACCTGCCGACCCAACGTCGCGTCGGGGGCAATGACGGCACTCGGCGCAATATCGGTTGCTGGTTGCGGTGTCGTGTCCAACAATTGAGCCATGTGAGCGTACGTCAGATAGGGATTCTTCACTACCAGCGCCGCGACCTGACAGTAAGGTAAATCCGCTTCCGTCAGCACGACCACAGACGCTTGCGTCTCGGCCAGTTGCTCACGGTAACGACTGTCGGAAAGAAACGTAATTTGCCCTGTTTTTGCTGAATGCATAGAAGCAACACCGGTGATGACGATATCGCCATCACCGTGTAATTGTGCATCCAACTGTTGAGCTAACGCATCCAGTCGAATTGAATACATGGTTTATTTAACCTGTTTCAGCACGTCAGCAGTAATGTCTTTCGCATTGGCGACATACGCAACCGCGTTAGCGTCAATCACAACATCATAACCTTCTTTGGTTGCAACGGCTTTCACCGCATCCTGAATACGGCTCAGGATTTTGTTGCGTTCCTCAGTCTGACGACGACGGTTGTCCTGCTCAAAAGCCTGCGCTTTGGTAGAGAACTGCTCGCGCTGTGCCATGACGTCTTTTTCCATTTTGCTGCGATCGCTCGCTTTCATGGTAGAGCCATCACGCTGCAACTTCTGCATCTTGGTCTGTAAGTCGTTTTCCATCGATTGCAGTTCAGAAGCACGGCCTTTGAACTCGTTTTCCAGCTGTTTGCCAACGGTTTCACGCTGCGGCAATTGTTGGAAGATGCTGGAAACGTTAACAACGGCAATCTTATCAGCAGCCTGAACGCTGGCTGAAGCAGCCAATGCTAAACCGAGGCCTGCGGCACATAACCACTTTTTCACTATAAACTCCTCAACCTAACCTAATTTGTGTCTTGACACTTTAATGATGGGCATCGCGCCATGGCGTGAACGGTTTATGTTCAACCATTCATACTCATGAACAACGATGCGACATTCCCTGCATACGACCTATTGACGTCACACTACCAGGTTTTGCCAATGTTAAACTGGAATTGTTCCGACTTGTCTCCATCGTACTTTTTAACCGGCTGGGCATAGGAGAAGACCAATGGCCCAAGCGGAGACATCCATTGCAACGCGATACCGCTGGAAACACGGAAGTTGCTCGCCTTGCTGTAATCCGGCACGCCTGCGTCAATCGTTTCCTGTGTATTTTTCCAGTTGGTATCCCATACCGTACCGCCGTCCACAAAGAAAGAAGTCCGGACGGAGCTTGCGTATTTATCGCTGATAAACGGCGTCGGCACGATCAGCTCTGCACTCAGCACCGCCATCGCGTTACCGCCCACTGCATCATCCAGATTGGTTTTATCAATCGGACAACCGGAATACGACGCTGCCCCCACAGCACAGTTGTAATACGCCGCTTTAGGCCCAATCGTATTCGACTGGAAGCCACGCACCGTGCTCGACCCACCGGCGTAGAAGTTGTCGTAAAACGGCACTTCTTTGCTCCCGATGCCATCAGCAAAACCTGCACGCGTACGGCCCATTACCACCCATTTACCGCTGTCGGTCAGCGGATAATAACTGGTGGAGTCAAACGTCAGTTTGTAGTATTCGTTGTCCGAACCTGGCACAGCAATCTTGGCATTCGCAGACGCACGCGTTCCTTTGGTTGGGAAGTAACCACGATCCAGATTGTTATACGACCATCCAGTATTCAGGAAGAAATCGTTCGCTTTGAAATCAGCACTAGATTTGTTGTTAGTACCAGCAACAACCTCTGGATTAACCCCCACGGAATCCAGATAACGCCACATCGCTACCTGCGGTCTCATATCCGACAGATCGTTATGCACATAATCCAAACCGACGCGCAGTGAGTTATTCTCGTTAATCGGGAAGCCCAAGGTGCTACCAAGGCCATAACTCACGTTGGTGTAGTCAGACAGATCGGCGTCAGACGCTTCAAATTTGTTATAGAAGATACGCCCGCCGAGACTCACACCATCGACGGTAAAATATGGGTCAGTCAGCGACAGCTCGACATATGTCTGGTAGTCGTTTTTAGTCCCGCTGATCCCCACAGAGTTACCCGTTCCCAGCCAGTTGTCCTGCTGAACCCCCGCCTGGAAGCTCACGCCGCTTTCCGTACCGAAACCGACACCAAAGTTAAATGTACCCGTATTACGCTCTTTGACTTTATACGTCACATCAACCTGATCGGCCACGCCAGGAACGCGCTGTGTTTCTACATCAACGCTTTCAAAATATCCCAGTCGGTTTAGACGCTCTTTGCCCTGCTCAACCAGATCGTTACCTAACCAGGCACCTTCCATCTGGCGCATTTCACGGCGCAGAACAGAATCTTTAGACGTGTCGTTACCGTCAAAGCGCACATGACGCACATAGAAACGGTTACCCGCATCAACGTTGATGTTTAATCTCACCGTCTTGTCTGCGTCATTAATTTCAGGCTGCGTTACCACACGCGGATAGGCATAACCATAACGACCCAGCAGCTTCTTGATGTCCTCTTCCATGCGGGTTACTTTCGTCCCGTTGTAGAGTTCACCTGGTTCGATTTTCGTCAGCCCTTCGATTTCCGCAGAGTGACCAGCCAGATTACCTTTCACCGCGACACCAGACAGTTTGTACTGATCGCCTTCCGTCATATTAACGGTGATATAGATACCTTTTTTATCTGGCGTCAAACTCACCTGAGTGGAATCGATGTTGAAACGTGCATAGCCGCGATCCAGATAGAAACTCCGTAGGGTTTCGAGATCGCCAGACAGTTTTTGTTTCTGGTATTTACGGTCACCGACCACGTTCCACCACGGCACTTCATCACGCAGTTGGAAACGAGAGATCAATTCGTCAGAACTGAACGCTTTGTTACCGACAATATTAATCTGTTGGATTTGGGCAGACACACCTTCAGTGAAGACCAGCTTCAGGTCTACGCGGTTACGCGGCAGTGGCGTGACAACGGCTTTCACCGACGCACTGTACTTACCCACGCTGTAGTAGAAATCTTCCAGTCCTTTTTCGATGCTGGTGAGCGCGGTGCGGTCTAACGCTTCACCAACGCGAACGCCCGAAGCTTCCAGGTTTTCTTTCAGCATGTCGTCTTTGACTGACTTATTGCCGGAAAACGTGACGCTAGCGATTGTCGGACGCTCTTTCACCTGCACAATCAGCGTTTCGCCATCGCGCAGGACGCGAACATCTTCAAAATTTCCGGTCGCAAACAAGGCACGGATGGTGTTACCGATATCATCGTCACCGATGGTATCACCAACGCGGACTGGCATACTAAGTAGTGCCGCCCCGACGGCAACCCTTTGCAGGCCCTCGAAATGAATGTCCTTCACTACGAACCCGTCTGCACCGTATACGGTTGCGCTGCTAAACAGCAGCGACGCTATGAGCAACTTTTTGATCGCCATCGTTGTTATGCGTTTTTCCTAACCTAATCCCGCGCCTAGAGACGAGAGAAATCATTGAAAAGTGCGAGTCCCATTAACAACATCAGCAATACTGTGCCAATACGATAGCTAATGTCCTGCACACGCTCAGAAACCGGCCTACCCTTCAGCTTTTCAACCGCAAGAAAGAGCAGGTGTCCACCATCCAATACCGGCAGAGGAAACAGATTGATGATCCCTAAATTGACGCTAATTAAGGCCAAAAACATCAGGTAATAAATCAATCCATAATCTGCTGACATTCCTGCACCCTGAGCAATCGAAATGGGACCACTCAGGTTGTTCAGCTTAACATCACCCATAACCAGTTTGCCTAACATACTGACGGTCAACTTCATCAGTTGCCAGGTTTTATCTGTTGCCTGATAGACAGCGCTAAACGGCCCATACTGGCGCACAGTCCTGTATTCTTCGGGCAGCGGCGTCACGCTTGGCATAACACCGGCCAACCCTTCAACTTTGCCATTTCCCACAGATTTGCTGTCTGGCGTTAACGTTAACGGCACTATTGCGCCATTTCGTTCCACCTCCAGTGAGATAGATTGTCCGGGGTTATCACGCACGGCGATGACGAAATCACGCCAATGCGCTAAAACTTGCCCGTCGACTTTAACGATCCTATCTCTGACTTGCAAACCTGCTTTTTCCGCCGCAGACCCAGCCTGCACCTGATTCAGTACCGGTTCGATTTGCGGACCGCGCGGGATAATCCCGAGCGAGGCCGCTGGGTCTTGCTTATCAGGCTCAAACTGCCACTCACGTAAATCCAGGGTTTTCTGGACGACACGGTCAGAACCTAAAGGTGCGGTTCCAATCACGACATTGCTGTCACCGATTTTACCGATCATCGCTAAACGCGCAGTATCCCAATCAGGCGTTTCGATACCATCAACGGACTTTAGTTCCATTCCTGCCGACATTTCCGCTTGCGCGGCGATGGAATTGGGCTGTATTTCACCGACTACCGGACGCACACCCGGCACACCGAGAATGAACACCAGCCAGTACGCCACAATGGCAAACAGGAAATTGGCAATCGGACCCGCACTGACGATAGCCGCACGCTGCCAGACCGTTTTACTGTTAAAAGATTGGTGACGGAATTCTGGCGCAACCGTGTCGACACGCTCATCCAGCATCTTGACGTAGCCACCAAGCGGGATCAGCGCAATCACGAATTCTGTACCCGTGCGATCGCGACGACGCCATAGTGCGCGACCGAAACCGACGGAGAAGCGCTCTACCTTCACACCACAGCGGCGCGCCACCCAGAAATGCCCAAATTCATGGACGGTGACCAGCACACCCAGTGCAATGATAAACGCGGCAAGATTCCAGAAAAAACTCAACATAAATAGCTCTACCGCTTTATTCTAAGCTACTTTAAACAGCAGCAGCATCAGGCAAGAGAACACAGGAACCGCAGCTGTCAGGCTGTCGATACGATCGAGCACGCCACCGTGCCCCGGAATCAAATGGCTACTGTCTTTGATGCCCGCCTCGCGTTTGAACATACTTTCCGTCAAATCACCCAACACCGAAGCCAGCGCAGCGGCGATAGAACAAATCAACAACGTCGCTGGTGCTACCGTTAATGGCGCATACAGGCTAAACAGCATAGAGATTAGCGCAGAGGTTGCCAAACCACCGAGAAAGCCTTCCCAGGTTTTGCCCGGCGAGACTTTTGGCGCGAGCTTACGCTTACCAAACAGTTTGCCGAACATGTAAGCACCGCTGTCTGCTCCCCACACCAGCAGCATGACGTACAGCAGCCACCAAGGACCAATATACTTATGGATCGCGATCATGCCCCAGAAAAACGGCACGATCGTCATGATGCCAAACACGATCCGCAATGTGCGCGAATGACGCCAGAATGAGGCAGAAGCTGGATAGAACAGAACCAAAAACAGCGCAACGCCCCACCACACCAATGATGACCAGAGCGCGATACTGATTTGCGGAATATGGACGGAATAATGGTAGGCCGGAAGCGATAACAGCATCAGCGCCAGCAAGAAACCACACAGGATCGCGAGCCACAGGCGTTGGCCATAAGAGACAAAACCCGCCAACTGACCCCATTCCCATGCCGCCAGCATACAAACGGCCAGCGTAACAAGTGTGAACCCCAGAGGCGGCAGCAAGAACAGTGCAGCAATAACAATCGGGATCAAAATAAAAGCAGTAATCAGGCGATACTTCAGCAAAAGTTCCCCCTAGGATGCATCAGCATCGATAGGTGTTGTTCCCCCGAAGCGGCGCTCGCGTTGTGCAAAAGCATTCAGCGCACCTTCAAAGACTTGTTCATCGAAATCAGGCCAGAGGACATCAGTAAAGTAAAGTTCAGCATAAGCAATTTGCCACAGAAGAAAATTACTGATGCGGTGTTCTCCACCGGTTCTGATCACCAAATCAACCGGAGCCAGATCATTCAGACAGATGTACTGACATAATGACGCTTCATTAATGCTATCAGGGCGAAGACTACCTTCCTGCACCTGCTCTGCAAGTTGCCGTACTCCCTGAATAATATCCCAACGGCCGCCATAATTCGCGGCAATATTGAGTGTGAGCCCCTGATTCTTTTCTGTCATCGTCTCTGAACGACGGATTCGCTCTTGTAAACGCGGGCTGAAGCGGCCGATATCGCCAATCACCCGCAGGCGAACATTGTGTTTGTGCAGGCTTTTCACTTCGCTGTCCAGCGCCCGAACAAACAACTCCATGAGTGCGGAAACTTCCTGCGCGGGGCGGTTCCAGTTTTCACTGCTAAATGCATAAAGTGTCAGTGCGTCAAGCCCTTGGCTCACAGCGAAACTGACGGAACGCCGTACAGCCTTGACACCAGCCTGGTGGCCAAAAATTCGCATTTTTCCCCGGCTTTTCGCCCAGCGACCATTGCCATCCATGATAATGGCAACATGCCGTGGTCCGGCGGGGGGTAGATCGTGAGTATTTTTTTGATTATCGGACGGCATAACGCGTACTTATTTCCTCAAGCAAGAAATACAACAGTCCTTCCGTAACATCAGACCCCGTTAGCGCAAAAAAAGCCGTGAACGATCACGGCTTAGCGTCACAGTCGATTAAACGCATTTCGCATAACCAACCATTGAGTGGCGCAGACTATACCACCTCAACCGCACATGAACAAATCGTGCCACAGGTCTATCTGGGCTATCGCGCGTACTGTGTCAGAGTCTGTGTTGCAACCTGTCTCGCCCAGTTGTCGATGAACAGAACATCATCAACACTTTCGGGCTCTGGCAATGTAAGTTGTTCAATAACATGCCGATTTACCACCGCGATATCCGTAAAGCGTATCTGCGACTGCAAAAATGCCGCTACCGCAATTTCATTGGCAGCATTCAATGTCGTGGTAGCCGACTGACCATGATGACAGGCATCAATCGCCAGCTGTAAACAAGGATAGCGCGCATAGTCCGGCGCTAAAAATGTCAGCGCACCAATTTGGCAAAAATCTAACGATTTTACGCCCGACGTCACACGTTCAGGATACGCCATTGCATGGGCAATCGGCGTACGCATATCAGGCGAACCCAGTTGCGCCAGAACGCTGCCATCACGGTAACGCACCATAGAATGAATGACCGATTGTGGATGAATAATCACTTCCATCTGTTCGGCAGAAGCATTAAACAACCAGCGCGCTTCGATATACTCCAGCCCCTTGTTCATCATCGTGGCAGAATCAACCGAAATTTTGCGCCCCATTGACCAGTTTGGGTGCGCACACGCCTGATCCGGCGTCATATCCGCCAACGCCGACACGGGTGTTTCACGAAATGGACCGCCGGAACCGGTCAAAATAATACGTTCGACCCCATGCTGCGATAATGAAGCGTAACCTAATTGGCGTTGAATTTGCTCAGGCAAACTCTGAAAAATCGCATTATGTTCACTATCAATCGGTAAAAGCTGCGCGCCACTTTGTGCCACCGCGTCCATAAAGAGGCGTCCGCAGGTGACGAGTGATTCTTTATTCGCCAATAAAACCTGTTTCCCCGCATGGATTGCAGCCAATGTCGGCAATAGCCCAGCAGCACCCACAATCGCGGCCATGACCTGATCGACCCCCTCTAATGCAGCGAGGTCACACGCAGCCTGCTCTCCAGCAAGTACCTCTGTTTTGCAACCGTATTCCGCCAACTGTTGGCGCAGAGCCGTTGCAGAGGCTTCATCAGCCATTGAGGCATAAGCAGGTTGGAAAGTGAGACATTGTTCTACCATCAGCTTGACGTTGTATCCCGCAGATAGCGCGCGTACGGCAAATTTATCGGGATTGGCTTTAATCACCGCCAGAGAACTGACGCCAATAGAGCCAGTCGAACCAAGAATTGTCAGTTGCTTCATTAAAAATGCTCTGAATAACCGGATTTGATGACAGGAAGGTACACGAGTCTGAGACGATTACCATGATATAAAAATAAAGCGCCGCCGAAAAAGGGGACAAGCCCACAAATTTCCTGCGACGCAATATTCAACGGGCTGATTAGAACTCCATCAGCTCTGCTTCTTTTTCTGCCAGTGCGACGTCCACTTTCTTGATGAAGTTGTCAGTCAATTTCTGCACATCGTCCTGAGCACGACGTTCTTCATCTTCACTGATCGCTTTGTCTTTCAGTTGCGCTTTCAGCTTGTCGTTAGCATCACGGCGCACGTTGCGTACAGAAATGCGCCCTTGCTCCGCCTCACCACGCACCACTTTGATCAGATCTTTACGACGTTCTTCTGTCAATGGTGGTAACGGAACGCGAATTACAGTCCCCGCAGAAGACGGATTCAGGCCGAGATCGGAGGCCATGATCGCTTTCTCGACCGCGGGGCTCAGTGAACGATCGAATACTGAAATCGCCAGCGTGCGGGAATCTTCTACGACAACGTTAGCAAGCTGACGCAGTGGCGTTGCGCTGCCATAATATTCAACCTGGATGCCATCGAGAATGCTAGGCGATGCACGGCCGGTACGGATTTTGCTGATCTGATTTTTGAACGCTTCAACACATTTGTCCATGCGCGTTTCAGCATCTTTTCTGATTTCATTAGTCACGTTGTGAACCCTTGAAAACTGGTTGCCTGGCAGGCCATGTCGGTACATGACCCGGTGAATAATTAATACCAGCGCGCGGCTGGCGTATAGAGCAATACTGAGAATATATTACCCTATAATCGGGATTAGCCGTTATTACTGACTAATCAGCGTCCCTTCTTTTTCACCCATGACAACGCGACGCAATGCGCCGGGTTTGTTCATGTTGAAAACGCGGATCGGCAAATTATGATCGCGAGCCAGCGTGAACGCAGCAAGATCCATCACTTTCAGTTCACGTTCTAGCACATCTTGATAGGTTAGCGTTTCATACATTGTCGCAGAGGGATCTTGCACCGGATCGGCAGAATAGACGCCATCGACTTTTGTCGCCTTCAATACGACATCCGCTTCAATCTCAATACCGCGCAGGCAAGCTGCGGAATCTGTGGTAAAGAATGGGTTACCGGTTCCCGCAGAGAAAATCACCACGCGATTATTACGCAGCAAGCTGATCGCTTCCGCCCAGCTGTAGTTGTCACAGACGCCATTCAGGGGAATCGCAGACATCAGGCGAGCGTTCACATAGGCACGGTGCAACGCATCACGCATTGCCAGACCATTCATGACGGTCGCCAGCATTCCCATGTGGTCGCCCACAACGCGGTTCATACCCGCTTTAGCCAGACCCGCGCCACGAAACAGGTTACCACCACCGATAACCACACCGACTTGAATGCCTAACTCAACCAGTTCTTTCACTTCCTGAGCCATGCGATCCAGAATGCTCGCATCGATACCAAAACCTTCAGTTCCCTGTAAAGCTTCGCCACTGAGTTTCAGCAGGATTCGTTGATAGACGGGTTTTGCGTTGGTTGCCATGGTGTTCTTATCCTACAGGCTGTCGTCGTATTGGGGGGTTGTAAAATCAACACTGTTCCACTTGGCTCCTCTCTGAATACAGGAAACCAAGCGAACTAAAACTATTGGGGCTGGATAAAAAGGAACCGCCAACTGGCGGCTCTTTATTTTACTATTAAGACTGCTTACTCATTGCTGCAACTTCAGCAGCAAAATCAGTCTCAACTTTCTCAATACCTTCACCCACTTCGAAACGGATGAAGTTAGTCACGTCAGCGTTATGCTCTTTCAGCAGTTGACCAACAGACTTGGCTGGATCCATAACGAAAGGCTGACCCGTCAGAGAAACTTCGCCGGTGAATTTCTTCATACGGCCTTCAACCATTTTCTCTGCGATTTCTTTCGGTTTGCCGGACTGCATCGCGATTTCCAACTGAACCTGGTATTCTTTATCTACCACTTCAGCAGAGACATCTTCTGGCTTAACGAATTCAGGTTTGCTTGCAGCAATGTGCATAGCCAAGTGTTTAACCAGCTCTTCGTCAGCGCCTTTAGCGGCAACCAGAACACCGATGCGTGCACCGTGTTGGTAGTTACCCAGAACGTCGCCTTCCAGTGCAGAAACACGGCGAATGTTGATGTTCTCACCGATTTTGGCAACCAGTGCAACACGTTCTTCTTCGAACTGCGCTTTCAGCACCTCAACATCAGTGATTTTGCCTGCAACCGCAGCATCCAGTACTTTGTCAGCAAATGCCAGGAAACCACCATCTTTAGCAACGAAATCAGTCTGGCAGTTAACTTCCAGAATCACAGCGTAGTGACCGTCGATCTTAGTTTTAATCACGCCATCAGCAGCAACGTTGCCTGCTTTCTTCGCTGCTTTGATCGCGCCAGATTTACGCATGTTTTCGATTGCCAGCTCGATGTCGCCGTTAGCTTCAACCAGCGCTTTCTTACATTCCATCATGCCTGCAGCGGTACGCTCACGCAGCTCTTTTACCAGGGATGCGGTAATTTCAGCCATTCTAAAATCCTCGGAAGATTTGTCCTGCCCGGTCGTCACAACCAAACAGCTTTAAAAGTGAAAAAGGGGCCATAAAAAGGCCCCTAACCAAACTAGTACTACCTGGTTAATAAGGGCTCAACGAGCCAGACTTATTATTCAGCTTCTACTAAGCCTTCTTCTGCCTGCACAGCCAGATCTTGAGAACGGCCTTCGCGGACAGCAGTAGCAACAGCGCTCAGGTACAGGTTAACTGCACGGATTGCGTCATCGTTACCAGGGATGATGTAGTCAACGCCATCTGGATCGGAGTTGGTATCAACCACTGAGAATACTGGAATACCCAGGTTGTTAGCTTCTTTGATTGCGATGTGCTCGTGATCGGCGTCGATAACGAACAGCGCGTCTGGCAGACCGCCCATATCTTTGATACCGCCCAGGCTGTTTTCCAGCTTGTCCAGTTCACGAGTGCGCATCAGCGCCTCTTTTTTGGTCAGCTTGTCAAACGTGCCGTCTTGAGATTGGATTTCCAGATCTTTCAAACGCTTGATAGACTGACGAACGGTTTTCCAGTTAGTCAGCATACCGCCCAACCAACGATGGTTCACGAAGAACTGATCGCAGTTGTTGGCTGCATCTTTTACCGCTTCGCTTGCTGCGCGCTTCGTACCAACGAACAGAATTTTGCCTTTGCGAGAAGCAATTTTGCTCAGCTCAGCCAGAGCGTCGTTGAACATTGGTACCGTTTTTTCAAGGTTGATGATGTGAACTTTGTTACGTGCACCGAAGATGAATGGCTTCATTTTCGGGTTCCAGTAACGGGTCTGGTGACCAAAGTGTACGCCAGCCTTGAGCATATCGCGCATGGAAACAGTTGCCATGATTACCTCTATTAATTAAGTATGGGGTTATGCCTCCACATGTCCCATTGCGCCGACCCCATCCGGTGAAACACCTCAGGAGCACCCCGGCGAACGTGCCGACATGTGTGTGTGTTATTTACACAAAGTGAGTTTAGCCGATGTGGTTGAATACCGTATAACCGCTATCCAGCCGGATCATCGGCGCGCTTTATACCATAAATCCCCCCGTGACACCAACATTTGTTATTCAACGGTCTACAAATCAGAATGATAATTTGGCAAGCCAGCGGCATGGCTGGTAACATAAGTTATTAGTTATCGCTCTTAATTTTCGTGCTTAACAGGCACCTGCGGACAATTATCAATGGCAATTTCAATCAAAACCCCTGAAGACATCGAAAAAATGCGCGTAGCTGGTCGTCTAGCTGCCGAAGTGCTGGAAATTATCGAACCCCACGTCGTACCTGGCGTGAGTACCGCCGAATTAGACAGAATCTGTCACGATCATATCACCAACAAGCAGCAGGCTATTTCCGCTTGCCTGGGCTACCACGGTTTCCCGAAATCCGTCTGCATTTCCATCAATGAAGTGGTATGCCACGGCATCCCTAGCGAAGAGCGCATCCTGAAAGACGGCGATATCGTCAACATCGACGTCACCGTGATCAAAGACGGCTTTCACGGCGATACGTCAAAAATGTTTATCGCGGGTAAACCGACCATTCTGGGTGAACGTCTCTGCCGCATCACACAGGAAAGCCTCTATCTAGCGCTGAAGATGGTTAAGCCTGGTATTCGCCTGCGCACCCTGGGCAAAGCGATCCAGCAGTTTGCCGAAGGAAACAACTTCTCCGTCGTACGTGAGTACTGCGGTCACGGCATCGGCAAAGGCTTCCATGAAGAACCACAGGTTCTGCACTATGATGCAGATGACGGCGGCGTGGTGTTGCAGGCGGGTATGGCATTTACGATCGAACCGATGCTTAACGCAGGTGATTACCGCATTCGTACGATGAAAGACGGTTGGACGGTAAAAACCAAAGATCGTAGCTTGTCGGCACAGTACGAGCATACTATTGTGGTAACCGATAACGGCTGCGAAATAATGACGTTGCGCAAGGATGACACCATCCCCAACATCATCACGCATGAACAGTAAACACGAAGCCGGCAGTCGCCGGCTTTTTTATGGTGTGCAGAAAGCACGCCCCCCTACGGGCCGTCGCAAGCGACGTTGAAAAACGCGCTCTGCGTTTTTTATGGGCTGCGCTATGACAGATAACCGCTTTTCGCCAGACAATACGCCACCTGACGCTTCCTCACCAGACAGCCCTGTAAACGCCATTGCGACACAGCCCCCCGCTTCACCGCTGACCTACGCAGATGACATGTTGAACCGCCAGGCGTTGAAACAGCAGTTGGAGCTATTCCAGTTTTGGCTCGGTTCAGAATTCCGTTCCGGCGTCAGCGCAGAAAAGCTGATTGATGCCAGAACGTTATTCATCGATCGCCTGTTGCAGCGGCTATGGTACTTCCACGGTTTTGAAAATATTGCTCAAACCGCACTCGTCGCCGTCGGAGGATATGGCCGCGGTGAACTGCATCCGCTTTCCGATATCGACGTGCTGGTATTGAGCCAGACAGAACTGAGTGAGGAACACGCCCAACGCGTCGGCCAATTCATTACCCTGCTGTGGGATTTAAAGCTGGAAGTTGGCCATAGCGTCAGAACGCTGGAAGAGTGCTTACAAGAAGGGCGTGCGGATATCTCTGTCGCGACCAATCTAATTGAATCCCGCATGATATGCGGCGACGTTGCCCTGTTTCTCACGCTGCAAAAACAGGTATTCAGTGATGAATTTTGGCCATCTTCCACGTTTTTTCCAGCCAAAATCGCCGAGCAGCAGGAGCGTCATCAGCGCTATCACAGCACCAGCTATAATCTAGAACCCGACATCAAGAGCAGTCCGGGCGGGCTACGCGATATTCACACGCTGCTGTGGGTCGCGAGACGCCACTTCGGCGCGACCTCGTTGAATGAGATGGTGGGTTTCGGCTTTCTGACAGAAGCGGAGCGTAAAGAGCTGAACGAATGCCAAAGCTTTTTGTGGCGCATCCGCTTCGCCCTGCACCTGATCCTGCCACGTTACGACAACCGACTGCTGTTCGACAGGCAGTTGAACGTCGCACAGTTACTGCAATATCAGGGGGAAGGCAACACGCCAGTCGAGCGCATGATGAAGGATTTCTACCGTATGACGCGTCGCGTCAGCGAGTTGAACCAGATGCTGTTACAGCTCTTTGACGAAGCGATTCTGGCGTTGGATGCGAGTGAAAAACCTCGTCCAATTGACGATGAATTTCAACTACGCGGCAATCTGCTAGATCTGCGCGATGAAAACCTGTTTATCAAAAAACCAGAAGCTATCATGCGCATGTTCTATCTGATGGTGCGCAACCGTGACATCAGCGGCATCTACTCCACCACGTTGCGCCAGTTGCGCCATGCACGTCGTCATCTCGCCAGCCCGCTCTGTACCATCCCGGAAGCGCGCCAGCTGTTTATGAATATTCTGCGCCATCCCCATGCGGTAAGCCGTGCACTATTGCCGATGCACCGTCATAGCGTGCTGTGGGCGTATATGCCGCTGTGGGGGAACATTGTCGGCCAGATGCAGTTCGACCTGTTTCATGCCTATACGGTGGATGAGCACACAATCCGTGTTTTGCTCAAGTTGGAAAGCTTTGCCGACGGGGATACGCGACCACAGCATCCGCTGTGCGTAGAACTCTACCCTCGCCTGCCCCAGCCCGAATTATTGCTGCTAGCCGCGCTATTCCACGATATCGCCAAAGGCCGTGGGGGCGATCACTCTGAACTGGGTGCGCAGGATGTGCTGGAATTTGCCGCGCTGCACGGGCTGAACTCACGTGAAGCCCAGTTGGTTTCCTGGCTGGTGCGTTGCCACCTGCTGATGTCCGTCACGGCACAACGCCGCGATATTCAAGATCCCACGGTTATTCAACAATTCGCTACCGAAGTCCAGAGCGAAACCCGCCTGCGCTATCTGGTCAGCCTGACGGTTGCAGATATCTGCGCCACCAATGAGACGCTGTGGAACAGTTGGAAACAGAGCCTGTTGCGTGAACTCTATTTCGCTACCGAGAAACAGCTACGCCGTGGCATGCAAAATACGCCGGATTTACGCGAACGCGTCCGGCATCACCGGTTACAGGCGCTGGCGCTGCTGCGCATGGATAACATTGACGAAGAGGCGTTGCACCATATCTGGAGCCGCTGTCGGGCGGATTATTTCCTGCGCCATTCGCCCAATCAGCTTGCCTGGCATGCACGCCATCTATTGGAGCATGATACCAACAAACCGCTGGTGCTGATCAGCCATCAGGCCAGCCGCGGCGGCACCGAGATTTTTATCTGGAGCCCGGATAGACCTTATCTGTTCGCGGCCGTTGTTGGTGAGTTAGACAGACGCAATCTCAGCGTGCACGATGCGCAGATTTTTACCAGCCGTGACGGTATGGCGATGGATACGTTCATTGTGCTGGAGCCGGATGGTAGCCCGCTGGCGCAGGATCGGCATGAAATGATACGCCAGGCGCTGGAGCAGTCGCTGACCCACCGACACTACCAACATCCGCGCGTGCGCCGACCGTCGCCTAAACTGCGCCACTTCAGCGTGCCAACCGAAGTCAATTTCCTACCGACACATACGGACAGGCGCAGCTATATGGAGCTCAGCGCCCTCGATCAACCGGGATTGCTGGCACGTATCGGTGAAATTTTTGCCGATCTCAACCTGTCGCTGCATGGCGCGCGAATTTCGACGATCGGCGAACGGGTAGAAGATCTTTTCATCCTGGCCGACAGCAACAGGCGCGCATTGAAGCCGGATTTGCGCCTTAAATTGCAAGAACGGTTGACAGAAGCCCTTAACCCAAACGATAAAGTACCATTGAGTTAATTTTTACAATCAGGAAAGAGAAATCAGGATGCACCAACAATTACAGAACATCATTGAAACGGCTTTCGAGCGCCGCGCAGACATCACTCCGGCAAATGCAGACACCGTCACGCGTGAAGCCGTTAATCAGGCCATCAGCCTGTTAGATAGCGGCGCCCTGCGCGTTGCAGAAAAAATCGACGGCCAGTGGGTGACCCATCAGTGGCTGAAGAAAGCCGTGCTGCTCTCTTTCCGTATTAATGATAACCACCTTATCGAAGGCGGAGAAACACGCTTTTTCGATAAGGTGCCAATGAAATTCGCTGACTATGATGAAGCGCGTTTCCAGCGTGAAGGCGTGCGCGTTGCACCGCCAGCCAGCGTACGTCGCGGTGCTTACATCGCCCGTAATACCGTGCTGATGCCGTCTTACGTCAACATCGGTGCTTATGTCGATGAAGGCACGATGGTAGATACGTGGGTCACCGTCGGCTCCTGCGCCCAAATCGGTAAAAATGTTCACCTGTCCGGCGGTGTCGGCATCGGTGGCGTTTTGGAACCGTTACAGGCTAACCCAACCATCATTGAAGATAACTGCTTCATCGGTGCGCGTTCTGAAGTAGTAGAAGGCGTTGTCGTTGAGGAAGGTTCCGTCATCTCCATGGGCGTATTCATCAGCCAAAGCACCCGTATTTACGATCGTGAAACGGGCGAAATTCACTATGGCCGTGTGCCAGCGGGTTCCGTCGTGGTTTCTGGCAACCTGCCGTCCAAAGATGGCAGTCACAGCCTGTACTGTGCCATCATTGTGAAGAAAGTGGATGCGAAAACCCGCGGTAAAGTGGGTATCAATGAGTTATTACGCTCTATCGACTAAACGAGAAACGGCAGGTTAATCGCCCGCCGTTTTTTTACCGAGAAGGTGACGCTATGTATGACAATCTAAAAAGCCTGGGCATTACCAATCCCGATGATATCGATCGCTATAGCCTGCGTCAGGAAGCGAACAACGACATCCTGAAGATCTATTTCCGTAAGGATAAGGGCGAGTTTTTTGCTAAAAGCGTGAAGTTCAAATATCCACGTCAGCGCAAGACCATCGTGGCCGACAACGCGGGTCAGGGCTATAAAGAGATCAACGAGATCAGCCCAAACCTGCGCTATGTGATTGATGAACTCGACAAGATTTGTCAGCAGGAGCAAGTTGAAGTCGATCTGAAACGCAAAATCCTCGACGATCTACGTCATCTGGAAAGCGTCGTATCCAACAAAATTACCGAAATCGAAGCAGATTTAGAGAAATTGACTAAAAATCGCTAAACCGATCATCGCTCAATGCCATCGCCGCTAGAGTACACCGCGATGATGGGCTGCAACGAAAACGGGAGCCTTGTGAGCTCCCGTTTCTTATCTCAGCACGATATCACTGGGCATCAACCAAATCAGCCCATGCTTCGACCCACGGGCATGACATAACTTCTGGCTCAGGGTGTTCGACAGCATCAATGTCCAAAACATCGCCCAAGCGCTTAGCACCTATTTCCTGCAATAACGTATCGAAAAGATGGCCGCCCGCACAGAAATTCGGGTAGCTGCTATCGCCCAACGCAATAACGCCATAGCGCAACGTGGGCTGATAACCGCCGTTGTCCCGCAGAGCGGCGTAAAGCGGAACAATAGAATCAGGTAGCTGGCCTTGTCCCGTCGTCGACGTGACGACTAACACGGCATGTTCACGGTAGTCCAGCCAGGATTCCAGCGTCGCATCTTCAAAGACCTTAACCTCGTGGCCACGATCCTTGAGAATGTTTTCGGCTTCTTCGGCCACCAGCAATGCATTCCCGTAGACCGTACCAACAAAAATACCAATCTGCGCCATGCTTCTGACTCCCTTTTTAATTCGATATGTTTGATATAAAAGTAATATAAAAGTAATACGGCAGTAATAAGACAGAGATTACTACTCAACAAAATGCTCGCTATCCTGACCTGACCTAGCAGGAAACTCAACCCCTTCAAACGCAGGGAGAATCCCTTGCCAACCAAACTGCCTCATCACCCCCTGCCACGGCGCATCCCAACGTGCCTGCAACGTCAATGGCTGCCCACTCACGGGATGATTCAACTGTAATTCGCTGGCATGCAGCATCAGCCTGCCACAGGAGAAGTGTGCTTCCATACCACGATTGTGTCGCAGGTCGCCGTGTGCGGTATCACCGATAATCGGATGGTGGATATGTGACATATGGCGGCGTAGCTGGTGTTTACGCCCGGTCTGTGGCTTCAGCTCCATCAAACTGTAGCGCGCCGTAGGGTAACGGCCGATGGCAACCGGCATCTCGACCTGCGCCAAAGAACGGTAATGCGTGACGGCAGGTTGTGGCGCTTTATCAGGATTGGCAAACTTATCGGCAATCTTGTCCAACTCTTCGGTGAGCGCATAGTCGATTAGGCCGTCATCCAGCACATAGCCACGCACCACAGCATGGTACATTTTCTGCATCTGGTGTGATTCAAACTGCTGGGATAGCGCTCGTGCCACGTCGCTGGACAGCGCGAGCAGCAACACGCCGGATGTTGGCCTGTCGAGGCGATGAACGGTATACACATGCTGACCGATTTGATCGCGCACGGTCTGCATCACCACAACCTTCTCTTTGCGATCCAGCCAACTACGGTGGACTAGCCAACCGCTGGGTTTATTGACGGCAACCAGATGCTCATCCTGATAAATAATCTCAAGCATCGTGTACTGCGCCATCCTGTACATCAGGGTTGAATAGCTCATCGAGCTGTTTGAGACGCAAAAAAACTGCCGCAGTCTGTTCCGGGGTGCCTTCTAATGCGTCTTCAAAATAGGGAAGTAGCGCCAGCTCGGCGGGTAGCGCTAAATCGCTGTCCAACAAAGCATGCATACGTGGCAAAAAAACCCACTGCAACCACTCTTCGGGTTTCATGGTATCAAGGCTGAAGGGTTCAGAGCTGTTAAACGCCTTATCTTCCGGTGGGACAACCTGCCAGAAAGGACTTTCCCTCAATGCGCGCTCAATATCGAATAATGACTGCCGAACCTGACTCTCTCTACTCATGCGCTTTCTCGCCCTTGAAGCCAATAATAATGGCGGCAAGCATAGCATTGATATCAACCTGACCCAATTGCCGCATTTTGACCCTGTGCAAGTGGCGATGACCCCAACGCCACTTGCTACAGGCAAAAAATTGGGGGTACTGATTACTCAGTACCCCCCGTTCGTTTTATAGCTATCCCGCTACACATTTGCATCCCTGCTCATCCGTGAAAACTTTTCCTTTTTGGTCTTCCTGACCCACGATCCTTGCTGGCGTCCCACTTTCGTCCTGACGTTTCCATCCTGTCTCTTCCGTGATTCAATCCCTTTAGGCTCCTGCCCCACCGACATTCCTAATCGGCTCTCGATCTCCTTCCTGGAGGTGTCCCTGATTTCATCCTGAAATCGCGTTTCTTCCTGAAACTACTGTTTCTTCCTAAAACAATGTCTCATCCTAAAACAATCTAATTGTGGTAACCGCATTTTGTTACCGATAGTTACTATTACACACACTGTAACCGGTTACTAACTTAAGTAATAAGATGTATTAATTGTCAGCTTTCGGCAAGGGGTAAGTGACAATGTTTCTCAATACTCCCTAAGCAATACTGCTATTTTTTATTATAATCACTTAATTAATAAGGGAAAAATAAAAACTAACCGTACTTTCAACATTAAAGATAAGACATTTCTTACAGCAAATGTGAGAGATCTCTTACAAGACCGAAAGTGAAATTCGATTAACCATTAGACCGCTAACGGATTAAGCCCAGAAAGAAACATCGCCAGCGTCGGGGCTAAGACCTGACGTTTTTTCGTGCCGAATTCTTCCAGGATGATTTCCCCGGAAACATTACACAACGACACCATTGTCATCTCAGAATCCGTCGTCGCTAAAAACAGCGTCGGCGTGAGTTTAAGGCGTTTCTGCGTTAACAAATGACCAATCAGGTTCTCCTGCATCCGGGTGAAATCCTCTTCACTCCACACTTGCAGCAGTTGGCAAGATAGTGAATCAAACTGCGCCGCCATATCCCCGGCATACTGCGCGGTATAGAACGCGTGAACATCGGGATGCAGGCTAATTTCCAGCGCGCGTTCCACCCCATCCAATGCAGTTGAAGGAACAAGAGGCTGCGGCGACCAGTAAACCGTATCTTCATGATTTTCAACAATACACGGGGAAGGAATACCGTAAAGTGCTTCACTGGCAGGCAAATGCCCCTTCTCCTGCTGCCAACAGGCAACATAACGCTGGGTAAACGCCGCTAGCGCCGAAACAACTTCCTGCTCCATCATTTTTCTCATCACTCTTTTAGTCAGGTTACACTATTCTATTCGCCATCACGCTTATGACATCAAGGTAACAACATGTCCGTTTATGACAAGCACCAAGCCCTAAGCGGGCTAACACTGGGCAAACCCACGCCCTATCACGACCACTATGATGCTGCACTTCTGCAACCCGTGCCACGTAGCCTGAACCGCGATCCACTCGGCATTTACCCTGATAGCCTCCCCTTTCATGGTGGAGATATCTGGACACTCTACGAGCTTTCCTGGCTGAACACCCGCGGCGTGCCTCAGGTGGCCGTTGGTGAAATGCACCTTAATGCAGAAAGCCTGAATTTGATTGAATCAAAAAGTTTTAAGCTGTATCTGAACAGCTTTAACCAGACGACATTCGACAATTGGGAAAGCGTACGCACAACATTAGCCAACGATCTGGCACATTGTGCACAGGGTGACGTCAGCATTTCGCTTTTCAAACTCAGTGAGCTTGAAGGCCAACCGTTAGCCGGGTTTACTGGTGAATGCATCGACGATCAAGACATTCAGATCGACAGTTACGACTTCAACGCCGATTATCTGGCAACAAACGATCAGGATGCCCCTGTCGTTGAAGAAACGCTGGTCAGCCACCTACTGAAATCCAACTGCTTAATCACCCATCAACCCGACTGGGGTTCAGTACAAATTCACTATCGCGGCAAACGCATGAATCGTGAAGCACTGCTGCGCTACATTGTGTCGTTTCGCCATCATAACGAATTTCACGAACAGTGTGTGGAACGAATTTTTAACGACATCATGCGCTGCTACCAGCCGGAAAAACTCAGCGTTTACGCACGCTATACCCGGCGCGGCGGGCTGGATATCAACCCATGGCGCAGTAACACTCCCTTTAACGCGCCAACTGGCCGTCTGCCGCGCCAGTAACTAACCGACGATCGGCATGTCTTTGTGAAATAGTGCGTAGCGTCGCGCAAGTTAGTCCTAAGACTGCCGTCAGCATTGGAAAAAATGATGGCAGCGCGTTAAGGTGGTGTACCAGACAACAAAAGATCCATAACGTCTGAACGGTGCTCAAGTAGGTTTCATTTAGGCTCGCGGTATTTAACGCATGCGCGTTCCGCGTGGTGTCTTAAATGAATGACATTCGTGCCATGGTGCTGAAACGTCGAGCGTGCAACAACGGATCGTGCTCTCAGCAGCTAGCATGGCATCGCGATTATATTGCGTTTCAAGGAGCAAAATTGATTACACATATCAGCCCATTGGGATCGATGGATTTGTTATCGCAGTTGGAAGTCGACATGCTGAAAAGCACGGCCAGCAGCAACCTCTACCGTTTGTTTCGCAACTGTTCCCTCGCCGTACTGAATTCCGGTAGCCAGACAGATAACAGCAAAGAGCTACTGTCTCGTTATGAAGACTTTGATATCAACGTGCTGCGCCGTGAACGCGGCGTCAAACTGGAACTGGTGAACCCGCCAGAAGACGCTTTTGTTGATGGCAACATCATTCGCGCTCTACAGGCCAACCTGTTCGCCGTCTTGCGCGACATTCTGTTCGTCAACGGCCAAATCGCCAGCGCAGGTCGCTATCAGAACCTGAATCTGGAAAATTCCGCTCATATTACCAATCTGGTGTTTTCTATCCTGCGTAACGCCAAGGCGCTCCACGTCGGAGAAGAACCGAACATGGTGGTCTGCTGGGGCGGCCACTCGATTAGTGAGATCGAATATCTGTATGCCCGCAAGGTGGGTAGCCAACTTGGCCTGCGTGAGCTGAATATCTGTACGGGCTGCGGTCCGGGTGCAATGGAAGCCCCAATGAAAGGTGCCGCCGTCGGCCACGCACAGCAGCGTTACAAAGAGGGACGCTTCATCGGCATGACCGAACCGTCCATCATTGCTGCCGAACCGCCGAATCCGCTGGTTAATGAACTGATCATCATGCCAGACATCGAAAAGCGTCTGGAGGCGTTTGTCCGTATCGGGCATGGCATCATTATTTTCCCTGGCGGCGTTGGAACGGCGGAAGAGTTCCTCTATCTACTGGGTATCATGATGAACCCAGAGAACAGCGAACAGGTATTGCCGATTATCCTGACTGGGCCGGAAGAAAGCGCCGACTATTTCCGCGTGCTGGATGAATTCATTGTTGGTACGCTAGGGCGTCAAGCGCGTCGCTACTATTCGATCATCATTAATGACGCCGCAGAAGTCGCCCGTCAGATGAAGAAAGCGATGCCGCTGGTGCAAGAGAGCCGCCGCCATACGGGTGATGCCTACAGCTTTAACTGGTCACTGCGCATTGCGCCAGATCTGCAACTGCCCTTTGAACCGAGCCATGAAAACATGGCCGATCTCAATCTGCATCCGAATCAACCGGCTGAAGAACTGGCTGCCGCGCTACGTCGGGCATTCTCCGGCATTGTGGCGGGTAATGTGAAAGAGGTCGGCATTCAGGCCATTGAACAACGTGGGCCGTACAAAATTCATGGCGACCCGCAGATGATGAAAAGCATGGATACGCTGTTACAAGGTTTTGTCGCCCAACAGCGCATGAAGCTGCCCGGCAGCGCCTATATTCCCTGCTACGAAATCTGTGCCTAACCGATCGCTTAACCAGCACCTACGTGGGGAAGCCAGCTTCCCCCTTCTTTCAGGAACGATGCGATGCCTGTCCATTTGCTGATTGTCGACGCGCTCAATCTGATACGTCGCATTCATGCGGTACAAGGTTCACCCTGTACCACAGCGTGCCAACACGCACTACATCAGCTCATACAAAACAGCCAGCCTACGCACGCGGTTGCCGTCTTTGATGACGAAGATCGCGATACCAGTTGGCGTCACCAACTCTTGCCGGACTATAAGGCAGGACGCACGCCAATGCCGGATAATTTGAAACAGGAACTCCCGCAGATTAAAGCGGCGTTTGCCACCGTTGGCGTAGCAAGCTGGCATAGCTCCGGTAATGAAGCCGACGATCTGGCGGCTACGCTGGCCGTCAAGCTGTCATCCGCGGGTCATCAGGCCACGATTGTGTCGACCGATAAAGGCTACTGCCAGTTATTGGCACCCCACATTCAGATCAGAGACTATTTTCAGAAGCGCTGGCTGGATCTGCCGTTTATCGAGCAGGAATTTGGTGTTTCACCGCGGCAGCTTACAGACTACTGGGGGCTGACAGGCATTAGCAGCAGCAAGATTCCGGGCGTCGCGGGGATTGGCCCCAAAAGTGCTACACAGCTCTTGCAGCAGGTCGGAAGTTTGGAAGCACTGTATCAGCAATTAGATGCCGTGCCGGAGAAGTGGCGTAAGAAGCTGGAACAGAATAAGGAAATGGCGCTGATCAGTCGTCAAGTTGCCACGCTGCGTACCGATTTAACGCTTAATGGCAATCTACAGCAACTGAGGCTGCCGGTGCAGAATAGCGCCGCGCCGCATTCTCACTAGCGGATAAACATGGATGCGTACCTGAGTGACCCCAGATACGCATTAGCACGATACTATCGCTCGTCGCGACGACCAGGCACCGCACTCCAGAAGCGACGCACATGCACGGTGACTTCTTCACGGTCATGGTACAAATGCTTAGCACGCACTTCCGCATTAATCCCATTTTCGCTCAGGCGTTCACGCAGCAACGCGAGATTCTGTGATACCTCCTCGTAACGCTTCTTCATCGGTAACTTCAGGTTGAATATCGCTTCACGACACCAGCCGTTAATTAACCAATTACTCATCAGGCTCGTGACTTTAGCGGGTTTTTCCACCATATCGCACACCAGCCAGTAGATATTATTGCGCGGTGGCTCAAAACGGAAGCCATCCGCCAGATGGTGCATCACCTGTCCGGTGTCCATCAAACTCGGTGCCATTGGGCCGTTGTCTACGGCATGAACCATCATGCTGCGTTTGACCAATTGATAAGTCCAACCGCCGGGGCACGCACCTAAATCCACCGCGTACATCCCACTCCCCAAACGCTCATCCCACTCATCCGCAGGAATAAAGACGTGAAACGCTTCTTCTAACTTAAGCGTCGAACGGCTTGGCGCATCAGAAGGGAATTTAAGCCGTGGGATACCCATATAAAACGGTGAATGGTTATTGCTATAAGAGTAACCGACATAACAACAGCCTGGCGCAATAAACAGCACATGCACGACCGGTCGATCGGCTTTTTCATAGCCCAACAGAATCTTATTTTCGCGCAACGCGGCGCGCAACGGCACAGTGAATTTGCGGCAGAACTTCATCAGCTCTTTGCTTTCATTGGTGTCAGGGACTTCAACACGCAGCTCCCCCGCGCGTTCAATCGCGCCAGTCAACATACCCACGATCGGCGTAATACGGTCTTCCGGCGGCAAGTCACGTAACAGTTCACCGCTGACGAACATCTGACGAACAAAAATCAGCTCATGGAACGGCAGCGTTTTCACCAAACGGTCAGCGTCTTCATGCTGATAGCATTCGAATACCACGTAACCGCTATTTTCTTTTACCCGCGCAAAACCGAACGCATTGTGCTGCGTGGCTTTTTCGGTTATCTCTGCCGCGCACTCTTTCTCGAACCCAGGTCGGCAATACAAAATGACTTTATTCATGGCGTTCAGCCTTTATCTTCAGACGCAGTGCGCCAATCAACATTAATATCCACCCCACCAGAAAACAGGCTCCGCCAATCGGCGTCACATACACCCATAGTTTCAGATGAGAAAGCGCCAGACAGTACAAACTTCCACTGAAGAGTACCGTCCCCAACGCCAGAAACACGCCGCTCCAGTAAAACCACAGATTGGTTCGCTGTTGCATCGCAACCGCCAGCGCCAAAATCGCTAACGTGTGAAATGCTTGATACTCAAGGCCGGTTTTCAACCACCCTAGCTCCGTAGCGCCCAGGGTTTTGCTGAGAACATGAGAACCAAACGCGCCTAGCGCGACAAAAATAAAGCCGCTGATAGCAGCAAACATCAGCATGAAACGACTATTCATCGTTATTACCTATTATCGTAGTTACCTACATAAATTATTCGGTCCATCAATCTTCGATAGCCAACGATGCGACCTCAGCGCGTACCGCTGTCATAGCGGAAGCGAAACTTTTCCTGCTCGCTAGCCGCCCGCGCCAGAATCCAGTGGCGAAAGGCGGCTATTTTACCCAGTTCTGCCTGACTGTCATGACATACCAGATAAAAAGCATTCCGGCTCACCAACACATCGTTAAATGGACACACGAGCCGTCCGGCTTCAAGTTCCGTTTGCGCCATCACATTATTCGCCAGCGCCACGCCCTGCCCGTGAATCGCTGCCTGCAACACCATTGCACTGTGGCTAAAAATCGGCCCCTGTTGTACGTTGATCTGTACACCAAGTTGACGCGTGTAGGACAACCAGTCACGACGCGATGCATCGTGCAGCAGCGTGTGTGCCACCAGATCGTCCGGCGTCTTCAAGGGATGGTTCCCCGTCAACAGCACCGGTGAGCAAACGGGAAGAAGATACTCCGCGTACAGTTTTTCCACCCGCAACCCCGGCCAATTCCCACGACCGTAGAAAATCGCAACATCCACATCATCCGCCAGACGATCTTCATCACGATCCACCGCCTGAATACGCACATCAATCCCCGGATAGTCGGAGTTAAAGCTCGAAAGGCGCGGCACCAGCCAATGGATAGCAAAACTGGGCAGCAGACTGACCGTTAATGCCCCTTTGGCGCTGCGAGATTGCAGCTTACGGGTTGCGTCATTCAGCGATGAGAAGATCTCTTTGATATCCAGATAGTAACTTTGCCCTTCTTCCGTCAGCAGCAGAGAACGATTACGACGGCGGAATAATTTAAGCCCCAGAAAATCTTCCAGAGATTTAATTTGGTGGCTGACGGCAGCCTGCGTGACAAACAGCTCTTCTGCCGCTTTGGTGAAACTTAAATGGCGAGCCGCCGCATCAAAAACGCGCAATGCGTTGAGCGGAGGGAGACGTTTTGACATGAATGAAATCTTTTTGTTTACGCTAGGTCAGCGATTTATCAGGCACATTCGTACCCATTAAATCTTAAGATGCAGAAAGGCGACAGCGAGAAAGATCACCAGCCAATTAGCTGGCTAAGCGATTAATACCATCAGCAACAGCCAGACGATCTGCAACAAAAAGATGACGGGTACAACTATTAGTTTTTGTAATCCGAGACATTATAATTTGTCCATTGAGGATGTACCAGCAAATACCTATATTAGCGCAACTTCCTGAGCCGGAACGAAAAGTGCGGATGGGTGACCTGAGGTGCTTTTGGCTTGTGGTTGTGATGTTGTGTTTGCTATTTGTTTGTCTGCCTTTTGCAGATGTGGTAGCGAGTCTACCCTATTCACTTCCTGTACATTTACCCTGTCTGTCCAAAGTGATTTTTTGTGTAGCACCGCAAATTGCGGTGCTTTTTTTTGCTTACGTTTCCCCCCTCAGCACCATGACAGCCGTATGTAAGTCTGGCGCAGATTCACAGGCAACGTATGATGATGGGCAAACGGCGCTATTTTCCTTTCGCCATTTCTTTCACATTATCTCGATTAATTTGCTGTTGCTGACCGTAAGCGTCGGTGTAGCTGATCATACCCGTCTCATCATCAACCTTCGGTTTCCCCTCTGCGACGATGGTACGCCCGTCATTGGTATGCATGACATAATTACTGGAACAGGCTGCCAGAGAAAACGCCATCACGATGGCGGCAAAAATAGAAATTTTATTCTTCATAGTTAACTCCCAATGAATTTAAATGTTTTCTAGTTAACCTTATGCATCAGGAAACCCTGAAAATTAACACTTTAAAGCGTAGCAACAGTTATTTTTTTTTCCATAAAATCGCATTAAGTATAGTCCTAAACTTGTCTCTCTCGACAAAATGGGACAGGATCTGCCCTCCAAAAGAGGATGCTCATGACACCGTTTAACCCGACTACTTTTCGCCAACAGTTCCCCGCACTCCAGCATTCGACGGTGTATCTTGATAGTGCAGCGACCGCGCTGAAACCGCAGTCCGTCATTGATGCTGTACAGCAGTTCTATTGTAGCGAGAGCGGCACGGTACATCGCAGCCAGCATCGCGGCGCACAGGCGTTAACCCAGCATTTTGAAGGCGCTCGTGAGCAAGTCGCCACGTTACTCCACGCCGACGATCCACGTTCTATTGTCTGGACCAGGGGCACAACGGAAGCGATCAATCTGGTCGCGCAGAGCTATGCCCGCCCTCGCCTTCAACCGGACGACGAGATCGTCGTTAGCGAAGCAGAACATCACGCGAACCTCATTCCGTGGCTGATGGTGGCGCAGCAAACTGGCGCTAAGATTGTGAAGTTGCCGATAGGCTCGGACTTGTTACCGGATATCGAACAGCTAGCCACGCTGATCACGCCAAAAACCCGCCTGCTGGCGCTGGGACAGATGTCAAACGTGACAGGCGGCCAGCCCGATCTGGCGCGCGCGATTGCGCTGGCTCACCGCTATGGTGCAGTGGTGATGGTTGACGGCGCGCAGGGCATCGTTCACTGCCCGCCCGATGTACAGGCGCTGGATATCGATTTCTACGCGTTTTCCGGGCACAAGCTTTATTCCCCCACCGGGATCGGCGTGCTGTACGGCAAAACCGCCTTACTGGAAAGCATGATGCCGTGGCAAGGCGGCGGGAAGATGATGACGCAGGTTTCCTTTGACGGCTTCAAACCGCAGGCGATTCCACAGCGTTTTGAAGCCGGAACGCCGCACATTGCTGGCGTGCTCGGTCTGTCTGCGGCACTAGACTGGCTGACCACGCTGGACTGGCACGCCGTAGAGCAGCACAGCCAGCAGTTAGCACAGCTTGCCGAAACGCATCTGGCGCAGTTCCCCGGCTTTCGCAGCTTCCGTAGCCCACAGTCCAGCGTGCTGTCCTTTGATATTGCCGATGTGCACCACAGCGATTTGATTACGCTGTTAGCTGAAAGCGGCATCGCACTGCGTGCTGGGCATCACTGTGCGCAGCCATTAATGGACGCGCTCGGCGTCAGCGGCACACTCCGCGCCTCGTTTGCCCCCTATAACAACCAACAGGATGTTGCTGCGCTGATCGCCGCAGTGGGCAGCGCCCTTGAATTATTGATCGACTAAACCATGACCCAGACAACTGACACCACGCATCCTTTTGGCCACCACACCACCGTCGCCGACCTGCTGGCGCGATTCGATGCCTGCCGCGCATGGGAAGATCGCTATCGGCAGCTCATTTTACTAGCAAAAGCGCTGCCAACGCTGCCCGAGGAGCTGAAAACCGAGGAAGTTTCATTATCCGGCTGTGAAAATCGCGTCTGGCTGGGTTATCAACGTCAGGAAGACGGCAGGCTGCATTTTTATGGCGACAGCGACGGGCGCATTGTGCGGGGATTACTGGCGGTTTTGTTAACCGACGTTGAGGGAAAAATGCCAGAAGCGCTATTGCAGCACGATCCGCTGGCGCTATTCGATAGCCTAGGGCTACGCGCTCAACTCAGCGCTTCCCGTTCAAGCGGGCTGGCGGCGCTGGCCGCCAGAATCAAGGAGATTGCCGAACAAGAGGCTTCACTCAAGTAGAACCACTCAGGCTATTTATTTCTGCAACGCAGACGCTCTTTCCCTTTTCGCCATCATCTTCTTCAGCGCATGGGATACCGCAACAAACCCAAAGGTTGCGGTGACCATTGTCGCGGCGCCAAAGCCTGACGCGCAATCCATACGCATGACTCCGTCTGCCGTGCTGCGCGATGCACAAACGGAGCCATCAGGCTGCGGATAAACCAGCGGTTCGCTGGAAAACACGCAGTCGATCCCCAGCTTCCCTTTGCTGTTCTTCACCACGTTAAAATCGTGCTTGAGCCGTTCACGCAGCTTGGCGGCCAGCGGATCCTGAATGGTTTTCGCCAGATCGACCACCTCAATGCGGGTCGGATCGATCTGTCCACCCGCACCGCCAGTGGTCACCACTGGGATCTTATAGCGGCGACAGTAGGAGAGCAGCGCCGCCTTCGGGCGCACGCTGTCGATGGCGTCAATCACATAGCTGAAATTCTGGTCGAGCAGCTCGGCCACGTTTTCCGCGCTGATGAAATCATCCACGCAGGTGACGTGACATTCTGGGTTGATCGCCAGAATACGTTCAGCCATCACTTCCGTCTTCGACTGCCCAGTATGCTGACGCAGCGCGTGGATCTGCCGGTTGGTGTTACTGACACACACATCATCCATATCGATCAGCGTGATCGCACCGATGCCGGTACGTGCCAGCGCCTCAGCCGCCCAGGAGCCGACGCCACCAATGCCAATCACACAAACGTGAGCCTGAGAAAACAGCGCCAGCGCCTGTTGACCATATAACCGCGCGGTGCCGCCGAAGCGTTGCAAATAGGCTTCGGATAATTGCGTACTCATTCAACCAACCTTACGAAAACAAAATCACAGGAAAATAAAACAGCGAGAAAAAGCGGCTCAGGATAGCGCTAAACCCGCACGACATCTACCAGACAGCTCATAGCATTCGGCCCCTGCGTCAGCGGCGACGTACCGATATCCAGCGTCAGTACATTTGCATTTCCTGATTGTTCAACCGGATGCCACGTTTTCTGGCCGAAGCCGGGCTCAAACCAGGCACCGGTGGACATAATCACCACGCCCGGCGTGACGCCATCGGTAATCTGTACGCCCGCCAGAATACGGCCACGCGCATTTCTGACTTCCACCTGAGAGCGGTCGACGATATCCCGTTTGGCGGCATCCTGCGGGTGCATGTACAGCGTCTCTTTTCCTGCGGTTTTATTCGCAGCAACCTGCGGCGTGGCAGCCAGTTGACTGTGCAAACGATCGGATGGCTGAATGGAAATAAAGTGCAGTGGCCATTCTTCCGAGCTTTCGGCTCCCAGCCATTCAACGGGAGGTTGCCACTCAGGATGCGGCGCAAAATCGGCATAGCCATAGCTGGCGATAGCCGAACTAAACAGTTCAATTTTACCGCTTGGCGTACTCAGCGCATGCTGCTGCGGATCGCGGCGGAAATCCTCAAAGAACACAAACGGCTTTTCATCCATCGGGATTTCTACATGTCCCTGCTGCCAGAATTCCTCAAATGACGGCCAGCGGTCAGCGGCATCCCGCTGCCTTGCTCGACATTCGTCATACAGGTGTTCCAGCCATTGCTGCTCGCTGCGGTTTTGCGTGAATGCGTCGCCATAGCCCAGACGCTCCGCCAGTTCGCTGAAAATATCCACGTCATTACGCGCCTGATGCTGCGGCGCAATCGCCTGATGCATGGCAAAGATAAAACGATCGCGAGACGACCCGCCGATGTCATTACGCTCCAGCGTGGTAGTGACGGGCAGCACGATATCCGCCATCTGCGCCGCGGGCGTCCAGACGATATCCTGCACAATCACCGTATCCGGCTTGCGCCAGCCGTCCACCAGACGGTTCAACTGCTGGTGATGATGGAACGGGTTGCCGCCCGCCCAATGAATCAGATGAATATCGGGATAAGTATGGGTTTCGCCCTGAAAGGTATAAGGCGTTCCCGGACGCAGTAGCATATCGGCAATACGCGCCACAGGGATCGCCTGCCCCGCGTTCGGGGTTGACGGAGAGGCGGGTGCAGGCGTTGAAATACGTTCGTTGCCGACGCTGTTCATCGAACCGTGGCCGAAGGAGAATCCACCACCCGGTAACCCCACCTGTCCCAGCATGGAAGACAGCGCAATCATCATCCAGTAAGGCTGTTCGCCACGGTGCGCACGCTGCACGGAATAAGAACAGGTAATAAAGCTGCGCACGCCAATCAACTGCTGCGCCAGACGTCGGATGCGCTCGGCAGGAATACCCGTGATGTCGCTGGCCCATTCGGGGGTTTTCACCACGCCGTCGCCGCGACCATGCAAGTAGTCACTCAATTGCTCGTAGCCAACACAGTAGCGTTGCAGGAAATCCTTATCATCAGCACCCAAACGCTGAATTTCATAACCCAACGCCAGCATCAGGGCGACATCGGTATTCGGGCGGATTGGAATCCATTCAGCATTCACAAACTCAGGGCAATCATCGCGCATCGGGCTGATGTTAATGACCGGAATCCCCTTCGCCACCAGCGTTTCCAATGCAGGTTTAAGCGTATGATGCCCGGCACCGCCGGAGGCCACCTGGGCGTTTTTCAGCGCCAGACCGCCAAACGCGAGGAAAATATCACAGTGTTCGACGACGCTGCGCCATTCGGTTACCTTGCCTGTCAGCGGGTGGAAGGTGCCAATCACGTACGGCAGGAAGAACTGCGCCGCGCCCCAACTGTAATTTCCCTGTTGATCGACCGCGCCACCGCCGGAGAAATAAAAACGTCGCACCTGAGAGCGCGCGTGGTGATAACGCCCGGCAGACGACCAGCCGTAGGAACCCGCAAACAGGCCGTCCGCACCGTAGCGATCGCGAATACGGCGATTCTCCTGCGCGACCAGATCAAGCGCCACATCCCAATCCACCTCAACAAAATCCTCCCGGCCGCGCAGCGTTTTATCGCTATTTTCGCGTTTCTGGAGCCAGGAACGGCGTACCGATGGACGGCGGATACGTCGGTCGGAATACACCAGCGGCACAATGGAATCGAGCATCGGGGAAGGAGCCGGATCGCCCGCAAACGGCTCGCATCGAATCAGCCTGCCGTCTTCAACCACAGCGGTAAACGCGCCCCAATGCGCAAGATGTGGATAACGTTTAATCGCCATGACAACCTCAGGATAAGTAATTAGCAGGGTGGATAATAACCTGAATTATTCACGTCCCCAACAGCAAGAAGAGTGAATAGCTTATGCATAATGTGGCATTTGTTATCCATATTTAAACGTTCGTTTAAAACATACGTTGGACTAGGATTTAACCAGAAAATAAAGCGTCGGTTCAGGCAATTTTATTCTTTGTTCGTTATTCAAACCAGGAACGCAGCATGAAAACCATGACACCACACAGCAACGGTAATGATGCTATTTCATTGCTGCCCCGATGTTGACTTAACCCAGCCTTCTTTCTCTCCTCCTGAAGAGAACGGTTTTTTGTCACCCAAAGCACATCATTCAAAACACGCCATTAAAAAAATAAAGGTGGAGCGCACAACGCTGCCCTCTGCATACGGATGGGAAATATGAAAAAAAATCACTTCTTGTCAGCGCTGATTCTGACATCTTCGCTTTTCGGCCTTGCCGCACAGGCGGAACCCCTGACGCCCAAGCGCGGCGGCACGCTGAATTTTCTGGCCGAGCCTGAGCCACCGGTCTTAACCAGTCTGGTTAGCACCAGCGGCGCAGTGATGAAAATCAACGCCAAGGTGATTGAAGGCTTGCTGAATTACGATTTCGATATGAAACCGACCCCGCAGCTGGCGACCAGTTGGTCGGTTAGCCCAGACGGCAAACAATATACGTTCCATTTGCGTAAAGGCGTGAAATGGCATGATGGGCAAGACTTCACCTCTGCGGACGTTGCGTTTTCCATTCTGACCGTCAAAAAATACAATTCACGTGGTCAGGGTACGTTCGCCAACGTCACCGACGTGAAAACCCCCGATCCGTATACCGCGATCCTTGAACTGTCCAAACCCGCACCTTATCTGTTGAGCGCGTTCTCCGCCAACGAAGCACCTATCGTGCCGAAGCACTTATACGAAGGCACGGACATTCTGTCTAATCCTCACAATACCGCGCCGATTGGTACTGGCCCGTTTGTGTTCAAGGAATGGGTACGTGGCAGCCATATCCTGTATGAACGTAACCCGAACTACTGGGACAGCCCCAAGCCTTACGTTGATAAACTGGTGGTGAAAATCATTCCCGATGCCGCCACTCGCACCATTGCGCTTGAAACCGGCGCGTTGGATCTGGGAAGCGACTCTCCCGTTCCGCTGAGTGAAATTGAACGTATCAAGAAAAACCCCAAGCTGGGTATTGAAACCGCGGGCTATGGTTATAGCCCAACGCAAACTCGCATCGAGTTCAATCTGGATAACCCTTATCTGAAGAACCTGAAAGTTCGCCAGGCCATTGCGCACAGCATCAATATTGATGTGTTGAAAAACGTGGTGTGGTACGGCTACGCGGTAAGTTCACCGACACCCATTACGCCGGAGCTGGCGCAGTTTCATGATGCGACACCCTCTCCTTATGGCTTCGATATTGCCAAAGCAAACAAACTGCTGGATGAAGCCGGCTTCCCGCGTCAGGCAAACGGTATCCGCTTCAAGCTGGTACATGACTTCATGCCCTATGGCGATAGCTTCAAACGCGTAGCGGAATACCTCAAATCGTCACTCGCCAAAGTCGGCATCGACGTCACCATTCGCTCGCAGGATTTCGCCACCTTCGTTAAGCGCGTTTATACCGACCGCGACTTTGACTTCAACAACGGTTCCATCTCGAACCTGTTCGATCCCGCCGTAGGCGTACAGCGCCTGTACTGGTCAAAAACCTATCAACCGGGCGTGCCTTTCGGCAACGGCTCACATTACAGCAACCCGGAAGTCGATCGTCTGCTTGAGCAAGCCTCGGTGGAAACCAATCCTGAAAAACGCGTGGAGCTGTACAAGCAGTTCCAACGCATCATCGCCACGGATATTCCCGATTTGAACCTGCTCCAGATTAAGCGCCAGACGATTTACAACAAGCGCGTGCACAACGTCGTCACGGATATTCAGGGCGTCAACGGCAGCCTGGCCGACGTGTGGCTGGATCAGTAATCGTAATACAGCATTCCCCTGCGCTGGCAGGGGAATCCCATGAAGGTATGTGATGAATAAAGTAGAACGAATCGGACGCGTACTGTGGCGAACCCTGCTTCATGCGCTGCCAACGGCCATTGGCATTGTCATTCTGGTGTTTTTCCTGTTGCAACTGGTACCGGGAGACGCCGTTGATGTGCTGGCTGGCGAATCAGGCAATGCAACCGAAGCGACGATGGCACACCTGCGCGCTCAATTCGGTCTCGATCAACCCATACTGCAACAGCTCTCTGTTTATTTAGGTAATTTGGCGCAGTTCAGCCTCGGCTTTTCGCCTCGCTACAATGCGCCGGTAATGGATCTGATCCTGTCACGGTTGCCGGGCACCCTTTTCCTGATGCTGCTGTCGCAGGTCTTTGCCATCGTCATCGGTATAACGCTGGGAACGATCATGGCGGTGTGGGCAGGTAAATGGCCCGACCGCTTGCTCTCCCTCATCGCGCTGCTGCTCTACTCCACGCCGGGATTCTGGATCGGCCTGATGACGCTGATTCTGTTTTCCGTACATCTTGATTGGCTGCCAAGCGGCGGCAATATCACCATCGGCGCGAACCTGACCGGTTGGGCGTATTTCAAGGATATGTTGCAGCATGCCATCCTTCCTGTAGTGGCGCTGAGCAGCTTTTTTATTGCCATTTATGCCCGTCTGACCCGCGCAGCCATGCTGGAAATCACCCAGCAGGATTTCGTGCGCACTGCACATGCCAAAGGACTGTCGCCGCTGTGGGTGACCGTCAGGCACATTCTGCGCTGTGCGCTGCTGCCTATCACTACCGTGGCGGGGATGCACTTCGGCAATCTGCTGGGTGGAGCAGCCGTGGTCGAGACAGTCTTTAGCTGGCCGGGGCTGGGCCGTCTGGCGCTGGAAGCGGTGATGGCTCGCGACTTCAACGTCTTATTAGGCGTTCTGCTGCTTTCTGCCTTCTTAGTCATTTTGGCTAACGTGCTGGTGGATTTACTGCAATCCTGGCTCGATCCCCGAATTAAGGCACGCTGATATGAATCACCTTTCTCCTGAAAATCTCACATCGAAGAAAGCCACAGCGGATGGCGTTAGCTCAGCGGCAGCTCGCCCGTTAAAAACGCCTTTTCGCCTGTCGCCGGAGGTGCGTGCATTTATCCGCAATCCCGCGGGGATGGCTGGCCTGCTGTTGCTGATTACGGTATTTCTGATGGCCGCCTTCGCACCGTTATTGTATCCCGGCGATCCGCTGGATATGGTTGCTCAGCCTTTCTTGTGGCCGGGCGAAAACCCTGATTTCCCCTTAGGAACCGATTCGATGGGCCGGGATGTTGCTGCTGGCATCGTCCACGGTTCACAGGTGTCCTTGCAGATCGGTTTCTCGGCGGTCATCGTCAGCCTGTTAATTGGCACCGTCGTCGGTGCGCTGGCGGGCTATTTTGGCGGTCGGGTTGATGACCTGCTGGTTCATATCACCGAACTGTTCCAGACCTTCCCGACTTTTTTGCTGGTCGTGGTGCTGGTCGCCATCGGTTCGCCTTCGGTTACGCTGATTTCACTGGCTATCGGGATTGCCTCGTGGCCAACGATTGCCCGTCTGGTACGGGCCGAGTTTCGCTCCCTGCGCGAAAGCGATTTTGTGTTAGCCGCACGCAGTCAGGGATTTTCCAGTCTGCGTATCATCTTTCAGGAAATGCTGCCGAACGCCCTGCCGTCGATCATCGTCACCACATCCGTCATGGTTGCCTCGGCCATTTTGATTGAATCCGCCCTGTCCTTCTTAGGCTTTGGCGATCCGAACCGTGTGAGCTGGGGCAGCATGATCGGCGCAGGCCGGGAGTCGCTGCGTACCGCCTGGTTTCTTACCGCTCTGCCCGGCACCGCACTGGTCTTAACCGTACTGTCATTGAATCTGGTTGGCGACGCGTTGAACGATGCCCTGAACCCACGGTTACGGGGGAGAAGCGCATGAAGCCGCTGCTCGATATTCAAGATTTACACGTCGATTTTCCCGGTCATCAGGCCGTTCGAGGATTAAACCTGACGATTAACGCCGGAGAAACGCTGGCGCTGGTCGGTGAATCCGGCTGTGGTAAATCCGCAACGGCGCTGTCCCTGATGCGACTGGTCGCCGAACCAGGAAAAATCAGCGGTCATATTCTGTTTGATGGACAGGATCTGCTGACCCTGCCAGATCGGCAGATGCGTCAACTGCGTGGCAATGCGCTATCGATGATTTTTCAGGAACCGATGACCTCGCTCAATCCGGTGCTTTCCATCGGGCAGCAGATTAGCGAAACGCTGCGATTGCACGAGGCGCTGACGCCTGTACAGGCACGAACGCGTGCTATCGAGTTATTGGATTTGGTCAAGATCCCAGAACCCGCCCGCCGAGTGGATGACTATCCGCATAACCTTTCTGGCGGACAGCGTCAGCGCGTCATGATCGCCATGGCGGTGGCGTGCCGACCGCGCCTGCTGATTGCCGATGAGCCGACTACGGCGCTGGACGTTACCATTCAGGCACAAATTCTGGCGCTACTGGATAACCTGCGTCGTGAATTCTCGATGAGTTTACTGCTGATTACCCACGATCTCGGGCTGGTGGCGCAATGGGCCGATCGCGTGGCGGTGATGTATGCCGGGCAAAAGATCGAAGAAGCCCAGGCGGCTGACCTGTTTCAGTCATCCACACACGGCGTCTCTCCCAAGCACAGTTATACGCGCGGGCTGTTAGCGACATCGTTACACATGGATCAGGACAGGCATTACCGTACCCATCGGCTGGCGGAAATCCATCATGCGCCAACGGAAGAAGGCTTTACCCTGCTGACGCCGCCCAGTTTGATTCACCGTGCTACCGATACGGACCAGTCGCCGCTGCTCTCGCTGAAAAACATTCATACCCGCTATTCAACAGCGCAGGGCAAAGTACTGGCGGTTGACGATGTGTCACTGACTATTTTACCCGGAGAAACCCTCGGTCTGGTGGGCGAGTCCGGCTGTGGTAAATCCACCTTGTCCAAAACCATTCTGCGCCTGCTACCACCTTCACACGGGCAGATCGTGTTCGATGGGCAAGACATCACCGCGCTAAAAGAATCACGGTTGAAAGCGTTACGTCAGCGGGTGCAGATGATCTTTCAAGATCCTTACGCCTCGCTGAATCCACGCCACAGTATTCAGCATATTCTCGAAACGCCGCTGATCGTACATGGCCTTGGCGATCGTCCGCAGCGACAGCAGGCAATCAACAATATTATCGATCGTGTCGGTTTGCCGCAAAGCAGCCTGAGCCGCTATCCCCATGAATTTTCTGGCGGGCAGCGCCAGCGTATCGGCATTGCCCGTGCGCTGGTGGTACGGCCTTCGCTGGTGATTTGTGACGAGCCGGTGTCCGCACTCGATGTCTCTATTCAGGCACAAATTCTCAATTTGCTGGTGGAGTTAAAAAACGAAATGGGTCTGTCGCTGCTGTTTATTTCCCACGACCTCGCGGTGGTGCGTTATATCGCCGATCGGGTCATGGTGATGCAAAACGGACGCTGTGTGGAAAGTGGCGATCACCACAGCATCTGGCATCAGCCACAGCACCCGTATACCCGCAAACTGATCGATGCCGTCCCCGACGGCAAGCGTGAGCAAAAGGATGAATCATGGTGGCATTATTGAAAACCAAAACGCAAAGCAAAGAAAAAGAAGCGGACATCAAACAGCGAATCCTGCGTGAAGCCATCACGATCTTCGCCTGCAAAGGCAGTGAACTGACGACGATTCGTGAAATCACCGAAGCCACCAACGTAAACGTGGCGTCGGTGAATTATTACTTTGGTTCGAAAGAAGGATTACTGCGTGCCGTACTGGACAACGTTCTCGGCCCGTTAAATGACGAAAGAACGCGTCTGCTGGATGAAGTGGAAAAGGCCAATCAGGGTGATGAACTGCCCGTTGCCGCGCTGCTGGATGCGCTATTGCGTCCGCTGGTTAAAACAGCCCGCACGCCCGACGGCGGACGTATTGTCGTTCGCCTGTTACAGCATTTGCGGGCGACACCGGGTCTGGAGGTAACCGCCTTGCTTTCGGCTCAGTTTGATCACGTCGCTCACCGTTTTATCGATGCCTTTTCTCAGGCGCTGCCGGCGTTATCGCGCGCGGAGGTTATCTGGCGCTATGAATTTGCCCGTGGTGCCGCCATGCACGTGTTAACCGACGCCGATCCGCGTTCTGGCCGTCTGGCGTTGCTCTCCAAAGGGCTGTGTGACAACCGCGATGACGATCGCGTGCTGTCGCATCTATTACGTTTTGTCGAGGCAGGTTTTATCGCCGAACCACTGACTGAGATATCACTTCAGTCCTGATTTTTAGTTATTCGCAACACGTTTACATTGACAGGAAACAGACATGAGCAGAGAAAAAATTGAAGGGTCATTCGTTGCCCTCATTACGCCTTTTAATGACGATGGCAGCGTGGATTTCGGCGCATTTGAGGCGTTATTAAAATTCCAGGAAGACAACGGCACGGCGGCCGTTTTGATTATGGGCTCAACGGGGGAAGTGTCCATGCTGTCCCCAGATGAGAGAAAGGCGATCATCCGCCGAACCGCGCAATACAGCACCAGCAAAATGAAACTGTTCTATGGCTGTACCGGTAACAATACCGATACCACCAGTGACTATGTTCGCTATGCACATGACAACGGTGCAGACGGTGCCATCATCGCCGCCCCCGCCTATATCTGTGCCAGCGAGAGCGATATCGAAAGCTACTTTCTGGAAATTGCAGACGCTACCGATTTGCCGTTAGGGATTTATAACAACCCACCGCGCGTAAAAACAGACCTGCACTGGACATCGCTGCTGCGTATTTTCCAACACCCGAACTACGTTATTCATAAAGAATCCACCACCCGTGTGGGTCAAGTGGCACAAGTTCTGGCGGGGAACCCTGATGTGTCGGTGATGTGCTGCGACTCGCCCAATCTGGGTCTGGTCGTGCCAACGATGTCGCTGGGAGGCCACGGAACGGCCAACATGACGGGCAATATTGCACCGGCAGAATTGGCTGAAATTTCTCGTCCGTGGAAAAACGGCGAGGATGCAGAACGCTTCCGTAAGGCCTATCAACATTTGCTGCCGCTGCTGCACTACACTTACTCGGCAATCAATCCGGTGGCGGTGAAATCCTTGATGAAGGCGGTAGGTTTACCAGCAGGCAGTCTGCGTCGTCCGCTGCGGGGTTTACAGGACGAAGCGTTGGATTCAGGCGTTCGCATCGTGAATGAATTAGGACTGAGCAGTAAATACGGCTTTAACCGCTGATTCTTTTTTGGAACGTAGCGTGTGGAACGCAAGAGTTTTATCTCAGAAGTGGCGTAAATCTTGAGCCACTTCTGAGAGGTTAAACGAAGAGATAACTACTGTGGGTTACTCACTAACAGCGAGCCGGAACCGTTCGCCATACTGTTTTGCCCGTTCTTCAACACCCAGACTCGGCCATAGTGGTTATAAAACCCCGCTGAATGTCCCGCATCCGGCCCAATGCCCTGATACATATCGAAGTGCTGGCCTTTAATCGCGCCACCGACATCCAGCGCAACCATCAGGCGCATTTCATACTTACCGGTAAATTTGCCGACGTTATCCAGCAGCGGTACTTCCATTAACAGAGCCGTGCCTGCTGGGATCAGCGAACGGTCAGAGGCGACGGAGGCTTTCGCCACCAGCGGCACGGCGCTAGCCCCTTTGACGGGCGCAGACATCATTGGCTTAAAGAACACAAAGGAAGGATTCTGCTCAAACAGTTCACGCACTTCATATTCGGAATGCTGTTCTGCCCACTTGCGGATGGCCTGCATAGACATTTCTTCACGCGGCACTTCACCACGATCGATCAACACCTTACCAATACTGCGATAGGCATGGCCGTTTTTGCCCGCATAGCCGAAGAACGTCAACGGGCGTCCATCACCAAAATCAATATAGGCGCTGCCCTGCACTTCCATCATGAAGTTATCGACCAGCGAGTTAGTCCAGGCGAGAACCAGTCGCTCATCCAGCGCGCCTGAATAAATGCCGGCACGATCCGGCAACCGACGGTTATTTTTACCCTTCGACGGCATCGCATATAAAGGATGGCGGAATTCTCCCTGGCGGGTGTAGCGCGCCTGCAATACTGGCGTGTAGTAACCGGTGAACTGCACGTTACCAAAGTTATCAACGCCTTCCATCTGCCAGGCATTCAGACCAAATTTACTCAGCTCGCGAGTATCCGCCCCTGACATCATCCAGTTTTCTATCGCCTGAAAGATGGTGTTATTGCGCGCATAAAGATTCGGTGATGCCGACCGAATTTCCGCAACCTGGGTCATGAAATCCCGCGCGTTAACCGGTTTCCCTTTGGCATTCGGTTCATTCACCAATTCCAAAGGCTGGTTGAGGTGACCATCTTTATATTGCTGCCCGCGATCGGTTGGCCTGGATTGACACCCCGCCAAAATGGCAATGACCACTGCGGTCAGCACATATTTTCCCCACCGTCCCTTCATTTTTGCGCTCGCTTTTTACATCAAAAATTTACCGTCGAACGATAACAAACGCCTATTGAGAAAGGAATGGGATAGCGCATAAATCAACGCGGTAAGGGGGAATAGTTCGCCGTCGGCATACCGCATCGCGAACAGCTATTTTCTGTAAATGACTTATTACGCTCACAAAACGACCCATTAGGTGGTAAATCAATCACCTAATAGCCAAATGCCGCGCTTTTTACAGAAATAGGTTGCATCAATGTTCATGGAGAGTATAGTGCGCATCCACGGACGCGGGGTGGAGCAGCCTGGTAGCTCGTCGGGCTCATAACCCGAAGGTCGTCGGTTCAAATCCGGCCCCCGCAACCAATTGATGTGAGTCGTCCATCAAAAATAGTGAAGATAAGTCAGTACGGACGCGGGGTGGAGCAGCCTGGTAGCTCGTCGGGCTCATAACCCGAAGGTCGTCGGTTCAAATCCGGCCCCCGCAACCAATTGATGTGAGTCGTCCATCAAAAGCAGTGAAGATAAGTCATACGGACGCGGGGTGGAGCAGCCTGGTAGCTCGTCGGGCTCATAACCCGAAGGTCGTCGGTTCAAATCCGGCCCCCGCAACCAACTAAGACCTAAACGCTAAAGCACCTTAACGGGTGCTTTTTTGTTTTCTGCGTCAGCTATTATCTCTGCCATGCCGACACCACGCCCCAGACCTAGTGATTCCTTCTGAACCGCGCCAGCAAGACGCGGTCACCGTGCAGCATCAACTACCGCTCAGCCTGGCTGGCAAAGTAGGCTTTAATCCCTGCAAAAATGGATTCCGCAATCTGCTGCTGGAACTGGCTGGTACGTAGCTTGCGTTCTTCTTCCAGATTGCTGATAAATGCCGTCTCAACCAAAACGGACGGAATATCCGGCGCTTTCAGTACCGCAAATCCGGCCTGATCGACGCTGTTTTTATGCAGACGATTCACCCTACCCAGCCGGGTCAGGATCTCTTTACCAAACTTCAGACTATCACCAATCGTCACGGTCTGTACCAGATCGAACATAGTGTGATCTAAATAGCGATCGCCGCTCATGCTTACGCCACCGATCAAATCCGATTCGTTCTGGGTTTCTGCCAGAAATCTGGCCGCGGTACTGGTTGCCCCTTTCTTCGAGAGCGCAAAAACCGACGATCCTCTTGCCGCTCGATTGGTAAACGCATCCGCATGAATTGAAATGAACAGATCGGCACGTTGCTTGCGCGCTTTTGCCACGCGCACACGTAGCGGAATGAACACATCTTCATTGCGCGTCATATACGCTTTCATGTTGGATTCATTATCGATTAACTTGCGCAGGCGACGGGCAATTTGTAGCACGATGTCTTTCTCGCGCGTTTTATTTTTGCCAATCGCGCCGGGATCTTCACCGCCGTGACCGGGATCGAGCATAATAATCAGCGGGCGATCGCGCCCCGCTTTTCCGGCTTTCGGCGCTTCTGCTGGCAGCGTGCGCTCCAGTTCGCCTTTGTTATAATCTTCCAACAGCGCCAGCAGCGGATCGTCTTCGTTATCGTAGCGCCCTGCCGCAGGATACAAATCCAATACCAGCCGGTGCTTGAATTCGGCCACCGGCCCCAGCGTAAAGACCTTGGTCGTCGCCTGCTGTTTGAGTTCCAACACCAAGCGCACCGTGGTTTTATCAAACTGACCGATACGCGCTTCTTTAATCAGCGGATCGTTATCTGACGTAAATTGGCTGGCTATCTCCTTCAGTACGCTATTCAGATGAACATTTTCGATGTCCACTACGATACGTTCGGGATTACTCAGACTAAACTGTTTATATTTCAGCAGGTGATTGGATTCCAGCGTGACGCGGGTATAGGCGGAGGACGGCCAGACGCGCACGGCAACGACCTGTGCCGTCGCCGCTATCCCTACACCACTTACGCTTAACAGCCAGGTTGCTGCTGCGGTTTGTAATAGACGCCGTCGAGTCAAATGATGATTCGAATGAGACATGCCACTCCGATCTGATTGCTGTGCGCTATCCTGCGTTGTTGTGTTGCCAATGCACTGGATAGGCCATTAAAAAATGAATAAAGGTAAAAATTGTCAAAAACTTTAACGAATCTGCTCCACTCTGTCATGCAAAAATCATCTGCAAACCTTATAACAGGCGGATATCATAAATTTGAAGTATAACCTGACTTTTCTGGTGAATACTTCCTCTTGCCTTTTATGAAATAAAGAATAAAAATACAGAAATTACGAATAAAAATGCAAAGAGGGTTCGCAGTGAAGGAACGGAGTACAGAACTGGTTCAGGGCTTCCGCCATTCAGTTCCCTATATCAATGCCCACCGGGGCAAAACGTTTGTCATCATGTTAGGTGGCGAAGCCATTGAACATGCCAACTTCTCTAGCATCGTAAATGATATCGGGCTGCTACACAGTCTGGGAATCAAGCTGGTGGTGGTTTATGGCGCCCGTCCCCAGATCGATGCCAACCTGACAACACACCACTACGAGCCCCACTACCATAAAAATACCCGTATCACCGACAGCGCCACGCTGGAGCTGGTCAAACAAGCCGCGGGTATGCTGCAACTGGATATCACCGCTCGGCTGTCGATGAGCCTGAACAACACGCCGCTGCAAGGTGCCCATATTAACGTCGTCAGCGGTAATTTTATTATCGCGCAGCCGCTTGGCGTGGATGACGGTGTGGACTACTGCCATAGTGGCCGTATTCGTCGCATTGATGAAGAGGCGGTTCATCGCCAGTTAAATAGCGGTGCGATTGTGCTGCTCGGTCCGGTTGCAGTTTCCGTCACCGGTGAAAGCTTCAACTTAACCTCGGAAGAGGTCGCGACCCAGTTAGCGATTAAGCTGAAAGCAGAGAAGATGATCGGTTTCTGCTCGTCACAGGGCGTCACCAACGAAGAAGGTCGCATCATCTCTGAACTGTTCCCAGACGATGCGCAGCAGCGTATTGATGCACTGGAACAGGCTGGCGATTACCATTCAGGTACAGTCCGATTCCTGCGCGGCGCGGTCAAAGCCTGCCGTAGCGGCGTGCGTCGCAGCCATCTTATCAGCTATCAGGACGACGGTGCGCTGTTGCAGGAACTGTTCTCGCGCGATGGCATCGGCACGCAGATCGTGATGGAAAGCGCCGAGCAGGTTCGCCGTGCGACCATCAATGACATCGGCGGCATTCTGGAGTTGATCCGTCCGCTGGAAGAACAAGGTATTCTGGTTAGACGCTCGCGCGAGCAGTTGGAAATGGAGATCGACAAATTCACCGTTGTCGCACGCGATAACCTGACCATCGCCTGTGCCGCGCTTTACCCGTTCCCGGAAGAAAGCATCGGCGAAATGGCCTGCGTCGCGGTTCACCCGGATTACCGCAGCTCATCACGCGGCGATATGCTGTTACAGCGCGTTGCCGCTCAGGCACGCCAGCAGGGTCTGCAAAAGCTGTTCGTGCTGACGACGCACAGCATTCACTGGTTCCAGGAACGCGGCTTTTTACCCGCTGAAGTGGAAATGCTGCCGAAGAAAAAACAGGCGCTGTACAACTACCAGCGTCGCTCAAAGATTTTGGTACTGGATCTCTGAATTATTTCATTCAATAGCGCCTCTCGTGGCCGACCGTAAAGTCGGCCACAATCTTTCATCCGCTTATGGCTGCTTGCCAAACTCACAGCTTAATGTTGTCCACTTCCTTGCCTGTTCACTCAGAGTAAACCCTAGCCCCAGACGATCGGATACCCACATGCGCCCATCGCGCAACTCTAGCTGCTCGTTGAACAGTGGATTCAGCCACTCGAAATGTTCCAGCCAGGGTTCAATCGGATAGGCCGCCGCCAGATGCAAATGCACTTCCATCGCAAAATGCGGTGCCAATTTACGACCGTGCTTCGCGGCCAAATCCATAATTTTCAGGAAAGGCGAAATCCCGCCCACACGCGGCGCATCCGGCTGAACAAAATCACTGGCGTTCCCGAGGATAAGCTGTTCATGCTCGCGGAAACTGGTCAGCATCTCGCCAGTGGCAATCGGCGTATCCAGCGCGGCCGTCAGCGCCGCGTGGCCTTCCACATCGTAGGCATCCAGCGGCTCTTCAATCCAGATCAGGTTAAAGGCTTCCATCTTTCTGCCCATCCGAATCGCCGTTTCGCGATCCCACTGCTGATTGGCATCCACCATCAGCGGGAAGTCATCTCCCAATGCTTCGCGCACCGTCGTGAGACGACGGATATCCTCCGCCGTATTCGGCTGCCCGACTTTCAGTTTGATCCCGCCGATACCGCTTTCACGGGAGATCACGACATTTTTTAATACCTGATCCAATGGCGTATGCAGGAAGCCGCCAGAGGTGTTGTAACACTGCACAGAATCACGGTGTGAACCCAACAGCTTAGACAGAGGCAGACCCGCACGCTTGGCTTTCATATCCCACAGTGCAATATCGAGCGGAGAAATGGCCTGCACCGCCATTCCACTGCGGCCAACCGATGCACCAGCCCACAGCAGCTTGGTATAGATCTTATCGATATCGTTCGGATCTTCGCCCAGCAGGTTATCGGCAATCTCTTTGGCATGGGCATAAATGCCCTGTCCACCCGCCCGCTTGGAGTAGCTGAACCCCACCCCTTCAAACCCATCACGACTGCGGATTTCGGCAAAAATAATGGCGACTTCGGTCAGCGGTTTCTGCCTTCCGGTCAATACTTTCGCATCGCTAACCGGCGTTGCCAGCGGCAAAAACGCCAGAGAGAGTTTTACCCATTCAATTCGATCGCCCGACTCGGCAGCCGTTCTGACGTTCGTGACTTTTGCATAGCTAACCGCCGCTGAATTTGCACTGTTGGTCATGTCTCACCCCGTAAAATGATTGCGTTAACATTCATAAACAGAAGGAAGATAGCGATAAACTAAGAAAAAAATGCAACACAGATCACACAATAATCATTAACACGATAAAATCGTTCATCGAGAGACAGAATTAATGATTGCGCAATCACCACAAAAGGTAAGAGTATACCGCAGAAATACAGCCTAGCCAGTTCCGGAGCCAGCCGGAAAAAACGAGACAATTCGGCAGGTTGTAGAAACACAGGCGACTGGTAAACCGATGTGCCATCAACGATAATCCAGCGACATGTAAATGTGCGCGCAGCCTCAGAAGGGAACCCGTGATTGAAACGCGATAAAAACGCCAGCAGCATGCCGCCGCGCGCGCCCACGCTTGAAGATGTCGCGCGTGCCGCAGGCATTTCGCCCATGACAGTCAGCCGTGCGTTGAACAACCCGAAAATTGTTCGCGCGGAAACTGTGAACAAGGTGATGGAAGCGGTCCGCGCCACGGGTTATATCCCCAATATGTTAGCTGGCGGGCTCGCCTCCCGGCGCAGCAGGCTGATTGCCGTCGTCGTACCACAAATCAATAACAATATGTTCGTTGATACCGTTCAGGCGATCAGCGATGAGCTAGCCGCACGCGGTTACCACATGCTGCTTTGCGTCGCTGGCTATACCAATGAATCCGAGGCAGAGATTGTCGCCACCCTGCTTTCTCGTCGTCCTGACGGCATCGTCCTCACTGGCATCCACCATACGCCCGAACTCAAACGTCTCCTGCTCAACGCCACGATCCCCGTTGTCGAAATCTGGGATCTCACCCCAACGCCGCTCGATATGCTGGTCGGTTTTTCCCATGAAAGCATCGGGAACGCCATTGGACACTATTTGCTGGGTAAAGGACATTCGCGCTTTGGCCTTGTCTGGACCGAAGACGCGCGTGCCGGGCTGCGTAAGAAAGGCATTTATGACGTGATACAAAAACAGCTGGGAACTTACGTGCGTGAAGCTATTGCCCCGTGGCCCGCCACGCTGGCGCTAGGGCGGCAGGGGCTAAGCGAACTTCTGGCCGATAGTGAGACTTTTGATGTCATCATTTGCAGTTCCGATACGCTGGCGCAAGGTGTAATGATCGAAGCAGCCTCCAGAGGATTAGCGGTGCCGAAGAAACTGGCCGTGATGGGATTTGGCGATCTTGATTTCGCCGCCCACAACACACCGAGTATAACTACAGTCAGGATCGATCGCTGGAAGATCGGCACCGACGCAGCAGCCATGTTGGCAGAAAAAATTGAGGGGAAAGACGTCCCTTTCCCCATCATGGATATCGGTTTTTCGCTGATTGAGCGTGAATCCGCCTGACGTTAGAACGCTATCAAGGACGCACCATTAGTGCGCTAATTCTCTCTTCCAGGCCGCTATAGCGCTGCGTTGGCGTTTTCACCGCCCGACAGAGAATGCGGACATCGGTATAGAGTGACAAACGCTGGCGCGCACGCGTGATGGCGGTATACACCAACTCTCGCGTCAGCACGGGCAAATAGTGGTTCGGCAGTACTAGCGCAATATGATCGAACTCCGATCCCTGCGATTTATGCACCGTCATCGCATAGGCCGTGTCATGCGGCGGCAGGCGACTTGGCGTAACGTCTTTGGTTTCGCCATTCGGCAAGGGGAAAAATACGCGCAGTTCCTCATTTTCCCCCATCATGGCAATACCGATATCACCATTGAACAAACCTAATGCAGCATCATTGCGTTCAATCATGACCGGTCGGCCGGGATACCAGCGGTTAAGCGGATTACGACTGCGCTGAATCAGCCCTACCTGATGCAAAGCCTGCTCGATGCGCTGATTCAGACCTGCTACACCAAACGGCCCTTCGCGCAACGCGCACAGCTGGCGATAACGTTGGAAAGCAAGCAAAACCACATCCGGTGTCGCACCTGAGGCGATAAGCCGTAGATAATCACGATATCCTTCGACACACTGCGCCAACATGGCCTGATACTCTTCAGCCTCGGCTAATGCACTACAGGTTATATCGGCAAACTCGCCGTTCAGCACCGCACGCACGCGAGCATCATCGCCACCGTTCACCGCGAGCGCCAGTTGCCCGATACCAGAATGCGGATCGAAACGGTAGCTCCGGCGTAACAGGCAGATACTGTCACCGACCGTCATCAGCCCTTCAGGACCACTTTCATCCAGCGTACAGCCTGTCAGGCGTTGCAACTGTTGCGCTCGCGCACGACTATAGCCAGCCTCGGCAAAACGGCAGATATCGCCCAATACTGCTCCCGCCTCGACGGACGCCAGTTGATCACGGTCGCCCAGAAAGATAATTCTGGCGTGTGGCGGAAGCGCAGCAATCACATTCGCCATCATCGGCAGATCGACCATCGACGCCTCATCCACAATCAGCACATCCAGATGCAGCGGATTTCCCTGATGGTGACGCAAGCGCTGGCTATCCGTCACCGCGCCTAAAAGCCGATGCAGTGTTGTCGCTTCTTTTGGAAACGCCTCCCGCTGTTGTGGATCTACCGCCAGACGATGCAGTGCCAGCCCCAGCGACTCTGTTAGCCGTGCTGCCGCCTTTCCGGTCGGCGCAGCCAATTGAATACGTAACGCGTCTCCCGTATTCAGCTCAATCAGCGCCGCCAACAGCTTGGCAACCGTCGTCGTTTTCCCCGTCCCTGGTCCGCCAGAAATAACCGCAATGCGGCGCGTCAACGCGACAGCCGCGGCCACCTTCTGCCAGTTAATCTCTTCGTCCGAGTCAGGAAACAGCCGATCCAAAACCGCCCGAATTGCAGGTTCATCGACGGAGATCGTATCGCGCTCGCTGGCAATAAACTGCGCCACACGGCCTTCACTCTGCCAACTACGCTGTAAATACAGCTTTTCGCCTTGCAGCACCAGCGGCGTCGGTTTGCTACCGTCGCTGACGGCATCGGACGCCAGTAAGCGCTGCTGCCAGGCGACAACCGTTTTTATCCCTGTCCCCACAAGCAACTGCTGCGCCAGTTCGGGCTCACGGCCGTCAAACAGCATCTGCGCCTGCAAGTTCTCCAGCGGTAAACACACATGCCCCGCCCCCGAGTGCGCACTCAGGCAGGCGGCAGCCAACAGCAGATCGGGCTGCGTCTCATCCGCCAGCATTCTGGCGAACTGAACATCCAGCGAGCGCAGCAACCGCCGTGCCAGTGCCGTTTCAAGTAACGCAATCATGAGGGCATTCCTGTATCAGCATCGTCAGGCGTCTTTCCCTTAAAGAGCGCATCCAGCCCGAAAACAAATTCAGCAGAGGGACGAAAAGTAAAGATGCCATTGCCAGGGTGAGACGCTTCGACGCCGCGTAAAAACAGATAAAACACCCCGCCAAAATGGCGCTCATAGTCATAATCCGCAATGCGATGACGTAGATAGCGATGCAAAGCCAGCGTGTAGAGCTGGTATTGCAGGTCATAGCGGTGTTCGGCCATCGACTGCATCATAGCCGTTTGGGTGTACGCGCTGGCATCAGGGCCGAGCCAGTTGGACTTATAGTCCAGCAGGTAATAGCGCCCTTCCCAACGGAACACCAGATCGATAAACCCTTTCAGCATGCCTTTCACCTGCTGAAAAGAGAGTGCCGGACAGCGCGCGGATAGCGGATCGTGATGCTTTGCCAACCGATCGAGCTGCGCCGCCTGTATTGGCGCATCAATCGGTATATAGAACTGTAATTCGGCCTGCTTATCTGTGTTATCCAGCGCTGAGAGCATAATCCCTTGCTCGTTAAGCGACGTATGCAACAGCGTATCCATCCACGCCTTCAACACCGGATGCCAGTGCGCCTCAAACCCCTGTAGCTGCAACTGCTCGGCCAGCCAGTCATCTTCAACGGGTTGAGTGAAATCCAGTGTTTCAAACAGGCTATGCAAAAATGTTCCCGGACTCGCGCCACGTGGAAACGTATGCGGTGTCAGTTGGGTTTCTCCCGCTTCCTGACGTTCACCTATCACTTCAATATCCAAACGTGGCACCAGATCCTGTGTGCTTGTGCTGCCATGTTGCTGAAGCCCTGAATAACTGGTCACTCGCCAATTGTCACGCAGTTGCCGTTCAATGTGGCGAGCCCGCAGCTCTGCCAATTCTGGTCTATCTGGCTGCCAGCGCTGTTCTTCCGTTGCCTGTAGCCGTGTTAATGCGACACCATCCCCCACCATACCTTCCAGCTCGCTGACTAACGTGGCGGCCTCAGCCTCTTTACCCCGCTGAAGCAAATAGCCCAGCGCGCTCTGGTGCATATCGCTGCTACCATCTTTCTTACGCGACCGCTGAACGGGCGCGACGCCCACGCTACAGTGGTAGATAGAACGGGTTAGTGCGACATACAGCAAACGTAAATCTTCCGCCAGCCGCTCCTCTTCCGCCAGCATCTGGCTTTCTTCATTATTTTGCAGATCCAACACGGCCTGATAGCTCTCGCGATCGTGGTAAATGCCCTGATCCTGCACGCGGAAATTACTGATGAAAGGCAGCCACACTAGCGGGTATTCCAACCCTTTCGATTTGTGGATCGTCACGATTTGCACCAGATGGCGGTCGCTTTCCAGACGTAGCTGCTGGCTCTCTGCCTGCGGATTAGGCTGGACAACCTGCTGCGATAGCCAGCGTACCAGCGCATGCTCGCTATCAAGCCTTGCCGAGGCATCCTGCAATAATTCACCGATGTGCAGAATATCGGTAATCCGTCGTTCGCCCTCTGTACTTGCCAGCAAGTTCTCAGCCAGTTGATGTTGGTTCATCACCGCTCGCAGCATCGGTAACACACCACGCTGACGCCACAGCGCACGATAGCCTGCAAACTCATCCACCAGCGCATCCCACGCTGATTCACTTTGTCCCAGCGCATCGACCTGCGCGGCATCCAGCCCCATTAGAGCCGTCGCCATGGCGCTGCGTAACGTGCGCTCTTGCTCCGGTGCCAACACCGCCTGCAACAACCACAAGATATCGCTGGCTTCTGGCGTGCTAAATACGCTATCGCGATTGGACAGGTAGACCGAGGGAATGGACAAACGACTTAGCGCATCGCGAATCAGCGAAGCTTCACGCCGGCTACGCACCAGCACGCTCATGTCAGATGCTTTGACCAAACGCCGGGAATCATCAGTTATCAACCAGGCTTCATTACGCTGGCTGGCGGCCAGCCAGTCACGAATCTGCGCCGCACACTGGCGCGCCATCTGTTGCTGATAATCTCCCACGCCAATCGGCTCTGCGCCCGTTAGCCAGAATTGCAGAGCAGGTTGAGACTGTCCGGCAACGTCAAACACCAAATCGCGCTTAGATTCAGCAGGATTAACCGGCAGGAAAGGGATGTTTTGAAAAATAAAAGGATGTTCGAGACGTTCAAACAGGCGATTCACGCCACGTACCATCTGGTGCGACGAGCGCCAGTTTGTGCCCAGCGTATAATGCGCAGCCACTTCGCCACGCGCGTGCATATAAGTAAAAATATCCGCACCGCGAAACGCATAAATAGCCTGCTTCGGGTCACCGATCAACAATAGCCCGCACTGCGGTTGCCCGACATACAGTGTACGGAAAATACGGTACTGTTGGGGGTCGGTATCCTGAAACTCATCAATCATCGCCACCGGATAGCGTTCGCGAATGGCGCTAGCAAGCTGCTCCCCACCCGACTGTTGCAACGCAATATCCAGACGGCTCAACAGATCGTCAAAACCCAGCTCCGCACGCTGCTGTTTCTCCTCTCGCACTGAATCCCGAATCGCCGACAGCGCGCGGACAATGACTAAATCACGCAGCGACAGCGGCGCTGCAAGCAGCCGTTCGGTCTCCTCAAAGAGGGCATGAACAGGCGGCTCGCCCTTTTTCGTTTTCTCGATTAACGTTTGCTGAGCAAATCTCACCAGATCTTTCGGCAGTTGATAATCCAGCGTTAGCTGCTCTGCCCACAGCGTGACTTTCTGTAACCAATTGGGGAGATGCTTACTGCTGTAACTGCGCTTATCCACACCAGACGCCACGATCAGCGCTTCCAGCTCTGCGGCTGACGCCAGCCAGCGTTGTTTGTAAGCGTCGATCGTCGCCACGATATTCTCATGTCGACTCAGCAACGTTTCATTTTCTTCTGGCGGCAAGCGAAACGCAGGCGCTTCACCGTGCAAATAAGGAGCCAGATCGACCAGCAGATTTTCCGGTCCTTTCCACTCTAAACCGACAATCCGCGCCACCTCTACCGGCAGTGGATAACAATAACGACGCCAGAAATCGGCGCAGGCCTGACGGCGCAGCGGCTGTTCATCTTCTATCAGCACCTGTTCGAAAAGCACGCCGGATTCAAACGCATTGGTACTGAGCATACGCTGGCAGAAGCCGTGGATCGTGTAGATCGCTGCGTCGTCCATTTGCCGTTCGGCCGCCAGCAAGACATCGGCTGCCTCTCGATGATCCACAATCTCCGCCAACAGTTGCGCTAGCGACGTATCCTTATGTTTTCCCGCCTCTTCGCCTTGGGCACTTTTACGCAGGCAGGCAATGCGCAACGCATGGATTCTGGCACGAATGCGCTCACGCAGCTCTTCGGTCGCCGCCTCCGTAAAGGTCACAACCAGAATTTCCTCGACCAGCAGCGGACGTGGATACGCGGCTTGCTTGCCCAGCCCTAGCAACAAGCGCAGGTAAAGCGCAGCCAGCGTATAGGTTTTCCCCGTTCCGGCCGACGCCTCAATCAGCCGCTCCCCCAGGAGCGGCAACGTCATGACGTCTAATGATTGTGGCGCGGCGCTTGTCATTGTGCCGAAACCTTACCGATAGCTTCCGATACGGCTGGCGCAGGGCTCATCGCGGGCGCTTTCTCACGCGGTAATGTTTTCTGCAACGAAGACGCATCCACGTAGGTATGCCACCCTTTCGGAGCAGCGTAGTCGGCTTTACCATGATGGCTACCGGAAACCTGCGACAACACCGCCAGCCCCTCAGGCTTCAGCGCCTGCTGGAAAAAATCTGCCAGTTGCGCCACCGTCAGCGGTTTGATTTGTTCGAGCAGTTTCTCGCGCGAATCAAAAGCAAAATTTTCGCGATCTAAATCGTTACGCAGTCGGCTGGCCTCTTCGCCCAATGTTTGCGGGCGCTGACTCAGTTCATTCATCACGCCTTGCTTATACTGCGCAAACTCTTCTTCACTCATCTCACGCAGACGCTTTTGCGCTTTCAGGTAAAAATCTTCATAGCGCTGATACAAATAGGCAGGCTGTTTGCTATTGCTTTGCAGCAGGAAGCCAATACCCATCTGTCGACCAACCGTCGTCGGGAAGGCAAAAACCGCATAGCCCAGTTGCTCTTCCGTTCTCAGTTGGCTATAGAACCAAGGCTGAACAATCTGCCCCAGCACCGAGCTATAGGCCATGCTTTCCGTTTCCGAATAACCCGTCGGTACATATACCGCCGCTAACGCAGAATCTGTGCTGCTACCTGGGCGCTGTAGGTTAGCAAGCTGTGGCTTACTGACTTTAACATCGCCGCTGCGTGACAGATTTTCACCATTAGCCTTCAGATGTGCTTTCAGCGTGTTCGCTAGCTCGGTGACCCGCTCTGGAGCCAGATTGCCGACAACCAGCATTTCCGGCGTGGCTCTTTGCAGCAGATCGTTGCGGTAGTTAACCACGTCCTGTAAGCGGATATCCTTCAGCAGCTTACGGCGTTCACCGCGCTCGAAGTAAGGCAGTTGGGATACCGCCTGAATCGGCTGTATCGCCTGCTCAAAGGCTTTTGATTTCTCTACCGCATCCAACTGCTGCAAATACCAGGATTTAGCCTGCTCCAGCTGTGCTTCCGTTGAGGTGAAGGAGGCATAACCATCTGCCAACGTCAGTAGCAACCGTGGCAAATGCTGGGTATAGCCATCTGCGCTAATCACCAGACCATCATTGCTACGGGTAGAGAAACTGATGCCGCCAATCGATGCCTGATAGCTGAGTTCATCCAGCGCCAGACCTGCCAGATAATCGTTTAACGCAAACAGCACCTGATTACGCGCGGTACTACGCGCTTCCTGATTACGCAGGAACAGCGTGATTTCCGCTTTCGGCTCATCGGCAAAATAGTGACTTGGCATGTACAGCACGCGCAGCCCTGGTTGATTCAACAGGAGCGTCGGTTTAGTCATCGCCTTATCCGCGTTGATCAGGGAGAAATCATCTGGGATGTAAGGGTTGATCGTCGGCAACGACAGCGACATTTTCTGCCCCAGCGTTTTCCATTTGGCAAAGGTCGCAGACGGGATTTTATCCATCTCGTACGGCGCATCGACAAAATAGGCCACTTTATTATGCGGCTCATTCGGGCTGATAACCCAAATACGCGCATTCTGCGGTGTCATCTCATCCAGCCGTGCGGCGATCGCCTTCGGATCGTAACGATCCGCCACATACTGCGCATCCAGCGTATGCTCAACCGGCACGCGCAGCATGGTATCAACCAGCCATTCGATGTAATCCATATCCCGACTGATGGACGGATAGCGGAAATCCAAATCCAGAACATGCGCGATCTCATCAAAATAGCGCTGCTGAATTCCCTCGGTACGGATTTGTTGCAGATAACGGAATATGGCTGCAATCACCTCGTCACGCTGTGCCAGACCTTTATCGGTCAGCGAGACCGAAATCGCAAACATGCCGCCGTTACGGTCGATTACCTGTGAAGAACCTGCGCCGATAGACTCAACCAGCCCTTCTTTTTGCAGCCAGTCAGAGAGCGTATTTTGGCTGCGGTTACCAAGCAGATAGCTGATATAGGTATCCGTCTTGCTACGGAATTCCTGGCTAATATCGCTGACGCGAAACTCAATGCGCAGCTGTTTTCTCGGTTGAGCAGGAACATAGTGAATCATTACGCCACGCTGCTTTTCCGTCGTCACCGGAACGGTAACCGCTGGAACGCTAGCATTGTGATTGTCAATACGCCCGAAGGTGTCGACTGCCAGTTTCGCCAATTCAGGCAGAGGCTGATTGCTGTAAATAACCCCCTTCATCAGATTAGCTGAGTAGTATTTCTGGTAGAACTTCACCAACTCATCATGCAGTTTACTGTCAGGTTTATCGCTCAGGGTTTCAAGATTCCCCCCCGAAAAACGGGCGCTCGGGTGCGCCGGATTTAAGGTTTCCGCCCCGACTTGTGCTATGCGGTGACCGTCACGCGAACGCGCCATCGTCAATTCCGCATTGACCGCATTACGCTCGCGATCGGCATTCACCGGATCAAGCAACGGTTCCGCAATCGCATCAGCCATCCGATCCACAGCAGGCCGCAGCGCATCGTTTTCCACTTCCAGATAAAATGCCGTACGGTAAGAGGCCGTGCTAGCGTTGTGGCTGCCGCCATGCTTTTTCAAAAACTCGGACAGCGCCTCCGGTTCCGGGTAACGTTTCGATCCCATCAGCACCATATGTTCGAGGTAATGCGCTAATCCCAGTTGGTTATTGGGATCGTCCAGCGAACCAATAGGCAGCGCCAGTGATGCCAACGATTTGGGTGCTTGTGGATCGGAAACCAACAGAACCGTCATGCCGTTATCCAGTTTGATCGCCTGATATTGTCGCGGATCTTTTTCGCTTTTTCGAATGGTCTGAGCCAGCGGCTGCCAACCCGTTTCAGCCCAACTCGCCGGAAGCCAGAATGTGAATAAAAGAAACCATCCGGTAATCCAGATCCACTGTTTACGCATGCAATTCTCCAACTTCATATCCATCACTTTTCACGTTGCAGTGCGTTACCTTCTCGCACCTAGAAATCTATTCGGGCATCATCCAAAACAAGCCCATCAAGCCAGATTAAAGCGGAACGGTGGCAGTAGCCAGATTTTCGCCGCTTCAATCACCTCATTCATTCGCTTTTCATCCAACTCACGAACAATACGTTGCAGGTAATAATCCTCGCCTTCGCCCCGCATTCCCATATTGCCCTGCCAGGCTTGCAGCAAGCGGGTACGCGCCTTGTTCTGCGCCTCCACATCCAACCGCAGACTATCGCTTTCACGATCATAACATTCAGCTAACCACGCACTCCCTGCTTTATTGAGCAGTAATAGCGGCTTGCTCATGCCCTGACGATATCCATCCACCATCACGGCCAGCTGTTCTCTGGCCTGCGTTTCCGATAAGGCAGCAAAGCACCATGCGGTGTCTTCCCGCCCATACAGCCGACTTTCGCCCTGCCCGCCCGCAGCACAGTAGGCCAGATGTTCCAGCCACAACGTAATGCCATCTTTCATGGAAAGTGTGCCCGGACGCCAGCGCAGCAAACCATCCGGCTGTACCTGATTCAGCCAACCGCTGACGCGCACACCGTCAAGGATAATGTCCACTTCCTGACTCACCGGCAGCGCTGGCGTTAACTCATCACGCACGCGCGCGGCTAGCTGCGCCATATCCTGCTGTTGCTCCTGCCAGTAAATTTCACCGAATGCCCCATAAGGTAGTTCGCCCGCGGCTCTGGCTCGACGATACAGTTTTTCCGTATCACCTTCCTTAATCAAGGTATTAAGCAACTCGCTATTCAATTGATAACGGTTGAGGCTATCAACCACGAAGGGCTCTTCGTCCAACAGTTCGTCACTGTGCAGCATAAAACTCACACCAAGCCGTAGTTGGAAAAAAGCTCGCACGGGGTGGCGATAAAAACGCTTCAAATCATCCAGACTGATACTGCAATCATTCACTCTTTCGGAGAGCGTTTCACGATCAAAGTCCGGCTGAGCTTCCCCTTTTCGGTTCGCCGCCGCCAACCATTCTGCCGCAAAACTCAACGGCTGCGGTGCTGACAGGAAGTTATCCGCATCAAAAGGCATCCGGCTATGCTCACGGCAAAGATGCTTCACGACACGCTCTGCGCTGCTATCGATATCCAGCGCTTCATCACCCGGCAGGACGTAACTTTGTGCAATATATTCCGTCAGTTCGCTGACCAATACGGAAGGATAGCGGCGCGTATTATCCTGAATCGATCGCCCGATATAGCTGATATAAAGTTTGTGCTGCGCCGACAGGAGCGCTTCAAGAAACAGATAGCGATCGTCGTCACGTCGGCTACGGTCACCGCGTTTGATTTTTCTCCCCATTAGATCGAACCCAAGCGGCGGCAGCGTCCGTGGATAGACGCCATCATTCATGCCCAGTAAACACACGACCTTAAACGGAATAGAGCGCATAGGCATCAGCGTACAGAAATTGATAGATCCAGCTAAAAAGCGCTGGCTAAGTCGCTCCTGATCGAGACGCCGCGACAGTTCATCACGCAGTCGGGAAATCGGCACCAACTGCGGATAACGCGCCACCGTGCCCATGCTAATCACGTACTGCCACTGCTTTTCAACCAATGCCAGCGCCGCTTCGGTCTCGCTATCAGTATCAAAGAAGGTTTCGATCAGCTCTCTACAGAGCGGTAGCCAATCGACAAGCACACGCGATTGAGACAGGCGCTGGCGCCATTGATGGATCTGCATCAGCAACTCGGCCAGTTGACCAGCCAGCTCCGCAATCAGACCGCTAGACTCATCGTAAGGCAGTACTCCCTGCCAATCACCGACCTGACTGTCCATCGCATAGCCCAACAGCATTCTCGTCAGGCCAAAACGCCACGTATGCTGACCTGTTGGCGGTAGCATCAGATCGCGCACGTTGTCGTCATCCAATCCCCAACGCACACCTGATTCCACCACCCACAGGCGCAGACGACGTAACCCTTCTTCCTGAATACCGAAACGCGCAGCCAGAGCAGGCACTTCAAGCAATGCCAAAACCTGTTCTGCCGTAAAACGGCTGGTGGGTAAATCCAGCAGGCTGATTACCGCCTGCAATGCGGGATGCGCATGTCGCGCACGCTGATCGGAGATGGCAAAAGGCAGATAGCGGTTGTCCGGCGCATTACCAAACACCGCCTGAATAAATGGTGTATAGCTGTCGATATCCGCCATCATCACAATGACGTCGCGCGGCATCAGTTCAGGATCGTCCGCCATCATGGCCAATAGCCGATCGTGAAGCACTTCTACCTCGCGCTGCGGGCTATGGCAGGCGTGAAAATCAACCGAACGATCGTCGAGTGCCAATCGACGCTTTTGCGTGCTGGTATTTTGTGTTTCGTGGCTAACGGCCACCAGTGCGTGGTCTTCCAGCTCAAGAATATCGCGCTGCAAGGTTTGCAGCAGATTTTTGCCATCCGACTCAACAAAGGCATCGATCTCCTGCACGTTATCCAGCTCAGCCAGCAGATAAAGATTATCTCGCCCCAGTTTGCCCCACGATGCCAGCAACGGGTTATTAATTGATTGTTTACCGTCGTCATTGAACAGCATGTCTGCCTGTGAGGGATCGCGAAAGAGCGAGCGGGTTTCATCAGTCTGCTCACCGTCAAAACGATGTAGGCGACGATTGCGGGCCTTTAGCTTCGCCAAAAATTTATAATCCTGAATGTCACTCCAATAATGGCGGCAAGGGTTGGTAAACAGCAGGTGCACATCAATGTGCTGCGCTAGCGCATTCAACGCCTGTAAATAGATAGGGGGAAGCGCTGAAATACCGCAGATAAAAACCCGTGGCGGCAAGCCTTTCGGACACACGTTTGCCTGCTCTAACGCCTTGATAAAGCGTTGATACAGAATCGCATGGTGCCATTCAGGTTGCGCCAGTTCTCGCGTGTAATCCACCAGCGCACGCCACAGCGCCGACTGCCACAGCTGGTTACCACCGAGATCGTCAACCTGTTTCCCCTCTTGCCATGCTTTGATCCACTCGGGGCGATAAATCAAGTATTGGTCAAAAAGATCCGCCACGCGCCCGGCCAGTTGATGCAGCTTTCGCTGGTTATCATCATCCTGCAAATAGTGGTTAAGCGCCGCAAAATCAGGCTGTGCCAGTAAATCAGGCAGCAAATGCATGAGCTTCCACGTCATCGCATCCTTGCTGAAGGCACTTTCTTTTGGAATATCTGACAGCACATAGCGACACATATTCCACAAGAAAACGCCGGGCAACGGGAATTGGATGTTGGCAGCAATACCAAAATCCCCAGCCAGTTCAATTTGCAGCCACTGCGCCATCCCGGGGCTTTGCACCAAAATCACTTCCTGCTGGAAGGGGTCCGCAAGCGGCTGACGTTTTATCAGCTCAACCATCAGTTCTTTCAAGATATCCAACTGATTGGAGTGATAGATTCTAAACATTCTGGCTCCTGCTGCCGCTGTTTACCGTTGATCATTCATCGTTTACTCACACACGCCGACTACACAGGCGATGGCGAGCAAAACCAACGGTTCAGTGTAGCCTGATAGCGACGTGGCGTCATGACCCTTACGGTTACCTGACGGCATTCGCCGCTCTGTAACTGTTCTGACAGACTAAACTGCCAGTTTTTACTCGAAAAGGACGCAATATTATCAGGATCTGACGGATGATACGGCACACCCGCCTCATAGGCCTCCAACTGCTGCATCGCAAATCGCCAGGCCTGACGCTGCTGCCACTGGTGCTGAAATGATTGCTGTAAGATCTGGTGATATTGCAATAATCCCATCAGTGAGACGGCGAACAGCAGTGCCGCCACCAGCGTCTCCGGCAGGCTAAAACCGGATTGATGACTCACGAATCTGTTGTTAACTGCGCTATTCCGTTGCATCACAGCGTGCCGCATCCTTATCTGGGCAAAAGTCCAGCCAGCCGCTACCCAATGGTTGGATCGCCATCTGACCCGACGACAGTGCCGAAAATGACACACGTTGGTACAACCTCAACGGCCGCGCCAAAGTAGGGAATGTCCCTTCACCACGCAATAACCCTTGCGTCCCATCAGAGGCCATACGCAAGCACACCACAAGCTGTTCCGTCGACAACCGCTGGCACTGCCAGCTTTCCGTTAGCGCATTCCAACGCAGCCCTTTTCCCCAATTTAACGAAGATAATGCCTGATTGAAGGCATGTAGATAATGTCGCTCATCGTTTCCCACCTGAATGGCAGTATCAAGCTGGCGCTGCAAACCGGACATCAACAGCAGGCCAATAATGGCGATCAGCATCACCATAGCCAGCGTTCCACTTCCCTCCTGCTTTCCTTTTCTCATTGGTTACGTCCGAGAATGATGCGAGTGATATGTTGCCGAACGGCAGGACGTTTGGCCCAATAACCGGCCAGTTGTAATTCATACAACGCCGCATTATTTTTCGCAGATAGACGCTGTAACCGGAACACCGTGAGTACAACCTCCTGCGGATCAAACAGCTTCTCCCATCTGTCGCCCTGACAGTTATGTGCGCCACTCTGAATCTCCAGTGACCGACCACGCAGGCGATAGCCAAAAGACTCGGCATCCTGCTGTTCTCCGCCATCCCAAATCCCATTTCGGTTAAGATCGTAAGAAACATTCAGACAGCTGCTTTCTGCCTCTCCTGGATAATTCCCCAAGCTGATCGCCTTTCCCTGACAGGTTCCCGCACAAAAACCTGCCCGACGGATATCTTTCTCGATTCCCATCGCCACCTGACTGAACAGTTGCTCCAGCCGAAAACGCTGTGCGCTATCCTGACTTTGACTGCGCAGTAGCGGGTACAACTGTGCCGCCGAGAGCATAATCAGGCTACCTAAGCTCAGCGCTAGCAGAATTTCCGGTAGAGTGAAGCCGCGCTGCTTACTCCTCAACCTTGGTTGCCTCAATTCTGTTTGTCTCCACACCATCGATTTCAACATAATGGAATCGCCAGGACAGCTTGCGACTCGCTGCACAGGCGCATGCGTCCCCTCACCGAAATAACAAGACGTAGTTTCCCCGCCGCACTCGACAACGAAATGTGCCCAGCCTGCGCCGCGTTACGCAAACCAAAGAACGTGAAAACATTGCTGGTGAACGTTGTCAGTACAACATCCTGAGAACGGCGAACAAACTGCCCCAAATGGTTCTCACGGCACACTTCCTCGACCTGTTTTTCACTCTGACCTACAACGATGCACCACAGCGCCCCCTGCTGTTGCAGCTTCACGGTCTGGGTTTCGTTATGCCAGTAGGCATTCGCCTGAACCCGACTCAAGAAGTCCAACAACTGCTGTGCGCTCTGCTCCAGACGGATTGCCTGCTGGTACTGAACCCAACCATGCAGGCCACCGCCAGCCATCAGCGCCACAATCGTCAGCACCACCAATAATTCGAGCAAGGTAAATCCCCGCGGTTGTCTCTTCCCTGTTTTCATGGCGTCAGGATAGTGAGTCCTTTCGATAAAAACAGCGTGTTAACAGCATTATTCGCGGCGGCTCGCAATGTTTCACTGCAATGATGCAACAATAGAAAAAACGTGCGGGGAGGTGGGGAAAGTACAGAGGAAATAATAAAAAAGGGCCGCATCGTGCGGCCCTGGAAAACATGGGGAAATGTTAGATAGCAACCGGCGCTTTGATGGCGGAATGCGGATCGTACCCTTCGATTTCAAAGTCTTCGAAGCGATAGTCGAACAGCGTATCTGGGCGGCGCTTAATCACCAGTTTAGGCAACGCGCGTGGTTCACGGCTCAGTTGCAAGTGCGTCTGCTCCATATGGTTGTTGTACAGATGCGTGTCACCCCCTGTCCAGACGAAATCACCGACCTCCAGATCGCACTGCTGCGCCACCATATGCACCAGCAGCGCATAGCTGGCAATGTTGAATGGCAAGCCGAGGAAGATATCGCATGAACGCTGATAAAGCTGGCAAGAGAGTTTGCCATCTGCCACGTAGAACTGGAAAAACGCGTGACACGGTGCCAGCGCCATTTTGTCCAGTTCGCCCACGTTCCAGGCCGAGACGATAATACGGCGAGAATCTGGATCTTGTCTCAATTGGGTCAGGACATTCTTCAACTGGTCGATCTGGCGACCGTCTGCTGTTCCCCAAGAACGCCACTGCTTGCCATAAACCGGCCCCAAATCACCGTTCTCATCAGCCCATTCGTCCCAAATGCTGACTTTGTTTTCATGCAGATAAGCAACATTGGTATCGCCATTCAGAAACCAGAGCAGTTCATGGATAATCGAACGCAGGTGGCATTTTTTGGTGGTAACCAGAGGAAATCCGTCCTGCAAGTTGAAACGCATCTGATGGCCGAAAATAGAACGCGTGCCCGTACCGGTACGGTCGGCCTTCGGCGTGCCCTCTTCAAGCACTTTTTTCATCAGATCCAGATACTGTTTCATACTACCTCACCACAAAGATTAAAGAAGGACGGCGGATTATTGCTGTGCAGGCTGACGGCGATAAGCCCAGACCATCATCAGAATACCCGCGAGCACCATCGGCAGCGACAAGATTTGTCCCATGCTGAAAAGGTCACCGAATAGCCCCAACTGCGCATCCGGCTGGCGGAAGAATTCGGTAATAATTCTGAACGTGCCGTAGCCGATCAGGAAAAGCCCTGACACGCTACCCATCGGCCGAGGTTTACGAATAAAGAGATTCAGAATGATAAACAGCGCCACGCCTTCCAGCATCATTTGATACAACTGAGAAGGATGACGCGGTAGCATACCGTACTGATTGAAAATCGTCTGCCATTGCGGGTTGCTAACGGCCAGCATCATATCTTCGCTGCGCGAGCCAGGAAACAGCATCGCCCACGGGGTATCCGTTGTGACACGCCCCCACAATTCGCCGTTGATAAAGTTGCCCAACCGGCCTGCACCAAGCCCGAAAGGAATCAGGGGAGCAATAAAATCAGCGACCTGGAAGAAGTGGCGTTTGGTTCGATGCACGAACCACAGCATGACGCCAATAACGCCCATTAAGCCACCGTGGAAAGACATACCGCCATCCCAGACTTTGAAAAGGTAGAGTGGATTTTCAAGAAATGACGGGAAGGCATAAAACAGGACATAGCCCAGACGCCCACCGACGAAAACCCCAAGGAAACCCATGTACAGCAGGTTTTCGACTTCATCCTTGGTCCAACCGCTCCCCAGTTTATTCGCCCGGCGCACCGCCAACCACATGGCAAATACAAAACCCACCAGATACATCAGCCCATACCAGTGTAGCGCCAGTGGACCAATTGAGAAAATCACGGGATCAAACTGAGGAAACGCCAGATAGCTTGTCGTCATCATTCACCACATATTTTATTGTGTTATCCCTGCTTTCGGGATCGTCATTGATAGGCAAAAGGCAGGAGAATGAATCCGTTCCTGCGAACCGCGGTGGCGAATCATAGCATACGCACCCGCGCCCGTTGCTTGCTGAGGGGAAAAGTTCTGTAAAACATTTATACTCGTCATACTTCAAGTTGCATGTACGTTTGGCTGCGCTACTCGGCACACTCGCGTGTGCCTCGCCCCGTTGGGGCCGCTGCAAGCAGCGTTCAAACCTGCTAAAGGCAGGTTTGTCAGTCACCCGAATCACTTACTTAAACGAATTAGCGCCCACCGCGAATCAAGCCGCCCAATCCGCGCTCTTCCATGAAAATCGCCGACCACTGTCGGACTTCCGGCGCGCTCTGTGCGTGCAGCAATTGCTTCACCAGTGCCTGAGACTCAGCTAGCGTAATCTGGCGCAGCAGATATTTAATTCGCGCCACGCTGCGTCCATTCATACTGAACGAGCGATAACCCAGTCCGATCAGCAGCAGTGCGCCGAGCGCTTCTCCCGCCATTTCACCGCATACGGAAAGCGGTATGTTATGCCGATCGCACTCGACGGCGATCATCTTTAACGCCTGCAACATGGAAGGATGCAGGCTGTCATAAAGCGATGCCACATGAGCGTTGTTACGATCCACCGCTAGCAGATACTGCGTCAGATCGTTGGTGCCAACCGAAACGAAATCGAGACGAGAAGCCAAATGAGGGAGCAGGAACAGCATCGACGGCACTTCAATCATGATCCCAATGCGCGGCTTGGGCTGTGGGAAGCCCAGCAATTCCTCTACCTCACCTGCGGCCTGATCGATCAGGCGGCGCGCGTCACTGATTTCATCCAGGCTGCTGATCATCGGTAGCAGGATATTGAGATTGCCGGTATGCGCATTAGCACGCAGCATGGCACGTACCTGAATCAGAAAGATTTCAGGCTGATCGAGCGTAATACGAATGCCGCGCCAGCCGAGACACGGGTTCTCTTCGCTGATAGGCAAATAAGGCAATGGCTTATCCGCACCGATATCCAGCGTGCGCAACATTACAGGGCGTGTAGGATAAAGCTCCAACATGCTTTGATATTGCGCCATCTGCTCATCTTCGGACGGAAACCCGCTTTGCAGCATAAAAGGAATTTCCGTACGGTACAGCCCAACGCCATCGACCTGATTGATAAAGCGTTTTTCGTGTTCGGCGCTTAATCCTGCATTCAACATGACTTGAATGCGCTCGCCGCTTTTCAGCACCGCAGGCCGCTCCATATCGCCTTCAGCCAAACGGGTCAGTTCATTTTCTTCCGTCAGCAGGCGCTGGTATTCCTGAACCAGCACAGGCTCAGGATCGACCAACAGCTCACCGCGATAGCCGTCAATGATAAGCTGGCGCTGATGCAGCAAGTCAGGCTGAATATCCGCACCCACCAGCGTCGGAATGCCCATAGCCCGCACCAAGATCGCCGCATGTGAATTGGCGGCACCGTCATACACGACAACACCGGCCAACCGCTCCGGTGGCAACTCTGCCAGCAACGTGGCCGTTAATTCGTCCGCCACGAGGATAAAGCGCTCAGGCCACTGCCCCATGATTTGCGCGTTATCGTCGAGATGAAACAGCAGCCGTTGCCCTAACGCGCGCAGATCGCCCGCACGCTCGCGTAAGTAGGTATCCTGCAAATTAGTGAATTGCGCGGCAAAGCGTTCGATCACCAGTTTCACGGCCCACTCAGCGGCGTTACCCGCATCCACTTCCTGAAACAGTTCACGTTTGAGCCGCGCATCATTCAGCAAGTGCGAGTACAAATCGAAAATCGCCGCGCTCTCTTTCTGCGCGCTGGCGCTAAACCGTTTGCTAAAGCGCCGGAACTCCGCCGTCGCGTCTTCCAACGCCTGCGTTAATCGAGAACGCTCGCGTTCGCTGTCCAAACTCGACGCGGGAAAAACCTGTTCCAAAGAAGGCTGGGTACAATCCTGCCAGCCGGGGGCAATCGCCACTCCGGGTGAAGCCACCAGCGCCTTAACGCGCGTCTGGCGGTATTGACCGAAGAGCGTTTTTATTTGCGAAAGGGAAAGAATCGCGGCCATCTGCGTGGCCAGCGTCACCATGAACGATTCTTCATTTTTATCAAACTGACGATGTTCGCGTTGCTGAACCACCAGCACGCCCAACAGGTGACGACGATAAATAATGGGGACACCAAGAAAAGAACGGAAATGTTGCTCTTTCACCGCGGGGATGAACTTAAAGCTGGGATGTGCACGTGCATCGGCCAGATTGATGGGTTCAGCGCGTTGTCCGACCAACCCAACAATACCTTGCCCAAATGCCAGCGTAACCGTGCGCCCACGCGGTTTTTTCAGCCCGCGTGTCGCCATCAGGTAATAGCATTGACGATCGTGATCGGCCAGATAAATGGAACAGACTTCCGTGTCCATAGCCTGACAGGTCTCATTGACCAAAATGTCCAGCGCATCACTAAGGCGGGCCGTTGCCGCAACATTTTCGACAATTTCTCGCAAGCGCGTGAGCATAATGTGCCTGAATTACCCTCTTTTTCGCCGGGAACCGGGTGGGGGCGCCATCCGAACCGCAGCACTCTCCTGAAGCAGGATCACCGGGCTGATAAATTCCTTCATCACGCGACGATACACATCTCGCTTAAAAGAGACGACCTGACGTACCGGATACCAGTAACTCACCCAGCGCCAGCCATCAAACTCTGGCGTGCCGCTGCTCTGCATATTGATATCCGACTCATTACACATCAACTGTAGCAAAAACCATTTTTGCTTTTGGCCGATACAGACCGGTTTTGTATCCCAACGCACCAAACGCTTTGGTAATTTATAGCGTAACCAGTTACGGGTAGATGCCAACACGCGCACATCCTTTTTTCTTAACCCGACTTCCTCAAACAGTTCGCGGTACATCGCCTGCTCGGCACTTTCACCGGGGTTAATTCCCCCCTGCGGAAACTGCCAGGAGTGCTGACCATAGCGCCGGGCCCACATCACCTGCCCCTGCCGATTACAAATTACAATACCAACGTTTGGGCGGTAGCCATCATCATCGATCACCGGACTACCTCAATAAACATCAATGCAAAGATGACCTGATTGTTTCACACTCCCGTCAGGCGGTAAACCACTGCTTAGAAAGCATGTGACACTAATAAAATTAAGATAACCCACAGATAAGATCAAAGTTATAAACATGTGAAGACCATAACCTGAAATTTATTCACTTTTTCTGTGGACATCTTTGTGCAGAACCCATGAAGAAGTGAGTAAAACTCATTTCTCATGAAGAAAAAAAATCACTGCACATTAAAAAATAATGCTTTTCATTCATTAAATTACAAACGATATCAACCGAAAAAACGCCCCCTGATTGTTTGTTCAAATGGCGTTCAACGTAAGATTGGTGAAAGATCGCACTATGCCGATTTTATCCACAGGGAATGTCTCAAACTCAGGCAATAAATAGGCAAAAACAGTAAAAACCCCGGGAGTCAAGGCTGTAAATGGAACCAGTAATTCATGTTTATGTGGGTTATCCAAGATATCTGTGGATAACCTAGTGTAAAATCCTGTTTATTGTCGGTGGTTATACGTGCACAGTTTGCAAAACTGCATTCAGTGATCGCCATCACACTGAAAAAAAACGCTACGAATCATGCTATTATTGTTTCTCTCCACAACCTTGCAGACTGTGCGTTTGTCTTTTCCATTTGTTGTATTTTTTTTGAGCGGAAAATATTCGAGTTATACCTTATGAATTCACCCTCAGTTCACACCACAGCACCGCAAAATGAACACGTCTTGCTGGAGCGTGCGCAGTCCCTCGCGGGCTACAATCTCGCAGAATTAGCAGACCTCGCTCGCCTGCCCCTTCCTGCCAACCTAAAACGCGATAAAGGCTGGATTGGCGTGTTGCTGGAACGTTTTCTGGGGGCAAGCGCGGGCAGTAAGCCAGAGCAGGATTTCCCTGACATTGGTATTGAGCTAAAAACGATTCCTATTGATGAACAGGGTAAACCGCTGGAAACCACTTTCGTCTGCGTCGCCCCGTTAACAGGCAACAGCGGCGTAACGTGGGAAAGCAGCCATGTGCGGCATAAGCTCGCCCGAGTACTGTGGATTCCGGTGGAAGGCTCGCGGCACATTCCGCTGGGGGAACGTCGTATCGGCACGCCGCTGATCTGGAGCCCCAATGAAGAAGAAGAGGAGCAGTTGCGCTGCGATTGGGAAGAGTTAATGGATCTGATCGTACTTGGCCGGGTAGAAAGTATCACCGCCCGACATGGTGAAGTACTGCAACTGCGCCCCAAGGCGGCAAATAGCCGGGCATTAACGGAGGCCATTGGCGAATTTGGTCAACCGATTTTGACCTTACCACGCGGGTTCTATTTGAAGAAAACTTTTACTGCGCCACTACTGGCCCGGCATTTTATGCAGGTCGAGTGATACATAATGAATGCCTTCCCAATGCATTTTTTCCATTATTCCTACGTTATCCCTCGCGACCATTTGCTAGACTCACCTTAAGCGTTAGATTTTTTTATGGGTTAATACGATGAAAATGGCGATAACACTGGCATTACTATTCGCCCTTGCAGGCTGTTCCAGTGACTATGTGATGGCAACAAAAGAGGGGCAAATGCTCCTGACACAGGGGAAACCCGTGTTAGATAAAGATACCGGGCTGCTAAGCTATACCGATGAGCAGGGCAATCAGAAACAAATCAACAGCGATCGCGTTTCTCAGATCGTACAGCGCTAAGATCGCGGTCAGCTCGGAACGCCGCGCATCGGGCTGCATCATCGAGAATAATCCGAAAAGGATAGCAGAAGAGACTTCCCCACTCGCCACGGCTTCGTTATAGTCGAATTCAGGTGTGTCTTCCCAAACTCATTGGAATCGCAGTAAATCATGCGGAGATGACGGGAAATACGCCTGCTATTTTCAGACATAAGGAAGCTGGCAATGCAATATCACCGTATTCCCCATAGTTCTTTAGAAGTGAGCGTGCTGGGTCTTGGTACGATGACCTTTGGCGAACAAAACAGCGAAGCAGACGCTCATGCCCAGTTAGATCACGCCATTGCCGCAGGTGTTAACCTGATTGACACAGCAGAAATGTACGCCGTTCCCCCACGTCCAGAAACGCAAGGGTTAACCGAGAGCTATATCGGTTCCTGGCTGAAATCGCGTGGCGGACGCGAGAAATTGATTGTGGCGAGTAAAGTCTCAGGTCCTGTGCGCGGAAGCGATCACAGCATTCGCCCACAGCAGGCGCTGGATAGAAAAAACATCCGCGCAGCGCTGGATGCCAGCCTGCAACGTCTGAATACTGACTATATCGATCTCTATCAGTTGCATTGGCCACAGCGCCAAACCAACTGCTTTGGCAAGCTTAACTATCAATATACTGATGACAAACCACAATATACCGACGACAAATCAGTAGTGACGCTGCTGGAAACGCTGGAAGCGCTGAATGAGCAAGTACGTGCTGGTAAGATTCGCTATATCGGCGTTTCCAACGAAACCCCATGGGGTGTGATGCGCTATCTGCATTTGGCGGAAAAGCACGATCTGCCGCGTATCGTTTCGATTCAGAATCCCTACAGCCTGCTGAACCGCAGTTTTGAAGTTGGTCTGGCGGAAATCAGCCAGCATGAAGGCGTAGAACTCCTCGCCTATTCGTCGCTGGCGTTCGGTACGCTGACAGGTAAATACATGAATGGTGCGAAACCCGCGAACGCCCGTAACACGCTATTCAGCCGCTTCACGCGCTATACCGGCCCACAGGCTCAGGCGGCGGTTGCCGAGTACGTAGCGCTGGCGCAAAAACACGAACTAAATCCGGCGCAAATGGCATTAGCATTTGTGCGTCAACAGCCGTTCGTTGCCAGTACGCTGCTGGGCGCGACCACGCTGGAGCAGTTGCAAATCAACCTCGATAGCCAGAACCTGACGCTGAGCAGCGAGATCCTTGACGAACTGGAAGCCATCCACCGCCGCTTCACGTTCCCGGCGCCGTAAACGCAAAAAACCGGGCATCGCCCGGTTTTCTTTAATCCGTGAAAAAACATTGAACGCTTACTTCAGCGTCAGCAACAGGCTCTTGCGCTGGTTTTCCAACGACGTGACGCGGCTACAAACATCATTGCCGAAGCGCTGGAACTCCAGTTCCTGATTATTCCATTCGGCTTGAATCGCTTTCTGCAAACCGCCGAGGTTGCCCATCATCGCCTGTAGTGGATTACCGCCGCTGGACATCTGTTTTACGCCCATCTCGTTCAGGCTGTCCTGTAAGACGCCGCCCATGCTTTGCTGCACGATCTGCTTACCATCTTGCTCAACCTGCTTAATCGCCTGATGGTGGAACGTCAGGCCATCGCTGCGGTGTTCAATAATACGGTTCATCTGCTGTTTAAGCTGTTTATCCAGCGTAGTCAGGCGATTGCGCACATTGCTGTTGCTGCCAAGCTCCTGCACGATGACGTTATCCAGCGCGACGCGCGCTTTTTCCAGATGCTGCTGCGCACCCTGGTCAATCCATGGCAGTTGCTGGCGTAAATCCGCCTGATAGGCTTTGGATTTCTGGCGCTGCTCAGCATTCAGGGTCAATGGCGCACCATTACGAACGATATCGCCCTGTGGGGAGAACTGTAAATTGCCACTGGCACCCACGACCTGTACGTGTTGCGGACTGATAATGATGTCGTCCTGTGGATTCACATTGCACTGGTAAGCCGCTTGCGCTTGCCAGGACAACAACATCAGCAAACCCAAGGTCATTTTACGCGACATATTTTCTCCTGAAGAAAACAACAGCAGTGACGGGAGAGCGGCAATCCGCACGTTGATGAGGCGGATAACGCCTGAGCCACAATCAGCTCAGACATGCCGTGGTAAGGCCAGGGATTACAGCAGGTGTTCTGGCAGATCCCACCAGATATCGAACAGGTTACTGACTTTCACGTCCGTCAGTTTCTGCTCTTCCAACCAGCGGCTAACCAGTTGGCGATGCTCTTCGGTGCAGTGGCCGATTTTTTGCAGACAGATCAGGCCTTCCCAGAACAAATAACCGCTGCCTTCGAATGCCAATCCTTGTGGTTCAATGACGTCGTCAACGAACTTATCCATCAGCTTATCGATATCTTCAACGTTAGTGCCTTCTGGAAAGCGGAAGCTGACAGAAAAACCTAATTCCTGAAACTCATCAATGTGAAGTTTTTTACGTAAACGACGGCTACGAGCTTGTGCCATTTTATTTTATCCTCTCAAACATCAGATCCCACACGCCATGCCCCAAACGCTGGCCGCGTGCTTCAAATTTCGTCAGCGGACGGGATTCCGGCCGCTCAACGTACTCATTATTATCGGAAAGATTACGGTACTCGGTGACAGAGGTCATCACTTCGAGCATATGTTGCGCATAAGGTTCCCAGTCTGTTGCCATGTGGAACACGCCGCCGACTTTCAGCTTACTCTGTACCATCTGGACAAACGGCACCTGAACGATACGGCGTTTATTATGGCGGGCTTTGTGCCACGGGTCTGGGAAGAAGAGTTGAACCATGGACAGTGAACCATCGGGGATCATGTTCATCAGCACTTCGATCGCATCATGACACATCACGCGCAGATTGCTGATGCCTGCTTCCTGCGCAGACGCGAGACACGCCCCCACGCCCGGTAGGTGAACTTCAATACCGAGGAAATTCTGCTCAGGGTGCTGTGCCGCCATCGTCACCAGCGAGGCACCCATCCCAAAACCGATCTCCAGCACCACAGGGGCGTCACGGCCAAATAGCGCGTTAAAATCTACCTGCTCGGTTTGATATTCCACGCCCATCACCGGCCAGTAGTTATCCAGCGCCAGTTGTTGCCCATTGGTCAAACGCCCCTGACGGCGGACAAAACTGCGAATACGACGCATCGGGCGCCCGTTTTCATCAAATTCCGGTGAAATGACGTTGTTAATCATAAAGAGTGCTTACTTGCTGTCCGATTACATTAAGGAAACGCGCATTATGCAAGGATACCGTGGTTTAGCAACCCCACGGCCTCGGAAAGTTCCGGTTTACAGCACATTCACTCTGTGCTGGAATCGCAGTCAAACTTTTTACCTGTCGGATAGTGATCCCATTTTATGATGCAAGCGCAACAGTTGGCCCATCAGGTGCTGGACTGGTATCAACGCTATGGCCGCAAAACCCTGCCATGGCAGCTTGAGAAAACTCCCTATAAAGTATGGCTATCCGAAGTGATGTTGCAACAAACGCAGGTCACTACGGTTATCCCCTATTTCCAACGCTTTATGGCACGCTTTCCCAACGTAACGGCACTGGCGGCAGCACCGCTGGATGAAGTGCTCCACTTATGGACCGGGCTGGGCTACTACGCCCGTGCGCGCAACTTGCATAAAGCCGCGCAGACCATCGTGTCGCACCACGGCGGCGAATTCCCCACCACCTTTGATGAAGTCGCGGCGCTGCCGGGCGTCGGCCGTTCCACCGCTGGCGCGGTACTGTCGCTCTCCCTCGGCCAGCATTACCCGATTCTCGATGGCAATGTGAAGCGCGTGCTGGCACGCTGCTACGCCGTTGACGGCTGGCCGGGCAAGAAAGAGGTTGAGAAGAAACTGTGGGCGCGGAGTGAAGACGTCACACCAGCCGAAGGCGTCAGCCAGTTTAATCAGGCGATGATGGATCTCGGTGCGATGGTTTGCACCCGCAGCCGCCCCAAGTGCGAACTGTGCCCGCTGAACACGGGTTGCGTTGCCTACGCCAACCACAGTTGGGCGCAATACCCCGGCAAGAAACCGAAGCAGACACTACCGGAAAAAACGGGCTGGTTCCTGCTGATGCAACAAGGCTCTCAGGTCTGGTTGCAACAGCGCCCAGCCGTAGGTCTGTGGGGCGGGTTATTTTGCTTCCCGCAGTTCAGCGATCGCCAGGAATTGGAACTCTGGCTGCAACAACGAGGTCTGAATCCTGATGGATTGCAACAGCTTGTCGCGTTCCGCCACACATTCAGCCATTTTCATCTGGATATCGTTCCGCTCTGGCTGAACGTATCGCAGAACGATCGTTCACAAAACAGGTCTTGCATGGATGATGGTGCAGGTCTCTGGTATAACTTAGCGCAGCCGCCGTCTGTCGGACTGGCCGCCCCGGTAGAACGCCTACTGAGGGAGCTGGCTCACCCGCAGTCAACACATTTGAATGCCTGCGCAATTGATGAGGAAGAAGCATGAGCAGAACGATTTTTTGTACTTTTTTACAACGCGATGCCGAAGGACAGGACTTCCAACTCTATCCCGGCGATCTGGGCAAGCGCATCTATAACGACATTTCTAAAGAAGCCTGGGCGCAGTGGCAAACCAAGCAAACCATGCTGATTAACGAGAAAAAGCTCAGCATGATGAATGTTGACGACCGTAAGCTACTGGAACAGGAAATGATCAAATTCCTGTTTGAAGGGAAGGACGTTCACATCGAAGGCTATACGCCTCAGAGCCACTGAGATTGCGGGCTTTCGAGCCCGCTTACGTCCCAATTCCGACACGGCTTGTTATATGAAGAAAATATTAGCGCTGCTAGTGATTGCACCACTGTTGGTTTCCTGTTCCGGGAACAAAGGGAATACCAACGACGAAGAGTTTCTCAAGGATACCAACGCCTTCGATATTTTGATGGGGCAATTTGCCAACAACATCGAAAATATCTGGGGGATGAATGAAGTCCTGATCGCCGGTCCGAAAGACTACGTTAAATACACCGATCAATATCAGACGCGTAGCCACATCAACTTTGATGCTGGTTCGATTACGATTGAAACCCTTTCAGCGACCAACTCCGTCGCCAGCCTGCGTCAGGCAATTATCACCACCCTGCTGATGGGCGATGACGCCAGTAATACCGACTTGTATTCCGATGCGAACGATATCCAAATCAGCCGCGAACCGCTGCTGTACGGGCAGGTGCTGGATAACACCGGACAAGCGATCCGCTGGGAAGGCCGTGCTGCCAGCTTCGCGGATTATCTGCTCCAGAACCGTTTGCAAAAACGCACCTCTGGCCTGCACGTTATCTGGTCGGTCACTATCCAGCTCGTCCCTAATCATTTGGACAAGCGTGCACATAAATACCTGCCGCTGGTGCGTAAAGCCTCTGAGCGTTACGGTATTGAAGAGTCGCTGATTTTGGCGATTATGCAGACTGAGTCCAGCTTTAACCCTTACGCCGTCAGCCGTTCCGACGCATTGGGCCTGATGCAGGTGGTACAACACAGCGCAGGACGCGACGTCTTCAAAATGAAAGGGAAATGGGGACAACCGAGTCGCAGCTATCTGTTCGATCCTGAACAAAATATCGATGCAGGCACCGCCTATTTGTCGATTCTGAAGAACAGCTACCTGGCCGGTATTGAAAACCCGACATCGAAACGCTATGCCATCATCACCGCGTATAACGGTGGCGCAGGCAGCGTGTTGCGCGTCTTCTCCAGCGATCGCGATCGCGCCGTGGGCATTATCAACAATATGTCTCCGGGCGATGTCTACCAAACGCTGACAACGAAGCACCCGTCAGGTGAATCACGTAACTACCTGAACAAAGTGAACACGGCGCAGAAAAATTATCGCCGCTAATTCACGAGATCCACAGAACGCCGCGCTACCGGGTTTATTCCGGTAGCGCGGTTTCATCAGGCCAGATATCTACAATAACGTTGTTGATAAACACGATGACCGCGATTCCCTTACCGTTTATTACCGCACTTCTGCTGGTTATTTTGTTTTTTCGTATCCAGTTTCTGGCTATTCAAAATAAAGAGACTAAAAAGCGCAATACCAAAGCAGAGGCGATACTCATCGGCGTAAGCTGTCTTGCTCTGACAGTGGTAGCGTTACGCTGGGGCGGCCATGTTGCCTTACCCTCATTTATCCAACCTGCCATTGCCGCATTCATTCCGCCGCTGTTATGGCTTTGCCTGTTCCCCTATGGAGAAAAGGTCTCTGATGCCTTAAACCGCAACCGTCGACGATCTCTCCGGCATCTGTTACCGCCCTTACTCATCCTTGGCGCAAGTGCCGTCCAAAGCAGAACAACCGTTCCACTCATCGACATAATGCTGGTAAGTGTTTACTTCGGCTATGGGGCAATGCTGATTTACACCGCTCATCGTCTGCGAATGTCATTGCCTGGGTGGAAAAACGCACCGTTTATTGCCGGGCTGTATGTGCTTATCTCCGGCGCTATCGATATCGTCATCGCACTGGATATCGCTTTCTACAGCGGCAATAGCGCGGCAACCATCATCAGCGTATTCCACATCATCATGCTGGCAATATTGACCCTGCTTATCGTCACGCATCGCACAGCACCGCAAACAGGCGTTGCCGCGCCACCTGACCAGAAACCTGAAGCACCACCCGCTACCGACAATGAGCACCAGCTTGCGAAAGTGTTAGATGATTTCATCCTCACTCATGCGTTATATACCGATCCGAGCATGACGCTTCAGCGTCTAAGCAGACGTATGGGAATACCGCTCAGGCGTCTGTCAGAAACCATCAACCGCGTGCACGGGCGTAATTTCTCTCAGGTGATGAACGAATACCGCATCGAGGAGGCTAAGCGCCTCCTCAGCCAAACGGATGCACGAATCACGGATATCATGCTGGACAGCGGGTTTCAGACTAAATCAAACTTCAACCGCGAGTTTTTGCGACTCACGGGGATGAGCCCCAGCGTCTGGCGTAGTCAGCACCCACTTCGGGCACAGACTACGGCTTCCGCCACGCCGCCTGAAGAAAATCGCTAATATCCTTCACAACGCCCTGCTGAATCTGCTCACGCGAACGTGCGCCGCCATCGAGACAAATCATGCCATCTCCTGGGTTCTCGGCATTAATGATCTCAATGGCACCCGGCTTACAAATCTGCATGAAGCTAAAATGCGTCGCATCGGCAATTTCCTTATAGGCTGAATGCGCTGGTGGCAGCTTTTGTGCCAAATCGTGAGATTCCAGCTCGGCAGGCAGTTCCTCATTAGGATACCCAGCCGCAACGATCAAAACGGGAATGTGTATTGCCGCAAGACTCTCCGCGGTAAACCCTCGCGCCAGCCCCATATCCAGCGATACCACCGCACTGATACGCGGATCCGCCAATGGCTTATCAAGCTGCGCACGTAACGACGCATTCTTTGCGATCTGCATCTTTTCATAGGCTTTGCAGGACGCCAGCCCAACATGCGTCAGACAATCACGCTCAAATTGCTGCGTGCTAAAACGCCCGCCCGCTAGCTCCAATACCGTCCATCCCCCCAGCGAATGACCAACAGCGGCAATACGCTGCGCATCAACACGCCCCGTTTTTTCTGGAGCAGCGAGTAAAGCGGTAATAACGCGGCTAATATCGTTGGGTCGTAGCCATAATTCCTGAGCCTTCTCAACCCGCATATCTTTAGTGGTCGTTCCTGGGTGATTAGGCGCGGCAACAATATAGCCTTGCTTGACCAACGCCTGTGCCAACCAGAGTTGATTAAACCAACTCCCACCATAACCGTGTGAAACCACAATCAAGGGATATTCACCGGATTCAGGCAGCGCATTTTTACTTACGGCGATACCGGGAAATGCAGGATTCTCACCGATTATCGCAGTCTGTTGTGATGATGAAACCGGATAAAATACGGCAGCTTCTAGCGGCCTATTATTGGCCTCATCAGCCAGCGTTATTTGTTGAAACCCAATGCCAACATCCGCCATAACGGCAAAGCTGAGTAGTAAATTCGTTATCAATCCTATCGTGATGCGCCATGTCATACCTATTTCTCCGAAGTTTCTGTACTGTGAAAAATAGCAGTTATAACAATGACTTTCTTCCCTATGCGACCTAAAACGCTATTTAGTCCCTCTTTTTTCCACTTGCACATCAACAGATCAGCTCGATAGAGGAATCAAAATCGATAATAAACGCTCGATTAACGCTAATAAACATGCCTATTTTTTACTATTACATGAATAAAGCGAGTGAAAGGGGGTGTTAAGCGCAATATTAAATTTTACTTAATACGATAATTTATCCCGAATTAATTAAAATAATAAGAATAATTGATTGTTGAAATGTATTCACAACAATGCGTAAAACTAACCACATCGCCGATTAGCTCTACTACTGATGCGATGAATATGGCAGTAACGACAAAAAATTAGGGAGCTATTAATAATAAAATTAAACTACCACAATACGGTATAAAAAAAGCATTAAAGGAAAGCATTACAAAAAAAACCCATAGTGGCGATAAAGAACCTCAGCCAGTAAAATCGCTACCGAAATTATTTACAGCAATATTATTCACAATACTAAATAAGGGATCGGTTATGGAAAACACCGTAGGGAAGCAATACTCAAAAAAATGGCAAACGCGCTTCTCGTTTTATAATGAGTTTGGTGGACCTAAGTCGCCAGCCTTCAAGGATGGATTTAAAAATGCAACATTTGGAACAAAAATGCTGCTGAACTTCAACTTCATCGCGTTCTTTTTCAGCATCATTTATTTCTTTGTGCTGGGACTCTGGCGTAAAAACCTGACGTTATTTGGCATCTCCGTTGCCGTTGGTGCGGTTTTTGCGTGTCTTGAGGTATTTGCCAACATCCCACTTCCCGAATATACGGACAACGCTGTCAGATTCGGTCTCAGTTTAATGTGGGCATCAACGGCTAACTATGCCTACTACCTGAAAGAAACCCAGGACAGCAAAAGCTGGAACCCGTTTGAAGGCATGTTCTAACCTTCGTTCGCATAAAACTACGGCCAGCATGTGCTGGCCGCATTCCCTGATATTGGCGCAAAATTTACCTGCCTTCTTCCTGCTTTAGGACATCGGCGGATATAGAGCCAAAAAAGTCTGTTAACGCTTAATTTTTTTGAATTGCTGTGTCGTAGCCTTTAACGCTGTTTCTGTCGGCAGCCGCTCCATCGAGCTGGCACCGTAAAACCCATCACACTGCGGGCAGTGATCCATAATGAACTGTGCATCCTGCGGCGTTGAAATCGGCCCGCCGTGGCACAGCACAATCACATCCTTACGCACGGCCTTTGCCGCATCCGCCCAGTGATTAATCAACGGAACGCAATCCGCCAGATTCAGCGAAGTTTCCGCGCCAATATTGCCGCCAGTGGTTAACCCCATGTGCGGGACAATAATGTCCGCGCCCGCTTTCGTCATCGCGACCGCATCTTCTGCGCTAAACACATAAGGTGTGGTCAGCATGTCTTTTTCGTGCGCCAGACGAATCATGTCCACCTCCAGCGCATATCCCATACCGGTTTCTTCCAGGTTGGCGCGGAAATTACCGTCAATCAGCCCCACCGTTGGGAAGTTTTGCACGCCAGAGAAACCCAGCGCCTTCAAGTCATCCAGAAACTTATCGAACTGGCAAAAAGGATCAGTGCCGTTCACCCCCGCTAATACTGGCGTATGCTTCACGACAGGCAGCACTTCTTTCGCCATATCCACGACGATTTCATTCGCGTTGCCGTATGCCAACAGGCCAGCCAACGACCCCCTCCCCGCCATGCGATAGCGACCGGAGTTGTAGATCACGATCAGATCGATACCACCCGCTTCTTCACATTTTGCGGAAAGCCCCGTTCCCGCACCACCGCCGATAATCGGCTCACGGCGGGCAATCATTGCGCGGAATTTTGCTAGCAGTTCCTGACGCGTTATACCTGACATCATGCTTTTCCCTTTTTACTTCACTAATGCCCGGAACGCATCGACAGCCGCGTGGGCAAATAAAGGATCGTTAATATGGAAAGGCAGACGAATAATCTGTCGTCTTGCCGTTTGCTGAACGACGCTCTCCAGCGTATTGATAAACGCGTCACGTGCTTCTGGGTGCCAAAATGCTTGATCTGGCGCATCCAGCGCGGAAAAACCCCCTTCAGGGATCAGGAAACGCACTTCGCCCTCACAGCGATTGAGCTTCTCTCCAATCCAGCGCGCCATGGCAATATTTTCGTCTATCGTGGTACGCATCAGAGTGACCTGTGCATTGTGGTTGTAGAACAAACGATGCGCGTATTTCTCCGGCACGCTAGCGGGAGCGCCAAAATTCACCATGTCCAGCGCACCACAGGACACCACGTAAGGCACCTGCGTTTTCGCTATCGCATCGAACCGTTCCGACCCGCAAGCCAGCACGCCATCAAACAGGAAATCACACACTTCCGTCGTCGTGAGATCGAGTACGCCAGTGAGCAAACGGCTGTCCACCAGCTTTTCCATCGCTTTACCGCCGCTGCCCGTCGCATGAAAGACCAGACAGTCAAACGCCGTCTCCAGCAACTTACTGGCTTCCTGAATGCAGGGCGTCGTAACACCAAACATGGTCAGGCCAATCGCAGGCTTATCTTCACGATGTTCCTGAATATGAAACTTCACCGCCCCCGCGATCTGGTGCGCAGCGTTACCAAGAACCTGACGGGAAATGCGGTTCAGACCCGCCACATCAGTAACGGAATACATCATGCTGATATCGCTGGCACCGATGTAGCCGGAAATATCGCCGGAAGCCATGGTCGAGACCATCAGTTTCGGCATCCCTATCGGTAAAGCCTGCATAGCGGGAGTGATTAACGCGGTTCCACCGGAACCGCCAAGACCAAGCACACCACCAATATCCTCGCGGGACAGCATGAAGTGTTCAAATGCAACGGCCATGGCGCTAATCGCTTGTCCTCTGTCATGGCAAAACACCGCCGATGCGCCCTGCGGATGGTAAGATGCCACCGTTTCTGCGCTGATATCTGTGGCATTCGACATGCGCGAATGCGTTGAGAGATCGACCGTGACGGTTTTCAAGCCCGTCTCAACAATCAGATCGCGGACATAAATCTGTTCTTTCCCTTTAGTATCCGCTGTACTTGCAATATAAACGCTGCCAACCTCACTTCCCACTTGGTATCCCTCCCACCGTTAGAGAAACAATTAACAGATTGATATAAATAACAATTACAATAAAACAAAAACAGATGAGATTAATTTATCACCATATTGAGACTTGAGTATCAGAAAGACAAATCATTAAATACCTAAATGAGATGAAAGTCTCAAAATGTTATGTATGACATTAAACTAACAGTAAGAAAGCTTGACGTGGCACAAGAATCACTCAATTTGCTATAGTTCAGACGATAACGCCGTGCTGCCCGATAGCGTCCGGCCCGAAAATTCAATGAGGTCTATGTGATTGAACGGGATGAAAAACTGACATCAACACGGGCGAAAACCCGTCGTTTACTGATCGATACCGCCATGAATATGTTCGACCAAGGCATATTCCCTTCCATTACCGATGTTGCCGCTGCGGCTCAGCTTTCACGCGCGACGGCCTACCGCTATTTTCCGACGCAAAGTGCGTTAGTTTCTGCCGTTGTCGGCGAAAGTCTTGGCCCGATTCTGGCGTGGCGCCCAACACAGCCAGATGCCAGCGAACGCGTTGCCGAATTGCTACGTTTTGCTTATCCAAGGATGCTGGAGCATGAAGGTGCGCTGCGAGCAGCCTTGCATCTTTCGCTTCAGCAATGGGCCGATCGCCGTTCTAATCGACAGCACACCGATACGCTGACACGCGGCAACCGCAAACGCCTGCTCAAAATGGCTACCGAACCACTCGAAGGACAAATCACGTCTGAAGCGCAACAACGGGTGATTTATGCCCTATCGCTCATTTACGGTTCCGAAGTTTTCCTGGTGCTAAAAGATATCTGGCACCTGGAAGAAGACGGCATTCAGGATGTCACGCAGTGGGTCGCCAAAGCTATTTTACGGCAGGCGGAAGAAGACGCCGCGCAGGAAGATTCACAAAAAACCTAACGAACGCAGTCATGTAATACCTCGCCTCGGCTACCCATCATAGCGCCGGGGCGGAGAAGCTCGTTTCCCGTCTAATACACCGTACTCCCATACAGACACCATCATTCTCTGACACTCTTTCCTGCTATCCATTTTTTGCCACGGAACGCAGGAAAAGGTAGCATCGCTGCCGTTGTTTTCTGCTATGCGGCTTACCGCGTTGCTACGCACTATAAAAAACATAACCATTTGAATGTTAATTAATAATATCAAACGTATCGCCAAGAGATGCGTGACAGACAGGAAAACACCGAGTAAATGACACAACATTCCTCAACCAATAGCGAGCATCATGCTGCTCAGCAGCGTCTCCACGAAAAGGGTTATCACCAAAGTCTCGGCAACCGCCACGTACAGATGATCGCAATTGGCGGTTCCATCGGCACCGGACTGTTTCTTGGCGCGGGGGCTCGTCTGCAAATGGCAGGACCAGCGCTGGCACTGGTCTATCTGGTTTGCGGCATCTTCTCTTTTTTCATCCTGCGCGCGCTGGGCGAGCTGATCGTTCATCGCCCTACCAGTGGTAGCTTCGTGTCGTACTCGCGTGAGTTTCTGGGTGAAAAAGCCTCCTACGTCGCAGGCTGGATGTACTTCCTCAACTGGGCGATGACTGGGATTGTCGACATCACCGCCGTCGCGCTCTACATGCACTACTGGGGCACCTTTGCCGATGTACCCCAGTGGCTGTTTGCGCTGGGTGCGCTGTCCATCGTCACGCTGATGAACCTGATCGGCGTGAAGTGGTTTGCTGAAATGGAGTTCTGGTTCGCACTGATTAAGGTCGCGGCCATCACCATTTTTCTGGTGGTCGGCACGGTCTATCTCGGCACGGGCAGCCCGCTGGATGGCAACACACCCGGCCTGCATCTGATTACCGATAACGGCGGCCTGTTCCCGCACGGCATTCTGCCCGCGCTAGTGCTGGTTCAAGGGGTGATATTTGCCTTTGCCGGTATTGAGATCATCGGCACCACGGCAGGCGAATGTAAAAACCCAGAGCAGGTGCTGCCGAAAGCGGTCAACAGCGTCATCTGGCGTATCGGCCTGTTCTACGTCGGTTCTGTTGTGCTGTTGGTCTGCCTGTTGCCGTGGAACGCCTATCAGGCCGGACAAAGCCCGTTCGTGACCTTCTTCAGCAAGCTGGGTGTTCCCTATATCGGGACGATCATGAATATCGTGGTGCTGTCTGCCGCGCTGTCCAGCCTGAATTCCGGTCTGTATTCGACGGGGCGTATTCTGCGTTCGCTGTCGCTGGGTGGTTCGGCTCCTGCCTTCCTGTCAAAAATGAGCGGTCAGTCCGTACCCTATACCGGTATTTTAGTGACAGTCGGCATCCACATTATCGGCGTGGTACTGAACTACGTGGTGCCATCACAAGTGTTTGAGATCGTCCTGAATATCGCCTCGCTCGGCATTATCTGCTCTTGGGCATTCATCATTCTGTGTCAGATGCAGTTGCGTAAAGCGATCCGTCAAGGGAAAGCCAAACCGGTAGCGTTCAGAATGCCCGGTGCGCCCGTGACATCATGGCTAACGCTGGCTTTTCTGGTGAGCGTATTGGGGCTAATGGCGTTTGATTACCCGAATGGCACCTGGACGATTGCGACGGTTCCAGTGTTGGCGATCATGTTGATTATCGGCTGGCGCGGGCTGAAAAAGCAGCGTGAAGCGGTGAAACTCGCCAATCAGCAGGAATCTGATTTGCGTTAAGATCGAGTAGGAGGCGAGATTACTCCCGCCGTCCTCTCACACCACCGTACGTGCGGTTCCGCATACGGCGGTTCATGTTAACTCTGGAACTGCCGTTGCTGCTCCACTAGTGATATCAAGCCGAGTCGTCTGAACTGCGCCGTCTTTATCGCATCATTCATGTGACTCGACCCCGCGTTCCACCACGCTCCTCGCTGGTTACTCGCCGACCTCCACGCTCGCTTTTCACACAAGCCCGCTCGCATTAGCATTCGGGCTCGCGTATACGTTCGTTTCCATTGCCGCCACAGTAGACTGCGCAGTTTACGCCTGACCCAGCCGTCAATCTTCTCCAGAACTCCTTTTACTTCCGTGTATCTGAAGTAGCTCATCCAGCCTCGCAGTATCGGTGTGAGTTCATTGATTACGCCTTTCACTGATTTCGTCGCGTGCCCTGTCGTCAGGCTACGGATCTTCTCCTTCAGCCTCTCGACACTGCTCCCTGCGATCTTCAGTCGGGTCTGTTTGTGCCGTGTCACGCTGTATCCCAGGAACTTACGCTCCCACGGTCGCGCCACCGCACTCTTCTGCTCATTGACCTTTAGCTTCAGTATGTCTCTCAGGTACACCCTGATTGCCCTAAAGATATGCTCGCCTGCTTTGCGACTGCTCACGTAAATGTTGCAGTCATCCGCATAGCGACAGAAGCTGTGACCTCGACGCTCCAGTTCTTTATCCAGTTCATCCAGCAGAATGTTCGACAGTAGCGGCGACAACGGTCCGCCCTGCGGCATTCCCTTACCTCGCTTCTCTGTCTCGCACCCGTTCGTCATTTCCGCTTCAAGGTAGCGACGTATCAGTTTCAACAGCCGTTTATCCCTGACAGCCTCGCCAGACGTGACATCAAAATGTCATGATCCACCCGGTCAAAGAACTTTTCCAGATCCAGATCGACCACCCAGCGTTTCCCGCTTTGTATGTAGCGCTGTGCCTGTTGCACTGCCTGCCACGCATTGCGGTTACTTCTGAACCCGTAACTCGATTCGCAGAAGTGCGGCTCCACGACCGGACTGAGTTGTTGTGCTATCGCCTGCTGGATAAGCCTGTCCACTACCGTCGGGATACCCAGGGTTCTCACGCCGCCGTCCGGCTTTGGGATATCCACTCTGCGTATCGCCTGCGGCTGGTAGGCGCCCGTAATCAATGCCTGCCTGATACTCGCCCAGTTCTGTTTCAGCCACGGCTTCAACTCCGTCACTTTCAGGTTATCTACCCCTGCCGCGCCGTTGTTTTCCACCACGCGCTGATAGGCCAGCATCAGGTTCTCTCTCGTTATCACCGTTTCCATCGTCAACGGCATTTCCGCTTTCGTTTGCCCACCGACCGCCGTGGGGATTTCAGCACCCTCATGCAGCACTGACGGATACTGTCCGTCTCCTCTGCCGCTGGCCGCAGTGCTCTGCGCTTGTGCCTCATTAATTCCCATCGAGTATCGGTGTCCTAATCACGGTTAATCATGTTCAGCCCTTCATGCTGCCAGTTATGCAGCACTACTACGGCTTCGGCTGACTGCTGCACGTTCATCCCGTCGCCTCTCGACGCTCGGTAGCCCTGAAGCAAACGTGCAGCCCTCCCGGGGTAATTCGCGCGACCTTCCTGCTTATGCCTGTCAGCTTTACGTCACAGCGTTCTGTGCAAGTATTGGGCTTTGATGATATTTGCCACCTTACCCCGCTGTGCCGCCTAAACTGCTTCCTGTTCGTCAGGCCAGCATTTTGCCTTCAGCTTCCTTCAGATCCCACCTCGCGGTGGGCACCCTTGCCGTTCGGCTAACACTTCCCCTTGCCGGGTGTGTAGAGGACTTTCACCGCCAAGTCGCCCCTTGACCACTACAGTCAACGGACAGCGCCCGTCAAGGCGCTACGCGCCATGCCCGGCGCACAAAGAGAAAATTCAGGCTCGTTTCTGAGCCTGAATCTTTTAACCACAGTTACGCTTCTACTACGTAACCGTACAGACGCTTGCTGCCATCTTCTTCCGCGACGCTATAGACACCCTGCAATTCTGGGGAGAAGCCGGGCAGCAGGTTAATTCCCGCCTCCAGCGCCAGAAAATAGCGCTGTACCGCCCCGCCCCAGGTTTCACCCGGCACCACACACAGCACACCTGGTGGGTATGGCAATGCGCCTTCCGCCGCGATACGCCCTTCCGCTTCGTCGATAGGAATCAGTTCGATATTTCCGCGCACAAATTCTCTATTAGCATCTTGTGGCAGCATCACCACGGAAGGGAACTCGGTTTTGCGGAACATCGCTTTTTGCAGATCTTTCACGTTGTGCTGAGCGTAAAAATCATGCATTTCCTGACACAGCCGACGCAGTCGGTAGCCACGATAGCGCTCTTTGTATTTCTGATATAGGCTGGGTAGCACTTCGCTCAGTGGCGCATCACGGGCGATCAGCGTTTCGAAATGCACCAACGCATTCACCAGCTCCTGCATTTTTGCGCCGTCTTCCGCAGGCGTTAACAGGAACAGAATCGAGTTCATGTCGCATTTTTCAGGGATGATGCCGTGCTCGCGCAGATAGTTGGCAAGGATCGTCGCCGGAATACCGAATTCAGTGTAATCGCCGCTGATCGCATCAATACCCGGCGTCGTCAGCAGTAACTTGCAGGGATCGATAAAATACTGATCCTCCGCGTACCCTTCAAACGCATGCCATTTCTCGCCCGGCTCAAAGTTGAAGAAGCGCACGTCCTGCGCGATCGTCTCCGTATCGTGATCTTGCCAAAGCGCGCCGCCCACCGTCACGGGTACGAACGGTTTGATGAGCGAACAGCGCGTCAGCAGTTGCTTACGAGCCTCAATGCCCAGCTTCACGCAGTCCATCCACATACGACGTCCACTTGCCCCTTCGTGCATTTTGGCATTGACGTCTAGCGCGGCGAACAGCGGATAAAACGGGCTCGTCGAGGCATGCAGCATAAAGGCGTTATTCAACTGCTTATGATTGCAGAAGCGACGCTGGCCTTTGATGTGCGTATCTTTTTTGTGGATCTGCGAGGTCTGGGAGAAACCCGCCTGCTGCTTATGCACCGACTGAGTCACAAAAATGCCCGGATCGTTCTCATTCAGATCCAACAACAGCGGCGAGCACTGCTCCATCATCGGGATAAACTGCTCGTAGCCGACCCAGGCGGAGTCAAACAGAATGTAGTCACACAGGTGCCCGATGCTATCGACCACCTGACGCGCGTTATAAATCGTGCCGTCATAGGTGCCGAGCTGGATGACGGCAAGACGGAACGGGCGCGGCTCGTTGGCGCGTTCCGGCGCGACTTCCGCAATCAGCTTGCGCAGATAGGTTTCATCAAAACAGTGCGCATCCACGCCGCCGATAAAGCCGAACGGATTACGCACGGTTTCCAGATAGACCGGCGTCGCACCGGCCTGAATCAGTGCACCGTGATGGTTGGATTTATGGTTGTTACGGTCAAACAGCACCAGATCGCCACGTGCCAGCAGCGCGTTTGTCACCACTTTGTTCGCAGAAGAGGTGCCATTCAACACGAAATAGGTTTTATCGGCGTTAAACACGCGCGCAGCGTGCTTCTGCGCCTTCTTCGCCGCGCCTTCGTGGATCAGCAAATCACCCAGTTTGACGTCGGCATTACAGATGTCCGAACGAAAAACATTCTCACCGTAAAACTCAAAAAACTGACGCCCCGCTGGGTGCTTGCGGAAGAACTGACCGCCCTGATGCCCCGGGCAGGCAAACGTCGTATTTTTCATGTTGACGTACTTGGTCAACGTATCGAAAAACGGCGGCAGTAGCGCATCCTGATAGGCTTTCGCTGCACGTTCCAGCACGTTCGCGTGCTCGCCTTCGTCATCGAGAATCAGCCATTCGCTGCCCGCAGGCAGAACATCTAACTCTTTATCTTCATCAGGCTCTTCGACAAACGCCGGAATGCTAAAGCCGGTGTGCTGCAATATCGACAGAATACCGCTACGGGCTTCTCCAATAGAAACCACGACCGCCGCCACATCAGTGAAGTCGGTCTGACTCAACGCGACAATCTCGCGCGTTGTGATTAAACGGGTGGCAACCGCTGCATTCGCCGCAATTTTTAACTGTTTCATGTAACCAAACCCAAACGGTTAAGGGTAAGTGTACGTGCCTAGAAGACACCGTTCAGGGATAACAATCCCGACCAATCACAATGCCAATCAATAACGACAAGCGTATGATCCCTACAGGTAAACTGTAGGCTAAGAATGGAAAAACTGGAGCCAGCACCATCCGATAGACATCAGTAAAAGCAGAGCCGTACTCTATTTTTACTCATGCCTAACAGTGAGCGAACGAACGCCTCACCGCATGGTGAAGGGGGATAATCGACGGGAAGAAAAGTAAACCGCGCAGGGGTGATAAGAAGATACACGCAGTGACGTCATCAACGAGCTGGCGCGAGCGTGCTGCACCATGAGCAATGAATCTGACATATCGGCGATCCTCTTTAGCTACACGCTAACTACGCTTAAAGGGGCGTTCAGGTGAACGAGACGTTAAAAAACCGCGCAATAGTGGCATTATTCTCCATCAAATTCAACAATCCAGCCCGCACTCAACACGGTAAAAAGTGCAACGAAACATGCTGCGCGTATCGGGAAGAAACATTACCACGCTAAGCATGCTGAAAGGATCGCCAGAAACTGGCTAGCAAATAATACAATTGCCTGAAAATAGCGCAGGCGCTCAGCTTTGTGACAGAAACCCGTTGACGCCGTGCGGCCAATACGGTTTAATGCGCCCCGTTGCCCGGATAGCTCAGTCGGTAGAGCAGAGGATTGAAAATCCTCGTGTCCTTGGTTCGATTCCGAGTCCGGGCACCACTATTTTAAAGAAACCAGCCTAACGGCTGGTTTTTTGCTTTTGGGGAATGGGTTCTGAATAGGGTTCGATTCTCTACAAGAGTGTTATCCCACCTCCCCTTCCCCATGATTCATGTTCGTGCCTTGATACCGTGACGGCCAGATATCCTCCGGCTGCTTTCCTAATGCTCAGGCAATTAATCTCTCACCTTTGGGCCAATGTATTGTTAGTGCGTTAGCGAGTGTTGAAGACGCTAATCCAGACGCCCTTGATACCGCCGCCAACGTTGTTCCTTTCTTTCTTAAGCCAGCAATAATGTCTGCCGGATGCCAATCGTGCTTATCCAATTCTCTAACCTCTCCCTGTGATGAATTAATTCAATGATCCCATTTTGGGATATTTATCAAGATCACCAAAATGGCATCGATTTATTCAAATGAATATCAATCAGTTATAAAAATACTGCGAGAGGCCAGAATCGAAAAAGGCATAACCCAAGAAAATTTGGCGAACGCTTTAGGTCGACCTCAGTCTTTTGTAGCCAAAATTGAGAATGGGGAACGTGGGTTAGATATTGTTGAATTTGTCCACATCGCTCACCTGCTATCTGTAGATGCTTCCAGTGTTTTAGAAAGAATAGCGAATAAAATACAGATAGATAGCATTAAGTAATCAACACAAAAAACCACTTATCCCGTTTTGGGATAAAGCAGCGAGCGACTGATATTTGATCCCAAATTTTATGGGGTTGAATCGATGGCTTCTGTTTACTCTGATGAATATCAAATCGTTATCAAGGCATTACGTGAAGCACGCATTGCCAAAGGGATCACGCAGGGAAATCTGGCGCTTGCGCTAGAGCGTCCACAATCGTTTATCGCCAAGGTTGAGAACGGAGAAAGAAGGTTAGACATCGTAGAATTTATCCATATCGCCCGCTTACTTTCTCTAGACCCCACCAGCATTATTGCTAAGATCCCTGCAAAATATAAATCGCTTAGTTAAAGAGGAACACGGCAATGAAAAGCCGGATTATCATTGCCGTGGACAAAGACGATAACCAGATTCCCAATGCTGCCGGGATACCTATTTCTGGTCTAGTGAATGACGTCATAGGCGAAGAAGCCCACCGCATCAAAACTAAGATGTGGAAGAAGGAAAATCGCGAAGAAATGGAAGAAATCGCCCGATTTATCGCGCAGAATAGTTCCTTTGCTGATGAAAACAGGAACTGGTGATCTTATAATTCTTTGTTTATTAAACCAAATACACCATTCATTACAAAATGCTTGTTGACGTACAAAGTGATATTGACGGCGCATGGTCATTCCGCTTATCGAATCACATCACCTGTCTGAGAAAGTGAATAAAACGCTGTTCCCGCAGATCTGCATCGACGGCGAAGACTATCGGCTGATGACGACTGAACTATCTTGCATTCCGGTTGAGGTGATTGGTGAGACTATCGCGGATCTTGGCAAGTATGCCGATGAGATTAAGGATGCTATCAATCTTATGTTTTGGGGGATTTGAACATCAATCAGTAGCAATCGACAAAATGCTGCACATTGATAAGGACTGATACAGATAATTTATTTCAAGTAAATATTTAAATAAATAAGATAAGAATAAAAACCACAGAATATTATTTCACCTATGGTTTTAACAAATTATTTATAAGAAAGATAATATTTTATTTCTCAGATTCCTTTTCATCACCAGTATCTTTTATTAATCCTTTTTCAAGTTGTATTCTATGGGCTCTTTTTAAAACTGACTTACCTAATTTTGTTAAACTCCAATACAAATTATTATCGCTAACTGAATGTTTTTTCTTAGATGGTTCAACAAGATCTAAAGCCACAAAATCGGCCAAATATTTTGTAATAATATTCGAACCTACAGGCCAAGTTTTATAGTAACCAGTTCCAATGAAGCTCAAGGCAATATTATTTGATATTGCTTGAGATGAGTTTTCAACAATGAGGTTAGGGCCAATAGAAAGGAATATTTCCAGAAGGTTAGTGCTATACCTTTTCGCTTCATCCCATTTTGAAGTAGACCTAATTCTTATTACTCGTTCGTTATAGCTCATAATCTCAACAGTCTTTTCGACCTCATCAACATTCTCATGAGAAAGTCGACTTAACTCTTCAATTTTTTTTCTCAAAGAAGAGTTCTCATTGCTAAGGCGAGAGAGTTCATTTGTCACATCAGGATTATTAATTACTTCATTGCTGCGAACCCATCCAACTCTAGGATTTCTACTCATTGCTTTCACAAATGAAATAGTAATTTTACTATGCAGGTCTTCTTTATTAACCCAAAATTGAACCAGTTTATTCTTTACTTTATCTTTAAATTTATCTAATTTCTTTTTCTTTGCTACGTTAGCTTCAACAAAGTCATTGGGCCATGGAGCTGAATTATCAATAATAAAATTTAAAATAGGAACTCCTTTTTCTATAGCATAATCAAATTCTTTTTCAGTATAACTTATTTTTTCAGGCGTTTCGGAACCATAACGATGTGCAAGAATTAAAATATAATAATCACTTTGCTCAATTTGTCTTTTTATTAGCTCCCATTGATGCTCATCAGCTGCACTGAACATCTCCATTCCGACCGGAATGTGGCCGAGATCTAAAACAGCTTTATAGCTTGTTCACGCTCGAGTTGCAGATCTTCATAGGTAGAACTAAGAAATACTTGATATTTTTTTCCACATTAAGCTCTTATAATCTAAAACTGTAACATTGAGAAATACAATTTAATACTTAAAATTAATTAATGAAAGGGATTATTTAAAAAATTTATGTGTGAGATTATATGCCTATGTAATTATCGCGATAAACAGAACCATTCACTTTTAGAGATCTTCCAGCATACTGACCATGTCCCCATGAGGAAATCGCTACGCGCAAGGCTAGATTAGTAGAGTGTAAAATCTCTCAGAAGGGATAAGTCTGCTTATTAGTACATGCTGCGTCACATTTTACTCTGCCAAAAAAGCTGAATATTCCTGATTCTGCACCACTTATTCAAAGAAACCAGCCTAACGGTTGGGTTTTGTTTTTGGGAGATTTGAACCACATTCGATTTTCTACGAGTATATTATCCCGCCTCCCCTTCACCATGATTCGGGTTCACGCTTTGTACGCTCCCCATCAAACCTCCTCAGAAATCTGGCTGATTTCCCGCAGCGCTCCCGGTGCGTGGCCCACGATGCGTTTAAATGCCCGGCTGAACGCTGCCAGCGATCCGTAACCCAGACGCAGCGCCACCGTTTCAATCGCTTGATGTTCATGACGGATGTACTGGACAGCCAGACGCATGCGTAACTCGCTGAGGTATTTCGCGGGTGTCGTACCAGTTGCGGAGAGAAAGCGTTCGGCAAACACGGAACGGGAGGTGCCCGCCTCTTTTGCCAGTTCCGCGACGCTCCAGTTGACGCCCGGATTCTGGTGCATCGCATAAATCGCCCGGCTTAGCCGCGGGTCGCGCAGTACCTGCACCCAGCCCGTTGCTTTACCACAGCCAGCTTCGACCCATCCACGCACGATAAGCGCCGCGACGACATCGGCCAGCCGCGCCAGAATGCCGGCAAACCCCACCTGACGCGTCATCGACTCACGTTCCATCGCCGCAAGCAGCGGATGGATTTCCGGCCAGGTCGACATCAGGCGGCTCACCATCATGACTTCCGGCATCGCTTTGATCAGCGGCTGCATTCCGCCCAGCTCAAAATCCATGCATCCGCTGAAGATCACCGTGTTCTCGGTATCGGGGCACGGTTCGCAGTCGATCGCACACACCGAATTGCAAATCGCTTCGCTGGGAAACGCAGACACCGGTGTGATGTCAGCCTTTTCATCAGAGAGCAGAGCATGCGAATTTCCGTTGGGGATAAACAGCGCGTCCCCACTTTTTAGCACACACGTCGCGCCACTCTCCATGCGCAGCAGCGCCGTGCCTTGGCTGACAAAATGAAACTGCGCCTTGCCGGGCACGTAGTCGAACGCCACACCAAAGGGGGCATAGGTTTCAATTCGGCGATATTTCACCCCGGAAAGACGCATCCCACGCAGAAGCTCGCTGATCAAATCGGGTGACTGAACGGTCATGACGGCAACTCCGGACGAATAATCAATATTTAAGGATTATATGTCATAGATCGTCCATGAGGAAAATCCTATGCTTCGTGACAGTCGTCACATTTTTCTAACGAGAGAGCAACAGATGAATTCATGTATCGCGGCGAGTGAGGCCATCGCGCCCACCAAACCCGCCTGGCGAGCCGTCTATTCACTGGGACTGGGAGTGTTTGGTCTGATTACGGCTGAGTTTTTACCAGCCAGTTTATTAACGCCGATGGCGGCCAGTTTAGGCATCACTGAGGGAATGGCAGGTCAGGCGGTGACCGCGACGGCGCTAGTCGCGCTGGTGACCGGATTGCTCATCACATCGGCAACCAAAAGCATCGACCGTCGTTGGGTATTGATGTTTTTCTCAGTGCTGCAAATCATCTCCAGCCTGCTGGTAGCGTTTGCTCCCGATCTGAACGTGCTGCTATTGGGGCGTTTACTGCTAGGGATTGCGATTGGTGGGTTCTGGGCCATGTCCACCGCTACGGCGATGCGCCTTGTGCCTAAAGATAAAGTGCCTAAAGCGCTGGCGGTGATCTTCTCCAGCGTGTCGATTGCCACTGTCGTTGCCGCGCCGCTTGGCAGCTATTTGGGGAGTTTGATTGGCTGGCGAAACGTCTTTATCCTCTGCATTTTGCCGAGCATTCTGGCGCTGTTGTGGCAGCTCTGGGTGTTGCCATCAATGAAGCCAGAAAGCAGCGGTAGCCTGGGAACACTGTTTCGCGTGCTGCGTCGTCCGGGCATGATCGGCGGGTTGTTGGCAACCGTGCTGATTTTTAGTGGACATTTCGCCTTCTTTACCTACCTTCGCCCGTTCCTGGAAACCGTCGGGCAAGCAAGCGTCGAAAGTATTTCCCTGATTTTACTCGGCTTTGGCCTCGCCAATTTTGTCGGTACCTCGATTGCCGGTTACCTACTGGCGCGCAACTTACGCCTGACGCTGGCACTGGTGCCCTTTGTGATGGGCATTCTGGCGCTAACCATGGTGGCCTTTGGACATCTGGCAATACTGGACGGTCTGCTGGTGGCGATGTGGGGGTTTGCGTTTGGTCTGGTTCCCGTAGGCTGGTCAACCTGGCTTGCGACAACCGTACCGGACGAAGCAGAAAGCGCGGGCGGTTTACTGGTAGCATCGATCCAATTTGCCATCGGGGCTGGTGCTGCGGGTGGCGGGGTGATATTTGACCTCAACGGGGCCAGCGGTGTGTTTGCTGGCAGCGGATTATTGCTGATATCGGCAATGGTGATTGTTTTTGCAGGCGTGCGAGTTCGCGCACAATAAAACGGCATGCCACACCCGAGCGCGGGTGTGGCATCCAGCATGGGAAACCGAACGTTCCCCCACTCGGCTATAAATCTTCCAGCAGATTTTTGGAAAGCTGTCGCAGCATATTCAGATCCTCATCCTTCATACGCATAGAGCAACGCATTTGATTTGGCAGGTCGACGATCCGTTCTTTTAACGCAAGCGCCTTGTCAGTCAGTACCACTTTTTTCATCCGCTCATCACCCGCAACCGCAACCCGATTTAAAAATTCCTTGGCTTCCAGCTTCTGGACAAGCGGCGTCAGCGTGCCTGAATCAAACAGCGTTTTCTCACTCAGTTCCTTGAGCAGGATATTGTCCTGATCGTACAAGGATAGAAGTACGACAAACTGCGGGTAGGTCAGATCGAATTCTTTCAACAGCGGCCGATACTGACGGATCAGTGCATTGGCGACCGAATACAGAGAGAAGCACAATAGTTCACCCAGGGTACTGTTTTCTTTCATTTTAAATACTCCGTTACTCATAAGCTTAAAAAAATTATAAATAATGTTTGACCAAAAGAAACTTGCATACAAATATTTATCTCACGATTAAATCGCATTGTATTTAAAATCACCCTTGTGAACCTATCAACCGCACGATTTTAAAAAAGGCCAATATCATGAAAACCATCTCCACCATCCTGACATCTGCCGTATTCGCTTCTATGACATCCGTCGCTTCAGCCCAGCCGATCAATGCCCCTGCACCGACCGCAGGCGTACAGGCCTTTCTTGATGTCCTGAATTCCGGTAAGGGCAAACCGATAGAACAGATGACCCCGCAGGAAGCACGCCAGGTTCTGATCGGCGCACAACAGGGCGTGAAGCTGCCAGCCGCACAAGTGTCTGAAAAAACCATCCAGGTGAACGGTCAGGCTATTAAGCTGAAAATCGTGAAGCCGGAAAATGCATCCGGTACGCTGCCCGTGTTCATGTTTTTCCATGGCGGCGGCTGGGTGCTCGGTGATTTCCCGACCCACGAACGTTTAATCCGCGATCTGGTCAAGGCGTCGGGTGCCGCAGCGGTGTACGTGGATTACACTCCGTCCCCTGAAGCACGCTTCCCTGTAGCGATCAATCAGTCTTATGAAGCGACGCAGTGGGTGGCCGAGCATGGTCAGGAAATTGGTGTGGACGGTAGCCGTCTGGCGCTGGTCGGCAACAGTGTCGGCGGCAATATGGTCGCTTCTGTTGCCTTACAGGCTAAGCAGTTCGGCGGGCCGAAAATTCGTTATAACGTCATGTTGTGGCCTGTAACGGATGCGAACTTCGATAACGCGTCCTACAACCAGTATGAAAAGGGCTATTTCCTGACGAAAAATATGATGAAGTGGTTCTGGGATAACTACACGACCCGCGCGGCTGACCGTAACAATATTCTTGCCTCCCCGCTTCGTGCTAGTACTGAACAATTGAAGGGCTTCCCGCCAACATTGATTCAGACGGCAGAGCTGGACGTACTACGTGATGAAGGCGAAGCGTTCGGACGTAAGCTGGATGCGGCCAGCGTTCCCGTGACCGTGACTCGCTATAACGGCATGATCCATGACTACGGCCTGCTGAATCCGCTAAGCGAGGAACCGACAGTCATCACCGCGTTAGAGCAGGCAGGCACCGAGTTGCAGAAACACCTGAAATAACAGCTTGATGCTGCAACGGTTCAAAATGATAAAAGCCCTGACTATGTTAGCCAGGGCTTTTAAGGTACTGCAGATTTAAGATTTAACATTCATTGACTTAATAACATTTTACTACTATTGGTACGGCTTCAAATGTACACGTTTATAGCAGATAATATTGGGTACTAAAATTAGCTAAACCTCCCCTATACTTACTGATTTAAACACTCTGCCAACCTTATCGCCATTCAACAATATGGTAGGTTAACAAGTACATCCCCCGTCGCGATATAGACTCTTTGATGCGTGGCCTTACTTCCGTTGCGATATTTTTCACATCACTAAACCAACACTTAATCGCAACCAATAAAAACAAAATCATGGCCTTACATCATCGCGCTTTCATCCCCTTTTTGCGATTGTTGGTACTGACTACGTGGCCTTAAAGCATCATCGAGTGAGGATATGAATATTTCTCAACATCGATTACCCATACAACAATACTTCGTGACCTGTATCGCAAAATACGTGTTAAAGAGCATATTCACTGTCTTTAACATCACAGCAGGCTGAAACTTCTCTGCTGTTAGTAACCAATCTACGGATTTTAAAAACAGTGTCAATACTGTTTTTAATAACATGATTTTAATAACAGTAGTCATTAGGTCAGCATGAGGAAAAAGGCCTTTGCAGTCAAAGGCATCATCATGATTTCTTAAATACTTCTAATATGCTCAGCGGAATTTATATTTCTCCCTTTATTCTCTGATTTCATAGGGCGGATGATTTTACGATCTAGCTCGTCATTTATAGCGATACGAAAAACATGCTGAAATGAGGATAAAAACATATCATCCGTTTGGCCGAACGGTAATCAACCATCGACCATCCGGCCAGAATAAATAAGGGATTAAAACGTCATAATTTAAAGACGCTATTATTTTAAAAATAGGATTTGTTATCTATGGCTTAAAATAATGATTACCGGAAAACGCGTCCACCAATATGGCGAGCGGTGTCGATATACGCCTCTGGCGTTTCCAGTTCCGGCATCAGCAGTATTTCAGACGTCAATACTGGCGCACCGCAGTAGTCAAAAATCCCGTGTGCGATCTGAGCATGAAAGGCGTCCGCGTAGCCATGCTTTTCAAATGTTCTCTGGTTGACTGCTCCCAGCGCCACAAGGTGTACTGGTAAATGCCCCAGTTTCTTTATCACATTTCCATCGGCGGTTTCTTCATAGGCCCAGCCGTTTGAAAACACGCGATCGATCCACCCTTTCAACAACCCCGGCATGGACCACCAGTAAATCGGGAACACCAGCACCAACGCATCAGCGTTATCAATACGGGATTGCTCAGCAATGACGTCAGGTGGTGTTGCACCTGTACACTGAAAAGCCGCTATATCTGGCACAGAAAACACCGGGTTAAAGCCTTCCTGTGTAAGATCTGCGATTTCAAACGTATTTTCTGGGTTTGCCCCAGCGATCCCTTCCGCAATCGCGGTAGCGACACTGTGCGTTAGTGAGGTATGAACAGGATGAGAAACGACAAGTAGTGCATGCATTCTGGGTACTCCCTATTGCCATGAAACGACGTCAGATATAGTCTTATATACTAGTAGTAACCTACCATGAGTAAGTTAGTTTTGGTATATAAGAATGTCAAGAGGACAACAACGGCAATGTTCAGACCACAGGCACGGCAGCGTTTATCAAGAGAAGATCGCTACGCACAACTGATAAAAGCCGCCTGGCAGATTATTCGGGAGGAAGGAACGGAAGCGCTGACCCTCGGGCATCTGGCAGAACGGGCGGGCGTAACAAAGCCGGTCGTTTACGATCACTTTACTAACCGTTCGGGGCTGTTAGCTGCACTTTATAAGGAATATGATGCCCGCCAGACGGCGATTATGGATGACATTATCCGTAAAACAGAACCCGTGCTCGACAAACTGGCTACGGTGATTGCCGCATCCTATATCGATTGTGTACTGCTCCAGGGACGTGAAATGCCCAACGTGATGGCGGCGCTTACCGGAACCCCCGAACTTGAACAAATCCGGCAGGAGTACGATGCCATTTTCACGGAGAAATGCCGCGCTCTTTTTGTTCCATTCTGTGCAGGGAAACCACTTCATGATGCCGCACTGCGGGCCATGCTCGGTTCCGCTGAAGGGTTATCTTATGCTGCGGTGCAAGGGATTATTACGGAACAACAGGCTAAGGATGAACTATTCCATGTGATTATCTCTATGGTGCAAAGGTGTGGTGCAAATAAGTGACATCATGCTTACTGCAAAATCGCTGAAACGGCCCAACACTGACAAGGAATATAAAGCCGAAGCGATCATGACGTTTCTTGAAGGAATGATCGTGAGAGCAGAATTTATCGGTGTAGCCAGCGGAGAAGATGTTTATCGCCGACACGCGAAGCTGCTAGCGTTCCCCCATTCTTCTCTTAGCCAGTCATAACCCGGAGCCTGCCGCACAGCGACAACGCGAACCGACGAACAAATCACCACCATTAACGCTGTCTTTAATTGAGGAAGTAGCCATGAATTCATCGGTCACGCAAGGCGCTCACCATATTGGTTTGACGGTATCAGCATTGGAAGAAAGCGCACATTTTTTTACCGAACTGCTGGGTTGGCAGGAGGTAAAACGCAGAGAGGATTACCCTGCTATTTTTGTCAGCGACGGAACGGTGATGCTCACGCTTTGGCAAGTACAAACCAGCGAACCTGTCCCATTCGATCGAAAAAACAATGTCGGCTTGCACCATCTTGCGATTAAGGTTAATAGCAAAGCCGCGCTGTTTGAGATCGCTGAGAAATTATCAGCCCATAACATCAACATTGAATTCCCACCTTCCCTGATTAATGACGGCCCGGCAATGCATATGATGTGCCATGAACCGAGTGGAATCCGCATCGAATTTTATTGGTCAGGTCAGTAAGCACGGATTAAGAAAATCTGGCTCATGACCCGCATCAATAACGGCTCAAAGAGGCTTGCTATTTAGCATGGTTTAAAATTGATCAAAATCAATAAAAAACCCGTAAATACATTAATTTACTTTTCTATACGCTCAAACTTTTGACCTTCCCGTAGGGGGAAGGTGTAACGTCATAACATCTTATTTCAAGATAATGACGCTATTGAGGGGAAGTAATGATGAAGATAAAGATGATGGCGGTACTATTCGGCCTGACATTAAGCAGTTCAGGTTTCGCAGCGACGACTGACGCCAACGCTTTTCTAGCCAAGCAAGGGCTGGCGGGGAAAACCGTCGAGCAGATCGTTGATGTTATCGATCGGTCGCCACAAACGAGGCCTTTGCCCTACAGCGCGTCCATTACCAGCAAAGAACTGAAATTATCGGATGGGCAGCAGCAATATAGCTATCCGCTGGGGGATAAATTTTACCTCTCATTCGCCCCTTATATTCAGCAAACGCATCCCTGCTTTAACCACAGTTTGTCTGGGTGTCAGGGCGAGCTCACCAATACAGCATTTGACGTAAAAATCACGGATAAAACCGGTAACGTTATTATGCAGAAAACCCTAAACAGCCACCAGAACGGTTTTGTTGGCGTATGGTTACCACGCAATATTGAAGGGACGATTAATGTCACCTATCAAGGGCGCACGGCAAGCTCACCGTTTGCGACCTATAGCGACAGCCAGACTTGCATGACGACATTGCCATTGAAAGAACAGGCGTAGTGAAAGGGATTACCCTACTTGCACGAGAGGAAACACCCCAACGATCATGATTATTTGCTGCCGGGTATGACCTCCCCGGCAGCAAAATATCGCTCGCTTCTTATTTACACACCGGAAGGTGTTATGTGGCGAGAGTAAAAATACAGGCAACACAGACAATAATCAGCGTTCTTACTTTTTCGTCCATTTATTTTCTGGTGACTGATAAGCATGAAAGAGTGTTAATCACACTTCAGGGCTGTCGGAAAACAGCAACATATTCGCATAGTCACGACGTAAGAATCCTGCATCAACCATGCCGCTAACCATGTCTTGCAAGGGATAAAAATAGCCCGCAATGTTGAGAAAAGCACTGGGTTTCTCATGAATACCCAACTGCGCCCATGTTCACTGCTCAAATATTTCTTCAAATGTTCCGCCACCGCTGGGAAGTGCAATAAACGCATCCAACAAGGAATCACTCCCTGATATTACATGCCATCTTTGATTGGACGGTGCTAATCAGATAGGCATACTTCGTCAGCATTTCGAACTGGATAACATCATTTTCAGCCAGGATAGGAATCGCCTCATCGGGTGCATTATCATTGATATTCTTACTCATCCCGATATTGTTCACCACCAGTCGGTTCCCCTCCCACACGGAATCAAAGCTGAACGTACGCCGAATCGTCAACGGTACACCATCCTCGCCAATGTAAAAGCCATTGACTAAAACCAGCGCTTTATTTTGTTTATTTAAATAAAAATAGACGTCATATTCCTTTCTGACCTTCTGATCTTCTTCGTAGAGCTTTACTTCACCCTGACATATCAGTGGTTTTCTATATAAATTACTTGTTAAATAAAGAATAATCCCAAGAGAAAATGAAACAAAAAGCACCAGTATAGTGCAAAAAAATTTCTTTCTGACTTTAATTATTAACATAAGTGATACATCCACGCCCATCTTTATTGCAGGAAATAACGATTTCACTTTTCTTATCCAGCACGCCAGATATAACAATCTTTTTCGATAGGAAGAATAATGAGTTATCTGAGCACAAATTTTTATAGTCGGTCGGGAGAGGATAACCCACGCTGTTATATAAATAGAAAAGATCGCACTTCCCATTCATCTTCACATCGACAAGGTGTCGATACGAAAAACGATTTGCGTTCTCCAGCACGAACAAGAAAACCCCAACTATCGTTATCCAGATGAGAAGGAACCGAACATATTGCTGTTTTTTTACTGGATCAGGTATGGCGTGATGTTTTATAGAAAATGGTTTTTCTTCTTCATAAACGTCTTCTTTAATTTTCTCCTCTTCCCTTTGATTTAACGTTTCTTTTTCTCCCCCCTCTGACGTCGGATAGGAAACAATACTTGCGGCGTTAAAAACAACCCCCAGTTTGGGGATAGTCACAATCGAGTCTGAAAGATCAAACTCGCGCAATACCTTCCTTAGTAAAGAGAGATAATTGTTGAGATTATTGAGAGAAGGACAAAGCGCATGCTTTTCCAGTGCTTCCTTTAACAAAAAATCACGGCTTAACGTTACTCCTTGATTCTCTATTAACAAGCAGAGTAATCGTGAAATAGGAAAACTCACAGAAGTTGCTTCATTTTCACGTTCTATCCATGCCAGCGTTCCCTCTCCCTCGTTGAAAATGATTAAATCATTAATCAAATAAACCATTCGACCTTTTTCCACCAAGATTAGAGGCACTATTCATTCGCTACCGTAAGATTATAGATACGATTTTTATAGGCATAAACCTACGGAATAGTCTGAAAAATCACGACATTCAAAAAACGTCATCTATGAAAGGAAAATCAATTATATACATAGCCTTACCACGGCTATCCTTGGCAAGGATAAAAACTTACCTATATATTGTCAAAGATTATTTAACTTTCATTTAATCATTGTATAAATAAAAAGATATCTCATTATTTTTATAAATCAATAGATATTCAACTTTATCATCCGCCAAGAAGGCGAATGACAAATAACACACTGAATTAAAATGAATTATCCGGATAACTGATATTTACATTACATGATTCAACAGTATCCACTGCGCGCGCACATCAGAATAAAAACCTAAATAAACATAAATTTAAAACATTTAAACTAAATAAATGTAATTAAATCAATATATTTGACCAAAAAATCACCTAACACTACTATTCCACCAGTTTCAGGGGAGCTAACGGGACAAGCCAGCCAATATATTCACCACGTGAGTATGGCTACACACCGTTAACTAACCACAGAAGAAAAGGCACTACTCATCATGTAGGAATGTCGCGAGTACTCATGGTTCGCATTCACGCTTTTTATAGAGTAATCAACAGAGAGAGCATCATATGAAATTATCAAAACTCACCCTAGCATCACTCATCTCCGTGATATTTTCTGTCGGTGCACAGGCCGCAGACTCACACAATGGATCGGTGACATTTAAAGGAAAAATTATTGATACGCCCTGCTCGGTGTCTCCCGAAGATCTGCACCAAACTATCGACTTTGGCGAAATCAGCAAAACGGTATTGGAAAACGGTGGTACTTCAGAGATTAAGCCGTTTGATATCACATTAAAAGATTGCAGTTTGGACACAGCAACCAGCGCCAAAATCGTTTTCTCTGGCGGTGTAGCATCTGGCACCAATAATGAGTTGTTAGCGTTAAATGGTAGTGCGAGCGGTGCAGGTATTGCCGTAGAACGGGTCGGTGAAAAAATTAAATTCGACGGAACGACGCTGGCCGTAGCGGCCACACCGTTAGCAAATGGGGATAATATTTTCTCCTTCACCTCATATGTCGAAAAACTGCCAACACCAGAGGCGGGTCAAGCTCCAGTAGTAACAACGGGTAGTTTCTCTAGCACAGCTAATTTTGTTGTTTCTTATCAATAAAATATAGCTATATCAACAGCAGATTTGAATGGGTATAGGGGGAGTTTTCTTCCCCTATACCCTCTTAATTCCACATATCATTTGACGTGCGTGGATACCTACAACGCGGCATCTGCTTAAGCATATATTCCCTATGGCAATGAAAAACATTACGTCCAAAGAAAAAATAAAAACCATGTTAGCTCGCTATAGTATTTTTATTTTTTCTTTGGGTACAACATCGCTCAGTGCGACGGAATTTAACGTCAATGTACTTGATGTCGACGATCGCAACGACATTGATCTTAGCCATTTTTCCGATCCCGAATATGTCACACCAGGTGCCTACCTTTTATCCCTAAAAGTAAACTCACGTGAAATACAGCAGCAGATAATAAATTATCTGCCAGAAGGCAATAAGAGCCCCCGACCTACAGCCTGCCTCCCGCCTGAGCTTGTCGATAAACTGGCACTAAAAAAAGAAGCACGCGATAAAATCGAATCATGGAATAACGGAAAGTGCGTCGATCTGACCCCCATTGCTGGCGTCAAAGTCTCTAATCAAATAGGCATGGGAACGCTGAATATTACGATCCCTCAGGCGTGGTTGATGTACAGCGATCGCAACTGGATTCCACCCGAACAATGGGATCATGGCATCAACGGTGCACTGCTGGACTACAACCTTGTTGGGAACGTGCGTCGTGATACTAACGGCAGAGGAACATCGCACTATCTCAGTAGTTATGGCACAACCGGATTCAATCTTGGAGCCTGGCGCTACCGCGCCGATTATCGCTATTTTCTACAAAAATCACGCAATTCGAATCGCGATAGCTTTTCGTGGGATCAGTTTTACGCCTACCGCCCGCTTCCCACCCTGTCAGCCGATCTCAAACTGGGTGAAATGTATTTCAGCAGTAATCTATTTGATAGTTATCGCTTTACCGGTGTGTCAGTAGCCAATAACGACAATATGCTTCCCCCTTCTCTGCGTGGCTATGCGCCCGAAATTCGTGGTGTTGCCAAATCAAACGCGACGGTGACCGTCACGCAAAATGACAGGCTCATTTATGAAACCACCGTGCCTGCCGGCCCCTTTGCGATTCAGGATATGAAAAACGGCGTCAGCGGGACGCTGGATGTTCGTGTAACAGAAGAAGATGGCACAGTGACAACGTTCCAAACTGAGTCGGCCAATCTGCCTTATCTGACACGGCCAGGACACGTCCAGTACAAACTTGCGGCGGGCAAACCTTCAAATACCAATCATCGTCTGCAAGGCCCCGCCTTTTCTGCTGCCGAAGCCTCATGGGGATTATCTAACGCGTGGTCGGTGTACGGCGGCACCATTTTGTCCGATCGTTATCAGTCCTGGTCGGCAGGCATTGGGAAAAATCTCTACCTGCTGGGCGCTCTGTCCGCTGACGTCACGCAGTCGCGCACCACGCTGCCAACCCCGGCCTCGTCGCAGATGGGACATGCTTTTTCGCTTAACTGGTCTAAATATTTCAGCTCGATCGATAGCCAGATTAGTTTTGCAGGCTATCGTTTCTCAGAGAAGACCTACATGAGCATGGCGCAGTATCTCTACGCCCTGAATCTTGATAGCCGCTATCGCAATGAAAAAGAACGTTACACCATTACTCTCTCGAAGAATTTCGCGACACAAGAGACGACTCCACTGTTGAGTGGGCTATCGACTTACGTTACCTATACGCGCCAAACCTACTGGAATGAAGCCGAGCAGGATCGCTATGGGATATCACTGAATAAATATTTTGATATCGGCGAAATTAAAGGCATTTCTGCGAATTTATCGGCCTATCGCACTGAATTCAACCAACGTACTGATGACAGTCTGTACCTCAGCTTTTCCATTCCGCTCAGGGAGAAAGATCGTCTGAGCTACAGCATCGGGCACTACAACAACAGCAGCAACCAAACGCTGACCTATTCCAATAACGCCGATCCACACCGAACCTGGAACCTGAGTGCTCGACACGATAGCAGGGAGAACACGTACCTGAGCGGCAACTATACCCGTCTGGCACCGATGACCGATGCCTCTGTGGGCGTTGCCTGGCAGCAGGATCGTTATACCTACCTAAACGGTTCGTTGCGCGGCGGAATTACCGCAACCCGCCACGGCGTCGCAGCACATCCTAAAGGCAATCAAGGCGGCACTCGCATTATGGTCGACACGGATCAGGCAGGCGTAGCATTCGCCAGCAGCCAAGTTGAGACTAACCGCTATGGCTTGGCTGTCATTGCTGGCAGCAGTAGCTACTACGATGTATCGACCCGCATCGATATGCAGAAATTACCGCAACATATTGAAGCGATGACGACAGTGGTTCAAGGAACCCTGACTGAAGGCGCCATTGGCTACCGCAAATTTGATGTGGTCAGTGGGGCAAAAATCATGGGATATATCACGCTGGCCGATGGCAAATATCCTCCCTTCGCGGCTCAGATAAAAAACAAGAAAGGCCGCGATATTGCCATGATCACCAACAATGGACAGGCCTATATCACGGGCGTGTCGCCTGACGAAACGCTGTCCGTCATCTGGGAAGGGAAGGCGCAGTGTTCCATCACCCTACCCGCAATCTTAAACCATCTTGATACATTGCTGCTGCCCTGCAAATAAGCGGCAAGAAATAGAAAACCCCGGAGAGTACGTATGACATACCCATTTTATCGGCGAACAGCAGGAATCATTATCAGCGGCCTGCTTTTGATACCCTCGGCCTATAGTGCACTGAGCCTCGATCGCACCCGCGTTATTTTTAACGATGATGAACAGTCAGCAACGGTGATGCTGATGAATCAAAACGCGGAGAATCCGTTTCTGGCGCAGTCCTGGCTGACGGACGAGCGACGCAATAAAGTAATCAGTCCGTTAATGGTGTTACCGCCATTACAGCGCATCGAAGCGAAAGGATATAGCCTGATCCGTCTGGTTAAGACGGATAAAATCAACCAATTGCCAACCGATCGCGAATCGCTGTTTTATCTTAACGTCCGGGAAATCCCACCCAAGACGGACAAGCCTAACGTATTACAGATAGCCATTCAGTCTGAAATTAAGGTGTTCTTTCGCCCCCGTGGCGTAAAGCCAGCCAAAGACGAAATCTGGCAGGAAAAACTGATCGTCCGAAAAACGGGAAGCACCTTTCAGGTAGAAAACCCCACGCCGTACTACATCACGGTCAGCGGCATCTTGAAACAGCCAAAAGCGACGCGCGCCAACCCGACCAGCTTGCTGAAGGACAACGCCTTTATGGTCGCGCCACGCTCAACCCTGTCAGTTAAGGTGAATGACGGCGCGGTCGATCGCTTCTATCTGTATTACGTCAACGACTACGGCGGCCATCTGGAGTTGCCTTTTACCTGCGCACAAAACCAGTGCCAGCCCGCCATCCGTAAATAAGCTACAGGGAACCTGCCATGTCTTGGTTAGCTGCTCGTCAACATCACTATGTCGCCCTCTGCGCTTCACTCTTTTTCGGCTTAACGGCGTTTAACGCCAGTGCGCTGGAGTGCCGACTGGGCACCGTGACGGGGCCGGTAAACGATTATGAGGATATCGGTACGCTAAAGATCCCGGCGACCTTGCCTATCGGCAGCCGCCTCTGGACGTCAAAAGTCTATACCCGCAACCTAGCCTGCTGGGCGTATCGCTCCGTACGCCCGCAGGGTGAGATGTCCTATTTCTATCCTAACCCCGAAGGCAAGGTCATCAGTCAGGGCATTGGAATTGGCATCCTCTATAACGGACAGGATCTCGGTGTGATTACCAATGGCGGCACCACCACATCCCGCGTATCCACGGGACAGTGGATCGCACCAGGCCCTAGCGGCTCAACGCCCCCCATCAACCCGACCATGCTGAATGTCACGGTGCAGCTTTATCTCGAAAAAACGGGGAATATCACCGACGCCGCGGCAGGCGTGGATTCGCTGCGCGTCTTTCAGATCGACGGTGAAGGGGGTGTCAACAACAAGCCCGACAGCAACTATGGCTTGAGCCTGTCAGGGCTACACGGCATCGACATTATGCAGTGCGCCGCAAAGATCAACGTCTCACCCGACAGCTATGTCGATTTTGGTACGGTCAGGGCGTGGTCAGGAACGGAGGCCGGCGCACTAGCACAATCGGAATTTAACATTGATGTGTCCACCGATGGTGGAGAAGACTGTGGTAAGGGATTCGATCTGGACATCAACTTTGATGCCACCTCTCGGGGAAATTCGCTGGTTGGGATAGACGGCATGGATATGGGGAATGGCGCTACGCTGAAAATCGAAGATATGCGCAGCGGTAATAACGTGACGTTTAATCAATTTATTAGTCTGGTTGAAGGACTAACGACATCAAGCGGCGTGGTAGAGCGACGCTATAAAGCCCAGCTCTATGCCGCAGGCCCCGCAACCATCGGCGATACCGAAAAAAATATCATTCTGCGATTTAATTATCACTAATCCGCGCGCCAGCATGAGATAGCAACGATGATAAAAAATGACAACACAGCAATAAGAATCACGCCGCGCCGTGCCCTGCTTACTTTAGCGGCCGGTATTATGGCACTACAATCAAGTTCACCTCTTGCACAACAGCCCCCTCTTTTGGGCGATAGTGAAGTGACGTTCCGCGTATTAGTCGTCAACGCCGCCTGTAATGTCAGTACGGAAAGCAAAGCGATTGTCGTGAACATGAGTGAAGTCTCTGAACGTTATTTAAAAACCCATGGCTACGGCAACTGGCATGACTTCACGATTAACCTCACAGACTGCAATCTGGATACCTACCAAAACGTCACCGTCCGTTTTTCAGGGAGAGAAGAGCCGCTATTACCCAAGCGTTTGGCGCTGGATACGCCCTCCAGTGCCAAAGGTATCGCGATTGGCATTTATCATGCCAATCAACGGGTCGACATCAACAGCAGCACAGGCAGCATTGTGCTGCAAAGTGGGGACAACGCCATTCCCTTTTCAGCCCGCATCGAAAAGATACGCGATGACTTGATTAAATCCGGTGATTTTGTAGCAACGGCGAACTTCACGTTGAGCTATTTATAGTCGCCCACGGGGGAGTGCAGATCGCTACGTGCTAACCAGACAGTGACTGCACAGGCACTCAATCTCGGCTGAACCTATTTGTTAGCGACTAAACTTGTTAGCGGCTAAACACCAGGGGAATTCTTTTTGAGAACAGGAAATACGGAACCCAAACAACAAGGCTGAAAACAACGGCAGAAAGAATAATTCCCAGCGCCAGAAGGTAGAGGATACCGTTAATTTTCTGCTGTTCTTTTCCTTCGCAACCTGTACATAAACCAGACTCTTTTTGCGCCTCGTTATCGCAGTTTAAGCACTTCATTTTTTAATCCCTATAAAAATGTTCCGAAAGGAAAAAACGCATCCCTGCCTTGATATAATTCATCATTGTCCCCGGTTCTCGAATCAATGTTAATCCCTATTCTACTACCTACTCAGGTAGCCCCTACCTCAGGGGATGAAGGGAAACATTTCTACATCGCGGCAAAAGAAAAAGCGCCCGTGTCATTGAGACTGCGGGCGCTACGATGATGCCCGACAGCAGGTCACCGAGCCATCGGGCAAGTCACTTACATCAATTTAGATCATCGGACTAGAACGCATAATTGACCGTCATCGAGACACTGCGCGGTGTGCCATACACAGCATAAGGCGCAAGGTAATCGCTATACTCTTTATCAAACAGGTTATTGATATTCGCCTGTACCGCCAGTTGTTTAGTGACCTGATAGCGGCCAAACAGGTTAACCAGCGCGTAACTGCCCTGCTCGGCACGCAGCGTGGTGTTTTGCGGGCCAGAGCCTTCCTGCCAGATGCCATTTTGCCAGTTCACGCCACCGCCAACGGTTAAATCCGGCACCATTGGCAACTGGTAGCGGGTAAACAGTTTGAACGACGTGCGTGGCTGTTCTGGATTGACCGACTTGCCATCCTGATCGTCAACCACATAGCGCGAACCACCAAATGTCATTTGCAGGTTGTCCGTCACCGCGCCGTTGACTTCAAATTCGATCCCTTTGCTGACGACACCATCAACTGAACGATAGGCAAATTCGCCACCGCCGCCGGGGATCGCGACGCCCGTTGACTGCCCCAGGTTATCCTGCTCAATGCGGAAAACAGATAATGAAGCCGTCAGGCGACTGTTATACCAGTCTCCTTTAACACCCGCTTCGTAGTTTTTGCCCGTCGTCGGTGACAGATATTTTTTATTACTATCTTTTTGCGTTTGCGGCTGGAAGATATCGGTGTAGCTGGCATAGGTCGACCACGTATCATTGATGTCATACACCAAGCCGATATAAGGCGTAACGCGATTATTGCTGGTGTCACCCGTCGAACCGATGATGCTCCAATCGGTATAACGCGCCCCCGCGATCAAATGCAGCGGATCGGCAAGCGAGAAACGGGCTGAGGTATAGAGCGATTTTTGACGCGTGGTTGAGTGTTCATAATCTGCCCATGCCCCCCAGACTGGATCGGCAATATTACCATTCCAGTTATAGTAATTACCCACATCTGTCGGGCTGATCGTGGATTGCGTGTTATAGAACTGGCTACGTTGTCGATTGTAGCTGCCGCCTATTACCAACTCATGCTGGCGTCCCAGTAACTCGAACGGGCCAGAAGCATAAGTATCAATCGCATCAACTTTACGGGTTCCTTTATTCCATCCACCATAAGCTCCAACATTACCGCCGAACGGATCAACAAGCAGCCCCGTATCTTTATCCAGGAAACCGTTGGCATACATCAGCTTGGAATCGAAGTTGGTTTCGCCATGCGTGCCGTTCATGCGCACCTGCCAGCCGTTATCAAAACGCTGAGTCAGATCGGCAAAGACTTTTCTCGACGTTTTATCGGAGTAACTCCAGTTCGGAGCAGAGTTAAATTTGTGCCCAAAATTAGTCGGGCTGCCATCGGTAAACCATGTTGGTAAGCCGCCCCAGGTTGGGCTATCGGTGTTGTGCTCCTGATAATCATAGCCAAGCGATAACGTAGTAGAATCGGTAACATCGGCATCAATCACGCCGTAGAGGAATTTTTTGCGGCTGTGGTAACGATCGAGCCAGGTGTCATTATCCTGATAGCCTGTAATCACACGCCCACGCACATTGCCGGATTCCGTCAGCGGCGCAGACAGATCGGCTACCATCCGTTGTTTATCCCACGAGCCGTAGCTACCAGATACCGAGCCTTTGAATTCGCGGCTGTCCGCGTGCTTGCGTACCATGTTCACGGCTGCGGCAGGATTGCCTGTTCCGGTCATTAGCCCGGTCGCCCCGCGCACCACCTCGATGCGATCGTAAATCGCCGTGTCTGAGCCTGAATCACCAAAATCCCAGATTTCGTTAACCACCGTCGGAATCCCATCGAACAGGTAATTATTGATGCGGAAGCCACGAGCAAAATACGTCACACGCTCGGAGTCAATAATTTTAGAGGACACCCCTGTCGTGTTCGCCATCACCTCGCCAATCGTTTGCAGATTCTGATCTTCGATACGCTGCTGGCTGATGACACTCACCGACTGCGGGATATCACGCGGCGTCAGCGTCATCTTCGTTCCGGCGTTAGTCACTTTTACGCTGTAATCCTGCGGGTCCCTGGCTTCGGCATTCGCGTTAGCATTCGCGCTAACGACAAGCGTATCACCGGACGTCGGTTTTTCTTCGGCAGCGGCCTGAGCAGGCAAAAAAGAGGCAGAGATCAACAGGGCGAGAAGAGAGACTCCGAATGGTTTTGCTCCGGCCAGCGAAGAATCACAAACGCGCATTTTTCCGGCGCGAGTAACTCCAAAAGACATGATATATCCTCGGTTAACTGATAGTAATTTTGGCGAGATGCTGAGACGTGTTTTGTCAACATTTGCACAGAAAGGTAAATGATAACTATACGCATTATTATTGTCTTTTCAATAAAATGCTTAATCCCGTTAGAATACAAACAGATAAAAAAGAATAATTCACCATACCGTTAACATGGCATTGTTAAAAAAGAAACATTTAAGAAATTTATAACTGCCCGGTAAAGCGAGAAAAGAGAAACAGAGGGGAAAAACATGCGGGAGAAATTCACTTATGCCTCCTCCATGAGGCATAGGCTGACAGAGAATAGCCGTTTAGGCTGCTTCAATCGCAATGGTTCCGAGCGCCTCGTCATAGCGTAATACCGTGCCATAACGTGCGCTCATCCGCGTCAGATCGGCCGCGATTTCATGCCCAAGAGCCGCAGACACCGTAACAGGTAAGCCACGATCGAGCGGGCGTTCACGGTTCATACCCAGATCGAGAGGCAATAATGTGAACTGTAGCGCCCCGTCTGCATAATCCAGCAGCGCGGCACAGTTTTTGGAGAAACGGGATTCGGCATTGAAACCAATGAAATTCCCCTCCCGATCTTTGGCACGCGCCCGGTGCAAATCGGAAGGACGCGCATCGTGATCGTAGCCATAAGCGGTATACATTTCTGGCGCGATAATTGACTCCCCCGCTTCAAACTCCATCAGCAGGCTGCCCAGATTGTAAAAAATCGGGCGTTTATTATAAATTTCCACTCCACGCAGGAAATGCGCACCATGCCCTACCACGGCTGATGCTCCCGCATCAATGGCTCGGCGGGCAAAATTTTCGATAAATGCTGGGGGGTGTGGGGCATACCAACCATCGCCTTCTCCTTCATGCGTATGAAGGCTGACGATGGCGACATCAGAACGGTTTGCCGCATCGCGTACGCTTTTCAGAATCGCGGCGCAGTCTTCTTCATTCATAAACGTGCGAACGTGAGCCTGTTCGCCGCGCTCTACCGGTATCGAACTTTCAAACAGCGAACCGAATTTGAAACGATCGGGTCCCTGATCGGCCATCACTTCAATTCGGGCGCCTTCACGGTTGCTGGCCGCGACGCCGAGCAGTTCAGTGATCCCCTGTAGTTGCTCGAATTCCTTGTCCGGTAATACGTAAGCTCGCCCCCAACGTAGCGGGTTAAGACCAGGGCGTGCAAGTATTTATTTTACCGACAAGGGAAGAATCGTCGAAAGCAACACACCGCAGGCATTCTTTGATCATCCACAAGACCCTCGGACACAAGCCTTTCTGGACAAGGTGCTGTGAGAGTAACGGAAAAAACACGATGAAGACGTCACATGCTGACGGGCTGGTGAGTACCGAATGGCTCGCCACCCACCTGACCGACCCCGATATATTAATTTTTGACTGTACCACCCGGTTAGTCCCTGATGAAAAAACGCGCTACCGCGCAGAACCAGCACGGGCAGATTTTCAGGCCGGACACATCCCCGGCGCGCAGTTTATTGATGTACAAACCGACCTGTCTGATAACACCCACCGCTATAAATACATGCTCCCCACGCCAGAGAACTTCGCGGCTGCCATGACACGCTTTGGCGTTCGTCCCGACACACGCGTTGTGGTTTATTCCAGCGCCGATCCGTGGTGGGCGACTCGCGTTTGGTGGCTGTTACGCGTTTTTGGCTTTGATAACGTCGCCGTGCTGGATGGCGGATTACAAAAATGGCGGCGTGAGCAGTTGCCGCTGGAAAGTGGTAAGAGCCGCCATCGTCCGGCAGGTCAGTTCATCGTCGCGCCGCGTCCGCACCTGATTGCCGAGAAAACTGAAGTGCTGGCCGCCATCGGTAACCAACATATTTGTATCCTTAGTGCACGCCAGCCCGCGCAGTTCTCCGGCGCGGAGGGGAACAATTACGGTCGAGCCGGGCGTATCGCCGGTAGCCATAATTTGCCTGCCGCCAGCCTGTTCGATGCGAATAACGGAACCTATCTTCCGCTGGATCGGCTGCGCGAGGCCGCCGCCGCGCTCAACCTCGACAATAAAAAAGTCATTGCCTATTGCGGACACGGCGTGGCTGCCAGTGCCGACGTTTTTGTCCTGACGTTACTCGGCCATCCTGATGTCGCCCTTTACGATGCCTCGCTGTCCGAGTGGGCAGACGCGGACGATCTCCCCATGACCGTCGGCTGATTGCCTGCGAGAGATCATGATTACCGAATAATGACTGGAGAACCGTTTTGATTTCTATCGGACTTATTGGTGCCGGGCGCATTGCCTCGGTACACGCTCAACACCTGAAAAATCACCCATTCGCACGCCTGGTTGCTGTTACCGACCCCGTCGCGGCACGGGCAGACGCGATTGCCGCTGAGCACGGTGCCCGTGTATTCCCTGACGCAGAAGCCATCATCGCGGCTCATGACATTGATGCCGTCATCATCGCGTCATCAACGGAAACGCATTGCCCGCTGATGCTGGCCGCCGTGCGAGCAGGAAAAAAGGTGTATTGCGAAAAGCCGCTGGCCTCAACGCTGGCAGAAGCCCACCGCACGCTGATTGAACTGGGTGAACAGCAGCAACAAGTGATGGTCGGCTTTAATCGCCGTTTCGATCGTAACCACGCCGCCATACAAACGGACATTACACAGGGGCGTCTGGGTCGAGTACAGACCGTGCAAATCACGTCACGCGGCCCTAACGGCATTCCCTCTCTGGAATATCTGCGCGTTTCCGGTGGCCTGTTTTACGACAAGATGATCCACTTTTTCGATCTGGTACGCTGGTTAACCGGTGAGGAAGTCACGGATATCGCGGCCTTCGGTTCGGTGATTGCCGACCCGCTTTTTCTTGACGCTAACGACGTCGATACCGCGATGGTAACGCTGCGTACCGCCAGCGGGGCGCTTTGCCAAATCGATAACGCCCGTCGCGCCGTATATGGTTATGACGATCGCATTGAAGTGTTTGGTACAAGCGGGCTGGCTGAATCATCACGCATTACCGAAGGCAGCGTCATGCGTATTTTTGATGACAAAGTTCTGACGGAAGGGCTGCCGAAAGACCCCATGATCCGCATGGCGCCGAGCTATGCTGCTGCGATTCAGGCTTTTACAGTATTTGTGCGCCATGCTGGCACGCCAGAAGCCATTTCCGTTCCCGGCGTTTATGATGGGCTACGCGCCCAAATGATGGCAGAAGCCGCAACGCGTGCCGCGGCAGAACGCCGCATTGTTTCCCTCGCGGAAATTGAAGCAGAAATACCGTCACCAACGGATGTCATTAAACCGCGCAGAATTAAATAAACCGAACCCTAAAAAGGCAACGCTGCGCGTTGAAAAAATTTGGCATACATGGCAGGCATAGAAGCGATCTTATTGAATGTGTTAACACTATCAGCCGATCGCAAAACCTATACCTGCCTCCTTTTCTGAGGATGCCTTCGCTCAAGCGGGCTTCATTTACCAGTAAAGCTTCCAGCTCTGCGTCATTCGAACCAGCGCTTCAACATAGAAATAATCCCCCCAGCTTGCACATTCATCCACACCTTTATTACTGTCAAGGTGATAAACAGAATGCTGCAATAGACCATTACAAGGGTCATCTTTATTTGCCAGATACCCCTTTGTCAGAGAAGACATAATCCGTCTGGCGGCATTCAAATAATGGCGTCGTTCTGGGTCAATGACAGGAAGGTGCTTGCTTAGCTCCAACAGGCCGCAAACCGCAATAGCCGCAGAAGAGGAGTCTCGTAGAGCATCGGTGCCAAGCAACGCGAGATCCCAGTGGCAGACACCATCTTCTGGAAGGCGGTTAAGAAAATAATTGGCAAGACGCTTAGCCAGTTCAAGTAATTTCGGGTCGCCAGTATAAAGATAGCTCAGTGTGAAACCATAAATTCCCCAGGCTTGACCACGTGACCAGCACGAGTCGTCAGCATACCCTTGCTGAGTATTGCCGTAGCGAGGTTCGCCAGTAGTGACATCCATGTAATACGTGTGGTACGTCGACGCATCTTCACGGATCAGATAGCGCGCCGCCTGTTGCACATGTTCATAGGCTGCTTGCGCAAACCGCGCATCACCCGTCTGCTCACTGGCCCAATACAGTAGGGGCAAGTTCATATTACAGTCAATGATCATCCGTCCCGCCTGCTCGGGATCGGAAAGATCGCCCCAGGCCTGAATAATGCGAGCCTTGGTATGAAAACGCTCCAACAGAGCTTCTGCCGCTTGCAACGAAAAACCACGGGCTTCACGGTCACCAGTAAGCCGCCATGCGGCGACACACGACAAGGTATACAGAAATCCCAGATCGTGCGTATTCGTATCATGCCGACTGGCAATACGAACACCGAATGAGCGGACGTGTTTTTCTGCCATGGCACGATATTGTTCATCCCCACTCATTTCCCAGGCAAGCCACAGTTGACCAGTCCAGAAACTCGAGGTCCATTCCACATTATCCGTCAAAGGGTAATAACCATTGACGCACGTTTCTGCGGGAAAGCGGTCACCAAAATCCGTTAAATTACGGCTAATCAGTTCAAGAACACGAGAACGAGCGGTGATTAACTCATCATAAAACTGGCGGCTTTCCGAGGATTCATCCGCGATATCACGTAACGGTTCTTTTACGATATTAGTTAACATACTTCGATTCCTTTAACGCTAGCTGGCGGGTCTCAGGTGACCCATTTACTGATGAATTTTTTCTGGTGTATTTTGGCTTTCTACACGGGCTAAACGTTCTCTTCCGCTCTGGCAAGCAGAGAGTGTCAGTGACGATATCAGCGTGAAGACAAGCGCAATGATGCCCATAATGATGTAGGTATTTTCAAACCCAATTTTGTCGTAGAGAAGACCAGCAGGCGACGAAACCACCACATTACCCACGTACAACATGGCCTGATAGCCAAGCAAATACATGGTCGCATTGACTCGCTTGTCAAAATGCTCGGCAATATATTTAAAGATCGAAACCAGCAATAAACAGATTTCCAGCCCGTAGAGTGGTTTAAGAACGGAAATCAACAAATGGGAGTCACACAATCCGGAAATAATGAGACGGGCACCAACCACCAAACCAACGATCAGCAAACCTTTTTTAGCGCCAATATAATTAACGAAAGCAGGAATAATCATATACATGATGAATTCCATACCGGACTGCACGGTGCCGAGGTAACCAAACACGGCATTTCCCTGATGTACATCATCAAAGAAGGTTACGAAGTAACGGGAAAACTGCTGTTCTGCAATAAACATCATCCAGGCTACACCGGCGATATACATACAGAATGCCCAGAACTTGCGTGTTTTCAGCAACGCGTAAACATCTGCTGGCTGGATTTTTTCTTTCGAAAGAACGTCGCTGGCGTGTGAAGTCGAGGTATCTACCTTAAGGCTGAACAGTACAATCAGCATCACCACTGACGTGATACTACCCAGCATAAAATTATATGACGGTGATAAGTTGAACAGAATGCCAGAAAAAGAGGATGCCACCGCCCAACCTAACGACCCCCACATCCTAATCTGTCCGAATTCCATACCATTAAGACGACTGTAGCGATCGGTATACGATTCACATGCGGCTACGCCAGCATACCAGGCAAAACTAAGATAAATCGCCCCGACAATAATCCCTAACATCGTGTTGGTCAGCAGCAATGGCTGATAGACATAAATAAAGAACGGAGCCATAAATGCTGACATCGCGACAACAAAATAAAGCAGGTATTTATTCATCCCTAATTTATCAAGAATATATCCATAAATAGGCTTCAATATTACTGAAAAAATACCATTCACCGCAAAAACAGTACCGATAACAGTACCACTAAGATGTGTTTTTTGACCCAGCCAAATAGCCAACAGTCCGATACTTGCAGACCAGGTAAAGAAATACATAAAAATAAACGAACTGATTTTATAATATTCATACCTGTTTTCAGATGTTATATTTTTCATAAACGCCTCGATAATATGCAGAAAATCGCTGCAAGATCAGATGCTGATAATAATGTCTGTTTCAGAACGAGGATGGCTGATATAAATTGCATCGTTCTGAATATTGACTTGTGGTTTGTCTGAATACTTCCACGTCGTTTCACTGGCTGCGGCAACCGCGCAGCACAACCAGCTTATTCCCTGCGATACCGTCCCTGACAACGTAGGGATAGCCGCACACTCGGCAAACATGATGCTGCTATTTGGTGGAGTGACGACATACCCTGTTTCCCTGGGATAAAACGAAGATAAATCATAGAGACTGCTCGTGCCGTTTCTGGCGCGAAGCAGGCTTTCCCTGTCATTTTCAGGGACAAAAACAGCAACTTCATTCATGACAGCAAAACCCCCTTCCACCGTTTTCAGGTCTCTTTTGCTGTCAATTCGGTGTATACGGATATGCCATTCACCGCAGGGGATGAGCCATGTATCAATATGAACGTCGTGCCACGGTGACCAACGCGACCAGATATAATCCGGCTGGATCGATACGTGTTCACATTCACGCCGCCCACGCCAGTACTCGTCGTTATCACATAAAAGCAGCATCGAATCACAGGCCGCATGTTTAATGCCATAACGTCCTCGTTCTATGGTGAAACCAAATTCACCGGAATAGGCAAATTTTGTATATTTTGCTTCGGTATTGACGTAGTTATTTAGCTCAAGTTGTCCAGACGTCAGCATATAAATATGCGCAGAGTTATCTGGATGAACCACGATCTGTGACGCCTCAGGGATAATATGCTTTTCTTCCAGGCTGGGAAGAGGTTGTTCCGCGGCTTGCCAGAACGGGTGGTTTTCTGGAATAGCCAAAATAAGAAAGATCTTTAAAGCCCAGTACGGCGATCCAGGAGAATTGTAATCCTCACAGAATGCAAGATTGGGATAGGCATAACCGAGAGTCAGTATTCCCTCACGATCAAATATAGGTTGATTCTGCCACCATCGTAAATTTCTGAAAATAATCCCTTTAATCTGACCAGGAGAAAAAACATCAAGGTCTGAAAATGCGGCGGCACACCAGAAAGCGATAGTGGCAAATCGGTAAGTCAGGCTCCGCCCAAAAGGAATAGATTGCCCTTCTGCGGCAGACATATAAATAAAGTCATGAGCAAAGAGACGCGCCCTTTCCTTTAAAACAGCCGCTCGCTGTGGGTCATCCTCACCATTAAGCGTGGCATAAACCAATCCATAAAAATGAAATGCCATGGAAATATAATAATCACGTGGACGCCCCACGCCATCGGAATACCATCCTCCCCCCAGATAATAGGCTTCCATCATATCGAACCGTTGACGGATAACATTCTCATCCCATGGCAAACCGGCACGTTTGAAACCTAACTGAACCATGATGGCAAAATAGTTCCAGTTACTATCAGGCATTACGGCCGAAGAAATCTGATTTAACCAGTGATAAAAATTTGTCAGTTCTTTTTCACTGAATTTATCTGTCAGTTGATTCTGAAGCAAGGCAAGCCCCAGACCGTACACCGCCATCTCAACAAGTCGCTGGTCATACGAGCCTGTAGCCCCCCAATACGCGGGAGAGTCAGGATTCGTCCCTAACTTAATCGCCTCAATATAGCGGTCACTGAAGTGCTCTTCCTCACCTGAAGCCATGAGAGGGAACACCCCCCATAATGCCCTCGACAGGCCCTCCATCCGGGCAATTTCTGCCCCGTAATGTGCGCAGGTGTTTCCGAGAGAAAACCCTGCATCTCCCGGTGAAAAATGTGTGTTCAATGGCTCCAGAATGGCAGTAAGCATATGAATCACATCGCGTCGGGAAGACAACGGATTTAATTTTATTTGCCCATAACTCATAATGTTATCCCTGATTTTCAGTGCCCTGCTTATACAGAAGATGATGCGGTATCATATTTACTGGCAGAACGCGTTGAGGCGCTCAGAATAAGAAGAGAGGAAGAGTCAAAATGTTATCAATGTCACATCCGCGACATGGAAAATGAATAGGGGTATTGAAAATTTAAAAAAACGTTTTATTAATAGCGTAGCGACCGCTAAAATTTAAGAATATTGCACAATGAACCCGAACACGATTTCAGATAGGCTTGAACTGATATCCCTGAAGGACAGCATCATCTCGTTCAACCGACTGAACGCGAATCCGGTACGCTACCATCACTGGCACCAGTGTCTTGAGATTTTGTACGTGGAGGAAGGGTACGGCGTGGTGATGGCAGACAATCGACATTACACCATGCGTCCCGGCAGATTTTTTATCTTTCCTCCGTTTACTCTGCACAAAATTATGGTGGAAGAAAGTGCTGCCAGTATTTATCGGCGGACAATCATTCATGTTGATCAGAAAGCGTTGTTGCATGCATACGATGCATTTCCACGCCATCAGCAACAACTTCAGCGGCTATCAGCGCGCGGGAGTGAAACCTTTGTTGCCGACCTGATTGAATTACATACTTGGCTTGACACGTTATTTACGCATTACTATGCGCTGGCTGAAAGATGTGATCTGAATGAGGAGAATGTGGCAACATTATTACTTTCCCTATTCAGTATGCTCCCTGGGTCTGAGCAGGGCATTCAAGAAGATGAATACCGAATTTCCAGTCAGGTGATGTTATGGGTGGATGAGAACTACATGAAAAAATTTAGCCTGGACAACATTGCTTCAGATTTAAAGAAATCGAAAGGCTACATATCACGCCGTTTTCACTTTGAAACCGGTGAAAAAATAACAGAATACATCACAACCTATCGGCTAAGAAAATCATGCGAGTTATTATTAAGAAGTGAATTATCTATTAATGAGATAGGTGTTTTGGTCGGTTTTTCAGACAGTACTTATTTTATCAGTTCATTCAAAAAAGGGATTGGTGACTCCCCTCTTCAATACAGAAAAAAACACTTATAAACTATTTTTAGTGACGTAGAATTCATCCCAGCAAGCATTATTGATGCAGCCAGTTTGGACACAGAAAGCCCAACAAAAATGGCAAATAAAATAGCCATGTCGGGATAAATTCTTATATGTCACATCATTGCCGCCAACAAAAATTTCACTTGAAACATGACGAGTTTAGCGTTAAAAAATCCCCCTGGTGAAGGACATCATTCACTTAACTTATCGACATTTACATTACATAATCATGACATTCTTTTTTGTCATTTTATGTTGTTATAATAGCGCAATGGGCAGGTATAAGAATGGGTGAAAAACACCCTTGCGTTAAAAAAATACTTATGCTAAATGTGAAGGTTTATGATAAACAATCCAATACGCTTATAATAAGGTAGCTAATAATAAAATGAATTTGAATATCACCGAAACGCCCGATCAAAATGAAGAAGACTTTGTGATTAGAAGTCTTTGGAAACACAATGAAAAATATGATGCGGTCGATATCCGTCCGCTATTCTTAAACGTTAAAGATGAAACAGACACGATTATTGCTGGATTGGTAGCCAGAACCTGGTGGGGTGCATTAGAAGTTCAATACCTTTGGGTCAGCGAGAAATATCGTAAAAGTGGATTTGGCCGCCAACTCATGCAATCTGCTGAAAAAGAAGCATTAAAGCGTGGTTGTCATCTGGCTTACGTGGATACATTCGACTTTCAGGCCAAGGGGTTTTACGAAAAATTGGGCTATAAAGAATATGGAAATCTGCCGGGATATGCGCACAAGCATACTCGACATTACTTAGCTAAATTGATCCGTTGAATTAATCCCAACTTATTAAGGAGGGCAGGATGCCATCATCACAAACAAACATGACTGATTATATTCGTAATCTGATTATTATGATGGAATGTTTAAATGAACCATGGGGTATTAAAGACTTATCATCACGCCATGTTTACATGAATAAAGCCGCTTACCTTTATACCAATACGCCAATGAGTTTTGATATTGAAGGACGACTCGATGATGAATTTCCTGCCAGTTGGGTGGAGCTTTCTGACGATTTAAAAGAACACGACAGACTAACAGAAAATAGTGAGCAGAGAGTCACGGTCATCGAAACACACTATTGGTATGGAAAGAAAGTGCTGACGCCCTTCGTCAGTGAAAAGATCCCTATTTTTGATGAAAATAAGCGTTGCATTGGTACGATGTGGAATGCCAGACCTCTGGATACGCGGTCTCCGCTCATCTATATAGACCAAAAGAAGCCGACCACGTTACAAACCGAGTTAACAACCAGTATTTTCACGCAGTCAGAGTTAGATATTATCTTTCTGATATTGCAGCGTTTTTCAAATAAAGAAATTGCAAAGAAAATGAACGTTACGCCGAAAACAATAGAGAACAGGGTCTATAACATGTACCAAAAAACTGACACGCACTCTCTACAGCAATTTGAAGCATTTTGCCGAAATCTTGGCGTAGACGGCTACGTTCCCCGCACACTCATCACAAAAGGCATTCAATTTATATAAGAGAGTATATCCACATGGAAAAAATAGATGATTATCCGGTCAGTCGCGTTCCGTTAAATGTTCGACTGCCTTTTTTAAATGTAGCGTTAGTACATATCGGTATGTTAACTGCGCTAGACCAATTTATGCTAGGCGCAGTGCTCGGCCATTCAATGACGCTAAGCCAGGCATTTATCGCTATCTTTATTGGCAGCACCATTTTTGGCGTAGTGACGGTGGGATTAGGCTACGCGGGAATGAAGGAAGGCATGTCCGGTAGTCTTCTTGCGCGCTGGTGCGGTTTCGGCCGTATTGGTTCCGTCCTGATTGGGCTGGTTATCGCCATTAGCCTCATCGGCTGGTTCGGTGTCCAGAATGCCGTATTCGCCAAAGCACTCAACTTCGCGATGGAGAACAAGCTCGGCTTTGGCTGGTCTGCTGCCCTTTCCGGCATTGCGCTGACACTGCTGGTTGCCTTCGGATTCAGAGCATTACGCTTCACCGCCAAAATTGCCGTACCGATGTTTATTCTTGTTGTCGGCTATATTTCGATCATGACGCTCTCCGGCCACAATATTGCTGAACTGCTTGCCTCAGCTCCCAATGGCGAAGTCATTTCCATTAGCACTGGCGCGACGATGGTGGTAGGCGGTTGTATTGTCGCTAGCTTAATTACCCCAGACATGACACGTTATTCCCAAAAAGGAAAACACGTTTTCTGGATGACGATGTTATCGATTATCGTCGGGGAATTTATGGTGAATGGCCTCGCCATCATTATTGCCCGCGCACTCAATACCTCAGACGTCGTGACGATCATGTCCCAGGCAGCGGGTGGGCTCGGGCTGATTGCCGTGATATTTTCGACATTGAGAGTGAATGATATCAATCTTTACTCTTCCTCTTTAGGTATCGCCAACGCGATAGAAGGTGTCACGGGAAAAAAACTACGTTATGTCTCAATAACGCTGGTGATTGGCCTCATCGGTACCGCGCTATCCGTAGCCGGTATTCTGGACCGCTTTATCGATTTCCTGACGCTGCTGGGCGTGCTATTCCCACCGATAATCGGCGTGATGCTGATTGATTATTATATTTTACGCACTCACAGAACGCTGCTCGACACCAGTCGTGCCGAAGGTCAACTACCCGACAGCGCACAAACGCCGTTGATTGGCTGGCCGGCTATTATTTCCAGCATTGTCGGTGCCATCGTCGGATTAGCGTTTGAGTGGGGTATTCCTGCCTTTAATTCGCTACTGGCCGCCAGCCTGATTTATTGGGTAATAAAGCGCCACACCAATAACGCTATTTATTTTAAGAAACTCGATCATAAGAAAAATTTAAAATGAAATAGGTTATGCGATAAAATTAATCTATAATCCATATCGGCCTCTTTAATAGAGGCCGATATTTTTCACTTAAGTAAAATATACCCTAAATAATTTGAGTTGCGTGACAAACCGCAAGCGTTGACCCTTAAGGGCAACGCACAAGCAGCTTGAAGGATGACGGATATAGGCCATGATGGCCTTGGGATAGGGTCTTATATATCGACGAGAAATTAATTCTCGAAAAATAATAAGGCTGATAAGCAATATTCATGCTAGGAAAAGGATTTATGCCAAAAATAAAAACACTTCTCACGCCGCTGAACTGTCTACTCGTTTTAAGTAGCGCATTGATGGTCAATACGGCAAACGCCGCTGAAGCTTGCGTCGCAGGTAACTGGCAGGTAAATAGTTCCATCACTGATATGCCTTCCGTGAAATACCAGACAGAGCACTTTGCCTTCCGTTGGAATAATAACGACGTTAATCGTAATGATGCCGTTGCCGCTGGGCAGAAACTGGAAAAAATTTGGGATAAGTTCATTAACCAAATTCAGTACCCCGAGCCTTACTGCAAGCAAACCGTAAAATATAAAGCCAATATTCACATCGATCCCACTTTTGGGCTCAACGGCGGTATTGCGGGTGATGGCAGCATGGGAATGTGGATCGGTTCCGCTTCACTGAAAGATAACTGGGGGCTAGCGCACGAATTTACCCATGCGCTGCAAGGGCAAACCGGCGGCTTCCAGAGTACGGGCGATAACTACGTTGGCTGGATTTGGGAATCCCACGCGAACTGGATGACGCACCAACTGGATGAATTCCGCGGTACGTCGGCACACTGCTCGGAAATGCAGGTCAACTACTCGCATATTTATCTGGGTTCAACACGTAACCGTTACTGCAACTGGCAGTTCATGGAATATCTGAAGGACCGCTTTGGCTATGGCATCATCAATGATATATGGTCAAAAGCGCCGAAAGGAGGCGAAAGTGGCCAGTCTACCGCCGATCCGCTGTCCGTTCTGCGTACCAATATGGGCTGGAGCCAGTCTGAATTCAACGATGTCTTCGGCGACTGGGCAATGCACAACGTCAACTGGGATTACATCGATCCAGACGGTTTCGACCGTGGTCGTTTTTATCGTTCAACCTACGGCAGCTATGGCGCGGTACAACCCAACCAAAGTAACGCTGACCGCCTGCTGCGAACCACCGCGCTTGAGCCGGTTGTCGGTGCCAACGCCAACCTTAGGCGCTTCTCCGTTCCGTTCGATCAGGCTCCGCAGCAGTTAGGCTACAACATTGTCAAACTGATCCCAGAGAGCGGTGCGACGAAAATCACCGTTAAATTCAGTGGTATAGTACAGAGCAAATCGGCCATTACCCGCTTCCCTGGGCTGAAGAACGATCCGGCAACCATGCCTCAGCCGAATTCCGACTGGCGCTGGGGGATTGTCGCTATCGGATCGGACGGCGTTTCACGCTACAGCGAATTGCAGCGCGGCGCGTCCGCCACGTTGAAAAACTTCACTATCCGTCAGGACGATCGCGGTATTTACATGGTGGTCATGGGTACGCCATCGCAAATGCAGAAGATCAAGTGGGATCAGGCTTACTACTCCCTTTACCGTTATCCGTGGATGGCTGATTTCACTGGCGTTTGGCCGGAAGGCAGCCAACCCGGAGCACCGAATCCAACCGCTAACGGCTCTCGCCATCCAAATGGCGGCGGCTGGGTGTCTAACTCCGCGAATGTCGCCCCTACCGCCTACGTCGGGCCTTATGCTCGCGTCATCGGTGGTACGGTAAGGGATAACGCCAGAATTGAAGATCGTGCCACGATTCTGAACGGAACGGTGGAAGGTCGTGCCGTTGTCAGTGGCCTGACGGTAATGCAGGGTAATACCATCGTGCGTGATAACGCACGGCTGCATACGGTCTTTATGGGGCCAGGCGCGTATGAACGCGGTATTGTGCTGTCAGGCAACGCACAAATGCGTGGAGATGCAGAAATTCGCGGCGTTTCCGCGTCGCAGGGCGTGTTCTATGGCTTTATTGATGAGAATGAAGTCAGAAGCAGCGCAGCCGGTGCTTACCTGACCGACGCCGTGCCAGAAGTAACGGCAGTCCCAGTCTACAGCACGAAATAGCATAACGACGAAAAGGTATGGGATGCGCTCAGAACCCCATCGGGCTCCCCATAAATAAACAGGCCGCCATGTTGGCGGCCTGTTTTATGTGATGCATAGCACAGATTCTTAGAACAGCGCACCAGGCGGTACGTTTTTATAGGTATTCAGGTAAGCCGTCAGCATTTTTTTAAAGAGGTTACGCACTTTTTTCATCTTGGTTTTACTTCACTCGTTGTTTTAATTACGCGATGGTATGACTTTTTAGCGATAGCTTGTCTTAATGGCAAGCCCTGCTTTATGTCGATGAATTGTACAACTCCCGTTGAACAAAATCACCTTTTTTGTGATGCAAGTCACATAATAAAATTTACCAGCACTATCTCCTAACCCACTCTCGACCCATGCTGATTATCTTTTGTTGCGAATCATTACCCTCAGTGACCAATACGCAGCGGGCTATGCTATGCTCATGATGAAAAAAGAAATTTTAATCACTTTCCGTTATTAATTGAGCGCTAGCAGTTAGCCCACTTTTTACGCACGGTTGCTACCGTTTCGCCATTGGTTATTCGCTGATGAAGGCCCCTTCCGCCCACATGGAAACCTGGAAACTTAACCTCTTCTCTGCCTGGCTGGGATGCTTTTTCACCGGGCTGGCTATGAGCCAGATACTGCCCTTCTTGCCACTGTACATTGAGCAGCTTGGCGTTAATTCACACGAGTCGCTGAGCCTGTGGTCTGGTTTGATCTTCAGCTCGTCTTTTCTCATCTCTGCCGCCGTGGCACCACTATGGGGAAGCCTCGCCGACCGCAAAGGGCGAAAGCTCATGTTGCTGCGCGCCGCACTCGGCATGGCGATCGTCATGTCGCTGCAAGGGTTAGCGACCAACGTGTGGCAGTTGTTCATCCTGCGTTCGTTAATGGGACTGACCTCCGGCTACATTCCCAACGCGATGGCACTGATCGCCTCACAGGTTCCGCGTGAAAAAAGCGGCTGGGCGCTGGGGATGCTATCGACAGGACAGATCGCCGGCGTCATCCTTGGTCCCTTATTCGGTGGCTTTATGGCCGACTATATCGGGCTGCGCATCGTCTTTTTCATCACTGGCGGCCTGTTGTTTACCAGCTTTCTGATTACGCTTTTCGCGATCAAAGAGAGCGTGGTTAAGGTCACCAAAGAAAACAGGCTAAGCGGGAAAGCCGTCTTTGCTTCGCTGCCTTATCCGGCACTTATCATCTGCCTGTTCATTACAACGATGATGATCCAGATGGCAAACGGCTCCATCAGCCCTATTCTCACCTTATTCATCCGCGATCTGGCTCCCGGTACGGACAATATTGCGTTTATCAGCGGCGTGATTGCGGCAATTCCCGGCGTGTCTGCCCTGCTATCGGCACCACGCCTTGGTCGTTTAGGTGACCGCATCGGCGCACACCGCGTGCTGATCGCCGCGCTGGCGATCAGCGTGCTGCTGTTCTTAATTATGGCGATGGTACAAAGCCCGACACAGCTTGGCATTCTCCGCTTTCTGCTAGGCTTTGCCGATGGCGCACTCATGCCAACCGTACAGGCGCTACTGGTCAAGTACAGCAGCCAGCAGGTGACAGGCCGCATCTTCGGCTATAACCAGTCATTCATGTATTTAGGCAACGTGCTGGGGCCACTGATGGGTTCTGGCGTCTCCGCCCTGATGGGGTTCCGCTGGGTGTTCGCCGTCACCGCTTTTCTGGTGTTATGTAATACGCTGCAACTCTTTTTCACCTTCAGGAAACCACGCGGAAAAGGGTAACTCACCCCCGAAGGATAACGATCCGGCCAGTCATTCTACTGGCCACTCATTTTTGCTGTTAATCCCGCCAAATCCATTTTTCCTTTCATGGGTGTTCACTCATGGTCGTCAAAAAATGAGGTAAAAACATCAAAAAAACTTATTTCTTGACAAAAAATCACCATAAATACGCATCACTTTGAAAAATTAATCACATAAATGTAAAAAAACTTAAACAAACTCTACCTATATTGGCTGCTTTGTTTCGGCGCCACGCGAATTGCTCTGTTCAAACATTCGCGCTTGTAGGGAAATGAGTAATGAGAAACTGGAACGAACCTAAAAAGCAGAAAGCCCACATCGATTTGGTTCCCATGATCGATGTAATGATGTTCCTGTTGGTCTTCTTCGTCCTGATCAGCATGAACGTTATTCCTGCGCTAGGCCTGAAAACGCAGCTCCCCACCGCAGGCAGCGCACAGCAACTCAAACCACAGAAAAAAGCGATCATCACGCTTGCCGCACAGAACCATCTTGAGCTGGACGGGCAGCCAATAGTACTGAGCGAACTCATCAATACGCTGCAACAACAGCAGCAAGATCAGCAAACCACCATCATTATAAACAGCGATAAAAGCGTCGAGGTTGAGCGCCTGGTCGCTGTCATGGATACCCTGCGTCAAGGGGGCTTTTCGTCCATTTCTATCGCAACCCGGAAATCGTGACATGTATCTGCTCTATCGCTCACGCCACGCCATCAGTTGGTTGCCGTTACCGGTGTTTGCTGCCTGCCTGTTCTTCGCCAGCCAACAACCGCCGCTGAAAGTTCAGCAGCAATACGATGAAACCGTCATGGCGCTCACGCTGGCTGAACCGGAGGCGATTCCCCAGCCCGAGCCGATCCCTGAGCCAGAACCAGAATCGGTGCCACAACCTGAACCCGAGCCGATTCCGGTTAATGAACCCGATCCGATCGTAGAAGCGCCGCCGATTACGCCCCCCAAACCGGAAGTAAAGCCGAAGCCTAAACCCGAGGTTAAACCTAGGGCAGAGACCAAACCTAAACCGATGCCCGCACAGCCCAAATCGACCGCGCTACGCCCAGAAGCCCCGGTAAAAGCGCTCCCCTCTGCGCCGTCGGTGAATGTCGCCGCGTTGGAAAATAGCTATGCGCAGGCGCTACGCGCGCAGCTTGAACAAACCAAACGCTACCCAACAGGGCGACAGGCATCGCTTGAACGTCCCGAAGGTCGCGTTGAAGTCTGGCTGGAAGTGGATCGCACAGGGCGAGTCATCAGCTCAGGGATCAATAACAAAGCGCCCAGCATGCTGCTTAACCGCGCGGCGCAGACCAGCTTACAGAGTATCAAACAGGTTCGGGCCTTCCCTGCCGATGCCTTTGCAGGACAAAGCACAAAACGCTTTTTAGCCACGTTCGATTATCAGGCGCAGTAGCATTTCGCGCCTGAGCAAGAGAGTAAATCAGCAAAAATAACGTCAACAACACGTTGATAAGCAAGCTACTGATAATACTAGGATTATTAAATGAAATCGTTCAAACTTTCTGGGGTATGTTTGTCCGTCGTCGGCGCATTATTGGCAAGCTCCGCGCTGGCGGAGGAAACGACAAATGTCGGCACGATCAACGTACAGGGACAACCGCTCGGCGCAGGATTAATGGTTCAGGAAGACAGTGCCAAATCGCGCTCGACCGTGACAAAAGACGCGCTGGATAAGATGCCCGCCGCAGGCAACGCCATTGATAAACTAAAATACACGGCGGGACTGAACGTCAGCAGCAACGACGCCAGCGGCTTAAGCGGCGTCAGCTATACCATGCGCGGCATGAGTGCGGATCAGGTCGGCCTGTCATCCGACGGCATCCCCGTTAATGACTCCGGCGACTACGCCGTGTACCCGAACGGCATGGGCGACCCGGAAAACCTGGAGCAAATATTTGTCACCCAAGGTTCATCAGAAATGGATGGCCCACACATTGGTGCCAGCGGCGGCAACATCGGGCTGGTTTCCCACCGTCCCGCCAAAGATTTTGGTGGTTTCGTTAAGCAGACGTTCGGCAGTAACAATCTCAGCAAGACCTTCGCCCGTCTGGAAACCGGTAAACACAACGGCTTCAGCAGTTGGCTTTCCTACTCGTATACCGATTCAGACAAATGGCGCGGGGCAGGCTATTCCCGCGCCGATAAAGTCGAGTGGAACGGCCTGTATGAACATGAGAACGGCCACAGCAGCAGCCTGATTGTGAAATACAATCAGCAAGATACCATCAACTATTCGACGCTGAGCAAACGACAGTTTGAGCAAAACGGGCGTAAGATGGATTACGCCACGACGCCGGTTTACAACAGCCGTGGACAGATTTCTCAATACTACAAAATTAACCGCAATAACTTCGAAACGCTGAATGTTACGTTCACCCAGAAATTGCAGTTGCGCGATAACCTGGCACTGACCTTACAACCCTACTATTTCTCAACGAACGGCGGCAGCTTCGGCAGCGGAAGCGCCAGCGTGTTATCCGCCACGTCAGATCGCGCGGGTAACTACGATCTCAGCAATCTGACCTCCAACACTTACTACCGCCCATCGTGGACGGAAACCTGGCGGCCTGGTATCACGACTAAGCTGAAATGGGATCTTAACGACGAGCATAGTCTGGATATCGGCTACTGGTTCGAGCGTGCCCGCCAGCGCCAAACGCAGCCTTTCATTCCGATTAAGAGCGACGGCACTCCGGTTAATATCTCCGGCAAACCCGGCGATGCGAATCAGGTCACCGACGCGAACGGGAACGTGGTTCAAGGCCGTAACCAGTTTACCGTCACGCCAGCACATAAAATCTGGATTCAGGACACCTGGTTCTTCTCCCCAGAATGGACGTTCACCGGCGGTCTGGCCTATCAGCACGTAGAGCGTGACGGGACTAACCTCGGCAGCCTGTATAACGTCGCAGAGAAAAAGAACAAGAAATACCACGAATTCCTGCCTAGCTTTAACGCGGCTTACCGCATCAATACCGAAAATCAGGTGTTCTATAACATCACGCGTAACATGCGTACCCCGCCTAACTACGTCTTGTATAACGTTGGCGATTCCATCAATACCAAGCCTGAGCTGAGCTGGAATCAGGAACTCGGCTGGCGCTTCCAGGATGAGGACATGTTGCTGAGCGCCTCACTGTTCTTTATCCGCTTTACCGATCGCCAGATCTCCAGCCGTAACGCCGATGGCGAGTACGAAATGATCAACGCCGGGAAAGTGGAAAACAAAGGGCTGGAACTGGAGTGGAGCGGCAAGCTGCCACACAACTTCAACTACTTCGCGGCTTACACCTATACCGATACTGAGCAGAAAAACAATCTCGCCACCGGCGGCAGCCAGCTCCCCACCACGGGCAAGCAGGTCGCCAATGCGCCGAAAAATATGCTCAACCTCGGATTGGGTTATGACGACGGCCTCTACTATGCCGGCGTGAACAGCCGCTATGTTGGCTCGTTCTACGGCGACATGACCAATGACGAGAAGATCGGCGGACGTACCGTTTTCGATCTCAGCGCCGGTGTCTATCTGCCAGTGGATAAGAAGATCGTGAAAAGCGCCACCCTACGCTTTGGCGTCAGCAACCTGTTCGACAAAGCGTATCTCGACTCTGCGCGCTCCGTGAGCTTCAACTCACGATCGTATAACGGCGTATCGGCAGGCACACCGTTCTACAACGTCGGGGAAGAACGCACCTTCAACGCCTCACTGGAAGCCACGTTCTAATCTGTTAATAGTCTAAATACAGAGCAAAACGGGGGTAATGGGATAGAAGAGTAAAGCGTCCGCGCCAGGGATGGCGCGGCTCGAGCTTACAAGGATGTACTTGCAGCGTCTTTACGATCTACCCATTACACCCGCCCGACGCATGTCGTCATCAATCACAAACAACGCCTAATAAGGCAACAGAGGGATCCGGCCATGAACGCCGATATGCTGCACGAGATTATTTTCTACGTCATGTACGCCTCGCTGGTGATCGCCCTGATGATCATCATCGAACGCAGTCTCTATTTTTCCTATACGCGTCGGCAGGCCAAGCGTCTGGATCGCGCCCTCACGGCAGAGATTCGCCACGAGCACGATCTGCCGGATGCGCTGACGCAACGTCCCAGCCTGCCCATTACGGTAGTCATGCCGGTTCTGGCGCAGTCACATCAGACAGAAAATCGCGATGCGCTTAACGACCTGATCGACGCACAATATCTGCAAAGCAAGCCGCAACTGTCGCGCGGATTATGGATTCTGGAAACCGTCGTCACCGCAGCGCCGTTACTGGGGCTGCTCGGCACCATCATGGGGATCATCGAAACCTTCAAAGTGCTGTCCGCCGCAGGGATTTCCGACCCGAGCCAGGTTTCCGCTGGCATGGGAACCGCGCTGTACGCCACCGGACTGGGGATCGCCATCGCGCTGGTTTGTCTACTGGGGAATAATTTTCTGCAAAGCCGGATGGAACACATCAACGAAATGCTGAAAGTCCTGCTGATTCGCGCCGGAATGCCGCATACTCGCCAACAGAAAGCAGGCCCCGTCGTGACGCACCATTCCATGACAGACAGTGCCATGACAGAAAAAGCAATGGCGGAGAAACGCTATGCTTAAGCGTTGTGGTTTCACATCTCCGGGGCAACGTTGGAAGCATTGCATCAACACGCTGCTAACAGGAGGCGTATTGTTTATTGTCAGTGCATCAGCCCATGCTGATGCTGACGGCAGCGCGAATCGCGATCGCACTCCCGGCTATGAATTAGTGTATGACGCCCCGGTGGAAACCACGCTGACCGCCCCCGATTTACGCCCCAGCGACGCGGTGTGGATCTCGCTGTTTGATCACGCGCAGCACACCATTGAACTGGGCCAGTTCTATATCGCCAATCAGGCAGGAACGCGCTTTGATAACGTCTTACAGCACCTGCGTGCCGCCGGAGCGCGCGGCGTGCGAATCCGCCTGCTGCTTGAAGAAAAAGGGCTAAGAATTTCTACGCCGGACACGCTGGAACAGCTCAAAACGATTCCGAATCTGGAACTGCGCGTGATTCCTTTTGAACGTCTGAACGGCGGTATTGTGCATGCTAAATACCTGCTGGTTGATGGCAAACAGGCCTACATGGGCAGCCAAAATCTTGACTGGCGGGCGTTGGAACACATTCACGAAACGGGGTTATTGATCGACGATCCCCGCGTGGTTACTCAGATTAGCGCTATCTTTGAACAAGACTGGCAGGCACAGGCGCGACTGATTAACGGCGAAACCGTTGCGCCGCTGCCCGCAGCAACGCAGCCCACTGACCGTTCGGGCAACTATCTGGTTGCCAGCCCCAAAGCATTCAACCCCGCAGGAGTAATCGATTCCGAAGAAGAACTCCCTCGTTTGCTGGCCGAAGCTCAGCAACAGGTTCGTATTCAGGTGATGGATTACGTCCCGCTCTCCTACGGCCCGGATAAAACGCGCCCTTACTACGCGGTTATCGATAACGCGATTCGCGCTGCCGCCGCACGCGGCGTACAGATCGAGCTGATGGTGTCCGAATGGAGCACCAAAATGCCGAACATCGCCTACCTGAAGAGTCTGGCAATACTACCCAACATCCAGATCAAAACGGTATCGATCCCCCAGCCCAGCAGCGGCTTTATCCCGTTTGCGCGCGTGATCCACAGTAAGATCATGACCATCGACGGCAAAAAAGCCTGGATCGGCACCAGCAACTGGAGCGGCGGCTACCTGGATAACTCGCGCAATCTGGAAATGGTGATCCAGAGCCAACCGATGGCGCAGCGGGTAGATAGACTTTACACACAGCTTTGGAACAGCGAGTACGCGCATCCTTTGCGCATTGATTATGATTACCCTCGGCCCAATCCGGGTGGTATCACTTCATCCACGACAGACGGCACGGTCACTGCACCGTAGCCATGACCAAAATGACATTTGATGGGGAATAGCATGAAACAAACGTTGTTAGCACTGCTGGTTGCCGGATTTCTGCCGTTCAGCGCGCAGGCCGAAGGAGAAAAAGTGACACGCTACGTCGTCACCTTCCCGGCCAGCGATCATGTTGCGTATCAGGGTAAATTCACTAAAAATTTTCCCAACGGTCTACCTGTTGGTATTGGCTCTGGTCTTTATTTCACAGGCAAACAGGGTGATGACCTGATGTTCACCACCGTCACCGATCGCGGCCCAAATGCCGATGCGCCGCTGGTCGGAGAGAAAGAGGCCAAGATCTTCGCCAGCCCTGACTACGCGCCGCTGATGATGGACATTCGGGTCAGCGCGAAGGCCGCCGAGGCCATTACCCCCCGCCCGCTGCACGATGCCGAGGGCAATATCACCGGGCTGCCACTGCCTGCGGATTTTATCGGCACCACCAATGAAGTCGCGCTAAACGACGCGCTACAATCACTCAACACCAGCCAGCGCGGGTTGGACACCGAAGGCGTTACGCCAGATGGCAAAGGCGGCTTCTGGCTGTGTGACGAATACGGCCCGTTCCTGATCCATGTTGATGCCAGTGGAAAGATCCTGCAAAAATTTGGGCCAACTCCTGTGGGCAATGAGCACTCGGTTGCCAGTGGCTTACCGAATATCATCAAATGGCGTCAGCCGAATCGGGGCTTTGAAGGACTGACTCGCCTGCCGGACGGCACGATCGTCATGGCCGTGCAAAGTACGCTGGATATCGACGGCAAAACCAAAAACAAAGCGCAGTTTACACGTCTGGTGATATTTAACCCAGAAACCAAAACCAGCCGCATGGTGGGCTACCCCATCAACATCGACAGCTATAAGAAAGCGAAAGATGCCAAAATCGGCGATATCGTGGCACTGGATAATCAGCGCATTCTGCTGGTCGAGCAAGGTGCGGATAAAGACAAACAGATGCAGAACCGCATCTATCTGGTCGATCTCAGCAAAGCGAGCGACCTGACGCCGTTCGATACCGACGGCAAATCGCCGGAATTTGACGATCTCGCCCAGTTGGAAAAACGCGGCATTACGCTGGCGCACAAACAGGAGCTGGTGGATCTGCGTAAGCTTGGCTGGCAACAGGAGAAAGTGGAAGGTCTGGCGCTGGTGGATAAACAGACGCTGGCCGTCATTAACGACAACGACTTTGGCCTGCAATCCGTGCTGCAATCCCCCGTGAAGGCGAAAGACAAAGCGGACGACTATCAGGTTGCTGCCGATGGCAAGCTCACGCGAGACGGAAAAGCGGTCGAGACCACGTTAGCCATCAAACCGTTGGAGAAGCCAGAAGCTGATAATGAACTGTGGGTGATTACCCTGCCACAGCCACTACAATAATATTGAAATCGCTTTCAGCATAGCTTCCACCGGAAACGGTGGAAGCCACAATTCAACGTGTTCAGGCGTGCTCGAACCAGTCGCTATTCTGTTGTGCAATCGGCGTGATCGAATAGATCATTTCCTGCAAATGCTCACGGATCGCTTTCTCCGCGGCATCGGGGTCGCGCGCTTTCAGGGCGCTAAAAATCAGATAGTGCTGTTGGATCAAATTTGGCGGGGGAGAAATCTGGCTCAGGCTGAGAAAACGCACGCGGTCCATCGTTGCTTTGATCGATTCGATGGTTTCCCACGCTAACGGACAGTTGGCAATCTGTGTCAGAAGCTGATGGAAGCTGTCATCAAGGCTAAGGAACTCACGCACCTGGTTATTCTGCGCGGCCAGTTCCTGACGGCGTAAGTTGTGCTCCAGCGTTAGCAGCTGCCTATCCGTCACCATTTCGGCTGCCCGACGCACAATGGCACATTCCAGTGCCTGACGGATAAAACGTGCATCCGCCACGCGCTGTTCGGAGATCTTCATCACAAATGTACCGCGCTGCGGCATAATCTGCACCAGTCCGGCTTCGGCTAGCTTGATGAAGGCCTCTCTGACCGGCTGACGGGAAACATCAAAACGCACAGAAATTTCTTTTTCAGACAGCAATTTACCCGGCGGAATAGTGCATTCCACAATATCTTTGCGCAGTACGCGATAAATTTGCTGGTTTACTGGTTCGTTGTTGTTGATTTGAAAAGACGTATCCATGCCACTATGTTTACCCAAGAAGTTTACCGTTTATGATACATGTTAATTTGGGACTATACTCGCCATACTTACCACCTGCTATACGCCAAACTGCATATTCGCTAACTTCTCTTATCCCCCCACCCACACCAGTCAGTGGGAGGATAATGAGAAACAGGGTATCTCTGGTCGTTCCTTAAGCATGTCTCGTTCAACGGCTATCTATATTCGACTGACTTAAGCGTATCCCCTCTGTTTAAAGATACATCATTACACGCTAATCACACGCTGACATGATTCAATTACGGCATGAGCAAATTAGGCAAGAACATTACTGTTTGCGGGAAGACAAATAATACCGCGACGAAAATAATAAACGCGAATAAGTAGGGCACTGAAGCCTTCATAAAATGTACGGTATCACATTTTAAAATCCCACAGACCGTATACATACAAATACCAACTGGCGGCGTATTCGCTCCCAATAGCGTTAAGGTAATGAACATAATTCCGAAATGAATAGGGTCGTAACCTATTTCGGTCACAATAGGCAATAATATTGGCGTTAGCAGTAGAACCAGAGGACTGGCATCCAAAACCATACCAACGACGAGTACCAAAGCAAAAATCAGTAGCATGATACCTGTCGGGCTTTCTGTAAACTCAGTAATAAACTCAGTCATTGCCTGGGGCAATTGGTCCAACACGCTGATATGCCCCAGAATAAAGGCAGCCATAACCAAGAGCATAACAATACCGAGATCGCTTAGCGTTTCAGTCAGCGTATCAAGCAGCCCTTGCCAAGTAAGTTCCTTATAAACCAGACCACCAATAATAATGGCATAGAGAACAATAAATGCCCCTGCTTCTGACGTCGTAAATAGGCCTAAACGAATCACTACAATGAGAATAACGGGGAACATCAGCGCCCAAAAGCCGCGGCGAAAGCTTACCATAACCTCTTTGAACGTCGGCTTTGACACCGTTTCTGGTTGGATATTCATACGACGAGCCATGATATAATTCGTTATCATCAGGGTTATCGTCAGCAAAAAGCCCGGAATAATACCTGCAAGGAACAATTTACCAATAGAAACGTTACCGACAAACCCAAATAAAATTAACAAGATACTTGGGGGTAACGTAGCGGTGATCAATGACGCAAAAGCGATAACAACCGCCGTATAAGCTCGGGGATAACCCCGATCGATCATAGAGAACCCGAGCATACGCGACTGCATAGACGCATCAGCAACTGCCGAACCAGCAACGCCGCCCATAAGCATCGCGAGTAATACGTTAATTTGCGCCAACCCGCCGATCATCCAGCCGGTCAATAGACGGGAAAAATCCAACAAACGCTCGGTAATCCCTGTCCGTGTAAGTAAATTCCCCACAAGAATAAACAGAGGAACAGCAATCATTGGAAATGACTGTGTCGGCGCGGCAAATTTTTGAAAAGCGATACCAAGCGGTAGAAAGTCGGACGTAAAGAAATAGGCTAAACTTGATAGGGCAATAACAAATCCTACTGGCATTCCCATCAACATAAAAACAATAAATAATACACCGGTCAGCCATATCATGGTAAATCACCTCCAATAGATAATGCTCGGCTGGATTTAATTTTATCAATCAGTTGCTCAACACAGGTAAACATTATTAACAAACATCCTGTCGGGACTGCTGCACTTAAAAAAATATGATTTATCTCGGAAATAGGTAATACATGTGCCCGCGTATCCCAGGAAAAAAGGTATCCAGAGTAAGCCCCAAAACCAAGAAATACGATAATAAACACCCTATTAATGTAATCTATTACATTTTGCAAACTCTCAGGCAATCGCTTCAATAGAAAATCAATTCCCATATTGCGTTGATTGGCTTGGGAATAATGGATGGCGAACATGCTTACCCAAGCAAATAAAACCATGGATATTTCTATAGACCAAATCAGTGGATACCCCACAGCTCGTCCAATAGCCGCAACTAAAATAAGTATTACCATGATTACAAACATAATCTTTGCAATAGCTATTTCTATTTTAATCAATGTATTCATCTGTAATATCTCACACAACGTCCCGCCATAAAGACGGGATCGGCACAGAGGTAATTAAGCTAATCTATTTGGTATCCAGTGCGGCTTTCAGACTGTCACGCGCGGATTCTAAACCAAGTTTAGCGGGTACATTAGCACAGGCGGTTATAAAAGGACTGAGATCGATCTCTTCCACTTTGGCACCACTCTTTATCATTTTTTCTAAAACCGTATTACTTTGCTCTATAATTTTTTGGGATGCGAATGCCCCTGAATTATAAGATTCTTCATGAAGAATTTTCTGATATTCAGCAGGAAGTTGTTCAAACCATTTACTGCCAACAACAATTGACGTCATTAAGTGGTAGTGGTTAGTTTTAGTAATGTATTTAGCCACCTCATTGAGCTTAGAACCGTATAGCGCAGTTGGGTGCGCCTCGGCAGCATCCACTACGCCAGTCTGAATGGCGGAGTAGACTTCGGACCAGGCCATAGGTGTTGGTGAGGCTCCCATACAGTTGATTGTTTCGATAACAATAGGAGCATCAGGTACTCTTACTCTGATACCTTTTAAATCAGCCGGCTGTGTGAAAGGTTTTTTCGTAATCATCATACGAGAACCTTGATACCAGTTGAACGAGAGGCTGACCAAACCCGATTTATCCTGTAACTGTGATTCCCATCCTTTAAATAAGGGGGTTGCGACAAATTTTGAGGCTTGTTCATAATTTGACAATAGGAAGGGAGCATTGAGTATTGCCAACTCTGGCACAAATTGCGCCAGCCTGCCGCCATCGGTAAGCACACCAACATTACTTCCTACCTGAGCCTGCTGAATCAATTCCCCATCCGCCCCCAATTGGCCACTTGGGAATAACCGCACTCGTACTTTTTTATCCGTGCGTTTTTCAACATTTTTCTTGAATTCTTTAAATCCAGCATAAATAGGATCGTCTGGCGCTAACGCAGTGCTCAAGTTGAAATCATAGGTTTTAGCAGCAGCAGAAGATAAGGAAAAAAGAGAAAGTAATGAGGCAATCGCTATTGTTCTACCGATCCCAGATGTTAGCACATAAGAATATTTTCTTTCGAAACCTAAGGTATATTTAGACATATCTTTCTATTCTCCAAAGGAAAAATTACGAATGTAAAAATACCAGTCCTGCTATTTTTAACATATCAATGCATAAATTACCTTCCTGTCAAGGTAGCAGAAAAATAATTTAACATACTATTACTTAAGGCATATTTATCCTTAAACACCCGTTGGTTAACCCTTATTTAGCAATAGAATTGATAATATCTCATAACCACACAACGCCCTGGCAATAACAAGACCTACCTACCATACAAGCAAATTACGTTATTTTATCTCCAGTTATTTATTTTGCGACATTTATCACAAAGACTTAATTTATATTAAAATCGATATTGAATTTATAAGTTCAGGCGGCGTCATCAAGCTAAAACCTTATAAATTGCCTCAGGTAATTCAGCATGGCTTCTATTAAGTTGCAGAATTATTACCCACGATCATTCATCTCTTGCGCCAGCTTAACGACTTCAGCCCATACTCCATCATCAACGGGAATGCCTTTGACAAGATTTTCTTTTCGATTTTTAGCTGAATTTTCTCCGGGGTAATAAACCTCGTTTTTACCTTCTGCTGGCATTGATGATTTAACGTAATCTGCCACGCTGTCAGCCATGCGATCGCTAAATTCACTGCCGCCAAGTTGGGCGGGATCGAAGACCATAAAAATCTGGCTAGCTCCGGTACAACTACCTTTACCAATGTTATCAATCTCATTTGTCGGATGACCCGCGGACAATAACGCCGCCATTGCATCTAACAGAACTGCCATCCCAGAACCTTTCCAGTATCCAGTAGGGAGGATGCGCATAGATTGTTCAATAGGTCCTGGTTCATCGGTTAAATTTCCTTGTTGATCGAAACCTCCAGGAAATGGCAGACGTTCATTTTTAAGCCGGGTAACCTGCAATTTGCCGTATGAGTATTGCGACATGGCCATATCCAATACGATCGGTCCTTTTTCTCGCGGTACAGCCATGACAAAAGGGTTATTGCCTAAGCGGGTATTTTTTGCTCCCCACGCAGGCATACACGATTCCGTATTCGTCCAACAGATTGCGGCAAGACCTTTTTCCGCGGCTTTCCAGCCGTACGCTCCGCCGCGCATCCAGTGCGTGGTATTACGTAAAGCAACAATTCCTATGCCATATTCACGTGCTATCTCCGTCGCTTTTTCAACCGCAAACAAGGCGTTGGTGATGCCAATACCCTGGTTACCATCGTAGATCTGCATCACGCCCAATGACTTAACCTGTGTGGGCTCAGCTTGAATATCGATCCAACCTTTTTTGACATAATCAATAAACCGGGATACGCGATTTAAGCCATGCGAGTAAACGCCATCACAGCTGGACTCAGTGTGAATTTGCGCGCAAACATCCGCTTTTTGCTCACTTAATCCCGCATTCAAGAAGGCATTCTTTACGGTCTCTTTCATGACATCAAAACTAATTCTTTGCATGTTTTTCATCTCACTCTACAGATCAATATGTCACGATGAACATCACCATGACTGGATAGCTAAAACCATGTAGCAACGCGCTCTCGGGCTTTGTGCGAATTTACTCATCGCTTTTCCTTCCTGAGAAAGCGTTTCCTGTGACTTATCCTTCCTAACTGATAACCTCATCAATGATTACTACCATACAAGTACAGCAACATTGATAACTTGAGTCGCCTCACAATTATTAACATTTGCAACATTTATCTAAAAACAAGGCGGGATAGGAATACATCAAAAGGGTGGTATTCGGAGGGAGGGAATAGGGATAAGCAGAGCAAGGAAGTAAACATTCCCCTTGCCCTACATGGTAGCGATAGCCAATGTGCTCAGCGGCTACCGCCGTTTTACAGTTACCAGTGTATCGCCTGCAACGTTCCCTTCACGCCTTTTTCTAACAGCGTTAGATAATGTTGCGTTACCGTCTCGACAAAGACCGCATTTTTCGGAAGATCGTCGCCAAAAATCGCCGTCAGCGTCAGTAATGCCGCGATTCGGCTTTCGCCTTCTTCACTGCGCTGCACGGTATTGGCAATCTGATCTTTCAGCGGGTCGCTGATTTCAATCGGCTGCCCTTGCTCATCCATGCCGCCGACATAGCGCATCCACCCCGCCACACCGAGTGCCAGCGCATCAAAGCGGCTGCCATTCGCCAGATGCCAGCGGATCGAATCCAGCATCCGCTGCGGCAGCTTTTGCGAACCGTCCATCGCAATCTGCCAGGTACGGTGTTTTAGTGCCCGGTTACGATAGCGATCCAGCAGCGCATCCGCATAGGCGGCGAGATCGACGCCCTGGGTACGCAACGTTGGTGCCTGCTCGCGCAACATCAAATGGTGTGCCGCCGCGGCCAGCGCGCCGTCCTGCATGCACTCGCTGATATGCTGATAACCAGCAAGATAACCCAGATACGCGAGAAACGAGTGGCTGCCGTTGAGCATACGCAGCTTCATTTCCTCAAACGGCAGCACGTCCTGTACCAGCTCCGCACCCGCTTTTTCCCATGCGGGACGGCCGTTAACAAAGTGATCTTCAATCACCCACTGGAAGAACGGCTCACAGGCGATCCCCGCCGGATCGGCGACGCCCAACAGCCCTTGGATCGTCTCCAGCGTTTCTTCGGTGATAGCCGGAACAATCCGGTCCACCATCGTGGACGGAAAGGTGACGTGCTGTTCAATCCAGCGCGCCAGTTCGACATCCTGCTGTTCAGCCAACTGCACGATAACGTTGCGCGTAACGTGACCGTTTTCTGGCATATTGTCGCAGGACATCACGCTGAATGCCGGTAGCTGGCGTTCCCGTCTGCGTTTGATGGCAGCCAGAATCACACCGGGCAGGGAGCGTGGTTCTGCAGGTAACGCCAGATCGTGGCAAATCAGCGGATGTTCACTATTCAACTGCCCCGTCGCCGGATGGTGGCAATAGCCTTTCTCCGTTACAGTAATCGACACGATGGCAATATCCGGCGCGCTTAACGCTTCCAGCACCGCCTCAATGCCCTCGACTTCCGCGTGCAGCGCACCAGTCGCGACACCGACGATCCGACTATGCCAGCCGCTGTCCGCCATTTCGGACACCGACCACAGCAAATCCTGCTGACGAATGGCTTCGATCTGCTGCTCACCGCCGATCAGGTTAATCTCGCAATAGCCCCAGTCGCTGCCCTGCTCCGCCGCCAGTTTATCGGCACAGACCGCCTGATGAGCCCGGTGAAACGCGCCAAAACCAATATGCGCAATACGTGTTTTTAATAGGCGTCGGTCGTAACGTGGCACAACAACCTGCGGTTTAAGGGTAGAAAATTCATTAATACTCATCGTTATCCCTGATAGTTGATTCAAAAATATGGCAACACCCTACGTAATTCGAGTGGTAGAAAGATCAATTTATCTACCACTCAAACTAATGGCAAACTGAACGTTATGCTGCGTCGTCTAATTCATCTAAATCACGATCTTTGACTTCTGGCATGCTGATAGCCGCGAATAAACCAATCAGCGAGTAGACAATAAGCATCACGACAATCGGCCACCAGGAACCGGTCATATTGCAGAAAATACCTGCTAATACCGGACCAAAGCCAACAGCAACCAAACCACCGGTTTCTTTAGCAATCGCCATTTGCGTAAAGCGGCTGCGTCCACCAAACATTTCCGCCAGAGTGATATTTTCTAGTGCAAATAATCCCAGCACCGCGAAGTTATGAATAATGATAATACTGACGATAATGACATTAACGCTATTCTCTTTATCAACGATAAGAGAGAGCATCGGGTAGGCTAACAATATCGCCGAGATATTCAGAATAATATAAGGTACGCGACGACCGATTTTATCCGACAGCCATCCTAATAATGGAATGGTAATAAAGCCGATAATAGAGCTAATCATTAAGGCATCTGTCGGAATATATTTCTCGAACAACAGCGTTTGAACTAAATACCCTGCCAGGAAGGTTTGAATGAGTCCTGAGTTTCCCGCCTGACCAAAACGCAACCCGACTGCCAGCCAAAATGCTTTGCCTTTGAACATCGACAATATGGATTTTTGCTCGCTTTGCTCAACCACCAGAGTAGAAGACGGTTCTTCAGTGCCGGAAACATCATTGCTGACTTTCTCAAAGACCGGACTTTCTTTCAGGTTCATACGCAACCAGATCGCGAATATCATCACGACGACACTGGCCAGGAACGGTACACGCCAGCCCCATGCCAGTAACTCTTCTCTTTCAAGGGTGAAAAACATAACGGCCCAGATAGCCGTGGCGCTGAGCGTGCCGCAGTTAGTACCCATCGCAACCAATGAGGAAATAATCCCGCGTTTCCCTTTCGGCGCGTATTCAGCCAGCATGGTGCCTGCACCGGAAATCTCCGCGCCTGCGCCCACCCCTTGCACAATACGCAAGGTCACCAGCAAGATCGGCGCGAAAATACCAATCTGTGCATAGGTCGGCAGCACACCGATTAAGGTGGTACAGATCCCCATCATGGTGATGGTAATAAAGAGCACTTTCTTTCTACCGATGGAATCACCCATACGGCCAAAAATAAAGGCGCCGACAATACGCGCAATATAACCGGCACCATAAGTGCCCATTGCCAGAATCAGCGCCATCGCTGCCGATTGTTCAGGGAAAAATATTTCATGGAAGACCAGTGCCGCCCCCAACGAATACAGCTGGAAATCCATGAACTCTAATGCAGTGCCCAGCCAACCGGACACCGCCGCTTTAACTAAGTCAGAGGTACTTCTTGCAGGCTTATTCTGTCCAGATGCTATCTTATGCTTATTCATATATATACTCTCGACGATTTGTAATTATGGTAGAGCACAGTAAATAAAATTACTGTTCATCATGGTGTCGCAATCCACTCCAGGCTGTTATTAACAGTCTGGAGTAATTAAGAGAGAAATAATTACGTCAAAGGAATCATTATATTATCATTTAGCCGATATAGTTTTTCCTTTTATATATCCCCTATTGTCAATAACGTGTTATTCATCATTAAACGTCAGTAGGACTTTACAGCAGCGTTTTTGATCTTTTTCAAAGACCTCAATCGCCTGAATGACCTGCTGATAATCAAACCGGTGTGTGATCAGTTTTGCCGGATCGATGCGTTTTTCTTTCAGCCACTCAATCACGATAGGGAATTTATTAGCATTCAATCGCGATGAGAAAATAGAGAGCTCTTTGCTGGTGATCCCCTGCTGGCTAACCTGACAAGGTTCGCTGGAGAAACCCATGATGGCGATACGCGCCGCTGGGGAGGCAATCGTAATCGCTTCCTGCAAAATAGACGGATGGCAGGCAGCGTCAACAATCAGCGTAGGCTTGATATTTAGCGTATCCAATTCATCTTTTAATGACAGCGACGCGTTGTTGATGACCCTATCCGCTCCACTACGCAATGCCATATCCAGACGTTCAGGAATGCGATCAACAACGATGACCTCCTTCACGTTGAACACACCTTTCAGTACCTGAACCGAGGTCAACCCCATCGGTCCCGCACCATAAATCAGAGCGACATCCTGCTTCGTCGGCTTCACCTGTGCGGTCACGTTGGCGGAAATCGTAAAGGGTTCCACCATCACGGCAAATTCATCGGGAATCTCATCGGGAATAACGTGTGCATTCTTCGCTGGTACGGCAGCGTACTCGCTGAACCCACCGTCACGATGCACACCCAGCACCACCAGCGAGGTACAAACATTCGGTTTGCCGATGGAGCAAGGGTAGCAGTGCCCACAGCTCACGACAGGATCAACTGAGACACGCTCACCGAGTCGTGACGCATCGATACCCTCGCCAACAGCATCAATCACGCCGAAGAATTCATGCCCGATGACGCGTGGGTACTTAGCAAAAGGATTATGCCCGCGGTAGATGTGGCTATCTGAACCACAGATACCCGCCAGCTTCACTTTTACTCGAACTTCACCTGCCGCCGGCTGAGGAATAGGGCGTTCTTCAATTACCAGCGAATTTGGCTGCTGTATCACAATACTTTTCATGTTTTGGCCTCTGATTACCAATTCCACAACGTACCGTCTTCCAGACGGGCAACGGGCAAATAAGCGGGGTCATAGGGATATTTGGCCGCCAGCTTTTCATCGAACTCAATGCCTAATCCCGGCTTTTCACCTGGGTGCATATAACCGTTATCAAATGTCCAGTTATGTGGGAACACTTCCAGCATTTGTTCCGAATAGCCCATGTATTCCTGCACGCCGAAGTTTGGCACCCAAAGGTCAAAATGCAGCGCCGCCGCCATGCAGATAGGTGACAGATCTGACGGCCCATGCGAACCGGTTCGCACCTGATAGAGCGACGCAAAGTCGGCGATGCGGCGCATACCGGTAATCCCGCCTGCGTGGGTAATCGTGGTGCGGATGTAATCGATGAGCTGTTCTTCAATCAGTTGCTTACAATCCCAAATGCTATTAAAGACCTCACCGACTGCAATCGGCGTAACGGTGTGCTGACGGATTAAACGGAAGCATGCCTGATTTTCCGCAGGTGTCGGGTCTTCCATCCAGAACAGACGATAGTCCTCAACGCTTTTACCAAAGCGCGCCGCTTCGATCGGCGTCAGGCGATGATGCATGTCGTGTAACAAGTGCTCGTTGAAGCCAAACTTATCGCGCACCGCTTCAAACAGCTTGGGCGTGAAATCGAGGTATTTCTCTGTGGACCACAGTTGTTCTTCCGGCCAATTGCCTTTCGTCGCAGGCTCATACGCCAGCCCTTTACCTTTCGCCATCCCGTAGGTGGTTTTCATGCCCGGCACGCCGCACTGCACGCGAATCGCCTTGAAGCCCTGATCGCGGTGTTTGGCGTAATCATCCAGTACTTCATCAATCGAGTGACCCGTCGTGTGGCAATACACCATGACGCCCGTGCGCGATGCGCCGCCCAGCAGTTGATAAAGCGGCATGTTGGCGGCTTTGGCCTTGATGTCCCACAGCGCCATATCCACGGCCGAAATCGCGGACATGGTCACTGGCCCGCGACGCCAGTAAGCACCTTTGTAGAAATACTGCCAAATGTCTTCGATCCGGTGCGCATCACGCCCAATAAGCTGCGGACACACATGATCCTTGAGGTAAGAGGCGACAGGCAGTTCACGCCCATTGAGCGTTGCGTCACCAAGACCGGTTAATCCGCTATCTGTCGTAATTTTCAAGGTGACAAAGTTCCGCCCTGGGCAAGTGACAAACACTTCAGCGCTGACAATTTTCACGTTACTTATCCTTCTGTGCAGGTAATCATTTGTTCATGCTGACTACCATACAAGTATATTAACGCTGATAATTTGAATCGCCTCACATTATTCACATTTGCAATATTTACCTAACAGCGAGAAGAAGAACAGGGAAGAACCGAAAGGGGTTAAACGCGCTACCGATCAGGCTCGCGGTAATCTTGCAGGAAATCCAGAAATAGGCGCACCATGGGAATATTTACGCTGCGCTTCAGGTAGCTAATCGCAAAAGTCCTTTTCAATTGTTCTTCCAGCGGGATCACGGCGACATCATAGGCAGTCAGACTTTTGGCGACGGACGAACAAAGGAAGACGACGCCGGATAGGTTCATCACCAGATCCATAATGATGTCCATGTTGCTGCATTCACGGAAATAGCTGGGGTTGATGCCCTGCCGGGTGAAGGATTCTGAAACGGCAGCATGCTCACCCGTTCCTTTCTGCGGCACGATCAGCTTTTCTTTTACCAACTGTGGCAAGCTGAGTGTCTTACTGTCGGCAAGCGGGTGCTGCCTTGCCATCACGGCAACAATGTCATCAATCTGACAAAGGGTGTGATGAAATAAAGGATCGTTCAGATATTCATCAAAAGGCGTCGAAAAAGACAGGTGAATCTCGCTGTTGCGCACCCTTTCCAGTAAATCGGTGCTCACGCCGTCAATGAAAGAGACATCGATATTGGGATAAGCTTTCTGAAACAGGTTAAACACATTGTAATGCGCCAGGCGATTAAAAATCGGGATCACGCCAACCAGTAACGCACCGTCCGTGCTTTCCTCATAGCTGCTGACGAACTGTTCCAGCTCATAATGCTCTTTAATCATCCCCTGAATTTTGTCAGCAAAGATCTTCCCGAACGGCGTCAGAGAAAACTGTCGAGTGGTTCGGTTGATCAGTTTTCTTTCCGTTTCAAGTTCCAGGCGTGCGATCTCCTGTGACAAAAAAGCCTGAGAAATATTCAGCGCCTTCGCCGCTTTAGTGAAACTCCCGACCCGGATGAGTTCCTGATAATAAATCACACGCTTTATGCTAAACATTGTTTTATATTACGCATCAACTGCCTCATTTATAACTACCCACAATAATAATTATAGAGATCTGTAAATAATCAAATGTGATTAAAACCACATTTAATTAATGAGGAATAACGTTAATAACAGATATAGTCAACTTATCATCAATGAGGGAACAATTTATTCGCTAAAGACAACTCGCCCATAACATTAAAGATTTTTTAATATTATTTTCACAACATGATATCGTTCTTCACAAACCTCTCTCATTTACATGCTTCTAACAAAGGACTGAAAGTATGCACTATCCGAAAACAGCAAAAATAGTATTAGCATCACTCACGATGATGAGCGCGACAGCAATCAGTGCAGCACAGAACCAACATGAAATCACTGTAAAACAGGAAACGACATCGGTAAGGTTGATCTCTGATGTGGTTTATTCTCAGGTATCGGTACGGGGCTATCCTAACGTCGCATTAAAAATGGATATTCTTCAACCCGAAGCGAAAAAAGCGCTGCCCGTCGTATTATTCATTACTGGTGGTGGGTTCGTTAACGCCAATAAAGATAATTATCTGCAACAGCGCCTTAACCTTGCCGAAGCCGGTTATGTGGTTGCCAGCATGGAATATCGTGTGGCACCTACCGTGCTCTTCCCCTCTCCGCTGGAAGATGTCAAATCCGCCATTCGCTATCTGCGGGCTAATGCGAAAAAATTCGGTATTGACGGCCAACATACCGCGGTTTTCGGCGCATCTGCGGGAGGCTATCTGGCTGCATTTGCTGGGACAACAAACGGCTCCAAAGCCTATGATAAGGGCGATAACCTCGATCAAAGTAGTGATGTTCAGGCCGTGATTGATTTTTATGGGCTATCCGACCTGACGCTCGTTGGTGAGGGCTTCCCTGACGATGTTGTGCAAAAACACGCATCACCTTCTGCGACTGAAGCTATCTGGGTCAACGGCACAGCGGTGTTTAATGAAGGAGGCGCAATCACCCGTTACCCAGACAAAGCAGCGGCGGCTAACCCGATTAACTTTATCAGCAATGCCACCCCTCCATTTCTCATCATGCACGGCACGAACGATACGCTGGTTTCTCCACGCCAAACCGAGCGGCTGCATCAGGCTCTGGCAGCCAAAAATATTGAATCGACTTACTACAGCGTTAAAGGGGCAGAGCACGGCGGGCTACACTGGCTACAGCCGGAAATCATGCAAATTACCATCCGTTTTCTTGATAAACATCTAAAACCTTGACGTCCACTGATAATTAACCCTTCTATTTCTTCATTATATTTATCTATTTTGTTGCATAAACGTTAGCGCTAAATTAGTGCTAACGTTTTTTATTTGTTGCTAAAAAAAGCCTGGTGAAATTAAACTTATAACAAATCGATGTTTGTTATATAGGGATCTACAAAAAAACAAATGTGACCAAACGCACATTTAGCCTTTTATTGCCATGTTCCAATAAAACCACAACAAGAATGTGGCCTATTCATTATTCCCATCATCATCACTGGTCACTATTTTCTATTCGCGTCAGACTGTGAAATATTAACATTATATCTACGTTAATAATTTCGAGGTTAACGCAACTTTCACCTCAATGTGAAGATTTATAATATGGAAGCATTATCTCGCCGTCGTTTTATTGCCTATATGGGAAGTGCGATTGCCGTTAGCGGAAATGTCGGTCTTGCTCAAGCGCAAAATGAACCAGAAAAAACGCAGGGTAAAGTAGCCGTTAAATATGGCTTATTACATAACGAAATGCGTTGTATCGGATGCAAAGCCTGTATCAAGGCCTGCAAAGAAACCAATAACGTGCCTGATGGCGTAACCCGGCTGGACATACTGCAAACCGTCGATATTCCCGCAGTCGAGAAAACACGTGCCATCAAGCAATTTTTCCGTAAGTCCTGCCAACACTGTGAAAATCCGCCCTGCGTTGCCGTCTGCCCAACGGGGGCGTCCTTCAAGGATGCGCTCACCGGTATTGTCGACGTCAACGATAAGCGCTGCGTGGGCTGCCGCTACTGTATTGCCGCCTGCCCTTACCATGTGCGCTTCATCAATCCCGTCACGAAAACGGCAGACAAATGCAATTTTTGCCGGGAAACCAATCTGGCCGCTGGGAAGCAACCCGCCTGCGTCGAGATTTGTCCTACCAAAGCGTTGGTATTTGGCGATCTCAACGACCCTGAAAGCAACATTGCCAAGATGATCGAGAGCAATGCGACCTACCGCTCCAAGGTTTATCTGGGCACCGAACCTCAACTCTATCGTATTCCAGGGAAACGAGGAGCCATCGACAATGCATAATGCCTTCATGTTCGACACGCTGGTGTGGGACTGGCCCATCGCCGTTTATCTTCTTCTGGTCGGTATTTCGGCGGGAATGGTGTCGCTGTCTCTGCTGCTCAGGCACTACGTTCCCACTGAATACCACGGCAGTAATCGCGTGATCAAAGCCACCGCCATCGTGGCACCGCTTGCCGTGATCCTTGGGCTAGTGATTCTGATTTTTCATCTGACTAAACCGCTGACCTTTTGGTATTTGATGGTCTTTTACAACCCCACCTCCATCATGTCGCTTGGCGTGATGCTCTTTCAGGTGTATTTCGTCGCGATGCTGTTATGGCTTATCACGCTTTATCACGGCGTATGGCTGACGCAGCTTGAAGCCGTCTGGCACCGTCCGGCACTGGCTGTGCGAGCGCGTAAGTTGACGACGATTATCGTTAAAAATACCGCGGTGATTGAAAACCTGCTGCTGGTGCTGGCAATCCTGCTCGGCTGCTATACCGGCTTCCTGCTGTCCGCGCTGAAATCGTTCCCATTACTGAACAACCCCGTTCTGCCCGTTCTATTTCTGGTATCCGGCACCACCTCCGGTATTGCCGTTATGCTGCTAGCCAGCGCATGGGGGCGTCATACCTCAGGGAATTCACGCTCCTTGCATTTCATCCATCGTGTGGAAACCCCCGTGGTGTACGCCGAACTGTTCCTGCTGTGCGCATTTTTTGTCGGGCTGCTGCTTGGCGGTGGTCAGAAAGTTGTCGCCGCCCAGACCGCACTGTCAGGCTTCTGGGGAAGCGTATTTTGGATTGGCGTTATTGGCATCGGCATTGTGATCCCTTCTCTTGTCAATCGGGTGCGCAAGCCTTCTGCTCATTCCGGCAAAGGGCAAGTGATGACATTAGCCGGCATGAGCCTGTTCGGTGTATTCCTGCTACGACTGTTCGTGCTTTATGCCGGACAAATGACGGTGGCCTAAATGAATACGTCATGGGTTTTATTCTGGATTGCCTCAACCACTTTTTTCATGCAATCCCTGGATACCACCATGGTGTATACCGCTATTCCGGCTATCGCGCAGTCGCTGCATCAACCGGTGTTGCAGATGGAAACGATCGTGATTTCTTATATTGTCACGGTCGTCGCGTTTACGCCGGCCAATAGCTGGCTAGCAGAACGACTCGGAGAAAGGAAAACCTACCAGATCGCCATCGGCATTTTCACACTCGGTTCGCTACTGTGCATGACAGCAACCACACTCGGCAGCTTAAGCGTTTACCGCTTTATTCAAGGCATTGGCGGTGCGCTTATGCTGCCCATCATCAGAACCGTAATATTGCGTACCACGCCGCAGAGCCTGAAATTACGCTTTCTTAATCGAGTGACCTTATTAGGATTACTTGGCACACTAATCGGCCCTGTGTTCGGAAATATTCTGGTTAGCTTTCTCTCGTGGCAGGCTATTTTCCTCGTGAATATTCCACTGGCTTTCGTCTGCTTTTTTCTGGCAACTAAATATATTCCTGTTGCAACGATAAACGAGACGTCACGCACGGGTGCCTATGAAGTGGCCTTTCCCATTTTGATGTTATTTCTCATCGCTTTTATGCTAACCAGCGCCACGAAAAATATATTGCCAACGTTCGTCATGTTATTTCTGTCTTGTAGCACGCTGGGGTTGGTTTTTCTCTACTACCGACAACACCTTATTGCGGAAACAGCTTTATTCCCGCGCGCCCTGTTTGGCATCAGAACTTTTTCTGTCGGTATGATTGGCGGCATCGCAACGCGCACGCTACTGGCATCAACGCCTGTCGTCCTTTCATTAACGCTGCAAACGACACTGGCCTGTCAACCCGCCGAAACCAGCCTGGTTTTACTGCTCTTTTCCAGTGGCGCACTGTTGTCAAAATTGCTGTTCGAACCGCTGGTCAAGCGTATTGGCTACCGGCGGCTGTTGATGCTGACAACCAGCGTAACATCGCTGTGTGTTCTCGCCCTGAGTGTCGCCGTACAAGAGAGAGCAATGCCTTTCATCGGCATTATCGTCATGATATTGGGTGTACTGATTTCGACCTTATATTCAGCAGAAAGCACGCTGGCTTTTAGCAACCTGAATAACAGCACGTACCACAGCGGTAATAATCTACTGACCATTAGTCAATTACTTTCCATCATGCTCAGTATGACGCTAACGTTCCCAATTTTACGTTTTCTTTCTCAGTTTGAAGCCCTCTTCAATCTTAACCCTTTCAGCCTGTTGTTTTTATTACTCGGCATTGGCTTACCGATGTGCTGCCTGATATTCAGGCATCTCAATAACAACGACGGTTATCACTTTATACATGGGCGATAGCTTTATTTATGGGAGATAACGTGGCTATTCACCGTGTTCATTCAAAAACTCATGGAACTATTGATATGAAAATATGCACAGGAATCCTTCCGCTTTGTTGGTTATTCGTAATGGGAACCGCCGTTGCACAAGAAGGGAATTTTAAAGCAGGTACTTACTCCGCCGCCAGACAGGGGATCGGTGGAGACGTCACCGTCACGCTCGATATCGATGCGCAAGGGAAAGTCCTCAAATCCACAATTGATGCCCCGGAAGAAACACCGGAGGTCGGCGGAGAGGCGGCAATAGAACTCGCGAAAACCATGACCGAAAAGCAGAGCATCCAGGTTGATGGCGTGTCGGGCGCCACAATGACCAGCAGTGCGGTGCAAGAAGCCGCGGAAGATGCGTACTCACAGGCTAAGGCGAATTAATACCGTGTTGTAAGAATATTAATAACATCAAGGAAAACATCATGAAACGCTTCAGAAAAAGTGTACTCACGACGCTCTGTCTCTCGATGATGAGCTTGTCTACCGCACAGGCAGCGGACGCAGCAAAGCCGGAAATCCCGAAAAGCGCCGATATCGTTATCATCGGTGGGGGTGCGGCGGGCACCTCGGCAACCATGGCCTCCGCGGAAAAAGGGGCAAAAATCGTCTTACTGGAAAAACAGCCGATTGTCGGTGGTACAGGTAACTTTGCCGAAGGCATTTTCGCCGCCAACAGCAGCATGCAGAAACGTCAGGGGATTGTGGTAACACCGGATATGGCCTTTAAGACCATCATGGAGTACAGCCATTGGATGGCAAATCCCTTTGTGGTACGTGCCTTCGTCAACCGTTCCGCAGACACGATTGAGTGGGTGAAATCGAAAGGCATCAAATTTGAATACATCGGCCCCGGTGGCCCCGGCGGTATGCTGACCTGGCATGTGATTGACGGCCCCGGCCACGGACGCCACCTGATCAAGACATTCCATGAGCAGTTTAAAACAATGGATGTCACCACACTGGTGAAAACAGCAGGTAAAGATCTGGTCGTGAAAGACGGCAAAGTGACGGGCGTCATCGCACAAGATAGCGAAGGCAATACCTTCCAGATAGACGCCAAGGCGGTCATCATCGCAACGGGCGGCTACGCCAACAATAAAGAAATGCTGCAAAAATATGCCGCGTTCCCCGACACCATTATGGTCGGCAACGTCGGTAAAGACGGCGATGGGATTAATATGGCCTGGAAAGCCGGTGCCAAACCAGACGGTCTGGGGCTACTGCAAGCCTATCGCCCTGGTCTGCCAGACTATGCCCCGAACTCTCACCTGCTCGCCGCCGCACGTCAGCCCTATCTGTGGGTTGACCAACATGGCCGCCGCTTTACCGATGAATCTAACGTCATCATCTGGCCACACTCTGGCAACGCGCTGTCAAAAGTAGGCGGCATCATGTACTCCATTTTCGACGAGGCATCCCGTAAGCATTACGTCGAAGACGGCATTGACGTGCCGATTGGCGAATGGGTGATCGCCAATACCCAGTTGACTAAATTCGATAGCGAATTTACCAAGGAAAGTCAGAAAAATCGCGGCTTCGTCTTCAAATCCGCTACCGTTGACGGGCTGGCGAAAGAGATGGGCGTTGATGCCAGCGTGCTGAAGAATACGCTGGAAGAAAACAATAAGTTTGCGGCGCAAAAGCGGGATGACGTGTTTAACAAAAACATGGATTACCTGCGTCCGGTAAAAACTGGCCCATTCTATGCGGTGAGAATGCAGCCCGCCGCGCTGGGCACACTCGGCGGCGTGAAGATTGACGAGAAAATGCAGGCGATAGATAAATCCGGCGAAGTCATTCCGGGTCTATATGTCACGGGTAATGATGCTGCTGGCATGTACGGCGACACCTATGACCTGCTGTTAGGCGGTGGCACGTTTGGCTTTGCGCTCAACTCCGGTCGCATCGCGGCAGAAAGCGCGCTTGATTATATGAAGTTCAGTAAGAAATAAGCGGCAGCGCTTGAGCCTAAGATCGTTTGAATATCGAGATACACGGGGCGACCACAGGGGTGAGGCATCCCTGCGGGAACCTGTGTTTCCCTAACAATGAGCTTAAGTGACCAACATGATACTTAAACCAGCCGGTATGCCGATGCAGGCTGGTTTTTTATTTTAGGGGAGTTTATTTAAGAGGAATCCACTGCGAGCGGAATAGCATTCTGCTCATCCGGCTTTACGAAACGTCAGATTAAAACGGCATTCATCGGACATCCCTTGCGGTACGGTGCCAGATTTCAATGGCAGAATGCCGTGGAAATAGAGCCGCGATTCCCCGCCCCAGACCACCACGTCGCCGTGTGTCAACGGAACACGCTGCGCTTTATCGCTACGCGCCATGCCACCAAACAGAAACGTTGCGCTAAGCCCCAGCGACACAGACACAATCGGCTGGCAAAAATCCCGTTCATTTTTATCCTGATGCAGAGACATGCGCGTACCGACGTCATAACGGTTGATCAGGCAAGCATCCGGCTCAAAATCCGCAAAACCGGCGTCGCTCGCCGCCTGCTTCGCCAACTGGGAAAAAACTTCCGGCATCGCAGGCCACGGCTCTCCGCTTAATGGATCCTGTGCGGTGTAACGATAGCCGCGTTCATCTGTTACCCAACCGAGCCGACCACAGTTGCTCATCGCCACCGACATCACAAAGCCACCCGGCGTGACCCCATTCCGCAACGGCGCACGCGCAGTGACGGCGTTCAACGCCGCAAGCAACGCTGGCGCATCATTATAGGCGCGACCGCGCAGGATGACCGCGCCCGGTGCCAGCGTTTCCGTCCAGCGACGCGGCGCTTCATCGGCAAATAAATCAAAATTCACGGTGACGATTCCCCTGACTGATGCACAATTTGTTCTTTCTCCAGCAGAGCATGTTTACGCTCAATACCCCAGCGATAGCCTGACAGCGCGAGTCAACATCCTGAAACAGCATATCGTTAAGCATGAGTGCACCTCATTCCAGTTTCGGTATGGCTGCCCATCTTACTATTACTGAAAGCCACGCCATGCGCTAACGCTAAACTGGCGCCATCTTACGCACACGTTTAACGCTTGCTTTTTCATTTGGATTTTCTGTTTCAGACGAATAGCCCTTCCCACATGGCGCGCCATGCGGCAATCTCCTATGCTCGTTTTCTGTCCTTTGCGTTCTCATTACGGAAGCCGTTTATGCCATCCCATCCGCCAGTAGATTTCACGCAGCGCGCCAAAACCCACCTCAGCGCCATCAATACGCGCTGGGCCAGCCTGATCGAACAGATTGGTGATTGTCGCCATCAAACGGCACCACACCGGGAACCTTATGAAGCGCTGATGCGTGCCGTCGCCTATCAGCAGCTAACGACGCGAGCCGGGGATGCGATGGTCGCTAAGCTCCTGCGGGTACATGGCGACGTCTTTCCTACCCCAGAACAAATGCTGGCCTGCTCCACCGACACGCTGCGGCAGTGCGGTTTTTCCGCTCGCAAAGCGGATACGCTACATGGCATCGCACAAGGTGCGCTGAACGGGCTTGTACCCAGCCTGAAACAGGCTACGGAGAGGGATGACGACACGTTCATTGAGCAACTGACGTCGCTAAAAGGGATCGGGCGCTGGACGGTGGAAATGTTTTTGATTTATTCGCTGGAACGCACCGACATCATGCCGCTCGACGATTTGGGAATTCGTCAGGGGCTACGTTACGTTTATGATTTACCGGACATGCCAAAACCGCGCGAGTTGCAGTCACTGAGCCTACAATGTCAACCTTATCGCACGGTGGCATCCTGGTATTTATGGCGAGCGCTTGAGCTACCAGCGTACCAGAGTTTTAAACTGACACACCGGTGAAGCGTAGAATTAACACAGACGAATTAGCGCAGACGAGAGCTGGCGACAACCCGCCTGCTCTATCTCAATACCTATAAATGCAGTGACCGATCGCAGCCGGAAGGGATCGTCTGGTCTGCGCCGTCCTACCTTATGCTGTTGGAAATGGCGCAGTAGGGGCACGGCGGGAGCATTCTGCCGCGCTGGCTGGTGGCGCAATACGACCGACAGAAGCTGGTAGAACTGCCCGTTGCAGGCTGACCACAGTGGATTGACGTCGATGTCGTCTGGCCCAAACCCCATCCCCCCAGTCCGGCTGGGCTGTGGATGATCGACAATCTCCTTGCTCAACAAGAGAGTACGCCGCCATAACGCGGGCAACATCACAGCAGTGATCATACGAGCCACAACGCCGTCGCTTTTATGATTACGGCTTTTACGCGAAGAGATAAAAAGCCGATAACGGTTTTTTTATATCACCAACGAATAACATTATAGATTAAATGGTTATTATTTCTAATTTCGCCATTTACTTTACTTAATTAAGTCAATTAAAAGAGAATTATTTTTACACCCTATCGTGCGTATTTTTCTATCGCTTCCAGGGGCGCGAAAGCCGTGCTGCGTGGCGGTTTTACCTATCTGTTACAGGGAAAAATAATGCACGCGCATCACTATTATTGTGATGTACCAAAGTGGTACTTACCGACAAAAAACCATACTATTATAGTGATTACTACTTTTGTATTCGAGACATCCCTGTAGTGCAGCGGTAATACGCCTTAATAATAAGACGCAGAATCCTATAAAGGTCGGAATTTATTAATTAATGCAATTGCAAGTGAGAAAAAAATGTCGAATAAACCCTTCTATTACCAAGATCCTTTTCCACTCCGTAAAGATGACACCGAATATCGTCTGCTGAGCAGCGACTTTGTTTCTGTCGCGCAATTTGAAGGTCAGGACATCTTGAAAGTCGAGCCAGCGGCGCTGACACTTCTGGCTCAGCAAGCTTTTCACGATGCCTCTTTCATGCTCCGCCCCGCTCACCAGCAGCAAGTTGCCGATATTCTCCACGACCCGGAAGCAAGCGAAAACGATAAATACGTTGCCCTGCAATTCCTACGCAACTCCGAAATTTCCGCTAAGGGTATTCTGCCGACCTGCCAGGATACCGGTACGGCGATCATCGTGGGTAAAAAAGGCCAGAACGTGTGGACTGGCGGTAACGATGCCGAAGCGCTATCCAAAGGCGTGTACAACACATTCATTGAAGACAACCTGCGTTACTCACAGAACGCCGCACTGGATATGTATAAAGAGGTCAATACTGGCACCAACCTGCCCGCACAGATTGATCTCTACAGCACCGAGGGCGAAGACTATAAATTCCTGTTCGTCACCAAAGGCGGCGGTTCAGCCAACAAAACCTATCTGTATCAGGAAACCAAAGCGCTGCTGACACCGGGTAAACTGAAGAGCTTCCTGATCGAGAAAATGCGTTCACTAGGCACCGCAGCCTGCCCACCGTACCACATCGCATTTGTGATTGGCGGCACCTCAGCAGAAACCACCCTGAAAACAGTCAAGCTAGCCTCAACCAAGTACTACGATGAACTCCCGACCGAGGGCAACGAGCACGGTCAGGCGTTCCGCGATGTCGCTCTGGAGCAGGAAATTTTGGAAGCGGCGCGCGATCTGGGTCTGGGCGCGCAGTTTGGCGGTAAATACTTTGCACACGACGTGCGGATTATCCGCCTGCCACGCCACGGCGCATCTTGCCCCGTCGGCATGGGCGTATCCTGTTCCGCTGACCGCAATATCAAAGGCAAGATCAACCGCAAAGGCGTCTGGCTAGAACAGTTGGAGCAGAATCCGGGTAAATACATCCCTGAACACCTGCGTGAAACGGGCGAAGGTGATGCGGTTAAAATCAACCTGAACCGCCCGATGGCCGAGATCCTGAAAACGCTGTCGCAGTATCCGGTATCCACCCGTCTTTCCCTGACTGGCACCATCATCGTGGGTCGTGATATTGCTCACGCCAAGCTGAAGGAACGTCTGGATAACGGCGAAGATCTGCCGCAGTACATCAAAGATCACCCGATCTACTACGCAGGACCAGCAAAAACGCCGGAAGGTTACCCATCGGGTTCATTAGGCCCGACTACCGCTGGCCGCATGGATTCTTACGTCGATTTATTGCAAGCCAACGGCGGCAGTATGATCATGCTGGCGAAAGGTAACCGCAGCCAGCAGGTGACCGACGCCTGCCATAAACACGGCGGCTTCTACCTTGGCAGCATCGGTGGCCCGGCAGCGATTCTGGCGCAAAACAGCATCAAGAGCCTGACCTGCGTCGAGTACCCAGAACTGGGTATGGAAGCTATCTGGAAAATCGAAGTCGAAGATTTCCCCGCCTTTATTCTGGTCGATGATAAAGGCAACGATTTCTTCCAGGTGATTCAGAGCGCCAAGTGCGTGAAATGCGGCTAACTAAGTCCTACGGCGGTTAGAGATTAACCGCCAACGCTTCCGTTTTCGTTCGGTAAATAGGTTTGTCTACGACCTACAACGCCCTGACCGTTCATCTGGGCGTTTTTTATTTGATGCCCAGCCGCTTTGCCAGACGATGCAGGTTACCGCTGTCCATTTCCAATTCTCTGGCGCAGGATGACCAGTTGCCTTCATGGCGCGCCAGCGTTTGTTGGATGATCCGACGTTGATACTCGTCCGTTGCTTCTCGCAGGCTACCGCTGATGAAAGACGCGGGGGCTATTTCAATAGCATTCGACGATCCTGTGGCGGAATAAACAGGTTGAGAAGGCAGTTCGAGATTGAAATGTTCACAACCTAACAGCACTTCGCCCGATTCCTGCCCCGCTCTCGCCAACACGGTGGCACGGTAAATAGCATGTTCCAGTTCACGTACATTTCCCGGCCAGTCGTACCGCTCCAACAACGTACCCGCATCGGCTGTCAGCGCCAAACGTACCAATCCCAGTTGCACGCGACTGCGTTCACAGAAGAACCCCGCCAACAGCGCCACATCCTGACTGCGCTCGCGCAGCGGCGGTACAGACAGCGGGAACACGCTCAAACGGTGGAACAAATCGGCACGGAAAGCGCCATCCAGCACCGCCTGCCGCAGATCGCGGTTGGTCGCCGCCAGCACGCGCACGTTCACTTTCAGGCTACTGTCATCGCCCACGCGCTGGAGATCGCCATACTGCAATACGCGCAGCAGCTTCGCCTGTAGCGTCAGAGACAGTTCGCCAATCTCATCCAGAAACAGCGTACCGTTATCCGCCATTTCAAACTTACCGGTTCGATGGTGAATCGCTCCGGTAAACGCGCCCTTCACATGACCAAACAGTTCACTCTCCGCCACCGATTCGGGCAGTGCGGCACAGTTCAGGTACACCAGAGGATGACTTGCCCGGCTGGAACCATGATGAATCGCCCGCACTACCAGCTCTTTACCGACGCCGGTTTCCCCCATGATCAGCACATTCAGGTCGGAACCCGCAACGATATCGACCTCTTTCTTCAACCGCTGCATCGGTTCCGATAGCCCGACCATTTCCTCCACGCTTTCCACCGCCGGGCTTTCGGCCCGCACTGGCGCGGGTAACTGCCGCTCAAGGCGTTCCATCAGCAGCGCGTTACTCAGCGCCGCCGCCGCCATCACCCCCACCAGCCGCAGTTCTTCATCGCTAAAATGGTCGAACTGACACGGATCCATACCGTCCACGGTCAGCGCGCCAATCAGATTCTGATTAGCAAATAGCGGCAGACCAACGCAGGCGTGCACTTTAAGATCCTCCTGACTGGGGATCAGACCGTCATACGGATCGGGAAGCTGGCTGTCCGCCGGAAAACGCACCACGTCGCCCGCGCGGGCAATCGCCTCTAGCCGAGGGTGATCGGACAGACGAAAACGTCGCCCCAGCACGTCCGGTGCCAGACCGTCGATCGCCAATGGACGGAACAGCTGATTCTCGTAACGCAGCAGCGCCGAGGCATCACAGCGCAGCAGCTGGCGCAGGCTGTTGATCAAGCGCTGAAAACGATCCTGATTTGATAGCCCCATTTGTAGCTCGATAGCAATACGGGCCAGGGCGTTAATGGAGAGCGGCATGGTGTGTCCTAATGACAGAGTCTGTGTCATTAAGACAATAAGTAAAGTATGTCACTTTGACAACACCTATTCATTAATACATATAAATCAATAAATTAAAAACTGGCATACTTCCTGCAATCTCTACAGCATATTTTACCGCATATGATTATTGAGGTTTCAGAACATGACAATTCACGTTAAGAACAACATCCACTGGGTTGGACAACGCGACTGGGAAGTCCGTGATTTTCACGGCACAGAATACAAAACATTGCAAGGCAGCAGCTACAACAGCTATCTGATCCGCGAAGAGAAAACCGTACTGATCGATACCGTCGATCACAAATTCAGCCGTGAGTTTGTGCAAAACCTGATGGCGGAAGTGGATCTGAACACGATCGACTACATCGTGATCAACCACGCCGAAGAGGATCACGCCGGGGCGCTGAGCGAGCTGATGGCGCGTATTCCCAACACGCCGATTTACTGTACCTACAATGCGATCGATTCCATCACCGGTCACCACCATCACCCCGAGTGGAATTTCCACACGGTTAAAACTGGCGACACGCTGGATATCGGTAACGGCAAACAGCTGATCTTTATTGAAACACCGATGCTGCACTGGCCGGACAGTATGATGACCTACATGACCGAGGATGCCGTACTGTTCAGTAACGATGCATTCGGTCAGCACTACTGCGATGAGCACCTGTTCAATGACGAAGTAGATCAAACCGAACTGTTCGAACAGTGCCAACGCTATTTCGCCAATATCCTGACGCCGTTCAGCCGCTTAGTCACCGCCAAGATCCACGAAGTGCTGGGCTTTAACCTGCCGCTGTCAATGGTTGCGACCTCACACGGCGTGGTATGGCGTGACGATCCTGCTCAGATCATCCATCTGTATCTGAAGTGGGCAGACAGCTATCAGGAAGATCGCATCACGCTTTTCTACGACACCATGTCCAATAACACCCGCATGATGGCCGACGCCATTGCGCAAGGCATCAATGATGTCGATCCCGGCGTCGCGGTGAAAATCTATAACGTCGCCCGTCACGACAAGAACGAAATTCTGACACAGGTCTTCCGCTCGAAAGGCGTGTTAGTCGGTTCATCCACCATGAATAACGTGATGATGCCGAAGGTCGCTGCCATGTTGGAAGAGACCACTGGCCTGCGTTTCCAAAACAAGAAAGCCTCAGCGTTCGGCAGCTACGGCTGGAACGGCGGTGCGGTAGACCGCGTTCAAACCCGTCTGATGGATGCCGGTTTTGAAACCACGCTGGCGCTGAAAACCAAATGGCGTCCTGACGGTTCAGCGCTGGAAATTTGCCGCAATCACGGCCGCGAAATCGCCCGTCAGTGGGCATTGCATCCGCTGGATGACACGCCAGCTCGTCGCGTCCTTTCGCCAGTTAAGCCGAGCACAGTCACCCCGCAGGCTGCGAGCACCCCTGCTGAAAACGCCTGCGGATGCAATGAAGTCGCTGCGCCACAGTCAGCAGCACAGTCCGCGGTACAGTCAGAAAATGGCTGTATGCAGTGCAGCGTCTGCCAGTGGATCTATGATCCGGCACTCGGCGAACCAATGCAGGATGTCACCCCTGGCACCCTGTGGTCGGACGTACCCGACAGCTTCCTCTGCCCAGAATGTGGGCTGGGTAAAGACGTTTTCAATCCGATTCGCTAGGGAGAGGATGATGAAAGATATCGTGATTATTGGCGCGGGCTTTGCCGCCCGCCAGCTCATCCGGCAGCTACGCAAGCTGGATGCTCATTGCCCTATCCGCCTGATTACCGCCGACAGCGGCGATGAGTACAACAAGCCAGATTTAAGCCATGTGATGAGCCTGCAACAGCACGCCGACGATCTGACCAAAATGCCGGCAGCCGCGTTTGCCGAAGAAAACCGTATCACGCTGCTGGCCAATACGCGTGTCACCGTCATTGACCGCAACGCACAGCAGGTTGTCTGCGGCACGGCTCGTTACGATTACCACAAACTGGTGTTCGCGACCGGAGCCAGCGCGATGGTGCCACCGATTCCAGGGCGCGAACATATGCTGACGCTCAATAGCCAGCAGGAATACCGCACCCACGAAACTCGGCTCTGGCAGGCCGAACGCGTACTGGTGCTCGGTGCCGGACTCATCGGAACTGAGCTGGCAATGGATTTGAGTCGCGCCGAAAAACGGGTCACGCTGGTGGACTGTGCCAGCCGCATTCTGCCCGCGTTGATGCCGCCCGAAGTCAGCGCGCGCCTGCACTTCACGCTCACGCAACAGGGCGTTTCGCTGCTGCTGAATACGACCCTGCAACAGTTAGAGAAAACTGAAACTGGCGTACAGGCTACATTTACCGATGGCCGCTCTATCGAAGTGGACGAAATTATCTCCGCTATCGGTTTGCAGGCCAACACACAGTTGGCGAAAGCGGCAGGTTTGGTGGTGCGAAAAGGCATCCAGAGCAATCAACAGTTACAGACCACCGATCCACAGATTTATGCGCTGGGCGACTGCGCAGAAATTGGCGGTAAGCTTCTGCCCTTCCTGCAACCGATTCAACTCAGCGCCATCACGCTGGCGAAAAACCTGCTGGGTGCCAGTGAGGCGCTAACCCTGCCGCCGATGCTGGTTAAAATCAAGACACCGCTATTTCCCTTACAGATGGCAGGCGATACCACCGGCGATAACCTGCACTGGCAACAGGAATGGAACGAACAGGGAATGGTGGCCAAAGCGCTGGATAGCCAGCAAGTGCTGCGCGCCTTTGTGGTCGGCGGTGAGCGAATGAAAGAGGCATTTCCGCTGCTGCGGCAGCTTTCCACCGTGAGTTCAACCACGGCTGACACAGCAAAATAAATAATGCATTTAAAATACATATTTCTGGTCAGCCCGCGTGCGGATTAATAGAATACGGTCATAGGTATTTGAAATTTACACACCGAGGTAACGATGCAAGATCTCATTTGTTATAAGAAAATGCCGCAGTGGAACAGCCAGACGCTGCCTGCCGCGTTTCAGGAAAAGCACAACACGCAGGAAGGCACCTGGGCAAAATTGACCGTGTTGAAAGGGGAAATGACCTTTTCGATGCTGACTGAAGACGGCGAAACGCGGGAGACGTTCCACTTCTCCGAGCAGAACCAGCCGCCGTTTGTGGAGCCACAAGCCTGGCACCGCATCGTCTCTTTCTCTGACGATCTGGAATGTCAGCTCAGCTTTTTCTGTTCAGCGGAAGATTTCTACCATAAAAAATACGGTCTGACGCGCACCCATTCTGAAGTGATCAACGCGGTACAGTACATTAAACCGGGCAAAGCGCTGGATTTAGGCTGCGGCGGCGGGCGTAACGCGCTGTATCTTAATCTGCGTGGTTTTGACGTGACCGCCTGTGATAAGCATGAGCAAAGCATCGATTCGCTGAATAACATCATCAAAAGCGAAGCGCTGGAAAACATCCGCGCGGGCGTTTACAACATCAATCTGGCAGAAATTAAAGAGCGGTACGACTTTATCTTGTCGACCGTCGTGCTGATGTTTCTGGAACGCGATCGTATTCCGCACATCATCAGCAATATGCAGAGCAGCACCGTTAACGGTGGTTATAACCTAATTATCGCCGCGATGTCGACGGAAGATTGTCCGTGCCCGATGCCGTTCTCATTTACCTTTAAAGAAGACGAACTGAAGGACTACTACGCCGATTGGGGGATCCTCAAATATAACGAGGATATGGGTGAATTACACAAGACTGATGCGCAGGGTAACCGCATCAAACTGCGCTTCGCCACGCTGCTGGCAAGAAAGCCGTAAGCACGAGTGAGTGGTTACTGCATCTACCATAAAACGAAAGGGCCGATTAACTGGCCCTTTTTATATGCATGATATCTGCAAAAATCAGCTGGCTTTGCGCTCTGCCGCAATGCGGTAAGCGGCCAGATCTTCGATCGTCAGCACCGGCATATCGTGCTGTTTGGCAAACGCGATCACTTCCGGCGCGTGCGCCATTGAACCATCATCGTTCGTCAGTTCACACAGAACACCAAACGGCTTCAGACCTGCCAGCGTCATCAGATCCACCGTCGCTTCAGTGTGACCACCACGCGTTAACACACCACCCGGCTGGGCGCGCAGCGGAAATACGTGACCAGGGCGGTTCAGATCGCTCGGTTTGGCGTTATCCTCAATCGCGGCACGAATGGTGGTCAGGCGATCGGCAGCGGAAACCCCTGTCGTGACGCCTTCGGCGGCTTCAATTGTCACCGTGAACGCCGTTTGGTAATGGCTGGAATTCTTCTCCACCATCATCGGCAATTCCAACTGCTGGCGACGCTCTTCCGTCAGGCACAGGCACACAATGCCACTGCCGTGACGAATGGTCAGCGCCATTTGTTCAACGGTCATGTTCTCAGCCGAGAAGATCATGTCACCTTCATTTTCACGATCTTCATCGTCCAGTACCAGCACACCGCGGCCATGACGCAATGCATCAAGTGCGCGTTCTACACGTTCGGTAGGATTGCCAAATTCAGAAAGTAATGTCTGATTCATGGTAAAAAACCTCAATGTTATTATGAATTACCAGAATCAGGGCGAGCTTGAGGAGTAACCACTACCACTGGTTGCATAGTAATGGCTAACAAAAATAACGCGAGCGGGCATTCATAACCCGACAGATACCGTTACTCTCTCCCATCCGGACTCTAACCGTCGGCTCCGGAATTACACCGGATCTGCTGACCCCACATTGCGAAATCGACAATCAATGTCAAAAATACAGCGTGAGCGCTCGCGGGCTTCCAGTATAGATACTGGTTTACCGCCGGTGGGGAATTACACCCCGCCCTGAGAATAAGCGGGTTTACTATAACGCTAATACCTCGATAGGGCAATTGATCCGCCACAGGAAATAGGGCAAAACGTATGCTGGATTACAGTAAAATTATGCTGAATATGTGCAAAGCCGATGTCAGACTTCGTTTATAGGCATTACACTTGCTATAGTAATAACTTACATAACCTAATCAGGAAAGCGATATGATTGACCCAAAGAAGATTGAGCAAATCGCCCGTCAAGTGCATGAATCCATGCCAAAAAGTATCCGGGAATTGGGTGATGATGTGGAGAAGAAGATTCGTCAGGTCTTGCAAGCACAACTGACCCGACTGGATTTGGTGAACCGTGAAGAGTTCGATATTCAGACGCAGGTTCTGCTCCGCACGCGCGAGAAGATTGCCCGCCTGGAACAACGTATGACCGAGCTGGAAGCGAAATTGTCTACGGAAGAAAAACCCGCCGCAGTGCCGGGAAACGATTGATCGTCATCCCCAACGCAGCGCCCTGTTCTGGGTGCTGCTCAATTCCCTACATCACAAAAATCGTTCTCAGAAGCGCGGTCACGCCGCAGAGTTCAACATAACACTCAGTGGGAAACTAACTCAACGTGCCTACGCGGCAAGAACAGCCATAGCACGGCCAGCATGATGAGTGCGTACAGTGATTTCCAGCCGATCATCAGTAACAGCGCACAGCAAAGCAGGCTGCCGATTGCCGCCATCACTTTGGCTCGCCCTTTCAGCAAACGCCACCCTGCCAGCATACACAGCAGATAAATCAGCACAAAGATGCCGTTGGCGTACACAATCAGTATATCCAGCGGTAACCTGAGCCAATAAATCAGCAGGCAGCATACCAGGCAGCAAGCAACAACAATCGACAACGCATTCACCGGTGCCTGCCCAGCGGACAGCTTCGCCAGTGCACTCCCTTTCGGTGCCTGTGACCAAACTAAACGGGCAAAGCCCTGCGTGTAGATATTCACGCTGGCAAAACAGGCCAGATAACCGACAAAGCAGGCAATCCACAGGGCATGCTGACCAAACAACTGCACGACGATGCCCGGCAGTGACGCCGTTGCAGCAATCCCTTCACCGTAAGCCTTAAAGTGCAGCACGGCTACCGTGCATCCCCAATAAACGGCACCCGCGACCAGCATGCCGATGAGTAAAGCCCGCGGGAAATCACGCTCTGGCACCCGAAATTCCGTCGCCATATGAGCAAAAGCCTCAAGGCCAACAAAGCACCAAAACATGACAGCCAATGCGCCGAAGGTGTTAGGCCATGACAGTTCACTTACCGACGACCAGGGAATATGCGCGGGTGTGATCTCACCCTGCCACCAGATCGCAATCACCAACCCGACGACCAACATCGCGATAACGATCTGAATATTAGCGCTGGATCCTGCACTACGCAGGCCAAGCAGCCAGATTCCGCCCAACGTCAGCAACTGTACGCAGAGCAGCCCTAGATCGCTCCAGCCAAATGCTGCTTGCCAGAATCCGGCGGCAATCTGCAAGGCCGCAGGCAGACCCAGCGGAATGACAGACAAGAATAGCCAGCCAGTCACGCGCGCCATGCGCGGCCCGAAGGCCAAATTAACAAAGTGTGCAGCACCGCCCGCATTAGGAAAATGTTGTCCCAGCGCAGCAAAGCCAATGGCAATAGGAAAGACAAACAGGATCAAAATCGGCCATGCCCACAGGCTGTCTTGCTGCGCCACTTGTGCCACCAGTGCAGGAACCGCAAACACCCCGGTCCCCAGCAGAGAAGTAGACAGCAACCCCACGCCTTGAATCAGCCCAAGCTCTTGTTTTAATCCTTTTGCTTCACTCACTACGTTTCACCTTTTCTTGCCTGTTCATACCACGACCGGTTTGACGAATAAAAAAAGCCTCCACAAACGGAGGCTTCTCTCACCCACTGCATTCACAGACTTTATGCTATCAGGCGTTAGCTTTCAGCACATCGCGAATACGGGCTTTATAGGATTCAACTTTCTGCGGCGTCATCATACGACGTTCATCATCCTGCACCACGCCGCCCACATCGTCAGCGATACGCTGCGCAGACTGTAGCATCAGCTTAAAGTTTTGACTGGCATCGCCATAAGACGGCACCATCATGAAAATGGACACGCCGGGCGTCGAAAATTCGGACATCGCATCCACATTAAACGAGCCAGGTTTAACCATATTTGCCAGACTGAATAACACAGGCCCTGCGCCAGCGGGATTCACGTGGCGATGGAAAATGTTCATTTCACCAAACTGGAAACCGGCCTGAAGCAGGGTTTGTAACAGCAGTTCACCGCCAATCACACCGCCCTGATGCGCCACTACATGCAGTACCAGAACGGCTTCTTTTGCCGCGGCAGGTTCAACCGGCTCTGCGGGTTGCGGAGGCTGCGCGGGCTGCACTTTCTCATGCAGTGAATGCGTTGCAGGCTGCTGTGGTGTTGCATCATACGCAAAGGGTTCACGTGGAGCGCCAACGTTGGGCTCAGAAACAGAGGACTCTCTGGGAGAAACACTCTGCGGGTCCGTCTCATCACGCCCCTGTGCACGTGGAGAATCCACTGGCAGCGTTTCGCCCAGTAAAGGGTCATAAGACGAAACGGGAGACAGATTTTCAAACGGCGATTTCGCCTCTGAATGAGCATCTTCGCGTGCACTGTAGTGATGAGATGACGCGTTATCAGGCGCATCGTGATCAAACGACGCGCTGCCAAATGAAGGCTCATTTTGCTGAGGCCGAGCGCCCTTCACGCGGACTTCGCCAACGCCTTCATCCAAGTCGTCAAGCGGCGCTTCATCGCGCGCTTTTTTTACTCGTTTAACCGGGCGGTCACGAAAAAGGGACGAACGCTCTTTACGGCTAGTCCACAAGCCGTGAAGTAACAGCGCTATTATAGCGATCGCGCCAACAACGATTAATATCAGACGCAAGTCCTGCATCATTGCTATCCCAATTGTTCTAACAATACATTGCCACCACGGCAAATACTTATACTACTAACTCTATTTGCCTGAGTACACAAGTGCAAGCCTGCACGGTACTTTATGACAATAAAGATAGATACAACGCACTTTTTTGCTGTTTTTTCATCCAAATACAGGCTAGCCAGCATAAGATCATCCCGATATGATGCCTCAACAAACAAATGACTGAGTATATTGTGACGATGTCTTCCGAAAAACCGCCTTATGGCAATACAGCAGACCACGCTCGCAGTGGTATATACTATTTTTTTGCCGGATGGCGCCTGATCTCACTGTCTGGTATTCGACGTTTCGTTATTCTTCCTTTGCTCATGAACATCGTGCTTATGGGCAGCGCTTTTTGGTGGCTTTTCACTCGGCTTAATGACTGGATTCCCCAGTTCATGAGCTACATACCGAGCTGGCTGCAATGGCTCAGCTACCTCATTTGGCCACTCGCTGTACTCTCCATATTGCTGGTGTTCAGCTACCTATTCAGCACGGTCGCCAATTTTATTGCCGCCCCGTTTAACGGTTTGTTGGCCGAGCAGTTGGAAGCAAAACTCACCGGCCAAACGCTGCCGGACAGCGGCATACTCGGCATCGCTAAAGACGTCCCGCGCGTCATGAAGCGTGAGGTTCAAAAGCTGGCATATTATCTACCACGCGCGATTGTGCTATTGCTTCTCTATTTCATCCCCGGTATTGGACAAACGGTCGCTCCGCTTCTGTGGTTCCTGTTCAGCGCGTGGATGCTGGCAATTCAGTACTGCGATTACCCTTTTGATAACCACAAAGTGGGGTTTTCCACGATGCGGCAGGCATTGCGCCGCCACAACGTCGCCAATATGCAGTTTGGCGCCTTGGTCAGCCTGTTTACACTGGTGCCTTTTTTGAATCTGGTCATCATGCCCGTCGCGGTATGCGGCGCAACGCAGCTGTGGGTGGATCGGTATCGCGATCTGTCCGCAACGCTGCCAAGAAATGCGTCATAAAAAGACTGGGCGCACTGGCTCAAAACGGCCAGTGCTTTCTATTGTAATGAAAAGATATTTCTTAAGAACATAACGATATAGCAATTCTTTACTTCACTGAAAAGTGTGAACGGGTATTCTCTCTACGTTCGCAAAAATTTCATACAGTTATAAGGACAGGCTATGAGCAAGATCTACGAAGACAATTCTTTCACAATCGGCCATACGCCGCTGGTTCGCCTGAACCGTATCGGCAACGGACGCATTCTGGCTAAAGTGGAATCCCGCAACCCTAGCTTTAGCGTAAAGTGCCGTATCGGCTCCAACCTGATTTGGGATGCTGAAAAGCGTGGCGTTCTCAAACCGGGTATTGAACTGGTTGAACCTACCAGCGGAAACACAGGGATTGCCCTAGCTTACGTCGCAGCCGCTCGCGGTTACAAACTCACGCTCACCATGCCGGAAACCATGAGCATTGAGCGCCGTAAACTACTGAAAGCGCTGGGTGCTAATCTGGTGTTGACCGAAGGCGCAAAAGGCATGAAAGGCGCCATCGCCAAAGCAGAAGAGATTGTCGCCAGCGATCCGCAGCGTTATCTGCTACTACAGCAGTTCAGCAACCCCGCTAACCCAGAAATTCACGAGAAAACCACCGGCCCTGAAATTTGGGAAGATACCGATGGTCAGGTTGATGTCTTTATCTCTGGCGTCGGTACTGGCGGTACGCTGACGGGTGTCAGCCGCTACATCAAGAACACCAAAGGCAAGGCCATCATCAGCGTAGCGGTTGAACCTACCGACTCACCAGTAATCACTCAGGCGCTGGCAGGCGAAGAGCTGAAACCAGGTCCGCACAAGATTCAGGGCATCGGTGCAGGCTTCATTCCCGGCAACCTGGATCTGAAACTGATTGATCGCGTAGAGAAAGTCACGAATGAAGAAGCCATCAGCACCGCACGCCGTTTGATGGAAGAAGAAGGCATTCTGGCTGGTATTTCTTCTGGCGCAGCCGTTGCTGCCGCACTGAATTTGCTCAAAGAGAAAGAGTTTGAAGGCAAAACTATCGTCGTTATTCTGCCTTCTTCTGGCGAACGCTACCTCAGTACCGCACTCTTTGCTGACCTGTTCACCGAGCAAGAACTGCAACAATAGCCCCTTGGTCGACCTCGGACAATAAGCGACCAATATGTAAAAAAAAGCACCTATTTAGGTGCTTTTTTGTGGCACACTTCAAACTTTCCACCACATACGGATTGCTTTTCTGCATCAGGTTTAGTATTTAACCGAACAATTATTTTGATGCGTGAAATTAATATCCGGCAAATACCACACCTCATCACATTGTTTTATCCTGCGCACGATAGCCCACATCGCCGTTTTGCGACTGAGGTTAAGATAATGGGTGACAGAACCTGCGGTGTTTGATGGTATTTTATTCAGGAAATACGTTTGACGGTTTTCTTGTCGCATCGTGGCTCGCCCCTGTAACATAAATCAGGCGCTAACCAAACAGGCTAAAGTTCAGTGAATCAACTAAACTTTAGTTCCACAACATTAATCTAATCCATAAGTTGGGGAAAAAAGCATGTTCCAGCAAGAAGTGACTATCACCGCACCGAATGGCCTGCACACTCGTCCCGCTGCCCAGTTCGTCAAAGAAGCCAAAGGCTTCGCTTCAGACATCACCGTGACGTCCAACGGCAAGAGCGCCAGCGCCAAGAGCTTATTTAAATTACAAACGCTCGGCTTAACCCAAGGAACTGTGGTTACTATCGCTGCGGAAGGCGAAGACGAACAAAAAGCGGTTGAACACCTGGTCAAACTGATGGCTGAGCTCGAGTAATCGACGAGCTTTTTAGTGAACACCAGAATCGAGTAAGGTAGGGTTATGATTTCAGGCATATTAGTATCACCGGGTATTGCTTTTGGTAAGGCACTGCTACTGAAAGAAGATGAAATTCTCATCAACCGGAAAAAAATCTCTGCGGATCAGGTGGAACAGGAAACTGAACGTTTTCTGACTGGTCGTTCCAAAGCATCCGCACAGTTGGAAGCGATCAAGAAGAAAGCAGGCGAGACGCTAGGCGCAGAGAAAGAAGCCATCTTCGAAGGCCACATCATGTTGCTGGAAGATGAAGAGTTCGAGCAGGAAATCATAGCCCTGATTAAAGAGGAACATGCTTCCGCCGATGCCGCTGCGTTTTCCGTTATCGAAAACCAGGCCAAAGCGCTGGAAGAGCTTGATGATGAATATCTGAAAGAACGCGCTGCGGACATGCGTGATATCGGGAAGCGTTTGCTACGCAACATTCTCAATATGCCTATCGTCGATCTGGGCGATATTCAGGATGAAGTTATTCTGGTTGCAACGGATCTGACACCGTCAGAAACCGCACAGTTGAATCTGGATAAAGTGTTGGGCTTCATTACCGATCTCGGTGGCCGTACGTCTCACACGTCCATTATGGCGCGTTCTTTGGAACTGCCTGCGATCGTCGGTACGACCAACGTGACCCAGCAGGTCAAAAACGGCGACTATCTGATTATCGATGCGGTAAACAACCAGATCTATCAGAATCCGACTGCGGATAAAATTGAAGAATTAAAAGCCGTTCAGCAGCAATACCACGCTGAAAAGTATGAGCTGGCCAAGCTGAAAGACCTGCCAGCCATCACGCTGGACGGTCATCAGGTTGAAGTCTGTGCCAACATCGGCACCGTGCGTGATGTCGCGGGTGCAGAACGTAACGGCGCAGAAGGTGTCGGCCTGTATCGTACTGAATTTCTGTTCATGGATCGTGATTCACTACCGACCGAAGAAGAACAGTTCCAGGCGTATAAAGCCGTTGCGGAAGCCGTGGGTGCTCAGGCTGTTATCGTCCGTACCATGGATATCGGTGGCGACAAAGATCTGCCTTACATGAACCTGCCGAAGGAAGAGAACCCGTTCCTTGGCTGGCGTGCTATCCGTATCTGTCTGGATCGTAAAGAAATTCTGCATGCCCAACTGCGTGCCATTCTGCGCGCATCAAAATTTGGCAAGCTGCGTATCATGTTCCCGATGATCATCTCCGTGGAAGAAGTTCGTGAGCTGAAAGCCGAACTGGAGATGCTGAAAGCGCAGTTGAGAGAAGAAGGTAAAGCCTTCGACGAAAGCATTGAAGTCGGTGTGATGGTTGAAACCCCTGCCGCCGCTGCCATCGCGCCACATTTAGCCAAAGAAGTCGACTTCTTTAGTATTGGGACAAATGACTTAACCCAGTATACTCTAGCTGTTGATCGCGGTAATGAGCTGATTTCTCATCTCTATAATCCGATGTCCCCTGCCGTCCTGACCCTGATCAAACAGGTTATTGACGCGTCTCATGCCGAAGGCAAGTGGACAGGGATGTGTGGTGAGCTCGCCGGTGACGAACGTGCTACACTACTGTTATTGGGAATGGGTCTGGACGAATTCAGCATGAGTGCGATCTCTATCCCGAGCATCAAGAAAATCATCCGTAATGCGAATTACGAAGATGCGAAGGCGCTGGCGGAGCAAGCATTAGCCCAACCGACAGCACAAGAGTTAAGCAATCTGGTGAGCCGCTTTATTAAAGAAAAAACGCTCTGCTGATTCTGCTTTACCTAATAGGTTTCAAGGTGGCAATCAGCACCCCCGACAGGCGATACGGTCGCAGTCGGGGTAGCGAAAAAACGACAATGCCACAACAACTTGAAAGATTAGGGTATACGCTGGCCCAATATTAATGCTTAGGAGAGAATCATGGGTTTGTTCGATAAATTGAAATCTCTGGTTTCTGACGATAAAAAAGACACTGGCAGCATCGAAATCATTGCCCCGCTGTCAGGTGAAATCGTCAATATTGAAGATGTTCCTGATGTCGTATTTGCAGAGAAAATCGTCGGTGACGGTATTGCCATCAAGCCAACTGGCAATAAGATTGTCGCACCGGTAGACGGCACCATCGGCAAAATTTTTGAAACCAACCATGCGTTTTCCATCGAGTCTGACAGCGGCATTGAGCTGTTTGTACACTTTGGTATTGATACCGTTGAATTGAAAGGCGAAGGCTTCAAGCGTATCGCCGAAGAAGGCCAGCGCGTGAAGAAAGGCGATCTCGTTATCGAGTTTGACCTGGCTCTGCTGGAAGAAAAAGCGAAGTCTACTCTGACACCAGTGGTTATTTCCAACATGGACGAAATCAAGGAATTGACCAAACTGAGTGGTACGGTTGTTGTCGGTGAAACACCGGTTATCCGTATCAAAAAGTAAGCTTTTCCTCTACGGAGGGTTTACTACGTTTGCACGAAACGGCACCCGGATGGTGCCGTTTTCGTTTCAGGCTTTACAACGCGGCACACACAGGCGAGTCACTAATCCGCACGGCTCGCCATTATCCGCCTCAATATGCCCCCCGTGCGCCAGCACAACCTTTCGCGCTATAGCCAGGTCACTGATCGGCAATCTGAATCATCCATTCCTGCTCATTGCCAATGAGCGACACGGAAACCTGCTGCGCGAGCAGGAAACGTACATGCAACTTGAAGTATGATGGGGATAGATACGGTATTCTCAGGCCTGACGTTAATATTCGCAGCCAGATTTACTTAATCCTTACCATTTCTTTCAGCAAAGATTACCGCTACCTTTACGGACTCGGGGTAAATTACTCACCTGCGTTATTGACTCCCGTTCAGATGCATTTATTAAGGATGACTTCCCCTGATGCAATCACGATTTTTTACACGACGCCGTACGACGATCGCGCTTGGTCTTATCGCCGCTGCCGTGCTTATTCATCTGTTTTTCAGCAGGCCATCGCCCGTACCAAACGCGATCACCACTGCCGCCGAGATCGCGGATCTCGAACAAACGGTGCTCGCCGATGGAAAAATTGAGGCGCAGAAGCAGGTCAGCGTCGGTGCTCAAGCCTCGGGGCAAATCAAAGCGCTGCACGTCGAACTGGGCGATAAGGTGAAAAAAGGGCAATTGATCGCCGAGATTGATGACCTCACCCAGCAGGACACATTAAAGAATGGTGAAGCAGCACTGAAAAACGTTCAGGCGCAGCGGGCTGCTAAAGTGGCAGAATTACGCAATAACGAATTAAGCTGGCAACGTCAGCAGATGCTGATGAAGCGGAGTGTGGGCGTACAGGCCGATTACGATAGTGCGAAGGCAACGCTCGATGCCACCAGAGCCAATATCGACGCGCTAGATGCCCAAATCGTTCAGGCGCAGATCACCGTTAATACTGCCAAAGTGAATCTGGGATATACCCAAATTCGCTCGCCGATGGATGGCACAGTGGTGGCGATTCCCGTAGAAGCAGGCCAAACGGTGAATGCGATCCAGACGACACCGACCATTGCCAAAGTCGCCAATTTAGACACCATGACCATCAAGGTAAAAATCTCAGAAGCCGACGTCGTTAAGGTGAAAACCGGCATGCCAGTCTGGTTCAGTATTCTGGGTGAACCAAATAAACGGTATGAAGCTACGCTGAGCTCGATTGAGCCCGCGCCAGACTCCATCAACACAGACTCGACCATGACGTCATCTAGTACAAGCAGTTCCAGTTCCTCATCCAGCACCGCAATTTATTATAACGGTCAGTTCGATGTGCAAAATACTGATGGCGTATTGCGTATTTCCATGACGGCACAGGTCAATATTTTGCTGTCTTCGGTGAAAAATGCCATCGTCGTCCCGGCGACGGCGTTAACCTTGCGCAACGGCATGTGGTACGTACAGGTTGTTAATGCGAACAAGAAGGTTGAATCGCGTCTAGTGACGCTTGGCCTCAATGATAACGTGCGCACGCAGATCCGTTCAGGGCTCAGCGTCGGGGAGCAGGTCGTTGTCAGCCCCTCACCCGGCGATGTAAGCCCCACGCATCCCGGCCCACCGACGGGGATGTAACGTATGTCCACATCGTTGCTTAAACTGACTGGCATCACCCGGCGCTTTTCCAACGGCGAACAGGACGTTACCGTTCTTAAAGACATTAATCTGACCATCAATCAGGGAGAAATGGTGGCGATTGTCGGTGCGTCAGGATCGGGAAAATCCACGCTGATGAATATTCTCGGCTGCCTGGATAAACCGTCCGCCGGTGATTATCAGGTGGCAGGACGCGCCGTTGGCGAACTGGATAACGACCAGTTAGCCGAGCTGCGCCGCGAACACTTCGGCTTTATTTTCCAGCGCTATCACCTACTCGGTGACCTGACGGCACTCGGAAATGTCGAAGTCCCCGCGATTTATGCAGGGAAGAGCAGACTGACGCGCCGTCAGCGGGCGGCAGACCTGCTGACCAAGCTCGGGTTGGAAAATCGCCTCCACTATCGACCCAGCCAGCTTTCCGGCGGCCAGCAGCAGCGTGTGAGTATCGCACGGGCACTGATGAACAGCGGCGGCATTATTCTAGCGGATGAGCCAACTGGCGCGCTGGACACCCATAGCGGCAACGAAGTCCTGAGCATACTCCGCGACCTGCACAAACAGGGCAACACGGTCGTGATCGTCACGCACGATATGACGATCGCCGAACACGCGCAGCGCATTATCGAACTACGCGATGGCGAAGTGATAGCCGATCGACAAACGCGCCCCGAGGACGCCACAGCGCCACTACCTGAAATCGCGTCTCCTACCGCCTCTGCCCTAAATCAGTTTAAAGATCGCTTTATTGACGCCTTTAAAATGGCGCTGCTGGCGATGAACGCCCAGCGGATGCGCACCTTTCTGACCATGCTCGGCATTATCATCGGTATCGCATCAGTCGTTTCGGTGGTCGCGTTGGGAAAAGGTTCACAGGAGCAGGTGCTGGCCGATATCAATTCGATGGGCACCAGCACGCTGGAAATTTTCCCCGGTAAAGACTTCGGTGACATGGATGCCAGCGCTATCCAGACGTTGCGCGCCAGCGATATTCAGCCACTGACGCAACAGCCCTACGTGCATAGCGTCACGCCCTCCATCTCCACCAGCGTCACCATGCGCTACGGCAACATTGCCGTTTCCGCCAGCGTGTCCGGCGTAGGCGAGCAGTTCTTCACCGTGCGTGGCTACACCCTGCAACGTGGCGTGCTTTTCCCGCGTAGCAGCGTCGATCAGCTGACCCAGGATGCGGTGATTGACAAAAATACGCTTAACAAGCTCTTTCCCCACGGCGAAGATCCGATTGGGCAAGTGATTCTGCTGGGCTCGCTGCCCGTGCGGATTATCGGCGTCGTCAGCAAGAATCAGGGTGGCTTCGGCAGCGATGAAAACCTGAACGTCTGGGTGCCGTACACCACGGTGATGAAGCGCATGGTCGGGCTGTCCTACCTGAGAAGCATTACGGTGCGGGTAAAAGACAATATTGATATGAACATCGCCGAGAAGAACATCACCACGCTGCTGACGCAGCGGCACGGTACGAAAGACTTCTTTATCATGAACACCGACAACATCCGCCAGATGATCGAGAAAACCACCACCACGCTCGCACTGCTGGTGTCGATGATCGCCCTGATTTCGCTGCTGGTTGGCGGTATCGGCGTGATGAACATCATGTTGGTATCCGTCACAGAACGAACCCGAGAGATCGGCGTTCGTATGGCAGTTGGCGCACGCACCAGCGACATCATGCAGCAGTTTCTGATCGAAGCCGTGCTGGTTTGCCTGTTAGGCGGCATCGTGGGTGTCGGGCTGTCATTGGGGATCGGCGTACTGTTCGCACAGTTCAGCAGCAATTTCGCGATGGTCTATTCCAGCGCCTCGATTATTGCCGCGTTCCTGTGCTCCAGCCTGATAGGCATTATCTTCGGCTTCTTCCCCGCCCGGCGCGCAGCACGGATGGAACCGATTCACGCGCTGGAGCGGGAATAACTGTCAGTCAAATACCCCGGTGGACAGATAGCGGTCGCCGCGATCGCAGGCAATCGCCACAATCACACTGCCGGGGTTTTCTGCCGCAATCTGCAGTGCGCCAGCCACCGCCCCGCCGGAACTGACGCCGCAGAAAATGCCTTCCTGACGCGCCAACTGCCGCAGCGTATTTTCGGCATCGATCTGCGTCATATCCAGAATACGATCGACCAGATCGGCGCGGAAGATGCCCGGCATATAGTCCGGCGTCCAGCGGCGAATGCCGGGAATGTGGCTGCCTTCAGCCGGCTGTAACCCTACCGTGCAGATGGCGGGATTCTGCTGCTTCAAATAGCGGCTGACGCCAGAGATCGTGCCGGTTGTCCCCATGCTGGAAATGAAATGGGTCAGCTTACCCGCCGTCTGTTGCCAGATTTCTGGGCCCGTCGTGAGAAAATGTGCCAGCGAGTTGTCTGGGTTATTGAACTGATCGAGCGTTTTACCCTCTCCCGCCAACACCATCTGCTTCGCCCGATCCCGCGCCCCTTCCATCCCCAGCTTACGATTCACCAATACCAGCTCTGCACCATACGCGCGCATCGCGGTCTGGCGTTCATAACTCATATTGTCTGGCATCAGCAGACGTAACCGATAGCCTTTTACCGCCGCGATCATCGCCAGTGCAATACCGGTATTCCCGCTGGTCGCCTCGATCAACCGATCTCCGGGCGCGATATCTCCACGATTCTCTGCCTGCTGGATCATCGAGAGTGCAGCCCGATCTTTTACCGATCCGGCTGGGTTATTTCCTTCCAGCTTCAACCAGATTTCACTGTTCAACCCCTGCGTCAGGCGCTGCAATTTCACCAGAGGGGTATTACCAATACAATGCTCAAGCGTTGTCACAAGTTGAGTCCTAAAAAGTCTCACCCACTTACAGAGTGAACGATAAAATTAACGTTGCTGACAAACCCATGATGGTTAATTCGAGATACACAGGGCTACCACAGGGCGAGGTATCCCCACGGGAACCTCATCCCTGTGTTTCCCCTAAAATCTGACTTTGCCAGCAATCTCAATTTACTGCTTTTTCAGGCGGATTCTGTTCCCGCCCTTGCGCCATTTGCCGTTTTACCCGCCACTGCAAAGCGCTTTTGATGAACAGCGTCAGTATCGCCATCACGGTTAACAACGCCGCAGCGGTAAACGCCCCCACGCTGTTATAATCCTGATGCAACAATTCGACCTGTAGCGGCAGCGTGTAGGTTTCACCGCGAATCGAGCCCGACACCACAGACACCGCGCCAAACTCACCAATCGCTCTGGCATTGGTTAGCACCACGCCATACAGCAGCGCCCAGCGAATATTCGGTAGCGTCACCCGATAGAACACCTGCCAGCCTGACGCACCGAGCAACACCGCCGCTTCTTCTTCCTGGCTCCCCTGACTCATCATCACCGGAACCAGCTCCCTGACCATAAACGGGCAGGTCACGAATATCGTCACCAGCACAATCCCCGGCCAGGCAAACATCAGCTGTAACCCTTGTTCATCCAGCCAGCCGCCAACCGGGCCGTTGGTGCTGTAAAAGAGCAGATAGAGCAAACCTGCCACCACCGGAGAAACAGCAAAAGGAATGTCGATCAACGTAAGCAACAGTTGTCGCCCCGGAAACTGAAAGCGCGTGAGCAGCCACGCCAGCAGCGTGCCAAACACCAGATTCACCGGCACGACAATCGCGACCACCAGCAGCGTGAGGCCAATGGCATGCAGCATGTCAGGATCGCTCAGGTTACGCCAGACGCCCCCCAACCCGTGCGACAGCGCAGCGGCAAAAATTGACACTAAGGGGATGACCAGCATGATGAGCGATAATATCACGCCCAACGCAATCAGCGCGGCTCTCGCCCCGTTACGTTCCTGCCGAACAAGATGAGATTGACGCCGCGGCGTCACGGTAGGAATCTCTGCCATTACACGCTCCGGGTTCGTTGACCAAAACGGCTTTGCAGCACGTTGACAGCAAACAGTATCAAGAGAGACGCGGCTAACACGACGGAAGCAATTGCGCTGGCAGCAGGAAAATCAAACTCCTGCAAGCGGACAAAAATCATCAGCGAAACAACTTCTGTCTGCCAGGCGATATTCCCTGCAATAAAGATAACCGCGCCAAATTCGCCCAGACTACGGGCAAACGACAGCGCCGTTCCCGTTAAGAGCGCCGGGGTTAACTCCGGTAAAATGACATAGCGAAAACACTGCCAGCGATTCGCTCCTAACGTCTGCGCTGCCTCTTCATATTCCGGCCCCAGCTCTTCCAACACGGGTTGAACGGTACGCACCACAAAAGGAATGCTGGTGAACGCCATCGCAACCGTAATCCCCAGCCAGGTGTAAGACACCTTAATGCCATATTCTGCCAGCCAGGCGCCGTACCAGCCGGTCGTTGAAAACAGCGCAGCCAGCGTCAGCCCCGCCACGGCGGTGGGGAGCGCAAAGGGTAAATCCATCAACCCATCCAGCAGGGCTCGACCGGGAAAGTGATAGCGCGTCAGAATCCACGCCATTAACAGGCCGAATCCGGCATTAAAGACCGTCGCCAACCCTGCCGCCAAGAGCGTGACCTTGTAAGCGGCCACCACCTGCGGATTGGAAACCACCGCCCAGTACTGCGCCACACTCATTTCCGAGAGTTGCATCACCAGCGCACTTAAGGGCAGCAGCAGAATCAGACAGACGAACAGCAGGCTGCTACCCAGACTCAACGCGAATCCCGGCAGCACCCGCTTACCCGAACCAAAGGGCATTACTGACGACCAGCCGCCAGCAGTTTATCCAATTCACCACCGGTGTCGAAGTGGGTCTTCATCACCTGTGGCCACGAGCCAAACTGATCTTCCACGCGGAACAACGTGGTTTCAGGGAAGCGAGATTTCAGCGTTTGCGCCAGCTCAGGGTTATTTACACGGTAGTAAAAATCGGTGATCACCTTCTGCGCGTCTGGGCTATAGAGATAATTCAGATAGGCTTTTGCCGCCTGTTCGGTGCCATTCTTCTCCACATTCTTATCAACCCACGCCACCGGGAATTCTGCCAGTACGTTGACCTTCGGCACGATCACCTCGTAGTTCTCGGCACCGTACTGGTTACGAATGTTATTCACCTCAGATTCAAAGCTGATCAACACATCGCCCAGCTTACGTTCCACAAATGTGGTAGTTGCGCCGCGCCCGCCAGTATCAAATACCTCAACGTTCGCCAGAAAACGCGTTACCCACGCGCGAGTTTTAGCCTCATCGCCACCATTAGCTTTACTGGTCGCGCCCCAGGCCGCAAGGTAGGTATAACGGGCATTGCCAGAGGTTTTCGGATTCGGGAAGATCAGTTTCACGTCATCACGAACCAGATCGTTCCAGTCGTGAATCCCTTTTGGGTTGCCCTTGCGAACCAGAAAGGCCATGGTGGAATAGAACGGAGAGCTATTATTGGGTAGACGCGCCTGCCAGTCAGCAGGAATCAGTTGCCCGCGATCGTGTAGGATCTGGACATCCGTCACCTGATTGTAGGTCACGACATCAGCCTTCAGCCCTTGCAGGATAGCCAATGCCTGTTTAGACGAACCCGCATGCGATTGTTTGATCGTCAGCGGATCGTTAGGATGTTGCGACAACCACTGCTTTTCAAAGCCGGGATTGAGCGCCACAAATAGCTCACGAGACACATCATAAGAGCTGTTCAGCAGCTCGGTAGCAGAGACCACGCTCTGCCCGCCCAGCAGCAATGACAGCGCCAGAGAACCCTTCACCAGCCAGCCTTTCACCTGTACTTGATTCATCTTATGTCCTGCCAGAGTTAGCGCCTATTCGGTAGGCTTTGTTATGGGAGCTATCGTGTGAATAACCGATATTGAAATGCGCATATTCGCGAAAATCAGTGTAGGGGGAAGTGGCGGTTAACATATAACCTTTATATATAATATTTCGGAGTTTTTAAGCGCTAAAGGGCATAACACGACGGCGAAAGGTAACGGCAAAAAAGAGGAGAAAGAAAAAGAAAACGCAGCAAGATAGCCGATGCCGTGTATTGATGCCTGCACGAATACAGGCATCAGGAAAACGCGTCAAACCTTACAGTGACAAAAGCTGCGTCAAAGACGGCGCAAAGAAGTAGCTGCCGCTGACCGCTCTAGTAAAGCGCAGCATGTCGTCACGTTTGCCGTCACGATCGCCGAACATACTCAGCAACTGCTGCTCAATGTTGTGCAGTCGCGCACAATAGGCGATGAAGTAAAGCCCGTTCTTCCCGCTCGCGGTGCCATAAGGCAGACTCTGACGCAGGATTTTCAAGCCCTTGCCGTCTTCCTTTAAATCCACGCGGCTAAGGTGCGACGTCACAGGTCGCGCATCGGAAGACAGCTCTTCGTTATCCTGCTTGGTACGACCGATCATCTGTTCCTGTTGTTCTACGCTGAACCGCTGCAACTGCTTCAGATTGTGTTCCCAGCGTTGGGTAAACACGTAGCTGCCGCCTGCATCCGGCTGGTCTTCAGGGATAATTGCCACGGCGTGCCGTGCTTCACCCTGTGGGTTTTCCGTACCGTCGATAAAGCCACTTAAATCGCGATCGTCCACCCAGCGGAAACCGTGCGTCTCTTCTTCAATGCGAATCGCGCTACCAAACGCAGCCAGCGCAGCCTGTGCCAGCGTGAAGTTAACATCGTGGCGGAGCGATTGGATGTGGATCAACAGATCGCGCTGCGTTGCTGGGGCAAGCCCTTTACCCAGCGGCGTAAACGATTTCAGCTCCGCCGCGCTGTGGTTGCAGTCCAAATCGCGCCAAACATCGTTACCAAACGCCAGCACCGCGCCTAACCCGGCATCGGGATACTGCTGCTGTAAATCTTGTAATGTCTGACAGAATTTTTTGCATCCCTGCCGGATAGCATCAAACTCGCCCTGAATCATCGCTTCCATAAAAATGGCAAAACGGCGGTGTTCCAATAAAATACCGCTTTGAATTGGTGTCATTTCTGCTTCCTCAAGCGTCAGTTTTTTCTTTTGTTGTTATGGTTTACTACTGTGGTTACAGCAAATACGGCTGCCGGAAAAGAAATCAGGCGGCGCGGGTATCATACCGGAAGCCGCCTGACTTTTACCTTGCGTGAAGACAAATTAGTCCGTTAACGTCAAGACCCCCCTTTATAAAACGGATGTGTTACGCGCCTGCGCGTGCCACACGATTTTGCTCACTTTCCAGTTTTTCAGGATATCATCGGACGGCATCAAACCTTCTGGACCACTCCACTCGCCGGAATAGATGTAGCTGATATGCGTGCTCTGGGGCGCGGCGCATTCAACGCCCTGCGCATCATCACCTTGCCCTAACTGGCAGGACTCAAAGGCTTTGCTGTAGATATTGCTAAAGACATCACCGATCTTCACGCCACCAGCACTGCCAATCGCTGGGTCCATGACTTCGACTTTGCGCACGCTGCCCTTCGGCTGGCCGCTGATGATCAGCTTCACCTCTTTGCCATCCAACGCCTGATAAAACGCCACCAATTGACCATTGGACGTGCCCATTCCACTACGCAGTTGATAACGGCCATCCAGCGCGTTCTGTAACGCGCCTTCAGATAACGGCGTACCCGCATTAATGCCGCCGACGCCCGCATCCGTGATCTGCAACGAACTGCCGAACCAGTTAAACGGCGATAGGCTGGACCAGGAAAAATGGGAAAGCGTGCTGCATCCGGTCAGCAGTAGCGGCAACCCCAACACGAGCGGTAATCCCAAAGATAGCGAGCGAAAATTCATGGTGTGTACTCCTCAAAATTAAACGGCTTCCGTCACCAGCCCCCTGGCAAGATGGGAGTTGGAGTCTGCGAGCAACGAAAAGTGCCGTAAATAGACGGGATAATCCTGCGGGAGAGTATAGGGGGAAACCAACCAGAACCACAGACCTTCCGATAACCGAAAGGTCTGTAGATAACATCTTTGGTAATCAACGCATGGGCAAAGGCAACACGCTGCCGGAAAACACCCGATCCAGTTCAGTTGCTCACGTAAACGATCGCACAACGCTCCATTCCGACGCTATCCAGCGTTTGGCGCCAGCGAACACCGCTACTCTATAGCCCAACCTACGGTTCTGCGTCACTGTGCGAGAACCAAGGTCGAGGACGAACGTTTGGCATTAACTATTCAGTATGTCCTGATTGCCCGACAGATATCGGACAATCTTTCTGCCCCATGCTCTAACAATGTTCACGGAATGTAGCGCCGTTAAACGGCGACAGAAAGCAAACCGAGATCAATATTCGCGATCTTCAATCAGGCGTTTTCCCAGCGTAACGCTATCGACGATCTCATAGTCGAGCTTTTCATACATGCCGATCACCGCGTCGTTATCTTCACGCACCATCAGGTGGATCTTCGGACAACCACGGGCAATCAGTTTTTTCTCCAGCCGGCTAATCAACGCGTTGGCAATCCCGCGCCCACGAAAATCCGGGTGCACGCCCAGATAATACGCTGAACCTCGGTGGCCGTCGTACCCGCCCATCACCGATGCTACAATTTCGCCGTTCACCTCTGCGACCAGAAACAGATCGGGATCGTGGTTGAGCTTACGTTCGATGTCCATTTCAGGATCGTTCCACGGACGCAGCAAATCACAACGTTCCCAGAGGGTGATCACGGCTTCAAAGTCATCCTGTCTGAATATGCGGATTTCCATCACAGTCGCCATTTTGCAATAAGGTAAATCGTGATTATCGCGTGATTTTTATCAGACGCAATCGCAAATTGCGCGGCGCCATCAGGAATCACACAACAGGTGACCGGGGATCGATTTTATTGATGGTATACTGCCGCCTTTATTATTGTGCCACCAGCGCGATGGAAACGAGATGCCCACTATGTCTGACGTCAATGCGGTAAAACATTTTTTGCTTAGCTTACAAGAAGATATCTGCCAGCAGCTTGCAGCACTTGATGGCGGAGCCGATTTCGCCAAAGATGAATGGCTGCGTGCCGAAGGCGGCGGCGGGTGCAGTCGCGTGCTGTCCGGCGGACGTCTCTTTGAACGCGCGGGCGTAAACTTTTCTCATATCATCGGTAAATCGTTGCCGCCTTCAGCCAGCACCCACCGCCCCGATCTGGCTGGCCGCAGCTTTCAGGCGATGGGCGTGTCGCTGGTGATTCATCCGCTTAGCCCTTACATTCCCACTAGCCATGCCAACGTGCGTCTGTTCGTCGCCGAGAAAGCGGGAGAAGAACCGGTTTGGTGGTTTGGCGGCGGGTTCGATCTCACGCCCTATTATGGTTTTAAAGAAGATGCCGTGCACTGGCACCAGACCGCTCACGACCTGTGCCAACCGTTCGGTGATGATGTGTATCCACGCTACAAAAAGTGGTGCGACGATTATTTCTTCCTCAAGCATCGTAACGAAGCGCGCGGTATCGGTGGGCTATTCTTTGACGATCTGAACGAACCCGATTTTGCTACCAGCTTTGCCTTCATCCGTGCCGTTGGTAACGGATTCCTCGATGGCTATCTGCCCATCGTCGAACGGCGTAAAGATCTGGCATGGGGAGAACGTGAGCGTGAATTTCAGCTCTACCGTCGTGGCCGCTATGTGGAATTCAACCTGATTTGGGATCGCGGTACACTGTTTGGCCTGCAAAGCGGCGGGCGCACCGAGTCCATTTTGATGTCGATGCCGCCGTTAGCACGCTGGGAATATCAGCACCAGCCTGAGCCGGGTAGCCCGGAAGCCCTGCTGTATCAAGATTTTTTGCCCGTCAGAGACTGGCTGGCAGAAAGTCATACACACAACAAGGAAACATAAGTCATGCAGATTTGGGTCGATGCCGACGCCTGCCCTAACGTCATCAAAGAAGTGCTCTTTCGCGCGGCGGATCGCACACAAATACCGGTCACGCTGGTTGCCAACCAGACCATAAAAGTGCCGCCATCGCGCTTTATTCATACGCTGCGCGTTTCGGCAGGTTTTGACGTCGCCGACAATGAAATTGTACGCCGCGTTGAAACGGGCGATCTGGTGATCACTGCCGATATCCCACTGGCATCGGAAGTGATCGAAAAAGGCGGCATTGCATTAAACCCACGCGGCGAGCGTTATACGCCAGATACCATTCGGGAACGCCTGAATATGCGGGATTTTATGGACACCATGCGCGCCAGCGGCATACAGACGGGTGGCCCCAGCACCTTAAACCAGCGCGACCGTCAGCAGTTTGCCAATGAACTGGATAAGTGGTTGCAGCAGGTGCGGAAGTCATAGCCATCTGAGAGTCGTTATCTGAGGCGGTAACCATCCCGCCTCTTCTGCTTTAACGGGTAAGCACACATCACTTAGCGATAAACCGGTAACAGTTCGAGGCTGGAAAGAATATGTATCAGCGCGGTGCCGATACCAAATAGCAGCACCAGCGCGATCATCGCATTACCGCCCCGCACGCGGAACTGCGGGCTACCGAAGCGGCGACGTGATGCAAGCGCCAGCAACGCCGGCGTAATCACCGCCCATACGGTGGCAGCTAACCCAGCAAACCCAATCGCGTAAATAAAACCGTTCGGGTACAGCAAGCCACCGATAATCGGTGGCAGAAAGGTCACCAATGCCGTTTTGGCTCTTCCCATTCGGCTATCGTCAAATTTCAGCAAATCCGCCAAATAATCAAACAGCCCCAGCGTCACCCCAAGAAACGAACAGGCAACCGCAAAATTGGAAAAGACGGTGAGCAATACATCCAAATAAGGACTGTTCAACACGCCGCCCAGCGTCTGCACCAGAACGTCAATATTGCCGCCCTGCTCCGCAATCGCGATAAAATCAGGACGAGCAATATTTCCCATCGTGCCAATCAGCCAGATGGCATACATCACCAGCGCCAGCACGCTGCCAATAAACAGGCAACGCTTGATTATCTGTGGCTTGTGGCCGTAATGCTTCACCAAACTGGGAACGTTGCCATGAAAGCCGAAAGAGGCCAGACAAAAGGGTAACGTCATCAGCACATACGGTAGATAGCTGGGGGCTTCTTCCGCAACATTGAGTAAAATCACTGGCTTAACGTTCCACAGCAGGCTGCCGAACGTCATGAAAAAGGTCAGTACCTTTGCCGCCAGAAAAAACGCGGTCATGCGGCTCACCGCCGAGGTACTCCACCACACAGTCAATGCGACAAACAGCGCAAACAGGCAGCCGCCGACGCGGGCGGAAAAGTCGATCGACATCTCCGCAAGCGTGTGATGGATAATGGAACCACTCGCCGAGATATAGGCGTAGGTCAGGATATAAAGGACAAAGGCAATGGATATGCCGTTAACGATATTCCAGCGCTTACCCAGCAGATCTTTGGTCAATGTATCAAAGCTGGCACCGCTCTGATAATTCAGGTTCGCTTCCAGTATCATTAACCCTGAGTGATACATACAAAACCAGGTAAACACTAACACGGCAAATGACCAAAAAAACCAGGCACCCGACATCACCACTGGCAGGGAAAACATCCCCGCACCGATAATCGTCCCTGCAATAATCATCGATCCGCCAAATAGCGAAGGAAGACGCTTTTCTGTACCGTTTTTTTCTACAGTATTTTCTTTCACTGCGCGTGTTGCCATAACCGATATTCGCTCGTTAGTTTTTATCGAATCTGAGGAAAAAGCCCCCCTATAGACGAGGCGGAATCATGGCATAAAACCAAAATTATTCCATTGATTTAACTTATGCCACGGTATAGAAAATCCCTGTTTGGCTGAAAATGGTGTGTTATGTTGTACGCGATTAAGGGAAAAGCAATTTTAGGATGATGACGTTATGCTGAAGGCAGCGAAATCAGTTTTACTCGATATTCTTTCCATGATACTGACATTTATTCTCTGTATTTTTTCTACTGTTATTGTCGTCGCTATATTCCCCGATAGTCTGTTGTTCCCCGCCGGGGTTTTTGGCCTCATCGGTTCATATTGGCTAGGCCATCATCTGGTCGATAAACTGCGTAAATAAAAAACCCAGCCAACAATCGACTGGGTTTGTCTGTATTAATGGAACTCTTTACAGCGGCTTGGTTTGTGCTTCCACCACCGCCAGCGCCACCATATTCACAATCCGGCGTACCGAAGCAATCGGCGTCAGGATGTGTACCGGTTTCGCGATCCCCATCAATACTGGCCCAACCGTCACACCTTCAGAAGACGACACACGCAGCAGGTTATAGCTGATACGTGCCGATTCCATGTTCGGCATAATCAGAATGTTAGCCGAGCCTTTCAGCGGACTGTCTGGCATCTGTTCGCGGCGGATCGTTTCCACCAACGCGGCATCGCCGTGCATCTCGCCGTCGATCTCCAATTCCGGTGCCAGCTTGTTCACCAACGCCAGCGTTGCCCGCATCTTCTGTGCCGTCGGGGAATCCGAGGTGCCGAAGCTAGAGTGCGACAGCAGCGCGACTTTCGGTTCGATACCGAAACGACGCACGCTTTCAGCCGCCATCAGAGTAATTTCCGCCAGTTGTTCCGGCGTCGGGTCGGCATTGACGTAGGTATCAGCGATGAAGGTGTTGCCGCTCGGCAGCATCAGCGCGTTCATCGCGCCCGCGGCGTGCACACCCTCGCGGTAGCCGAACACTTTCTCAACCACATCGAAGTGCTCTTCATAGGTGCCAATCGTGCCACAAATCAGCGCATCCGCTTCGCCACGGTGAACCATAATCGAACCAATCAGCGTCGGGTTACCGATCACCGCACGCTGCGCTTTTTCCTGCGACACGCCGCGACGCTTCATCAGTTCAAAATACTCGTTCCAATATTCTTTGAAGCGCGGATCGGATTCGTTATTGACCACTTCGAAATCTTTACCGATGGTCAGTTGCAGCCCCAGCTTTTGCAGGCGCATTTCAATGACGCTTGGGCGACCAATCAGAATCGGGAACGCCAACCCTAGCGTGACTAATTCCTGCGTGGCGTGCAGCACGCGCGCATCTTCACCTTCGGCAAATACCACGCGCTTCGGCTGCTGACGCGCCTGTGCAAAGATCGGCTTCATGAACAGGTTGGTTTTGTAGACGAACTGGGTCAGTTTTTCGATATAGGCATCGAAGTCTGCGATCGGGCGCGTTGCCACGCCGGAATCCATTGCCGCTTTCGCCACTGCCGGTGCAATCTTGATGATCAGCCGCGGATCGAACGGTTTCGGAATCAGATAATCCGGGCCAAATGATAGCTCCTGATCGCCATAGGCAGACGCGACCACTTCACTCTGCTCCGCCAGCGCCAGATCGGCAATCGCATGCACGCAGGCCAGCTTCATTTCTTCGTTAATCGTGGTCGCGCCGACATCCAATGCACCGCGGAAGATGAACGGGAAGCACAGTACGTTGTTCACCTGATTCGGATAATCTGAACGGCCAGTACAGATTATCGCATCCGGGCGCACTTCTTTCGCCAGCGGCGGCAGAATCTCCGGTTCCGGGTTTGCCAGCGCCAGGATCAGCGGGTGTGGCGCCATGGTTTTCACCATGTCTGGCGTCAGCACGCCAGGGCCGGAACAGCCAAGGAAGATATCGGCATCAGGGATCACATCAGCCAGCTTGCGAGCACCGTTATCTTCAATCGCGTAAGCCGCTTTAGTTTCTTCCATATTTTCGTCACGGCCCTGGAAAATCACGCCGCGCGAATCGCATACCACAATGTTGTGCTTCTGAAGGCCCAGCGCCACCAGCAGGTTCAGACAGGCGATAGAGGCCGCGCCCGCACCGGACACCACCAGACGCACATCGGAAATTTTCTTTTCTACGACGCGCAGACCGTTCAGAACGGCGGCAGTACAGATGATCGCCGTGCCGTGCTGATCATCGTGGAAGACCGGAATCTTCATGCGCTCACGCAGTTTCTTCTCAATGTAGAAGCACTCTGGCGCTTTGATGTCTTCCAGATTGATGCCGCCGAATGTCGGCTCCAGCGCAGCGATCACATCGATCAGCTTGTCTGGGTCTAATTCGTCGACTTCGATATCGAAAACATCAATACCGGAGAATTTTTTGAACAGAACGCCTTTGCCTTCCATCACCGGTTTACCGGCTAGCGCGCCGATATTGCCGAGTCCCAGAACGGCTGTCCCGTTAGAGATCACCGCAACCAGATTACCACGTGCGGTGTATTTGTAGGCAGCCAGCGGATCTGCGGCTATTTCCAGGCAGGGTGCAGCGACACCGGGAGAATACGCCAGTGCCAGATCGCGCTGCGTCGCTAGCGGCTTCGTTGGGGAAACCTGAATTTTGCCGGGGATCGGATACTGATGGAAATCAAGGGCGCTTTGCTTTAGCTGTTCATCCATTTTATGTACCTTTTCGGTTTTGTTGTGTTGTGTCTGTAGGGGCGAGAGTACCCAGTATAGTGTTTGCCAATGGCTAAACTACCGAGGATGGCAAAAACTGTGGGGGAATGCTGGTTAATATAGTTATTTTATTTGACGGTTTTTTGTTCAGCACTCAGGTGAACAATAGGGAGATATCGTGCGCAAAAGGATCGCAAACAGCGCTATTGTTTGTGATCCAGATCAATTAATTCACCTGAGTCCATTGCATCACTCCAGCGCCGCATGCTGATATTACGGCGCAACACCACACGTTGCATCAGCCTATTTTTATCGCGGCGTGCTACTGCTTCGGCAGGCAAGACCAAAATAAAAATGCATTTCCTCTTTTTAAGAGGTGCATTTTTATTTTGGTCTTTTTTTTTGGTTTAATTGGCGTCAACACAGGGTAAAACTATGGATTATCAAAAAACGAATTATCAAAAACTTGGAGTCGACATCCTCGGGTTGAGCGGCGGCAAGCAGAACGTCAGCAAACTGACCCACTGCGCCACTCGCTTACGTTTCGAGTTCAACGACAGCCGTGCCGTACAGGCAGAGGCAATTGCTAAACTTCCCGGCGTCATCAGCGTGGTCGATCGCGGCGGCCAGTTTCAGGTGGTGATCGGCAACGACGTTCAAGTCACCTACCGGGCAATTTTGAATGAGATTGGCGAGATGAACAGCCAGCGCAGTGCTGGCAACAAGCAGCAGAAAAAAGGCGGTATTTTTACGCAAATCATCAGCGTGATTTCCACCACCTTCACCCCCGTCATTCCGGCAATTACTGGCGCAGGGATGATTAAAGCACTGCTGGCAATCCTCAAGCTGACTGGCTTAATTTCTGCCGACAGCACGACCTATCGCTTGCTGGATACCATCTCCGATGCAGCCTTTTTCTTCCTACCTGTGCTGCTGGCTTACGGAGCCTCCATCAAGTTCGCCTGTAACCCGATTCTGGCGATGACGATCGCTGGCGCATTGCTGCACCCAAATCTGGCTCAGCTGTTAGCATCAGGCGGCCCCATCAGCTTTATTGGCATTCCGGTACGGCTGGCGGACTATGCCGGATCGGTGTTACCGATCATTCTCACCGTGTGGATCATGTCCTACATCGAGAGATTCGCTGAAAAAGTCTCGCCATCGATGATCACCTTCTTCACCAAACCGATGATCGTGCTGCTGTTTACCGCGCCATTGGCATTAGTGGTGATTGGGCCTTTCGGTATTTTCCTCAACGATCTGGTCGCCAGCGGCGCGGCGATCATTGACGGCAAGGCAAGCTGGTTAATCCCGATGCTGATGGGTGGCCTGCAACCGTTCCTGGTGATCACCGGTACGGCCTGGGCGATGACGCCGATTGCCACCTCGCAACTTACCCGTAACGGCTTCGAGATGATCAACGGACCCGGCATGCTGGCTTCCAACATTGCTCAGGGCGCCGCCACACTGTGCGTCGCGTTTAAAACCAAGAACAAGAATCTGAAACAGCTGGCTTCTTCGGCGGGCTTCACCGCGCTGTTAGGTATCACCGAACCTTCCCTGTATGGGGTGACGCTGAAACTGAAGAAACCGCTGATTGCCGCCATGATTGGCGGAGGTTGTGCGGGCATCTATGCCGGACTGACCGGGCTGGTTCGCTACGCCTTCGTCTCACCGGGGCTGGCCGCGTTGCCTGCCTTTATTGGTGAAAACCCGATGAATATCGTCCATGCGCTGATCACCTGCACCATTGCGATTGTCGTCACGTTTTCCCTCACCTGGATCATGGGATTCGACGATCCGGTGGATGACACTGACAGTGCCCAAACCGATTCGGCTCAGGCAGATCAACGCCAAGTGTCACCAGTAGCCTATACCGCGCAAAAATCGCAGACAGCAGAAAACCGCGCGGAACCACAAACTATCCTCAGCCCGCTGTCCGGCAAATTGGTCGCGCTGAGTGACATCAACGATGACGTATTCTCTCAGGGATTACTGGGACAAGGCGTGGCGATTATTCCTGACAACGGTGAAGTGGTCGCGCCCGTCAGTGGCGAAATCATCACGTTCCTTGAATCTAAACACGCCATCGGCATCCGGGCTGACAACGGTTTGGAATTGCTGATTCACGTCGGTCTGGACACGGTGAACCTCAACGGCAAGCACTTTACCGGCTATATCAAACCGGGCGACCGTGTCACCGCTGGCGACAGGCTAATTAGCTTCGATCTGCATGAAATCACGCGTCTGGGTTATGACCCGGTTACGCCAGTCGTGATTATCAATAGCGATGAGTACGCCAGCATCGTCTGCACCGCACCGCAGCCGATCGCCCCGATGGATACCATCATTAAAGTGAACGCCTGACGATCCATAAAAGCATTGGGCACCCTGCCCAATGCTTTTCAGTCTCCCTGTATGTGAGAAAAATATGCACTATCAACAGCAAAAACACTTCCCGGCAGGTTTTCTGTGGGGAGCGTCGACGTCGGCTTATCAGGTAGAAGGCGGCTGGCTGGCCGATGGGAAAAGCCCGTCGATCATTGATCAATGCCAGCACCCGGACAGCACAGCTGACTTCACCGTGGCTAGCGATCACTACCATCGGTTTAAAGAAGATGTGCAGCTTTTCGCTGAACTGGGGTTGAAAGCCTATCGCTTCTCTATCGCCTGGACACGTATTCTTCCCGATGGCACTGGTGCCATCAATCCGCTGGGTATCGCGTTTTACAACAATCTGATTGATGAGTTGAACGCGCACAATATCGAGCCCGTCGTCACGCTCTACCATTTCGATTTGCCTTATTGCCTTGAGGCACAAGGCGGCTGGCAAAATCGCGCCACGATTGATGCCTTTGTTCACTACGCCCGCACGCTGTTTACGCATTTCGGCGACAAGGTAAAATATTGGCTGACAATCAATGAGCAGAACACCATGATTCTGCATCCCGGCGCGATTGGCCTGCCGGAAGGTGGCGTTTTACCGTCTAAAAAAGTGCTGTATCAGCAAAACTACCACATGATGTTGGCGCAGGCTCAGGTCATGGCCTTGTGTCACGAACTCGCGCCCAACGGCCTGATTGGTCCGGCGATCAACACCACGTCTATGTATCAGGCCACCAGCAAACCGGAAGATGCTATCGCCGCACACAACTGGGAAACGCTGCGCTGCTGGAGTTTTCTGGATGTTGCCGTGCACGGCCGCTACAACGCGCTGGCCTGGCGTTATCTGGAAGATCGCGGTCTGACTCCGGAAACATTACCCGGCGATGACGATATCCTACAGTCAGGCAAGCCCGACTACGTGGCGATCAACTACTACTCCACCGCCACCATTGCTGCCAGCAAAGGCGATGCGTCGGATGTCAGCGCCCGCGCGGGCGATCAGCAAATCATGCTGGGCGAACCCGGTGTTTATCGTGCAGCGGAAAACCCACACGTTGATAAAACGCCTTATGGCTGGGTGATCGATCCTATTGGCTTGCGCTTAACGCTGCGGAAAACTTACGAGCGCTATCATCTGCCGATCCTGATTACGGAAAACGGCATGGGCGCGCCGGATAAGCTCGAGGCAGACGGTACAATCGACGATCAATATCGCATCGATTTTATTGCCCGTCATATTGAACAGATGCAGCTCGCCATCAGCGATGGGGTTGATCTTATTGGCTATTGTCCGTGGTCGGCGATCGATGTAGTGAGCACTCATCAGGGCTACGGTAAGCGCTACGGGTTTATTTACGTGAACCGCGACGAATTCGATCTGAAAGATCTACGCCGCATCAAAAAGAAAAGTTTTTACTGGTATCAAGGTGTCATAGAATCAAATGGAGCACGCTTATTTTCCAGCGTCCCGTGATACCGATACCCAGTACGACACGTTGTTAAAACAGGGATGAGCACGACGCCGGATATATCACGTTGCAGGACGCCTCTATCCCGCAACGTGATAAATCATAGGGCGAGTTTATCTCACTGATTTTCCCACTGACTCTCTCAAGAAACGCATGATGGCTGAACCGATAAAAGCAATAAAAATACTGAACAATAGCCTGGTGTTATCTTCCGATGCAGATAACAACGAAATCATTGTTATGGGGAAAGGAATCGGCTTTAACAGCAAGACCGGAGATATTCTCGATCCGGCTAAAATTGAGAAGACTTTTATTCTCAAGGATGGCACATCGCCACGCGAATTTGCCCGTCTGATTGAACACGTTGGGGAAGAATATGTTCACATCGTGAATAAGATTATTGATGATGCGAACCGGCAGCTTCATGGTCGCTTGAGCGAGCAGGTCTTTTTTACGCTGATCGACCATATCAGCTTTGCGATTGAGCGCTATCGCAAAGGCATCAGCATACAAAATCGTCTGCTTTATGAGGTAAAGCGGTTTTATCCGCAGGAATTCGCGATTGCCTCGCGGGCGCTCAACGACATTAACCAGCAGATGATGCTGGAATTGCCCGAAGAGGAAGCGGGCAATATCGCCTTTCATTTAGTCAACGCTCAAACCGACGTCCAGAATATGGAAAACACGCTCCAGTCGGTCAAGATGCTGAAAGATATCTTTAATATCATCCAGTACAACTTCCATATCGTCATTGATAAAGAGTCGATTAACTACTCCCGCTTCCTAACGCACATGCAATTCTTTATTCAGCGTCTGTTGGAAAATAGCCTGATTCATTCAAATGATGACTTTATTTTTGAGCAAGTCACCAAAGAATATCCCGATGCCTATAAGTGCAGTCGACTGATCAAAGACTATATTCATAACCTGCTCAATATCGACATTTCTAACGATGAAATGCTGTACCTGATTATCCATATCGTCCGCATCACTCCAGAGTAAAACAGCGCCCGTCCCCACTGAACCAGTGGTAACGTGCATTTAACACCCGAAGCCAACATCGTATTGAGTTTCTGCTCAATATCTTCTTTACCTGAGTCGATCACTTTCAGACTAAAACTTGGATCGGCTTTTGTATATATCGAAGAAGCTTCATGCATTGCCGCAACATTGAAGTTAGGATCCCAGACCCATACGGTGACTTCAGCAGCCAGGCTTTGACTCGATAGACCCAGCGTGAGGAATGAAACTGCAAATAGGGTAGATACTTTATTCTTGATCTTCATCAGAGCAGCCCTTCTTTACTTTTTGTAAAGAGAGAATGTGAGTTACTGCATAATGAAGCAACGAGTTACACCGCTTACATTCTGTTATCCAGTGATACGGGTCACACAACAAGGAGAGAAATAACTAAATATTCGATCTCAATACAAAAAATTTAGGAAAAATTTCCTCAGAAAAAACCCCTATCTGATCGATAAAATAGACTAAAAAACAACCTAAAATAAATTCATAGCATTGAAATAAAAATAAAAAACCAATCATAAGAAAATAAATAAAAAGTTTACTCAAATAGTCGTAGCCATCATCACACCACCATCACGGTATTACCCAGAAATAAAAACGTTACCACGACAAATCAAGCGGCACACGTAGATGCCTGTGTGCCATAAAATACACTGCCACCTAGGCAAACCAGCCGCGAATGATCGCATGCTGTAATAGCATGATGGTCTTACCGTCTTTAATCCGGCCATCGTTCATCATTGCAACGGCTTCGCTAAATGGCAGCTCCAGTACCTCGATATCTTCATCTTCCACGCCGCCGCCCGGATTATCTCGCAGCGACTCATCGTATTCCGCAGCGAAAAAGTGCACGCGCTCCGTCACGCTACCCGGCGACATGTAGGCATAAAACAGCTTTTCCACGTTGCCGACCGCATAGCCGGTTTCTTCGATTGCTTCGTTGCGGATACATTCTTCAGGCGAATGATCGTCCAGCAAACCGGCGCAGGCTTCCAGCAACATGCCGCTTTCATTGCCGTTAACGTAGGTGGGAATACGGAATTGCCGTGTCAGAATCACCGTGCCTTTCGCCCGGTTGTACAGCAAAATTGTCGCGCCATCACCGCGGTCGTAAACTTCACGCACCTGGCGAACGATGCCGCCATTATTTCTTTTTAAATCAAAAGTATATTTATTCAGAATGTACCAGTTATCGGATAGCAGCTTCTTTTCGACGATATCAATGGGAGACGACATGCAAACACCTCGGTGATCGATGGCTAGAGGGAAGGCTCGTTTATACAAACGTGAATTTATCATATCCCCTTTTAACCGCGGCATAAACGGATAAGGAAGCATGTATTAAACGAAATCCATGGCGAAAAAATATATTAACCACATGATTTATATAAAATAACATCATTTATACCATTCCGCTCTTTTCGTCCATCTTTCGTTTATCGACTATGCTATACCTTAAATCAGTCACGTTTCAGGAAGTCGCGCAGCGCTTTCGTTTTTCCCATCACCACTGTCAATTCTCATGACGCGCTACCGCAACCGCCTTCCATGATTCACTCGAATTCAATACCGCATCACTTCTCAAACCACATCATCGAGGTAGATAACATGAGCCATTTCATTTTCTCTTCACCTAGAAAATATGTTCAGGGTCGCGGCGTGCTGGATGAACTGGGTGAACAACTCAAGCCGCTGGGAACGAAAGCATTTCTGATGGCGGACGGCATTGTTTGGGACATTATCGGCCAGCGCGTTGATGCGTCCCTCAAACAGGCAAGCATCGGCCACCATTACGAACGTTTTAACGGTGAGGCATCCAGCAACGAAATCACCCGCCTTGCCAAGCTGGCGCGCGACGCGGGCACAAACATTGTCGTCGGGTTAGGCGGTGGTAAAACGCTGGATACGGCGAAAGCTGTCGCCGATGAGCTGAAACACAATGTCGCTATCGTCCCAACGGTGGCGTCAACGGATGCACCATGCAGCGCGCTGTCCGTCATCTACACCGACGAAGGCGTGTTTGAGTCCTACCGCTTTTACGATAAGAACCCCGATCTGGTGCTAGTCGATACCGCCGTGTGCGCGCAAGCCCCCGCACGCCTGTTCGCCTCCGGCATTGCCGATGGCCTGGCAACCTTTGTAGAAGCGCAGGCGGTTCTGCGCTCTCACGCACTTTCCATGCTGGGCGGTAAACCTACGCTGGCGGGCATGGCGATTGCCGAAACCTGCGAGAAAACGCTGCTAACCTACGGTTACAGTGCTTACAAAGCAGTAGAAAAAGGTGCGGTAACGCCAGCGGTAGAATCCGTGGTGGAAGCCAACACGCTGCTTTCCGGCTTGGGCTTCGAGAATGGCGGACTGGCGGGTGCTCACGCTATTCACAACGGATTTACCGCGATCAAGGGCGATATTCACCACCTCACACACGGGGAAAAAGTCGCCTACGGCACGCTGACACATATGGTGTTGGAGCAACGTCCTGATGAGGAAATCGCACGCTACATTCGTTTCTACCGCGCGATTAACATGCCAACGTTGCTAAAAGATCTGCATCTGGAAAATGAGTCGTTTGACAATCTGGTCAAAGTGGGTGAACTGGCATGCAGTGATGCCGATACCTTGAAAAATTTGGATAGCAGTTTAACGGCAGAAGATGTCGCCCACGCCATTGTCGCCGTCGATGCATTCAGCAAAACGATTAGTTAATCGCAGCCGCGGTAAAAAGCCTGACTCCAGCGAGATCTGCGCAATGGAGTCGGGCTTGATGTAACAAGCACACCTATCCCTACCGTATTCCTGCCAGAAAACGTTCTCTCTGCGTCATCAACCTACTCATTACTATTCACTTTCATTTGATGAGAAAACGGGCAGGATAGCGGCATACTCTCTCAACCCTGAGCCATCGAATGACGAAACACCCTCGCTTTATCGCGCTATCTGATACGCTAATGCTTGCCCTTTTCGGGACGATCGTGCTGGCATTAGGAATGGGACTGGGGCGTTTTTTGTATACGCCGATGCTACCCGTGATGCTGGAGGAAGGTCACTTCACTTTCGGTCAGCTTTCCTATATTGCCAGCGCAAACTACGCAGGTTACCTGTTCGGCAGTCTGTTTTTCTCTTTCAGCCGTCGCACCTCAACCAATCAACCCGTGTTCCTGCTGTTTATCGCCGCAGCCGCAACGGGCGTTTTGCTCTTCGCGATGGCACTGACCACCCATACTACGCTGGTCATGATCATTCGTTTCATTGCAGGGATAGCCAGCGCGGCGGTGATGATTTTCGGTTCTTTGACTATTTTGCACCACACAAGGCATGTTCGCGTTATCGCTTCGCTCTATGCCGGGGTTGGCGTAGGAATCGTATTAGGCAATGAATACATCATCATCGGACAACATTACGCCCTCACCGCCGAGCTATTGTGGTGGGGTGCGGCGCTGATCGCCGTGCTACTGCTACTCGTCTTACTCATCCTTTCACCGCATAAATCAACCGTAGTGCAGCAACACATGGTCAATGTCGATGAACCGCCGCACCTTGGTTGGCGACGGCTCTCGCTGCTGTACGGTCTCGCAGGCTTTGGATATATCATCATCGCTACCTATCTGCCGCTGATGGTGACGTCGCTCGGCATACCGCATTTATCTCTGCATTTATGGTCGCTGGTTGGGCTGGCGGTTATTCCCGGCTGTTTTTTCTGGCTATGGGCCGCCAGCCGCTGGGGAACCTTGCCCTGCTTGACGGCAAACCTGCTGATTCAGGGAGGCTGCGTCCTGTTAACGCTATTCAACCACTCCCCCGTGGCATTGATATTCAGCTGCCTCGGCTTTGGTGCTACTTTTATGGGAACCACCTCGCTGGTGATGCCTTTAGCCAAACGGCTACATGCACCACACGGTATCAACCTGCTTGGGCTGGTGACGCTCACTTATGGCATAGGTCAGATTCTTGGCCCACTGCTCACCAGCGCCCTGACGAATACCAACGCTGTCGCGCCAGCGATCCTGTGTAGCGCAGCAGCTCTTTTCATCGCGGCAGGGCTTTGCTTCCCCTACCGTCGACCACTACCCTAATACCGGAGAATCTATGCCATACGTAAACATCAAAATCACCAATGAAGGCGTCACCGCTGAACAAAAGCGTCAGTTGATTGAAGGCGTCACTCAGTTACTGGTTGATGTGCTAAACAAAAACCCAAAAACCACCGTGGTCGTGATTGATGAAGTTGAAACGGACAACTGGGGGATCGGCGGCGTGCCAGTGACGGAGCTGAGAAAAGCCAGTAAATAGTGAAATGGTGCCACCTGAGTGGCACCCGTTTTATATCCCCAACATCGTATCCATCAGCAGATACATATTCAGGGAAACCACCAGTACAACAATAAGTTGCCCAATGCGCTGTACCCATTTTCCGTTCACCATCGTCCCCATTAATTCACGGTTACCGGTGAAGGACAGCAAAGGAACCAGCGCTAGCGCAATCCCGAAACTCAGCACCACCTGGCTCAGCACCAGCACTCGCGTCGGATCCATACCGGACAGAATCACGATAAACGATGGCAACATAGTCACTGTGCGACGTACCCAGAGTGGAATATGGAAATGCACAAACCCTTGCATCACCACCTGCCCCGCCAGCGTACCGACGACGGTAGAAGACAGACCCGCCGCCACCAGACTCAGACCAAAAATGACCGCAGCCGCTTTACCCAGCAGCGGCTCCAGCGTTAGGTAGGCTTTATCCAGATCGGCAATATCCTGATTGCCGCTGAAATGGAACGCCGCCGCAGCCGTTGCCATCATCGCCAGATTGACGAATCCGGCGATGGTCATCGCAATCGCGACATCGACTTTCGTTGCCGAATAACGCTCGGCACGGGTGTGGTTGCCCTCATGCTGCGTCAGGGAAGAGTGCAGGTAAATCACATGCGGCATAATGGTCGCCCCCAACACACCGGCGGCCAGCAACACGGCATCGGAGGTAGGCAGACTTGGGATTGCCATGCCTTTGGCTAACGCGGACAGCTCAGGCTGAGAGAATACCAGTTCGACAATATACGCTGCTGCCACAAACAGTAACAGCCCGCCGATGACCATTTCTAACGGCTTCTGCCCACGCTGTTGCAGCATGAGAATCAGGAAAGTAGCGATAGCGGTGAGAATCGCGCCTTCCAGTAACGACACGCCCAATAGCAGTTTGAAACCAATTGCCGCACCGATAAACTCGGCCAAATCGGTCGCCATCGCAATAATTTCGGCCTGCACCCAATATGCCCAAACGGCCGGGCGCGGGAAGCGATCGCGGATATGCTCAGCCAGGTTCTTACTGGTTGCGATCCCCAATTTGGCAGACAACAGCTGGATCAGCATCGCCATCAGGTTCGCCCACACCACCACCCACAACAACGTATAGCCATAGGCTGCGCCAGACTGGATGTTCGTGGCAAAGTTACCCGGATCAATATAACCAATCGCCGCGATAAACGCCGGGCCCATCAAAGAAAGTTTGACCTTCCTTGATGTACGGCTTGTTGACTCAATAACACGGCTACCCGGCATAGTATGACCCTTCTAACACTGTTGTTTTATTACTCTCACAAAAACGATAATGATTATCAAGTGCATTTAGAGTGGTGATACCAATTCTTTTGATAGTTAAAGATGATGAGTCATTCAAAACTTAAAAAACATCTTTTTTATCAAACAAATCTTAACAAGATATAAACAAAAAACCCCATGTGGTGGGCATGGGGTTCGGAATAAAGATACGTTGTAAAGTACGTGTATCAGTCTTGTGCTTTTGATACGGCAACCATCGCCGGACGCAGCAAACGGCCGTTCAGCGTATAGCCTTTTTGCATTACCATCATGACATGGTTCGGCTGATGATCGGCCGAAGGTAACATCGTCATCGCCTGATGCACTTCTGGGTTAAACGGCACACCCACATCACCCACAACGTCGATGCCAAACTTACGCACGGCATCCAGCAACGATTTCAGCGTCAGTTCGACACCTTCAATCATCGCAGCCAGTGATTCATTGGCTTTGTCCGCCATATCCAGCGCACGTTCCAGATTGTCGATAACTGGTAGCATTTCACTGGCAAATTTCTCTACCGCAAACTTATGCGCTTTTTCGATATCCATTTCCGCACGGCGGCGAACGTTATCGGCTTCAGCACGGACGCGAAGCATATTGTCACGTTCACGCTGTTGCAATTCGCTCAACTGGGTTTCCAGTTCGGCGATGCGCGCATCACGCGGGTCAGCTACGTCTGCCGTCTCTGGCGTGGCATCCGCTTGCTGCCCTTTTGCTGCTTCCTTTTGATCCAGGACTTGCTCGTCAGGCGTTTTCTGTTCTTTACTACTCATGAAATTCTCCGCGGTTTAGCATTAATCTCGCTAGTTGCTTATTATGGGGATCAAAATCGGGGATTCAAGGGAACCTGTCATATATTGGTTCCCACCGCTGCCGATACACCACGCTGAGGACAAAACAGCAATGAACACACCGCTTACAATGAACAGGCCGTTTAATTGTATTGGCATTGTCGGCCACCCGCGCCACCCAACGGCGTTGGCAACGCATGAGATGCTCTATCATTGGCTCACCGAAAAAGGTTACTCCGTTCTGATCGAACAACAGATTGCGCGGGAACTTAACCTGAAAGACGCACCGACAGCGAGCCTTGCCGGCATCGGTCAGCAGGCGGATCTGGCCGTGGTGGTCGGCGGTGATGGCAACATGCTGGGCGCAGCACGCGTGCTATCGCGCTATGACATCAAAGTAATCGGCGTAAACCGGGGTAATCTCGGCTTTTTAACCGATCTCGATCCCGATCATGCCCAGCAGCAGCTTTCTGACGTGCTCGACGGCCATTACCTGAGCGAACAGCGTTTCATGCTGGAAGCGCACGTTTGCCGCGCAAACCAGCCCGATAGCATCAGTACCGCCATTAACGAGGTGGTGCTTCACCCCGGAAAAGTCGCACACATGATTGAATTTGAAGTCTATATTGACGACAAATTCGCCTTCTCCCAGCGTTCAGACGGCCTGATTATCGCCACGCCAACAGGCTCAACCGCCTATTCGCTTTCCGCTGGTGGCCCTATCTTAACGCCATCTTTGGAAGCCATTTCGCTGGTACCCATGTTCCCACACACATTGTCTGCCCGCCCGCTGGTCATCAACAGTAGCAGCACCATTCGGTTGAAATTTTCTTGCATCACTAACGATCTGGAAATCAGTTGCGACAGCCAGATTGCGCTACCAGTGCAAGAGGGCGAAGAAGTCCTGATTCGCCGCAGCGAACATCATCTGAATTTGATTCATCCAGAAAATTACAGTTATTTCAATACACTAAGTTCAAAACTCGGCTGGTCAAAAAAATTATTCTAAGATTCTATTAATCTACTTTACTGTATATAAAACCAGTTTATACTGTATGTAAACACAGTTCTCATACAGGAAAACCATCATGCTGGCGCAACTCACTATAAGTAACTTCGCCATCGTGCGCGAATTAGAGATCGATTTTCAGTCAGGGATGAGCGTTATCACCGGGGAAACCGGTGCGGGGAAATCGATTGCGATCGATGCCCTCGGCTTATGTCTGGGAAATCGCTCTGACGCCAGCATGGTCAGGCCGGGCGCTGCCCGAGCCGACATTTGTGCCCGCTTTGCGCTGGCGGATACCCCGACGGCACGTCAGTGGCTGGAAGAAAACCAGTTGGATGACAGCAACGAGTGCCTGCTACGCCGCGTCATTAGCGCCGATGGTCGTTCACGGGGTTTTATTAACGGCACCGCCGTGCCGCTGTCTCAATTACGTGAACTTGGCCAGCACCTGATTCAAGTGCATGGTCAGCATGCTCATCAGCGCTTGCTGCGTCCCGATCATCAAAAACACCTGCTAGATGCCTATGCCGATGAACCGAAACTGCTCGTTGCCATGCAGCAGGTTTGGCATCAGTGGCACCAAAGTTGCCGCGCACTGGCGCAGCTGCAACAGGCGGCTATTGAGCGAGAAGCCCGCCGGGAACTACTGCAATACCAATTAAAAGAGCTGAATGAATTATCCCCACAGCCCGGTGAATACGAGCAGATTGACGTTGAATACAAGCGTCTGGCAAATAGCGGTCAGCTACTGACGATGAGCCAACAAGCTATGCAACTGCTGAGCGAAGACGACGAGCAGAACATCATCAGCATGCTGCATAGCGTAAAACACCAACTTGGCGAACTCATCAATATGGATGACAAACTGTCCGGCGTGCTGTCCATGATCGAAGAAGCGGGCATTCAGCTTAGCGAAGCCAGCGATGAACTGCGTCACTACAGCGAACAGATGGATCTCGACCCGATTAGGCTATATGAGTTAGAACAACGCTTGTCGCGCCAGCTTACGCTGGCACGCAAACACCATGTAGCTCCAGAGGCGCTTCCAGCGTTCCATCAGCAGCTACTGGAAGAACAGCAACAGTTGGAACAGCAGGAAAGCGACCATGACGCGCTCAGCGCCTCCGTCGGCGAATATCACCAGCAGGCACTGCATCTGGCACAACAGGTTCACGTGCGTCGTCAGCACCATGCGAGCGAGCTGGCGCAGCTCATCACCACGAATATGCGCGAGCTGGCAATGCCGCACGGTCACTTCACCATTGATGTGAAGTTTACGCCGGACAACCTGACGGCCACCGGTGCCGACAGTATCGAATTCCGCGTCACCACCAACCCCGGTCAACCACACCAGACGCTGGCGAAGGTGGCATCAGGCGGCGAACTGTCGCGTATCGCGCTGATTATTCAGGTCATCACCGCGCAGAAAATGGATACCCCTGCCATGATCTTCGATGAGGTCGATGTGGGAATCAGCGGGCCAACTGCCGCCATCGTCGGCAGGATGCTGCGTCAGCTCGGCGAATCCACGCAGGTTATGTGTGTGACGCACCTGCCGCAGGTCGCAGGTTGCGGTCATCAGCACTTCTTCGTGAGTAAGCAAACAGATGGCGCAGAAACGGAAACCCTGATGCAGTCATTGGATAAACGCGCACGGTTACAGGAACTGGCCCGTCTTCTGGGCGGCAGTGCCGTGACCAAAAATACGTTGGCGAACGCCAAAGAATTGCTGGCGGCCTAAAATTCACCGCCAACAACGACGAGAAAGACGCATCACAGGTAAAAAAGCTCAACTTTTTTACCTTCCTGAGGTCATACAATCGCCTTGTAGGTTTCCAAGTCCTGCAAGGTCTATTATCATCGGCAACCTATGCCCTTAAGGAATGTAATCACTATGCGCTGTAAAACGCTGACTGTCGTCGCCGCGGTGGTTGTTATGCTGACTGCCGGTTGTTCCACACTGGAAAAGGTGGTCTATCGGCCGGACATCAATCAGGGAAACTATCTGGCACCGGCTGACGTTGCAAAAATTCACACCGGCATGACCAAACAACAGGTCGCTTATACGCTGGGTACACCTATGATGCAGGACCCGTTTGGCAGCGACACCTGGTTTTACGTTTTCCGCCAGCAGCCTGGTCATGAATCAGTAAAACAGCAGACGCTGACGCTCACCTTCGGCGGCAGTGGTGTTCTGACCAACATAAACAACAAGCCTGCGCTGAATTAGTACGCTCCACGCAGCTCAATTGAATCAAGATGAGCAATCCTGGCAGCCAGCTAACGCGTTAAGACGAAGCCCACAATGGGGCAGCGTTCTTAGGGAAATCGGCGCATACACCGTTTGATGTATGGCAGGAATAACAGCAGGCAAATCTGAAACGTTCAGGTTTGCCTGTGTTTTTTTGTAAGGACATATCGGCTAAGGCAATCGGTGGAAACACCCTATGTCGTTTAATGACATAACTCAGGATTTGCTCTTAGAACGCTCCGCCCGCTGGCGGCGTAGCTCTTTCGGATCGGCAATGAGAGGACGGTAAATCTCTACGCGGTCACCATCCTGCACCACATCAGCCAGTTTCGCTGCACGGCTGTAAATCCCAACTTTATTCACCTGCAAATCGATATCATGGCGCAGTTCGAGCAGGCCCGATGCGATGATAGCCTGCTCAACCGTACTGCCCTCTTCCAGTTTCACCGTGCGTAGGTACTGACGTTCTGGCAAGGCGTACACCACATCAACCTGCACTGCGGACACGGTAGACCTCTTTTGCTCGCTGCGTGAAAGCTTGCACCATATTTCCTGCCAGTTCCTTGAATACTTTGCCAAAAGCGAGTTCAATCAAGGCATTGGTGAATTCAAATTCCAGGTGCAGCTCGACTTTGCAGGCATCAGCGCTCAACGGCGTAAAATGCCAGTCGCCCCCTAACTGACGGAATGGGCCATCGACCAATTGCATATTGATATTCTGGTTGTGCGTCAGCGAATTACGTGTAGTAAATGTCTTGCTGATACCGGCTTTGGAAACGTCGACTGCGGCAGTCATCTCCCTTTCTGACGAGGAGAGCACGCGACTCCCCGTACAGCCCGGTAAAAACGCGGGATAGGAAGCGACATCATTCACCAGCTTGTACATCTGTTCAGCACTGAATGGCACCAGTGCTGAACGACTTATCTTTGGCATACTATTTTCCGAGATTCATAAAACGCGCAAAATAATAGCACTGATAGGCCAACAGACAAAAATTCTGCGAAGCAGATCGCACGATATCATTAACCACGACACGGACGCACGGCGGGGATTTCATTCCCGATGACATCCAGTATAATGACGGTACTATGACAAAGAAAAAAGCATACAAACCCGGTTCCGCCACCATTGCGCAGAACAAGCGCGCCCGTCACGAATACTTCATTGAGGAAGAATTTGAGGCTGGTCTTGCACTGCAAGGATGGGAAGTCAAATCACTGCGCGCAGGCAAAGCAAACCTCAGCGACAGCTATGTCACCTTCATGAACGGTGAGGCTTACTTATTTGGCGCAACCATCACGCCGCTGAATGTGGCTTCATCACACGTCGTTTGCGATCCTACCCGCACGCGTAAACTCTTACTCAACAAACGCGAACTGGATTCGCTGTTTGGTCGAGTCAGTCGCGATGGCTACACGGTCGTCGCGCTGTCCATGTATTGGAAAAATGCCTGGAGCAAAGTCAAAATCGGCGTGGCGAAAGGTAAAAAAGATCACGACAAGCGTGATGACATTAAAGAACGTGAATGGAAGTTAGATAAAGCCCGTATCATGAAGAACGCCAATCGTTAAGCTACTGGCTTAACAATAGTAAGTTCTGATATACTAATGACAGTTTCTTGGGGGCTGATTCTGGATTCGACGGGATTTGCAAAGCCCAAGGTGCATGCCGAGGGGCGGTTTGCCTCGTAAAAAGCCGCAAAAAAATAGTCGCAAACGACGAAAACTACGCTTTAGCAGCTTAATAACCTGCTTATAGCCCTCTCTCCCTAGCCTCCGCTCTTAGGACGGGGATCAAGAGAGGTCAAACCCAAAAGAGATCGTGTGGATGCCTTGCCTGGGGTTGAAGCACTAAATCTAATCAGGCTAGTTTGTTAGTGGCGTGTCTATTCGCAGCTGGCAAGCGAATGTAAAGATAGACTAAGCATGTAGTACCGACGGTAGAGTGGTTCCGGACGGGGGTTCAAATCCCCCCAGCTCCACCACATTATGATCCGGATACGTCCGGTGAAATCCAGAAAGCCCGCACGGCACAAGCCCTGCGGGCTTTTTTGTGTCCTTAGACATCTTCGAATGTCTTGTGACTTCCGGTGCCTTTAGGTACCTTGTTAGGTACCCAGCAGCTAGGTACCTAACTATCGGGTACCTAAATCGTAGAGGTACCTATGGCTCGTCTGACAAAACCGCTCACGGATACAGAGATAAAAACCGCCAAGCCTAAAGAAGTAGATTACACGCTACATGATGGTGATGGCCTGCAACTGCTGATCAAAACCAACGGTAAGAAAGTCTGGCAATACCGCTATTTTCGCCCTTTCACCCAAAAACGAGCCAAACTTACGTTTGGCCCTTATCCCGAAGTCACCTTAGCCGATGCCCGGCAACGTCGCCGCGAAGCTCGAACCCTTCTGACAAAAGATATCGATCCTTACGAACACCAACATTCCCTGCGTAAGCAAGCACTAGAAGCCAAATCTAACACCTTTAAGATCGTTGCTGAACAATGGCTACAGTTAAAAAAGAGCAGCATCACCGCTGACTATGCCTCAGATATTTGGCGCTCACTCGAAAAGGATATCTTTCCTGCCATCGGTGAAATGAGTATTACAGACATTAAAGCACGTACCTTGGTGCATGCTATCCAACCTGTACAAGCCAGAGGCGCACTGGAAACAGTAAGGCGCTTATGTCAGCGGATTAATGAGGTGATGATCTATGCCATGAACGTTGGTTTGATCGATGCAGCTCCCAGCGTCAACATCAGCAAAGCATTCGAGAAACCGCAGAAAAAACACATGCCCAGCATCCGACCGGATCAACTACCGCAACTGATGCAAACGATGCGGCTGGCAAATATCGAGTTACCAACCCGCTGTCTGTTCATGTGGCAACTCCTCCCCCTTACCCGTCCTGCTGAAGCGTCCGATACACGCTGGCAAGAGATCGATCTGGACGCTAGAGAATGGCGTATTCCAGCAGAACGCATGAAAATGAAGCGGATACATATCGTTCCACTTTCAGAACAGGCATTAGCTATTCTGGAACTTATGCGGCCTTTAAGCAGCCATCGGGAATATGTGTTTCCCAGCCGTATTAAGCCGTTACAGCCAATGAATAGTCAGACAGTCAATGCCGCACTAAAACGTGCTGGCTTGGGCGGCATTCTGGTATCACACGGAATGCGCTCAATCGCCAGCACTGCTCTCAATGAGCAAGGCTTTCCGCCCGATGTTATCGAAGCCGCCCTCGCCCATGTGGATAAGAATGAAGTACGCCGAGCCTATAATCGCAGCGACTACCTTGAACAACGCCGCCCCATGATGCAATGGTGGGCTGACTTTGTGAAAGCGGCGGATAATGGCAGTGTGCTGGAAGGCGGAATCCGAGGACTGAAGGCGATTGGGTGATAATATGAAGCCGTGTTTCTCTCCGATTTCACACCATAAGCAAGTGATGGTGTGAAATCGGAGACGTGTTATTTTTCTTTGCGACGAACTCGATCAAGGTACAAATTCAGCACATCTTCCGCAAACTCATCGTCAACAATGTAAAAGTAGCACTCCGGTACATTGAGCACACGGGCAAATTCGCAGACGAGTTCAAACGTGGGTTTATGCGTGCCATTTTCATAATGAGACAGCCGTGAATAGGCGGTCGCCTCTTCGATACCAGCCAGTACACCAAGCTTCTCCTGCGTGAGATTCGCTCTTAATCTGGCTGCCTTCAAACGCTTAGGAATCATTCAGTTATTACCGGCAGTTGATGTATTGCGGTAATCTTTAGCATTCCTCAATATGAATTTTCTTTAGAGTTTATAAAGATGATTGCGAACTTCGTGCCGTTTACCCTTTATCTGCCATTTGGTGTGCGTTGCCACTGAACGGTATCACCGGCATACAACTTCAGAAGCGCCTCGGCAAAGTCATCGTCCACCGTGTAGAAATAGCTCTCCGGCACGTTCAATGCGTGCGCAAAAGCACAAACCGTTTTAAACGAGGGCGTATGCGTTCCACTCTCATACTGTGAGAGACGAGAATAGGCCGTCTCTTCTCCAATGCCAGCTAATACGCCAAGCTGCTCTTGCGTCAGATTAGCCCGTAGCCTCGCATTTTTAAGACGTTCAGGGATCATAAGGATCTGCCACTGATGACTAAGTTGACAGCATCTTTAGCATTCCTTAAGATTCATTATCTTTAGAGTTACTAAAGAAGAAGCAAGCACAGGCAGACCAGAAGAGAATTCTTCTCTGGCTCTATCTATAAGCTATAACCGTGGGTAACTTCCGATGATTGAACAAGACTGGCATCCAGCAGATATCATCGCTGGTTTAAGAAAAAGAGGTACAACGCTGGCAGCGGTTTCCAGAGAGGCGGGACTCGCATCATCCACACTGGCAAACGCACTAACACGACATTGGCCTAAAGGAGAACGTTTAATTGCCGAAGCCTTGCATAGACGTCCTGAAGAGATCTGGCCTTCGCGGTATAACGATGGGCAGCACAGGAAATACAGAAATGGAATTTCAGATTAGAGGATGATAGCAATCGCGAAGATTACCCTGCCGTTCTGCTGCATATAACGGCAGGCTCTTTGTTGTATGTAATAAAAGAACTCACCGCATAGTAAATACAATCATCCCACACGAAAAAGTTGAGTAGTATCTGGGTAGGCTCGCACAGAACGTAACGACTTTAGGCTTTTTAATTCATGCATCCGGCATGGATTAAAAAGTGGCGTAAGGCGAGTAAATTCAATTTCGCAGAAATTGTTAATTTGCGTCGCCCGAGCCCACTGGCGAGCGTTCACCCCAAGTGAACCGAGCTGGTCGGGGGGAGCCGAATAAATTTTGCCGCCCCAGCGAGCAAAAAGACGCGCCCACGCGTCGGTTTATTTGGGGGGCGTTAGCCCCGCACACCGTCGCCGCTAAGTCTCCGGCCATAAGCCGGTAGCGTGGCGCGACCAACCCATTTAAAGCTGCGTTTCCCGTTATTCCGCACCGAGCCTGCGAGGAAGCGAAATAACAGGCTAAAACGCGCGTCTTAAAGGGGTTGGTCGCGCGTGACGGTGTGCCGCCGTTGACCTTGGGGGTTTTGGCGTGGCGTCCAGCCGCGACATTACCCCCATGAGCCAGGCAATTAGGGCGTTCAGCCCGCATGAACTGGCTCATGTCGTTCGTGCCGGAAAGTATACTTTCCGGCTCATGGTCGTAAAACGACCACGCTCTTTCGCCCCATGTTCTCGCCTCATCCGTTCGCCCTATACCATGGGACGAGAACATGGGGCGACGTGATGAGGCGAGAGGTAGGAAAACAATCTATAGTTGTTAGTATTATCAGAAAAACACGCTAAATCGCAGATATTCACAAACGACACTGGGCAGCTAAAGGGGCAATACTCACCACATATACTGCATTATGTTTGGTCGCAGTATCCGATGCGTTGTTACTGGTGACAGAATTCCAAAAATCAGGAAGCGAGTACTCCGGTGTCGATGAATTTAGGACATGGTGATGGACGGTATGTGGAGCGGGTTTATGGGAAAGCGCTGTAGAGCGTCGTTGAATAAATCGGCGTGCACTGACCCATGCTCGATCTGGCTCTTTTGCTGATCTGAGCGCAATCTAATCCAGCAGGCGGCTATGTGCCAGAAGCGGATAGGATCGCGTGAGAATGCACTCTGTTCGATAAAACACGCAAGTAGTCGTAGCATGTCATCCGTCAGGGCCACCGTTTGTGTGATCCGTGACTGTAAGCTTGCTACGAGTGTGTCAGCGTCTACAACATGTACTTCTCCACACTTCTGGATGAAATGAAGTGAGTGGTCTGGCTAAAATTATTGCTAAGTGGACTAATAAAAATTTGTAAAAATCGTCTTTTTTCATATTGTTAGACAATTCGATCATCTTACATCTAATCAGTTAGAGATCGAATTGGGAGAAAGAGTAAGGTAGCAGAAGATATGTAGATGATTAAAACTATTGAATTCAGGAGCCATGGTTAGACATGGGTAATAGTCGATCTACCAATAAAAAAGGAAAATTAAAGTGCCATTTAAAAAAAAAGATATTACAGCAAAAAGTAAATTAAGAAGGCCACAGATTGAGGCTTTCGGTAAGATAAGAGAACACTACGAAAATAAAAGTTTGAATGAGATTGGGATAATACTTCCTGTTGGTTGCGGAAAGTCTGGTTTGATATCAATCACTCCATATGCAACAGAATCTAGTCGAGTTCTTATAATTGCCCCTGGCAAAAAGATAAGAGATCAGTTGGCTAAAGATATGAAATTTAGTGAACCTGATAACTTTTACAATAAATGTGATTTTTTTGATTCGGTGGATGATTACCCAGAGGTCTGTATAATTGAATCTGGCGGCAAGACTAATATCCATGACATAAGATCTAGTGATATTGTCGTTTCAAATATTCAACAAATAGCTGGTGATGATAATAAGTGGTTAGAGCAATTAGATGCCGATTTCTTTGATTTTATTATTGTTGATGAAGCCCATCATAATAAAGAAAACACATGGATTAAGGTTAAGGAAAAATTCCCAAGGGCTAAAGTAGTAAACTACAGTGCTACGCCTATGAGGAGTGACGGTCAATTGATGAGTGGAGAGATTATATATAGTTTTCCTGTTGTTGAAGCAATCAGGGAGGGTTATATAAAAAGACTTCATGCAAAAATGATTAGTCCATCAAAATTAGTTTATGTTAATAGCGATGGTACTGAAATAACCTTAGCAAGCCCTGATGAAATTAAGCGTTTAGGTGAAGAAGAAGCATCATTCAGACGTGGTGTTCTCATGTCTGATGAGACTCTTAGTACATTGGTTGATCTTTCTATCAAGGAGCTAAACAGACTGCGACAAGAGTCTGGAGAGAAACGATTAAAAATAATTGCATCCGCTATTAATTATGGACATTGCATCCAGATAAAAGAAGCATTCCTTGCCAGAAATTTACGTGCTGATTACGTACACTCTAATGAAGATGGTTCGGTTAATGATAAGGTTTTCTCTAAATTAGAAAATCATGAATTGGATGTAATAATTCAATCCAAAATGCTTGGTGAAGGTTTCGACCATAGATTCTTATCCGTGGCTATGGTCGGTAGCATTTTTTCTAATCTAAGTCCATTTGTTCAGTTTGTTGGTCGAGTTATGCGTGTCGTAAAACAGAACGCCCCTGGAGATTCAGTTAATAGAGGTGTGGTTGTTTTTCATGTTGGTGCAAATATTGCCAATAGGTGGAGTGACTTTAGGAATTTCAGCCAAGCTGACCAGGATTTCTTCGCTGACTTGCTACCAGAAGTTGAAGATGTATCTTTTGGTTCTGATGGAACAAGTGACAGAGATCCTGATGAAACTGGAGGATACAACAGGCTTATTCCTGTAGAGATTACTAGCACTGATGGTGTAATAGCTTCCGAATTAGATCCAATTGGGGATTTTCAGGAGCTCAAAAATGAACTTGCAGCTTTAGGTATGACAACGAATGAAGCCATAGAGATTTTACGCAAATCTAGGTTGAGTAAGCAAGACCAGAGAAGAGCAGGAAGACAGGCTATTAACGATCTTGTTAATCATCATGCGGGGTTACTCATTAACCAGCTTGGATTTAAGACAAAAGGTAGAAATTTTAATAAGTCTCAAGATAACTATGCTTGGGCTGTAAGAGAACTCCATAATCTCGTTAATGAGCACATAGGTTGTAATAGCGGTGATAGAGAAAATTTAAGTTTAGAACAGGTTGAAGAAGCTAAATCGGCAATTCCCAACTTAGCTGAAGACATAAGGCAGGAATGGTCTAATGGCTAAATTCAAGTCTCTTATTGTTGGTGCTAAGTTTGAGGTTGCTTCTAGAAAAACTGCCTGTAAACACGACAAAAAGCACGTAATTACCAAAGGTGAATTCAGGTTGAGTGTAAAGAACCCAACGCAAGGTGAATCTTACTACTGTATTTCTTGTGCTAGAGATATGCTGATTCAAAGCTTGATTAAGTTAGAAGGCTTGAAAAGCCAGCTCGATTCACTTGGAATTAAGTGAGATAATAACAAGCCTATATCAAAAATAGCCCTCTTCAGCAGAGGGTTTTTTCCAGTCAGTTGAATTGCCACAGCTAAGATAGTCATTTTTTAGGTGGCTGATTAATACTAATCCCCCCCCTCGCTCATAGCCGCCAGATGGAACTTTTGCTGGCAACTGAGTACGAGAAGCAGGTATTGTGTTAATCTATGGAGAGCACATCAATATGGCTATAAAACACATAATTCGATTCCTCGGTTGAAAATCTTTTTGCCACTCATGTCACAAATGAGTCCCACAGTTTCCACTTTAATCCAGCAAAAAATATTTAGGCCCACACTTAGGCCCATAAAACAAAAATTGAATCAGGAATAAACCATCTAATCAAAATTATAGGCAATAAATTCAACTTCCCCCAGCGCGGGCTTTTTTGTGTCTGTGATTGTCCGAAATAGTCCGGCTAGATTCAGTGACGATTAGTCGTAAACAAAGTATACAAACTAGCGTTGAGCTGAAAGACGAATCAGATGCCGACAGGCTGCCAAAGTGTGAGCTCGCGTCAAACTAACACAGCAATACGACGTCAATGATTGGATGCCTCTAATCGTATAACCACTTCCCTGCTTTAGCTGACTCAATAATCATCCCTACAGTGAGCGGTTTTAACGCTTCCGGTAGTGGTTTTTTTTGCCAGATTGGGTACTCGTATGCAAAATAATTTCTTCCCTCAAAATTTGAATAATCGATAGTAAAGTGTCCGAATACATCAAGCAGAAAATCGTGCGCATCTTCCGGCAGAAACTGATAATCGTCCTGCAATGTCCAGTCTTTAGTGACTTGCCGAATACCAGATTTAAACCAATGAGTCCTAATAAGGTAATGCTCCATGAGATATTGAATAACCTCACTTTCAGTATTTTTTTCGCTCATGTCATTTTGAATGTACTGTAGGATGAAAATCGCTTGTCTTTAATTATACGCCAGCACGTTAATCAGGTAAGAAAATGCAGACGATACCCGTAATCGTTTTTTCAATTAGCACTTGTATTGGCGCTCTCGTCATTTATCCAAACAATGATGATATTGCTGTTCCCAACCCAATCATGCAGGACGTTCTAACCTTGTTAGATATTGATGTGAACCTGTGCTCGCTGTGCGATTACTATTTTGATGATGTCGTCTGTGGTCAGGGTGACATTTGGGTGTACCGTTCTGCTTCGCTCCCCGACACCTATTTCATTGTCGATTTCCATGTTGGAATGACGGAGCAATTAGATATCGCCCCCTTTTACATAAAAAGCACTGATCCATTCGTCATTGGGAAAATCAGGCCACTGCTGCGACATTTCTTTGACCAACTGCAATATCAAGTCAGCTATGAAGAAAGTTGTGCGCTGACAAAAGTGAATACGATCATAGCGACCCCACCGGAAACCACGTACTGTGTGATCGAAGAAAACGGTTATGAACAAAAGGTCGTGTTTAAGAACTAATGTTTCCTCATAGCCTGGCAGTGAGTGATATTCCACTCACACCTGCGTTAGCAACAGAATGTTGATAAGAAGGGGGGCGCCGTCAGTCCCCTTTTCTGTTACTATCGCGCGTTGGAAAATAGCGGTATGTATGTGAATATATCTCGCATCACATCGCCGCTCTCAAGCACGCTTTCACAACGAACGACACGCAGGAGAAATCATGAGCCTTCACCTCTGGCTGGCTTATACAGGTATCATCATCGCCCTGATTGCCATTCCGGGCCCCTCTGCCCTCATAAGCATGTCCCACGGTTTACGCTACGGCGCTTCACGCGCAACGGCCACCGTGCTCGGCGGCGTCAGCGCGGCAATGATATTAATGTCCTGTTCAGCATTGGGGCTAGGTGCCATCCTCGCCGCGTCAACTGCCGCATTTATCGTATTAAAAATTATTGGTGCGGTTTATCTCATCTGGTTAGGTATCGCATCATGGCGTTCCAAAGATATGACCACCGCGGAGCAGGATGTGCAGGAAACAGGGGCTCCAGGCTGGTTTTCGCTATACCGAAAGGGCTTTCTGGTTGGGATCAGCAATCCTAAAGATCTGCTGTTTTTCGCTGCTCTGTTCCCAAATTTTATCGATACTGGCGCCCCGCACGCCTTACAGCTCATCATTCTGGCGGTGACCTGGGCTTTCTTCGATTTCAGCATCATGTTTATCTATGCCTGCACTGGCCGCCGTTTATCAGGCCTGTTTTCCAATCAACGCCGCATCAAGCTGTTCAACCGCTCAACGGGTGGGATCTTTATTCTGGCAGGCACCACACTGGCAGCGTCGACGCGTTAAGAAACATGGCTCCTGCCGCCTTCAGGCCAACAGGAGCAACGGTTTTTACGATGCCGTGACAAAATCGGCAATACCCTTCTCATCCAGCCGATAGCGAACCCACTCATCCTGCGGCTTCGCGCCAATGCTTTTATAGAAATCGATCGCGGGTTGGTTCCAGTCCAGCACACTCCATTCCAGCCGTCCGCACTGCCTTTCCTGCGCGAGATATGCAACCTGTTTCAGCAGCGCTTTGCCCGCGCCTGCATTACGATACGCCTGCGCGATGTAGAGATCTTCCAGATAGATGCCATATTTCCCCAGCCAGGTTGAATAGCTCATGAAGAAAATCGCATAGCCGACGGGCTTGCCATCAATCTCACCGATCAGCGTTTCAGCCGTCGCCCCCTCACCAAATAACGAGTTCTCAATATCCTCAAGCGAGGCTAATACTTCGTGGCGTGCCTTCTCGTACACGGCCAGTTCAATAATTAAATCCAGAATCACGCTCGCATCTGATTTCTGGGCGGGGCGGATGACAATATTTATAGAAGCAGTATTCATAAGGGCTCTCTTCTCCTGTGCTAATTTTTCCAATGCCAACAATAACCAAAGCTTGCCATGCTACCGGATTTAAAATCAGTTACACAACGACATGACGACTTCAGTCATAGAGAGAAGGAGGAAATACGTTAGGTTGAGAATGTCAAGCTCGCCGCTCTCACTCAATAGCACGAGAGTGGCGATAGGAAGGTTATCAATCTGGCTGTTTTTTTCTTTTAAACACCGAGATTATCCGCAGCCTGCTCACTTTCCACTTTGGAAAAGTTCGCGTAGGTCAGCGCATCAAGCAATGCGGTGCGATCGATCGTCGGATAAATCTCTGGGCTCTGCAAAAGCTGGCCAATTTCCTGAACGGTTAGCTGCGGATAGATGCCGTGTGATGCCACGGCAATGTCGCGAGCGGCGTAACACAACTTGCGTAAAATTACCGCAATCTGCTGATGTGTGGTCGCCTCCTGATACACGGTATAAAGCACATCGGCAATTAATGTCGACGTCAAAACCGAAATACGGGACACATCACCCGCTCTTCCCCCCAATGCCTTAAGGATGTGTTCGACGGCCTGTTCTGGCGTTTTTCCCTGCGCCTGTTGTGAAGCCAGTACGGAAACCAGTTTATTTTTTATTTCATCATTTGCCATCGTTCGGTTCCTTCATACATTCATTGATTCCAGATGTTATTTTAGTATAAGAACGCTACCTGTCATGGCAGTAATGAGCAAACAAAATCATACGGCGGTTCCCCCTTCAATAGGTACAAAAAGACATCAACCCGCTCAGCGGTGTATAATATGCCCAATTTTAGGAAACGCAGGCTCTCCCTCATACGAAAGCCACACGTAGAAAGATCGCTTGAAGTATGACGGGGATAAAACACAGTTTGATACAACTCCGCACACATCGTTCCACCCTCTTTTTTCCTGAAATGCGATAATCCGCCGATAAAAATCGTATTTTCTTTTATGCCCAGTCATTTTCATCGCCTGAAAAGACCATGTAAAATAAAGGGTTTAGTGAGCAAAAAGGCTATAAGTCATGATCACCACCGACGGTAATAACGCAGTCGCCTCTGTGGCGTGGCGAAGCAATGAAGTCATCGCCATCTACCCCATCACTCCCAGCTCCAGCATGGCTGAACACGCGGCCGCCTGGTCGAGCGACGGAGGGCTGAACATATGGGGAGACACGCCCCGCGTTGTTGAAATGCAATCGGAAGGCGGTGCGATCGCTACCGTCCACGGCGCATTGCAGACGGGCACACTCGCTACCACGTTTACCTCATCGCAGGGTCTGCTGCTGATGATCCCCACGCTGTATAAGCTGGCTGGTGAGTTAACGCCGTTCGTCCTGCACGTCGCTGCCCGTACGGTCGCGACGCATGCACTTTCCATCTTTTGCGATCATTCGGACGTCATGGCTGTACGCCAGACGGGCTGCGCCATGCTGTGCGCCAGCAATGTGCAGGAAGCGCAGGATTTCGCGCTGATTTCACAGATTGCCAGCTTGAACAGTCGCCTACCGTTTATCCATTTCTTCGACGGTTTCCGTACCTCACACGAAATTAATAAAATTGAGCCACTGAGTGATGAGGTTATCCACCAGCTTCTACCACAGCAGGCTATTGATGCACACCGTGAGCGAGCACTCACACCAGAACGCCCGGTGATTCGTGGTACGGCATCTAACCCAGATACTTTCTTCCAGGCGCGTGAAGCAACCAACCGCTGGTATGACGCAGCTTATGAGCACGTTGAGCAGGCGATGAACGATTTCGCCGCAGCCACAGGACGCCAGTACCAGCCGTTTGAATACTACGGCCACCCGGAAGCGACCAAAATCGTCGTCCTGATGGGTTCCGGCGTCGGCACCTGCGAAGAAGTGATCGATACGCTGCTGACGCGCGGCGAGAAAGTCGGCGTGGTGAAAATCCGCCTGTATCGTCCGTTCTCTGCCAAGCATCTGCTGGCCGTCATTCCGCAAACGGCGAAGAGCATCGCGGTGCTGGACCGTACTAAAGAACCGGGTGCGCTGGCTGAACCGCTATATCTCGATGTGATGACTGCGCTGGCCGAGGCGTTCTCCGCTGGTGAGCGTTCACTTATGCCACGGGTGATTGGCGGGCGTTACGGGCTGTCTTCCAAAGAATTTACCCCGCAGTGCATACAGGCCATCTTTAATGAGTTAGCGCTTGCTAACCCACGACCGCGCTTCACTGTCGGGATTTATGACGATGTCACCAACCTGTCTCTGCCGCTGCCGGAACAGCACTTTCCAAGCAGTGCGTCACTCGAAGCCCTGTTCTACGGCTTGGGGAGTGACGGCACCGTTTCTGCGACCAAGAACGCAATCAAAATTGTCGGTGAAACTACGCCGATGTTTGTACAGGGCTACTTTGTCTATGACTCGAAGAAAGCCGGTAGCCTGACCGTTTCCCACATGCGTGTTGGCCCGCATCCGATCAATTCAGCTTATCTGATCGATCAGGCCGATTTTGTCGCCTGCCATCAGTGGCAGTTTATCGACAAGTACAGTATGGTCGAACGGCTGAAGCCCGGCGGTATTTTCCTGATTAACTCGCCGTATACCAGCGACGACCTGTGGCACCGATTGCCACAGGAAGTGCAGGCGGGGCTTAACCAGCGCAATGCCCGCGTGTACTGCATCAACGCAGCCAAGATTGCCCGCGAATGCCATCTGGGCGCGCGTATTAACACCGTTATGCAGATGGCGTTCTTCCACCTGTCACAGATTTTGCCAGCGGATGTCGCGGTAGAAAAACTGCGCACCGCCATCGCCAAGAGCTACGGCAGTAAAGGTCAGGAGTTGGTTGAGCGTAACTGGCAGGCGCTAAGCGCCACGCTGGAAGCACTGGCAGACGTTCCGCGAGAAGCCGTCAACCCAGACAGCCCGCAACGCCCACCAGTGGTGTCCGACGCCGCACCCGATTTCGTCAAGACCGTCACAGCCGCGATGCTAGCTGGGCTAGGCGATACGCTACCCGTTTCTGCCCTGCCACCCGATGGCACGTGGCCGACGGGCACCACCAAGTGGGAAAAACGCAATATCGCGGAAGAGATTCCGCTATGGCAGCCGCAGCTTTGTACGCAGTGTAACCATTGTGTTGCCGCCTGCCCGCACTCGGCTATCCGCGCCAAAGTCGTTCAGCCAGACGCAATGGAAAATGCACCAGCCTCACTGCAATCGCTGGATGTAAAAGCACGCGACATGCGCGGCCAGAAATACGTGTTGCAGGTCGCTCCAGAAGACTGCACCGGTTGTAATCTGTGTGTAGAAGTCTGTCCGGCCAAAGACCGTCAGAACCCAGAAATCAAAGCCATCAATATGGAATCCCGTCTTGATAATCTGACGGCAGAAAAAGAGAACTTTGATTTCTTCCTGCAATTGCCGGAGATCGACAAGTCCACACTGGAACGTATCGATATTCGTACCTCTCAGTTGATTTCACCGCTATTCGAGTACTCTGGTGCCTGTTCCGGCTGTGGTGAAACACCGTACATCAAGCTGCTGACGCAGCTCTATGGCGATCGTCTACTGGTGGCGAATGCCACAGGTTGTTCGTCTATTTATGGCGGTAATCTCCCCACCACTCCGTGGACGACCGATGCCAATGGTCGTGGCCCGGCCTGGGCTAACTCGCTGTTCGAGGATAACGCCGAATTCGGTCTGGGCTTCCGCTTGAGCGTCGATCAACATCGCCAGCGTGCGGTGCGCTTGCTCAATAAACTGGCACCGCAACTGCCGCCGGATCTGGTGAACGCGTTGCAGGAAGCGTCTATCGCGCCCGATCTGCGCCGTCAGCAAATTGCGCAGCTACGTGGGTTACTGGCAGCCATCAATGATACCGATGCCAACGTGCTGGCGAGCGAAGCCGACCACTTTGTCGATAAATCCATCTGGCTCATCGGGGGCGACGGCTGGGCGTATGACATCGGCTACGGCGGATTGGATCACGTGATGAGCCTGAGTGAAAACGTCAACGTGCTGGTACTGGATACGCAGTGTTACTCCAATACTGGCGGCCAGCAGTCCAAAGCCACCCCGCTAGGCGCAGTGACTAAATTTGGTGAGAAAGGGAAACGTAAAGCGCGTAAAGATCTGGGCATCAACGTCATGATGTACGGCCACGTATACGTTGCGCAGATCTCACTGGGTGCTCAGTTGAACCAAACGGTGAAAGCGATTCAGGAAGCCGAAGCCTGGCCGGGTCCATCACTGATTATCGCGTACAGCCCATGTGAAGAACACGGCTACGATCTGGCATTCAGCCACGATCAGATGCGCCAGTTGACGGCAACCGGCTTCTGGCCGCTCTATCGCTTCGATCCGCGCCGCGCCGAAGAAGGTAAAGCCGCGTTGGTGACAGATTCTCGTCCGCCATCCAGCAGCCTGAGTGAAACGCTGTTGAAAGAGCAACGCTTCCGCCGCTTGAATAGCATGATGCCGGAAGAAACCGCACAGCTCTATGAAGAGGCTGAACTGGATCTGCGCCGCCGCTTTGACTTCCTGACCATGATGGCAGGCAAGGCAGATAAAAGCCCACAGGAATAACCTGTCCCTCCAAACCGGCTTCGGCCGGTTTTTTTATGGCGTGCTACTCCTGGCCGCCCCCCTTACGGGCCGTTTCGGGTTCCCCCTATCCAACAAGGGTTAATACCGAAGAACCCAACGCTGATAACCAGTTTGTCAGGCAGGATAAAGAGGGGCTGACAAGAAACGAGTTACCTTATATTTTATAAGATTATTCGCTCATTACGGTGTCAAAACACCTTCAAAGACGCAGAGGAAGAAACATGAAAGGAAAGTTCGCCCCCTCACAGATTGCACTGCACTGGCTGGTTTTTATGTTGCTTGCTATCACTTACGCTACGATAGAGCTACGTGGATTTGCTGAACGTGGTTCGTTGCTACGCACCGTAATGATTGTTACGCATTTTAGCTGTGGTGTAGCTATATTAGTTCTGATGCTGGCTCGCCTGTTGTTACGCCATCAGCACACTGCCCCCGCGATTACGCCACCGCCATCCCGTTTGCAGAGTGCGCTGGGTTCACTCACCCACGCTATCATCTATCTCCTGTTTATCACGCTGCCGATTTTAGGCGTTGCTTCACGCTACTATAATGGCCGGGACTGGATGCTTTTTGGTCTCGGTATGCCAACGTCAAGTACGCCGAATTTCGAACTGGCCGAAACGCTGATTGGCTGGCATGAAACGCTGGCACCGCTAGGGTACTGGCTCATTGCACTGCATACCGCAGCCGCCTTGTTCCACCACTATGTTATGAAAGACAACACGCTACTGCGTATGATGCCAGCCAAGCGTGATTAATCAGGCAGCCAAGGAGCAAAAATGAAAGTCGCGCTGGGACAATTCGCCGTTGACCGCGAGTGGCAGAAGAATGCCGCAACAATCGCTGAGTTTATGTCGGCAGCACAGCAAAACGGTGCCGATCTGCTGGTGCTGCCTGAGGGTGTGCTGGCGCGCGATATCACCAATCCCAATATGGTGCTCACCGCCGCTCAACCGCTTGATGGCCCGTTTGTGTCGTACCTGCTGGAGGCCAGCAAAGGCAATGACATGACAACCATGCTGTGTGTGCATATTCCAAATGGCGAAGGGAAAGTTTGGAATACGCTGCTAGCACTGCGTAGCGGTGAGATTATTGCGCAATACCGGAAGCTGCATCTGTACGATGCCTTTTCCGTACAAGAGTCGGAAAACGTTCTGCCCGGCGAAGAAGTTCCACCGCTGTTGACCATCGCCGGACTGAACGTCGGGCTAATGACCTGCTATGACATTCGCTTCCCTGAGTTTGCACGCCGCCTGGTACTGGACGGCGCAGATGTACTTGTTCTCCCTTCCGCCTGGATTAAGGGGCCGTTGAAAGAAGCGCATTGGGAGCTACTGGTGCGCGCAAGAGCACTGGAAAATACCACATATCTCGTTGCCGTTGGCGAATGCGGCGTCAAGAATATCGGCAACAGTATGGTCGTCGATCCTTTAGGCGTTGTTGTGGTTCAGGCACCGGAAACCCCCGCACTCATCTATGCCAATATTCAGCCAGAACGGCTGGCACACGCCCGTCAGGTTCTTCCGGTACTCGCTAATCGACGCTTTCAAAAACCCATGCTGGAAGGAGAAAACTGAGTCAGCGATATACTGGATAAGCTGGATCTCTCATGACGCGTCAAAAAGTGTGATTAGTTACACATGTTGTTTCCCTAGAAGACCATTCTGCACATATAATGCGCATCCGGTCTTTATCGACCCTAGCAGCCCGGCCTCCCTGTTCGGAGGCGCATTTATCACTCAAATAAAGAAATGAAAATGAGTATTCGCGCGATCTTTACTTTAGTTCTTGCAGCTGCCGCATTTAGCCAGGCCGCTTTTGCCGTTGTTTATCCTCTGCCTGCGGCTAACAGCCGATTGATAGGCGAGAATATCGAAATCACCGTACCGGAAGATAGCACGCAGCCGTTGGAGCATTTTGCATCACAGTTCCAAATGGGGCTGAGTAACGTGATGGAAGCTAACCCAGATGCGGACGTCTACCTGCCTGTTCCTGGCAGCAAAATGGTGATTCCTCATCAGTTAATTCTGCCAGATGCACCGCGTGAAGGCATTGTCATCAACAGCGCGGAAATGCGTCTGTACTACTACCCGAAAGGCTCTAAGACTGTGGTCGTGCTGCCAATCGGTATTGGCGAGTTAGGTAAAGATACGCCGATTAACTGGACAACCTCCGTTCAGCGCAAGAAAGCAGGCCCGACCTGGACGCCAACCGCCAAGATGCACGCAGAATATGCGGCACGCGGTGAAACACTGCAAAAAGTCTTCCCCGCAGGCCCAGATAACCCAATGGGACTGTATGCGCTGTACATCGGCAACCTGTACGCCATCCACGGCACCAACGCCAATTTCGGTATTGGCCTGCGCGTCAGCCACGGCTGTGTTCGTCTGCGTGCAGACGATATTAAATATCTGTTCAACACCGTTCCAGTGGGTACACGCGTTCAGTTCATCAATGAACCCGTGAAAGCCACCGTTGAGCCTGATGGTTCACGTTATGTCGAAGTTCACAACCCACTGTCCCGCACGGTAGAAGAATTCCATTCTGCTTCTCCGGCACCAATCAGCATGACGCCAAAAGTGAGCAAAGTTCTGGCTGATGCTAGCGTGAACACCAGCGAAGTGGATCAGGCAATCCAGAGACGTTCTGGTATGCCAACCAAAATCAATGGTTTGATCGAACAAGCCACGCCTGCGATTCCCATTGAATCGGTTGCTGCGCCAATCGCTCCAGAAGCACAGCAGCAAGATAGCCTTAATGCGGATCAAAATGCCGCACCAGTTGAGTCACAAACGACGACGGCAGAGGCCAACGCCAACCGTTCGTAATCGCGGTGACGCGTTGGAAACCGATTCAGATTTCCAACGCGTTTCTCAAACGCCCGACGCTTTCCCACCTTTAATGCCAAAGCTGATAATCTCGGCCTTACCTGAAGTAATTTTGTCGCAGTTCGCTTTGTATGGCTATCCGGCAATGCGCCATAGTTCACTCACGTCACCAGAGGGTGCTGATTCATTTCCCGCCGGATTCCCCGATAAATTCACACAACCGCGTGCTGCCGCTGAACCGAATCTGAAAAAACACTAAAATTTGTTCAGAAAAAAACGTGCGCACCATAACCTATCTGTGCGTCGCGTATTGCACCGCTTGCAAATCACAGCTACTTTTAACGTCATGGTTCTCCCCACCCGAAAGCGCAATAAATGACTGATAAAATAAAAAATATCGCTGCCTGCGAATTGCCTGCCAGCGTCCAATTCCCCTACTACGATCGTAAGGTGTTGAAGCCGCGTATCGTCCATATTGGTTTTGGCGCTTTTCATCGCGCTCATCAGGCGCTGCTCACCGATCGCGTGTTGAATATGGGGGGAGGAGACTGGGGGATTTGTGAAGTCGTGCTATTCAGCGACGACACCATGATCAATGCACTTCGTCAGCAGGACCATCTATTTACCGTGCTGGAAAAAGCCGCAACGGGCAATCAAGCGATTGTCGTCGGTGCCGTGTGCGAATCGTTACATGCCAAAATAGAAGGCATTGACGCCATTATTGAGAAACTTGCTGCGCCAGAAACGGCCATCGTCTCCCTGACGATTACCGAAAAAGGCTATTGCATGGACGGTACGAGCGGCAAGCTGGATCGTACCAATAAACTGATTCAACAGGATCTTGTCGATCCGCGCCATCCTGCCTCCGTACCGGGGTTACTGGCGGAAGCGCTGCGCTTGCGCCACGAACGTGGGATTGCGCCGTTCACCGTACTCTCCTGCGATAACGTGCCAAAAAATGGTAAAACGGCCAAAGCCGCCGTGCTGGAATCCGCGGGGATCAACGATCAGAGCCTGATCGATTGGATCAACACGAATGTCTCTTTCCCCAACACAATGGTGGATCGCATCGTCCCTGCTGCGACGCCTGAAGCGTTGCAGGAAATTGCCGATCACCTTGGCGTCGCCGATCCCTGTGCGGTAGCCTGTGAACCCTTTATCCAATGGGTGATTGAAGATCACTTCACTGCCGGACGACCAGAGTGGGAAAAGGCAGGCGTACAGTTGGTGCACGATGTCCTGCCATTTGAGGAAATGAAGCTGCGCATGTTGAACGGCAGCCACTCATTTTTAGCCTATCTTGGCTATCTTGCTGGGTATGATCACGTCAGCGATTGTATGAATAACGAGAACTATCGCCGGGTCGTGTCCCACCTGATGCTGCTGGAGCAAGCACCGACGCTCAGCGTGGTGGATATCGATCTGAAAGACTACGCCGTGCAATTACTTACCCGTTTTTCCAATCCGGCACTCAAGCATCGTACCTGGCAGATCGCGATGGACGGTTCACAGAAGTTGCCTCAACGTATGTTGGAATCACTACGTTGGCATGTGCGCAATGGAGGAGACTATCGTGCATTGGCATTGGGGATCGCAGGTTGGATGCGCTACGTCAGCGGAAAAGATGATGCGGGCAACCCGATCGAAATTCGCGATCCGCTGGCTGACAAGCTCAAGCACCTCGTTGCGGAAACCTCAGATAGCGCCGAACGGGTCAGTGCGTTTCTCAATCTTCGCCCTATTTTCGGCGAAGATCTGCCAGCAAACCACGATGTATTTAACGCTATCGCACAGGCTTATCTGAAACTACGCGATCACGGTGCCAAGAACACCGTAGCTGCGCTGATACAAGACGTTAAATAACGATAAGCCCCAGCAGCGCAAGATATACCGCACTTTGGGCACCCAATGCCAGAGTGCGGCTTTTACCTTTTGTGTCATCCAGCCACGGCAGCGCTGACCAGCTCATTCCCCCACCGATAACCGCAATGACCAACATCGCAACGGCAATCAGCCAGACAAGCTTATCCAGCAGCGAATTGGGAAACAGAATTTGCAACGCAGAAACCACAAGGAAAAATGTAACGCAGCGTAATACCCCGACCAAAATACCCGCACGATCTCTCAACCCACGCGGTGCGGATGCAGGTAACCACGCCTGAAAAGCAAACAACCCAACCACGGCAATAAAAATTACATAAATAATGGCATAGACCAGCAAATGACTCACGCTACAGCTCCTGATGAGGGAATTCGATAAAGCACACGGCTCGGGATGATGACGACATTTCCTCTATAAGGTCAATGCGTTATTGCACACCACGTTATCGATTTGTGGGGCAGCGCTCAATATTGCCTCGTCACCCGTTTGCACGCCAATGCCCCTCAGCGTAATAAATCTACACATTTTGTAAATTAAGAACACAAACGAGAAATCAAAAAATAATAAAAAGCAAATTAAAATATCTAATTTCATGATCAACCTGACAGATCGTCATTAAAAGCGCTCAAAAGCGTGATCGTCAGTTTACTTTCTTTTCAATAGAGCAAATTATAAAGAAATGACAGTTCATTCGAACTGAAATATTGTTTCATTTTTGTAATTAGGCTGATCATGAATAAACTAATCTCTTTTAAACACACCTTCTGCTACGGCAGCGCAAACCTGCTTGGCAGTGGCGCGCTCGCTATCAGCGGCGCATGGCTGATGTACTTTTACACCACATTTTGTGGGTTAACATTGGTTCAGGCTGCTGCTATTTTCTCCGTCGCCAGCATCATTGATGCTATCAGTAACCCTATCATGGGTTACATCAGCGATAACTTCTACAACACCCGTATTGGTCGCCGATTTGGTCGCCGCCGCTTCTTTATCTTGCTGGGTGCACCACTGGTACTGGTCTACCCCATGCTGTGGGTTGAAGGCTTTGGCTTCTGGTACTATCTGGCAACATACGTGCTGTTCGAGCTGATTTATACCTCGATCATGGTGCCGTATGAGACGCTGGCTACCGAAATGACTTCCGATTTCAAACTGCGCTCTAAGCTGACAGGTTCTAAAGCCATTTTCGGTAAAATCGCCAACTTCCTGGCCGCGTTCATTCCAGGACAGTTTATTGCCATCTACGGTAAAGACTCTGCAACGCCATTCTTCTATACCGGGCTGGTCTACGGCGCCATTATGTGTACGGCGATGATCGCACTGTATATGACCTCTTGGGAGCGTCCGGTAAACGAAATCGTACGTGAAAGCACATCCAGCCTGTGGCAGGCCATGAAAAAGCTAAGCGTGGATATGGCCTCCACCTTCCGCCTGCGTATTTTCCGCAAGCATCTGGGGATGTACCTGTTTGGCTTCGGCGCTGAATGGCTTTTCGCTTCCGCGTTTACCTACTTCATCGTCTTTGGCCTGAAACAAAACACGGCGCTCGTGTCACACCTCAACAGTTTCAGCTCCGTTATGCAGCTTATTTCTACCGCCGCCTTTATCGCTATTTGCGTGAAAATGGGCTTTGCACGGCCGTTCCGTCTGGCACTGATGGTGGTGATTGTCAGCGTATTGGCCTATGCCGCACTCTATTTTGCAAACTGGTCAGAAGACATGACCATCTTCGTCCTGTTTGCCATTACTGCTGTATTTGGTCTGAGCACGGGCGGTATCTACTACATTCCGTGGACGGTTTATACCTTCCTGGCCGATGTGGATGAAGTACTGACTGGACGTCGTCGTGAAGGTATTTACGCAGGTGCAATGACCTTTGCTGGCAAAATGGTGCGTTCCGTCATTGTCTTCGCTATGGGTTGGACGCTGAGCCAATTCGGCTTTGTCTCCGGGCAGTCAGTACAGCCGGAATCTGCCGTACAGGCGATTGTTGGCGTGTTCTCACTAGGCGTTATCGCTCTTGCACTGGTTGCGATTTACTACACGACGCAGATGAAACTGGATCGTAAGAACCACGCCATTCTGCTGGAAGAAATTGCACGCATCAAAGCGGGCGGCGCCATTGCCGATATCCCCGCTCATGCTCGTGCAGTCGCAGAAGAACTGACAGGTTGGGAATATGAGAAGTGCTGGGGCAACAACCCGTTAGGTGTTCAGTCAGAAGAAACGAAACCTCAGGTTGCAACGGCACAGCATTAATCGAAGACGATCGTTTATTGAAAACAAGCATCGATTGAAAACTGGCATCAACTAAAAGTTATCATCAACTAAAAACAATCAGCCCAATCTCGTATTGGGCTGATTTATTTAGAGCTTCGTATTTTGATTAACAGAGCAGACAGGATATGGCAGACGATCGCATCAATCGCCTGCCAAAATGCAGGATCAAATCAACGAGGCTTCTTTCAATTCGCTTTTCAGGTAAGCGTAGTATATCGGGGCTGCAATCACACCGGACAAACCAAATGCCGCTTCAAATACCAGCATCGCCAGTAGAATTTCCCACGCGTGTGCTTTGATCCTCGTCCCGACAATTTGTGCATTCAGGAAATACTCTAGCTTGTGAATCAGCATCAAATACACCAGCGCAACCAACGCGATCGGCAACGAAAGGGATAAGCCAGACAGAAAAACGATCGAATTAGAGATCAAGTTGCCAATCACCGGCAGCAGGCCAAACACAAAGGTGAGCACTACCAGCGTTTTGGCAAACGGCAGATGGATACCGCATAGCGGCAGAGCGCCAAGAATAAAAATGGCAGACAGGGTCGTGTTAACCACAGAGATTTTTACCTGAGCAAAAACAATGTTGCGAAACGATGCCGACAACAGTGAAACCCGGCGCATCAACTCCGCTTTTAGTAGTGGTTTTTCCGTATCCTGATCGACGTTATAAAGCGAGACAATCGCCCCAAGTACCATACCGATGAGCATTGTCACAAACCCATGCAGGAAGCTTTTCCCCATGTTCTGCAACATCACAATGTGCGCCTGAACCCATTGCAGCAACTCATGCTGAAGCTCTTCGATACTGACTGGCAAATATCCCGGTAAGTAGTGGACTATCTGCTGCTGGATATCATTGAGGATATAACCAATACGCACGTTGAACGCAGCGGTATCCTTCATTTCCTGCATCAACAACCCGACCAAACTGCCGAACAATAGGCTCAGCAAACTGACAACCAGCGTGCTGATTACTGCGACCACAATCCAGCGGGCGCGTTTGCCGCTGATGACCCGTTGAAAATAGGGGGTCAGCAAATTGACAATTTCATACACCAAAAAGCCAGCAATAAAACAGGCTAGCAAGCGTAAAGGCAGCAATATAAACAGGCCACCCATGATAAAGAAAAAGCTCAGCAGGCGAGCTTGTTTCAGATTCAGTAACTGCATGATGACATCCTGTATGAAGAGGCAACGCCGAGAATACCCTTTGTGGAGTATGCTACGCCTTTTTCAGCATCAACAGATTGATATATATGCGCTAGATTTATGTCTATTCTGCGAGCGATAACCAACCAGATAACAAACGAGGGATATTTTTGGTGTTTTATCAGCGAAATGCCAGCGGTGTTTTAGCTCGGACGGATATCAATCCACCAGGAAAAACGCCTTGTCACCTTCACGGGTAGCGTCCGTGTCACTGCATCAAGCAAGCGATCGGTTTCTTGTAGCGGAAAAACACCCGAAATCCGTAGATTCACCACAGCAGAATCAACATGAAAATACCCACTGTGATAACGGGAAATTTCATTGATGAATTGCCCTAGCGGCATACTGTCCGCCACCAGTTGTCCTTTGCGCCAGCTCTGGCGGAAATTCTCAACGGGCGCAGGCTCACTGCACTTGTCACGGGTAAAGATAACCTGCTGCCCTGCCGTCACGCGCGGCGCGGCGGGTACTGATGTTTGTAGCAAAACCTCACCGCGAAAAACGGAAAGAACGCAGTGGGCGGACGTATAGCGTAGTGCCAATTGGCAGGAGTGCGCCGCAGCAGCGAGATCGCCATGCGGCGTGGTCAACCTGACAGCATGGGGCGTTTGGTTATCCAACATCAACTCACCTTTGATCAATTGAAACGTCAGCGGCTGAGACAACGCAGGATTGCCCTGTTGATTCAATGCCGAGTCTGTATTGAGCCAGAGGGTCATCCCCTTTTCGATGCTAAGTTCACGAGTTTCTCCCGTCCCAGTTCGGTAATCCGCCGCATAGCTTTCCCACGGCAGACTAAAGCCAATGCCACCAGTGATACTGGTAATCACCAATAATTTGAGCATACGCCGACGTTCTTCGCCGCGCTTACTCAGCACCGAGGAGGCTAGTTGGCTATCTACCGTATGGAAGCGGGCATGAATCTGTTCAACCTGCTGCCAGGCAAGACGATGGGATTCATCTTGATGTAACCAATGCTGCCATGTATGACGATCGTGTTCGGAACAGTTTTCGTCATACAGCGTGGCATACCACTCAGCGGCGGCATACAGAACGTCTTTCGGGATAGAGGAAATCATAAGTCCTGACACAATAGACAATTCAGCATTGCCTGTGCCATATATTTTTTCACCATCCGCTCGGAAACGGCTAATTGTTCAGCCACCTGTCGATAAGTCAAGCCGTCAAGATGCACCAGCAAGAATGCCTGACGCACTTTACCCGGCAACGTCGACAGCATCTGTTCTATAGCCAGCAACGCATCAACGACCATAGCCTGCTGCTCCAACGAGGGCGAAAAGGTAAATTCCTGCTCTGCCAGCACCTGAAGGTAGGCATGCTCAATATCTTTGCGTCGCCAGTGGTTCACCATCAGCCCGTGGGCTACGGTCGTCAGCCAGGCGCGCGGTTCACGGATGCGATCGGTCTGATGCTGATAGATCAAACGTAGAAACGTATCCTGTGCCAAATCCGCCGCCTGCTGTGAACACCCCAAACGCCGACGTAACCATGCCTGCAACCAGGCATTGTGGTCATGGTAAATTTGCTGAACGCTTAAGGTTTCAGGCTGATTGGGGCAAACAGCAGCGGGACTCTTCACGGTATTCGCTCAATGTGACAGCAATGAAATGATTTTCATTATCATTAACAGCAAAGTCAACGACTATTCACGCCAATCGTGCCGATTACGGTAAAAAGGAGGGCGCTGCATGGCGTACATGCAACAAGAAAGAAGCCCGAGGGCTTCTTTCAGTGAGAGTCGAGAAGGAAGATTACCAGCGATAGCTGATATTTGCATTGATGTTACGGCCTTCGCCGTAGTAGCACCAATAGTTACAGGCGCTGACATACTCACGGTTTGTCAGGTTGGTGGCATTAACCTGCAACCGCCAGTCTTTACTGAAATCATAGGCAATCATCGCATCCCACAGCGTATAGGCCGGAACCTTCATATCCTCTGTATTAGCAATATCACCGTAAGCGCTGCCCACATAGCGCACACCGCTTCCAATACTTAACCCTTCCAGCGTGCCATTAAAGGCATAAGTTGCCCAACCAGACACAATATGTTCAGGCAGGCCCAGTAGGCGTTTTCCCACCTCACCCACTGAACCGGATTTGGTCGTCTCCACTTCGTTGTATGTGTAGTTTGCTGTCAGCGTCAGACCGCGATAAACCTCACCGCTCAGTTCCAGTTCGAGGCCGCGTGAACGCGCTTCACCCGCCTGAATAGTCAAATTCGGGTTTTTAGGATCTGTCGTTTTAACGTTTTTCTGTTCCAGATTAAATAGGGCAGCAGAAGCATAGCCGTTAAAACCTTCCGGCGTATATTTCACACCAAGTTCCGTCTGCTGGCCTTCTTCCGGTACATAAGGACGCTGGTAACCATCACGACCCGATACCGGCAGGAAGGATTCGGAGTAACTGATGTAAGGAGAAATACCGTTATCAAACAGGTACATTACCCCAGCAGTCTTGGTAAATTTGGTATCGTCGGTGCGAGTATCCGCGCCTGATGAAAAATTACGGTCACGAGACTTCGCCACGTCGTAACGTCCGCCCAATAAAAAGATCAAACGTTCATCATATTTGATCTGATTCTGAATATAGTAACCCGTCTGATGACGGCCAGAGCGGTGAGCGAACAGTTGGCTGTCAGGCGACGTATAGTTGCCGTAAACCGGATTGAAGATGTCAATAGGTTGGCCAAAAGAGGAGAGGTTCGCATCGCGGCTTTGTGCATTGGCTCGGCGATAGTCGAAACCGAGCAACAGGGTATTTTCAATATTTTCCCACTGCCATTCGCCCACTAAACGGTTATCCGTAGCCCAGTTTTGCGCAAAGCCATCGCGGTAGGTCAGCCCGCGGCTGGCGCGGCGTTCATCCACCATACCGATTGCATAAGCATTGCGTAAATCCAAATTCAGATAGGTGTAATTCAGGTTCTGATGGAACGTCCAGGTATCGTTCAGATGATGCGTAAACTCATAGCCCAGGTTGAACTGTCGGGTATCGTGGCGATTGATACCCGGCTCGCCCAGCGACGTTTTATAGCCCACTTTGCCAAACGGCGTGCCATGTAATGTACCGTACGGCAGCTTAAAGCCGTTGGTCGTGTCAGACTTTGTATCCATGTAGCTGGCTAACACGGTCAGCTCCGTGTTTTCTCCAAGGAACGTGACGCTTGGCGCTAAATAGAAACGTTTGCTCTTCGAGAAATCCATCTCGCCCGAGGTATCACGCGCCAGCGCGACAACGCGGTACAGCACTGAGCCGTCATCGTTTAACGGACCCGCACTGTCGACGGCCAAATGGCGATAGTCGTTAGAGCCGTATTCCAGCTCCACTTTTCCCTGCGGCAAACGCGTAGGTCGTTTAGTAATGACGTTAACCAGGCCACCCGGTGGATTTTGCCCATACAGAACAGAAGCTGGGCCTTTCAGCACTTCGATACGCTCGACGCCAAATGGCTCAATCTGCTGACCATAGAACCCATCTTCATTCAGCGTAGCCAGGCCATTCTGGAACCGGGACTGATCGCTAAATCCACGAATGGTCACCCATTCAGCTTTATTATCCGGCCCGTATGTCGTTGCCAGAATACCGCTGCTATAGCGCAACGCCTGATCGATCTTTTGCGCACCGCGTTCTTCGATCTGCTGCTCTGTTACGACCGAAACCGCACGGGGGGTCTCTGAAATCGGCACATCCAGCTTCATCGCAGTATTTGGTGGCGCGGTGACAACGATCCGATCGTTTTTAGCAGTAATGGGCGCTGAAACTGGCACGGGTTCACTCGCCGTACGCTGTACTAACGTCACACTGCCATCGGTGCTGTACTGTGCACTTAGGCCACTGCTGCCAAGAATCTGCTGGAAACCTTGCTCAACGCTGTAGTCCCCCCGTAACCCCGCGCCACGTTTACCCGCGACTAATGCCGGATCGTAAGACAGTAATACCCCAGCCTGTTGCGCAAATTGATTGAGTACCTGATTAAGCGGACCAGATGACACCGCGTATGGTTGGACAGATGCCGCAGATGCCGCATAGACCGCTGCCACTGGCAGCACTGAGGCAAACGATGCCCCAAGTACCCCGGCACGTAAAGTACGCGCCAACAGGTGGGTACGAAATTTGACCATTATTTATCCCCTATCGCATAAGAAACACTTGTTTTCAGAAGCTATGCCACTTGAGCGGGCAAGAAAGGGAACTAAAAATCGAAAAATAATTGAAATGATAGATTATGAATAAAATTATTACCGGAAACGCGTTGTCAATATTGGTCAACCATACCTGTGCTAGCAAAAAAATAACGTCATTCTCATCAACATGTACTGCATGGTCGGAAAGGTTATATAAGCTTAATTACATCAACAAGTAGACGAGAGTCTACTTATGTCACTTACCGCCATTTCGGGTTCAACACGCTAAAAATGAAGAAGTTTTTAAGAACCTATGATTCGTATTTAATAAACAGTGATGCTTAAAGGAATAATTCATGAACAAGCTCAAGGGAATAGAGAGGAAAACAGGATGAAATCGAAACGTTTCGCTGCTTATTTTAAAAAGGCATGCTACATACTATGAAATAGTTAACCCTTTATTTTAACTTGGTTTTTCACATTACTTTGACTAATGAAGCAGGCCTTTATTCTCCATTCGAGGAAAATAGCTGCTGTTTTATCGCTTTACTGGCCGTAAACGCGTGCAGGGAAGCAATCGTTTGCTATTGATAAAATTCACCTATATTCGTAATAATGGCGTTATTAATAACAACAGTTTTTCTTTTGCTATTATTTCCCACTGGAAAATACGCGAGTCTATTCTTCCAGCCAGATAATCTACGACTCTTCAAACTTATGAAGCCAAATTTGTTGAGGGTTCAGCCGTATCCTGGTTCAGGATTAGCAAAGAAAGCACCCGGTTTTCAACGTTCAGCTTAGAAAAAGACAGCGTACTCAGTTGCTTTTTAGTAAAGCCATCAGACAACAGATCCGACACCACGCGTGTACTCAACACATTCGCATTCGTCATAAAATCGTGATAAGCAAACTTTACATTGATAGGTAGCACATCATCAATTGAGACGGGCGTATTCATTTCAGCACGCAATCCAAAATGGGCGTTGAAGGCAGAATTTGCGCAGACGACTTTACATTTCTCGTCAATCACTGCCACAGCACGCCGATCATTCTGAACTGGTTGAGAAAGCATGCCTAAAATCTCATTCCGGCCAAATATCAGACTCATTGTTTCCTCTGCATCATGCTATGTAAAAAGATATCTCACAGCACACCATGACCTCACGGTGCACCATTGATAAGCAATCAACCTACCGGAATACAAAAAATTTCCGGATTAATCGTGTTCTTCCCTACCCCAGGAAATCACTTAATGAAGAAAGCGAATTCACTAACCAGAACCCTTTACATGTTCTTAGGCTACCAAGGCTCAAACATCTGCCGCCTTACTCAGCGTCAGTGATATTGGGTATATATCTGTTATTTATTTTTGGAAACAGGATATTTCTGAATAAGGCACAAAAATAACATTTCGCTTTTTTTGTTGTCAGCAACTTGCTGAGCGGCATCTTTACTCTTTTTAAGGAGGTCTGCATTTGTCCTATGCAACTTCCTAGAGTGTAGATTATTCACACTTATCTGCCCGTTGATAATCAGATAAATCTATTTCATTAATAGTCTACATATAATTAACAAATGAAACAAAATATCAACATATGGAACAGCGTTGAGCGCGCTACTGGCAGACTCAGGTAGAAATATACTCTGAACAGGATTTTTACTATCGGCTGAATAAGCAGGATCTTTATACCATTTGATCGTAAAGGGCGATCAAAAACCTGATAACGATAGACATAATCTATTGAAAACAATGAATTGATCGTTAATGACATTATAACAACCTGGATAATTCTACTGACTTTCATATTGTGACACACATCACTTATCACATTTTTGCTACCGAAAAAAAGCAACCTGTTTTCTGAACCAAAAGACTATCTTTTAAGTAACATTTCATTGCTTTTCCTGCATTGCGTGATCAATCGCGCAAAAAAGAAACAAAGATAACAGGTTAACTACAATTAACCATTATTTGACATAGCATTAACATGTTTAAGGAGAAGCGCTATGACACAACATAATAAACACGCCATTCCCGCTGCAATTGTGAAAAATGCACTGATAAATGCCCAGCAATACGAAAATATGTATCGGCTGTCCGTTGACGATCCCGCCACCTTTTGGGGTGAACAAGGAAAGATCGTCGATTGGATCAAACCCTATGAAACGATTAAGAACACCTCATTCGACCCTGGCCACATCCGTATTCGCTGGTTTGAGGATGGGACACTTAATGTGGCAGCAAACTGTCTGGACCGTCATCTGGCCGAGCGTGGCGATCAAACTGCCATTATCTGGGAAGGCGATGACGCAACAGAAAGTAAGAAGGTCACCTATCGAGAACTGCACCAATCTGTGTGCCGCTTCGCCAATGTACTGAAGTCACAAGGCGTCAAGAAAGGTGATGTCGTTGCCATTTATATGCCGATGGTGCCGGAAGCCGCTGTGGCAATGTTGGCCTGTGCCAGAATCGGCGCGATTCACTCGGTAATCTTCGGAGGCTTCTCTCCCGAAGCAATTTCCGGGCGTATCATCGATTCTAGCGCCAAGCTGGTCATCACTGCCGATGAAGGCATACGCGCCGGACGAGTGATCCCGCTGAAGAAGAATATTGATGAGGCGTTGAAGAACCCCAACGTCACCACTATTTCCAACGTTATCGTTTTCCGTCGTACAGGAAAGATCGGTGAATGGAAAGAGGGGCGCGATCTGTGGTGGCACGATCTGGTTGAAAAAGCAGACGACCATTGCCCGCCAGAAGAGATGAATGCGGAAGATCCTCTCTTTATCCTTTATACGTCAGGTTCGACCGGTAAACCCAAAGGCGTACTGCACACCACTGGCGGCTATCTGGTTTATGCTGCACTGACCTTCAAGTACGTCTTCGACTACCACCCCGGCGACATCTACTGGTGTACGGCGGACGTCGGTTGGGTCACGGGGCATAGCTACCTGCTTTATGGCCCGCTGGCATGCGGGGCGATTACGCTGATGTTTGAAGGTGTGCCAACCTGGCCTGATGCCCGCCGTATGGCCCAAGTGGTCGATAAACATCAGGTCAACATCCTCTATACCGCACCGACCGCGATCCGCGCCCTGATGGCTGAAGGTGATAAAGCGATCGAGGGTACATCGCGTGAATCGCTCAGGATCATGGGTTCCGTCGGCGAGCCGATCAACCCAGAAGCCTGGGAGTGGTATTTCAACAAAATTGGCAATGGAAAATGCCCTATCGTCGACACCTGGTGGCAAACGGAAACGGGCGGTTTCATGATCACCCCGATCCCCGGTGCGATCGAGGCGAAAGCGGGCTCCGCAACGCGCCCATTTTTCGGTGTCCAGCCTGCGCTCGTCGACAACCTCGGCAACCCACAGGCAGGCACTGCCGAAGGTAATCTGGTGATCGTGGATTCGTGGCCGGGTCAGGCACGAACCCTGTTTGGCGATCACGATCGCTTCGAGCAAACCTACTTCTCCACCTTTAAAGGCATGTACTTCAGCGGCGACGGCGCACGCCGTGACGAGGATGGCTATTACTGGATCACCGGCCGCGTTGACGACGTGCTGAACGTTTCTGGACACCGTCTGGGGACGGCGGAAATCGAATCGGCGCTCGTTGCCCACCCCAAGATTGCCGAAGCAGCCGTAGTCGGCATCCCACATCATATGAAAGGGCAGGCCATTTATGCCTACATCACACTAAACCACGGCGAAGAGCCGTCCAGTGAACTGTATACGGAAGTGCGCAACTGGGTGCGTAAAGAAATTGGCCCCATTGCCACGCCGGACATCCTACATTGGACAGACTCCTTACCCAAAACGCGATCCGGCAAAATCATGCGTCGTATTTTGCGTAAGATCGCCGCCGGTGACACCAGCAATCTGGGGGATACCTCAACGCTGGCCGATCCTGGCGTCGTCGAAAAACTGCTCGAAGAAAAGCAGGCCATGAGTACCGCCTCTCAATAACGACCTGACCCACCGCTCTCTTCATTCCCGTAAGCCATGACGTGGCTTGCGGGGATGCGGCTGGCGATAAATCAGGCGGTGACGTCGCGGTAGCACTCAACCCTACAGATTACTGGAGACTTACGATGAATGATGCCATTTATCAACGGATTGAAAGTAACCCCTTATTCAGAGAACTGGTCAATAAGCGGCAGCGTTTCGCTGCTTTTCTCTCGCTGATCATGCTGGTGCTTTATGTCGGCTTTATTCTGCTCATTGCCTTTGCCCCTGGCTGGCTGGGAACACCTATCAGCCCTGGCTCCAGCATTACCCGCGGCATTCCGATTGGTGTGGGATTGATTGCGATTTCCTTCATTCTGACTGGCGTCTATGTGTATCGCGCTAACGGTGAATTTGATCGTCTGACCAAGCAGTTACTGGATGAGGTAAAGCAATGAAAATACGCTTTATGATGCTGTTCGGACTGTTGATGCTGCCAGTGCTTGCGTGGGCGGCAGATGCCCTCACGGGAGATGTCCAGCGCCAGCCGTTGAATATTCAGGCCATCGTGATGTTTCTGCTATTCGTCGGCGGCACGCTGTATATCACCTATTGGGCATCGAAGAAAACCCGCTCACGTAGCGATTATTATACGGCTGGCGGCAATATCACGGGCTTCCAGAACGGGCTAGCGATTGCGGGCGACTACATGTCAGCGGCATCCTTTCTCGGTATTTCCGCACTGGTCTATACCTCCGGTTACGACGGTCTGATCTATTCCCTCGGCTTTTTGGTCGGCTGGCCGATTATCCTGTTCCTGATCGCAGAGCGGCTGCGCAACCTCGGGCGCTACACCTTTGCGGACGTCGCGTCCTACCGTTTGCAACAGCGCCCGATCCGCAGCCTCTCCGCCTGCGGTTCGCTGGTGGTTGTGGCGTTGTACCTCATCGCACAGATGGTCGGTGCGGGGAAACTTATAGAGCTGCTGTTCGGCCTCAACTACCATGTCGCCGTGGTGCTGGTTGGCATTCTGATGGTGATGTACGTCATGTTTGGCGGCATGCTCGCCACCACATGGGTACAAATTATTAAAGCCGTCCTGCTGCTATTCGGTGCTACCTTCATGGCCGTCATGGTAATGAAATCCGTAGGGTTCAGCTTTAACGAACTGTTCAAACAGGCGATAGACGTTCACCCGAAAGGGGCATCGATCATGAGCCCCGGTGGACTGGTTTCCGACCCCATATCCGCCTTGTCTCTTGGGTTGGGTCTGATGTTCGGTACGGCTGGTTTGCCGCATATTCTGATGCGCTTCTTCACCGTCAGCGATGCTAAGGAAGCACGGAAAAGCGTGTTATACGCCACGGGGTTCATGGGCTATTTCTACTTCCTTACCTTCATCATCGGCTTTGGAGCCATCCTGTTGGTCAGCGGCAATCCGGCGTTTAAGGATGCGACAGGTGCGCTCATCGGCGGGAATAATATGGCGGCAGTGCATTTAGCCGATGCCGTCGGCGGCAACTTCTTCCTCGGCTTTATCTCCGCCGTGGCCTTTGCCACCATTCTGGCCGTCGTTGCTGGGCTGACGCTGGCAGGTGCCTCTGCCGTGTCCCACGATCTCTACTCTAACGTGATCAAGAAAGGGAAAGCGACGGAACGCGATGAGCTGAAAGTCTCGAAAATCACCGTACTGGTGCTGGGTGTCGTGGCGATTTCGCTCGGTATCCTGTTTGAGAATCAGAACATCGCCTTCATGGTCGGGCTGGCGTTCTCTATCGCTGCCAGCTGTAACTTCCCGATCATTATCATCTCCATGTACTGGTCGAAGCTGACCACACGCGGGGCGATGATTGGCGGTTGGGCGGGTCTGTTGACCGCCGTCATTTTGATGATATTGGGACCCACGATCTGGGTGAAAATCCTCGGCCACGCCACGCCAATTTATCCCTATGACTATCCAGCGCTATTCTCCATGCTGGTCGCATTTATCGGTATCTGGTTCTTCTCCATCACCGATCGTTCCGAAGCCGGACAGCAGGAACGCGCACGCTTCCATGCACAGTTTGTCCGCTCACAAACCGGCGTCGGCGCATCAAAAGGCAGTTCCCACTAATTTCCCTTCTCTCTGGCCCGCGAAATACGGGCCAGTTCTTATTTGGAACCCAACGCTTTGCGTTGTTGAAAATCGCTCCTGCGATTTTTTGCGGGGCGGATTCCCAATAGTAACCCGTACGCTTTCCAGCGCTGCGCGATTCGCTATGGTAACGGCATACACATCACAGGGAAGGATGCGATGCAGCCTCACGATGCCATCTTCAAACAGTTCTTAAGCGATATTGATATCGCCAGAGATTTTCTTGCCGCCCATTTGCCAACGGCTATTCAGCAGCAGTGCGATTTCAGTACATTGCAGTTGGAGTCTGCATCGTTTATCGAAAACACATTACGTTCTCGTCTGTCAGACATGCTGTACTCACTGCAAACTCGCTCTGGTTCTGGATATATCTATTGCGTCATAGAGCATCAAAGCCGCCCCGACAAGCTCATGGCTTTCCGGCTATTACGTTATTGCCTTGATGCGATGCAACAGCATTTATCTCAAGGACATCCGTCGTTACCCGTGGTTATTCCACTCTTGTTCTATCACGGCAAACGCAGCCCTTATCCGTATAGTATGCAGTGGCTGGATCATTTCACCGATCCAATGCTGGCGGAACAGGTTTACCACCATGCCTTTCCACTGATAGACCTGACCGTCATTCAAGATGAAGAGATCAAAACGCACCGTCGTGCCGCACTGCTGGAGCTCGTGCAGAAACACATCAGAACACGGGATATGCTGGAATTGGCACACGACATCGGGCTATTATTTGAACACTGGAACCTGTCTTTGCCACTGCGGCACGCGTTATTACTGTACGTTGCGAAAGTGGGCAATACATCTGACATAGACAGGTTCATTGATTCAGTGGCTGAGCCCCTGTCAACGCATAAGGAGGACACAATGACCATTGCACAACAATTACACCAAAGGGGATTTGAGCAGGGGATGCAGGAAGGAAAACAAGAAGGGATGAAGGCCAGCGCACTAAACATCGCCCGCCAGTTGCTGCAAAGTGAGATGGAGCAGGAATTAGTTCAGCGCGTTACCCAGCTATCCGATGAAGAAATGGCACAACTGCTCCACAGCGAACAGAAATAATTTTTTATCGTGGGCTATCCCTGCCCACTCTCTTCATGTTACTGAAACTGAATTTATTCTTCGCTTAACGTCACCACGTCATACATCACACTGCCGCCTTTTAATTGCAGTGTGATGGTGTTGTTACCGTTTTTTAGGAAACCGGATGATACGGGGATACGAGCAACGTGATAGCGACCACTCTGTAGCGCGCCACGATAGATGGCTTTATCGTTCTCGTAAGTCAGCGTTTCCAACGTCCTGCCGTTTACTATTACCGCCAGTTGCGGTGTGGTCGGTTCACTCATGCCGCTGTTACTGGTCGCCGCCAGCGCGATGTTGAGGAAATAGGTTTTCTTCTCCGGCCGTAAAACAAAACGGATATCCCATTTTCCCAGTTTGGTCTGCGCATAATACCAGTCACGCTGATAGTCGCTGCGGCCAATATCAAACGTCAGAGTTGCCGGAACCTCATGCTGCCAGCGGGTGTTACGTGCCTCATGACCAAAACGGAATTCGCTCGCCTGCCGATTTGCCTGTCCAATCGCCCAGACAATGGGTTCAGCTTTAGGCAGCGTTATCACTGGCAGCGCTTGCTTATCACCGGAAACGGATAATGTTTGCTCTGCCAAAATCCCCGGCTGCGTACCGCTATTAGCGTATACCGCCAGATGGTAATTACCCGGACGGACGTATGGGATCGTAAAATGTCCCTGCGAGTCTGTCGTTGCCTGATACGAATAACCACGGGTTTGCACATCAAACGGCTCATCCAATGACGATGAAAGCACGACGGTGACGGGCTGCTGGCTGGCAACGCGTCCGCTCACCTGTGTGCGCTTGAGCGCATAGCGAGCATCATCCACCCACTTGTATGGCCAGTTGACCGTTTCCGTCAGCGCCTGACGCTGTGCATCCGCCAGCATTTGCTCGGTATCGCCTTGGTTAATGTACAGCAGCCACGGCCCGTAGAATTTTTTCCAGCCCGGCGGGGCTTTCATATCCGGCGTGCCAAAGTGTGAACCTGTCATATAGTTCAGAATGATCGCATCCTGATGCACCAGTAAATCCTGCTTGAGCGCATCGCCGGAGAAATATTCCCGATTGCCGTGAATCAGCCACGCGCCGACACCGTTACCGAAAACGCCCCAGAAAGGCGCGGCACGCATGTAGCCAGCGAAATCATATTTGGAATAGATGCTGCCATCCGGCAATCTCCAGGTTTCATCCTGCACCTTTGGCGAAGCCTCAAGCTGACGATAAAGCAGCGGTTTGCCCTGACGAACACCGCTGTAGAGGTGGTCTAACCGCGCAGGATCGAAGCGATAAACGTTGCGCAGTTCACTGACGTTAACATTCTGACTTCCGCTATTTTCGGCCACCACATAGCTATAAAGCCCACTCACGCCGCGCCGCATAATCAAGTGGTATTCGAGCTTTAGCAGTCCGCCGCGATCGTCAATATAGGCCACATGCGCCATCTCACGATCGTTGCGCAGCACCTCTACGCGCTCGGGGACAAAATCTTTGACGCCTTTAACGTAATAGTCGAGGTAAGCACTACGGGTTTTGCTCGGGTCACGCGCCGCACCGGACAGGTTGGTGACAATATTTTTACCCCCCGTCACCATGCTCACCGCACTGCCATCCTCACCGAATGTGACTTTCAGCAAGCCATTATCCAGCACGGTATTCAAACCCGAAACGGATAACGACACGGCATTATCCTGCGCACTATAGCCATAGGGTGCCAGCATGGCTCCCACCAACAACAAGACAGATCGCTTCACAGTCAGCCCTCTTGTGTTCCACTGGTTAGACAGAAACGTTTATCGCATCCGTTCAGGCCACAGCCGCTGCAATATCGAGATACACGGGGCTACCACGGTGCGAGGCATCCCTGCGGGAACCTCATCACCGTGTTTCCCCTAATATCTGGCATTGGGTGTAGCCTGAGATATCTAAAAATTCCTGCCATTTTAAATAGATAGGATAGAAACATCAGGAACAACATAATCGAGGAGATAAGCGCCCTCCTTCACGCCACTGCCAGCAACAACAAGAATCTGGCAATAGCGGGAAGAAAGTCAGGATCGACATCGCAGAAATCAAAACTACTCAGAATGACAGCTCGCGGATCAGCACAGCAGACACCACTTTCCAGCCGCGAATCAACAAGCTTTGCGCCTCACCATCCATCACCACCGTGCCGCGCAGCACTTGCGGCTGAGCACGATAATCGGCAGGCAAGCTGAGCAATACACGATACACGGCCTGCTCAGGGTGCAGCTTGCGCTGTGAATCACTCAGCGTGGCAATATCACCACCATACACCGAGGCAAGCTCTGGTGCCGCATTCAGATCGCGGGTCGCCGTACTGGCGATTTCCACAATCGTGAGCGGCAGCGACGAACGACTGACATCCTGTAAATAAAACGTGCCTTTTGTGCCCGTGCTGAGCCGCTGCCAGTCTTTCTCCGACACAAAGGCTTCTACCAGTCCGCCGGTTGGTTTGGTCACCACCGCCAGCCATTCGCCCTGCCCCAGCCATTCGCCCGTATCCAGCGGTGTTGCCATATCGGCCACTACACCGTCTATCGGCGCACGCACCGTCAGTTGTTCAGACTGGCGCTGCAATACCTGCAACTTTTGTAGCGCCGCGTCGTGCTCCTGCTTCACCCGTTGGTGATCGCCCGCGGCTTCTTTGTTGAATACCTGAAACGTGCTTTGCCAGCTCAATGTGGCAATCTGGCGTTCAAGCTGTTGCCGTTCATGCACCAATGCGTCAGACGACAGCGTAAACAGCGTCTGCCCGGCGTGCACAGGCTGACCGACCTCCACCTCAATGCGCTGAATCATCGCAGGTACGGGCATATACAGGCTGCTTTGCTGTTCCGCCCGCAGCAGCGCCGGTGCGTACACACTGCGCTGCCAGGGAATTATCAGCAAAAGCAGAACCACGGCGCTTACGGCCAGCGTTGTCGTCATGTTACGGTTCATACGGTAATCCTTACGGCGTTTACTCCATTCGCGTACTTCATTCACCACGGGCATCACCACGAAGTAGCCGATTTCAATCGCGAAAAGCAGCATTCCTAATAACTTGAACGCCATGTGGTAAACCAGAATCGCGATACCGGTAAACAGAAAGAAACGGTATATCCACACCGCAAAGGCATAACCCACCAGCGTGCGTTGTAGCCAACGGGGAAAGTGCTCCGGCGGCGCATCGCCCAAACCGAACAGCCATTCCCGCATCTGCCAACGTCCGATAGCAAAGCCTCGATTTTGCAGATTTGGCACCTGTAGCCCATCAGAAAGCAGGAAATAGCCGTCGAAGCGCATCAACGGGCTGAGGTTAATCGCCAGCGTCATGATCCAGGTTGTCGTCGCCAGCATAAACGCAGCACTGCGCAGCATGCCGTCCGGCAAGAAGCTCCATGCCAGCGTTGCCCATGCCGCCAACGCCAGTTCGGTCATCATACCCGCTGCACCAATCGCCATCCGCTGTCGGCGGCGGGTGAGCTTCCACGAACCGGACGTATCGGTGTACAGCACTGGCATCATCACCAGAAACGCGACGCCCATGGTGGCGACCCGCGCACCAAAACGCTTGCAGGTGTAGGCGTGACCGAACTCATGCAAAATCTTAGTAAAGCACAGCGTCAGACCTGCCAGCGCCGCCCCTTCCAGCGTGAAGAAATGCAGAAAAGTATGTTTGAAGGTTTCCCACTGGCGTCCGGCGAGGAAGAGCCCCAACACGGCCACCAGCAGCGTCAATTTGAGAAAAATAGGACTGAAAAAGGGCTTAATCCACGGCAGCGTCGCGCCCAGAAAGCGATCTGGATGCCATAAGGGAATGCGGAAAAACAGATAGTTCTTTAGTAGCTTGCGCCAAATCGAGACACGCGACTGTTCCACCTGACGAGTAAACTGCGCCAGCGCCTCATCGCCGGAAACCCGCGTCAGGCTGTTAGCCTGCAAAAAGCGGTTGAAATACTGCACATCGCTGTCATCCAGCGTCAACGCAGAAGTTTGGTTAACCTCGGCGACGATCTGCGCGGCATTCTCCATCGACCAGCGCGATAGCATCGCCATTTCTGCCCAGCCGATACGAAAATAGAGGCCGCGCAGCGGATCTTCCAGCGTCCAACTGGGCGATCCGTCGCGGTTAGCTGGCCCGGCGTGGAGAATCAGTTCATCGCGCAACGGACTAAGCCCAGCGGCAGGTGTAGGACTTCCAGCCATCGTTACACGCCCAGCCAGACGCGCAGGGAGGCCAGCGGTTTACGCAGCAGGTAAACAAACAGCACGGTGCGCTCTCCGTATAGCTTGGCCGTGCCTTTCAGACCCACGCGCTGCTGTGGATCATCCTGCGTAAAACGCGCGCGCAGCCGATAGGCCATCACATTATCCGGCATTGGTGCAGCGCGATAACCGATCTGTTCAAGCCGCGCTTCCTGTGCTGAGTTCGGTGCCACATTGAGGAACAGACGTACATCCGCGCCATTTTCCAGCGCAATCGCATCTGTCGCAGGCAATTGGATTTCCAACTCCACATCATGTGGATCGGCGATCATCATGATACGTTCGCCTACCGCTACCGAGCGCCCAATCCAGTCACTGGCATCATCAAGGATCGCCACACCGTCACGCGGGGAAACAAGCTGCATACGTTCCTGCTGACGTTGCAGAAAATCCATGTCGCTCTGCGCCTGCTCGCGGCGGCTTTGCAGCACGGCCAGACTGGCCTTGCTGTTGGCATCAAACAACGCCTGTTGCTGTGCCTGACGGTACTGGGCATCGGCAGTCGCAAAAGCCTGTCGCGCGGATTCCAACCGATTTTCCAGTTCGCGCACATCCAGTCGCACCAGCGGTTGATTAGCGCTAACGGCTTGATTGGGACGAACCAGAATATCATCCACCACACCCGCTACAGGGGCGCGTACCATCACCGGACGATGCGCGACAATCTCCGCCGGAGCCAGCACCGACTGTCGAACCGGGATCAATAAGATCAGCGCCAGCGCCACGATCCCGGCCAGAATCAAACGACGCTTCTTCGGGCTGGTATTCGTCTGCCGCCGACGTTGTTTCTGCAAACTCGCCCACGCATGGGCATACGCTTCCGCCAATTTTTCCAGCAGCACAATCTCGGCAGGCAGCCACGCGCTGTCCCGTGCTAACACCAGCACCAGCGGCGTATCGCCCTGCGCTAAACGAAGCGGTAGCCAGAGTAAAAATTCCGGCAGATGCTCCTGCCACAATTGACGATCGTCCGTGGGTAGATCCTGAAAACTGAGCGCCTGCGTTTGACGACCGTCTTCCTGCCACTGGTGGCACAGGCGACTAAATTCGGTGCAAAACGGCGCGTTATGATCGATCGAAGCCAGCCCAGAGGCCGCCTGCAAACGCCGTTTATCACTATCCCACAACAGCGCCTGACGATATTTCACCAGATTGTGTGTTTCATTGACGATGAAAAACGCCAGTTCATCCAGCGTTTCTCGCGCTCTGGCGCGGCTCTGCAACTGTAACAACTCAGCCAGCAGCACCAGCCGGGTATCCTGTTCGGTTTGCGCTGCTGTCGTGGTGTTTCGAGCGGTCATGGCGACACGCTGCCTGCATCAGGCGGCACAATTTGCGCCACACCGCTCATCCCCGGCAGCAATCCGGCGGTGGATTGGGTAATCCGACCAAAGACTTTTACCGACTGACTAACCGGGTCGATAGCCGACGAGAGACGGCTGATTTCAGCCGGATAGCTCAGGCCAGTTTCATCCAGCGTGACCTGAAAAGCGCTGCCCTGCTTTAACCACACCAGCCAGCGCGACGGCACGATCATTTCCAGCTCGAATGCGCTGTCATCATAGATCGCCAGCAGTTCTTTGCCTTCCGGCACCGATTCCCAACGCTTCACCTTGGTTTCCGTTACGCGGCCAGAGAACGGCGCTTTAATAGCACAGCGTTGCAGCATGGCGCGATTGACGCCGCTTTCGGCCTGCGCCATCGACACCGACGATCGTGCCTGATCGACATCAGACAGGCTGATCGAATTGAGTTTATCCAACCGATCGGCAATCGCCAGTTTCTTACGAGCAGCATTCTCTGCCGCGTTTGAGTAGTTCAGTTTTTCGCGCAGCACGGTGCAGTCAAACGTGAGTAGCGTGTCACCCTGTTTGAAGTGTTCGCCTTCTTTTACTGCAATATCCGTCACTTTCCCGGCAATTTCGCTGGACAACACGGTATAGCGCTGTGCGCTAAGCTGCACGCGAATATCGCCCTGCGTCGCAGCCTGCCCCCAGAGGGGCAGACTTAACGCACTGACCAGCAACAGCGGACGCATGATGCCGACAGCCATTAACGCGAGCCTCCCGCCTGTAGAGATTGCAGGTTATCCCACATATCCGTATTCACCACGCGGTAAGGTTTGCCCGCGTTAGCCGCAGGCGTAACGGCTGCGGGCACGATAGGTTTCGTCACTGGTGCAGCGGTTGACGATGTTGGCGCGGTAGAAGCCGTCGTGGTGGCAGGCGTAGCAGGTGTTGCCAAGGACAGACGCGGTACCGCAACGCCGCCTTTTTCAAGACTCCCCGTAGTGCGGGCAATCGAGTTACTCAGCGCCGCCAGGCTGACATCGTTCACGTTATCCGGCAGCACGTCCAGACCTGCGGCCTGATACACTGCGCCCAATGCGTTCTGCACATCGGCAAAGCTGCGATCGCGTGCGCGGGTAGTCAGAATGGTTTCCGTGCTGACGCGCACCTGTTCCATCTGCGTTTCGGCACGATGCTGTACGCTGAGCGTAGTCTGATTGAGGATGCCGCGCTGAATCCGCGCCAGTTCCTGATAGCGACCGAACATCTGCGTGCTCTGTTGATACTCCTGCCACGCGACATTCACCTGAGTCAACACCGCCATGCGCAGCGCCTGACGACGAACTTCCGCCAGATCTTCATTCGCCTGTCCGGCACGTTTCACCGATGACCATGACAGCACGTTCAGCAGGTTGCCGCTGACCTGAACGCCCGCATTCGCCCACTGGTGATTGACCAGATAGCTGTTGCTGTCGCCATTGATACCAGCAAACAGCGACACGCCCGGCAACAGACGCAGCAGTGATTTACGGGTTTCCAGTACGCTATTACGTGCCAGATAGCTTTCTTCGCGTACTTCCGGGCGTTTCACCATCGAGAAGTTTTCCAGATCGTCGAGCGAGTAAGCCATCTTCGGTGCGACCAGACTGCTTTCGCTCGGCACGACGACATCGTACTTGCTGGACGGCGGCAGGTTCATCAGCGCCGCCAAACGAGATTTTGCCACCACCAGATCGCTGTCGACGATTTCCAACTGGCGCACCATCTCCAGCATGTTTTTCTGGAAACGCAGTGCCTCAACCGGTGCCAGCAGACGCTGTTGTTCGGTCTGACGCGCATATTCCAGCGCCTGACGCGCCTGCGTCAGCGCAGTCGTTACTTCCGGCTGCAACCGCTGTGCCGTTGCCGCTTCCCAATAAGCGGTCCGCACCTGACGGGTAATATCCGCCACCACGCGACGACGACGCTCTTCCGCTGCCAGCGATTTGTTCGCCTGTACTTTGGCATTGAAATAGCTGATACCGAAATCCAGCACGTTCCAGCTCATCGTCAGATCGGCAGTGCGCTGGGTCTGATCCTGACTGGTGGAAGCTTCCAGAGATTGTCGCCCTGTGGTGACCGATTGGCTGCTAGAGCCTGCCACATTATCGCGAGTTTGCAACCCGGCGCGGGCGGTCAGTTTCGGTAACAGCATATCCAGATTCTGTACGCCTAACAGGTCATCTTCCATTGCCTGTTCCATCAGCGCAACCCGCTGTTGCAGGTTATATTTCAGCGCACGGGCAATCGCCTCATCCAGCGTAATCGTGCCGCGTACCGGCTCCTGATTAGCGAACATCTGCGTTCTGTCACTCAATGCCTGTGCAACCTGCTGCTCGACCGTAACCGGTTCTGGTTTGACGGCGCAGCCAGCCAACCCCAGACAGGCGAGGGTCACTGCGATCCGTAACGCTCGGGAACCTGCGGTGCGTGGTATAGCCTCGTGTTGAACGTTCTGCTGCTGACTGTCGTGTTGCTGGCTATCCCAGAAATGCGCTATGTGCTGATTCACCCGGGTTCTCCCCATCTTCTATTTGTTTGTTCCCTTCCTCTTGCAGGCGGTGGATTGATTACCACCTGCAAGCGCCTGGGTTAATGGTTAAGTAAATAAAATCTCGTCTCAATATTCAGTCTGCGTGTGCTATGCACGCAGGCTGCTCAATTCACTGAGCGCTGCCAGCAACGCATCTTGTTCCGGCTGATGTTGACGCAACTGTTCGGTAAAGGCGGTTTTCCCCGCCGGCGCTAACCGCTCCACCTCGTCGTTTTGAGTAGCATGTGAAGGCAGTTGCCTCGCGCCACGGTCGGTCGCCATTGCTGCACCATCGCCCTGACCGATTTGCAGCGTGATCGGCACCGTCCGGCTGGTGCCGTCTGCGGCTTGCGCTTTCAGCACCAGTTGGATCTGATTCACCTGCACTGCACTGGCATCGGTAATCCGTACCACGCCGCTGCGGGCATCAAACTGCACCCACGCAGGTAGCGGACGCCCATTCGCCAGTTGCAGCGTCAACGTGGCATTGCCTTCGCGCACGCTGAACATGCGCTGCGGCAGGCTAAAGGCGAGTGCGCCAGAAGCATCCGGTTGTAACGCGCCCTGCACGCTGCTGAACGCCGATTCCAGTGAGGTTGTTTGACCGCGTACGCTCAGGAACAGGGTGGAGTCCGCCGGAGAAATTGCCGAACTGTCACGCACCGCGGTGTTATCGCGAGACGAGAAGTTGACCTGATCCAACGTCGGCATCAGTTGTGACATCACAGGATCGAGTACCCAAGGCGCATCCGACTGGCGTGCCGTATCGGCATCGCGCTGGCGTATCGGTTCGATGTTGGTGTTAGCGGGTGACAGCTGTGTTTCTGAGCGAGACAGATCGGCGACAATCGCCCCCAACGGCTGTTCGTGTTCTCTTTCACCCGCATCAATAGGCAGATTCACGCTCTGCTGCACCAAAATCACGGGTGCCACAGCCGCGGTATTATCAGGATTGACGGGCTCGGTCGGTGTACCGGGATCAACCGGTGTCGAAGCGGCATTAACCGTCAGCGCCACGGACAGCACCGTCGCGTTGCCCGCGCTGTCCGTGGCGGTAATAGTCAGGTTGAATGTTCCCGCCGTTGACGGGGTGCCGCTGAGAGTACGGGTTGCGCTATCAAAGATCACCCCGTTAGGCAGTTGTGCAGCGTCAAGACGTACCGTTAGCGTGTCATTCTCAGGATCGCTAAACAAACCTGCGGGCAAGGCATAAACCCAGTTCGTGCCAGCCTGTGCTGTAGGCGGAGTGAACAGTTCAGCATGACCAACCGGCGGCAGGTTCACTTCTCTCGATAACGTAATACCTAACGTTTGCGCCGCCGAATCGGCTTCACCGTCATTGAGCACCAGCGTCAGCGATGTCGTATTCCCCGTCAACGCTGCACTCGTCGCCCAGCTAATCTGGCGTGCTAGCGCCGTTGTATCCGCACGGGAAAGGGCAGCCGTGAAGGTAACAGTAAGCTTGCCATGCACCTGCGTGAAGGTCGCAACCGCCTGTCCCTCTTTGCTAATCACGCCATTCGCTAAGGTGAAGCCATTGCCCGCGGTAAAATCGAAACGATCGCCTGCTGAAGCCGTTTCGCCGCGCTGTAGCGTAATCGACGCCCCCTGATAATTCCCCGCCCCGCCGTTCAGGGCATCCAGTTCCGCATCACTGAGGACAATCGCTGGCGCGACGATAACCGCCGGACCATCAACGTGGTAAATCGGCAGGCTGGAGGCTTCATCCAACACGGTTATGCCGTTGCCAACGGTAATCAGGCCGCCGTCAACCGGCAACAGATGAGTGGAGCCTGCACCGTTATTTATCGGCGTATCGAGCTTTATCAGCGTGTTATCGCTCAACACATAGCGCGTGAGCGAACCATCGCTTTGCGTCACATACAACACCCGCGCATCGGCAGAGAGAGCGATATCTTCTACCGTCAATCCGCCATCAATGGTACTCAGGTGCGTCAGTTCGCCTGTCAGAGGATCGAGGTGGAAAGCATCAATTTTCTGCGGGTTTTCCGTAACCTCAAATTCGCCGGTCCAGCCGTTCAACGAGGTGTTACGGCTGTTAGATACAAAGATAGTGCTGCCATCGTCGCTAACTGCAATATACCGAAGCGCACTCAGATTCACGGTATTGCCGGCTGCATCAATGTTACCTGAATGGATATTAGCCAGCGCGGTCAGTCCGCCGCTGCCATCGCGCTGGTAAACGATCAGCGTTGAGCCATTACCAGCATCGGTGACAACAAATACCCGATCGCCCTGGCTGACGATATTGGTCGGTGCCCACAGATAGGGAGGGGTAGACATATCGTTAGCAAGATCGTCGATATGGTTCAGTGCTCCGCTGGTAGTATCGCGGCTGTACATTTTCACGGTGAACTGGTCGATCAGATAGAGGTTGCGACCATCTTCCGACAAGGTCATCCCCTGAAGATCCCAAAGATCGCCGAGCGTCCCTTTTTGTTCCAGCCCCCCTTGCGCATCGACGGCAAACCAAACGATAGTGTTGCTGTTGCCTTCAGTTTGCAGGGCATACAGACCTGCACCATCGCTGGTGAGTTGCAATTGGGTGATATTGGCTACGCTGGATATCGTGTGCTGGAAGGTCAGCTCGCCATTGCTGGTATCCCGACTGAATAACGCGATGACGCCATGCCCATCAGCAATGTAGACCCACTTACCATCGGCAGATGCCACACTGGCCGTTGGTGTAGTCAGGCCTGATTCGGCCAAATCCAGCGCCTGTAGATGCTCAAGATCGCCCTGTGATAATACCGGGTCGGCGCTGGCAGTCGGCACATCGTTGACGGCATTAATTATGATCGAAATGCCCAGTGCCGCCGATGCCAGGCCGCGCTGGTCGGCTAAAGTAATACTCACCGCCACGCTTTCCGGGGGAACATCGCTACTGCTGGCATAGGTAATCTGCCGTAACACATTCTGTACATCCGCAGTGGTAGGGATAGAACCTGCCGCATCGCTGAAGGTGAAAGTCAAGACGCCGTTGACATTGCTGACAGTACCGATAGCGTTGTCACCTTTGAGCAGGGTCGCGCCCTTCAGGCTCAGGTCATTACCAGCCGCAAGGCCCAGCGTGTCGGCACTGCTTTTGCCTTCCCCTAGCGTCACGGTGATCACCGCACCATCGTAGTTGCCCCGTCCACCGTTAAACGCATCCATCTGCGCGTCAGACACCGTGGCGCCGGGAGCAACCGCTACCGGGGGGGCCTGCTCGGTATATGGCTCTGGTGCCACATCATTGCCCAATGTGGGTGCCGTATTCGGCGAACTGGACGGCGCGAAAGTCACTACAGCGCTTTGCTTAAAAATCGTTACATCATTTTTGGGTTCAGGATGTTCCCAGTCGACATCTTCCACTACCTGCAAACTAATCGTCCGGGTACCACTTTGCGTATTACCGCTATTGCCGTATGTCAGGCTATCAATCACACCAGCGGTGTGTTCCGATGTTTCGCCAAGATAGAGGGTGACAACCGTTTTACCTTCTTCAATCGTCACCATATAAGTCATTCCGGTCGCCGTTGTTGCCGTACCGCTGGTGGCGTTATCAAGTAGAATTCGTCCTTGATCCACCCCCAATACATCATTCACATCAGAAGGTTCCAGCGTAATAACAACCCTTGAAATCTTTTGCCCAGACTCAACGGTATCAATGTCCGTGTTTTCGAACAGCTTTACCCTTTCTCCTCCAACATTAAAGATCGGTGTTAAAGCATCCGTACTCACTTTGGCGGCATCATTACGATTTTCTACAATAATTTCAGTCGTCAGCGTATTACGGTTATTCTCTCCGTCATCCAGTGTAATGTTGAATGTCGCCACATTCTGTGGATCATTATTGGTATTGCTATAGGTCATCTGGCGCAATACATTCTGCGCATCCGCTTTTGTCACCGCAGTGGTGAACGTCACCGTCAGCAAACCATTCAGCGGCGTAAAGGTGGCAATCGTGACACTATCTTTCAGGATATTGTTGCCATCAAGCGTTAAACCGTTATCCGCCTTAAAGCCAAAAGTGTCTTCCGAAAGCGCGCCATCCTGTCGGCTAATCGTGATACTAGAACCTCGATAATCTCCCAGCCCGCCGTTCAGCGCATCTAACTGCGGGTCGGATAGCCTGCCGCCCGGCAACAGAGCGATAGCGTCACCGTCTTCAACATAAGTGGAACTTGTCGGTTTCAGCTCTAACGCCAGCAGTGCATCGCTCCAGCTAAACTGACCGACCAGATAGAGCCGCGTGCCGTCGGCGCTCAGTGTGATATTGCGCACTTCGTCAGAAAAATCACCAAAACTTTTCGTCCCACTCTTGGTGAGCGACCCATCGGCGCTGCGGGCATAGAGTTCAATCTGCTTTTCACCTACGAGGAACAACATCGCACCGTCCGCTGAAACAATGACGCCCTTCGCGATCCCGCTCTGCTCAATAGCGCTCTGCGCGGACAGTTTTCCGTCATCCGCCACCGACAGAACATGCAGAAAACCGTCGTCAGCCACATAGAGTGTCTTACCATCCGGAGAAAGCGTGAGCGCCGAAGCAAAATAGAACTGCTCCGTCGCATTCGGGTCCTTACCCTGCGCCGATGCCACAAATTCGAGCGAGCCATCGTTGCCTACGTGAAACACGCTAACCAATGTCGTGCCACCCGTAGTGCCAACATATAAATATTTGCTGTCAGCGGAGAGAGACAGCGCGGTGAACTGCGTGTCTACATCTAGAGTCGTTTCGGTGTCCTTCACAGCCCAGACATTGTCGTCGCGTGAAAATACCGTCAGGCTGCCGCCCGCCGTCACGTAGATGTGATCGTCCTGCACCACAATGTCCGAAACCATTCCAAGATCGGCGCCAACACTCCCCTGCGATGTCAACTCGCCAGACGCCGCGTCATGGCTGAACAGCGAAATGCCCTTGGAGCCGACGACATAAACGGTATTGCCGTCATCCGAAACCCGAATGTCGGTAGCGCCAGCGAGTGCACTCAGCGTATTGCTATCAACGCTATGCTGCTCGACCAATTCCCCATCCGCTCCGCGCTGGTAAACAGACAATGTACTGACGTCACCCGACTCAGTTGTGCTGATCACATAGACCTTATCCTCTGCGCTGGCCACATCCTGAATACCGTTGATATCAATCTTACCGGCATCAATGAGCGCGCCGATATCGGCATCCAGGATTGGGTGTTCCCCCGTATCCGCAAGCGCGCCAGATGATTCAGCCACATCGCCGCCGTCAATGGGCGTCTTAACCTCGGCCAGTTCCACGGGTTGCGCCTGTTCGGCGACCTCGACTGCGGTGACCACGGCGGCGGCATCAAACATCATGCGTGGTTCCAATACCCACGCCTGACGCGGCGTACGCGCGAAGGCTGAACCAGATTTTGAGCGGGAAAAAGTCATCGTGTCATGTCCTGTAATGAAAGGGGCAAATCGCGTCATTCCTGGCTACATTTAGCGGTCATTCAACCAGCCGAACATAGCCGCCCTCGGTTTCTATCTGGCCGGCGATACGATCCAACCGTTGAATCAATTGATCCTCAACGCCCTCTGCGCCAAAGCCTGCACCATCGATAAAGCTCATGCGCTTTTCGCCCTCGGTACAGACCAGCAAACCCGGCGTCGCTTCTTTGTCGAACAGGTTGCGGCCAAAGTCTTCCGGATCGCCGGGGCGAATGCCGATAAAGTAGAATTTGATGTTGCGCGCGCGGAAGCTGGAACACAGATCGCGAAAGCGCTGTCGTGCGAATTCGCCAGCGACATCCGATCCGCTGTTGCCAGAAAATTGATTGCGATTGAAGTTGTAGCTGTCGGTGTCAAACCAGTTACCAATCGTGTTTGCCATCATCACGATCACCTTTTGCCCGTCACCGTTGCCGTCCAGATTGAAATCCAGCGGCAGCTTGGCATCGCCCCAGCCGTCTGAACCGCGCATGCTTGGTGACAGCGCGGCTCCCGCCCATCCCATAGCGATGGCATAGTTGGTATTAAAACGGGCAGAAAACTGTTCGATACGCTGATTCAGCTTGCTTTCTTCGTTAGTCAGCGGCAGCAGTGCGGCATTCGGGCATCCTTTATCTGCCACGATCCAACGGGTATCCACCGCATCGGTATCGTCAAAATCAGGATTGGGGCCACGCCAGGAGATGGGCGGTGCGCCAGGGCTGCCGTTTTGCGGCAAATCGTGGCGATAATAAATCTTGAACTGGCCGACAGGGGGTTCATCCCAGAAGAAGTTTTCTTCCCGTCCCAACCCGCGATACATGCACAGCAGGTTAGCCCGACGATCCGGGAAACGGCGATCCGCCAGACTACTCACCACACCGCTGGCAAAGAGCGAACGCAGCTCTGGGGGATTCAGCGCCGTCGGTGTAGACCAGCGGCGAATGCGATTGGCATCTTCTGCATCGTATACGCTAACCGCCTGGCTGTACGGCACCAGCGATAGCCACAAATTGTCGCGTTTACCGTCCGCGCTGCTCAGCATGCGTTCAACGAAGCTGCGGCTAACACTTTTCAGCGAGCGAATATCCCCCTCACTCATATCCCCCGTCACCGGCATCACAAAGGCAATTTCGGTCGGGCGGTTGATGACTTCGGAGGTCGAGTACACTTCCTGCGCCCTCGCCCCCAGACTCAGCAAGCTGGGCTTGGTTTCAAAAGCTACAGTCACGGTATAGGTTTTACGTGTAGCGCTATTGCGCCCTTCAATGACGGACACGTCGCCCGCCACCAGTTTTTCACTTAGCGCCTTATTCATTCCCAGATTGTTTTTGACGTAGTCATACGCCAGCTTATTGGTCTCTTCCTGACTGTATTCTTCGCCATTAATGGTCGCCTGATGCCCGACGGCCAACGCAGCGGCATCCGTCGCACGCTTGATCTGCGTCGCATCACCCGTTGACGTTGAGGTATCCACAATGAAAGCCGCCGTCACCAACAGCGCCATAGCGCCTAGCACATAAAACCCTGTACCCGCCCCTTTTTCCTGATGAATAAAGGCAGACAGGCGCTGACGCCAGAACAGAATGATTCCGGTATCGTCTTTTTTTGCTCTTCTGTTCTGTAAGGTTTTTTTCATCAATTCCTATCCTGTGTACCTGGATTCAGCGCGTACTCGTCCCGCCCATAAAACGGGAAAATAAAAACGACATGGCTCATCGTGATAAATTTATTATTCCGGCTTGGGATTACGGATTCCGTTCGTCCTCTTCTAGCCCGGCTTCTTTTCTGAGTGTCTCATCCAGCGTCACCACGCCAATCGCCACCCGGTTGATGGATGAAGCATGTAACATGCCGCCCAGCGACAGGCCTCCCAACAACCCGACATCTTTCCCCTCACGACAGATTTCGACCACCATCATCGAGGTATTCTTACTGCCTTCTTCCCGGTCTCTTTCCGGCAATTCAGGCGTATAGTCTTCACCGGGCAGCGTCTCGCTTTCGGCACAGAGTGCCGCCGCCGTCCCTCGGCTCAATTGCCAATACAGCTCGCCGGTCTGGCGCACGTTGCTGATCAACAGTTGGTAATTCCCAACGCCTTCCGTTGGCAGCACCGTATCAAGCAGTCCCTGTAAGCCTTTTTCATCCAGCTTCTGCTGCATCGCTAATATTGATGCAATGGCACCCACGCGCTGTTCCATTCGCGTCCGCTCCAGCCCAACGGTATAGATATCCGCACACAGCGAGCCAATCGCCAATACAATCGGAAACGCCAGCGCCGTTTCTACCGCAATGGAGGCTCGGTGAGAAAACCAGAAGCGGCGTATCCCGCTCAGAAAACGATTCTTTTTCAACAATCGATTATTTTTCAACAAACGATCAGTCATTACGCAGTTCCGTCCCAAACACATGTTTGTACTGGTAACGGAAGGTGTCACCCAGCGTTAACACTTCCGGCAACGGCGTAATAAACGCCTTTTTGATCTGTACTGTCACGGACCACACAGGCAGCGTTGTGGTTGCCTCGCTATCGGGATCGTCCTGACTGCTATTTCCGTTGGTTAACCCGCCAAGCTGAGTCAGATTGTCGAAGTGCAACACGCTAACGGTTAAATCGTCTTCCTTGAGGTAGCCGTAACCCGCCTCAATCATGCGAGCCTTCAGTCGGGTTCCCATCTGTTCCGCACTGTCCGATACCAGGTTATCAAGACGAAAAGTCTGTACGGCCTTATCCAGCGCGGCGCTGCCGATGGCGATCACCAGCCCGATACGCGCCAGTTCAAACAGCATCATCACGCCAACCAGCACGACGGGCACCAGAAACGCCACTTCCGTCGCGATGACGCCGCAGGTGCTACGCCAGTTGCGGTCATGACGCGGCACGATGCCCTCATCACGCCACGAGCCGGGATTGCGAAACCACGCCATTACTCAGGCGAACTCAATTGCAGACGTTGGCGACTGGATAACAACAGCGCTTCGCCACGAGATTTATCCTGTTGCATCTGCTGTAAACGCTGATTCAGCTCATCGATCAGGCCATCAATACGCTGTGGCTGGGCAATGGTCGCCAGCGCCGCACGTGCGTCAGTGTCTCTGCCGCCAGAAAGGTAGGCCAGCGCCAGATTCAGTCGGCCGGTTGCGTTACTCTCATCCACCGAGCGCAGCAGAGAAATCGCTTTGTCTGCGTTGCCACTCGCCAGCCAGGAGAGCGCCAGATTGTTGAGTGCCGCGACATCTGCCGGGTTCACCTGTAGCGCTTTTTCAAACAGCTGGCGTGCCTCGGCGTGCTTGCCTGAAGCATCCATTACCACGCCCATACCATTGAGTGCGCCAGCGTCGTTTGGTTGTGCTTTCAGTGCACAGGTAAAGTCAGTTTGTGCCATGGCATTACGTCCTAATGCTAGCTGCGTACGTCCCATGCCCAGACACACGGCAAGCGCTTCTTCCGGCGTCATTTTATTGGTATCACCACCTAATGCCTGACGTGCGCGTCCGTACAGTTCTAGCGTTTGTTGTGGCGAGCGCACCAGCGCAGCCACGCTGGCATATTCCAGCATCTCTGCGCCTTTCAGCGCATCACGGCTATCAAGACGCGCATACACTTCCGTCGCCGCTTCAACACGTCCCTGATCGCGCAGCAGACGTGCCAGACGCAGACCCTCATCCTTACTGCCTTTAATCGCCATCGAGCTGCCGCATCCCACCAGCACGGTACTGACGATGAGCAGTGCCAACATGGGCGCGCCGCGCTTAAGTTTTGCTACCAGATCGACCATTTTCGCTAACTCCATCGGTTGTAATACTGGTGATTTCCGGCACATATTGGAAATCGATGTTTTTAAAAACCATACCTTGGCAATCAAAACTACTGCGCCAGCAGGCGGACCACTCGCACCAGTGCAGGCGATGCCATAATGGCGATAATCGGCGGTAGGATCAGCGCCATCAACGGCACGCTCAACTGCGCAGGCAATTTGCCCGCTTTCTCTTCCAGCACTAAAATCAGCGTCTTGCGGCTTTCATCCGCTATGGTACGCAGCGCTTGAGACAGCGGCGTACCGTAGCGCTCCGCCTGAATCAGTGTCGCAACCATACTTTCGATCTCGCTGACGCGAGTACGCTCTGCCAAATGCTTCATCGCCAGCGTGCGATCCGACAGGATCTGTAATTCGGCCGCGGTGTAGTGCAGTTCATCCGCCATTTCCGGTGACGACAGCCCCAACTCTTTTGACACCACCTGTAGTACGCGTCCGATAGGCAAACCTGCTTCGGCGCAGACCACCATCAGATCCAGCGCATCCGGCACCGCACGCGCCAGCTTTTCACCCCGACTTGCCGCACGCCACTTCAGCCACCACTCCGGCACCATAGAGCTGACAAAGAAACCAATTAGCCCTGCGGCGATCCCCGTCAGGCCAGCACGGTCGGCTGGTGGCAGCCATCCCCACACCAGCGCGATAGCAAGTAGCGCCCCAGAAGCAAATTTCCCCATGACCAACCAGCCCACCGCTTCGTTACGGCGGAGACCTGCCAGATCCAGCAGGCGGCGCAGGTTACGACGATCGCGTTCCGATCCCGACAGACGTTCCCCCTGTGTGGCAAGGGGCTGCAATAGCTTTTCCAGCAAGGGAGAGAGGGTTGTTCCCTGACCTCTCAGGATATTTTCCTGAGAGATCGCCTCTATAGAAGCCGTGGGCAGGTGCCCGCGCATGCGAATTTCCAACTGCTTGTATTGCTGTGTTTTATGCTGCATACGGGCCAGATAAATACCCGCCACCATCAGCACGAGCGCCAGCAGCAGTAAGGGATCGTCAAAAACAGTCATGAATGGCTCTCCCTTTACCCTATCCGTTTAACCATAACGTGTGTCACCAGCATGCCGATTGAAACGCTGCATAAGGCGTAAATCAGTACCGTCGTTCCCACCGGATCGGAGAACAAAAAGCTGAAATCCTCTGGCGATTTCATATACAGATAGGCCAGACAGCCGGGGAACAGTGCGGCGACAATCTTGGCGGACGCGCGCGCTTCAGACGTCTTGGATTGCACTTTCAATTGCAGTTCCCGACGGTCGCGCAACGTAGCGGACAAACGCTCCAGCGTTTCTCCTAGTCGTCCACCCGCCTCCTGATTGATGATCAGAATCACCACGAAGAAACGGTACTCGGCCATCGGCACTCGCGTCGCCGAGGCCTGAATCACCTGACGCAGCGGGATACCGAGCCGCAGCCAGTGGTCGATCGTCTTGAATTCATTCGCCAGCGGCCCGGTTAAGTGCTCGGCGACAATCGAGAAAGTATTCGCGACGGGTACACCTGCACGGCAGCTACGTGTAATCGCATCAATCGCTTCAGGCAGGCTCTCACGCAGTGCTTTCAGGTGCTTTTGCAAAGTTGATCGGAACATCAACATACCGATACTGACAAACAGCAGCAGTGTAAATATCAGCCCCATCGTCAGTGGCAGCAGAGTCCGTTGCCCCAGAATCATGCCGAGTATCAGGCTGGCTGCCGCCAGCGCAAGGGAACGCTGAAGCAGGTTCTTTTTCCAGCCAATAAACGCCATCTGCGCCCAGAGGATCGCCAACCAGCGTCCGACAACAGGAATGCCCATCAGCGGCGTTTTAATCTCGTCACGTAGAATGGAATCAGACGCCACAGCGGCTACCGATGGGCTAACCTCATTCAAAACCTGTTGCCAGCGTTGTTCACGCTGCATGCGTTGCTGACGTGATTTTCTCCAGGCGTTGACCACCAAAAGCAGCATCAGCACGCTGCAAAACACCAGCAGCGTAATCAGATTCAGGCGTAAATCACTCATCGGCGTCTCCTCAGCCCATCACTGCGCATCAAACAAATGCGCTTTATCGCTGTAGAACTGCGGGCGCTGTATGTGCTGAACATATTCACCCGTCAACAGACCCTGTCCATCCATCCCCTGAATATTGAAGCTGAACAGATCCTGAAGCTGGATCACTTCATTCTCCATGCCACATACTTCGGTAATGGACACGACACGGCGCATGCCATCACGCATACGCTCGATTTGCACGATCAGGTGAACGGCGCTGGCGATCTGCCGACGGATCGCCATCAGCGGCAGCTGCATGTTCGCCATCATCACCATGTTTTCCAGACGCTGTATCGCATCACGCGAGGTATTGGCGTGCACCGTACACAGTGAACCGTCGTGGCCGGTGTTCATCGCCTGCAACATGTCAAAGCTCTCGCCACCGCGCACCTCACCCAAAATGATACGGTCTGGGCGCATACGCAGCGCGTTACGCATGAGATCACGCTGATCGATGCGCCCCGTACCTTCGGCGCTGACAGGGCGGGTTTCCAGTCGCACGACATGTTCTTGCTGCAATTGCAGTTCGGCGGCATCTTCAATGGTGATGATGCGATCGGTACTGCCGATTTTCTGCGACAGCGCGTTCAGCAGGGTGGTTTTACCCGCCCCCGTACCACCAGAGACGATCACGTTAACGCGTGCCTGCATGGCTTTGTTCAGCACATCCGCCATCGCATAGGACATACAGCGGCGCTCCGCCAGCATTTCCAGCGACAGGTTGCGGCGCATGAACTTACGGATCGAGATCGTGGTGCCGTCGATCGCCAACGGATAGGTGATGACGTTAACGCGGCTGCCGTCAGGCAGACGCGCATCCACCATTGGACTGGCTTCATCAATACGCCGCCCTACTGCGGCGGCAATACGCTGCGCGGTGTTAAACACATGTTCTTCATCGATGAAGGTAATCGGCGACAGCTCCAGCTTGCCAAAGCGCTCGACAAACACCTGACCAGCACCGTTAACCAGAATATCGTTGACCGTGTCATCTGCCAGCAACGGCTGGATCGGCCCGATCCCCGTCATCTCATCCAGCATTTCGGTGGCGATGGCTTCCTCTTCCTGTCGAGAAAGCTGCAAGCGCTGCTCATCACAGATACGGCGGATTACCGTTTCGATCTGTACCAGCAGCTTGTCACGCCCCATCACCGCCGCTTTACCGGCGTCGATTTGATCGTAAAGCTGTGCGCGGATAATACGGCGCTGGCTCGTCCGGTTGTCCGTCTGGCGGGCTGCTGGCGCAGCAGATCCTGAAGACGTATTCGCCGCTGGCTGCGTGCGGTTATCCGCAGCGGGACGCGTTTTCAGTTCTGCCACATTGGCAGCAGGCGCTGGCTGAGGCGTGCTTTTTCCTGCTTCACTTTTTTGCAGGTTATTCTTGCGAATCAACATAATCCTGAACCCAAAGGCAGTCCGTAACCCTAAAATAGTCGGTTAACCCTGTGGGAAACACCGACCGCTGAACATCATCAGGCTCGCTTTAACCACCGCGAGAACCAGCGTTTTTCCGCCTGTCTGGTGCGTACACCGCAGGCTAAATCGACCAGTTGGCGTAATCCTTGCTGGAAAGCAGGCGCGGCGGCGAAATTTAATGCGCCGAGAGCGAGGCTCTGCGCCAGCGCATGACCGGCATTAGGCAGCACGACATCAATCTTCCGGCCAACAAATTGTTCGAACTGATCGCGACTGAGCGGCGCAGTCGTGGCAAAGCGGCTCTGGTTATGTACCAACAGCAAACGCTGCCCTTCGCTTTCATCACCGATCTCATTCAGTACGCGCCGTACATTACGCGCATCCTGAAGCGTCAATTCCGTCACGATGATGCGCAAATCTGCATAGGTCAGCACATCCAGCGCCCCATCCGGGTAACTGCTGGGCAGATCCCAAATGACCTGATTGAACATGCGGCACAGCGCCCCGCCGAGATTCAGTACGTTATCTACGTCAACCGGGCTCAGTTCACCCAATTCCGGCTTCTGTGCCAGCAGGTGCAAGCGCGTATCGACACGCAGCATGGCACGCTGAAGCAGTCGGGTATCCAGTTCCTGCGTCCCCAATACCGCAGCCAGCCCCGCATCATCGGTTTGCCCCTGCAACAGCAGTTGGTCACCGTTGCGGCGGTCAAAATCCACCAGTGCCACGGGTAAATGACGCTCACCGGACAGCAGACGGCTCAGCCCCATCGCTACCGTACTTCCGCCGCTTCCGCCGCTGGCGCTGACGACCGCAATCGTCCTGCCAGTACGGGCATATTCCGGCCCGGCCTGCTGGCCTTCGCACTTCGCCAGCGTTGCCGCCAGCAGATCCAGCGTGAATGGCTTCACCAGATAATCCACCACGCCCGCCTGGAGCAGTGCGCGATACAAGCCAACATCCTGCTCTTTGCCCGTCGCAATCACCTGGCTGGTAGGGCCGCAGACGCTCAGCAACTCTTCCAGTGCCGGAAGCGGCCAGTGCGTCTCTTCCAGATCCACCAGTAAAATGTGTGGCGGTACATTCAACTCACACCACTGCCGAGCAGCGGCGATACCGCCGGGCATTACCGGAACATCCGGTTGTTTCAGGCGCGTGAAGAGATCGCTGATATCGGCTACATCACGTACGTCATTGGCGAACGCGACCAGCGGCAGCGACAGTTCTTCACCATCGTTAGGGGTAATTTCACTCATGGAATGTCACGCCCTTAATCTTCTTCAAAGTTAATGTCGATGAGCTCTTTCACTTCATCTTTGTGATAGCGTTCAATGCTATTGACCGCCGCCACGCCATCCGCAGCATCCAGCGCTTTCGCCTGAATCAGATCGCGAGGTTCGGCGACCATCATCGCCAGATTGTTTTGCGTGGCGCAGCCGAGAGAACCAATCGCCTCATAGGGCTTCACCATCAGTTGATTTGGGTCATTGATCGCGCAGCGAGTGGTTTTGACTACCAGTGCTTCGGAGATCACTTCCACATCGCCATTCTGTCCACTCGCCGTAGAACGGTGCATCTGCTTCACATTCTGTGCATTAGCACCGGCGTTTTTCAGCACGGTCGCCAGTCGCCCGGCCATCTGCTCGCCGCTCGCGCTGTGCGGGATCAGCGTCAGCGTCTGTGCGGAAAGCCGCCCCTGATCCTTCAACATGATATTGAGCTGTTTTAGGGATTCAGGGAGGAAGCCTCGCCCGTTTGGTGCAACCAATAGCGGCACCGACACCGATGAAGGCTGCACGGCGATCGGTTGAAGTCCAGGCTGGTCAAAACGCTGCATACGTACATCATTAATCGGCTTATTCCATCCGCATCCTGCCAGCAGAAAAACGGCGGTAAGCACTGCGACACGTATGTGCAGCGGGCGGAACGGAGGCTGATTGTTGTTAATCGTGTTCATGTTTATTGCCCCTCGTGGACTCAGTAGAGATAGCCGACAGATGCAGAACGTGGCATGGACGAATCCAGCATTTTTACGCCTTGTCCCGGCGTCTGAAGATCGCCAGCATTGACGGGTTCAACCACATAAGCGGTCGCGATAATCACCAGCTCCGTTTCTTCCTGACTGGTGGCCTCGCTTTCAAACAGGCGACCAAACATCGGAACACTGCTCAACCCAGGAACGCCATTGATCGTCTGGCTCCCCGCACTACGCAGCATCCCTGCCAGGGCGAAACTTTGTCCGCTGGCCAGTTCTACTGTGGTATCCGCACGACGTACCGTTAAGGCCGGAATACGCGATCCGCCTTCCAACTGTACAGAACCCACTTCGGTTAGCTCACTGACTTCGGGCGCAATGTGCAGACTGATGCGGTTGGCAGACAGCAGCGTCGGCGTCATGCGCAGAATGACACCGTAAGATTTATAATCGATGCTGACGCTGTTATTGGTGATCAAGACGATCGGCACTTCACCGCCCGCGGCAAATGCCGCGGTTTCCCCTGACATCGCCGTCAGGTTTGGCTCGGCCAATACCGTTGCCATGCCCTGTTGGTTCATGGCGGTTAACAACCCACTCAGTCTGGAGCGACCAAAGTTCAGGAAGCCCGCATCCGTTGGGTTAGCAAATCTCCCCGTCGTGGCATTGAACAGGTTAAGGCGCGAGCCACTGCCTGCGGTCATGTTGCCGCTACCGGTGCTCAGGGAAGCCGCCCAGTTGAAGCCCAGTTCGCTGGTTAACTTGCGAGACACTTCCACCACGCGCACCTGAATGTTGATTTGCGAAGGCGTTTTGATTTTGAGCTGGTTGATCACTTTGCCGGAGGATTCACTGGAACCCGGCAATTTCTCGCCACCGCCACCCTGTGCACCGTTTGACGACGCGCTGATGTACGCCTGTATACTGTCGATAACGCGCTTGGCGTCCTGCGGAGTATCAACGCTACCGCGCACAATCACGCCGCTGGGAATCGAGGCTTCCAGTTGGATATCCGCACCGGGGAATTCACGCTTCATGCGTTCACCCAATGCTTTCAAATCATGCTCGGACACCAGACGAATGGCGTTGATAACATTGCCATTTTCATCCATTGCATAGAGCGTAGTGGTGCCGACGCTTTTAGCGTAGACAAACAGATTACCCGGTGAAGGCAGTTCAAAACTGGCAATATTCGGATCGGCCACCAGCACGCTGTCCGGCAGCGCATCGAGCTGGAGTAACCGCCCCTGATGCACGGTCAGGTGCACCACATTGGTTTCAGCCACTTCAGACACCCCGGCAGCCTGCGTGGCGGCAGGCAACATCAGCATAACAGGCAAGGCTGTACTTAACAGGCTGGCAACCAGCAACCGTTTGCACGTTCCCCGAGCATCTGATTTCAAAAACAGCGAAAACATCGTCATTTACTTAATTTCCGTAATGGGCTTTATTTTTCCATGATCAGCGCACGGCTTTCCGCAGGCTGTCAGATTACGTGTTCGTCCTATCGGGAGGGGAACGTCACCACGTCTTTTTGTTCACCGCGATAGACTTTTACCTTGTGACCAGAACCTGCTGATAACACCCCGTAGATATCGGTCGCTACTGGCACAGTGGTCACATGCGGTCGCCCTGTCGCTGGATCGACTGCATCACCCTGCTCGGCACTGCGCAACGCCAAATGCAGAATGCCCAGTTCTTTGGCAACGGCCAGCGCTTCAGCCTGCTGCGGCGTCACTTCCAGCGTAACGGTTTGGTAGGTAGCGGAACGCGAACGAGAGCCTGCGGCAGACTCACGGCTTTTGGCTGCGGCATCAATCACCGCATCGTCTGCTCGCGGGTAAATAGGAGAAATGGTTTTATCGTTCAGCGCCAACACGCGTATATCACGCACAATGGTTTGTGATGCCAGCAGCGGCATGACCACGGGTTGAGTACGGCTTGGTGGTAACTCGGACTGATCGTCTCGTTTCATGCTGAGGATCACATCAACACGATCATTTGGCGTCACTAAACCGGCATTGCTGGCAAGCGCGCTGGTGGGAACAGAAATAGCGCGCATCCCTTTACTCAGTACGGCGGCAACAAAACCTGGTTCATTCGGCTTCACCAGCACGTTACTCGTCAGTGCGGAACCTTCTGTCACGGTTTCACGCAGCGTTGCACCAAGTAGCAGTGATTGGCTGTCTTTACCGCGAACAAAGTTGAATGTGCGGGAAACTGGTTTATCCGTTTCTTCCCAGCGCAGTGACTCAGCACTGATAAAATCACCGGGATGCAGATCTTTCGCCGCCACCAAAACAGCTGTTTTTTCTGGTGCTTTAACAACGACCGGAGGTGGCGGTGGGGGTGCAGAAGAGAGGTGGCTGCGTACCATCAACGCAACAATACCTGCCAGAACGAGCGCGCCTGACAGTACGTATGTAGAGTTCACTTTCATTTCAACTGGCCTACCCTAGCGTGTGTGTCTTAAAGCTGCGACGGAATTAAAACAAAGGAAAAATCAGGACATATATCGCGCCAAATGCAATCGCGACACCGTAAGGTATGCCTTGAGAAAGATCGGCGGGCAACGCGGGTGGCATAGGCAACCGACTCTTGAATATCCGGTTAGTGGTTTGGATGCCCAACGCCACCGCTGTCGGGACGGTATTCAGCAGCGGTAGACTTAGTGCCAAAACACCGCCAGCCAGTGCCGTTACCATGACGAAAACGATCTGGTGCCCTTGCCCAACCCACAGGCACAGCACACTCATCAACTTCACATCCCCGGCACCTAATCTGCCTGTGAGGAAAAGTAAAAATCCCACAACCAGAACGACTGTCGCTCCGGGCAACGCCCACAGCATTTTCCGTAATGCCGTCATATCTAACGCACCGGATTGCAGGACATGTAAAGCGCTGAAGAACAGCCAGCCCAGCAATAAAATCAATACCGCCTGATTGGTAATTTTTCGTACTAACAGATCGGTGCTGATGCACCACAGCAAGCACCCAACCAATAGTGCGATCTGCAACCAGTGCGTGTAATCCGTCATCTCGCGTGAGTTATTTCGCTGCGCCGGATGAACCACTGCCCGTCGTACCCGTGCCAGTAATCTGATCGGCGATTTGGGTGAATTTTTCATTCAGCGCTTTCACGAAGATGCCGTCGCCGCCGAAAATAGCGCCGATGGCCGCCGCCATTGCCGCCGCGAGGATGCCGTATTCGATTGCCGTTACACCGCTTTCGTCACGCAGGAAAGAACGTAATGTTGTTTTCATGTTTTTCATGGAAAGATTCTCTATCAGCCGCCAAAGAAATCATGGCCTACTTGGAAATCGGGGGAGCCATGATGATAATAAGATTAATAATGAGACTTATTATCAAGCACCGCAAGCAGCAGAACATTAATATTCGTTAATCTTTCAATTTAATAAATTATCAATATAAATCAATAACTAACACACCATTCACTTACCGAAAAAACTAATAAATATTCATGTTTTTTGCAGGGATATTCATAAAAAATCGGGAGAGATGCATCATTCCAAGCAGGATGTGATCGCTTACTGCACAGGGTATTAGCCAACAAATGGATTAACAGCGGTTAAGGCAGAGGTAGACGTTCAAACCCGGCTCGGAGGAATCCAGATAAAGTTTTCCACCATGTAGGTCAGTAATCGCCTGAACCAAAGAGAGTCCCAGTCCATAACCGGACTGAAACCAGGTATCCAGTCGTTGAAAACGCTGTAACGCTTTAGCATGAAGTGCAGGCGGAATGCCCGGTCCTCGGTCAGCGACGCTCAGCGCAATCCAACCGCGGTAAAGCGTCACGCTCAAGGTGATGTATTTTCCCTGAGCCGCGTATTTCAGCGCGTTCTCCACCAGATTCGCCAGAGCCTGAAACAGTAGCGCCCGATCGCCGAAGAGTTGGATGCCTGACTTGATTTCAATTTTCAGTTGGCAACCCCGCGCTTCCGCCAGCGGTTGATAATATTCGGCAATTTCTTCCAGCAGTTGGCGCGCTTCAATATTTTCAAACTGGTGCACGCAGCGCCCGCTTTCAATTTCACCGATACGCATCACGGTGCGGAACAGCCCGAGGATTTTATGCACCTCGTCCACCGCCAGATTCAATTCGTCACGAATATCGTTATCCAACCCTGTGCGCTCCGTCAGGTTGAACAGGCGGTTTTGTAAATGCGTCAACGGCGTTCGCAGTTCGTGTGCAACATGGCTCGATGTGTTGCGCACCTGCTCCATCAGGCGCTCAATACGCTCCAGATTCTGGTTAATATCAGCGCTCAGGCTGTCAAAATCATCATCGTAAGGCGACAGCGGCATACGCACCTGCTGCTCACCACTGCTGTAGCGATGTAAGGCCGTGCGGATTTTCTCCACACTACGTAAGCTACGTAAGCTGAAATGGCGACTGACGAACAGGCAGAAAAGCAGCACAATAAACAGTCCAGCCCCTGCGACCAGCGGAATCGTTCTCACCCGCTCTAACATAGGTCGAATGTTGTACGCGGTAAACAGCACGCCTCCGTCAACTAACATGACAGACAAACCAATCAGATTAGGATCGTCCGGGCTGGAAATTTCGGCCTTGAGACAGATGACGTCCATCTGGCAATCGGTATGTTGTCGCATTTCCAGAGGATGCATGTTGAGAGGAAGAGCCTTTAAAGAAGACGTTCTTAGAGGATGCGCCCTTAGAGGATGATTATGATACAGAATATCACCGTCTTTATTCATCACCAGAAACAGCGGTAATTCATCCCCATTCGCGCGATTATCCTGCCGCAATTGCGTAATCAGGCTATCGGCATTTGTTAAATGCGACTGCATTGAGTAATCGTAAATATTACCCAGAATAACTTCGCGAACATGCGTTCTAATCAATGTTTCACTTAATGAGCTGAAGCCAACAATACACATCAGCATCATTAATAAGAACAGAAAAACAATGGTTATTGCCTGACGAAAATTAGAGGTGCATAAGAAGCCAGGATATTGGCTTGCCCCAAGTAATTGCCAATGTTTTATTTTTATCTGCCAGCGCTGCCCCAGCCTCTTTATTTTTATTTTATTCAGCGTGGCTGCCAACATCGATTTTACCCTTATCTACCGCGCCTAATGCATAGCCCATCGCTCTCAGCGTTTTAATTAATGGACGAGGGAACCCTTTATCAATTTTCGCCCGCAGCTTTGACATATGAACATCGATAAGATTAGTCTGCGGATCAAAATTGTAGCCCCAGACTCGCTCTAGCAACATTGTACGCGTAATAGCCTGCCCTGGATTTTCCATCAATATAATCAGTAATTTGATCTCTTTATCAGTCAAATCGATACGTTTGCTACCGCGCCATGCGACACGTTGCATACGATCAAGTTGCAGATCTTCAAACGTTAGCATCGAAGGATTATCAGTATGACGTTTACTACGCCGCGCCATAATATCCAGACGTAATCTAAGCTCATTAAAGTTAAAAGGTTTACCGAGGTAGTCTTCCGCGCCAAGCTCTAATCCCATGACACGATCAACATCACGATCCAGAGCCGAGAGCAACATAATAGGTGGATGACGAGATCCTTGTAGTTCACGTAATACCGTAAATCCATCCATGATGGGTAGCATTCTGTCCAACAGGACGACATCATAAACCTCATCCTTGATCGCTTTTAATGCGTGTGCGCCATCGTGCACCATCCGACAGGAATGGCCGTGGGAATGTAATTTAGACCCCAGCCAATGGCACAGCACAGAATCATCATCAACCACTAATACACGCATAATGTTCCCCTATAAATGCGACTTTTCCCTCATTAATTTAGGGTTAATACGCCTTTATTTTTTATCTGGTCCTTCAAACAGCCATTCACCCCACACGGTTCTGCTACCACGCGGGCCGTTTTTTACTTCAGAGATTTTTGTTTCTAAACGTCCTATTTATGACTTCTCTACGTCTAAACTTTCTATTTATGAGAATCATCCTACAGATAATAACAATCATTATCATTTGATGACAAGCAGTTTACAATCGCATGACGGCGTTCTTAGCATCGGCGTATAAAAAACATCCCCATCGCTTACGCAAGGGGGATGTAAAGAAAGGAAAGAGAAGAGAAAGAAATCAACGTAGTAGCTGGGATCGCCTCACTACGTATTATTCATTTTCGATCAGAAGTGCTTCCATCAGATCGAGATCGCGCAGCATTTTTTGCAATGTTTCATTGCTGATCTGCTGTGTGGCACGCAGGTGATACAGCTCCGCACGCTCGGAATTCAGTGCAGTAAGGCGAAAACGCCGCTCCAGATCCTCAATCAACATACCGTTTTCAGGATCGTCTTTATTAATTAGCCGCCGACGTAGATTACCGATGACACGTGCGCTGACTTCTTTCAGCACCTGCTCATCAATATTTTCCTCTCGATCGGCTGCCAGACGCTCCTCCATTTTGTGCATGCTTTTGATCGCCACTTCCGCCACGGCCATACGCGCCATGCGGATTTCTTTGGCATGCGCCGCTTTGTCCGCCACCACAACGCCACGCAGCAGAAACGGTAGCGCCAATACGCCACAGAGCAGAGAAAACAAAATGACACCCGTAGCGATAAACACTAACTGATAGCGTGACGGGAACGCCGTGCCGTCAGTGAGCAACAGCGGAATAGACAATACACCCGCCAGCGTAATCGCTCCTCGAACGCCAGCAAAGGACGCGATCCACAATTCACGCGTGGAAAATTCGGCGAAGACCATAGGGCGCTTCTTTTGGATATGCGTACTGTAGGTTTTCATCACCCACAGCCAACTGAAACGTAGCAGCAGCAAGGCACCATAGATGATCGCGATATCGGTGAACAGCATCCAGGTTTCAACCGTTGGGTCCAGTTCCGCCTGCGTAACCGAGGTTTCCAGAATGTCCGGCAATTGCAAGCCCAGCATAATGAACACCATACCGTTGAACACAAACTCCAGCATCGACCACACGCCATTAGCACGCATCCGCATCGTTAACGGCGCACTACGAATTACACCAGACTGGCCGATGGTCATCCCCGCCGCTACTGCCGCCAGGATACCCGACACGCCGATATGTTCTGCAATCAGATACGACGCGAAAGGCAGCAGCAGCAGCAACACAATCTGCGTTGCTGCATCATCACCGCTCCAACGACTAATAACGCGCAGCGATTTACCGAATATCCAGGTCACGCCGACGCCCGCCAGCAATCCACCTAGCGCGACCTGCATAAATTCCAGCGTCGCACCAGACACCGTAAATACCATGGTGCCCATCGCAATCGCGACGGCAAACTTCAACGACACCAGACCTGACGCATCGTTCATCAACGCTTCGCCCTGCAAAATGCCCATCAGCTTTTTCGGAATGCGATCTTCTCCCACAATGCCAGACAGCGCGACAGCATCGGTCGGCGACAGCACTGCAGCCAACGCGAAAGCGGCAATCAGCGGCATCCCCGGCACCATCCAGTAGATAAAATAGCCGATGCCCACCACAGTAATCAGAACAAGAACTAGCGCCAGACCGATAATTTCTCGACCGTGCTTCAGGAACTCACGCGTGGGCGTTTTCCAGCCGTCGGCAAACAGCAGCGGCGGAATGAAAAGCACCATGAACAGCTCAGGATTGAAATCAACATGCAAACCGAACTGGGGCCAGGCAAGAATGGCACCCAGCGCAATTTGCATTAAAGGCAGAGGAATTTGAAAAGGTAAAATACGGGTAACCACCCCAGACAGGGAGACAACCAGGGTCAAAATAAGAATCGTAAAAAATATTTCCATGCTTTCCTTAGACGTACTCCTAAATCAAAAAATTCTGCCAGTTAGCGCGTGAACAACGCTCTTATATTTAACGTCTTTATTCTGGCATTAAAATGTTTTTTTGAGTGAAGAATTTACAGTTGCGCCGCTACTTTTTTTTGCCAGCGAGATTTTCGCAGAACGCCAGGATGAAACCACTCCGCCCCCTCGCGATCGGGAGGCAGATCGGTATGAAGGATCGCAAAAAGAATAAAAATCAAACAAAAGAAAGGGATAAACAGAAAGGGCGAGAGAAATCAATGGTAATTTGACGTCGCTGACCACCAATGACTGGCACGAAAGGCACGCCAAGCGCGGTTACCCCACCGTCACGTTCATAATCATGGTGGTGATAGGATTCATCGCAAACGGCTTGCTGCGCCAGTAGCAGACGTTCTATTGGTAGCGTCGATAAATCATCCGCCTCACTCTCCAACGCGCCCAGCCGGTAATTTACACTCACTTCAACCACGCCGCTGGCCGCAAACGCGCCGGTTTGTAGCAGCGGTTCATTGGCCGAGCCGACGGCATAGCCTCCACCATGGATCCAAACCAATACCAGCGCGTTTCCCGTCAGCCCAGGAGTTCGGACATTCACCGTAAGAAAATCACAGCCAGTCTGTAAATGCGACGTAGCGACACAGCCGACAGGCTCATGGCGATCGTGCGGACGGTATAAGGAATGGTGATCCCTAAATGCGCCAGAATGATCCCGCCATAGCTATCGAGTAGCCCCAACGGGGCAAATACCAACATCAATCCGACCGCCAGTACGATATGCGGAACCAGAAACGGCGCGGCGACCAGAAATGTGATCGTCTGCCGCCTGCGGAAGCGAAAACGAGTCAGCGCCAGCGAGAGCAAAATTCCAGAGATAACCGCAATCATTCCGACAACAATCCCAATAGCCAGGCTACGCCAAAAGGCGGCAATAAACTCGGCGTTATTGAACACCTTAATGTATGACCCGAAAGAAAAGCTTTCTGGCGGAAAAGAGAGATACTGTCGGGTATCGAACGAAATGATCAACACGACGATAATCGGCGCCAGTAAGAAAAGATAAATAAGTGAAATCAAGGTACGCCAGGCAAGCTTGGCCGTCGCGATGCGGGAATATTTCATGCTGAGCCCCTACCCTTCCAGAGAGCGTAATGCTCGCTGATGAAGAAAGCGACGTTTTCATCAGCCAAATCAGCGGCGCCAAAAAGGTAACGCCCAGCACCAGCAGCCCCGGAAACAGGAACATTAATAGCAGAACGCGTGATTGCTGACGCTTTTTCATACCGCATCCTGCCCGATCAGGGTGACGTCACCGGGATCAACGGCAAAAGTAATCAATTCCCCGACTTTCGGCACATAGCCAATATGGGTAAAGATTTCGGCCTGTAGCCGATGTTGGCCGCACTGTACCGTTAGCGCCTGCACTTACCCTCGATACACAATGCGTTCAACTACGCCGCTAAAATGATTAACGCCATCGCGCTTGCCAGATAACACCGGCACCAGACGATCCGCCATCGACAGCGCTTCATCCTGATCGTGCGTGACAAAGATTGCGGTAACGCCGGTACGACGCTGAATATCGCGGATCTCATCGCGCATTTCATCACGCAGTTTAGCGTCAAGATTGGAGAGCGGCTCATCGAACAGCAATAGAGCCGGTTCGATGAGCAACGAACGCGCGATAGCCGCACGCTGCTGTTGCCCGCCTGAAAGCTGGCTGACGCGACGATCGCCCAGGCCGGTTAGCTTGACCAGATCCAGCGCTTTCCTGACACGGCTATCCCGTTCAGATTTTCCAACCTTACGCACGTCCAGACCAAAAGCGACATTCTGCGCAATCGTCATATGCGGGAACAAGGCATATGACTGGAAAACCATGCCGATATTGCGCTGATAAACGGGAATAGCCGAAATATCACGACCGTTCAGGCTGATCGTGCCGGCATCTGGCGCTATCAGCCCGGCTATCATGCGTAACATTGTTGTCTTACCGCAGCCAGAAGGCCCCAGCAACGCCAGCATCTCCCCCTGCGGCAGCGAAAAGCTGACACGATCGACGGACGGCGTTGCAGCACCTGGATACGTCTTTACCAAATCCTCTACCACAACATGAAAATCAGACATACAACCCTTGCCTGCATCAGTGATTAATGAACCGCAATAACTTCACGACGAATGCGTTGTATCCACGGCGCGTACTGTTCCGCGATCCAAGGCCAGTCCAGCGACGACTGTGCCGCCTGCGCTTCTTTACTGCCGTAGATACGCGCCGCAACGGTATCTTCCAACTTCACCGACTGATTTACCGGCGCATAGAAGCTCTTTTCAGCAAAGACGGTTTGCGCTTCCACGCCAATAGCATAATCAATGAACAATTGACGGCCGTCAGACCCGCTGCACGCATTTCAATAAAATTTTCCCGCGTCCATTCACTGGTCTGTAAGCCATCGCCCGATCGTGTAATTGTCTGGCGCTCATAATATAAATCCCCTGAATATAATATTCATTTTCCGGCGTAGAATTAGCGGCATTGAGCTGCCTGCCGTAACGCATCAAGATTTTCCTGCGGCGTTTTTCCAATAGGGACAGAGCAGCCGGGAGCCAGAATAAAACCGCGCCCCTGAGTTTGCTCAATAGCGTCTCTTACACTCCGGCGTACATCATCGGCGCTACCGTAGGCCAGCAGTGAAGGAGATATTCCCCCGCTAACGACAAGCGAAGGCATTTTCTGGCGAACCTGAGCAAATGAAGGGTTATTTCCGGACATCGTATCCCAATGCATCACCTGTGCCGGATAATCCAGACAGTCATTCAGATAAATATCGCTCTCACATAAGTGTAAAAAATTACACCATAAATTTTTGGCTTCATTCATTACCCGAAGATCATAAGGTTTTATCCACCGAAGGTAATCAGATGAAGACAGATGACGGCTATTAGCCCATTTACTGGAAAAATAAATCCCGTCCACGCCTTCATTCACCAGCGCGCGAACAAGGTTGGCAAACGTGGTAGCAATCGCATCCAGAGCGCCGCAAACAAACTCCGGTGCGATGGCAAGATGCTGGCGAAGCAATTCCGTATTACGGTCAACCAGTTTATCAGCGACATCCAGAGGTAAAAAAACGGTCATGATAATCGGCACATGCGGGCCAATCTGTCGGCGAATCAAACGCAATATCGCCAGTTGCTCAGCCAGCGGTGGGCAGGTCACATCCAATGGACGTAACGTTGCCCAATCCTCAGGTTGTGAAATCGGAGAAGATAAACAGTGATGTAACGTGGAAGGATCTGTCGAAGGACGATAGGTATATCCCCAACCTTCAACATGATAACTGGCTCGTGAATGTACTTTAATAAAATCCCACTGGTAGCGGTGATAAAATTCAACCATTGTGGCGGCAAAATCAACCGTGTTAATTTCCTGAATATAGAAGTGCCCCCATGCACCGACTGGGACAGAATCAGGAACGCCATTAGCAAGTGCTACCTGCAAGCGTTCATTCGGCTTCATATTATGAAATTCTCTTTTTTAGTTATTTTTACTCAGCAATAAAACATTCTCGACATGACGATATGTTTTATTTAATCCCTGGTTCTAATACGAAAATATATTATTAAATCAACATCAAAAAAATTATTATTAACCATTCACTATTCGCATTGTAAGTGACTATTTATGCGTTTTGTTAATCATAAATTCAGTTTAGCTTATGCGTTAAATGGAAAATATCATAACGATGCATAGCGCTATTGCGTGGATAATAAATATTCAGAAACATGAAAAAAGATAAAATAAGGGAAGAGGAAATAGACGAAGAGTTAAGGAAACGAGAGAGGGGCCTACGCCCCTCAAATCAAACAGGATTACAGTGCCCAGCCGCCAGCGTAGAACACGACCAGAGCCACCGCGATAACCACTGTACCGATGTTCAGTTTACGCCATTCACCGGAACAGAGGCGGCCTAATACCAGCGCACCAAAGCCCAGCATAATACCGGTCACGATGTTACAGGTCAGTACGATAAATACCGCACAGACCAGACCAGACATGGCATCCACGAAGTCATCAAAATTCAGTTTGGATACGTTGCCCAGCATGAGCAGACCGACGTACATCAGCGCAGGGGCGGTAGCATAACCGGGAACCAAATACGCTAACGGAGACACGAACAGCAGCAGCAGGAACAGCACACCGACGACAGTCGCGGTTAAGCCAGTTTTACCACCAGCCGCTGTACCTGCGGCGGACTCGATGTAGACCGCCGCCGGAGACGTCCCAACCAGACTGGAAAAAATGCTGCTCACGGAGTCTGCTGTCAACGCTTTACCGCCGTTGATGATTTGCCCGTCTTTATCCAACAGGTTCGCCTGCCCCGCTACCGCACGAATCGTCCCCGTCGCATCAAACACCGCCGTCATTACCAACGCCAGTACGCTCGGCAGAACCAAAGGCTGCAACGCGCCCATGATATCCAGACTGAAGATCAGCGACGAACCGTCAGCCGCCGTCAGACTCGGCAGTGCGAAGAAACCGGCATATTTTACATTCGGATCAAAAATCAGCCCCAGAATAGAGATCACGACAATAACCAGCAAAATGCCGCCTGGTACGCGACGTTTTTCTAAACCAATGGTCGCCGCTAACCCCAGCAGGGACATCACAACAGGGAAAGAGGTGAAATCACCCAACGCGACAGGCAGGCCGTCAATCGGGTTTTTTACTACCAGTCCCACACCGTTGGCAGCAATAATCAGCAGGAACAAACCAATGCCAATACCTGTACCGTGCGCCACGCCTAGCGGCAGATTACGCAAGATCCAAGAACGGATGCCGGTAACGGAAATAATGGTAAACAGCACCCCCATCAGGAAGATCGCCCCCAGCGCTACGGGAATACTGATTTGTTGCCCCAGCACCAGACTAAACGCAGTGAACGCCGTCAGAGAAATCGCGCAACCAATGGCCATCGGCAGATTAGCCCACAATCCCATCAGCAGCGATCCCAGTCCAGCGACCAAACAAGTTGCAACGAACACGGCAGTTGGCGGGAACCCAGCTTTGCCCAGCATATTCGGTACGACTATCACCGAATAAACCATAGCCAGGAACGTTGTCAGGCCTGCTAACACTTCCTGACGCGTGTTACTGCCACGCTGTGTAATTTTGAAAAAAGCATCAAGCGCGCCTTGCGGACGCGCCGCATTCTCTGCCTGACGGGTGGTGTTTGACATAGTGGTATCCCCTGAAATGCCATTATTATTTACGATCAATTCTGAACGGTTCTCGCAGCCTTGCCCGCGAACGCATCAGCACACTAATTAACAATGAACATAACGCGCCATGAACCCTATAACCCCGCACGCAAACGATTAACTCGCTGGATGCAGAACCGGAAAATGTTGCTCGATCAAAACGAGCGGTATAAAAACAAGCGGAAGTAAAACATCACCGGATAAACAGTGTCAGGTAATGTGAAGCGCACGATTATCCCGCTTCCTCCGCGCTTATTTCAACTGCTAATCGAGACAATTTACCTATCTCTATTCCATCTTTCCGCTAAGGAAATCTGCAATCGGTACAAATACTGTGCAACCAGGCAACTCGCTGAAAACGCGCCAGTATGAAGAAAAAGCAGAAAGGGTTCTTAGACGAAAATCAAAACCACGGTTTACTTCTCACAAACTGATCGTTCATTTTTTTGTGATTTCCATCACAAAAAAGTTGACCACCTGTATCAGTGCGAGTACTCTTAAAAACGTGAACAGCATCACAGAAAAACAAATTAACTAACAATGAGGAAATGACCATGAAACTGCTGAACAAAATCATCGCTATGTTTGAAAACATCAACATCAACTTTGGTACTTTTAACCAATAATTATTTAAGAATCGTGGGGATAAAAAAATGCGCGTTGTCCGCAAAATCAATCAAATATTAAAAGCGTTGGGCAAAACCTATCGCGGTGTTAACCCCCACGCTATCTTCCGTTAATCGTACTCGGTACGTTAACCCCCAAAATGGCTGCCATCCGGCGGCCATTTTTGTTTGTGCATCAACGATAACCGCAGTCTTCCTGACAGCAGGATGGCGCGGAAGCGCCATCCCATTTCGCACATGCTTACGTCATCTCACCTCAGGCATAGAGTGATATTTCCCCTGCCGGACGCGTTTTAAAGCGGCGGTGCAGCCAAAGGTACTGTTCAGGCGCACGCATGATTTCTTTCTCAATCACCTTATTCATGTAACACGCAGCAGCCTGTTCATCGTGATAAGGATAATCCTGTAATTCAGGCTGAATCACCAGTTGGTAACCCAACGCATTCGGTTTACGAATCAGCACCGTCGTCATCATTGCAGGTTTTGCCAAGCGACTGATGGTGAACGTGCCGCTGGTGGTGGCCGCATTTTTCACCGCAAAGAATGGTGCAAAGACGCTGCCTTTTGGGCCGTAATCCTGATCGGGAGCGAACCACACCGCTTCACCACGCTTTAGCGCCTGAACCATACCGCGCAGATCTTTACGGTCAATCATTGCCTTGTTTGAACGAGAACGTCCCCAGGTTTGCACCATTTCCATCGCTTTATTATTGTGCGGGCGGTACATCGCCATCATTGGCCGACACAACCCCATCGCCCTGCCTCCCAGTTCCAGCGACATGAAGTGAATACCAATCACCATCACGCCCTGCCTTTTTTCCGTAGCACGCTCCAAATGCTCCAGCCCCGAGACATCAAACCATTGGCGCACACGACGATCGGACCAGAACCAGGCCATGCCGGTTTCGACTAAGGCCATGCCGAGCGACGCAAAGTTGCTATCGATCATGGCCTCTCGCTCATCGTCGGAGATTGCAGGGAAGCACAGCTCAAGATTGCGCCGGGCAATCGACACCCGACGCTTAAGAAAGACCCGAGATAAACGACCTGCGCTGCTCCCAAGCCTCATCAATAGCGGGTAAGGAAGTTGGACTAATAAAAACAGCACGCCAAGACCGAACCAAGTCGCCCAATAGCGCGGGTGGAGTAATGCCCTGGTAAATGTTTGCTTAATTTTCATGATACTCATCTTTAAGTGATTAACAGCGTACCGCATAAAGAGTCGTTCTCATCGCGCTACATCTATCATGACACTTATTTATAGGGATCGTTTCAGCTGTGTGGGAAACTGATTTCTGACCGTTATCACGCATGAGGTTAAAAAGCAGGATAAACATGCTGATAACGCAGAGGGGATTTTGAGCAACCGATGAACGGTCGACGGTGACGCCATCATACCCGATTCGCTCTTAATAGAGGAGTGGCCGAACAAGAAATATTCGCAATATCACGCAGTATAAAGCTAACATCCTGACATATGTTAAAAAAGTGGCTAACTTCCTGATACGAAGAACAAGCCAATGAAAAGCAACAATACAATCAAGGAATTGATGGAAATGATTTTTTCTCTCCCTACCAGCCTCTCTGTGCTAACAGCCCTCATCGCGGCGCTCCCTACTCTGGCATGTGCCACAACATTCGCCGATAGCACTTTCTTTCATAAAGATTGGGAACTGGTCTGCGATAACACACTAACGTGCCGGGCAGCAGGCTACTCACCAGAAGAGAAAGGCATAGGAGAAGATGAAGAAGCTCAAGACGTCTCATTGCTCATAACGCGTCATGCCGGGAAGAATACGCCAATAACGGCTGAGATCACGCTCGCTGAGGTGGACAAAGAGATTCCTACAGGCACCAAACTCACGCTAACCGTTGACGGTGTGAATAAAGGCTCTCTCACCTCAGCAGGAGACAATCTCTGGCAGCTCAATGAGGCGCAAATTCTCGTCGTATTACAGGCCCTAAAAGGAAGCGGAAAAGTGGCTTTTCTGCACGATGATATCGTCTCCGAACTATCTGGAGCAGGTGCCTACGCGGTCTTGCTAAAAATGGATGAAAGACAGGGTCGCATTGGTACAACGGACGCCATAACCCAAAAAGGCAACAAAAGCAGTGATCTACCAGCCTTAGCAGCCCCGATTATTTACGCGGCAGCAACCCAACAGGAACCCTCACGAAATCTGACGAATGTGGAACAAGCGGCTATCCAGAATAAGCTGCTCAAGACACTGGAGAAAGATGACTGCTATGACTTCCCGCAACAAGATGGCAGAGTAGAGGAACCAATGATGCTCACGCCGCTCAATGGCAGCATGTCGTTGCTCAGTACTCTTTGCTGGCGTGCAGCCTACAATGAAGGCTACGCTTACTGGGTCATCGACAACGCAATGCAAACTCAGCCTCAGCTCGTAACCACAATGGGAGTCGGCTACGAAAACGGTGAAATTACCGCAGTACAGAAAGGGCGCGGACTCGCGGACTGCATGAGCGATAGTGCCTGGATATGGGATGGCAAAACATTTCAGCAAAGCCGAGCATCAATCACAGGCTCATGCCGTATGATCCGCCTCGGCGGCACCTGGGATTTACCCTACTGGACGGCAACCGTCATTAAAGCAGGGAAATAAAAGAGATTGAGGTCACTCGTTGGCCTCATATCCAAACATGGGAAAACTATCGAGAAAGAAGAAAAACGCGCCTGAATTGACTAGACATAATCAGTCAAGAAGTGTTGTTCCATAGGAGTTATCAATCGTGCAAAGCCAGCGTCCATCAGCGTCTTTCCTGAACACGTAGGTCGCTCGTCGGGTTGTGGTGACACGATTCCCCTGATCGTCTGGGTAATGAAGCACCGTCTCCATAATAACTAAAGCGTCTCTACCACCTTCTATGACCTGCATATTTTCTTGTTTAACAACAAGTTGGTTTTTAAAGTAATCGGCAATAGCGATAAACGCTTTTCTTATATCACCTTTCCCTCTTGCAACCATTCCTGGTTTGATAACAAGTGCGGCATCCTCGGCATAATAATTCATCAAGGCATCAAAATTTCGTTCAGATATTGCTTTATCACAGGCTTCAATGATTTCGCGTATCGGATGTGGTTTCATAAACATGGCCTCAATAAAATGGCAACGGAATAGCGAGTGATTTGTTCAATTTATTCACCAATGGCTGAGAAATCACGACTCTCGAGAATTACGCAGATATACACTTTTAGAATCAAGGCATTCGAAATGTTTTGGCACGTGAAGGGAATCGAATAAAAATCATAATGTATTGATATTAAAATATATTATTTATCCACACCCTCTGTTAACTATACACATTCACTCTCACTTGAATTTTACCAACAGCGAAAACTTAATTTTGGTGTGAAGAGTAAAAACGTAGAAAATAGCATTCATTAATAGGTATAAACGTTGTCTGGTAGCACCTTATCACTACTAACCAGTGCGGTTTATCTGGATGAAACGTCACTACCAGAGAAGATAATCTTACCCCTTCGGCTCAATCCCCTGCTTTCTCAATTCCTGACGGGCAAGCTCTTTGAACCAGTTGCCAAGGCTGACCCCTTCTTTCGCCACAACTTCATCTAACTGTTCACGGAGTTCAGGTGAGATCCGGATCTGAAAAGTGGGTGATTTCCCCACTGATGAAGATTTTTTCGTATCACGTTTAATCGTTGACATGTACGTACCTTTTTAACTATGCTGAGCTTAATAGGTACGTACACTATCACAAAAACATATCGTCACCAATCGTCTCTGCCTGATACGGACATATCAGACAGAGACTAACCACACCGCTAAGGAAACTAACGAAATGGCTATCAGCAAGTCTAGCAATTCCCTTATTGATAAGCTGATCCTACCCACGTAAAGTGGACACAGTTCTAAGCGAGATTCTGGTTTTCAAATTGTTCCGAACTGAGACCACCACAGGCACGGTGACGCCGCCAGCGATTGTAATCGCACTCGATATAATTAAACACCGTTGCTCTCATTATTTCCCGGTCACTAAACCGTTCTCCGTGGATGCATTCCATTTTCAGTGAGTGGAAAAAGCTTTCCACACACGCATTATCGTGGCAGCACCCTTTTGCACTCATGCTGCCACGCAACTTATGCCGCTTCAGTAATGCCTGATAATCCCCTGAGCAATACTGGCACCCTCTGTCTGTATGCACGATAACCTGCCTGGGGTGTTTTCTCCGCCACAGCGCCATCTGAAGTGCATCGCAGGCCAGTTGCGCCGTCATCCTCGATGACATCGACCAGCTGATAACCGCCCGTGACCATAAATCGATAACCACCGCCAGATACAGCCAGCCTTCATCGGTTCGTAAGTAGGTGATATCGCCAGCCCACTTCTGATTCGGACCACTGGCACTAAAGTCCTGCTGTAACTCATTTTCTGATACAGGAAGGTGATGCTCACGGTAATTCACCGGACGATATTTTCGCGACGCTTTTGCCCGTAACCCCTGGCGCCGCAGACTGGACGCGATGCTTTTTACGTTGTACATCGGTAACTCATCAGCCAGACGTGGTGCGCCATCATACTGTTTTGCTTTAAAAAAAGCCTCACGAACCGCGTCATCACAGCACACCCGGAACTGTTGTCGTGACGAGCTCAGATGACGCCGGGTAAGCCAGTTGCCGTTTGAGGCGGGCGTTTTCGGTGGCGAGTTCATTTTCACGTTCGGATGATGTGAGTTGTTGTTGCAGTTTGGTTCGCCAGTTATAGAGCGGGGATTCATATACACAGCGTTGACGGGCGGCCGCAGGAACACCGATACGTTCGGCAAGTTTCAGGGCTTCCTGACGAAATTCAGAAGTGTATTGTTTACGTGGTTTTTTGCTGGTTGATGCTGATTTTGTCATGTGAGTCTCCTCTGTTACTGAGTTTACTCACTTAGTCACGTGTCCACTATTGCTGGGTAGGATCACTTCCTGACACTCGCTGAAGCTCTTATCAGCTTGTTGGTGTCATACTTCTTTTTCTCATGCACATAGATTCGTTCGGTTCTTCCACCGTTGTTGATGATGAAACTGATGATGGAAAGAAAGACTTTATTCAGACGGGCTTTATCAATCAAATCATCACTGATTTTCTCGATATGGCTGTAATAAGAGAGAAGTAAAAAGTTTAGCACCACTTCTCTGTTTGAAAACGTCAGATTTTCTATGTCCTGCTGGTATTTAATATAAAATCCTGCACAAAAAAGATAAGACTGCTCGGTGATTTCCGCTTCTGAAAAGCCCGATTCATCGAACTTATTAACGAACCTGTCCAGCAACAGAAGATACCTTTCCATTAAACTCATATTTATTTTTTTCATAACTATGCATCCTTGCATTTAAATTATTATTAATTGTCGCCCTGACAACCAACAAATACCATTATTAAATTAAAAAACAAGAGGTCGATGAATATATATTTAATTTGACATGTGACATTTTCAATAACCATACTTTTGAGTAAGTCATCATTAAAATAATGACTAATCCGACTCCCGCAGCTCATATATTAAACATTAATAAAGTTAACCTCATCGTTCTGAATGATGGGTAATTAAATTTAGCCAGGACTCTGTTTTTTCTAACGAAAATCGTCTATATTTTGCTTTATATTAAAGGTGGAATTTGAAGGATGGTTCAAATAAAACACTGGTATAAGTAAAATTATCACAATTTATCGCTATTTCTTGAACCGATAGCGATTTCGGTATTGAATCACCCATAAAAAGCACTCAACATTCGGTCATCAAAAGGAATATTTTACTGTCAAAGGAGAATGACGATGCCAGGTGCGGCCCGTCTTAATGATATAGGAAGTGGTCACGACTGCTTCCCTGAGACCCCAATAACCGAAGGCAGCCCCGACGTTATTATCAATGGTCAGCCAGCCGCTCGTAAAGGCGATACCGTTCTGCTTCACGGTTGCCCCTGTCCCAATGTTCCACATGGTGTTCATCCCCGAAAAATCGCCGAAGGTTCATCGACCGTTATCATTAATGGTAAGTCTGCTGCGCGTATTGGGGATGGTATCAATTGTGGAGGGGTGGTTATCTCTGGCAGTGGCAACGTCATCATTGGTGATACACCCCATCGTTCTCCGGTTCAGGAATGCGCTAAACAGGCCGCGTTGACTCGTGCGCCATTATTGGCATTAACTCCGATGCTGGCAGTCGAGCCTGTTTTTGCCAAATCCTGTTTACGCGGTCCAGGTTGTACGGATGCGGGAACGAAAGATGAGCCACAGGGCAACATCGGGGAAATGAGTGTCTATTTCTCCGCGCCTGTTGGTGAATCCATCGCTCCGGTTGATAAACAGGGTGAAGTGAAACAGTATGCGCAGTCAGCGAAAAAGAAAAACACGTCTTCTGCTGTTTCACCTCAATCATTTACCGGAAAAACCAAACCATTACCCCAGCCCCCGCCCGGTGCGATTAACAAGCCTCAAATACCACAGATGGAGCCGTGGTATAAAACGATATTTGACCTGTTAGTGGGTAAAGCCGATGCGGCCATGTTGCCGCCACCTCAACAACTGGTCATGGCGGGGACGGCAGCACAGACAGGGGCGGCGGCTGCGGCTGCGGGTGGTGCTATAGCCCAAGCCAATCAGGATGCAGCAAAAGCACTGACACACCAGATGAAACATCTCACCGGCCCGTCTATCTGGCAAGGCCAGTTGCAGATGGCGCAAAGTTTCTTGCTGCTGGGTGCACTGATTCAGCAGCAACTGAAAGGTGAAAAAGATGATCTGCTGACGCCGAAAAAATTGCTTGAGGTGGCTAACAAGCAGGGAACCGTCCCCAGTCGTGTGCGTTATCAGTGGGTGGAAGATGAAGAGACAGGTAAGTTAAAGGCTGTTGGCTACCACACCAGTATGGAAAGCGGGCGTGATCAGGTGCGCGTCAGATTGCTAAAACATGATTTCCCCAACAACCGCTATGAGTTCTGGGAAGAAGGCGCAACAGGGCCAACCATTCTATGGACACCGGATAATCCGGGGGTAGAATTACCCACAGATACGGCACACGGTAAACAGCCTGTTATTCCGTCAGCGGTGCCGGGATTTGAAATTCCAGAAATGGATGATGTCAGCATTCTTGCCACACCTATCCCGGACGAAAAGAGCTTTCGGGATTATATTCTGGTGTTCCCTGAGAATGCGTTTCCACCGATTTATATTTATTTAAGCGAGGATAGTTCACCCTATATTACTAAAGACGGTGTTCTTCAAAATTCAGATAAAGCAACCATTGATAAAAATAAACTGACAGGTTATGCATTAAATCCTGAACATCCAGTCGGAGGACATAAAGCTAAAGTTTTTGAATCTGCGTTAGGTTATAATCAATCCAATGTTGACGAGCTGATTGAGCAAGTTAGACTTGGCGCAGGATCAAGTCCTGCTGCATTAGGTAATGCAACTAACTATGGACAGCAGGTTATTGTTGATATGCCGATTGAAGGTATAAATGGGAGTTCAGCTATTGTTAGGACAGGTTGGTTTTTTGACAATGGTTCCGATGTTCCTCGGTTAGCAACAATTTATGTGAAGGGTAAGTAATGATGGGCTATTCTTTATTTGATGTTATTTCTTTAAAAAATGATCTTCCAGATGAAGGGTTAAAAAAAGGAATGTTAGGGACTATTGTTCACATTTATGACGAGCCATCCCCTGCATATGACATAGAATTTTGTGATGATAATGGTGAGACACTGGCTTGGATCACATTAACATCAGACTGTTTCAATAAGATTGATTTTAGAAAATAGAGCCATAATTTTAGCTATATTATTATAATAAAGTAATTATTTTCATGCGGTTGGCAGCCCTGGCCCTGAGATGATGAAGGCTGCCAATTGACATTAAACGTATTTTTTAGGCAAGGGATTATTAAGTTCTTCAATCGTTATTTTTTTAATGTGGGAATTATACAACCATATTTCAAACTGCTCTAAATATCTGTTATTAATTGCCTTCAAATTTTCATTCTCTGCTTCAAGCTTTTGATCCGTTGAGATGCTATCTTTAAATTAGCAGGTTTTACAGTGTGGATTTCACCAGATTTTATAGTGGTTTTTTTTGCATTGAAGCTTTCTGAGATCCTAACATGACTGCTTAAAGATTGCCTTGATGGTCTTTTCTCAATGACTCCAATTAACCTGTCACATAAAGCATCCCAGGTTAGTTTGTTATCTATAGGCCATGTGTTAATGATGTCTATTATATTCTTTTCATGATAACCATTTATATGCTTAGCCATTTATTATCCTTTTATTATTTTCTCTTGAAATTCATACCATTTCTCAGCATTGAGATTTCCATCATTTTTATCATAACGTGTTCTTTCTATAATTTTATTGTGTATTTTAGATAAACTTTCATTACCCATACCAGACTCTTTAAAAGGGTAAGAACGACAAGGCTCAAATGCATATGCATGCTTACAACACCCATACTGAGTAATGAGAATGGCACCACTGTTTAGTGAATCGAATTCATTTAGATCAACAACGGGTATTTGTTTTATTCTATGGTTATTAATAACCTCTGATGATTTTCCCTCTCTTATCAATTTAGACATTTGAAGATGCGTTCTGTGGTCATAAGACACATTTTGAGAAATAAACTTCCTTACGGAGTTATTTGTATTAATTGGTTCAAATATGAGAATATTGTTCATTATACACTCCAGGGTATAAGTTTTTTACAGGTTAAACATTTAATCCCATCATTCTTATCGTCAATTAATCCATAAGAATTCAAAAATATGGTTAATGAAAGATTCCTTGTTTTCTGCGATCTCTTCCCCCATAAATATCTTAGCTAAAGGATCAAAAAATGAATTTAGCCTGTTGTCGATATCATGAACATTGTCAGGACTATTTTATATATATATCCCTGATGAATTTACTGATTTATGATCTAATGCTTTAGCAATGACCTCAATTGATGCACCTTCATTAGCCAAACGACTTCCTAGTGTATACCTGAATCTTCTGGCATTGAGCTCTAAGTAACGCTCAGTCCTTTCTGATATAATATTAAATTCCACAGGGATTTTTTTCAATTTCTTTGAGATAAATGAATTTTTCATGTGAAGAAAATCCGTTTTTAAATAAGATGAAAAATTTTCAACATCTCTTATTTCAGTCACTTTTTTAATATCTATAAAAATTGGTAATTCGTCTCTCAGTTGAGAAACCCCGACACCTAGTTGAGATTCAACAAAGGTCTGGTTTTCATTAATCAGCATTAATAGATTTTCAAACAAGGAATTGTCTATCATTTTCATATTAAATTCTTGTCTGAAATTTTTTTGTTGTTTTACTTTTGGTATATTAAGGAAATACCCTTCCTCATTTTCAATGAGGTCTTTAGCTTTAAGAGATGTTAATTGTAATGGCCTTCTTCCTGTTGTTACCAACAGAATAATATAGCAATATAAGTAACCATCAATTTTCTTCTCTCGATAGATATCGCCAACACGTCTTAGCATGGTGCTGAGTTCAGTTTCAGTCAATGGCCCCTTATTCGGATCTCGTCTTTTGACAGCTTCCCCTGTTTGGCTCGGAGTTATTTTTATTTTCTCCATCACTCTAAGAGCACTTGTTTCTACCCCAGGATAATTGAATTTTTTCCATTTGGTGATAAAAGCCTTAATGATGTTTAGTTTATAGTTTCTCGCATGGCCTAAGTGAACATTCAATTGATATACTGCCTTATCATCAATCGTCTTAATGGTCATTACCTCAAACCACTCATTGAACAGGCTATTAATATTTTTAATATGACCTGGACTATATTCAGAAGCATAGTAAGCCAACGTCTTTAGGTAGCTCATCTTCATTAATTCTGGCATTCTTTCTGCTACTTTATGCGGATATACACAGATGTCTTTATCTAATTGCCATTTCCTGTCTGAAATTTTGAAACTGTAGCCTGACATTTTTGATAAAAAGATATCTTCACTTTCAATACATTTGATTTCCACGCTAAGCCCCACTAATTATTTTGTTAATTGAACCATAAATTCTCAGGACAACTTCTTTTTCTTGTTGTGATATGTATTTGAAATTATAATTATCAGACATTTTTGATCCTTTTGACCAACCCTGAAGATAATTTCTTAGTTCTTTCTTTCTTCTAAATTCCAAATTAGACACATCCATTTCTTTTGAATATATATAATTCCAGGAATGCCTTAATCTATGACCCGATAGTTTGGATAATTCTGGACTTGCTCTCTTCAGGGTTGATATGATTTTCTCATAAGCTGAAATACTTAAAGGTTCTCCAGCAGTTTTTCCAGCGTAGTGTGCGACTAATAAGAAATTATGTTTTTTTCTCTTAGTCATCTTCTCCCTGCTATCACTTATATATCTGAAAATGTCACTGGCTAATTCGTCGAATAATGGAATAACTCTCTCACCCGTCTTGACTAATGGCTGATAAGATCTTCTGTCCTCCTTTGAATCATGTCTTCTAATAATACTCAGCGTGTTGTCTCTGAGGTCAAAATCATCTATTTTAAGATTGAGTAACTCGCCTGCCATTAAACCCAAATTAAAAAGTAAAGAGAATATGAGCCTGTTTCTTATCTGAACATCCTTTTGAAAAGGATTATTATTTCCGTCAATTTTTAACAGATTGAACAGTATTCTTATCTCTCCTTCATCTAATGATTTGTCAGATCTATCATTCATATTTAATGAACTCTTTCTCGGAATATGTGCTTTGATGCTTTCGATAAAATTATCTACTTCATATCTGTCATGAATTCCTTTTGTGGAGTGAACTAATATACACAACCACTTTAGATAACTCGAAAAGACATGGATCCTGTAACTAAAGGTTCTTTTGGCAATAAACATCTTATTCATCTGCCTTATATTTGTTATCTTCTGTTTGTCAAACCTCTGTTTTGCATATGTTATAAGGTCATTGATTTCAGCAATACTAAGGTATTTTTTTAGCCTCAATTCTTTCTACTATATTTATTTTCCTGCTATCTAAAAAATTGCTGAAAATTAGCAGGTTAGTTGCCACTACCTCTACAGTTGAAGCTGTAGCATTTCTATTCCTGACATTCTCAGTAAGAAAAAGATTTTGATAGTAAACTGGCAGTTCAGTTTCTTTATCAAGGATAAGGTGTCCTCGCTCCCCACTACGCATGATAAGTTTTTTTATCTTGTATCCCATTATTCCCTCAATCTTTACGTTTTAATATCACTCCGACTTATCTAATATATTTCAATGTTAAATAAATCAAATTTTTTACAAAAAAAAAGGAACTAATTCACTTAATTATTAATGCCTTAATTAAATTTATTTGACATAAAATAAACAGGTACGGATAATAAAATTTATGCACACCGGATACCTATAAAAAACCGCTACAACGCCTTTAAATAAAGGCTTCACTTATAATATGTAAAATATTTCGTAAAGAATAATTCAACTATCACAGATAAACTTTACACTTTCAGAATAATTCCGTTATCAATGTCCATTTAATATAGAAATATGAATTTATGTCTCTCGATATACTCATATAAATAGAGAATAACACCAGATTGATAAACCAGTGTAAACTAATATGAACATGAATAAACGGTTATGACCAACCAAAGTAACCCTATTTTATTTATTATTTCCCACTACTCCGATTAAATGTCCCATGCACTACGTCACCACCGTTTTCAAGGCTATCCATATAATCGGCATACCATTGCAGCATCTCACGTCTGCCATCGAGATATTGCGCATGGTTGTAGGTGCCACGGATAGCATTCTTATCAACATGCGCAAGCTGGGTTTCAATCCATTCAGAGGGATAACCTTGTTCATACAAGATAGTGCTCATGGTATGACGGAATCCATGCCCTGTAACTCGACCGCCGTAACCAAGTCGGCGGATCAACACGTTCATCGCCATATCACTCATCGGTTTACTATTTTGGACTCTGCCGGGGAAAATAAACGGATAATTCCCTGTGATTTGTTTTAACTGTTCAAAAATCGATAAAATCTGATCTGACAATGGGACACAGTGAGGCCGCCGTTTTTTCATCCGCTCTGCGGGGATCTCCCATAAGCGCTTATCAAAATCAATTTCTGACCAGCGCCCTTGCCTTAATTCACCCGGACGCAATCCGGTGTATGCCTGCAAACGCATCGCCATCTTTACGATGATACTGCCACTATAGGTATTGAGGGTGCGGAAAAACTCCGGTAATTCATCGACGGTCAGAAATGCATAGTGCTCTTTTTTATGTGGGGCAAAAGCACTGTCGAGATTCATGGCAGGGTTATCTTTCGTTCTTCCCGTCACAATGGCATATTTCCAGACTTCCCCACAGCGCTGACGCACTTTGCGAAGCTTCTCGGTAGCACCACGCTCATCCAGTTTTTCCAGCACTGACATTAATTCCATTGCCTGAATATCTGCAATCGGTCGGTGTCCAATAAACGGGAAAACATCTGCCTCAAAAGTTTTCATCATTTCTGCACCATAGGAATCAGACCAGCGATCTACCCGTTTTTGATACCATTCTCTGGTGATCACCTCAAAGGTATTACCAAGGCGTCCCTCCTTAGCCAGTTTTACCTCTTTACGCACTTCGCTGGGATTGATGCCTGCGGCAACCAGTTTTTTGGCCTCGTCGCGTTTCTGTCTGGCTTCAGCTAAAGAAATGGTGGGGTAAGTCCCAAGTGACAACAATTTTGCTTTGCCATCGAAACGGTAACGATAACGCCATCCCTTCGATCCGTTAGGTTCAATCAGTAGTGAAAGACCATGACCATCGTTTTTGGTGTAGGACTTGTCTTCTGGCTTGGCGCGGCGTATCTCAAGGTCTGTCAGCGGCATGTGTATAGTTTCCTACCTGTGTTGAGAGCGAATGTGTATAGGATTTTAGATTCCATCCTGTCCTATACACATTACTATACACATTGACCGGTAGATTTAGATAGACGCGGGTTTTCCCTGAACGACTGAGAAGTAGCGCTAAGCCTTGTGGTGACTGGATTTATTGGACTTGGATAGACGTTGAAAGAAGAGATTTTGGAGCGAGTGAAGGGAATCGAACCCTCGTATGCAGCTTGGGAAGCTGCCGTTCTACCATTGAACTACACTCGCACAGAGAGGCGAGTGGCATTATAGCGCTATGCCGTTGCCGAGCAAGTAAAAAACCCGGCAAAGTGCTGTTGTTTTGACCGGTCATGCCGCCGTGGCTAGCGGTAGGAGCAACGTTTCATAACCATTGGAAATGACGTGCCAGGCAAAATAGGCAAATAGCAGCGCAGAGATCAGGCTGCAATAGAATGAGATCCGTTCTTTCAGCAGGCGCTGGCCGTATTTCACCAGCGCGGCAAGGAAGAACGTCCATAGTACGCCGCCGACGAAAAATCCCAGCAGAAACAGGCCGACCATGAAGGCAGAACCATCGGTAGACTGCGCGATAATGGTACCGCCAATCGCCGCAAACCACAGTAACGCCGTTGGTGACGCTAATGCCATGCCGACGCCACTGAAAAATTCAGTGTACCGAGCAGGTGACGCAGTGGAACCCATCGCATTCTCTGTCGTAGATAAATCGGCAAAGCGCTTAACCTGATAATCACGCCATGCCGCACGCGCCATGCTGAATGTCATCCAGATCAGAACCAGCCCACCACCAATCCATAACACCCAACGTACTGGCGTCAGGTTAAAGACCACCGCCAACCCCAGCACCGACAGCGTGGCATAAAACAGATCGCCAAAGCAGGAACCCAGCCCGATATAAAATGCCGAACGCGCCCCGTGCCGCAGCCCACGGTTAATAATCGCAGTATTGACCATTCCCAGATCGAGACACAGTGACAGGGAAAGCAGCATCCCCGTAAAAACAACTAACAGCATGATATTCCCTTAGAGCGTTAAGCAATAAGGCGAGTGTAAAACTCAATGGAAACGCTGTATTGTCAAAAATTGATACGGCGGAACTGTCCCGGTGTCATGGCGTTATAGCGATTGAAAGCTTTAGTGAAATGCGCCTGATCGGCAAACCCGACATCGCCTGCGACCTGACTGATTGCTGTGCCTTGCCGCAGCAGCTCTCGTGCTTTACACATACGCCGCTGCATTAGCCACGCCAGTGGTGGCAGCCCGACCGCCTGATTAAACGAACGTACCAGATGCGCGACCGACAACGTTTCCTGCTGCGCGAGCTGATCAAGCGTGGGGACATCGCTGAGATCGTTCAACAGCCCATCTTTGATCCGCGTGATCCGCTCAGCCTCTTTGACGTGGTTTTGAGGCGGCATTCGGTGCTGCCCCTCCATCAATCCTGCCAGCAGCAGGATAATGCGCTCCTGACGGGTGCTGTCGTCCAAATCAGCGGTGACTAACTGTTTTAACTCAGATGCCAGTTGCGCCGACGGATTCCAACCCTGGGAGAACAAAAAGGTTTGATGGAAATAATGCTCGAATGCCAGCGGGTGAACGTACAGCGATGCGCACTGCCAGCGATCAAACGCGTTGTCGCTGCCCTGTAGCTGATTAGGATTGTAGGTCGTCACCATATCGTTGGTGGCAACAAAGGTCTCCCCATCGAGCCAGACCGTTTCCACCCCGCTAAGATTGGCGCTGATGACGAACTCATCGTGCGTATGTCGTGGAAAACTGCGGCCGTTGGTTAACAGCGCCAGCTCGAACCAGGCATCGCGGTACGTCATCATAATGGGTGTTCCGGCAGTGAACGAATGCCTGAAAATAGCATCTTCCATCATCAGGCGACAATCACGAAATGACGGCAAGGATGCGGAGATAAAACGAGGTAATAATACTATCGAGGTAAGATCGAAATACACGGGGACACCACGGTGCGAGGTGTCCTACGGGAACCTCATCCCCGTGTTTACCCTAAAATTTGGCATTGTCGATAATAAAAAACCGATGCAGTTGCACCGGTTTGATGAAATTTGACAACAACGTCAGGCTTATTTTTACGCCCTGCTTTTTACTTCTGCGGACGCATCGCTGGGAACAGAATAACGTCGCGGATAGTGTGGCTGTTCGTGAACAACATCACCATGCGGTCGATACCGATACCCAGACCCGCAGTTGGCGGCAGACCGTGTTCCAGCGCCGTCACGTAGTCTTCGTCGTAGAACATCGCTTCGTCATCACCTGCATCTTTAGCATTCACCTGCTGCGCAAAACGCTCTGCCTGATCTTCGGCATCATTCAGCTCGGAGAAACCGTTACCGATTTCACGGCCGCCGATGAAGAATTCAAAGCGATCGGTGATTTCCGGGTTCTGATCGTTACGACGCGCCAGCGGCGACACTTCAGCCGGATATTCGGTGATGAAGGTCGGTTGGATCAGGCTGCTTTCTGCCGTCTCTTCGAAGATCTCGGTAACAATGCGGCCCAAGCCCCAACTTTTCTCGATCTTGATGCCCAGAGACTGGGCGATCGCGGTCGCTTTCTCTAGATCGTCCAGATCGGCAGCGTTGGTTTCAGGACGGTATTTGCAGATCGCTTCGCGCATCGTCAGCTTCTCGAACGGCTTGCCGAAGTCGAATGTCTGGTCGCCATATTCCACCGTCGTCGAGCCCAGCACGTCCTGCGTCAGCGTGCGGAACAGGTTTTCCGTCAACACAATCAGGTCTTTATAATCGGCATACGCCATATAAAGTTCCATCATGGTGAATTCAGGGTTGTGACGCGGGGAAACACCTTCGTTACGGAAGTTACGGTTGATCTCGAACACACGCTCAAACCCCCCCACAACCAGACGCTTCAGGTACAGTTCCGGCGCGATGCGCAGGTACATGTCGATGTCCAGCGCGTTATGGTGCGTGATGAACGGACGGGCAGACGCACCGCCGGGGATCACCTGCATCATCGGCGTTTCGACTTCCATGAAACCGTTATCTACCATGAAGCGGCGGATAGCCGCCATCACGTTAGAGCGGATGCGGAAGGTATTGCGGGATTCGTCGTTAGCGATCAGATCCAAATAGCGCTGGCGGTAACGCGTTTCCTGATCGGCCAAACCGTGGAATTTATCCGGCAGCGGACGCAGCGCTTTGGTCAGCAGACGCAGTTCGGTACAGTGAATGGACAGCTCGCCTGTTTTGGTTTTGAACAGCTTGCCGCGTGCGCCCAGGATATCGCCCAGATCCCATTTCTTGAACTGCTCGTTATAGATGCCTTCCGCCAGATCGTCGCGGGAAACATACAGTTGAATGCGGCCACCCACGTCCTGCAAGGTCACGAAAGAGGCTTTACCCATGATGCGACGGGTCATCATACGGCCTGCAACGGTCACTTCGATGCCCAGTTCTTCCAGCTCTTCGTTCTCTTTACCATCGAACTCAGCGTGCAGACGATCGGAGGTGCTGTCACGGCGGAAATCATTCGGGAAGGCGATCCCGTTTTCACGCAGCGCCACCAGCTTTTCCCGACGCGTTTTTAATTCATTATTCAGATCTTGCGCCTGATCGGCACCCTGTGATTGTGATTCAGCCATGTGAATTTCTTATAACCCCGCTTTTAAACTTGCTTCAATAAATTTGTCCAGATCGCCATCCAGTACCGCCTGAGTGTTACGTGTTTCCACTCCGGTACGTAAATCTTTGATGCGCGAATCATCCAGAACATAAGAACGAATTTGACTACCCCAGCCGATATCAGATTTGTTGTCTTCCATCACCTGCTTCTCAGCATTTTTCTTTTGCATCTCAAACTCGTACAGCTTGGCTTTCAGCTGTTTCATCGCCTGATCTTTGTTTTTATGCTGGGAACGGTCATTCTGACACTGTGTGACAATGTTGGTCGGAATGTGGGTAATACGCACGGCGGATTCTGTCCGGTTAACGTGCTGACCACCCGCACCAGATGCGCGGTACACGTCAATACGCAGGTCGGCTGGATTGATTTCGATATCAATATCGTCATCCACTTCCGGGTAGACAAACGCCGAGCTGAATGAAGTGTGACGGCGGCCACCAGAGTCGAATGGGCTCTTACGCACCAGACGATGCACGCCGGTTTCAGTGCGCAGCCAGCCAAACGCATAGTCACCGATGATCTTAATAGTGGCGGATTTCGTACCGGCCACGTCACCGTCTGACTCTTCAATAATTTCGGTTTTAAACCCTTTCGCTTCCGCCCAACGCAGGTACATACGCACCAGCATGCTGGCCCAGTCCTGCGCTTCCGTACCACCAGAACCCGCCTGGATATCCAGATAGCAGTCTGCGCTGTCGTACTGACCGGAGAACATGCGACGGAACTCAAGCTGGGCTAATTTATTTTCCAGTGCGTCCAGTTCTAACGAGGTTTCATTAAAGGTATCTTCATCGTCTTCTTCCACCGCGAGCTCAAGCAGACCATTTACATCTTCCAGCCCTTGAGCCAGTTGATCGATGGTATCGACGATAGCTTCCAGCGAGGAACGTTCTTTTCCTAATGCCTGAGCGCGTTCAGGCTCATTCCAGACATCAGGTTGTTCCAGTTCAGCGTTTACTTCTTCAAGGCGTTCTTTCTTGGCATCATAGTCAAAGATACCCCCGAAGAACGGCGCTACGTTCAGACAGATCCTGAATGCGGTTTTTTACCGGATTAATTTCAAACATGATTTTTTTATATTCTTACGTTAAGTCGTTGACAACGGAATGATGTAACCCGCCATTCTAGCGAATAAAACGCCCAGTTTATAGACTTTCTGCCCACCATATGTGGTTCGGGTATATCAGCGCGGCCACAGATGTTGGATCATCAATTGCACCGAGCGTTTACCGCGAAACTCGTTAATATCCAGCCGATACACCATTTCCACTTCTTTAATGCTCGGATCGGGCCAGATGGTGGTATCGACATTAAACGCGATGCCATCTAACAGCGGCACCTGCCCTGTTGCACCGATCGGTTCAAACATTGCTTTCAAATGGCGTTCTTTGAGCAAGCGGGGTTGCAGAATACGGAAGCAGCCATCAAATGTCGGTTCAGGAAACGCCTGTCCCCACGGCCCTGCATAACGCAGCATTTCTGCCGTCGAGAGCAAATTCAGTTCAGGCAATGCCAGTTCGCCATCAGACCAGACGACACCTTCGAGCTGAGAGGGTTCAAGCCACTCCCCCACCAGTTCGCCGAAGCGCTGACGGAAATCCTCAAACTGCGTTTCATGCAGCGATAACCCTGCCGCCATCGCGTGTCCGCCAAACTTGTCCATCATTCCGGGGTATAGCGTATCCAGTCGTTCCAGCGCATCACGAAGATGCAGACCAGCAATGGAACGTCCCGATCCTTTCAGCATACCGTTGCCTGCGGGTGCAAAGGCAATCACTGGGCGATGAAAGCGCTCTTTAATACGCGAAGCCAGGATACCAACAACGCCCTGATGCCATTCAGGGTGATACATCGCCAGACCGTAGGGCAATTCAGTTCGGGTACGCTCCAGCGATTCGCACAGGTGCAAGGCTTCGACCTGCATTCCCTGCTCGATTTCGCGCCTGTCCTGATTCAACGCATCTAAATCGTTAGCCAACATGCGCGCCTGAGTAATATCGTTACTCAATAGCAGTTCGACCCCGACCGTCATATCGTCCAGCCGTCCGGCTGCATTGAGGCGCGGTCCGATGGCAAAGCCTAAATCGCTGGCGACCAGTTGGCTGGCATCACGGTTAGCCACTTCCAGCAGCGCGCGAATACCTGGACGGCACTCACCTGCGCGAATACGATTCAGCCCCTGAGCCACCAGAATCCGGTTGTTGGCATCCAGCGGCACGACGTCAGCCACCGTGCCCAGCGCCACCAGATCCAGTAATTCGGTGAGATTCGGCTTCGCCAGACCCTGCTGCGTAAAAAAGGGTTGCGTAAACCAGTCACTGTCACGCAGGCGCACAAATAGCGCCATCATCAGATAAAATGCCACCCCCACGCCAGCCAGCGCTTTGGAAGGGAAGGCACAATCTGGCAGATTGGGGTTAATCATCGCATCGGCGTCAGGCAGGATTTCGCCCGGCAGGTGGTGATCGGTCACCAGTACCGCGATACCGCGCCGATGCGCGTCGTCGACTCCCGAGTGAGAAGAGATCCCGTTATCAACGGTCACAATCACTTCCGCACCCAGCGCGGCAGCCTGTGCCACCACTTCCGGGCTTAGCCCGTAGCCGTTTTCAAAACGGTTCGGCACCAGATATTTCACGTTCACGCCACCCATACTGCGCAGCGCTAATACGGTAAGCGCGGTGCTGGTGGCACCATCGGTATCAAAATCGCCAACGATGACGATGCAGCGCTTCTCTGCCAGCGCCAGTTGCAGCAGGTCGATCGCTTTATCAATGCCGCTGAGTAAACGGTAATTGAGTAAACCACTCAGGTTACGTTCCAGCTCCTGCGCACCTTTCACGCCGCGCTGCGCATAGAGACGACGTAGCAAAGGCGGAACGGTATCAGGTAAGTCACTATCCTCCACCAGAGGACGCCGACGGAGTTGGGTAATCATATCCACGTAGTATTAACCGCCGGTTTTCTTCGAAGCTTTGTGTGCTTCCAGCATTGCCAACATCTCTTTCGGCCCTTGATATCCCGGTACAACCATACCGTCTTGCAGCACGATGGCAGGAGTCCCCTGCACGCCAAACTGGATGCCCAGTTGGTAATGCGCAGCGATATCGGTTTTGCATGTTGCAGCTGAGATCGCGTCGCCCTTCATCGCGCTATCAAACGCTTTATTACGATCGGCCACGCACCAGATGGACTGCATATCTTTCGCTGCTGGCGATTTCATGCCCTGACGCGGGAATGCCAGATAGCGCACGGTAATGCCCAGCGCATTGTAGTCTTTCATCTGCTCATGCAGTTTGTGGCAATAACCGCAGGTGATGTCGGTGAAAACGGTAATCACGTGTTTTTCCTGCGCGGCTTTATAAACAATCATCTGCTCCTGTAGCGCATTCAACTTGCCGATCAGGATTTGATTGGTGGTATTGACCGGCATAGTGCCGCTCACATCATAAAGCGGGCCTTGCAGCAAATGTTTGCCGTCTTCGCTGATGTACAGCACGCCGCTCTCGGTAATCACAGTTTTCATGCCTGCCATCGGCGAAGGCAGAATTTCCGCCCCCTGCATATCCAGACGCGTCAACGTCTGCTTGATCGCGGCATCGTCGGCGTGCGCAAAGTTAGTCGCCGTCGCCACCAGTAAAGAAAGCAGTAATAACCCTTTTTTCATTTCATCAATCCTGTGTTTTCGCAACATGGCTCATAGCAAAATAGCATCGTACCAATGCGCTGTGATAATAGACGGGGTAACCCGCCAGCCAGATAACATCCTGTTACTCTGTATAATGACTCGATTGGTTGCGCGATCCCTATGCACGCGGATGGTGCTGCTGATGAAGCTGTTTCAACCGCTCCGTCGCCACATGGGTGTAAATCTGTGTCGTGGAAAGATCGCTGTGCCCTAAAAGCATCTGTACAACCCGTAAGTCCGCGCCGTGGTTCAATAAATGGGTCGCAAACGCGTGGCGCAAGACGTGTGGCGAGAGCTTTTCGCTGTCGATGGACGCCAGTACCGCATAATGCTTGATGCGGTGCCAGAACGTCTGGCGCGTCATTTGCCGTGCGCGATTGCTGGGAAACAGCACATCCAGCGTTTGCCCATTCAGCAGCCACGGGCGACCATGCTCCAGATAATACTCGATCCAATACACCGCTTCTTCACCGAGCGGCACCAGCCGTTCTTTATTGCCTTTCCCCAGCACGCGTACCACGCCCTGCCGCAGGCTGACATCGCTCATCGTCAAACCGACCAGCTCGGAAACACGCAGCCCCGTCGCATACAATACCTCAAGCATGGCCTTATCGCGTAATTCCAGCGGTTGTTCAATGCTTGGGGCGTTGAGTAGTGCATCAACCTGCGCCTCACTCAGATCTTTGGGTAAACGCTGTGGCAACTTCGGGGACGATAGAACAGCGCTGGGATCGTCGCTACGCAGCTTTTCCCGATAAAGATACTGAAAGAAGCGACGCATCGCGCTCAGCAAACGCGCTGAACTGGTCGCCTTGTAGCCCCCCTCAACCCTGTCAGCGAGAAACGCCTGAAGATCGAGCGACTGCGCCTGTAGCAGATCGTTATCATGATGTGCAAGCCATTCCGCCAGCGTGCGCAGATCCAGCCGATAAGAGGCCAGCGTATTCTCGGCCAGGTTTCTTTCCAGCCACAGCGCATCGAGAAACGGTTCGATAAGCGCCTGATCGTGTTCTTGCATCGCCGTGCCCTTCTTCACTGATTGGCAATATTATGCCGATGAAGCGACGACTTTACACCTTCATCAACGCGGTATTCTCTCACAGACAGAATTGTGTGCGATCTCACATATTCCGTGAACATCAACATCACCATAACATTCTCCGGCAAAAACAAGATCACATAACATTATATTTTATGTATCGTCAGTATACTGGAACAGGTGCCTTGAAGCCTTGCGCCTACGGGTATTGACCTTACTTAATCAACGTTGAAAAGCCGATTTTTCTATGCGTAGAATGGCCGCCCGTGTTGTTAAAATAAAGAAACATTATGCAAGCCACCATCACTCCCACTCTCGATGCCGAAGCGGAAGCGCCACCCGTAAACTCACGCAATAAGGTCATTGTTGCGTCACTCATTGGCACCGCGATCGAATTTTTCGATTTTTATATCTATGCCACCGCCGCGGTGCTGATTTTCCCGCACATTTTCTTCCCGCAAGGCGATCCGACTGCCGCGACGCTACAGTCACTGGCAACCTTTGCGATTGCCTTTGTGGCTCGCCCTATTGGTTCTGCGGTATTCGGTCACTTTGGCGACCGCGTCGGGCGTAAAGTCACCCTGGTCGCCTCTCTGCTGACCATGGGGATTTCAACCGTTCTGATTGGGCTGTTACCGACCTACGAAACCATTGGTATTTTTGCACCGATTCTGCTGGCACTGGCACGCTTCGGCCAGGGGCTGGGGCTGGGCGGCGAATGGGGCGGCGCGGCACTGCTGGCGACCGAAAATGCCCCGTCCAATAAACGTGCACTGTATGGGTCGTTCCCCCAGCTCGGCGCACCAATTGGCTTCTTCTTCGCTAACGGCACCTTCCTGCTATTGTCCTGGCTGCTGACGGAAGAACAGTTCATGAACTGGGGCTGGCGCGTGCCGTTCATCGCGTCCGCTGTGCTGGTGCTGGTTGGCCTGTATGTTCGTATCTCTCTGCATGAAGCCCCCGTCTTTACCAAAGCGGTCAAAGCCGGTAAGCAGGTACGCATGCCGCTAGGCACGCTGCTCAGCAAACATATGAAAGTGACAATTCTTGGCACCTTTATCATGCTGGCGACCTACACGCTGTTCTACATCATGACCGTATATTCCATGACGTATGGCACAGCGCCCGTGCCGAAAGGGCTTGGTTTCTCGCGCAACAGCTTCCTGTTGATGCTGATGATCGCAGTGATCGGCTTTGGTCTGATGGTGCCGATAGCAGGCTATTTGGCGGATGCCTTTGGTCGCCGTAAAACCATGATTACTATCACCTGTCTCATGATCGTCTTCGCGATGCTGTTCCCTTATATGCTCGGCTCAGGTAATCAGGCGTTGGTGATGGGCTTTCTGGTACTAGGTCTGAGCCTTATGGGGCTGACGTTCGGCCCGATGGGTGCATTGCTGCCAGAACTGTTCCCGACGGAAGTGCGCTACACTGGTGCGTCATTCTCCTATAACGTCTCGTCGATTCTGGGCGCATCAGTCGCTCCCTATATCGCAGCGTGGCTGACGGCTAACTATGGCCTGTTCTACGTCGGTGTTTATCTGGCGGCCATGGCGTCGCTGACGCTGATTGCACTGCTGGCGACAAAAGAAACGCGCCACCAATCTCTGGGTTAAGTCACCGCACAAAAAAAGAACCGCCAACATTTCCGGCGGTTCTTTTTTATCTCACATCACGGCATATCTTACTTATCAACAGGAATGACCGCGCCTTTGTATTTCTCACGGATGAAATCCTGAATCGGTTTAGAGTGCAGTACCTTCACCAGAGCCACAATATCAGGCTTGTTTTCATCGCCTTTACGCACAGTGATGATATTGGCATACGGGTTATTTTTACCGCTTTCTACCGCGATAGGATCTTGGGTCGGGTTCAGACCCGCATCGATGGCGTAGTTGGCATTAATCACCACCGCATCGCCTTCGTCGTTATTGTACATCTGCGGCAGCAGCGCACCTTCGACGTTAGCCAGGAATTTCAGTTTTTTCGGGTTTTCCACGACGTCAGAGATACGCGCATTAACCTTGTTGATACCGGGTTTTAGCTTAATCACGCCTTCACGTTCAAAAATGGAAAGAATACGCCCTTCTTCCGCCACGGCATCACGCATGATAATGCGGCCGCCTTCGGGCAGATCTTTCAGGCTTTTGTATTTTTTGGAGTAGATGCCGATTGGCTCAATGTGAATGGCCCCCGCGCTGACAAAATTATAGCTCTTATCTTTCGCGTGATCTTTCAATACTGATTCCAGATACGGGATGTGCTGGAAGTAGTTAGCATCGATATCCTTGCTGGCAAGCGCGGTATTCGGCAGGATGTAGTCTTGGAATCGTTTGATTTCCAAATCGATCCCTTCTTTTTTCAGAATCGGCTTCGCCACTTCCAGAATCTCGGCGTGAGGTACATTGGATGCCCCAACCACCAGCTTGGTATCCGCTGCGGCACCGAACGACGCCAGCGCGGTCAGCGAGGCGAAAGCCATCATCATAAGCTGCTTTTTCATCATCATTCTTCCTGTTATTAACGTTTATCGAGTGTGGTAGTAATGAGGTCGCCGATAAACTGGATGACAAACACAATCACAAGGATCGTCAGTGTCGCAACCAGCGTCACGTCGCCGTGGTTTCGTTGAAAGCCTTCCAGATAGGCCAAATTCCCCAACCCGCCCGCACCGATCACACCAGCCATCGCGGTATAGCTGACCAGCGCAATCAGCGTGACGGTAATACCAGAAACCAATGCAGGGGAGGATTCCGGTAATAAAACACGAAAGATTAGCGTGTGGGTTTTTGCCCCCATTGAACGCGCCGCTTCAATCACGCCTTTATCCACTTCACGCAGGCCAATTTCGACCAGACGCGCGTAAAACGGTGCAGCACCGACGATCAACGCAGGCAGTGCTGCATTCGCGCCCAAAATGGTGCCGACCAGCGTTTTGGTAAACGGAATCAGCAACACAATCAAAATAATGAACGGGATAGAACGGAAGATATTCACCAACGCGGAAATCAGCAGATAAACCGGCCGATTCTGAAGCAACTGCCCTTTGGACGTCAGGAAGAGCAGAACACCCAAAATGATCCCCAGAATCAGCGTCGCTACGCCAGCAACGCCGGTCATGTATAGCGTTTCCCACGTGGCATCCAGCAGTTGTTCAATGTTCAGGTGAGGGAATAAAGACTCAAGCATGTTTAATCACCTCAACGGCGATGGCACGCTCTTGTAGGAAAGCCAGCACGCGCGTTGTTTCCTGTTCATTGCCGTCAACATGGATATACAATTCGCCAAACGTTCCGTTCAGCGTGTGGCTGATTTGACCGTGCAAAATATTGATCGTCAGGTTATAGGTTTGAATCACCTCAGAAATAACCGCCTGTTGGGTTTGCTGACCGATGAACGTCAGTTTAAGCACGGCTCCTGACAGATGTTCCGTCAACTGTGGATTAAAGCTTTCGGTTGTTGCCTGATACTGCCCTACCTGCTTCACAAACTGGCGAGTAATCGCCTGCTGTGGGCGAACAAACACATCCAGTACCGACCCCTCTTCAACAATCCGACCGCTTTCCATCACGGCCACCCGATGACAGATTTTACGCACCACATACATTTCGTGCGTAATGAGCACAATGGTAAGGTTCAGCTTACGATTGATATCCAACAGTAATTCGAGGATCGCGTCTGTCGTTTGCGGATCCAGCGCCGAGGTCGCTTCATCACACAACAGTACGCTAGGGTTGTTCGCCAGCGCACGGGCAATCCCAACCCGTTGCTTCTGACCACCGCTGAGTTGCGAAGGATAAGCGTGTTCCCGCCCTTCCAGCCCCACCAGCGTGATCAAGTCGGCCACGCGTTGTGTGACTTCAGCTTTTGGCGCGCCCGCAATTTGTAGAGCAAAGGCGATATTCTGGCTGACCGTACGCGACCACAGCAGATTGAAGTGCTGGAAGATCATGCTAATTTTCAACCGCGCACGGCGCAGCGCTTCACCGCTGGCACGGGCGATATCAAATCCATTAACCACGATGCTGCCGCTGGTTGGCGTTTCCAACCCATTCAGTAAGCGAATCAGCGTACTTTTCCCCGCCCCGCTGTAGCCGATAATGCCGTAAATTTGCCCCTGTTCGACGGTGAGGTTCACATCATCCACAGCGACAATACGCCCGTGTGTACTATCGAAAGTCTTGCCTACGTTCGAAAGAACGATCATAACGAAACGAATCCTTATACATCTTGCTGCTTTTTCCGATGATCTCACTCGGTTTAGGAAACAATTCGAGATCGTCAGCGCAGCTATTTATGGCTATACGACTGTATCCTAGCGGGACTTTATATAGGCAGGAAGAATGCATAACACATTAGATATTCAATTTGATTATATATAAAAATTTGACGCTTGCCCATAACCATCACGCCGCCGTAAGCAAGATTCCATGCTGACAACATCGCTTACGTATCCGCACCTGTCTCACCCTCTGCACGACACGTGACTTGTGGTATCCTCGCCAACATTAGTCACAAAAATTCGCTTACGACATATGAAAATCGGTCTGTTTTACGGCTCAAGCACCTGTTACACCGAAATGGCAGCAGAAAAAATTCGCGACATGTTGGGCGAAGAACTGGTGGATCTGCACAACATTAAAGATGTCGCCCCTCAACGTATGGAAGACTACAGTACGCTGATTCTTGGCATCCCAACCTGGGATTTCGGTGAGATTCAGGAAGACTGGGAGAACATCTGGGGTCAACTAGCGACGCTGAATCTCAAAGGCAAAGTGGTCGCGCTCTACGGTATGGGCGACCAGCTTGGCTATAGTGAATGGTTCCTGGATGCGCTGGGCATGCTGCACGAACAACTGCTGCCGCTCGGTGTCACATTTATTGGCTACTGGCCAATAGAGGGCTACGACTTCACCAGCCCGAAACCACTGACCGCCGATGGCAAACATTTTGTCGGGCTGGCGCTAGACGAAGTGAACCAATACGACCTCAGCGATGAACGACTGGAACAGTGGTGCGAACAGATCCTGCAAGAGATGGCATCACTGCTGTAAACGGTACGCGTCAACAGGAGTCAACACGATGAAAAGGTTACTCATAGCGGTCACAGGCTTGTTGCTTGCGGGTTGCGCGCAAACAGGCACAGAGGAATACGCCAGAAATTTGGGTGGGAAATGCGATGTGCCGCAATATTACGACATCGATTTCCCAAGGTTTGATGAGACCGCGCAGCAAATCGCCCACGCGACAGGCTGTGGCATTATCGGCGATACCTCGCTGATCGGTGCGATTAAACCACATCCCGTTAAAGGCTATCTGACAAGGCGGGAAGCGGTGTTTATGGCAATTCAGGGGACGTCGCTGAAGGTGACCAAACAGGAACCGGATACGGTTACCGTTGAATAAAACGCCCACGGATACCTTTGCAACAGGTATCCGTGAAGATTGACGTGGCTTAGCGCTTTTGTAACCAGCGGGTTCGCGCAGCGGTATCCAGAAAACTCCACGCCACAAAGCGGCTTTGCTTCTGGCCTTGTGCCATATCTATCGTTCTGACCTTTTCCGCGTCAACCGCTTCCAGCGCACGATAAATCTCCGGCAGGTTCTCTTTGCGCGATACCAGCGACGTAAACCACAGGCACTGACGGGCAAAACCGGCGCTCTCTTTGATCATCTGGCCAATGAAAGCTGACTCGCCGCCCTCACACCACAGCTCATCCTGCTGGCCGCCAAAATTCAGCGGTGAGCGTTTATCTAGCCCCAAATTATGCAATTTACGCTGCGATCCCTGGCGGGCATCTTCAGCGGAGGCATGGAACGGCGGATTACACATCACGGCATCAAACGTATCGTTCTTGTGAATAATGCCTGCCAGTATCGCTTTGCTATTTTTCTGACGACGCAGGCGAATCGACCGATTCAAACCGGGATTCGCTTCAATCGTTTCATTGGCCGCTTTCATCGCCAGCGGGTTAATCTCGCTGCCGGTAAAACGCCAGCCGTACTCACGGTGTCCAATCAGCGGATAGACGCAGTTAGCACCGCAACCGACATCCAGTACGGATGCATCACGCGGCACCACCGAGCGGTTATCTTCCGCCAGTAAATCGGCCAGATGGTGGATATAATCAGCACGACCGGGGATCGGTGGGCACAGAAAACCGTCAGGAATCGTCCAGTGTTCAATCTGATAAAAATGCTGCAACAACGCCTGATTCAGCGTTTTCACCGCCTCGGGATTGGCAAAGTCCACTGACTCGTCGCCGTAGGCATTCACCTTCACAAACGGGATCAGGGCAGGATAGCTCTGTTTGAGCGCGGGAAAATCATAACGGTCGCGATGGCGATTACGAGGATGCAGACCACTTTTTTGCACTGCGGGCTTAGTCATCAGTTATACCCAATAAATTTCAAGGCACGGCCAGTCGATGGCCGAATAAGAACGTTTCCCCAAATAACGCGGAGAAAAAGAAAGGAAAGCCGACATTCCCGTGACGGGAACAGCCGATATCCATCCTCACGAAGCGGCGTAAGATACCTGCTGCGATTATTTCCGTAAATCACCGTGGTGATGTTTCTACACACTGGGCGTGATACCCACGCCAAAACGCGCCGTTATCTCGCCCAATGTTTCTGCTGTAAGAGAAGTTGGCGCAAATGGCGCCATTCGTCATCGCCCATGCTGTCTGATGCCAGCCACAGCTGCTGCTTGTCTTTAGCGTTAACCGCCTGCAATGACAGCAACACGCCATTCTTCAGCAGCCACGGTCGCTTAACGATTTGCCACTCCTGCTGCCGCCAGTTCAGGGTCGTTTCGCTGAGCAGAGTAATACACCCTTGCCGCGATTTGATATTCCTTTGGCTGCGAATAAAACCAAACATCACCATGGTAACAAGACAGAGCCACAGCCACGCATAGCCGTCCGGCCACGGTGCCAGCAGAATGAGCAATACGAGCAGGCCATGCACCACTAACGACAGCAGTTGCATGCGCCAGGAGACGCGAAGGTCACATTGCCACTGGGCCACGATCTTTATTTCGCGTCTGAATAAGGGAAATCATGCGTTTCAGCTCTCCGTCTTCCGGCTCACCGTGGTTCATCAGCCAGTTGAATAAATCAGGGTCGTCGCTTTGTAACAAACGTACAAACGTGTGCTTATCACCGTCATTAAGTGTGTCATAGTCATGCTCAAAAAACGGCATGATGGCGATATCCAGTTCGCGCATACCACGGCGGCATGCCCAATGAATACGTGATTTATTATCGATTTCCATATTTCATGTCCACCTTGTTATCGCTGCTTGCCGCTAGTGTACTCCGATTCCGGTAGCGGACATCAACTAATAGTAACATTTTGACATAACTTACTGACATGCACCGCGCCCAGTGCGCTCATCAGCGTCAGGATGTGCTATGTCATAACGCCGCGCGAATAACCACTTGCAAACCCTGAGCGCTCTTTTACCATTAGGCCATTCGGGTATCGCCCTTAGCGCAGGATTGTACTATATGGTTAATCAACATACGGCTCATCAACGCCCTTTTGCCTCACAGCCCCCCTTTGCTTCTGCCCAGCTCGCCGCCACACTCATCTCACTGGATGACTGGGCGCTAGCCACGCTGATCGGGCCGGATACCGTCAAATATCTTCAGGGACAGGTCACCGCGGATGTCAGCGCCCTGGCTGACGATCGGCACATCCTTTGCGCCCACTGCGACGCGAAAGGAAAAATGTGGAGCAACCTGCGTCTGTTCCATCACGGCGAGGGGTTTGCTTTCATTGAGCGCCGTAATCTACGCGATGCCCAGCTTAGCGAACTGAAAAAATACGCCGTTTTTTCGAAAACCACCATCGCACCAGACGACAACGCTGTACTGCTGGGCGCGGCAGGAGCGGGTATCCGCGAGCTGCTGGCTTCAGTATTTAACCAACTCCCCGATGCCGAACACCCTGTCGTGCAACTCGAAGGGGTCACCTTACTGCATTTCACGCATCCCGCAGAGCGTTTCTTGCTGGTGCTGTCTCCAGAGCAAAGCGCTGCGCTGCTTGAACAGCTCGGCGATAAAGTCAGCCTGAATGACAGCCGCCAATGGCTAACGTTAGATATTGAGGCCGGTCAGCCCATCATTGACAGCGCAAACAGTGCGCAGTTCATCCCGCAAGCGACTAATTTACAGGCATTAAATGGAATTAGCTTCAGCAAAGGGTGCTATACCGGTCAGGAAATGGTTGCCCGGGCAAAATATCGCGGTGCGAACAAGCGAGCACTCTACTGGCTGGCGGGTAAAGCAAATCAGGTGCCTCAAGCGGGGGACGATCTCGAACTGCAACTCGGCGAGAACTGGCGTCGTACCGGTACAGTGTTGGCCGCTAGCCAATTGCAGAACGGCGATGTTTGGGTTCAGGCGGTATTGAATAACGATCTGAACGCAGAGAACCTTCTGCGCGTACGTGAAGATGCCGAAAGCCAACTCACAGTTCAGCCTCTGCCGTATGAAATAACGGATTAATCTGACGAGTAACATCGCGCATGAGCCAGTTAAGCTCATGCGCGTTATGCTGGATTAAATATAAAGATAAATCGCCAGAAAGTGGCAAACGCTGCCGCCTAAAACAAACCCGTGCCAAATCGCATGATTGTAGGGAATACGCTTGCTAGCGTAGAAAATCACCCCCAGCGTATACACCACGCCGCCCACCGCTAACAGCGTCACACTCCCCGCAGACAGTTTCATCACCATCTGATAAATCACCACTAACGACAGCCAGCCCATCACCAGATAGGTAATCAACGACAGCACTTCAAAACGATGGGCAAACGCCAGTTTGAAAAGCACGCCCAACAGCGCCATGCTCCAGATGACGACCATCAAGCCGTGCGCGAGCGGTGAATCCAGCCCTACCAGTAAAAATGGCGTGTAGGTTCCGGCAATTAACAGATAGATGGCGCAGTGGTCGAATTTTTTCAACCACGGTTTAATTCGCTGAGAAGGGATGGCGTGATACAGCGTCGAGGCCAAAAATAGCAGGATAATGCTGCCGCCATAGAGGCTGTAGCTAGCAATCGCTACGCTCCCGGCATCGTTATTGACCGCCTGTACCAGCAGCAAAACCAGGCCAACAATCCCGAAAATCACGCCGATTCCATGGCTGATGCTATTCGCAATTTCCTCTGCCAGAGAGTACTCCGGCTTATGTACACTGTTTGACATCAATAAATTCCGCAGTATTTCGCAAAAAGAGTGTTCTGACGTTATCTGCCCCGCCTTTCGCGCTTTTGAGCGGATGGCACGGGCGTAGGTGTTTAACCTTTGAGCAGATTAACTGAGAATAGTTTCAGTGTACACGTGTAAGCTAAAATAATTATCCTCACGCCTTCTTCCCGTTTTCTCTGACTTAACGTGCAATCATACATGTCAATCTCAGGCAACATCCCCTACAATGACCGACTTCGATATCTCCCTGTATTTTGAAGGGCTCTGCCGTTCTTATCGGTTATTCGCGTTAACGGTCATCCGGTTCTAACGCCCGCAGTGCCTTCCTCTGGTCTTATTGCATAACATTGTCATGCACGATGTTGTCACGCATCATTTTCACTGCAAGAGGTACGCTTTTCATGTCATCTTCCCCATCTACTCTGAATTTCGGTTCCATGACCGATGTGTTCGGCTTTCTGATAGAAATCGATAAATTAAAAAGCGTACAGCGCCGCACCAAGATTATCGCCAGCGAGCGCCACGAAGATTCTGCCGAACACAGCTGGCATTTTGCCGTCGCTGCGATGGCGTTGGCGCCTTACGCGGGTGAAGGCGTGGATATTCAGCGCGTAATCCAAATGGCGCTGATTCACGATATCGTCGAAATCGATGCAGGCGATGTGATCGTTTACGATCTTTCCGCACGTCTTGCGATTCACGATCAAGAAGTCGCTGCCGCGGCCCGTATTTTCGGCCTGTTGCCAGAGCCACAGCGTCAGCAATTCCACGATCTGTGGGAAGAATACGAAGCCAATGAAACCCCCAGCGCCCAGTTCGCTCTGGTGCTCGATCGCGTCATGCCGATGCTGATGAATCTGTACAACGGTGGCCAAAGCTGGGTAGAGAACGGCATCCGTCTGGAACAGGTTCTCGACCGCGCCGAATTCATCGCCACGATTAACCCAGAATTGTGGCACTACCTGAAGCAGCATCTGGAAGACGCCAAAGCCAAGGGCTGGTTGCTATAATTCGGTTTTCCCGATAAACGCCCGTCGCCGGGCATTCGCGTCAGGAGAGAGTGGGGTCTTTAAAAACAATCGCAAATAACCTGGGTTTGTCGGTGGCGGCAGTATCGCGCTCACCTTTACTGTGATCTCCACCTTTGCGCTGCCATCGTCATCCAACACGGCAAGTATGCGTTCTCAGGCTGCGCATTAACGCGATCTCACCCCGTTGAGTCAATATCAACGGGGGGAGATGCTGTTATTTAACGTCTCTTAACGCGGTTTTATCTACATAAGGCTCCATGATGCCGTCCGCTTCTTTTTGTGCAGCGGCAGCGGCATCATCGACCTTTTTCGCCGGATCGTTTAGCAGCGCCGCCAGTTGATTTTCCATCGCTTTGCGTACCGCGACCGTTTCATAGGTGGCATACCACGGATGAGCATATTGCAACTGCGACAAGGCAATGGCTGCACGCGGATCTTTCGCCAGATAGTCTTTCATTTCCGGCAGATCGTAGGCCGCCATACGCGGTGCAAAGTAGCCGGTAAAACGGCTCCAGCTTCCGCTGACTTCCGGGCTGACCAGATAGTTCATAAACTGCCAGGCCGCTTTCTTCTGCTCCTCGGAAATCCCTTTGAAGCTCACCAGACTCGCCCCGCCGATGGTCACACCACGACGCTCTTTTTCCGGCATCATCGCCACGCCAAGCTGGAAATCTTTGGTGTTTTCACGCATAAAGCCCAGCGCCCCCGTGCTCAGCATCGCCATACCCAGCTTGCCGGAGAAAAACGCGGCGCTGATTTGCTTGGAATTCAGCACACCAGCGGGCATTGCTTTATCGCGGTATACCAGATCGCGCCAAAACTGGAGCGCGCCTTTGGTCGATGCGGTGTTGTAATACACTTCACCCGGATAATCGGCATTATAATACGCTCCGCCGTTGGCACGCGTCAGCGCAGACAGCATCCAGCCGCCGTAGTCATCGTTCGTGGACGGGATCATGATGCCCCATTGCCCTTTCGCCGGATCGGTCAGTTTCTTCGCGACCGCTGCTACCTCATCCCAGTTTTTTGGCGGTTCGTTAAAACCCGCCTTCTTCAGCATGTCTTCGTTGTAATAGAGGATCGGCGTCGAGTTGTGGAACGGGATCGCATAGGTCACCCCCATCACCTGCGCGTTCTGATGCAGCGCAGGCCAGAAGTTTTTCGTCAGGAAAGGCGTGGCTTTTTCATTGCCGTATTTGAACAGCTCGTCCATCGGCAGGATTTCATCTTTGATGACCAGATCGGCGGTGAAGTTGGCCGACATAATCACCAGTGCTGGCGGATCGCCCGCTTTGGCAGCGGCTTCCGCTTTTACTTTTGTCGTATCGTAATTGCCGGTGAAGATCCCACGCACCTCAACCTGATCCTGCGATTGGTTGTACTCTTTGATGATGCGCGTCATTTCCATCGTCAGCTTGCCATCCACCGGCGCGGGGAACATGAAATCGATATTTTCTTTTGCCAGCGCCGAGCCAGACATCAGCAAGGCTACCGCCAGCGCCATCATACGAGGCTTACGCATTTCTTTTCTCCTGGGATAAATTACGGGCGGTTTGCCCGGAAAACCAATGACAATCCTGCGGTGAAAAATGAAGATCAACAGGCGCACCGATATCCGGCACGCCATCGCGATTTGGCCGACGGTAGCGGATATTGCCCAGCGGCGTTTCCACATGAAGCAGATACTCTGCGCCAAACAGCTCCCGCTGCTTCACCGTTCCCGGCAATGACCACTCGCCGTCTGACGCGGCGTGTTCGGTAATATGCTCAGGGCGAATCCCCAGCAGCACGCTGGTTAATGACCGTGCTTCTTCGCTGGCGGGCAGCGCCACGGGCAATGCCTGTAGAAGCGCATGGCCGTCGGTACAGGGCAGCGTTAGCATGTTCATCGCGGGCGTGCCGATAAATCCGGCAACAAAGACGTTAGCCGGATGAGAGTACAGCTGTTCCGGTGTACCGACCTGTTGCAGCACGCCGCGATCCAGCACGGCGATCCTATCCGCCATCGTCATCGCCTCGATCTGATCGTGCGTGACGTAAACCGTGGTCGTTTTCAACTGACGATGCAGATCCATAATGCCGTCCCGCACGTCGCTACGCAGGCGAGCATCCAGATTCGACAGCGGTTCATCCATCAGAAACAAATGTGGATCGCGCACGATCGCCCGCGCCATCGCCACGCGTTGACGCTGACCGCCGGACAGTTTTCCCGGTTTGCGTTTGAGTAGTGGATCAAGCTGAAGCAGACTGGCAACACGCTGCACCCGCTGTGGATAGTCCGCTTTCGGCTCACCGCGCATCCGCATCCCAAAAGTGATGTTCTGCTCGACAGTCAGGTGTGGAAACAGTGCATAGTTCTGGAAGATCATCGAGAAATTGCGCTGCTTTGGGCTCCATGTCGTGATGTCATCCTCACCCAGCAGGATCTGTCCGTCACTCACGTCTTCCAGACCAGCCAGCATACGCAGCAGCGTACTCTTGCCGCAGCCGGACGGCCCAACCAGTACCAGAAATTCGCCATCGGCGATATCCAAGGATAGCGATGCCAGCGCCTGCGTGTGCTCAAAGTGTTTACTGATATTACGTAGCTGAATCACGGCCATTACGCATCCACCGGGCAACTGATTCGAGGGTCATAGAGATAAGGGCCGGGGTAAGACGCAATCGACTGGCAATAGCTCACCAGTCCGGTCACCGGCACATAGCGATGCATCACCACGCTGGCAGGCTCCAGGTTGTAGTACAGCGCATCGTCTTCGTAAAAATACGGAACCTGATGGACGGTTCCCGGTACGGTGGCAATAATCGCCTGCCGATACTGCGTCATGATCAGACGATGCGTATGCCCGCAAAATACGCGCGTGAGTTGCGGGAAACGTTCGATCAGCATCAACAGTTCATGTCCGTTTTCGCAGGCGATACGATCCATCTGTGCCGACCCCAGCGGCAGCGGCGGGTGGTGCATGAAGATCGCCGTTTCACGCGTCGAGTGATCCTGCAATTGCTGCTCCAACCAGCCCAGCGTGGACGGCGTCAACCAACCTTTTGATTGCCCTGTCAGACTGGTGTCGATGAACAACAGGCGCATCGGAAAATCATCCACCGCATAGCGGATATTTTCCGGGTCATCACCCAGTTGCGGACACAGCGGGCGCATCGCATTGAGAAAATGCTGCTTGTCATCATGATTACCTGGGATCACGTACAACGGGTAATCCAACATCTGTAACACGCGCTGTGCTACCTGATACTCCTGTGGACGCCCGCAGTTAACGATATCACCGCTAATCACGACGGCATCTGGCCGCTCACGCAGCGCGTTTAACTGGTTGATGACTTCCGCATTTTCCCCGTTAATATCAATAAATTCATAAAGCTTGCGTCCCTCACTGCGAAAATGCAGATCGGAAATTTGTGCCAGCAACATAACCACCACCTTTACCGTTATTTCGCCCGTTGGCGAACGCCGATTGTTTAAGGAGCGAGATACATGGAGCGTATCGCTCCTGATAAATAGAATTAAGTCACCCGCATAGCCTAATGCCGAGCGCTTAAGCATCGAGATACACGGGGCGATCACAGGGGTGAGCCCTCCCCGCGGGAACCTCCCCCTGTGTTTCCCCTAACAACGGGCTTAAGTAACCCGTATGGCCTTATCAGCGATTCACTTAATGCCCGAGAAACCGAAGCTGCTCAGGAACTGCTTCTGGAATACGACAAAGGCCACCATCAGCGGCAGGCACACCAGTAGCGTGCCCGCGCAGATCAATCCCCACTGCCCGCCGGACTCTGCACCCATCGCGAACGATACCAACCCGATGGTCAGCACCTGTTTGTCCGGGTCGTTGAGCACCATCAGCGGCCAGAGGTATTCATTCCAGTGATAGGTAATGCTGACCGTAGCGAAGGCCAGGATCGACGGCCAGGTCATCGGAATCAGGACGTGAAACACCACCTGCCACCAACGGCAACCTTCCATCAAGGCGGCTTCTTCGATCTCTTTCGCAATATTGAGAAACGCCTGACGCATCAGGAACACGCCAAACGCCGAGGCGAAATACGGCATCATCACGCCGGTCAGGGTATTGAGCAGACCGAGCTGTTTGAGCGTCATCATGTTCGGTACCATCATGACGACGGGCATGATCATCATTTGAATCAGCAGCAGGTAGAACAGCAGCGTTTTGCCGCGGAACTCGTGATAGGCAAAGATGTAGCCCGCCGTGGTGATCGTCACCAGTTGTACCAGAAAGGTGCCAACCGCAAAGAAAAGCGTATTGGTGTAAAGCCGTAACCAGTCGGCACTGTCCCACGCATCGCGGAAGTTATCGAATGTCAATGGGAGACGCGGCAACAGCGAGGCCATATCCACGCCAAAGCTACGGGCACTGACAGAGGAAGACAGCATCCAAATAAACGGACTGATCCACAGTAACGCGGCGCAAATCAGCAGCAGCGGCAGCGTGAAGCGTGTTGTGATGCGCAGCGGATGGCGGTTGGCAATGCTGCGATTTGCAACATGCCGAACGTTAACGTTTAAGTTCTCAACATGCGGGTGATCAACGCTCATAATGCGCCCCTTTCTCCAGCACTTTCAGATTCATAATGGAAAAGGCGAACAGCATCGCCAGCGTCAGGAAAGTGGCCGCAGAGGCTTTACCCAGATCGTGCGTGTCATTGGCCAGATCCTGGATGTAATAGAGCAGCACGGTCGTCGCATTATTCGGCCCGCCGCGCGTCATCACAGCAACATGGTCGATCTGGGTAATGGCGTAGATAAAAGCGATGGTGACCACAAAAGCGATGGTTGGGCGCAGCAGCGGCAGTGTGACGTAGAAAAACACCTGACGCCGGGAAGCCCCTTCCATCAGCGCCGCCTCGCGTGCGGAAGCAGAAACGGCTTGCAGACCCGCGAGAAAAAAAAGCATGTAGTATCCCGCGAATTTCCAGATGCCGATAACGCTCACCGCCACCAGCGCGCTGTCGCTCATGCCGAGGTAGTTGTTGTTCATCGGACCGAACACTTTAGCCAGGTAGTAATCCAGCAGCCCCAGCCCCGGCATAAAAATGAACAACCACAGCGTCGCGGCACTCACCAGCGGAATAATCATCGGAAAGAAGAAAGCGGTACGCAGCCAGCGGTTAACGCGCGTGTTTTCCCACAGCAGCACCGCCAGTAACAGTGCCAGCAGCACACCGGGTACGACCGTCATCAGGATATACAGCACGTTGTTCAGCAAGGCTTGCCAGAACACCGTGTCCTGCACCAGACGCACAAAGTTATCCATACCGACGAACAGCGGAGTGTCGGCATTCAGCCGCGTGTCATACAGGCTGTCGATGACCGAACGCAGCAGAGGGAAATAAGTGAAGGCAAGCAAAAAAACCAGCGTCGGCAACAGCACAAGATAGGGAAAACATTTTGCACGCATAACTCAAGGGTCGCTCAGTGTGAAATACAGAGGCCTTACCCTAGAACGCTAGCGTGTCACTGGGGCGTCAGTTTAATGACAGTTTGTTTTCGGATAGGGAAAATATGCCTGCGAATGATTTCGCAGGCCCAGAATGAATTCTGCCAGCGCAGTTGAAAACAGCATGATGGTACTACTCGTTCGTCATCAGTGCCGACGGCTCATTCAGTCCGCATACGTTGAAAGAACAATGCATGCTTCTACAGATTAGCCACACCACCGTCGACCAACAGTTCCGTTCCAACCACAAAGCGGGACTCGTCAGAAGCGAGAAAAACCGCCGCTTTCGCCAGTTCCCAAGGGGTTCCCATACGGCCAATCGGCACCAGTTGTCGAATTTGCTCCTGCATGGCGGATTGCTGTTCGGGAGAAAGACCTAATTTATCCAGTGCAGGGGTTTCAGTCGGACCCGGACTCAAGCCGTTAACCCGAATGCCGCGCGTCACCAGTTCCGCCGATAGCGTGCGCACCAGTGAGAGTAATCCTGCTTTACTCGCGGCGTAGGCGCTGCTTTGCGGTAGGCCGATATGGGCGCTGGTTGATCCACACAAAATCACCGATGCCGGGTTGTTCAGCAGCGGCAGCAGTGCCTGAACCAGAAAGAATGGCCCCTTAAGGTTAGTCGCCATAAGCCGATCCCAGGCTGACTCGTCCCAACTTTCCAGCGGACGATGGGTGACATCGCCAGCATTGGCATACAGCACGTCCAGACGCGGCCAGTGCTGCGTCAGCGTCTGTGCCAGATCGTGCTGGGCACGGATATCTCCAGCGTCGCAACGGATCGCCAGCGTGGAATGGCCCAACTCAGCCTGCGCACGTGCCAACGTTTTCTCATCGCGTCCAGTGATGGCGACCGTCGCCCCTTCGGCCAGAAACTGACGTGCGGTTTCTATCCCAATACCGCTGGTGCCCCCGGTGATCAAAGCAAACTTATCTTGCAGTCGTTTCATCATGATGTGTCCTGTCGTGTTGCTTGAAAAACGGCAGTATTTCATCAATAGTATACTTTTGTAAGTAGGCACCAATTGGATACTAAAGAGGGTATTGGAACCTTATGTCTGTTCACGGCCCAGTAGCAAACACGTCCCCTTCCTCACCATCTGACATTGCAGAACCGTGCCCAATGGTGAATTTCGTCAACCTCATCGCGGGAAAATGGGCGATTCCCATACTGTACCGCCTGATAGTGATCGGCGAGCCCGTGCGTTTCAGTGCATTACAACGCGCTATCGCCCCCATCACTCAGAAGGAACTGACACGACAACTGCGCCTGTTCGAGCAGCGCAAACTGGTGAAGCGCAAGGTGTATGCCGAAGTGCCGCCGCGCGTGGAGTACCAGATCACCCCGTTGGGCAAATCGCTCCAACCAACGCTGGATTCACTGGCAGACTGGATGAGAACACATGGTAAGACATTGGCTGATGATGACTAAAGTCGATGTGCCTCAGCGCAGCAGGTTATTAGAGGCTAGTAATGGAAAGGAAGAATTAAAATCAGTCAATTAAGCCTCCCCTGAGTAGAGGAGGCTGGAAAAGATAATGAATAACCACACCGCTGATTCAACGCCCAGCGTGATTAACTACGCATAGTCGCTCATCGGTACACACGAACAGAATAGGTTACGATCGCCGTAGACATCGTCCAGACGCTTCACGCTCGGCCAATATTTGTGTTCGCTGCCAACCGGGAATACCGCCAGCTCACGGCTGTACGGATGTGTCCAATCGGCCACCAGCTCCGCCTGCGTATGCGGCGCGTTCACCAGCGGGTTGTCGTCCAGCGGCCATTCGCCCTGCGCAACGCGATTGATTTCGGCACGGATCGCCAGCATCGCATCGATAAAACGATCGATCTCTACCTGACTTTCCGATTCCGTTGGCTCCACCATCAACGTACCCGCGACCGGGAACGACATGGTCGGCGCATGGAAACCGTAGTCGATCAGACGTTTGGCGATATCCATCTCGCTAATCCCCGTGCTTTCCTTAAGTGGACGGATATCCAGAATGCACTCGTGCGCCACGCGACCGTCACGGCCGGTGTAGAGCACCGGATAGGCCTGCTGCAAGCGCGTCGCGATGTAGTTAGCATTCAGGATCGCCATCTGGCTAGCCTGTTTCAGCCCTTCCGCTCCCATCATGCGAATGTACATCCAGCTAATCGGCAGAATAGAAGCGCTGCCGAACGGTGCCGCAGAGACTGCGCCCTGCTCCGTCAGTACACCCTCGATTTTTACCACCTGATGCCCCGGCACAAACGGTGCCAGATGTGCTTTCACGCCAATCGGCCCCATGCCCGGTCCGCCACCGCCGTGCGGAATACAAAAGGTTTTATGCAGGTTCAGGTGCGATACATCAGCGCCAATGTAACCCGGCGTGGTAATGCCAACCTGTGCATTCATGTTCGCGCCATCCAGATACACCTGACCGCCGTATTGATGCACGATCTGGCACACTTCGCGGATCGTCTCTTCATAGACGCCGTGGGTGGATGGATAGGTCACCATAATGCAGGAAAGCTGTTCGCCCGCCGCCTGCGATTTCTCACGCAGATCGTGCAGATCGATATTGCCCTGCTTGTCACAGGCGACCACCACCACGTCCATCCCCGCCATCTGCGCCGATGCGGGATTAGTACCGTGGGCGGAGCTAGGAATCAGACAGAGATTACGGCCAGCTTCATTGCGGCTTTCATGATAGCGACGGATCGCCAGTAGCCCCGCATACTCGCCCTGTGCGCCCGAATTGGGCTGCATGCAAATCTCATCATAGCCCGTCAGTTGTACCAGCCAGCCGGAGAGCTGTTCGATCATCTGGCGATAGCCCAGTGCCTGTTCCAGCGGGCAGAATGGATGCAGTTCGGCAAATTCCGGCCAGGTAATCGGCAGCATTTCCGCTGCCGCGTTGAGCTTCATGGTGCAGGAACCGAGCGGGATCATCGCCTGATTGAGCGCCAGATCCTTACGCGCCAGACGGTGCAAGTAGCGCATCATTTCAGTTTCGCTGTGATAGCGATTGAAAACCGGATGCGACAGGATCGCATCGTGGCGCAACAGAGCAGGCGGGATCGTCGCAGCCTGCTGAGCAACGGCCGCATCAAGCGCGTCAATATCCAGCCCATGATCGTCACCTAACAGCACGGCGAACAGCGCCAGCACATCTTCACGCGTGGTTGCTTCATCCAGCGTGATGCCCACAGCACTTGCTAAATCGCCTCTGAGGTTGATGCCAAAACTTAATGCCCGGCTCAGTACCGCGTCCTTATCCGTAACCTCAATGGTCAGCGTGTCAAACCAGCTGCGATGGCGCAGCAGCAACCCGCCCTGCGTTAATCCTGCCGCCAGAATATCGGTCAGACGATGGATGCGCCCTGCAATACGTTTGAGCCCTTCCGGCCCGTGGAATACCGCATACATCCCCGCAATGTTGGCCAGCAACACCTGCGAAGTACAAATATTGGAGTTCGCCTTCTCGCGACGAATATGCTGTTCACGCGTCTGCATCGCCATACGCAGCGCGGTGTTGCCTGCCGCATCGCGCGACACGCCGATGATACGGCCCGGCATGGCACGTTTATGTTCATCACGACAGGCGAAGAACGCCGCGTGTGGCCCGCCGTAGCCCATCGGCACGCCAAAGCGCTGTGCAGAACCGAAGACAATATCCGCCCCCTGCTTGCCCGGCGCGGTCAGCAGTACCAGCGCCATGATATCCGACGCCACGCAGGTGACGACCTTACGTGCTTTCAGTGCCGCCATCAGGTCGCTGTAATCGTGCAGTTCGCCCGTCGTCCCTGCCTGTTGCAACAACACGCCAAACACCGCATCGTCTTTCAGCGCATCTTCCGCCTTACCGACAACAATTTCAAAACCGAAGGTTTCCGCACGAGTACGCACCACATCCAGCGTTTGCGGATGCACATCGTCGGCAACAAAGAAACGTTCGGCCTGTTTGAGTTTACTGATACGTTTTGCCATCGCCATCGCTTCCGCTGCGGCAGTGGCTTCATCCAGCAGCGACGCGGAGGCCAGATCCAATCCGGTTAGATCCTGTGTAACCTGCTGGAAATTCAGTAGCGCTTCCAGCCGTCCCTGAGAGACTTCGGGCTGGTACGGCGTATAGGCGGTGTACCAGCCTGGGTTTTCCAGCACGTTACGTAAAATCACTGGCGGCATCAGCACCGCGCTATAGCCCATGCCGATGTAGCTTTTATAACGTTGATTGCGTCCTGCAATGACCTTCAACTCAGCTAACGCCTCATGCTCGGTCACGGCTTCCCCCACCGCTGGCGGGCTAGGCAGTTGAATGTCCGCCGGGACAATCTGGCGGATCAGTGCTTCCAGCGACGTCGCCCCCACCACCGACAGCATGTGCTGCTGCTGGCTGACGGAGGGGCCGATATGGCGCTCGATAAACGCGCCGTCATATTCGAGTTGACTGAGTGTCTGGGTCATTACAGTAATTTCCTGCATCAATCGTGCCTGCATCAATCGTGATAGCTGCCGCGCCAAAATATGACGCGGGCGCATAAAACAACACGCCCCAGCATAGAGGCTAGGGCGCGATAACTACTCGTCTTCTTCTAGTGATGCCTGATAGCCTTCGGCATCAAGCAATTCATCCAAATCAGACTCATCAGAAATTCTGATGCGGAACAGCCAGCCGTCGGTATAAGGTGCGCTGTTGACCAGCTCAGGGGAACCTTCCAAATCCTCGTTAACTTCTACGATCTCACCGCTGATGGGCGCATAAATATCCGACGCGGCTTTTACCGACTCCGCCACCGCGCAATCATCGCCTGCGGCGACGACCGTACCCACTTCCGGTAAATCGATAAACACCATGTCACCCAGGAGCTCCTGCGCGTGCTCGGTAATGCCCACGCTGTAGATACCGCCGCCCTCATGCAGCACCCATTCGTGCGACGTGGTGTATTTTAATTCTGTTGGTACGTTGCTCATTGCATCCCCTTTCCTAAAGTCATTAATCCTATGCGCTTATCTTTACAGGCAAGCGGCTATTAATACTGAACGATGGCTTTTCCGGCACGGACAAAACCGGGTTTGGTCACATGGACAGGCAGTTCGCGGTTACGAATCTGCACTATCGCCTGTTCACCAATCCCCAGCGGAACACGCGCCAGCGCGATACTGACGCCAAGCGTCGGCGAGAACGATCCGCTGGTGATCACCCCTTCGCACACCACGCCATCACTATCAGTAAAGCGCACAGGTAAATCATTGCGCAATACGCCTTTTTCCGTCAGCACCAAACCAACCAGTTGCTCGGTGCCTTTTTCACGCTGATGCGTTAATGCCTCACGCCCGATAAACTCACGATCCTCCGGCTGCCAGGCGATTGTCCAGCCCATATTGGCCGCCAGCGGCGAAATGCCCTCATCCATATCCTGACCGTACAGGTTCATCCCCGCTTCCAGCCGCAACGTATCGCGTGCGCCCAGCCCACATGGCTTCACACCAACCGCCAGCAGTTGTTGCCAGAAATCGACCACCTGCTCATTCGGCAGCGCGATTTCATAACCCGCTTCACCCGTATAACCCGTCGTGGCGACGAAGAAGTCGCCCGCCTGCTTGCCAAAAAACGGCTTCATGCTGGCAACCGCTGCCACGTCGGTATCACTCAGGCCTTTTGCCTTCAGGATTTCTTGAACTTTTTCCTGCGCCTGCGGACCTTGCACCGCAACCAGCGCCAGATCGTCGCGCTCGCGGATTTCAACCCCGAACGGTGCGGCATGCTGCCCGATCCAGGCGAGATCTTTTCCACGCGTTGCGGAGTTCACCACCAGTCGGAAATCGTTTTCTGTGAGAAAATAAACGATCAGATCATCGATCACACCACCGGAAGCATTCAGCATGCCGGTATACAGCGCTTTGCCCGGTTGTGTGAGTTTGGCGACATCATTCGCCAGCAGATAACGCAGGAATTCACGCGTTCTCGCACCGTGCAAATCGACGATGGTCATGTGGGAGACATCAAAAATGCCAGCGTCCCGACGCACAATGTGGTGTTCGTCCAGTTGGGAGCCGTAGTGCAGTGGCATCATCCAACCATGAAAGTCCACCATTTTGGCACCATCGGCCAGATGTTGTTGGTACAACGGGGTCTGCTTTGCCATTCCTCATCCCTCTTCAGCGCATGGCGTTCAGGTGATAAAACACACTGCGCAAACGATATCTTCTGACTGAACTTACCACCGAAGCACAGGTTAAACCACACCCTTAGCCATAAGATAAATTATATATAAAGCGAAGAAAGCCGGACCACTCACAAAAAATAAAGCAGCGTAATATGCTTAATAATTGATTAAATTAAGCACGTAAATTATTTAATTGCGCAGATAAAACAGATTAATGGCATTAAAACTGGATAACTAAGGTAATGCCACCTAAATAAAAAATCCATTCAGATTAGATAATGTAATGATAAAAACAGGCTTAAATTAGATTTTTTCAATCAAAACCCAACAGCGAACCCCAGCCTTACTCCCGCCGTTATGCTGCCATCATCACGATTCTGTGAGCCACTTCTCAGGCGTCTTTACCTTAGTGCCAGCGTACAAGGTGTACATGGCAGCAAACAGAAGGCACTCATAGCACATTTTATCCATACTAATAACAGGGAATTGTGCGGTATGTATTTTTCGCTTTATCAAAATCAAACGTTATGAGGAGAGAAATAATGGCTAACAGAATGATTCTTAATGAAACATCCTATTTTGGCGCGGGCGCTGTCGCTCAGATTGTCGATGAAGTGAAGCGGCGGGGGTTCAAGAAAGCCCTGTTGGTGACGGACAAAGACTTGGTGAAATTTGGCGTCGTTGCCAAGGTGACGGAAAAGCTGGATACGGCAGGGTTGCCCTACGATATTTACGATGAGGTGATTCCCAATCCCACCATCTCCGTGGTGGAAAGGGGCGTCGAACGTTTCAAGTCATCGCAGGCGGATTACCTGATCGCGATTGGCGGCGGCTCACCGCAGGACACCTGTAAAGCCATCGGGATTATTATCAATAACCCTGAATTCACCGATGTTCGCAGCCTCGAAGGCGTTGCCGCCACCCGACGCCCCGCCGTGCCGATTATCGCGATCCCGACCACCTCCGGCACAGCCGCAGAAGTCACCATTAACTACGTCATCACAGACGAAGAAAAACGCCGCAAATTCGTGTGTGTCGATCCGCATGACATTCCGATTGTCGCCATCGTCGATCCCGATATGATGATGAGCATGCCTGCCTCGCTGAAAGCCGCCACGGGGATTGACGCCCTGACGCACGCCATTGAAGGTTTCACCACCAAAGCTGCCTGGGAACTGACCGATACGCTGCACCTGAAGGCCATTGAAATAATCAGCCGTTCACTGCGCGATTCCGTCGCCGGGAAGCCGAAAAGCGTGGAAGAGATGGCGCTGGGACAATACATTGCCGGTATGGGATTCTCGAACGTTGGGCTTGGGCTGGTTCACGGCATGGCGCATCCGCTCGGTGCGTTCTACAACACGCCACACGGCGTCGCTAACGCGATCCTGCTGCCGCATATCATGGCCTACAACGCCGATTACACGGGTGAAAAATTCCGGGATATCGCCGTTGCGATGGGGGTAAAAGGTGCGGCAGACATGCCGATTGCTCAGGCGCGGGAAGCGGCGATTCACGCGGTTCGGCAACTGTCTCACGATGTGGATATTCCACCGAGACTGCGCGATGTTGGGGTGAGAGAAGAGGACATTCCCGCGCTGGCGCAGGCCGCCTTTGACGATGTCTGCACTGGCGGTAACCCACGCGATACGAACATCAACGACATTAAAGCGCTGTATCAGTCTATTTATTAAGGGGTTACAAATTTTTATTTGCGCATGACAACAAGGCTCTATTTTGTGCCCGCTATCATTAGTAGGCGGGCACAGCATTTATACACACTAAATCAGCACACTGATATTCAGGTTCTCCATCAGCCAATGGTTATCGGAATAATCAACCGGGATGGCAATCACCGCTGGGCCGTCAACGTCCATTGCCTGACGGAGTTTGCTGACCAGTTCATCAGCCGATTCCACCGCAAACCCTTTTGCGCCAAAGGCTTCCGCATAGGCTTTGAAATCAATCGGCCCAAACGCTACGCCCGCCGGACGATGGTATTTATGCAACTGTTGGATTTCCACCATGTTGTAGCCGTTATCCACCCAGATGATATGCAGGAGATTGCTTTTCAGACGCACCGCCGTTTCCAGCTCCATGCTGGATTGCATAAACCCGCCGTCGCCAGAAACAGACACCACTTTTTTGCCGGGTTGTACCAGCGATGCGGCGATTGCCCACGGCAACGCTACGCCCATGGTCTGCTGACCGTTAGTCATCAGAATCTGTCGTGCCCGGAAGCTATACAGGTAACGCGCCAGCCAGATATGGAAACTCCCCATATCGACACACAACGTGACATCCTCATTCACGATATCCTGCATCGCGCGCACCAACCGCAGAGGGTGAATCGCAAACCCCGCCATGTTGATGGCGCGAGTGCTGAGATCGTGCCGCTGACGCTGCCGATCCTGCAATACGGACTGTGTATCAGCAGACAAGATAAACGATTCACTGATACACGCATTCAGCGCGTCCACCGTCATCGCGATATTCCCGATCAGCTCGATATCAGGCCGGTAAGCACTGTCGATCTCCGCTTGTAGCACATCGATGTGGATCAGCGTCGCTTTGCCGCTATTCCACAACGATGGATCATACTCAATCGGGCTGTAACCTACAGTGACGATTACATCCGCCTGCTGTAGCAGCTTGTCACCTGCCTGATTGTTAAATAACCCAATACGCCCGGCAAAATGATTGAATTGTTGCTGATCGATGACTCCCGCAGCCTGATACGTACTGGTCACCGGCAACTGGCTGTGGCGCAGAAAACGGCGTAGTGCCTGCGCATTTTCCTGCTGGCTGGCCATTAATCCGAGCAGCAACACCGGATTTTTAGCCTGCCGCAGCCGTTTAGCCGCTTCAGTGATGTCGCGATGCGGCGCGCCGTTTAACAGCGGCAAAATCGGACAGGCCAGCACCGGGCTAATAACCGGTTCATTAACGATATCCTGCGGCAGGCTGACAAACGCCGCCCCCGGACGACCACTTTCCGCAGACCTGAAAGCATTCGCCAACACTTCCGATATAGCGGAAGGTGCGGTGATTTCCGCACTGAATTTACTGACGGGCTGAAACAGACTGACGGTATCCAGACTCTGGTGCGTCAACTTAAGCTTATCCGCCCGTTTCACCGCCCCACCCAGCGCCACAACCGCGTCCCCCTCTGCGGTCGCCGTTGCCAGCCCAGTGACTAAATTTGAACAGCCGGGGCCGGATGTCACCAGCGTCACCCCCGCTTTCCCCGTGAGACGTCCTATCGCTGCCGCCATAAACGCGCCGTTCGCCTCATGCCGAACTGGGATCGTTTGGATCGTCGAGTCTTCCAGCTCATCAAACACACGATCGATTTTTGCGCCGGGAATACCAAAAATATGCTTCACGCCCTGCGCTTCCAGGTGTTTTACAATCAGCGCGGCTCCGCAACTCCAGCTTTGCTGTTCGGTGGACTTTTCCATGACATAACTCCGATGAAATGACTAACTCTCTACTGACTGGATGACGCTATTGAGGTTTTCTGAGGACAGATCGGCATTGAGAAATTCCCGATCCTGAGGCAGATCGATGATCAGTTTGGCAATCACACCAAATATCAGCGTGCCGTGTTCGACGTCATAATTCAGAATATGGCCACCTCCCTGGCGATCGTCAGTAATGAAATGTTCGTGGTAACCCGCGACATTAATTCCCTGAGTGTAAGCTGGACTACGAAAACCAATAACGCTGCCGCTACGGTGTTCAAAATGAAATGTTGGTTGCCCTTCAATCGCTTCCTGCATCGGTTTATAAGGTCGGCACTGTCGAGGGACGGTGCGCGTTTCAACGCAGCGAAAATTCCCATCAATCCGCAAGGCACAGAACAGATTGTCCGTTCCCACGATCTCATCGATCTGGCGATGCACGCCTTCACGCGAGATCCAGCGATCAAAACGGATCGTTTCCGTCGGGCGAAAGAACGTCATGACCGCGAATGGCGTTTTCTGCTCAGGCTTCGCCGCCCGTGCGCTGCCATCAGATAACAACTGGAAAATCTGACTATTTAATGCAACCAGTTCCCCATCCAAACTATTAAATGTTCCTAATCCAAAGTCACCATGCTCCAGTAGTTCAGCCATCGTTCGGCTACCTTCGTATACGCCATTTATTAGCCCACTCATTAATGAAGTCTGATAAATAACGCTGTCTGCATGCTGCCGTCTAAAATCATAGGCATAGCTGGCAAAGGCTTCCTCACAGGATTGTTCACTGATACTCGTTTTCATACATTCCTTCTCACTGCATCCATTACTTAAATATTACTAATCTTTAGATAAAGATTGACGCGAGAGAGAACAAAATTCCAATATGCAATGAAGGTCATTTCAAGATCGGAAACATATGGAGTTACGTGAATGGAACTACGTTATCTGCGCTATTTTGTCGCCGTTGCGCAAGCGCGACATTTCACACGGGCGGCAGAAAATCTGGGGATGTCACAGCCGCCCCTCAGCCAGCAGATCAAGAAATTCGAACAGGAGCTAGGCACACCGCTGTTCAAACGACTGACGCGCGGCGTAGAAATGACAGAGGCGGGACACGCATTGTATGAGGATGCATGCCGAATTCTCCAACTCACCGATTCGGCGATCGCACGGACAAGGAGTATTGCGCGAGGTGAGAAAGGGAGCCTGAACATAGGTTTCTCGCCGTCGGCCATGTTTCACCCGACCGTACTGGCGCTATTACACCGCTACTGTCAGCAACATCCGCACGTTCAACCACTACCGAAAGAAGAAAATCCGGCCACGCTCATCACCGCGCTGCAAGAACGCCATATCGATATCGCCTTTCTGCGCTTACCCTGCGACCTCAGTGATGATATTAACGGGGAAATTTTGGCTGAAGAGCCGATGAAATTGGTGTTACCCGCAGGGCATACGCTTAGCCACAAAGCGCAGATTTCGCTGAGCGAACTGCGTCAGGAACCGTTGATTATTTTCCCACGCGAGGTGTGTCCAGGGCTGCACGATATGATTATTCGTACCTGTTACCTGTCAGGCTATGGCCCTAGACCCAGTCCCTTTGCACCACAGTTGATGGCTACCATCGGGATGGTCGCTGCGGGCTTCGGCATTACGCTTGTCCCAGAGTCACTCGCCTGTGTTAAGGCCGATAATGTGACCTATCATGATATCGGCATGCCCGAAGTCCACACACAAATTGCGGCTATTTGGCGTAAACATGAACGATCGGCCGCGATCGTGAATCTGATCCACCTGATTCGCCAGCATCTGAACAACCCGCATCCCGATTAATGCGGCTATGGTGAAAATTACGGCCATCACCCCGTCAAAAAACTAGTAATTGATATAAATTCTTATATGATATTGGTTATCATTATCACCTTTACCGGATGGCAAAATGCTGACAGCAATGATCACAGCCTGCGGGCTATGGGGCGTGAGTTGGTGTATGGGGAAACATCTGTCTAGCGCCTGGGGCGTGCTGTTGCCTTGCGCCATCATGCCGCTATTGGCGCTACTCAACCTGAATCTGACGCATCTAAAAGTGATTATCGCCATCGCCCTGCTGGCGACGCTTGCCATGCTATTTCATCAACGTTTGCGTCACTACTTGCTGCTGCCATCCTGTATTGTGCTGGCGGGCGGTTTGGCGGCGCTGTTGGTTATGTTTAATCTAACGACGCTATAAAAACGATGAATGGTACATAGACGGAGAAAAGCGCTATAGCTAGAGAGGGAATAAATAGCTAGAGAAGGAATAAATAGAAGATAAACAGGGAAGAACATCAGGAAGATACTGAGGCGTTCGGTGGTGCGAAGAGAGGGACTTGAACCCTCACGTCCGTAAGGACACTAACACCTGAAGCTAGCGCGTCTACCAATTCCGCCACCTTCGCACTGAGAACACTGTTTGTCTTATACAATAAATCTGTCTTATGCAATATCACGACATGGTGCGAAGAGAGGGACTTGAACCCTCACGTCCGTAAGAACACTAACACCTGAAGCTAGCGCGTCTACCAATTCCGCCACCTTCGCAACTTTGTCATGTAATAACGCTGTCATTCAACACTGATTTACTGCTTCGGTTCGACAAACCAGAACCGTTGTAGTGATGTTGGTGCGAAGAGAGGGACTTGAACCCTCACGTCCGTAAGAACACTAACACCTGAAGCTAGCGCGTCTACCAATTCCGCCACCTTCGCAACACGGCTTTACGCAATATCACTACGGAGGCGAATTCTAGAGGTTTTCGCGTTCACGTCAATGATTATTTCCTCTGGAATACGGGGTTTGCTGTAAAAATCATCATCTCGCCGCAGCGTGGTGCGTAAAGAGTTCATCAAGCCATTCTATAAACACGCGAATCCTCGGTGCCAGAAAGCGGCCGGGCGCATACATCACGTAAAGCGGCATTGCAGGCGGCGGTATTTCCGACAGGATCTCGACCAGTTCCCCGCTTTCCAGAAATGGTCGCAAACCGCGACGCGGTGCCTGAATAATCCCCAATCCGGCACGCGCACCGGCAATATAGGCAGCGGTGCCGTTAACCTGCAACAAACTGGGCAACATACGCGTAATGCATTCACCGCCAGACATAAACTCCAACGGATAACGGTATTCGGTGCGCAGAGAAAAATAGCCGACCATGTGATGCCCCGCTAGCTCATCAAGCGAACGCGGCACGCCGTAGCGCGCCAGATAGTCGGCCGACGCACAGGTAATCTGCGGCATGGACGGCAAATGGCGGGTCGCCAGCGTCTCGTCATCCGTCTGCCAGGCACGCAGCACACAGTCGACGCCTTCACGCAGCACGTTAATCGCCGTATCATTGGCGCTCAGCATCAGCGTCACCTGCGGGTAACGCGCATAGAACTCTCCCAGCGCCGGAACGACGATTTCCCGCGCCAGCGAATGCGGCATATCCACCCGCACTTTACCTACCGGCTGCTGCTTTTGCTGCGTGAACAGCGTGTCGATTTCTTCAATTTCCATCAACAATTGCAGACAACGTTCATAATAAACGCGTCCTTCATCGGTGATCTGCACCTGACGGGTCGTGCGTTGCAGTAAGCGCACCCCCAGTCGTGCTTCAAGCTGTTTGATGGTGTTGCTCACCGTCGCACGCGGCAGCGCCAGCCGTTCCGCTGCACGGCTGAAGCTGCCCAGTTCGACAATCCGCACAAAAACCCGCATCGCCTGAATGTGATCCATCGCCGCCACCATTGTTGGTTATTTTTGAATAGTGTTGCATAAAAAACGGTATTTATCTTTTCTGGATAAACAACCAGACTACTCTCACTGCCAACAAGATGAGGAAGATGACAATGCAACAACGCAAATTAGGCGCAAACGGCCCACAGGTTTCGGCTATTGGGTTAGGCTGCATGGGAATGAGTGATTTCTACTCCACCGCGCAGGATGAAAAAGAATCCATTGCCACTCTGCATCGCGCACTGGAGCTGGGCGTTACCCTGTTGGATACCGCCGACATGTATGGTCCCCACACCAATGAACAACTGCTCGGCAAAGCGATAAAAGGCAAGCGTGAGCAGGTCTTTCTGGCGACCAAATTCGGTATCATACGCGACCCGGCGAATCCCCATGCCCGTGGCATCTGTGGTAAACCGGATTATATCCGCCGCTCGGTAGAAGGCAGTCTGACGCGCCTCGGTACGGACGTTATCGATCTTTACTATCAGCACCGTATCGACCCGACGGTTCCGATTGAAGAGACGGTCGGCACGCTGGCCGAACTGGTGCAAGAAGGAAAAATTCGCTACATCGGCCTGAGTGAAGCCTCCGCCGCCACGCTGGAACGTGCGCACCGCGTGCACCCTATTACAGCGTTACAGAGCGAATACTCACTGTGGACGCGCGATATGGAAACCGAGATCCTGCCCATCTGCGAACGTCTGGGTATCGGGTTTGTGCCTTATAGCCCACTTGGACGCGGTTTTCTGACTGGCGCGATTCGCAGCCTGGACGATCTGGCCGCTGACGATTTCCGTCGCACCAATCCACGTTTCTCTGAAGAAAATTTCGGCAAAAATCTGCAACTGGTAGAGAAAATCAACCAACTAGCACAGGAAAAACAAGTCACGCCATCACAGCTGGCGTGGGTACTGGCGCAGGGCGAACATATCGTGCCGATTCCGGGCACTAAGCGCCGCCGCTATCTGGAAGAAAACGTCGCGGCGCTGGATGTCACACTGACGAAAGAGGAACTGGCCGCCATTGATGCTATTTTCCCACCCGATGCCGCAGCAGGAGAACGCTACGGCAAGGAAAGTATGGCAGTACTGAATCAATAGAAGAAATATCAGTAAAGGCAGTATCAGTAATAAGAGTTACCGACGACGGCCTTTGCTTCCTGCGCGCGGCGGACGACCCACGGTGGCCTGATACACCTTGAAGCGTCCGGTCTGCGCCAGCACTTCATGGCTGCCAAAGGCGGCGTCTAACAGCGCCGGATAAGGCAGGAAAGCGTTAGCGACGATGCGTAGCTGTCCGCCAATCGGTAGATGGGTTACCGCACCACGAATCAGCATTTCCGCGGCTTGCAGACTGGTCTGTAAGCCATCATGGAACGGCGGATTAGAGACAATCATATCGAAGCGGCCATCGATGTCTGAGTAAACATTACTCGCAATCACGCTGCCTTCTAATGCATTCGCCGCCAGTGTGGCCTTGCTGGATTCGACAGCGGCTGCACTGACATCGCTCAGCGTCAGGCGGATTTTCGGCGATTGCTTCGCCAACACCGATGCCAGCACGCCAGCCCCGCAGGCAATATCCAGCACCTTACCTTTCATGTACGGCTCAAACGTAGACAACAGCAGTCGGCTACCTGGGTCAAGATCATCACGACTGAAGACGCCCGGAAGCGTTTTAACGGTCACGCCGTCCGTCACATACTCGTCCCACCACTCATCCAGCGTGAAGCTGGCCTGCTTATCAATCCGACCGTGGTAAAGCCCGCAGCGACGTGCGCTGTCGATTTTTGCCAGCTCAACGAAATCAGACAGCACGGTTTCAGCACTGCGCACGCCGCTGCGGTTTTCCCCAACCACGAAGATTTCCGCGCCGACGGGCAACAAGGACAACAGATTACGCAGTTGGAATTCCGCTTCCTGTTTGCTCTTCGGCCAGTAATAAATCAGCGTATCGCTATCCGCCACCAGCCCAGCATCCGCGACCAGACCATATTGAGCGTTATCCCCAAGTGGCTTTGCCATCTGTTGCCAGTGGTGATATTGGTTGCAATGGACACGTACCGACGCCGCCTCAAATTGCGCGGGCAGGGTATCCTGCAAATCACCGGCAAACAGAACTCGGCGTGAAAGAAATTCGTCACTATGGCGCAGTATGACTTCACTGGCGGGGGTTAATGCGGACATCAGGCTACGGCTCCTTAATCATTGAACGGGGGATTATATACGCTTCGTCCCCGAAGTTGCAGAGCGAAGAGGAAATAACCGCGCCGACATTGGCGCAGCCTGACGGGGTTTGTTAGCATAGGCACGACTTATTTTCTCGCCCACCAGACAGGACAACGCATGGAATCAAGACGTGACAGGCTGCTACAGCAACTGGGGATTACGCAGTGGACGCTGCGTCGCCCGACGGTGCTGCAAGGCGAAATCGCCGTCAGTCTGCCCGAACAGGTGCGTCTGGTGATTGTCTCCGCCGAGCCACTAGCGGATGATGAACCGCTGCTGGCAGACGTTTTGCACAGTCTGGCGCTCACTCCCGCGCAAGCCTATCGCCTGACGCCGCAGCAAATCGAGATGCTGCCCGCCAACGCATACTGCCACAGTTGGCGGTTGGGCATCGCGGAACCCATTGCGCTACAGGGCATCCAGCTTTCCAGCCCTCTGCTTTCCGAACTTTATCAAAATGCCGACGCCAAACGGGCGCTGTGGCAACAGATCTGTGAACATGAACACGATATCTTCTCTGACGCCAGCCGATCTGGCACAAGCCTTTAAAATTGAACAAGTCAGCCACGCCTTTCCCTGGTCGGAAAAGACGTTTGTCAGCAATCAAGGTGAGCGTTATTTCAACATCAAACTGGAGCATGGCGGGCAGCTTGCCGCTTACGCCATCACACAGGTCGTGCTGGATGAAGCGACGTTGTTCAATATCGCGGTGCACCCCGACCACCAGCGTCAGGGGTTGGGTCGTCAGCTATTGGAACATCTGATCGACGAAATGGAACGGCGCGGAATTCTGACGCTGTGGCTGGAAGTGCGCGAGTCAAACGCGCGAGCCATCGCGCTTTATGAAAGTCTGGGATTTAACGAAGTCTCCGTACGCCGGGATTATTACCCTACGGCACAAGGCCGGGAAGACGCCATTCTTATGGCGCTGCCGCTCGGTTAACGCTTTTTCCTGTGGCACCCACAACAAGTCGGGTGCCACAATGTGAGCCCCATCCCGCTCTACATTTTTTTCCGACAGAAAAATCCTCGCAACGTGATCGCAATAAATAAAACCTAGTTTCTCTTTTATCACAATAAGGTTCCATTTCATGTTTCTGGTTTGCAGGCATGCCATGGTTTATCCGTTATCTCCGAGGAATAATATGAAAAAATACACTCTGGCTACGACGCTCCTGTGCGGCTTATTCTCTCTTTCCGCTTACGCGGTACAAGTAACGGCGGTGACAGCCTCCGCTTATGATTCAGACAAGGGCCACAAGCCTGCCAACATTGCCGATGGAGACGTAAAAACGCGCTGGGCGGCAAATGGTGAGAGCTGGGTTCAGTTAGAACTGGATAAAGAACAATCCGTTGAGAACTTTGTCCTGGTTCCTTTCAAAGCAGACGAACGCAAACTGAAGTTCTCCGTGTCCTACTCCACCGACGGTAAAACCTGGAAAAAATTGGCTGACAATCTGGTCACCTCCAGCAACGCCAAGGACGGTGAGAAATTCACCTTCCCTGCCGTGAAAGCCAAATTCTTCAAACTGGATACATTTGGCACCGATGTGAACAAGTGGAGTGCCATCAACGAGATTAGCTTTAACAGCGCCGCGCAGGTTCCTGCTCAGGCGATTAAGTAACGGCGAAAGACACCACTATAAAAAATGTCGCCCCCATGACGAAGTGGGGGCGACATCAATCGTATACTGAAATCAAATCATTACGTTAGAAATCAATCGACATCGACAGCTTCAATGAACGTGGGTCCCCCTGATACAAATAAGCCCCCGTATCATTTACCGACGACCAGTATTTCTCGTTCGTCACGTTCTCTACGTTAGCACGCCATACCATCGTGTGGTCATTCATCGGCATGCTATAACGCACTCCCAGATCCAGACGCGTCCACGGTTTCAGCTTCAGAGTATTCTCTGCATTAGCATATTGCGAACCAGAACGAATCACCGTGCCCGCTAACGTTAATCCTTCCACCTGTGTGATATCATATTCGGTACCAAACGTCAGTTGATAACGTGGTACGCCGATAACGTCTTTGCCGTCATTTTTGCCGTCCTGCGTTTTAGTTTGCTGGGCGGCGATCCAGGTTGCGCTACCATTCAGCCGCAGGCCAAATACAGGCTCACCGAATACATTCAGTTCCATCCCACGGTGGCGGCGCTCGCCGTAAAGACCGTAGGTCATTGTCGAACGATCGACCATCTCGTAGGGGCGCTGAATTTCAAACAGTGCTAACGATCCGCCAACTCGTTCATAATCAAATTTCACCCCGACTTCGTTTTGTTTGGCAACATAGATCCCAGTGACATTGCCTCCATTCACCACTGGTACACTATCAAAGTTATTTGGTGCCGACTTGCCTGGAGACAGCGCTTCAATATGGTTGGCATACAGAGAAACATTCTCCCACGGCTTCACGACAAGACCATAGGCTGGCGTCACTTTAGTACGATTAAAAGCGCCGTCTCGTTCTTCAACCCCTTCATAGCTATAATTGCGTACCATGATTTCCTGACGACGTAGGCCCACGGTCAGCGCGATTTTGTCCTCCAACGCGGACAACGTGTCAGACAGCGCAAGCCCGCTGCTTCTGACTCGATTACGTACCTTTGGATCATTCATATCGCCAGCGCCGGGCAATGTCGATGGATAACCGATATAGCCTGGATGATAGATATTGGTGTCACCGATTACTGACCCCTTATCCCAGGCCGAACGGCTCTTTGCGTATACGCCCGAATACCCCAGATTAACTTTATGTGTGACAAATCCCGTATCAAACTGTCCACGTACACCTAACAAACCAGAAAACGTGTCGCGAACAAACGGCGTCCCCATACGTGATATCTTGGCATTACCATTATCATCAGTAAGTTTAGGTGACCCATAATTCCCTGATTCATCCGCTCGACTGCTACCGATACCGGAATACAGCGTCCAGTTATCCGCGATATCGTATTCACTACGCCACATACCAAATGTGGTTTTCAAATCGGAAGATACCCAACTGGGGCTATAATTCAACGTAGCACTTGGAACGTCGGGAACCACAGTGGCGCTGCCAATGCCAACCCCAATTCGCCCACCGTGTACGGTCTGGTGCTGGTAGCCTGCATCCAATGAGGTGCGGAAGCGATCACCACGATAATCAAGGCCGACAGAGGCCATCGACATGCGGTCTTTTTGATCATGGATCGCGTTTTCACCTTCCCGATGCAACACGTTGACACGCACGCCAAACTCATTGTTGTCGCCAAAACGACGCCCAACATCCAGCCCGCCGCCAATTTTGTTCTTTGATTCATAATCAACGGTCAGACGCGTGAGCGGGTCATCGGTGGCATGTTTTGGTTCAACGTTAATGGACCCACCGACACCGCTACCGGTTCCACCACCCGAGACGCCGTTAACAAAACCATTTGCCCCTTTGAAAACCTCTACGCGTTCAACCATGTTGGTCGAGACCATTTGGCGTGGCATCACGCCATACAATCCACCAAAGGTAATATCATCGCCATCCAGCGTAAAACCACGAATTCGGTACGTCTCCATGAAATTACCGAATCCTTTCAAAGTCTGAATCGACGCATCATTCTTAACGACATCAGCCAGCGTTTCTGCCTGCTGGGAAAGGATCATCTTATCGGTGTAGCTGATCACATTAAACGGCACATCACGCGCATTCTGTTGACCCAAAAACCCAACACGTCCGCCGTTTGCAATTTGCCCATCCAGATAAGCGGGCACTAGATCGTCACCACCTGCACGGAAGGTATTGCCCGGTTTCGCAACAACGGTAATGGTATCGCTCCGGGTTTCTTTGTCTGTTTCAGTGCTCTGAGACGCTGTTGGCAACTCTTCCGCCAACAGCGGCATGGCCATGCCGCCGCACAGAGTACCGACTAACACGGCTAGCTTCACGGGCATCTCTGCCATATGCCTTGTTGATATTGCTTTTTTCATCTTCTCACCAAAGTAAAACGATAATGATTATTATTTGGATTGTTAATTATGACCTGACTTGTGTACAAAACAAGTCATAAACATAGCTTGATAACTAATGAAGGGATTCAGAGGTGAGAAACGCCGCTAATGGCTGAACAACAGTGCCCAAGGCGGTGAAAACAGCCATAAGTGTGGAATTCTTCAAACTGGATAGTTGAAGTGGATGTGAACACGTGGGGTGCCATAAACAGGATCAGCTTTAATAGCACGGCACGGATTACCGTTCTATCAGTTGAGAAGTAATAAAGCCCCCGTGGAACGGATCTATTATCAGTATGGTGTTTGCCCCAGGTGTATTACAGGAAAATGCGCAGAGGAAATAGAGAAAATACAGCCCGGAGCGGATGTCCGGGCTCGTGTGATGTTACTCGTTATCGCCCAGCAGAACGGACTCCAGCGCGATTTCGATCATCTCATTGAACGTGTTTTGACGCTCTTCTGACGTAGTTTGTGCACCGGTACGAATGTGGTCAGAAACGGTACAGATTGCCAGCGCTTTCGCACCGAATTCTGCCGCAACGCCGTAGATACCGGCCGCTTCCATTTCCACACCCAGAATGCCGTATTTTTCCATTACGTCGAACATCTGTGGATCTGGCGTGTAGAACAGATCGGCGGAGAAGAGGTTACCGACACGCACGGAAACATCGCGTGCTTTGGCGGCATCAACGGCATTGCGTACCATGTCGAAATCGGCAATCGCCGCATAGTCGTGATCTTTGAAACGCAGTCGGTTCACTTTAGAATCCGTACAGGCGCCCATGCCGATCACCACATCGCGCAGTTTGACATCTTCACGTACCGCCCCGCAGGAACCCACACGGATGATCTTCTTCACGCCGAATTCGGTGATCAGTTCTTTCGCATAGATTGAGCAGGATGGGATACCCATACCGTGCCCCATGACCGAAATTTTGCGGCCTTTGTAAGTCCCCGTGAACCCTAACATGCCACGCACGTTGTTCACTTCGCGGGCATCATCCAGAAAGGTTTCTGCAATGTACTTAGCACGCAGCGGATCGCCCGGCATCAGTACAACGTCCGCGAAATCACCCATTTCTGCATTAATATGTGGCGTAGCCATGCGTTTATTCCTTAATTAATCAAGTTTCACGTAAAAAACGGTGTGTTTTACAGTATCGATTTGCCGTAGTCCATAGGCGACAGGCCAAAGTAGGCCGCGACCGTCTGCCCAATATCGGCGAAGGTTTCACGGTGGCCGTATGACCCCGGCTTCACGTTAGGCCCATAGATCAACACCGGTACGTTTTCGCGGGTGTGATCGGTGCCGTGCCAGCTAGGATCACAGCCGTGGTCAGCCGTCAGAATCAGGATGTCGTCACCCGTCACGCGGGACAGCATTTCTGGCAGGCGGCGGTCAAATAGCTCCAGCGCGGCAGCGTAGCCCGGAATATCGCGGCGGTGGCCGTAGGCAGAGTCGAAATCAACAAAGTTGGTAAATACGATGGTGTTGTCACCCGCGCTATCCATCTCTTTCAGCGTGGCGTCGAACAACGCATCGATGCCGGTAGCCTTCACTTTCTTAGTGATACCGACCTGCGCATAGATATCCGCAATCTTGCCGACGGAAACCACTTCGCCGCCCTTTTCATCCACCATTTTTTTCAGGATGGTCGGTGCTGGCGGCTCAACGGCCAGATCGTGACGGTTGCCAGTACGCTCAAAGTTGCCGGGTTTATCGCCGATAAACGGACGCGCGATCACGCGCCCGATGTTGTAATTTCCTTCGGTCAGCTCTTCGCGGGCAATCTCACACAGCTCGTACAGTTTATCCAGGCCGAACGTTTCTTCATGGCAGGCAATCTGGAACACCGAATCCGCAGAGGTGTAGAAAATAGGCTTGCCGGTTTTCATGTGTTCTTCAGCCAACTGATCCAGAATCACCGTACCAGAAGAGTGACAGTTGCCCAGATAGCCCGGCAGATTGGCGCGCTTCACCAGTTTATCCAGCAACTCCTGAGGAAAACTGTTTTCTTCATCTTTAAAATAGCCCCAGTCGAACAAGACAGGCACACCGGCAATTTCCCAGTGGCCAGACGGCGTATCTTTACCCGAGGAAATTTCGCTGGCGTGCGCGTAAGCACCAATGATATCTGCATTTTCATCTAGCCCTGCCGGGAACGTTCCCGTTGAGGCCTCCGCGGCTTTACCCAGCCCCAGACGGCTCAGGTTCGGCAAATGCAGCACGCCGCTGCGCCCTTTATCCGCAGCCCCTGCGGCACACGCCTGAGCGATATGGCCCAGCGTATCCGAACCCACATCGCCAAAACGTTCTGCATCAGCACTGCTGCCGATGCCAAACGAGTCAAGCACCATAATATATGCACGTTTCATTCTTTTTCTCCTGCGCAGCGATGCGCTAACGCCCTGCCGACAGGCAGGGGAAAATCAATTCAAGACAACCAGTAACCGGCCCTGTGCGATCACGCTTCTGCGCTCACCCGACGATAGACCATCGGGGTCTTTTCTGGTGCCGTATCACCCAGTTGGATCGCAGCGCGAACGTCATTCGCCGCCTGCTGCCACTGCGCTTCCGTATTGGCGTGGATCACCGCCAGCGGGCGATGCGTATCAACGCGCTCACCCAAGCTAATCATGCTATCCAGACCGACACTGTAATCGATCGTATCGGTAGCCTGACGGCGTCCGCCGCCCAGCGACACGACGGCCATTCCCAACGCCCGGGTATCCATCGCGGTCACAATGCCTTCACGCGCTGCGAACACTGGTTTACTTAACGTTGCCACTGGCAAGTAACGATCGTAGTGTTCGACAAAATCGCTCGGACCACGCTGTGCGGCAACCATGCGGCCAAAGACGTCGGCGGCTTTGCCGTTATCCAACACGGCCTGCAAACGTGAATGCGCATCGTCCGCCGAGCTTGCCAGCCCGCCCGCTAGCAGCATCTCGCCACATAGCGCCATAGTAACATCATACAGGCGTGGATTGCGGCGCTCTCCCGTCAGGAAACGCACGGCTTCTCGCACTTCCAGCGCATTCCCGGCGCTGGAGGCCAGCACCTGATTCATGTCAGTCAGCAAGGCGCTGGTGCGGCATCCCGCATTATTCGCCACGCCGACAATCGCCTGCGCCAGCTGTTCGGACAGTTCATAAGTCGGCATAAATGCCCCAGAACCGACTTTGACGTCCATCACTAACGCGTCCAGCCCTTCCGCCAATTTCTTCGCCAGAATCGACGCGGTGATCAGCGGGATCGAATCAACCGTTGCGGTAATATCACGCGTGGCGTAAAAGCGTTTATCCGCCGGAGCCAGCGATGAAGTCTGCCCAATGATCGCGACACCCACCTGCTGGATAATGCGGCGAAAATCTTCATCGTTCGGGAAAATATCCAGTCCCGGTATCGCCTCTAACTTATCCAACGTGCCGCCGGTATGCCCTAGTCCACGCCCGGAGATCATCGGGACATAGCCCCCGCAAGCAGCGACCATCGGCCCCAGCATCAGCGAGGTGACATCCCCCACACCACCGGTAGAGTGTTTGTCCACCAGCGGGCCGTTCAGATTCAGGCTTTTCCAGTCCAACACCGTGCCGGAATCACGCATCGCCAACGTCAGCGCCACGCGCTCATCCATCGACATGTCGTGAAAATAAATGGTCATTGCCAGCGCCGCAATCTGGCCTTCAGAGACGGTATTGTCACGAATACCGTTAATAAAGAAGCGGATCTCTTCTTCGCTTAGCGCTTTTCCGTCACGCTTCTTACGAATTATTTCCTGAATCAGAAACAAGGTCTGTACTCCTGATGAATTCTGATATGGCTCAGCAGCCTGTCGCTGCAAGCGCATTTGCTGTGGTGAACCTATGCAGTCATAAACAAAATGCTGTCATGAATGAAATATTTTCACGAATAAAATAGTGCGCCGCGTGCGCGTGATGAGTCGCAGCGCTGTTGAGCAGAAGTTGCGTGCTCAAGCGTTGCCAGCAGACGGGCCGACTTCAGCGCCCATGATATCGCCCGCCAGTTGCAGATAGATGGCGGGGTGTCTTACTCACGTAGGATCTTTTTCGCCAGAGGCAATAAAACGTGGTTAACCCCATTAGCGCCAGCGCACATTGCGCAGCTATGGTCAGCTTGATCATATAACTCCCCAACTCGTCAGCCAGTCTAGCTGGCCCTGAACATTAACTGGCGTAAACCAGCACGTTTGGCGAGCGGACTTGGTTCCTTGAAGATGGCGCTCAGGAGATACTACCTGTAACGGCACTGAGATCCTTCTCACCGCAATCAGCCTTCCTCTACCATTCATCCTGTGATGACTTCAACACCGAAAGAACAATACTGGAAGAAACGATGTAGACACGTGAACACATCAGATATTTGAACACGCTGTGCCTGATTATTTTGTGCATTCATTCACACTTGATGTAAGAGAAATGCAATAGACAGTTATTATATGTGATTTTAATCACATAAAGTAATCAATCCTATCGGCCCCTCTGAGTTAATCATAGTGTGTTATCGCATTCTACCTGGGAGATTCCACTATCAATACGTGCCCCTGTGCTTACTTTTCTCTGCATCGCTCATTATGATAAACATATGACTATTGCACTCTTACATGCAGGGCGACTATCGTGATTAATATCGTCCCCGAATCCAGCACGATGATGGAATATTCCAACGATCCTCACTGGTATCTGTACATGTTGCGCACGGTTAACGGGGCGCTGTACACGGGTATCACGACGGATGTCAGCCGCCGCCTGAATCAACATCAAACGGGAAAAGGGGCGAAAGCGCTGCGGGGAAAAGGAGAATTAACGCTGGTGTTTCACTGTCTGGCGGGGGATCGCTCCAATGCACTCAAGCTGGAATACCGCATTAAGCAGTTAAGCAAAAGCCAAAAAGAAAGGCTGGTACAGGACCAGCCTCAAACGATTTGTATTGATACGCTATCGGCTAGAGAAAGCGGTTAAACGGCTCAGCATACTCAACCAGACCGATCGCCGGTTCAAATCCGCTTTCGCCTTCAGACGAATCTTCGCCAGCAACCTGATTGTCCGCCAATGGGTAGACCTGAAAAGTCAATTCACTGTCCGGCCAGCGACAATGCAGTTGGTGCTCTGTAGCCGGAACGAAACCAAAACGGGAATAGTAAGCAGGCTCACCCAGCACAACGACGGCGGTATAGCTAAATTCATTCAACGCATCCAGTCCTTCGTAGACCAGCTTCTCCCCCACGCCTTGTCGGCGCAGGCTTTCGTCTACTGCCAACGGCGCAAGCGCCACCCACTGCCGATCCTCACCGTCGATCAGCACCGGGCTGAATGCCGCGTAGCCCACCACGCCACCTTCATCGTCGGTCGCCACAACGCCGAGCGTCAATAAACCATCCTCACGCAGTTGGTGAACCAGATCCGCTTCCGCACCCGTTGGAAAAGCGCGGCGCAATAAGTTGCCGATCCCTGCGGCATCAACGGGAATTTCCACCCGAACTAGCATGATACTGGCGTGTGATTCGCTGGTTGCACCACGCCCTCCTGTAAGCCAGCTTCAACAAAGTTCGCCAATTGCAGCAGACCAATGCGCAGCGGCGCAGGCATAGACTCCAGTTCAATGGCGTCCATCAGGTTCTTCACATACAACCCTAATTCGGTGTCACCCTCAATGCGCAGACGGCGCTGGAAAAAAAGCGTATCAGGATCTTCTTTACGCGCGGCGATCAAAATCAGATCGTTCGCGTCCGCACTAAAACTAACATCCGGCGTCTCAGTGTGGCTTACCACCAGACGACCCTCGCGCAGCGTCATAAACCACTGCAAGCCAACGTCACGCACCTCAATTTTCAGCCAGCGGCTTTCGAGAAATGCCAGATCGCCCTCTTCCAGCGCCTGACGGAACTGCCAGCCCAACATCTGTTCCAAAACCTGACGCTGTAGCGCAAAGGGGGTGAACTTGAGTGGCTTACCTAATAAGCTCGGCCCCTGACGCACAATCTGCGCTCGTAGTTTTTCCAACACTGGCGTACTCCTCTTAAAGCAATCTGACTGTTCAGATAATCTGCAAACATTTTGCCACATCCACCGCAAGCGGCAGAGGTCTATGTCAATAATTTAGTCGGTTATCTGATTATGCCCAACAGATTTTGTCCTTGCGCGACGATTAGCACCATAAACTGCCTTAAATCAAAGTCCTTACCTGACTGGTTAATTAAGATTCCCAATCGTTAACAACATTCATCGACTGATAAAAAATCGCTTACGGCGTCCCGCAAGGGAGGTAGGCAGAATGCCCGTCATAAAGCGATCATCAGTCAGAACATCATTGATCGTTCTGACCCGCTACGGCAGAAAGGATTAATGAAGGATTGTGTATGGAATTGCTTTGCCCCGCTGGTAACCTGCCCGCACTGAAAGCTGCCATCGATAATGGCGCAGATGCGGTCTATATCGGACTGAAAGATGACACCAACGCACGTCATTTTGCCGGCCTGAACTTTACCGATAAGAAACTACAGGAAGCGCGCGAGTACGTGCATCGCCATCGGCGTAAACTGCACATCGCCATCAATACGTTTGCTCACCCAGATGGCTATCAACGCTGGCAGCGCGCCGTGGATATGGCCGCGCAGATCGGTGCCGATGTGTTGATCCTCGCCGATCTCGCCATGTTGGAATATGCCGCCGAGCGCTATCCCAACATCGAGCGTCATGTGTCAGTTCAGGCTTCCGCGACAAACACCGAAGCGATCCGTTTCTATCATCGCCATTTCGATGTCGCACGCATCGTGCTGCCGCGCGTGCTGTCTATTCACCAGGTGAAGCAAATCGCCCGCACCAGCCCGGTGCCGCTCGAAGTATTTGCCTTTGGTAGCTTGTGCATCATGGCGGAAGGCCGCTGCTATCTCTCTTCTTATCTGACGGGTGAATCACCGAATACCGTAGGTGCCTGCTCGCCCGCGCGATTTGTACGCTGGCAACAGACGGAAAACGGCATGGAGTCACGCCTGAACAATATCCTCATCGACCGCTACCAGGACGATGAAAACGCGGGTTACCCCACATTATGTAAGGGCCGCTATTTGGTCGATGGGCAGCGCTACCATGCGTTGGAAGAGCCAACCAGCCTGAACACGCTAGAGCTTCTGCCTGAATTGATGGCTGCCAATATTGCCTCCGTGAAGATAGAGGGCCGCCAACGCAGCCCAGCCTACGTCAGCCAGATTACACAAGTGTGGCGACAGGCTATCGATCGCTGCCGTGCTAATCCTGAGACATTCGTTCCCACTCAGGCTTGGATGGATGCGTTAGGCGCAGTGGCAGAAGGCACGCAGACCACGCTCGGCGCGTATCACCGTAAATGGCAGTAGCAGGAGAACACATGAAATACGCATTAGGGAATATCCTCTACTATTGGCCGAAAGAAGATGTTGAGGCGTTTTATCAGGCTGCGGCGAACAGCAGCGCCGATATCGTTTATCTCGGTGAAACGGTGTGCAGCAAACGCCGTTTGATGAAGGTAGCAGACTGGTTCAACGTTGCCCGCGAGGTCGCCAACAGCGGTAAGCAGGTGGTGATCTCTACACTCGCGTTGTTACAAGCGCCGTCTGAACTCACGGAGCTAAAACGCTATGTGGAGAACGGCGAGTTCTTACTGGAAGCCAACGATCTGGGCGCGGTTAATATCGCCGCCGAACGTAACCTGCCGTTTGTCGCCGGACACGCGCTCAACTGCTACAACGCGTACACACTGCGGGTTCTGCACAAACAAGGCATGGTGCGCTGGTGTATGCCAGTCGAGCTTTCCCGTGACTGGCTGCAAAGCTTGCTGAACCAATGCGAAGAGCTTGGCTTTCGCCATCAATTCGAAGTGGAAGTGCTCAGCTACGGCCATCTACCGTTAGCCTATTCCGCCCGCTGTTTTACCGCCCGTTCAGAAGATCGGCCGAAGGATGAATGTGAAACCTGCTGCCTCAGCTATCCGCAAGGCAGGAAAATGCTGTCGCAGGAAAACCAGCAGGTGTTTGTCCTCAACGGCATCCAGACACAAAGTGGCTATTGCTACAATCTCGGCAACGAGCTGACATCAATGCAGGATCTGGTCGATATCGTCCGGCTATCCCCGAACGATATCAGCACGCTGGCGATACTGGATCAATTCCGCGCCAACGAACAAGGCAATGCGCCATTAAGGCTGGAAAATCAGGCAGATTGCAACGGCTACTGGCGCCGCGTCGCCGGTCTTGAACTCGTTCAATAACTCACTTCCTATCAGGGCGGCCAGCCGCCCTTTTCCCTCAATCGCACCTTTCAACTACGCGGTGCTGCGACATTCCCTCATACTGCTCTGACTTTCATCATTGACTGACGGCGTTAGCATCCACCAAACGAGTGGAGTCAGTGAACAAACAAAGTGAGCCATATTATGTCCACACCTTCGCAATCTGCTGTGTTTTCCGTCCTCGACCTTGCACCGATTCCGCAAGGCGCGACGGCACGTGACGCCTTCCATCGCTCGCTGGAGCTGGCGCAACATACAGAAAAATGGGGCTATCACCGTTATTGGCTGGCGGAACACCACAGCATGACCGGTATCGCCAGCGCGGCGACATCGGTACTGCTCGGCTATCTTGCCTCAGGTACACAACGTATCCGTCTTGGTTCCGGCGGTGTAATGCTGCCTAACCACTCACCGCTCGTCATCGCCGAACAGTTCGGGACGCTGGAATCACTTTATCCAGGCCGTATCGATTTGGGACTAGGTCGCGCACCCGGCACCGATCAACGCACCATGATGGCACTGCGCCGTCACCTTAATGCCGATATCGAAGATTTCCCACGAGATGTGCAGGAACTTCAGCGCTACTTCGCCGATGCGCAACCGGGCCTGGCTGTTCAGGCCGTCCCCGGACAAGGTCTACACGTTCCGATCTGGCTATTGGGATCAAGTCTGTACAGCGCACAGTTAGCGGCGAGACTGGGTTTACCCTTCGCCTTTGCCGCCCATTTCGCACCCGATATGTTGCTGGAAGCCTTCCGCCTCTACCGTGAGAACTTTGTCCCTTCCGCTACCCACGCCAAGCCCTACGCGATGGTTTGCGTCAATGTGGTTGCAGCCGATAGCGATCGGGATGCGCGCTTCCTCTTCACCTCAATGCAGCAACAGTTTATCAACCTGCGCCGTGGCACACCGGGCCCTCTGCCCGCTCCGGTAGAAAACATCAACACGGTTGGATCTCCCGTTGAACAGTTTGGTGCGGAGCAGGCACTGCGGCTATCGATTGTTGGCGATAGCGCAACGGTACGTCATGGATTACAGAGTCTTTTGCGTGAAACACAGGCGGATGAAGTGATGATTAATGGTCAAATCTTTGACCATCAGGCACGGCTGCGATCGTTTGAAATCGCGATGGAGGTACGACAGACGCTGTAACACGAGTGATACCTGCATACACAACAGAGAGCATCGGGGAAAACACCCGGTACTCTCTATCCATCATGTGTCTATTTTCCGTCTACGCTCATAGGCAGATTATCAAACGTTCGCAGCCCTTTCTTATCATAAGGGTTGCCGATCCAGCGTTCTGTTTCTATAAAATCTGGGTTTACCAAGCTTTTTGTTGGCTCAAAAAAGTTATAGCTTAGTCCTGCTAGATCAGACCATGTGTGGATGAGGTGCGCATTGGTATATTTCCGATTGACATATTGAGCATAGTTAATCGTATGATTTTCACGCCACTCAGGTGACATCCAGACAATAAATGGAATCGTGTACATTGCACGTGTTGGCGCCGCTTCATTACGCCCTAATACATTATGAGGGGGCGTTTCATACACGTCTTCACCATGATCCGAAAAATAAACCAGAAAACCATTAGGTTTACTTTTCTCAAATATTTTTATCAGACTATCGACAATATAATCATTATATAATTCAGCGTTATCATAATGGTTATAAATTTCTACTTCCTGCTCAGTCAAGCCTGCTGGCGTGCCATCACGACCATTAAATTTGTCAAAATCATCTGGATAACGATATTTGTAATTCATATGTGTTCCCAACAAATGAACTACAATAAATTTCTTCGAAGCAGGATCCGCAAGCACTTCCTCAAACGGAGGTAATATGACCTCATCATATTGTCTTACGCTTTGTGTACGTTGATTATTCAAGTAAAACTGCTTGTCTGTTTGCTGCGAAAATACCGTAAGCATGGTATTACGTTTCGTCATTGTCTGCTGATTGGTAATCCAAAACGTTTTATATCCTGCTTGTTTCATCATATTCATCATTGATGGCTTGCTCAGATATAAATCAGGTTTCTGCTCATCGGCAAACGTCAAGGATTGTTGCAAAATTTCAATAGTATAAGGGCGAGATGTTACAACATCGTTGAATATAATTAAGTTCGGGTCAGATTTATGCAATGCATCTAAACGAGGTGTTGTTGGGCGAGAGTAACCGTAAAGACTCATACGACTACTTGTGGTTGACTCACCAATAACCAAAACCAAGGTACGCGGCATCTCACCATTAATATCTTTCAGATTCTCCAAAGGGGGAAGTGCCGCATTCTGCTGTAGCATATCCGTCATACTTGATAATTGTTGCCGATACTCAATATAACTGGATAGGAATTGCCAAGGAGAGGTGGTCGCCATTCGACCCGCGATATAACCTGCCGTATTCTCAAGAGAGATTTTCTGATTCACTAATTTTTTATATGCAGGAACAGCAAACAATACAGAAAAAATCAGTAATGATGTTACTATTTTAACCGTTGTCGTGACATAAACAGGGCGTAATTTTCTCCATAGAAAAAAAACAATCGAGGTATAGACAAATAGGACGAAAATAATTTTAAAGCTGAAATATTGACTCAAATACTCTGTTGCTTCTGTCGTATTTGATTCAAACATAACGAACAAAACACTTTGTGAAAACTCCTGTTTATAGATTGAGTAATAACAAATCGCAATTGCTGAAGGTATCCACAATACGCCCCCTAAAATCGCAGTAATTTTATGTGTGTAGCGAGGGAATGAAAGTAAGGGAATCAACCAAAAAAAACTGTAAATCAAGGAGTCACGTAACCCTGTTGTGCCACTGTGCCCACTTAATACAATCCACAATTGCAGTGCACAGGAAAAAAACCATAAAAATAATAACAATAAAACGAGAGAGTACCAGCTAAAGGATTTTTCTTTAAATAACTCAGCCATTTATTTCATTCCCGATTCATAATTTAATAAAAAATAAAATCATTAATTATTCAGAAAGATCATGAAAACCTTCATGACTAACTTCCTGTAGGTACAGTGACTGTCATTAAGCAACGATTAATCTGTAATAGATCTGAGTAACTAAAGAAAATTTAAAGAGAAATCGTTTTTTATTTTGAAAAAACCCGCCGAAGCGGGTTTTTTATAACAGAAAAAATCAACACACTACATATCTCTGCAAAGATACTTTATTTTCTGTTGTAATATTGTTACGCGTCAGCAGGGCGACGACGTGGAGCACGCGGTGCAGCGGCATCACGATTGAAAGAACGTTCGCGACGCTCACCGCCGTTAGCGTTACCTTCACGGCGTTCACCACCGCCGAAAGAACGACGTGGCGCTGCGCCATCACGACGTTCGCCACCAGGCCGGCCGCCGCCACGACGTTCTGGCTGAGCGACTGCATCACCCAGCAATTGCATATTCATTGGTTTGTTCAGAATACGCGTGCGGGTGAAATGTGATAACAGATCGCCCGGCATACCTTTCGGCAGTTCGATCGTTGAGTGTGACCCGAACAGCTTAATGTTACCGATGTAACGGCTGCTGATATCCCCTTCGTTGGCGATAGCACCAACAATATGGCGAACTTCAACACCGTCATCACGACCCACTTCGATACGATACAGCTCCATCTCACCCGCATCGCGACGCTCACGACGCTGCGGACGATCACCTTCACGCGGTTCACGGGAATCACGCGGATCGCGGCGACGATCGCCACGTGAATCACCACGAGACTCATCACGATCGCGGAATTCACGACGAGGGCGAAATGCCGGATCTGGCGGCAGAATCAGAGGACGTTCGCCCTGTGCCATTTTCAGCAACGCGGCAGCCAGTGTTTCGATGTCCAACTCTTCCTGCGGTTGCAGTTTCGTCAACAGTGCGCGGTACATGTCCAGATCGCTGCTTTCCAGCTGTTGCTGTACTTTAGCTGCAAATTTAGCCAGACGGCGTTGACCCAGCAATTCTGCATTTGGCAATTCCACTTCTGGAATTGTCAGCTTCATTGTGCGCTCAACGTTGCGCAGCAGGCGACGTTCACGGTTTTCGACGAACAGCAGAGCACGGCCCGCACGACCTGCACGACCGGTACGGCCAATACGGTGAACGTAAGACTCGGAATCCATCGGGATATCGTAGTTCACTACCAGGCTGATACGCTCAACGTCCAGACCACGCGCCGCAACGTCGGTTGCGATCAGGATATCAAGACGGCCATCTTTCAGACGCTCCAACGTTTGCTCACGCAACGCCTGATTCATGTCACCATTCAGCGCGGCGCTGTTGTAACCGCTACGCTCCAAGGCTTCGGCCACTTCCAGCGTCGCATTCTTGGTACGAACGAAAATAATCGCCGCATCAAAATCTTCCGCTTCCAGGAAACGCACCAACGCTTCATTTTTACGCATACCCTGCACCGTCCAGTAGCTCTGGCTGATGTCTGGACGCGTAGTCACGCTTGATTGAATGCGAACTTCCTGCGGATCTTTCATGAAACGACGCGTAATGCGGCGAATCGCTTCCGGCATGGTTGCAGAGAACAGCGCAGTCTGATGTTCAGCAGGGATCTGAGCCATGATGTTTTCAACATCTTCGATGAAGCCCATACGCAGCATTTCATCCGCTTCATCCAGCACCAAACCACTCAGGTTGGACAGATCCAGCGTACCGCGTTTAAGGTGGTCCAGCAGACGACCAGGAGTACCCACAACGATCTGTGCTCCCCCACGCAAAGCGCGCAGTTGAACGTCATAACGCTGGCCGCCGTACAGGGCAACAACATTAACGCCGTGCATATGCTTGGCAAAATCATTACAGGCTTCAGCAACCTGAACAGCTAACTCGCGGGTTGGAGCCAGCACCAGCATCTGCGGTGCTTTTAACTCAGGTTTTAAATTATTGAGTAATGGCAGAGCAAAAGCCGCAGTTTTACCGCTACCGGTCTGTGCCATACCCAGCACATCACGACCGTTCAGCAAGTGAGGAATACATTCAGCCTGAATCGGCGATGGTTTTTCATAGCCCAGATCGGTCAGGGCATTAATAATAGGAGCAGACAGCCCCAAATCGGAAAAAGAAGTAAATAAATCAGTCATGTACACGTGCCTCATTAAACATGGCGGCCAGTCTACATAACTCGTCGTGAAAATTTTCAGTCATTTTCATTGAAAAGTGTGAACCGGCTCAAATTGGATTAAAAAGCGAACAAAAAAGCCCTCACCCGTGAAGGTGATAACCGAAGTTTTTCAGGCTGATTACGTGTTCGTCAGCTATTGCTGGTCCGATCCTGATAGGTCGTCTTGCTCTTGGCCTAATAGCGCCAATTCCAACAATGCATAGCGGTGCTCAACAAAGTTATGGACGTTGTTAGCAACCGTCAGCTTGAACAGCGCCAAAGCGGTGTTCTTGTCCCCCAGACTTAGGTAGTGCTTACCTAAATAGAAGTCAGTTTCACTGAGATGCTCAGCGAGCGAAGTGTTATCCGTAGCTTCTTCCTGTAAACGCTGCATCAGTGTTTTTTCACTAATACTGCCCAGGTAGAATTCGACAATATTCCATCCCCAAGGCCCTTTCTTGGCGTCGTCATAGCGTTTCTTCAACGCAATTTTGGCCGTCTCTGGATTGATTTCTCGCTCCACAAGATACAGCCATAACGAACGGAAAGGATCATTCGGATCGTCTCGATAAAACGCCAGCAGATCATCCTGCGCTAACAGATAGCGACCGCCATAATACAAAGCGATGCCACGGTTTAAACGCGCGTAATTGTAAGTTGGATCAAGCTCTAGTACAGAATCAAACGCTTCATAGGCAGCATCAAAATTGCCTGCCTGCGTTAAATAGATACCCAAATAGTTAAAAACTTCTGGAATATCAGGGCGGATCGTCAGCGCTTGTGAAAAATCATTCCGCGCCAATGCCCGTAACCCGAGGCTATCATACAGCACTCCGCGCTCATATAATAGCTGTGCTCGCTCATCATCGGTTAATGCCCGGCTTGCAAGGATTTGTTCCATGCGTGCCAGAATCACTTCCTGCTGCAAAGTCGGCTGTAACGGAATCGCCAATACTGCGTCTTTACGCCAATCCGTGTTGCTGCATCCTGCCAGCATGAGTGCTGTTGCAACATAACACCAGCGCAAGAAAGGCTTCATTTCCCACTCCCGAAGACAAACATTGGATGAACATCCTGTCCCGGACTGCTCAACGCAAGGACATCCATGCCCTTACGATATACGCAACACCTTGCCATAATCAGGCAAGGTGCCATAGGACTGTTTTCTAACAGTCGTTATTCCTCAGAAGACGGGGCTGCCGCTTCCTGAGTTGGCGCATTGGCTTCTTTGATGCTCAAGCGCACGCGGCCCTGACGATCAACTTCCAGAACCTTGACTGGCACTTCCTGCCCCATTTGCAGGTAGTCAGTCACTTTCTCTACACGCTTGTCGGCGATCTGAGAAATATGCACCAGGCCTTCTTTACCGCCGCCAATAGCGACGAAAGCACCAAAATCAACGATACGGGTAACTTTACCCTGATACACGCGGCCAACTTCGATCTCGGCAGTGATTTCTTCAATACGACGAATCGCATGTTTTGCTTTTTCGCCGTCAGTTGAAGCGATCTTCACTGTACCATCGTCTTCGATTTCGATCGTCGTGCCTGTTTCTTCGGTCAGAGCACGGATCACTGAACCACCTTTACCGATCACATCTTTGATCTTATCGGTGCTGATTTTGATGGTATGAATACGCGGTGCGAATTCGGAGATATCGCCACGCGGCGTGCTGATTGCCTGCTCCATCACACCCAGAATGTGCAAACGCGCACCTTTGGCTTGATTCAAAGCAACCTGCATGATCTCACGGGTAATCCCTTCGATCTTGATATCCATTTGCAGCGCGGTGATACCTTCACGGCTACCAGCAACTTTGAAGTCCATATCACCCAGGTGGTCTTCGTCACCTAGGATGTCGGACAGAACAACAAAGTTGTCGCCTTCCTTCACCAGACCCATCGCGATACCCGCAACAGCTGATTTGATCGGTACACCAGCATCCATCAATGCCAGAGAAGCACCGCAGACAGACGCCATGGAAGAAGAACCGTTAGATTCTGTGATTTCAGATACCACACGTACGGTGTACGGGAACTCGTTCGCCTTCGGCATAACTGCCAGTACGCCGCGCTTGGCCAAACGTCCGTGACCAATTTCACGACGCTTAGGCGAGCCAACCATACCGGTTTCACCGACAGAGTACGGAGGGAAGTTATAGTGCAGCAGGAAGCGATCGGTACGTTCACCAGTCAGTTCATCGATAGTCTGCGCGTCACGCTCAGTACCCAATGTTGCAGTGACTAGAGCCTGCGTTTCACCACGGGTGAACAGCGCGGAACCGTGGGTACGCGGCAGTACGCCAGTACGTACATCCAGACCACGAATCATGTCTTTTTCACGGCCATCGATACGCGGTTCGCCAGCCAGTACGCGGCTACGCACAACATTTTTTTCAATGTTGCCCAGGATTTCCTGGATCTCACCCGCATTCAGCGTTTCATCTTCCGCTTGCAGCGCAGCAACAACATCAGCTTTGATGACATTAACTTGTGCATAGCGCTCTTGTTTTTCGGTAATGCGGTAAGCGTCACCTAAACGTGCTTCAGACAGAGCCTGTACGCGCTGCTCTAAAGAAACATTAACTTCTGGCGCATGCCATTCCCACTTCGGTTTGCCAGCTTCAGCAACCAGAGAATTAATGTTTTCGATCACGATCTGCTGTTGGTCATGACCAAACACTACCGCACCCAGCATCTGATCTTCACTGAGTACTTCAGCTTCAGATTCCACCATCAGAACCGCGCCTTGCGTACCTGCAACAACCAGATCTAAACGGCTTTCTTTCAGCTCATCTGTGGTTGGATTCAGGACATACTGGTCGTTCAGGTAGCCGACGCGCGCCGCACCGATAGGGCCGCTGAACGGGATACCGGACAGGCTCAGTGCCGCAGAGGCACCAATCATGGCAACGATGTCAGGGTTAACCTGTGGGTTAACGGAAACGACAGTCGCAATCACCTGAACTTCATTCAGGAAGCCTTCTGGGAACAGAGGGCGAATCGGACGGTCAATCAGACGAGAAATTAGCGTTTCGCCTTCACTTGGGCGACCTTCACGGCGGAAGAAACCACCAGGGAAACGTCCAGCAGCGTAGGTACGCTCTTGGTAGTTAACCGTCAACGGGAAGAAACTTTGGCCGGGTTTAGCGTTTTTAGCGCCGACAACGGTAACAAATACCGCGGTGTCATCCATGCTTACCATTACTGCGGCGGTAGCCTGGCGTGCCATCATACCGGTCTCTAACGTGACGGTATGCTGACCATATTGAAACTTACGAACGATCGGATTCAGCAAAATAATATCCTTAGCTGGGGCGCGTTACACGTATTCTAGATAAACGCACCAATGAACTCCCGACCTTTACACTACATCCTCACGACTAATGACAACCCTTATCTTGCTTATGCAGATAAAGCCTCTCATTAGCCGCGCGAACCTCTGTAATGAAAGATCATATTTAACAACAATACACTACTCTGTTTTGCTAATGCTTCCTAGAAGAAAGGGGCCAAAAGAGGCCCCTTCCCACTGAAACTCAGAAGACTTAGCGACGCAGACCCAGACGCTCGATCAGACTGGTGTAACGTGCTACATCTTTACGCTTCAGGTAGTCCAGCAGCTTACGACGCTGAGAAACCATACGCAGCAGACCACGACGGCTGTGGTGATCTTTTTTGTGCTCAGAAAAGTGGCCTTGCAGATGGTTGATCTGCGCAGTCAGCAAAGCAACCTGAACTTCAGTAGAACCACTATCGTTAGTGCCACGACCGAAGTCTGCTACGATTTTAGCTTTAGCTTCAACACTTAGAGACATTGTAATACTCCAAACATTATAGATAAAAAAACAGGCGCCGATCTCTAATTCAGCCACCCAATAGTCAAGCCGCGCTATTCTACCCTCAGCGTTCTGTGATAGCAAGGCAGCAACGGGCGGGTTTACACTGGAAACTCAACAACCAAACGCCGTGGCGCAACGCGACCATCGTCGTCAATTTCACCCATTCCGATAAATTTGTGCGTGTCGCCCTCGGTGATTCTCACCATACCGTTCAACGGTGCATTCGCTGCCTGAACCGCTTGTCCCAGCTTCAAATAACCTGCAACAACGGACGGCAAATTCACTTCAGGGAAATCAATGACCGGGCTTTCCATCGGCATAAGTAGCGGATCGAGAGTCAGAGAAAGTGCGTGTTCTTGCGTCTGAGCCTGCTCGGCCAAAGCCGCTAGCTGCTCCAGCGTCACCATTCTTTCGGTAGGGTACGTGGCAACCTGTAAACGACGCAGGTAAATCACATGTGCGCCACAGCCTAGCTTTTCACCCAGATCGTCAATAATGGTACGGATGTACGTGCCTTTCGAGCAATGAATCTCCAGCTCCAGTTCATCACCTTCCCAGCGAATAAACTGAAGTTCGTAAACGGTGATTTCACGCGCTTCACGCGGAACCGTCAGCCCCTGACGCGCATACTCATATAGCTTACGTCCCTGATACTTCAGCGCCGAGTACATGGATGGAACTTGCTGCGTGGTGCCACGAAAGCCCTCCAGCGCCTGCTCCAGATCGGTAGCAGAAAAACCAATCGCACGTTCTTCAATCACGTTGCCGTCGGCATCAGAGGTGTCGGTCCGTTGCCCAAGGCGAGCAATAACACGGTAGCGTTTATCAGAATCCAGCAGATACTGGGAAAATTTCGTCGCTTCCCCAAGACAAATCGGCAGCATACCGGTTGCTAATGGGTCCAACGCCCCCGTATGGCCCGCTCGGTTAGCGTTGAAAATCCGTTTTACTTTCTGCAGCACATCATTAGACGACACGCCCTGCGGTTTATCTAATAACAATACGCCGTGTACATCACGGCCACGGCGACGAGGACGGCTCATTAATCCTCCTGGTCTTCGCCCGTAACAGAACGACGTTCCGTATCATTTCGGACCACATTGGTCACCAGATTAGACATTCTCATCCCTTCAACCAATGAGTTGTCATAGGAGAAGGTCAATTCAGGAACAACACGCAGGCGCATTGCCTTGCCAATCATCATACGGATGAAGCCAGACGCATCTTGCAGTGCTTTCACCGCTATTTTAACTTGCTCTGGCTCATTATCATTCAGGAAGGTCACAAAAACCTTGGCATACGCCAGATCGCGAGACACTTCTACACCGGAGACGGTCGCCATACCGATACGCGGATCTTTCACTTCACGTTGAATGATAATGGCGATTTCTTTTTGCATTTCCTGCGCAACGCGCTGGGTGCGGCTGAATTCTTTTGCCATGATAAATCCTCCAGTAAAAATCGGGGGGCACTAGGCCCCCCTTACAAATTACTTACGTCGTCGCTGAAACGAATTAGGCGATCGTACGTTTGATCTCAATCGTTTCAAAGACTTCGATCATATCGCCTGGGCGAACGTCGTTGTAGTTCTTCACGCCGATACCACATTCCATGCCGTTACGGACTTCGTTAACGTCATCTTTGAAGCGGCGCAGAGATTCCAGTTCGCCTTCATAGATAACCACGTTGTCACGCAGTACACGGATTTTGTTGTGACGCTTAACGATACCTTCCGTCACCATACAGCCAGCGATAGCGCCAAATTTCGGTGATTTAAAGACGTCACGCACTTCGGCCAGACCGATGATCTCTTGCTTGTATTCCGGCGCCAGCATACCGCTCATCGCTTGTTTCACTTCGTCAATCAAATCATAGATGACGGAGTAATAACGCAGATCCAGACTTTCTGCTTCAACTACGCGGCGAGCTGATGCATCTGCACGCACGTTAAAGCCAAGGATAATCGCATTCGATGCCGCTGCCAGCGTGGCGTCCGTTTCTGTGATACCGCCCACACCGGAACCGACAATCTTCACTTTCACTTCGTCAGTAGACAGTTTTTGCAGTGAATCGGAAATCGCTTCACAAGAACCCTGTACGTCAGATTTCAGAACGATGTTCAGTTCAGAAACTTCACCTTCAGTCATGTTCGCAAACATGTTTTCCAGTTTAGATTTCTGCTGACGAGCCAGTTTGACTTCGCGGAATTTACCCTGACGATACAAGGCAACTTCACGCGCTTTCTTTTCGTCACGAACAACCGTAGCTTCGTCACCTGCGGCAGGCACACCGGACATACCGAGAATTTCTACAGGAATAGAAGGACCCGCTGACGCAATTTCACGGCCTAACTCATCACGCATCGCACGAACTCGGCCATATTCAAAGCCGCACAGAACGATGTCGCCTTTATTCAACGTACCTTCACGAACCAGTACGGTTGCAACCGGGCCACGACCTTTATCCAAGAAGGATTCGATCACTACACCGTTTGCCATGCCGCTACGGACCGCTTTAAGTTCCAGAACTTCGGCTTGCAACAGAATCGCATCCAGCAGTTCGTCGATACCCGTACCCGCTTTAGCTGATACGTGGACGAACTGAGATTCACCGCCCCACTCTTCTGGCATAATCCCGTACTGAGACAGCTCAGTTTTCACACGATCTGGGTCGGCATCAGGTTTATCAATTTTGTTTACGGCGACAACGACCGGAACCTTAGCGGCTTTCGCGTGCTGGATAGCTTCGATTGTCTGAGGCATCACGCCATCATCTGCCGCCACAACCAGTACCACGATATCCGTAGCCTGAGCACCACGAGCACGCATTGCGGTAAACGCGGCGTGTCCCGGTGTATCCAGGAACGTAATCATACCGTTGTCGGTTTCAACGTGGTAAGCACCGATGTGCTGAGTAATGCCACCCGCTTCGCCTGCGGCTACCTTGGTTGAACGGATATAGTCAAGCAGAGAGGTTTTACCGTGGTCAACATGACCCATGATGGTCACGACCGGCGCGCGGGATTCTGCCGCAACACCCATATCACGGTCGCTCATTACCGCTTCTTCTAGCTCGTTCTCACGACGCAGGATGACTTTATGACCCATCTCTTCCGCAACCAGTTGCGCGGTTTCCTGGTCGATGACCTGGTTGATGGTTGCCATTGCGCCCAGTTTCATCATCGTTTTGATGACCTGAGAACCTTTAACTGCCATCTTGTTAGCCAGTTCAGCAACAGTAACCGTTTCACCGATTACCACATCACGGTTAACCGCCTGAGCAGGCTTATTGAAGCTCTGCTGCAGTGTACTTGGCTTACGCTTACCTTTACCGCCACGGGTAACAGCACGCGCTTCTTCACGGTCAGCCTTGGACTCAGACTGACGATTACCTTTCTTCTGCTTGGTCACTTTGGCAGCGCGAGTACGGGTACGGCGCTCACCTTCAACCTGACGGTCGTTTTCATCTTCCGCTTCACGCGCATGATGAGACGTTGTCACATGATAATCAGCAGATTCTTCAGGTTTAGCGCTTTCCGCTTCCCAACGTCCGGCATTTTCTTCAGCCATGCGGCGAGCTTCTTCAGCAATGCGACGCGCTTCCTCTTCAACTTTAAGACGCGCAGTTTCTTCTGCTTTACGCTTAAGTTCGGCAGCTTCCGCTTCACGTTTCGCTTTCTCAGATTGAGCCGGCTTGGTCATATTTTCGTTTTGTTGGTTCGTCACTTTTTCTTTTTCCGCTACATCACGCTTAGCTTTTTCAGCGGCTTCACGTTTGGCTTGCTCGTCGGCAGCACGCTTCGCTTTCTCAGCAGCTTCGCGCAGATCGGCCTCGCGTTTAGCCTGCTCTTCAGCGGCACGTTGTGCCTGTTCTTCCGCTTCACGCCGTGCCTGCTCTTCCTCTTCAGCCCGTTGGGCATCAATCGGATCGCGTTTTACATAAGTGCGTGTCTTGCGGACTTCGATCTGCACCGACTTGCTTTTACCGCCGGTGCTAGGGACATTTAACGTGCTACGCGTTTTACGTTGCAGCGTTAATTTGCTCGGCGCATTACCGCGGTCGCGGTTCAGATGCGCTAATAACGTTTCTTTTTCATGCTGGGTCACAGAGTCCGATTCAGACTTGGTCATTCCCGCATCAGCAAACTGCTGTACCAGGCGGTCCACCGGAGTTTGAATCTCTGCGGCCAGCGATTTTACGGTTACATCTGTCATGCTGTTCCTTTCCTGCTACAGTTCGTTATTCGTTGTCGTCGCCAAACCAACAGATATTACGCGCGGCCATAATCAATTCGCCCGCTTGCTCATCATTGAGCTCTTCAATATCTGTCAGGTCGTCGACACCCTGTTCAGCAAGATCTTCCAGCGTACAAACACCGATCGCAGCAAGTTTGAACGCCAACTCACGCGACAGCCCAGGCAAGCTAAGCAAGTCTTCAGCAGGTTGACCATCACCAAGGCTTTCTTCATGCGCCAGTGCCAGCGTTGTTAATGCAGCTTTAGCACGCTCGCGCAATGCTTCAACGGTTTCTTCATCAAGGCCTTCAATAGCCAACAGCTCCTTGATTGGCACGTAGGCCAGTTCTTCAAGTGAAGAGAAACCCTCTTCAACCAGCACAGTGGCAAACTCTTCATCAATATCAAGATGCTTGGTAAAAACGTCGATTGCAGCATGTGCTTCAGCCTGATGCTTGGCTTGAAGATCTTCCACTGTCATCACGTTCAGTTCCCAACGATCGTCTGAACGATGCTGTTTCAACAGTTGGGAAGCCAGACGGACATTCTGCCCGTTGCGACCAATCGCCTGAGCCAAATTACTCGATTCAACGGCAATATCCATCGTGCAGGTATCTTCATCAACGACGATCGATACCACATCAGCAGGTGCCATGGCATTGATCACAAACTGTGCAGGATTGTCATCCCACAGAATGATATCAATCCGCTCGCCGCCCAGTTCACTGGAAACAGCCTGCACACGTGCACCACGCATACCAACACAAGCACCAACGGGATCGATGCGCTTGTCATTCGTCTTCACGGCAATCTTCGCACGTGAACCCGGATCGCGAGCCGCAGCCTTAATCTCGATAACTTCTTCACCGATTTCTGGCACTTCAATGCGGAAGAGTTCAACCAGCATTTCCGGACGGGAACGGCTGACAAACAATTGAGCACCGCGAGCTTCTGGACGAACAGAGTACAGTACGCCACGAATACGGTCGCCAGGACGGAAATTTTCGCGAGGTAGCATGTCTTCACGGCCAATGACGGCTTCCGCACTGGTGTTAGAGCCATCCATTGGTCTGACTTCAAGCGAAATGTTATCACGGTTCACCTTCTTCACGACACCGGTGATAATCTCGCCTTCTTGTTCACGGAACTGATCAACAACCATCGCACGTTCAGCTTCACGAACTTTCTGTACGATAACTTGTTTTGCCGTTTGCGTCGTAATGCGGTCAAAGGTTACGGATTCGATTTGATCTTCAACGTAGCCACCAACATCGAGAGAAGGATCTTCAAACTGCGCGGCATCAAGCGTAATTTCGCGAGTTGGCTGAGTGACTTCATTCACCACTAACCAACGACGGAAGGTATCAAAATCGCCCGTTTTGCGATCGATACTGACGCGAACATCAATTTCCTGTTCGTATTTTTTCTTGGTCGCTGTCGCCAGTGCGGTTTCCAACGCTTCAAAAATCTTCTCGCGCGGAAGGGCTTTCTCATTGGAAACTGCTTCAACAACAGCCAGAATCTCTTTGTTCATCCTAGTTGCCTCATCCAAACTTTAAAAGTGGGGTACAAGATTCGCTTTCTGAATGTTGCTCAGCGCGAATACTTCATCTTTGCCTTCCACTGTTATGGTGATCATTTCGCCGTCAACAGCGTTGATCACACCCAACCATTTACGGCGATTCTGGACTGCCATACGCAGCACCACTGTCACCTCTTCACCGATGAAATGCAGATAGTGTTCTGCTGTGAATAAGGGACGTTCGAGCCCTGGAGACGAAACTTCCAGGTTATAAGCAACAGTGATTGGGTCTTCTACATCCAATACCGCGCTAACCTGGTGGCTGACATCAGCACAATCATCAACAGTGATCCCATCTTCACTATCAATATAGATACGCAGCGTCGATTGGCGACTACGGATGAACTCAATCCCAACTAATTCGTAGCCTAATGCGGCCACGGGCGCTGAAATCATCTCTGTTAATTTTTGCTCTAATGTGGACAAGTCCACCCCCAAGACATAAAAAAAGGGCCTAATAGCCCAGTTGTTTGTTGCCAAATAACAAAAAACCCCGAAAAATCGGGGCTTTATGCAACTGGACCCTAATACCGCGAATCAGCACGGCATAACTTTCGGTGAAGGATTTTTTCAAAAATCACTGCAAAAAGAGATAGAAATTGAGTGAAGAACGTATTTGAAAAAACACTTTACTGGAAGTAAGTGGTTGCGGGGGCCGGATTTGAACCGACGACCTTCGGGTTATGAGCCCGACGAGCTACCAAGCTGCTCCACCCCGCGTCCGAAAACGTGGCAAATACTACGCTGACAACCGCATAAATGCAAGTCATCCATAGGATTGGTTCAAAGGCGATTCTTATACGCAGAATAGGCTCATTTGTCAATAACAACCACCGACTGGAGGCATAATCGCAGCACCAGGAATGCTAAAGCGCTCTCGTTCTGTCACGTTAGTCGTAAAGCGAGTCAACTGCCGTGGAAAGACTCAGAGACCAAGGAGGAGTGGAAGAAGTGGCGTTATAAAAATCCCTCCTTATACTTAAATAAAAGAATAACCAAATGAAATTTATCTCTCTGCTTCAAATTTTTTAGCAAAAAACTCTGACTGACTCCTTCAAGACAAGATGCTACGTAATAAATCCCCTCAATATAGAAATTGACACTGCATAATGATCATTGGGGTGTGTCCCTTAACTTAACAACTGCTTCAAAAATAACCTGATTGCCCCCCAGTTTTAGCATGCTAATGTAGTTTCTTGCCGTTTTTTCTGTGCGTGTAGCAATACGGCGATTTTCTTTTAGTCTCGCAAAACAACGCTCCACGACATTGCGTTTTTTGTACAACCGAAAATTCAGTTTTCAGCGTCCATCCTTACGGGATTTTTCATTCAATCCAAAAGGAATAACTGCATTAATTCCTTTTACTTTCAAATAATAACGCCCCCTCCCTGAATACCCTTTATCCGCCAGTACGGCTTTTGTGCGTGGCTTCAGGCAAAAACTCAGCGGTAATCCTGTGCCATCTGTCGCCAGATGGATTTTGGTGCCAAAGCCGCCGCGAGAGCCACCCAGCCCATGGTCCTCGAATTCATCGGGATGTTTTTTCCGCCCCAGCAGCGGCTTTCAGAGTTCGAATGTTACTGCCATCAAGCGCGATGACATCCAGCCTGAACTCGGGGGAGAAGGTACGCTTAGTTTTCTTATTCATGAAGTCACCTGCTTTATGTTGAGGTAAAAATATCACCCATATTCAGGTGGCTAAATTTACTGTGCCACTACAACTCATTAGGTCGGTACACGAAACCACCTGAATCTTACCGACTGGTAGTTGGCCGATAAGCGATTCTGGTAGCTAAGCTACAATCAAAGAGCATTCAAATTGAAGCACGTCGAATATATAATTTATTTACACTATTCTTTCAAAAAAATATTAAACATACATCTCGCCCTTGTTCTTTTTGTTATATGTAATTAGACACTACCTCTCAAAAAACAAATTTCATTAATCATATATTAAAAAACATAATTGTGGATTACTCTACGGGTAGTAAGGTTATTAGCTTGATACTATAGAGATACTGTGTTACTAACAAGGAGAAGATATGCCCAACATTTTAAACCCTATATTGCCAGGCTTTCATCCGGATCCCTGTATTTGCAGAAAAGACGATAACTATTATATCGCCACCTCGACTTTTGAGTGGTTTCCAGGCATCAGACTTTTCCATTCTAAAGATTTGGTCAACTGGCAATGTGTAGGTCATGCTGCCACCAGAAAGTCTCAGCTTGATATGAAAGGCATCCCTAACTCGGGGGGAGTATGGGCTCCGGATATGACGTGGCATGATAATAAGTTTTGGATTGTCTACACAAATACACTATCTGTATTTTCACCGGTGAAGATTTATGATACTTACCTTATCACAGCAGACAATATCGAGGGTCCCTGGAGTGAACCAGTCAAGCTAGCGGTAGGCGGCTTTGATCCTTCCCTTTATCATGATGAAAATGGTAAAAAATACGTTTCTTATCGAATTGGAGGACAGCGTAATAATGCAGATCCATTCAATACTATTGTGATTCAAGAATTGCTTATTGATGAAATGCGCATGTCTGAAAAAATCATCCCTATTTTTTATGGCACTGAGCTAAAATACACTGAGGCACCACATATTTATCATATCGGCAATTATTATTTAATAACCGCGGAAGGAGGAACACGTTACGAGCATGCCGTCACAGTAGCAAGATCTGGTAATATTTTTGGTCCCTACGAACTTCACCCTGATGAAACGATACTTTCATCCTGGAGTGATCCCCGTGCAACCATTCAAAAAGCCGGACATGGGTCACTTGTCAAGGTCGGTGAAGATGAATGGTATATGGCCTTTCTGTCCTCACGGGCCATGCGCCTCCCAGACTCTGCACTTTTGACTGGTGGTGTCAGGGGATACTGTCCTTTAGGCAGAGAAACTTCTATAGTAAAAATATTCTGGCAAAACGAATGGCCTTATGTTGAAGGCGGGAAAGTTCCCTCAGTCGAAGTTATCGCTCCCAAATTAACACAGACTAAATGGGAACGCGATGAACTTCAATTCGATGACTTTACGTGTCAATCACTGTCACATCATTACCAGACTTTACGCATTCCCTTTTCAGATGAAATTGGCAGTCTGACTGCGCAACAAAGTTTTATCCGACTTTACGGAAAAGATTATCTTGTTTCCATGCACACCCAGTCTTTGGTTGCACGAAGGTGGCAACATGACAACTTTCAGTGTGAAACCAAGTTAGCTTTTGAGCCGACTAATTTTCAGCAAAATGCAGGACTGACTTGCTTTTATAATACAGAAAACTTTAGCGAAATTTCCGTAAGCTATGATTCAACACACGGTAAAATCATACGCCTCGTTCAGTTTGATCATAACACTCCTGTATATCATATATGGGATGATCCCATCAGAATACCTGCCGATACTCTTTATATCTACTTTAGGGCAACGATCAGCGGGCTACAATACCACTATAGTTATTCCTTTGATGGTATAGCGTGGCAATCAGTTGATGTGAAATTGGATAGCTGGAAATTGTCAGATGACTATGTGGGAGGAAGAGGATTTTTTACCGGAGCCATGATAGGCATATTCTGTAGTGATCTTAGTCGTATTGGTTGCCATGCGGATTTTGATTATCTAAGTTATAAAATAATTTAAATAACCTAGAATATTATCGTTTCACTTTACCCTGGGTCATATAATTGATATATGACCCAGGTTTTTTATTCATTTCACAGAGCGAATGAATAAAATTATTGCCCCTCCTAATAATGCTGACACAGCCGCCAGCATAAAGAGATAGTGATAGCCGAACGCGTTGATTATTGCGGCAGCGGCGACAGGGCCTAATATTTGCCCACCAGTATTGGATAAATTTAAAATACCCATATCCTTAGCGGCCGTTTCTTTATTCGGAAGAACTTCTACGTTAAGCGCTTGATCAACAGAGTTAAACACTCCAACTCCCAAGCCAAGGAATACAGAGTATACAATTAAAGAATCTGGTGTCGCGAAATATTGAGGAATAAACAAGCCGATAGCGACGATAATACAACTAATAACGACAGGTATTTTAAAACGCTTGATTTTATCTGCCACATATCCAGAAATTGCGGCAAGTGCCATACTTAAGATAAGCGTAATCATCGACATTTTTAAAATATAGGATGAAATAACAGATTTATCCGACACCAGCAAAAAGTCAGTAAATAAATAAAGCATAAACCCCTGAGGAATATATTTAGCAATGATAATCATCATCTTTCCAAAAAGGGCCAAATAGTAGTCCCGACAATTTTTTAAAGGGATGGAAAAATTACTGATTAGCATATCTTTAGAAAATTCTTTTCTTTCAATATGCACATTAGATTTTTCGCGAATAAGCAATGTAGATACAAACCCAGAAGCAAGTGTAATGCAGGCCATGACTATAATTCCTACTTCATAATTTATCAGGAATTTAGCTCCTATCATTTGACCAATATACCCACCAGCCCCCATCCCTACAGCATAAAAAGAAGAAATTCGCCCTCTGTATTTATCCGTAACAGCATCCGAAATCACCGCGATAAGTGGAGCAACAATAGCATTCAGAAAAACCTGATATATTGCCCATGATAAGATAAGTGTAGAAACGCTAGTAGAAGAATGAATACAAAAAATAGATATAAATGACCCAATTGCCCCTAAAATTATCCATGGCGTCCTTCGACCAAACCTTGAACGAGTCAAGTCAGACATAGCCCCGATGATAATATTGGAAAGTGTTGCAATCACCATTGATATAGACGCATTTAATGCAATAATTGAAGCTTTATTTTGAGGATCAAGAACAGCCACTTTCGCAGGCAGTAGTACTGAGACCATACCGATGTATGGTGCTAGCCACATTAACACACCAAAACATAGCCCCAGTCCTACTAACACAGGTAATTTTTCTATCTTTTCCATTTTCCGCTCACTTTGATGGAGTTTTCACTGACTTAATTTTTAGGTTAAGTTATAGGGTCAGTTAATTATAAATTCAGCAACAAATGCGACAATTCTATAAATTCACATCTCTGTTATGTTTTTTAGCTTATGAGAAAATGGTCACAATCGGGGTGTAAATTTCTTCAAAATATCCAATTTTTGTGGCTGTAATGCGCCATCACAAAAAACAGACAACCACAGTTAAAAATATTTTGACGTTCGTTTTTTGGGAAAGACTAGACTGTCTGTATAAAAATTATCACTCGGAAGGCACTACCAACAAAAACAATGATATGAAGCTATCGCAATGTCTTTTCTTTCAAAAATTTATTATTTTTAAAAGTTATATATATAAACTCCCCTTCTGATAGGTGGGGGAGAGCAGACGATACACCGATGATGCAACAGTACTTTTTTGACAAGTTATCTATTGATAAATATAGAATAATTTTCCCATTACCGATTTTGGGGGGGATTACCACACGACGCTATCTACATTGCTGGATAAGTACCAGAGTCATCTTGATGACAGTACAACGCATGCCATCCATCGGGGTATCTGCACGAGAAAGATTCATACCTTCCATCAGTTGAGTCTGACGACAGTGTCTCTGCCAGACCGGCGTAAAGCGCATCTGATTATTCCCGCGAGGCTAATGCAGCAATCAGGGGTATCACGCATTGGAGCTGGAAACAAAGCCATTCTGCCAGCGAAGGCTACCCGCCATCTTCGCCGGTATCCTATGCTGAGCGGGATTCTGATCAGCGAATGTGACCGACTGCATCTGGAGGTATTGAGTGACAGCCTTCAGCGTTTATTTGATCGGGAAAACGACCCCGGCATTCGGGAAATGCTGACGCTGCTGTGCTGATCCGAGTTACTTGACGGCCTGTCTTTCCGGGAATGGCCATCATTGGCAGATAAAACCGACAGACAGGTTCAGGTATGGACTAACATCCATCTGAAGACTCAGCCAACCCTTTGGGCGATGATTGAGAAATACGTTTTCTTCGCCTGCTTTGGTGACTGGAGAGATTATTACCCTGCTTTATATTGATAAATTTATGAGGATATTCTCTCCATTAATCGCTCATACCTTTCAAATAGACGGCCATCTCATGCCCCTAACTCAAATTTTCAGCATAACTGCACATTCTGCGCAACTTCTTGCTCACTTTCTGGTGTAAATCACTTTTTGCGCAATGTTTGCAAACGATTCGCGAAGTCCGCGCAACTTCTTGCTCAAATTTGGCTTAGTAAAAATTTGAGTTAAATAAATTCATAGTAAAAACAATTAGATAAAAATTGGCATGGGAATTGCTATACGGAGTGTGAAGTTATTCAATCCGTTTAACAACACAGTCCGTTCAACAACAAGGAGCATTACTATGCCAACTCCATGCTATATCAGCATCGAAGGGAAAACCCAGGGCAACATCACCGCAGGGGCGTTCACCTCTGATTCCGTCGGCAACATCTACGTGCAGGGCCACGAAGATGAAATGCTGGTACAGGAATTCAAACACGTCGTCACCGTACCAACCGACCCGCAGTCCGGTCAGCCATCCGGCCAGCGTGTGCATAAACCGTTCAAGTTCACCGTGGCGCTGAACAAAGCCGTTCCGCTGCTGTATAACGCGCTGTCTACCGGTGAAATGCTGCCCACTGTGACCCTGAAGTGGTATCGCACCTCCGTGGAAGGCAAGCAGGAGCACTTCTTCTCTACCGTGCTGACCGACGCCACCATCGTGGACATCAACTGCCAGATGCCACACTGTCAGGACCCGTCCAAACTGGACTACACCCAGTTAATCGAAGTGTCGCTGGCTTACCGCAAAATCGACTGGGAACACACCGTTGCCGGCACTTCCGGTTCTGATGACTGGCGTGCGCCGGTCGAAGCGTAATCCTGTTGTATTCAACCCGGGCTTGTCCCGGGTTTTCTGCGTGTACTGTCCTGAGGTCTGATTCTCCAGACCTGAGTGCAGACAACACGATGTTCAAAGCGAGGGAATCAACGTGGCAAACAGTACAGGATTACAGTTCACGGTAACGGTCGGCGCCCTGCCTGCCTCGACCTTTGCCGTGGTGGATTTTCAGCTCAGCGAGGCACTGAACCAGCCGTTTGCCCTGTCGCTGAATCTGGCCAGCCCGTTGCCCAGCATCGACTTTGGTGCAGTACTCGACCAGCCCTGTGAGCTGCTGGTGTGGTACGAAGGCGAACTGAAGCGCCGGGTCAGCGGCATGGTCAGCGCCTTTGCCCAGGGCGACACCGGCTTTCGTCGCACCCGCTATCAGGCAGAAGTACGTCCCGCGCTGTGGCGGCTGGGGCTGCGTACCAACGCCCGTATTTTTCAGGCGCAAAAGCCGGAGGCGATTATCGGTACATTGCTGGAAGAGTCCGGCATTACCGATTATGCCTTTGCACTGCGTCACGACCACGCCCCGCGCGAATACTGCGTGCAGTATCGGGAAAGCGATTTGGCGTTTGTCACCCGACTGGCGGCAGAGGAAGGGCTGTATTTCTTCCATGAGTTTGAAGAGAGTAAACACCGCGTCGTTTTTGCGGATGATGCAGGCGCACTCAGCAAAGGCCCGGAACTGTTCTTCAACCTTGCGACACAGGGCCTGAGCGAAGGCGACTATGTACGTCGTTTCCGCTATGCCGAGGCCGTCAGTACCGCCGAAGTCGCGCTCAAGGATTACAGCTTCAAAACCCCCACCTATGGTCTGCTGCACAGCAAGATGGGCAGCGAGCTAGAACACCAGCGCGAAAGTTATCAGCACTTCGACTACCCCGGCCGCTTCAAACAGGACCCAAGCGGCAAGGCCTTTACCGGCTACCGGCTGGATGCGTTAAGAGCAGGAGCGATGACCGGCTCTGGCGAATCGAATGCCGCGATGCTGATGCCGGGCAGCAGTTTTACCCTGACGGAGCATCCTAACCCGACGCTGAATAGTGGCTGGCAACTGGTTGCCATTACCCACAGCGGGCAGCAACCGCAGGCGCTGGAAGAGGAAAGCGGCGGCGAACCCACCACCTACAGCAACAGCTTTGAGGTTATCAGTGCCAAATCGACCTGGCGCGCCGACCTGCCGTACAAACCGATGGTCGATGGCCCGCAGATTGCCACCGTGGTCGGCCCGGCGGGGGAAGAAATCTACTGTGACGAATACGGCCGCATCAAACTGCAATTTCCGTGGGATCGCTACGGCGCCAGCGACGACCAGAGCTCCTGCTGGGTACGCGTCAGTCAGGGCTGGGCAGGTGGTCAGTACGGGCTGATAGCCATCCCGCGTATCGGCCACGAGGTGATTGTCAGCTTCCTCGAAGGTGACCCGGACCAGCCGATTGTCACCGGCAGAACCTTCCACGCCACCAATCCGTCGCCGTACCCGCTGCCCGCCAACAAGACGCGCACCTCACTGCGCACTTCAACGCACAAGGGGGCCGGGTTCAACGAACTGCGCTTTGAAGACCAGGCCGGGCAGGAAGAAGTGTTCATCCATGCTCAGAAAGACATGAACACAGTAGTGCTGAACAACCGTAAGACCACCATCACGGCTGACCATGAGGAAAGCGTGGGCGGTAATCAGGCGGTGTCGGTGGTGAAAGACCAGTCCACCGAAATCCAGGGGCAACAGGGCATCGCCATCAGCGGCGGTCGCAGCACGGTCATTGGTGACACGGAAGCACAAGATGAGGCGCACGACAGCCTACAGGTGAAAAACAACATTGCCATCCAGTCGCAGAAGGGGGGCATCCTGATAGCGACGGACAAGGGCTTTATTGGTATCGGTGCAGACGGGGTCATCAACATCAAGGGCACTCACATTGTCATCAATGGCCAGCAAATCGACCTGAACTGAACAACAAGAACAAGGACACGTGAACATGTACCAGATGAACGAAGGCACGCTGGCTATTCCTGCGCAGTGGCGTGATGAATCCCTGCACGTTTTTGTCCTGCCGGATGAAACCACTAACCTGGTGGTGAACCGCACCCCGACGGAACCCGGTCAGGCAGCGGAAACGGTTTATGAAAAAACGCTGGAACAGTTTTCTACCCATCTCACGGGTTACAACGAGGTGCTGTCCTGGGAACTGACGCTGGCAGGCGTGCCCGCTCCCGCACTGGAATACACCTGGCAGTCACCGGAAGGGAAAATGCATCAGGTAGTGGTGATGCAGGTGCGGGGTAACCTGTTGCTGACGTTCACCATTACCGCTGCCGAGGTGCTGAGTGATGCCCGTAAAGCGGAGCTGCTGGCCGTGATTGAGACGTTTAATGCGGCTGAACCTGCCACAGCGGAGGATAAGGCTGGCCGCCATGCGTGATGAAATCCTCTCCCGTATTGCACGGGTGGGCGCGATGCACGCGGGCAATCGACCGACGTTACCGCCTGATTTACCGGCACCCGGCAGCGGCTCGCCGCCGACCTCACCGGGCAAGGCTATCAAACACAGCAGCTTTCTGGGGGCGCTGCTTGGTGCGGTGGCTGGGGCGCTGGTCGCCGCCGTCGCGTTTGCCGCTGCCTCTGCTGTCGTTGCCGGCCTGGTATTGTTAACCGGGGTAACGGGCGGAGCAGGACTGGCTCTGGTTATCGGTGCAGCCAAACTGGCGCTTGGATTCGGGGCTGTATTCGCGTTGAGTGGCTTAATCTCCGATGTCAGTCGAAAGACCGCTGCCATGGTAGACAGTGTCATGCCTGCGTCGGGTATGGTCAAAGGTGGTTCAAAGACCGTGTTTGTCGAGGGCAACCCAGTGTCCCGCGCCGAAATCGATGCGGTGCTTTGCGATAAACATAACGGCCCGCAACTGATTGCCCAGGGCAGTGAAACCGTGTTCGTTGAGGGCTACCATGCCGCACGGGTGGGGGATAAAACTGTGTGCGGCGCGACCCTCAAAGAGGGGGCTTCAACAGTGTTCTTCGGCTCCGGTCAGGCTTCGCCGCTCAAGGTTCAGGATGAGTTCAGTGGCTGGCAGAAGGCGCTGATACTCGCGGTGGAGTTTCTGGTGCCCCCCAGCCGGGGCCTGTTTCGGGGACTGGGCAAACTCTTCACTAAAGGGCCGATGGCGGTGCTGAGGGGCATGCAGGCCGGGGCATCATTCGCCCTGAAAGGACTCCGTAGTGCCGTAGAGTGTGCCAAAAATGGTTTTAAGAACAGTAAAGGACTGGCGCGTGTCACCGAATCCGTTCGCGGCTTCCTGAAAGACCCCGTCTATATCGCCAGTGGCGAGGTCATTGAAAAACGCCTCGATCTGGAACTGGGCCAGACCATTCCTCTGTTGTTTGAACGCACCTACCGCTCTGGTAGCCCCCACACTGGCTTGCTGGGACACGGCTGGCACGATAGTTGGAGTGAAGTCGCGACCCTCAGCGACGATAACGGTGACCCCCATGTCACCATTACGCTGGCGCAGGGCTACGATATCGACTTTACTTTCGGGCTCGGTGCCACCGTGGTGTACTGCGCCGAATACCCCGAATTTAAACTGGTCAAGCAGCATAACGGTTTTCACCTGTGGCACCGCGACAGCCAGACCTGGCGTGCCTTTACCGTCAAGCAGGGCGACCAGTTGCTGTTGTCGGCCATTACCGACAACCACCAGAATCGTATCGACTTTCTCCGCGACCCCAAAGGCTACCTGCGTAAAATACGGCACAGCGACAGCATCGAGCTGTTGCTGGTGTGGCAGGGTGAGTTTCTGCGTCAGATACAGCGCATTGATGGCGGCCAGAAAACCATGCTGGCCGAATACCGGCAGGACGAACAGGGGCGACTGGTCGAGGCGGATGCCGCCCATGCCTATCACCTGTTTTACGAGTATGACAACCATAGCCGTCTGACTCGCTGGCACGACAACGATAAAACCTGGGCGCATTATGAGTATGACCTTCAGGGGCGGTGCATTTACACCACCTGTGCTGACGGCTACCTGACCGCCGGTTTTGAGTACCTGACCGACCGCGTGGTGATGACTGACGGACAGGGCCAACGCAGTGAATATGGCTTCAATGACCTCTACCTGATGGCCTGGGAGAAATCCCCACTCGGCCATGTCACCCATTATGAATACGATGACGTCGGCAACCTGCTGCGGGAAATCTCTCCGGCAGGGCGGGTGGTGGAATTTGCCTATCTGGATGATACCGGGCTGGTCAGTACCTTTACCGACGGCAGCGGCCACCAGTGGCACTACCAGTATGACGACCATGAGCGGCTTGTCGGGATTACCGACCCGCTCGCGCGCCACTGGGCGTGGCAGTACGACAGCACCGGTAATCCGCAGAGCCTGACCGGGCCGGACAACAGCGAAGTGTGTTTTGCCTGGAACCGTTACGGCCTGCTGACTGAAGTCAGCGACCAGAACGGTCAGGTACAGGCCAGCCTGTTTTATGACCACCGGCAGCGCCTGATGAGTGCCACGGATGCAGAATCCCGCACTCAGCAACTGCGCTACGACCCGCAGGACCGACTCACAAGCTGGACGCGCCCGGACGGTTCAACCTACCGCCTCGGTTATCGCCGTGCAAGCTGGAAGCTACCGGAGCAACTGCTGCGCCCGGATGACAAGCAAGAGCAACGCCAGTACGACAAACATAACAACCTGCTGAACTACACCGACGGTAACGGCGCAGTATGGGCACAAACCTATGGCGCGTTCGACCTGCTGACCTCACGCACCGATGCGGCAGGCCGCACCTGGCAGTATGAGTACGACAAAGAAAGCCAGCAGCTTGTCTGCGTTACGGCACCGGACGGCAACCGCTGGCAGTGGTGGCTGGATGCAGACGGACGTGTCATACGTGAACGTGACATGGCGGGGACGGAAACCCACTATGGTTACGATGAAGACGGTCACTGCATCAGCCTGCGCAACGGCGAAGGAGAAACCCGCCACTTTCTGTACGACGGGCGTGGACTGCTGATTAAGGAAACCGCGCCGGACGACACCCTGCACTACCGCTATGACGCGGCAGGTCGGCTGACTGAAGTCACGTCCGCCACCAGTCATATCCAGTTGGCGTATGACGAGCGCGACCGTGTGGTAGAGGAGTACAACAGCGGTTCGGTCATCCGACGCCACTATCAGGACGCATCGCACACCGTTACCCGCAGCCTGCACTGGGACGGTGAAGAGGACAGTGCGGCACTGACCAGCACCTTCCGCTATAGCGCGACGGGTGAACTGCGCCAGGTACAGTTGCCGGATGGCGCGGAGTTAACGCTGGCTCATGATGCCGCCGGACGTGAATCTACCCGCCACAGCAATGGCGGTTTTACACAGCAGCGTGAATACGACGCCATGGGCTGGCTGACGCGGGAAATGAGTGGCCAGTCGGTGGACGGTCGCCTGCACCCCACCCAGATGCGGGAATACCTCTACGACGGTGCAGGCAACCTGACCGGCACCCGACGCAACCGCGAGGCGGCAGGCTATCAGCTCGATGCCAGCGGACGGGTGCTGTCAGTACTGAGCGGTGGCGCGGGGCGCAGCATCAATACTGAAGAACAATACCGCTACACCCGCAGTGGCCTGCCACAGGACGCCACCCGCCTGACCGACTGGCAGGCCGGACGCCTGACCCAGCAGGATAACACTCACTACCAGTACGACAAGGCCGGACGGCTGATACGTAAACAGGTGGTGCAGCCGGGCTACCGGCCGCAGGTGTGGCACTACCGCTGGGACAGCCGTAATCAGCTTAGAGTCGTGGACACGCCGACAGGAGAACGCTGGTACTACCGCTACGACCCGTTCGGACGACGTATCGGCAAACGCTGTGAGCAAACGCAGGACGAACTCCGCTACCTGTGGGACGGCGACCAGATTGCCGAAGTGCGGCACTATCGTGACAACCAGCTTATCAGCCGCCGCCACTGGGTACATAACGGCTGGGAGCTGCTGGTACAACAGCGGCAAAATACAGACGGCAGTTGGGAAACGGACTTTGTCACCAGCGGCCATAACGGCGAACCGCAGGCCATTTTTAATCCGCAAGGCGAACTGCGCTGGCAGGCTCCGCGTACCAACTTATGGGGCCAGCGCTATACCGATAATATTGAAAAACTCGATCCGGGACTGGCGTTTGCCGGGCAATACCGTGACGCTGAAAGCGGCTTGTGCTATAACAGATTTCGGTACTATGACCCGACGGGTGGATGCTATGTCTCGCCTGACCCGATAGGGATAGGGGGTGGGGAAAGCAATTACGGGTATGTTCAGAATCCAGTCTGTTGGATCGACCCATTCGGGTTGGCTGGTTGTTCTGTAAAAATGCAACCATACCGTGATGATGTCCTTGTTAAAGGACCCCATGCTGATATTTTTGTTAATGGAAGAAAGGTATCTGAAGCAAGATTAGGTAATGACGGTCAGTGGTTTAGATGGGGTGAAATGACAAATGACCGTAAGGTTTTAAAAGAAGTAGATAAAGTCATTAAAGATATGGCAAATAACTCTAAAGTTATGAGTGAAGCTGTATCTCAAACGAAAAGAGCGATCCAAGAATTTGAACAGGTAATTAATCATGGGAAGCCTAGTTCAGGTATTTATCAACAGGCGGAAAGGGGTTTGATTAGGTTCAAAGAAATCTTGGGGGAAATAATATGAACATGACTTTTCAATCCTTTCTGATTAATGGAAGAACGTCTTTTGTTTTTGGTGAGTTTTATGAAACTGTATTGGGTGGTTTAAAAAATAGTAAATCATTTGAGTTAGATAGACGATCGGGTTCTTTTGCTATTTACTATATGGGCATCGAGTTTTTGTTTGATAATTATAAGTTGTGCTTGGTTCAGTATGAAATATCTCGCGTGTTACAATTATATGTTAATAAAAACAAAATAACTGGAAGTACATCTATCGATGACTTTAAAGGTTATTTAGATGAAATTGATATTCGTTATTTAGAAGAAGAAAAGGACGGGCAAATTATTTTGATAACGAACCAAGGTGTGAAAATTTATTTTGAAGAAAATTTATTTTCAACCGCAATGAAATCATGGTGATATAAAATAAAAACCGGAAGCGATCCCACGATCCTTCCGGCTTTATTTTACCTGCTAAATAGTAGTGTCAGATGTTAATATTAATGAAATAAGTGATGGCTTATCTGGTGATATTATTCACGGAAGATGGATGGATAAGCAGATTTAGCCAGAAATAAAATAAAGCCGGAAGCGATCCCAATGATCCTTCCGGCTTTATTTTATCCGCCGCTCCGTGGCGGTTATTTACCGCCCGTTCTCCATCCCTGCCAGATTAAGCCCACCCGGAAATCCCCTCAGCCACTGTGCCACCGCCTGTTCATCGAACGCGGTGATACTGACCGGCATCCTTCGACCATAATCCCGATTCAATCAGTGAACTACAGGCCATGGTACGAAAGCCGTGGCCGCAGATTTCCATTTTGGTGTCATAGCCCATATTTTGTAGTGTCTTGTTTACCGTTCCCTCACTCATCGGTTTTCTGGGCGAATGATCGCCAATAAAAACCAGTTCACAGTGACCACTGATTTCCCGTATTTTTCTGAGAATCTCTAACGCTTGACGGCTCAACGGCACCAGATGCGGCGTGTGCATTTTTGAACCTCGCTCAGAGAACTTCACACCGGGGATAGGTTTACGTTCAGGGGGAATCGTCCACATGGCATTATCAAAATCAATTTCAGGCCAGCGGGCAAAACGCAGTTCACTGGAGCGGATAAATATCAGCAAGGAGAGGTTAATAACCAATTTGGTAAACTCGCGCCATCAATCTTCTCCAGAAGCTCAGAGAGACGGTTAAGCGGCAAGGCAGGTCGATGCATGACTTTGCCAGAGATAACTGCACCAGCCATGTCTTGCGCCGGATTATAATCAATCAGCCATTTTGTACGGCATAGGTCATGATCGCAGTGACACGTTGCTTCAATCGCGTGGCGACCTCTAGCCGACCTGAACGCTCTACCGCTTTGATGGGTGGTAACAGATCTTTTGTCCGCAGATCCGCAATGGGCCTTTTGCCGATATAGGGAAAGATATGTTCAACTAATCCCTTCAGGATGCGTTCGCATGCAGTTCCGACCATTTCTTGTTATCGCCGTGCCAAGCTCTGGCTACCGCTTCAAACGTTTTGGCTTCATCCTGTACTGTAGTTCAGCCTGTGCTGCTTTCTTGTGTTCGCGTGGGTTGATGCCTGCCGCGACCAACTTTCTCGCGTCATCACGTTTCTGACGCGCATCTGAAAGGGAAACTTCAGGATAGACGCCCAGCGCCATCAAATGTTGCCTACCGGGAAAACGAAATCGCAAGCTGCTAGTATTTGGAACCATTGGGATGAACCAACAGAAACATGCCATCACCGTCCGTCAGTGAATACTCTTTTTCTTCTGGTTTTGCAGAACGCTTTGGTATCTGTCAGGGCCATTATCAATGTCCTCGCATGTGCTTGCGGTGAGGATTGAGTATATAAGACATCATAGTGCCAAAATATATACTCACCAGTATGTTGATGTGGGCTGAATCAGGTTGACGTCGGAGAGTTAGAACAGAAAGGAAAACCAGCAAATCCATGGGATTCAGATAAAAAAATAGACGTCAGTTGACGTCTATTGATTTTATGTTGGTACCGAGGACGGGACTTGAACCCGTAAGCCCAATCGGGCACTACCACCTCAAGGTAGCGTGTCTACCAATTCCACCACCACGGCATCACAATTACTGCTTCAAAACGCTTACTTCGGAATGTCACTCGCTGGCGTTGAAGGTGCAACAGGCGTTGTCGTCTGCTCCACTTTTTCTGGCTGGCTTAGGTTATCCCATGCACCGCCTCTTTTCTGCAGCGAACTCAAGTTGCCCAGAATGAGACTGATAATGAAGAACAGGGTCGCCAATATCGCAGTCATGCGGGTCATGAAATTACCCGCACCGCTCGAACCGAACAAAGTGGCAGAAGCACCTGCTCCGAACGAGGCCCCCATATCAGCACCTTTACCCTGCTGAAGCATGATCAAGACAACAAGCCCGATCGATACTAACAGGAAAATCACTAATAGAGCTTCGTACATAGTCGTACCCGTTAACCGTTTTCCCCATAATTCATGGAGATGCTATATTCTGGCGGCAAACCGCGTGTCATTCCGCTAAACAGGATGTAGAACATCCCTTATGAAGCGGGTCTGAATACTAACCAAAGGATGTAACCTACGCAAGGGTAATTTAGCGACCACCGCTTGATTGCAGAAAAAAACAGCGGCTTTCGACATACTGCACATATCGAAAGCCTTATCTACCTGATTGGTGAATCAAAAAAACCTCAACTGACAGCTTTCACTGCATCAGCAATACGATTAGCCAGCACAATCACCGTCTCTTCGTGTTCACCCTCAACCATGACGCGAATCAGTGGCTCAGTACCAGACTTACGCAGCAATACTCGTCCGCGTCCGGCCAATTCTTTTTCTACATCCTGCGTAATCTGCTGCACATTGCTGTCTTCCAGCGGATCATTTTCGCCAGTAAACCGTACATTAACCAAGATCTGTGGAAACAGCTTCATGCCACTGCATAGATCATGCAGGCTCATATGATTTTTCACTATCGCAGTAAGTACTTGCAAACCAGCGATCACACCGTCTCCCGTTGTGGTTTTATCCAACAGGATGACATGACCAGAATTTTCCGCACCAATGCGCCACCCTTTTGCCTGCATCATTTCTAACACATAGCGATCGCCCACCTTGGCGCGAGCAAACGGGATACCCAGTTGCTTTAACGCAACCTCAAGCCCCATATTGCTCATCAGGGTTCCTACCGCACCACCACGGAGTTGCCCTTGGCGCAAGCCCTCACGGGCGATGATATACAGAATCTGATCACCATCGACCTTGTTGCCCAAATGGTCGACCATGATGAGCCGATCGCCATCGCCGTCAAATGCCAACCCAACATCCGCTTTTTCAGCCAGCACGCGCGCCTGTAACTGCCTAACGTCCGTCGCGCCACACTCTTCATTGATATTCATACCGTCCGGCTCACAGCCAATCGCGATGACTTTAGCCCCAAGCTCACGCAATACGCTTGGGGCGATATGATAAGTAGCACCATTGGCGCAATCGACGACAATCTTCAAGCCATTGAGGCTCAGTTCACTCGGGAATGTCCCCTTACAAAACTCGATATAACGCCCAGCAGCGTCAACAATCCGGCTGGCTTTGCCTAACTCCGCGGACTCAACACACGTCAGTGGCTTTTCCAGCTCAGCTTCTATCGCCTCTTCTACTTCATCCGGCAGTTTGGTGCCATCAATGGAGAAAAATTTAATACCGTTATCGTAATAGGGGTTATGAGAAGCAGAAATAACGATACCGGCTTCAGCACGGAATGTCCGAGTAAGATAAGCAACTGCTGGCGTAGGCATCGGGCCAGTAAAAGAGGCCGATAACCCTGCGGCGGCAAGCCCAGCCTCTAGTGCCGATTCCAGCATATAGCCAGAGATACGGGTATCTTTACCGATAATAATTTTACGCGAACCATGCCGCGCGAGTACTTTCCCAGCAGCCCAGCCCAATTTAAGTACGAAGTCAGGTGTAATCGGCGTATCGCCGACCTTGCCACGTATACCATCGGTACCAAAATATTTGCGGTTACTCATCTTGTTTTTATTCCTTCGCAGAAAGGGTGGCTTCAACAATGCGCATAGCATCAGCCGTTTCTTTAACATCGTGGACGCGAATAATCTGCGCGCCTTGCATCGCCGCAATGACTGCGCAGGCGACGCTTCCATGAACACGCTGCGTTGGCGGCACATTAAGGAGTTGTCCAATCATGGATTTCCTCGACATGCCAACTAGCAGAGGCAGCTCAAAGCGATGCAACTCGCTCAGACGAGCCAGAAGCGTGTAATTATGAGCAAGATTCTTACCGAATCCAAACCCAGGATCCAGTAATAGCTTATTTTTCGGAATGTTGGCACTCACACAACGTTCTATCTGCTGTTGAAAGAAATTTCCGATATCCTGCAGCAGATCAGCATAATGCGGTTTGTGCTGCATGGTTCTCGGCATACCCTGCATATGCATCAGGCACACAGGCAACCCCGTTGACGCTGCCGCCTCCAGAGCACCAGGCTCTTGCAAAGCGCGAATATCATTAATCAGGTGTGCACCTGCCTGCGCTGACGCCGTCATCACTTCCGGCTTTGAGGTATCGACCGAAATCCAGACGTCAAAACGTTTAGCAATGGCTTCAACCACAGGCACCACACGACCCAACTCTTCTTCCGTGCTCACCTCAGCCGCACCAGGACGCGTTGATTCACCGCCAATATCGATCAAGGTCGCGCCAGCAGTAACCATCTCCTGAACGTGCAGTAATGCCGCATCGAGCTTATTGTGTTTACCGCCATCTGAAAAAGAGTCTGGAGTGACGTTAAGAATACCCATGATGTGTGGGCAGGAAAGGTCCAACGTTGAATCTCTGGCAACCAGTTGCATGATTTACCTCCGCATTCTGGTGTAGTTAGCGTGAAATGTGTTTCAAGAGCATTCCCAGTAAAAAACCCCAGCCTGGGCTGGGGTTTCATCATGTTACAGATGTCTATCACGGGCGAATTATTTGTCGTCCGCTTACTCAGACATTGTGTTACCGGGGTTGCTGCCTGGATTAGGCGTTTGCGGCTCATCTACTGGCGTAGGGGCTTTAGGTGTACCGCCATTGCCTGAATCGTTATCGGAGCGAGATGCCTCCCAACCTGCTGGCGGGCGTACGTCTTTCTTACGTCCCATTAGGTCGTCGATCTGCGGTGCATCAATGGTTTCATACTTCATCAACGCATCTTTCATTGAATGAAGAATATCCATATTTGCCATCAACAGTTCACGAGCACGCACATAGTTACGCTCAACCAGAGATTTTACTTCCTGATCGATGATACGCGCCGTCTCATCTGACATATGCTTGGCTTTTGCCACGGAACGACCGAGGAAAACTTCACCCTCTTCTTCTGCATAGAGCAATGGACCGAGTTTTTCAGAGAACCCCCACTGCGTCACCATGTTACGAGCAATCGACGTCGCAACTTTGATGTCATTGGACGCACCAGTCGAAACATGCTCCACACCGTAAATAATTTCTTCGGCCAATCGACCACCGTACAGCGTAGAAATCTGGCTTTCCAGCTTCTGACGGCTGGCGCTGATCGCATCACCTTCTGGCAGGAAGAACGTCACACCCAGTGCACGGCCACGTGGAATGATCGTCACCTTGTGTACCGGATCGTGCTCTGGCACCAGCCGGCCGATGATGGCGTGCCCGGCTTCATGATACGCCGTTGATTCTTTCTGCTTTTCAGTCATAACCATTGAACGGCGCTCTGCACCCATCATGATTTTGTCTTTCGCTTTCTCGAACTCGACCATCGAAACTACACGCTTATTACCGCGAGCAGAGAACAATGCAGCTTCGTTAACCAGGTTAGCCAAATCCGCACCGGAGAAACCAGGTGTACCACGCGCAATCACCGATGGCTCGACATCAGGAGACAGTGGCACACGGCGCATATGCACTTTCAGAATTTGTTCACGACCGCGAACATCTGGCAAGCCAACCACAACCTGACGGTCAAAACGGCCTGGACGCAGTAAAGCAGGGTCCAGAACATCAGGACGGTTTGTCGCTGCGATGACAATAATGCCTTCGTTGCCTTCAAAACCATCCATCTCAACCAGCATTTGGTTCAGCGTTTGTTCACGCTCATCGTGGCCACCACCTAAACCTGCACCGCGCTGACGGCCAACAGCATCAATTTCATCGATAAAGATGATACAAGGTGCGGCTTTTTTCGCCTGCTCGAACATGTCACGAACACGGGAAGCACCGACACCCACAAACATTTCAACGAAGTCAGAACCGGAAATCGTAAAGAAAGGCACTTTCGCTTCACCAGCAATCGCTTTCGCGAGCAACGTTTTACCTGTTCCCGGTGGGCCGACCATCAGAATGCCCTTCGGAATTTTACCGCCCAGTTTCTGGAAACGGCTAGGTTCACGCAGGTAGTCGACCAGTTCGCTAACTTCTTCCTTCGCTTCGTCACAACCGGCTACATCAGCAAACGTCGTCTTGATCTGATCTTCAGTCAACATACGTGCTTTGCTCTTGCCGAAGGACATGGCACCTTTACCGCCGCCGCCTTGCATTTGACGCATGAAGAAGATCCAAACGCCAATCAATAACAGCATCGGGAACCAGGAAATAAAAATAGAAGCCAACAGGCTCTGTTCTTCCGGTGGCTCGCCAACGACTTTCACATTCTTCGTTAGCAGGTTATCCAGTAGCTTGGGGTCATTGACAGGAATGTAGGTCGTGTATCTGTTGCTGTCTTTTTTGATAACACTGATCTCACGCCCATTAATACGTGCTTCACGGACCTGATCCTGATTCACTTCAGTCAAGAAGGTTGAATAATCCACCCTACGGCCATTCGACTCGCTGGGCCCAAAGCTCTGGAAAACAGACATCAGCACAACTGCGATGACTAACCAGAGAATTAGGTTTTTCGCCATGTCACTCAAGGGATTAACCTCATATTACAACTGTGTTAAAAAACAGCGTTAGGGTACTACAGTTTGCGCCCTGTCGCTACAATATACACTTCACGAGACCGGGCACGTGAGGCGTCTGGTTTACGAATTTTCACCTTCGTAAACAGGGAGCGAATTTCCCGCAGGTATTCATCAAAGCCTTCTCCCTGAAACACTTTCACCAGGAAACTTCCGCCTGGGGCTAATACATCTCGACACATACCAAGTGCTAATTCAACCAGATACATCGACTTCGGAATATCAACGGCTGGTGTACCACTCATGTTAGGGGCCATGTCAGACATCACCACCTGAACTTTGCTATCGCCAACCCTTTCGAGCAACGCTTTGAGGATCAGTTCATCACGAAAGTCCCCTTGCAGGAAATCGACGCCAACAATCGGATCCATCGGTAAAATATCACACGCGATGATTCGCCCATTCCCACCAATTTGCGTGACCACATATTGTGACCAGCCGCCAGGTGCAGCGCCTAAATCTACAACCGTCATGCCGGGTTTAAACAGTTTGTCGCCCTGCTGTATTTCGTCAAGTTTAAACCAAGCACGTGAGCGCAGCCCTTTTTTCTGAGCCTGCTGCACATATTTATCGCTAAAGTGTTCCTGCAACCAGCGACTGGAACTTGCAGAACGCTTTTTATTCGCCATCGATTTTCCAACTATTCTCAGTAACACGCTCGTGGTGGGGAGAAACTTCTCACATATTACCAATCAGAACAGTCAAATTGGTTATAATCATGAGATGGCGGTAGAATGAACCGTTTTCAATCCCAACCTAAGTAAAAAAGACAATGAACCTAAGTAATAAACAAAAACAACACCTGAAAGGCTTGGCCCACCCGTTAAAACCGGTTGTCATGCTAGGCAATAACGGTCTCACCGAAGGTGTTCTGGCTGAGATCGAACAAGCATTATCGCATCACGAACTGATCAAGATAAAAGTAGCGACAGAAGATCGCGAAACCAAGGCCTTGATTGTTGAAGCGATTGTTCGCGAAACAGGCGCCGCTAACGTTCAAGTTATTGGCCATGCACTGGTGATCTATCGCCCAGCGAAAGAACGTAAAATTGTGTTACCACGATAACACTTTTTATTTCAGGATACTCGGTTTTAACGGAAAGGTGCCATGCCTCTCGGTTAGAGAAAAGGCCGCAAGCGGCCTTTTTCTTTTCTTTACAATTTTTGCTGTTTTAATCAACAATATGGCAAAATTTATAAATATTCGACCTTCAGAACTTCGTATTCCACGTCGCCGCCCGGCGTACGAATGACCACAACGTCATCTTGCTCTTTGCCAATCAGGCCACGCGCGATTGGGGAGTTAACAGAAATCAGATTCTGCTTAAAATCCGCTTCATCATCGCCAACAATCCGGTAAGTTTGCTCTTCATCGTTATCCAGATTCATCACCGTCACGGTCGCGCCAAAAATGACACGTCCGTTATTCGCGGCCATTTTCGTGACATCGATAACCTGTGCGTTAGACAGTTTTGCCTCGATATCCTGGATACGACCTTCACAAAAGCCCTGCTGCTCACGTGCAGCATGATATTCTGCATTTTCTTTCAGATCGCCGTGCTCACGCGCTTCAGCAATCGCCGCAATAATTTCAGGTCGGCGCACAGATTTCAGGTGATCAAGCTCTTCGCGCAATTTCTCAGCACCACGCAACGTCATCGGAAATTGTTTCATATTATCTATACCTCTAAAAAAGTCTGTAAGACTCAAATAATCGTCATCCTGACGCGCTAAAAATCAAAGGCGACGGAGTCTCTGCAACGTGCCAGTCCCCACTGGACATAAAACAAAAGCAACCAGCCCCGGAACAAAATTTCCAGGCTAGCAGCGGTTTTGCATTTTGATACGTATTTTACCCCAGAGTTCAATGAGGGTCATCGTTTACTTTAGACCTTATTGCGCCGTAGTATGACCACACGTTACCCCGTTCTTAGCTGAGATTATGCGTTTTTCATCGATTGTTACCGGACTTGCCTGCGCTTTTGTTCTGCATGCCAATGCAGCTTCTGTTGAGGATCATCGTCAATATTTGCCAGACGGCGCCAATTTGGCGTTATTGGTACAGAAAGTTGGCGCAACAACACCCAGCATGGCCTTCAATAGCCAGCAAATGGCGCTTCCCGCCAGTACGCAAAAGGTGATAACCGCATTAGCTGCATTACTACAATTGGGTCCAGATTATCGATTCATCACCTCGATGGAAAGCCATGGCCCTGTCACCCGCGGAATTCTGAACGGTAACCTCATCGTACGGTTTGGCGGCGACCCTACCCTGAAACGCCAGCAAATACGGAATATGGTGCAGGAATTAAGGAAACGAGGAATACAGGAAATCGCAGGCGATGTGCTGATCGACACCTCCGTTTTTGCGAGTCACGATAAAGCACCAGGCTGGCCCTGGAACGACATGACACAGTGTTTCAGCGCCCCGCCGGGTGCTGCCATTGTCGATCGTAACTGTTTTTCCGTTTCGCTCTACAGCGCGCCTAAAGCGGGTGACAACGCATTCATCCGCGTTGCATCCTATTATCCTGTGCAAATGTTCAGCGAAGTACGCACGCTGGCTAAAGGCTCTCCCGATGCCCAATACTGCGAACTGGATGTGGTTCCCGGAGAATTAAATCGCTTTACACTCACAGGTTGTTTGACTCAGCGTACAGACCCCCTTCCGCTTGCATTCGCTATTCAGGATGGAGCCAGCTATGCCGGTGCAATCGTTAAAGATGAATTGCAGCAGGCTGATATCCGCATTAAAGGCACCCTACGCCGACAAACACAGCCAAGTGCTGCAGGAAGCGTGCTTGCCCAGACACAATCAGCGCCGCTGCATGACCTTCTTACTATCATGCTAAAAAAATCCGACAACATGATTGCTGATACGGTCTTTCGCACCATTGGGCATGAACGCTTTAGTGTACCGGGAACATGGCGCGCGGGTGCCGATGCTGTACGCCAGATTCTGCGTCAGAAAGCAGGTGTAGATTTAGGAAACAGCATTGTTGTTGACGGTTCGGGCCTGTCACGACACAACCTGGTTTCACCGGAAACGATGATGCAAGTATTACAGTACATCGCGCAGCACGATAATGAGCTGAATTACATCACAATGCTTCCGCTTTCCGGCTATGACGGTACGCTACGTTATCGCGGCGGCCTGCACGAAGCGGGCGTTGATGGTAAGGTTTCAGCTAAAACGGGGGCCTTACAGGGCGTATACAACCTGGCAGGTTTCATTACCACCGCGAGCGGCCAGCGCATGGCATTCGTTCAGTTCCTGTCAGGCTATGCCGTTCCGCCAGAAGACCAACGCGCACGTCGCGTCCCTCTGGTGAGATTTGAAAGCCGCCTCTACAAAGATATTTATCAGAGCAACTAAAATAACAACGCGGCCTTACTTTGAGGGTAAGGCCGCGTTGGCGAGATCAGATTAGCAGGAAAACGAATTATTTTTGATAGATGATCTCAACACCTTCATCATCTTCATCGTCCCAATCATCATCCCACTCTTCTTCGGCTTCTTTTTCTACTTCTGCCAGTTGTTCACGGTGATAATCATCCCACATGAACTCCACTTTTTCCGGCGCGCTTTCAGCCATTGCCGTCATTTTCGGATTGGCTTTCAGGAAATTCATCACATCCCAGCAAAGTGGGTTGACACCTTCACGGTTCGCCGCAGAAATCAGATAGTATTTGTCATCCCAGCCAAGCGCGGTCGCAATCTCTTTGGCACGTTTTTCCGCTTCAGCCTTATCGATCAAATCAACTTTGTTGAAAACCAACCAACGCGGTTTTTCTGCCAAACCTGCGCCATACTGCTCTAATTCATTGATAATGATTTTGGCATTTTCAATCGGATCTGACTCATCAATCGGTGCCAGATCAACCAAATGTAGCAGTACGCGGCAACGTTCAAGGTGCTTCAGGAAACGAATCCCCAGCCCGGCGCCGTCGGATGCCCCTTCGATCAACCCAGGAATATCTGCCACAACAAAACTCTGCTCGCTATCCATACGGACCACACCGAGGCTCGGCACCAGCGTGGTAAACGGATAATCGGCTACTTTCGGCTTCGCCGCGGATACGGCACGGATAAAGGTCGATTTACCTGCATTCGGTAAGCCAAGCATGCCCACGTCAGCCAACAACAGCAGTTCCAGCGTCAGCTCACGTTCTTCACCTTTCGTTCCATTGGTCTTCTGACGAGGAGCCCGGTTGACGGACGATTTAAAACGCGTGTTACCTAGACCGTGCCAGCCGCCTTTCGCCACCATCAGATTCTGCTGATGGCGCGTCATATCACCCAGCACCTCGCCGGTACCCTGATCCAGAACACGGGTACCAACAGGGACTTTAATCGTAATATCTTTACCGCGTTTACCGGTACAGTCGCGGCTTTGTCCATTTTGTCCCCGCTCTGCGCGGAAGGATTTTTCAAAACGATAGTCGATCAGCGTGTTCAGGTTTTCGTCTGCCAGCAGATAAACATCACCGCCATCACCGCCGTCACCCCCATCCGGGCCACCGTTAGGAATATATTTTTCACGGCGAAAGCTCACACAACCGTTACCGCCATCGCCTGCCACAACGAGAATTGTGGCTTCATCTACAAACTTCATTGATTCTCTCCGCAAAAAACCAATAGAGAACATCTACGTGTTTTAGGCTTGTTATTGGTTCTCTTTGGCGTAACTTTTTGATTTTACGGTAGGTAATACATTTCTACCCACCATTAAAACACTGACGCACCAGAACGCATTCCAGCAAAGGAGCAGGATTGTACCTGCCTGCTCCAATAATTTCATCTGTATTAAAAATAAACAACGCATACTGCATGTCAAAAAATGCCAGAGACCCACCGAAATACACTTTCTTTACTCTACTTTTTCGCTATCAATGGTGGCATAGGTTCTTTTTTTCCAGGAAGGAAACGATGCCCGATAGCGGAAAACATCGCGCCAGCAACCACGACAAATGCACCGACATAGCCAACCCAGTTCAACACTGGCGCAGCAAAGAAATTCGGCCACCCTAACGCCAGCAGATCGGAAAACAGCAGCGTAAACAGCGGCGTTAACGTAATGACCGCGCTAACCTGTGAAGCCTGCCAGCGTGCCATTGCCTCCGCAAGCGCACCATACCCAATTAATGTATTCGCACCGCAGAATAACAGGCAGATCAACTGCCAACCGCTAAGTTGGAAAATGACGTCAGGCTTGGCAAAAGGCGTAATAAAGACAACACACAGCACATACAGCAGAAACAGAATCTGCTGCGATGTCAGACGCCGTAACAGGACTTTCTGCGCCACACCGTAGGATACCCATACTGCCGAGGCACAAACGCCCAACAATACGCCCAGCGTGTAGTCCGTTAATCGGGTAAAAATCTCAATCAGGCTGGTATTAAAGAACAGAATTAGGCCACAGATCAGCATGATTGCGCCAATGATCTGCGTGCCACGCATCTTTTCCTTCAGGATAAGGACGCTGGCGAACATCATGCCAACCGGGGAAAGCTGTCCAATAACCTGAGACGCCGTCGGACTCAGATATTGTAGGGATGAGCTAAAGAAAACAAAATTGCCTAATAGTCCCGCCGTCGCAATCAGCAGCAGAACCCACCAACGCCGATAACGGAAAACCCGCATGGGAGGTAACTTCTTACGGGACGACAGAATAATGCCAAGCCCAATCGATGCGATAAGAAAGCGATACCAAACAATCGTATAAGGTTCCATCACCACCAGAACCTGTTTCATCGCTATCGGCAACGCCCCCCAACAAACAGCCGTGGTAAGCGCCAGACAAAGACCGATACCCGTCTGTTGTTTAGTATTCATACTTATCCAGATGGTTTACTCAGAATCAGAATGTAAAAAGCCCCGCAAAGAATTGCGGGGCTTAAATCCGTAAGACCTAACGCGAAAAATTATTCAGCAACGATGCTGATAAATTTACGGTTTTTTGGGCCTTTAACTTCAAACTGAACTTTACCATCAGTCAAAGCAAACAGAGTATGATCTTTCCCGCAACCAACGTTAGTTCCTGCGTGGAATTTAGTGCCGCGTTGACGAACGATGATGTTGCCAGCCAATACACTTTCGCCGCCAAAACGTTTTACGCCCAGACGTTGTGCGTTAGAGTCACGACCGTTACGGGTTGAACCGCCAGCTTTCTTGTGTGCCATTTAATCCGCTCTCCTAATCTTAAGCGCTGATGCCGGTAATTTTCACGTCAGTGAACCACTGACGGTGGCCTGCTTGCTTACGGTAGTGTTTACGGCGACGGAACTTAACGATCTTCACTTTTTCGCCACGACCATGAGCAACAACTTCAGCTTTGATTTTACCGCCATCGACGAAAGGAACGCCGATTTTGATTTCCTCACCATTAGCAACCATCAGAACTTGGTCAAACTCAACGGCTTCACCAGTTGCGATGTCCAGCTTTTCCAAGCGAACGGTTTGCCCTTCGCTTACTCGGTGTTGTTTACCACCACTTTGGAAAACTGCGTACATATAAAACTCCGCTTTCCGCGCACCCGTTAATAGGTTTCAGAGCGCACTATAAATATTCATAATAGGGCGCGAATTCTACGCAAAAATACTGAGGATGACAAGTGCATAATCAACGGATGTGAAGAAAAAGAATACAACGTATGAACTGCCGTTTATCTCTCTCATTTTTCAAGTACAATCGGCCTAATCAGTTCCATCTTGCCGATATGCAACAGCAATCTTACGGCAGTGTTGAAGATATACGTTGGCATAAACCATGAATCTAGAACAAATTACAACATTAACCGCGCAGGATATGGCGGCTGTTAACAAAGTCATTCTTGAGCAACTGAATTCCGACGTCGTTTTGATCAACCAGCTTGGGCATTACATCATCAGCGGTGGTGGAAAACGGATACGTCCGATGATTGCCGTGCTTGCAGCCAAAGCCCTCGCCTACGACGGAGATAAACATGTCACTGTTGCCGCACTGATCGAATTTATCCATACGGCAACGCTGTTACATGATGACGTAGTAGACGAATCCGACATGCGCCGGGGTAAAGCGACGGCCAATGCTGCCTTTGGCAACGCGGCGAGCGTGCTGGTTGGAGATTTCATCTATACCCGTGCCTTCCAAATGATGACCAGCCTTGAATCGTTACGCGTGCTGGCTCTGATGTCAGAAGCAGTAAACGTGATTGCTGAAGGGGAAGTCTTGCAGTTAATGAATTGCAACGACCCGGATATCACGGAAGAGAGTTATATGCGCGTCATTTACAGCAAAACGGCGCGTTTATTTGAAGCCGCAGCGCAATCATCCTCTATTCTTGCAGGCGCGACGCCAGAGCAAGAAAAAGCACTTCAGGACTACGGTCGCTACCTGGGTACTGCATTCCAGTTAATTGACGACCTGCTTGACTACAGTGCAGACGGTAAAACGCTCGGCAAAAACACGGGTGATGATCTTAATGAGGGCAAACCAACGCTGCCACTACTGCACGCCATGCGCAATGGCAATGCGGAACAGAGTTCGCTGATTCGTCAAGCAATTGAAGAAGGAAACGGGCGTCATCTGCTGGAACCAGTTCTGGCCGCAATGCAGCAATGCGGTTCACTCGATTATACGCGTCAGCGTGCCGAAGAAGAGGCGGATAAAGCGATCAGCGCGCTACAGTTACTACCGGAAACGCCGTACCGTGTGGCACTTGAAGGGCTCGCCCACTTAGCTGTACAGCGCGATTTCTAACGTGGCGTTCGATTTTTCCTGACAAAATATTGATTCAGCCTAAGTAGCGCTGCCTTGCAGCGCTACTCGCTCAACAAATTAGGCAGTTTGATCAATGTTGACATCATCCAACCGAGACAACATCGCTATTGTTCCTTCACGCAAGATGAAATTAATCAGTTGGGCACGTTCATCAACGGATAGCTGATGGAAAATATGCACCCAAGATGACAGCAAAGTCGGATCATTATCGATGCGATAATACTCTGTTGGCGGATTCTCTTTCACTAGCAAAGAGCTTCTGACTTCATTCGGTAAACTGCGAATAGAGTATTCGACGCCACGTCCTTGAACCCCCTTCCGCCTGCGCTTTTCCCAACCGTCGTCTCGTGCTCGTTTGTTCAGCCCCTGCGGTGACTTAGGCAATCCACCTACGCCAACCAGCTCACTTGTTGCAAACCATTCTTTGTCCATACTCGTCACTCCCTTGTTTGTTTTGAACAGGCATTACGTCAACTCGCCCAAAAGTTTCCATATAATAGACTATAATTACCTAAACCGCTAACTTTTACGCGTTATCGACACACCTAAGTAATAGAAGAAATGATTAAATTCAGCGCAATGCCAAAAACATTGCGGCCAGAACAATGCTACAAAGCAAAAGAAAATACGGGTTCTCCTCTTCGCTAAGCGTCGCGATCAGAGCACACATCAGCAGCAAATCAGCTAATCTCCATTGATGAGGCAATGTCCCCATTCGATGGTGTAATACCCAACTGGCTCAGCGTAGTAGACACCCCGACTCGCAGGATATAAGCAATTAGCTCATCTCTTTCTTTTTCAGATAGTTGTTGATAGATTTGCATCCATACGGCCAGTGCCGCAGGCTGCCTCGCCGAGTAGGCGGAAGGCTCGATTTCGAGTAGTAATAGGGACTTTCTTACCGTCTCCGGCAAGCTGTGAATTGAGTACTCTACTCCCCTTCCCTGGACGCCTTTACGGCGACGTTTCTCCCAGCCATCCTCGCGGGCGCGCTTATTCAATCCTTGTCTTGATTTCGGAAGGCCGCCGACTCCAACCAATTCGCTGGTAGCAAACCACTCTTTTTTCATTGCCTTTCATCCTGATAGTGCCATCCCTAACAAAAACGCATTTATTTTGGAAATTAATTGAGAATTTTAAGGAAATTTAATGCTATATTATTTCCAAATAATAATGTCATGTTAGCTCGGCATATAACTAACATCCGTTATTTATACCACTAATCTACAGTCGTCTTATAGCAAATAAGGGAAGGATTATGATTTTAAGGAAACAAGACTGGCATCCCGCTGATATCATTGCTGCACTGCGAAAGAAAAATACGACGCTGGCGGCAGTATCGCGAGCGGCCGGATTAAGCTCATCTACATTAGCTAACGCATTATCACGCCCTTGGCCCAAAGGGGAATGGCTTATCGCCGATGCGCTAAACATTCACCCATCAGAGATTTGGCCCAGCCGATATTACAATCCAGAAACTAATGAGCTTATCGATAGAAAAAAACTCATCCGCCCCGATTAATCGAGTAGGAGGCGAGATTACTCCCGCCGTCCTCTCACACCACCGTACGTGCGGTTCCGCATACGGCGGTTCATGTTAACTCTGGAACTGCCGTTGCTGCTCCACTAGTGATATCAAGCCGAGTCGTCTGAACTGCGCCGTCTTTATCGCATCATTCATGTGACTCGACCCCGCGTTCCACCACGCTCCTCGCTGGTTACTCGCCGACCTCCACGCTCGCTTTTCACACAAGCCCGCTCGCATTAGCATTCGGGCTCGCGTATACGTTCGTTTCCATTGCCGCCACAGTAGACTGCGCAGTTTACGCCTGACCCAGCCGTCAATCTTCTCCAGAACTCCTTTTACTTCCGTGTATCTGAAGTAGCTCATCCAGCCTCGCAGTATCGGTGTGAGTTCATTGATTACGCCTTTCACTGATTTCGTCGCGTGCCCTGTCGTCAGGCTACGGATCTTCTCCTTCAGCCTCTCGACACTGCTCCCTGCGATCTTCAGTCGGGTCTGTTTGTGCCGTGTCACGCTGTATCCCAGGAACTTACGCTCCCACGGTCGCGCCACCGCACTCTTCTGCTCATTGACCTTTAGCTTCAGTATGTCTCTCAGGTACACCCTGATTGCCCTAAAGATATGCTCGCCTGCTTTGCGACTGCTCACGTAAATGTTGCAGTCATCCGCATAGCGACAGAAGCTGTGACCTCGACGCTCCAGTTCTTTATCCAGTTCATCCAGCAGAATGTTCGACAGTAGCGGCGACAACGGTCCGCCCTGCGGCATTCCCTTACCTCGCTTCTCTGTCTCGCACCCGTTCGTCATTTCCGCTTCAAGGTAGCGACATATCAGTTTCAACAGCCGTTTATCCCTGACATGCCTCGCCAGACGTGACATCAAAATGTCATGATCCACCCGGTCAAAGAACTTTTCCAGATTCAGATCGACCACCCAGCGTTTCCCGCTTTGTATGTAGCGCTGTGCCTGTTGCACTGCCTGCCACGCATTGCGGTTACTTCTGAACCCGTAACTCGATTCGCAGAAGTGCGGCTCCACGACCGGACTGAGTTGTTGTGCTATCGCCTGCTGGATAAGCCTGTCCACTACCGTCGGGATACCCAGGGTTCTCACGCCGCCGTCCGGCTTTGGGATATCCACTCTGCGTATCGCCTGCGGCTGGTAGGCGCCCGTAATCAATGCCTGCCTGATACTCGCCCAGTTCTGTTTCAGCCACAGCTTCAACTCCGTCACTTTCAGGTTATCTACCCCTGCCGCGCCGTTGTTTTCCACCACGCGCTGATAGGCCAGCATCAGGTTCTCTCTCGTTATCACCGTTTCCATCGTCAACGGCATTTCCGCTTTCGTTTGCCCACCGACCGCCGTGGGGATTTCAGCACCCTCATGCAGCACTGACGGATACTGTCCGTCTCCTCTGCCGCTGGCCGCAGTGCTCTGCGCTTGTGCCTCATTAATTCCCATCGAGTATCGGTGTCCTAATCACGGTTAATCATGTTCAGCCCTTCATGCTGCCAGTTATGCAGCACTACTACGGCTTCGGCTGACTGCTGCACGTTCATCCCGTCGCCTCTCGACGCTCGGTAGCCCTGAAGCAAACGTGCAGCCCTCCCGGGGTAATTCGCGCGACCTTCCTGCTTATGCCTGTCAGCTTTACGTCACAGCGTTCTGTGCAAGTATTGGGCTTTGATGATATTTGCCACCTTACCCCGCTGTGCCGCCTAAACTGCTTCCTGTTCGTCAGGCCAGCATTTTGCCTTCAGCTTCCTTCAGATCCCACCTCGCGGTGGGCACCCTTGCCGTTCGGCTAACACTTCCCCTTGCCGGGTGTGTAGAGGACTTTCACCGCCAAGTCGCCCCTTGACCACTACAGTCAACGGACAGCGCCCGTCAAGGCGCTACGCGCCATGCCCGGCGCACAAATAAAAAGGCTCGATACGATGATATCGAGCCTTTTAAAGGAAAAAGCAGCGAAATCGATTAACGCATGATCTTATCGCCGCGCGATACACCAACGATTCCCGAACGCGCTACTTCAACAATTTCGGCAACTTCACGCACGGCGCTGAGGAACGCATCCAGTTTATCGCTGGTGCCAGCAAGCTGTACGGTATACAGCGAGGCGGTGACATCCACGATCTGGCCACGGAAAATATCGGCGCACCGTTTCACCTCTTCACGGCCATAACCTGTCGCCTGTAGCTTCGCCAGCATGATCTCACGCTCAACGTGCGCCCCCTGCCCCAGTTCACTGACGCGTAGGACATCCACCAGCTTGTGCAGTTGCTTTTCGATCTGCTCCAGCACCTTCTCATCGCCTACCGTTTGGATAGTCATACGGGATAGCGTCGGGTCTTCAGTTGGTGCAACTGTCAGGCTTTCGATGTTGTAGCCGCGCTGTGAAAACAGGCCGACGACACGTGACAAGGCGCCTGATTCATTCTCAAGTAATACTGATAAAATCCGCCGCATGATCAGGTCCTCTCCGTTTTGCTCAACCACATCTCATCCATCGCCCCGCCACGAATCTGCATGGGGTAAACATGCTCGCTGCTATCGATGTTGATATCAACAAACACCAGGCGATCTTTCTGCGCCAGCGCTTGCGACAGCTTACTTTCCAGTTCGTCCGGCGTATCGATAGAAATCCCGACGTGGCCATACGCTTCAGCCAGCTTAACGAAATCCGGTAACGATTCCATATAAGAACTGGAATGGCGGCCAGAGTAGATCATATCCTGCCACTGCTTCACCATGCCGAGGAAACGGTTGTTCAGGTTGATCACCACAACCGGCAGATCGTATTGCAGTGCCGTAGAAAGCTCCTGAATATTCATCTGAATACTGCCATCGCCCGTGACACAAATGACCGTTTCTCTCGGCAGCGCAAGCTTAATCCCCAACGCGGCAGGCAGACCAAAGCCCATCGTTCCCAGCCCACCGGAATTCACCCAGCGGCGCGGTAAATCGAACGGATAATACAGCGCGGCAAACATCTGGTGCTGGCCGACATCCGATGCCACATAGGCTTTACCTTCGGTCAGCCGATGCAACGTTTCAATCACCGCCTGCGGTTTAATCTTGTCGCTTTCGGTGTTGTATTTCAGACAGTGACGACCACGCCACTGTTCGATACCCTGCCACCAGTCGCGTAGTGCATCAAACTGTTGCGGTGCACCATCCTGCGCCAGCAATTCCAGCATCAGGCTTAACACCTGTTTGGCATCGCCCACGATAGGAATATCGGCGTTTACCGTTTTGGAAATCGATGCGGGATCGATATCAATATGCAACACCGTCGCATTCGGGCAGTACTTCGCCAGATTGTTGGTCGTACGGTCATCGAAGCGCACCCCAACGGCAAAAATCACATCGGCGTTATGCATAGCCATGTTGGCTTCATACGTCCCGTGCATCCCCAGCATGCCGAGGCATTGGCGGTGCGTTCCAGGGAAGCCGCCCAGTCCCATCAGAGAGGTGGTCACTGGCAGATTGAGTTTTTCCGCCAGCGTCAGCAGTTCTTCGTGGCACTCCGCATTGATCACGCCACCACCGCTGTAGATAATCGGCTTTTCTGCCGCCAACAGGGTTTGCAACGCACGGCGAATCTGACCTTTATGCCCTTGAACCGTCGGGTTATAGGAACGCATGCTGACGCTTTCGGGATAAACATACGGCAATTTATTCGCCGGATTCATGATGTCCTTGGGTAGATCGACGACTACCGGCCCCGGACGTCCGGTTGATGCCAGATAAAACGCTTTTTTCAGGATCGTCGGGACATCTTCAACTTTCTTGACCAAAAAGCTGTGCTTCACGATAGGGCGGGAAATTCCGACCGTGTCGCATTCCTGAAAGGAATCATAGCCAATCAGCGAGGTGGCAACCTGACCAGACAACACCACCATAGGAATAGAGTCCATATACGCCGTAGCAATACCGGTAATGGCATTTGTCGCGCCGGGACCGGAGGTAACCAGCACAACACCGACCTCACCCGTCGCACGCGCATAGCCATCGGCCATATGTACCGCACCTTGCTCATGCCGCACCAAAATATGCTCGATACCGCCAACCGTATGCAGGGCGTCGTAAATATCCAACACCGCACCGCCCGGATAACCGAACACATGTTTTACGCCCTGATCGATCAACGATCGGACCACCATTTCGGCGCCTGACAACATCTCCATGGATCTGCCTCTTTTGTTCAGAAAACGGAGCCCGTTTCTGTATTGATCGGGGGAAATCCCCGCGCTCACGTTGTGTTAATACTGTTAACTTTTAGTACAAGAATACGAAATATTATAGGGATGACTAATAACCCATTAACATAACGCCAGATTATGACGCAGACAAACGGCAAAAAACCACCGTTCTTAATCAGAACTAGGGGAAATCGAACGTGAGTGAAAAAAGAACTGAGATAAAATACTAATCAGGGACCTGTAGACCTGAGAGATCGTCCATAAAGGCCATAAATTACAGAGTGAAATCTTGAGGCCGAAAACCCCCTTTTCTTTTCAGGAAACGAATTTTTCGGCCTACGACATCATCAAGACTCTGCGTACATCGCATCAATTTCCAACTGGTAACGCTGGTTGATGATCTTCCTGCGCAGCTTGAGCGTTGGCGTCAGCTCCCCTTCGTCCATCGAAAACGGCACAGGAAGTAGCGTGAATTTCTTCACCTGCTCAACGCGAGAAAATTCCTTCTGCATTTCCCGCAGACGCTGTTCGAACAGCTCAATAATATGGCTGTGACGCAGCAATTCCAGACGATCGTGGTACTTCAGGTTAATAGAGTGAGCGTATTCTTCCAGCGCCTCAAAACAGGGAACAATCAGCGCAGACACGTACTTACGCGTGTCCGCGATAATCGCAACCTGTTCGATAAAACGATCCTGCCCCAGCGTGCCTTCCAGATGCTGCGGTGCGATGTATTTACCGCCCGAGGTTTTCATCAGATCTTTCAAGCGCTCGGTAATAAACAGGTTACCATTGGTATCCAGTTCCCCCGCATCGCCGGTTTTCAACCAGCCGTCTTCGGTAAAAGCGTCTGCGGTTTCTTGCGGACGATGAAAATACCCCCGCATGATGGTTGCCCCGCGCACCTGAATCTCTTTTTCCTCGCCAATACGGACATCAATGCCCGGTAGCGGCGTGCCAATAGAACCTAAGCGGAAACGGTTCTCTTCCCAGCAGGAAACCGTCGCGCAGGTTTCGGTCATGCCGTAACCATAGATGATGCGAATCCCGATCGACTGAAAAAACAGAATGATATTGTCATCCAGTCTTGCGCCTGCTGCTGGCATAAAGCGAATCTCGCCCCCCAGCAGTTGGCGGAGCTTCCCTAACACCAGTCGGTCTGCATAGCGATGCATCACGCGGTGGAAAAGTCCGCCTTTCTTCGCGGCTTGGCTAGCCAGAAAAGCGTGTTGCCCCTGCGTAATAGCCCAGTTGAAAAGCCGCTGGCGATACCACGGTGCCTGTGCCACTTTTTCATTAATGGCGCTGTAAACCTTCTCATAAAAACGCGGTACGGCGCACATCACCGTCGGCTTCACCGCCTGCATCGCGGCACGCACCAGATTGGTATCGCTGAGGTACACGTTCTGCGCGCCACGGTGCATGATGACAAAACTCCATGCGCGCTCAAATACGTGAGAAAGCGGCAAGAAACAGAGCGACACGTCGTTCTCGGACATATCCAGACGATCATCGTGCAGCTTAAGCTGCATCGCCATGTTGGTGTAATCCAACATGACGCCTTTTGGCTCACCCGTGGTGCCAGAGGTATAAATCAAGGTAAACAGATCGTTGAGATCGCGACTATTGATGCGCTGTTGCCATTCATCACGCCAGAAATCGTCTACCGCCTGCGCTTCAAATTCATGCAGCGATTGGGCAATATCACTACCGTGCAGGTTAACGCTCTCATCCATCACGATAATATTTCGCAACTGTGGGCAGGTATCGCGTAGCACCAGCAGCGCATCCAACTGCTCCTGACCACCGACGAATATCGTGCGGATATCCGCATCATTGATAATGAACGCCGCCTGTGCCGCCGTATTCGTGGCATAAATTGGCACGCTGATCGCACGCAGGTGCAACAGCGCCAGGTCGGCTAGCGACCAATTCATCGAGTTGTGAGAGAAAATCGCAACCCGTTCCTGAACATCCACGCCCTGCGCTAAAAGCGCGCTGGCAATGCGCTGAATGCGCTGCCCTGCCTGTGTCCAGGTAAGTTGCTGCTCGCCCGCAGGCGTCCACTCGCGCAACGCAATACGACCTGCGCAGTGATTGATCCGATCTTGAACCCGGTGCACCACATGGTATGGCTGTAAATGATTAGTCATCTGTAAAAGAATTTATAAGGGAAATGAATTCGACAGCATTTCAGCGTACAGCTGTACATTATTTGGCGTGCAGTCTACCGCCATTGTTCAAAACCGCAACGATCTTTCGTTCATTCGCCGCGGGCTATCGCTGGTTTACTTGACGCACGTCACATCAATCAAACGTTGACATAACCCTGATAATCGCGTACCAATATTGCAATACCGAATTTTGGATGACGAGATCCCATGTTCAATTTTACTTTCCTACTAGGCCTACTACTAAACGCATCCTTCTTGCGCGGTAGGTCTGTGGGCAGAGTGAAGAACTAAGTTTCTCGCCACACGATACAAAAACCCGCGCTGATGCGCGGGTTTTTTTTTACTCGCCGAGCGCTAAGTACAAGTAGACACGACAAGGAACTAAACCTATGAGCGAGCAAGTCATTATTTTCGATACCACATTACGCGATGGTGAACAGGCTTTACAGGCGAGTTTGAGCGTAAAAGAAAAGCTGCAAATTGCCTTCGCCCTGGAGCGTATGGGCGTTGATGTCATGGAGGTTGGCTTTCCGGTGTCCTCTCCCGGCGACTTCGAATCCGTTCAGACCATCGCTCGCAACATCAAAAATAGTCGTGTGTGCGGCCTGACCCGCTGTGTCGAAAAGGATATCGATGTCGCCGCGGAAGCGCTGCGTGTCGCAGAGGCTTTCCGTATCCACACCTTTATCGCGACCTCACCGATGCACATCGCCACCAAGCTGCGCAGCACACTGGATGAAGTGATCGAACGTGCGATTTACATGATCAAACGCGCACGTAACTATACAGACGACGTCGAATTCTCCTGCGAAGATGCAGGTCGCACACCAATCCCCGATCTGTGTCGCGTGGTCGAAGCCGCCATCAACGCCGGTGCTCGCACCATTAATATCCCAGATACCGTCGGCTACACCATGCCGCACGAGTTCGGCAATATCATCGCTTCACTGTACCAGCATGTTCCCAACATCGATAAAGCCATCATTTCTGTTCACACTCACGACGATCTGGGTTTGGCTGTCGGCAATGCGATGGCCGCGGTTCACGCAGGCGCTCGTCAGGTCGAAGGCACGTTGAATGGTATCGGTGAGCGTGCCGGTAACTGTTCACTGGAAGAAGTCATCATGGCGATCAAAACCCGCCATAACCTCCTGAATGTCCACACCAACATCAATCATCAGGAAATCTACCGCACCAGCCAACTGGTCGGCCAGATTTGCAACATGCCGATTCCGGCCAACAAAGCGGTCGTCGGTGCCAACGCCTTCGCTCACTCTTCAGGCATTCATCAGGATGGCGTGCTGAAAAATCGTGAAAACTACGAAATCATGACGCCGGAATCCATCGGCCTGAAAGAAGTGCAGTTGAACCTGACTTCCCGTTCTGGTCGCGCAGCGGTGAAACACCGCATGGAAGAGATGGGCTATCAGGACAGCGATTACAATCTGGACGATTTGTACTCCGCGTTCCTGAAACTGGCAGATAAAAAAGGTCAGGTGTTTGATTACGATCTGGAAGCGCTGGCCTTTATCAACCGTCAGCAGGAAGAGCCCGAATTCTACCGTTTGGACTATTTCAGCGTTCAGTCTGGTTCCAGCGTGATGGCAACCGCTTCAGTCAAACTGGTCTGTGGTGAAGAAACCCAGTCAGAAGCCGCAACGGGTAATGGTCCGGTAGATGCCGTGTATCAGGCGATCAACCGCATTACGGGTTATCAGGTTTCGCTGGTTAAATACCAACTGACCGCCAAAGGTCAGGGGCGTGATGCACTGGGTCAGGTTGATATCGTCGCGGATTATCAAGGTCGTCGTTTCCACGGCGTCGGTTTGGCAACGGATATCGTTGAATCTTCCGCGCAAGCAATGGTAAATGTATTAAACAACATCAAACGTGCTCAACAGGTAGAAAAAGAAATTCAACGTCTGCAACAGCACAATAACCAACAACAAAACGATAGCAAACAACAAAACAGTCAGGAAACAGTGTGATGACAAAGAGCTACCATATCGCCGTTTTACCCGGAGACGGCATTGGCCCAGAAGTAATGGCACAGGCCCACAAAGTACTGGATGCGGTACGTCAGCGTTTTGGTATCCGCATTACCACCAGTGAATACGACGTTGGCGGTATCGCCATTGACCATCAGGGCACACCGTTGCCGCAGGCGACCGTTGCGGGTTGTGAGCAGGCCGATGCGATTCTGTTCGGTTCCGTTGGCGGCCCGAAATGGGAACACCTGCCACCCGCAGAACAACCGGAGCGCGGTGCGTTATTGCCCCTGCGTAAGCACTTCAAACTGTTCAGTAACCTGCGTCCTGCACGCCTGTATCAAGGACTGGAAGCATTTTGTCCGCTGCGTAGCGACATCGCCGCGAAAGGCTTTGATATCCTGTGCGTCCGCGAACTGACGGGGGGGATCTACTTTGGTCAGCCGAAAGGACGCGAAGGTAGCGGTCAGTATGAGCGCGCTTTCGATACTGAGGTGTATCACCGTTTCGAGATTGAGCGCATCGCACATATCGCGTTTGAATCCGCACGTAAACGTCGCAGCATCGTCACTTCCATCGATAAAGCCAACGTACTGCAAAGTTCTATTCTGTGGCGCGAGATCGTCACAGAAGTCGCCAAAGCCTACCCAGATGTGAAGCTGTCGCATCTGTATATCGATAACGCGACAATGCAGTTAATTAAAGATCCGTCTCAGTTTGACGTGATGCTGTGTTCTAACCTGTTCGGTGACATTCTGTCCGACGAGTGCGCCATGATTACTGGCTCAATGGGTATGCTGCCTTCCGCCAGCCTGAATGAGCAAGGCTTCGGTTTGTACGAGCCTGCTGGCGGTTCCGCACCGGATATCGCGGGTAAAGACATTGCCAACCCGATCGCGCAGATTCTGTCGCTGGCGCTGCTGCTGCGTTATAGCCTGGGTGCGGATGATGCCGCAGAGGCGATCGAAAAAGCCGTCAATACTGCGCTGGCTGAAGGTTACCGCACCGCCGATCTGGCAAACGCCAACAACGCGATCGGAACCAGTGAAATGGGCGACGTGATTGCGCGTTTCGTGGCGCAAGGGGCATAACCATGGGTAAGACGTTATATCAAAAACTGTACGACGCGCACATCGTTCATGAAGCGCCGAACGAAACACCGCTGTTGTATATCGACAGGCATCTGGTACACGAAGTGACATCCCCGCAGGCGTTTGATGGCCTGCGTGCGATGGGTCGTAAGGTTCGTCAACCGGGGAAAACCTTCGCGACCATGGACCACAACGTGTCCACGCAAACCAAAGACATCAATGCCAGCGGTGAGATGGCTCGCATTCAGATGCAGGAGTTAATCAAAAACTGTGCGGAATTCGGCGTTCAGCTGTATGACCTGAACCACCCGAATCAGGGTATCGTTCACGTTATCGGCCCAGAACAAGGGATGACACTGCCGGGTATGACCATCGTCTGCGGTGACTCCCACACCGCAACACACGGCGCGTTTGGCTCACTGGCCTTCGGTATCGGTACATCGGAAGTAGAACATGTGCTGGCGACGCAAACCCTGAAACAGGGTCGTGCCAAAACCATGAAGATTGAAGTCACCGGTGATGCTGCACACGGCATCACCGCGAAAGATATCGTGCTGGCGATCATCGGTAAAACCGGTAGCGCGGGCGGCACGGGCCATGTAGTTGAATTCTGTGGCAAAGCTATTCGTGCACTGAGCATGGAAGGCCGTATGACGCTGTGCAACATGGCCATTGAGATGGGGGCGAAGGCGGGTCTGGTTGCACCGGATGAAACCACCTTCAACTACCTGAAAGGCCGTCAGTTCGCACCGAAAGACGCCAACTGGGACGCCGCTGTTGCCTACTGGAGCACATTGAAATCCGATGATGATGCACAGTTCGACACTGTCGTTACACTGGACGCCGCACAGATCGCGCCGCAGGTTACCTGGGGCACCAACCCCGGTCAGGTTATTGCCGTCAATCAGGAAATCCCTAACCCTGATTCTTTCAGCGATCCGGTAGAACGTGCTTCTGCGGCCAAAGCATTGGCGTATATGGATCTGCAACCCGGCATTAAACTGACCGACGTGAAGATCGATAAAGTCTTCATTGGTTCCTGTACCAACTCGCGCATCGAAGATTTGCGCGCAGCGGCAAAAATCGCCAAAGGGCGTAAAGTCGCCGCGGGCGTTCAGGCTATCGTCGTACCCGGTTCCGGCCCAGTAAAAACCATGGCGGAGCTGGAAGGGCTGGATAAAGTGTTTATCGAAGCCGGTTTTGAGTGGCGCTTACCGGGCTGTTCCATGTGCCTGGCGATGAACAATGACCGTCTGAACCCCGGCGAGCGTTGTGCCTCAACCAGCAACCGTAACTTTGAAGGCCGTCAGGGGCGCGCAGGCCGCACCCATTTGGTCAGCCCAGCGATGGCTGCTGCTGCTGCGGTGACGGGTCGCTTTGCCGACGTCCGCGAGTTGAATTAAGAGAGAAACCGACATGGCTAAATTTACTCAACATACAGGTCTGGTGGTTCCTCTGGATGCCGCTAACGTCGATACCGACGCCATCATTCCCAAGCAGTTTCTGCAAAAGGTAACACGTACGGGTTTCGGCCAACATCTGTTCCACGACTGGCGCTTTCTGGACGATGCAGGCCAACAACCCAACCCTGAGTTTGTGCTGAACCAGCCGCATTACAAGGGAGCAAGCATCCTGCTGGCGCGGGAAAACTTCGGCTGCGGCTCTTCCCGTGAGCACGCACCATGGGCGCTGACTGATTACGGCTTTAGCGTCGTTATCGCCCCAAGCTTTGCCGATATCTTCTACGGCAACTCGTTTAACAACCAGTTGTTGCCAGTAAAGTTGAGCGACGAAGAAGTGGACGAGCTGTTCAAGCTGGTTAACGGGCAGGAAGGTATTACCTTCACCGTCGATCTGGAAAATCAGGTCGTTCAAGCAGGCAGCAAAAGCTATCCGTTTGAAATCGACAGCTTCCGCCGTCACTGCATGATCAACGGGTTAGACAGCATCGGTCTGACGCTGCAACACGAAGCGTCTATCACCGAATACGAAAAGAATCAGCCTGCATTTTTGAACTGATTTAGCATCATTGATAACACAAAGCCCGCACGTTTTATTGCGGGCTTTTTCTTTTTGTGCGCCGGGCATGGCGCGTAGCGCCTTGACGGGCGCTGTCCGTTGACTGTAGTGGTCAAGGGGCGACTTGGCGGTGAAAGTCCTCTACACACCCGGCAAGGGGAAGTGTTAGCCGAACGGCAAGGGTGCCCACCGCGAGGTGGGATCTGAAGGAAGCTGAAGGCAAAATGCTGGCCTGACGAACAGGAAGCAGTTTAGGCGGCACAGCGGGGTAAGGTGGCAAATATCATCAAAGCCCAATACTTGCACAGAACGCTGTGACGTAAAGCTGACAGGCATAAGCAGGAAGGTCGCGCGAATTACCCCGGGAGGGCTGCACGTTTGCTTCAGGGCTACCGAGCGTCGAGAGGCGACGGGATGAACGTGCAGCAGTCAGCCGAAGCCGTAGTAGTGCTGCATAACTGGCAGCATGAAGGGCTGAACATGATTAACCGTGATTAGGACACCGATACTCGATGGGAATTAATGAGGCACAAGCGCAGAGCACTGCGGCCAGCGGCAGAGGAGACGGACAGTATCCGTCAGTGCTGCATGAGGGTGCTGAAATCCCCACGGCGGTCGGTGGGCAAACGAAAGCGGAAATGCCGTTGACGATGGAAACGGTGATAACGAGAGAGAACCTGATGCTGGCCTATCAGCGCGTGGTGGAAAACAACGGCGCGGCAGGGGTAGATAACCTGAAAGTGACGGAGTTGAAGCCGTGGCTGAAACAGAACTGGGCGAGTATCAGGCAGGCATTGATTACGGGCGCCTACCAGCCGCAGGCGATACGCAGAGTGGATATCCCAAAGCCGGACGGCGGCGTGAGAACCCTGGGTATCCCGACGGTAGTGGACAGGCTTATCCAGCAGGCGATAGCACAACAACTCAGTCCGGTCGTGGAGCCGCACTTCTGCGAATCGAGTTACGGGTTCAGAAGTAACCGCAATGCGTGGCAGGCAGTGCAACAGGCACAGCGCTACATACAAAGCGGGAAACGCTGGGTGGTCGATCTGGATCTGGAAAAGTTCTTTGACCGGGTGGATCATGACATTTTGATGTCACGTCTGGCGAGGCATGTCAGGGATAAACGGCTGTTGAAACTGATACGTCGCTACCTTGAAGCGGAAATGACGAACGGGTGCGAGACAGAGAAGCGAGGTAAGGGAATGCCGCAGGGCGGACCGTTGTCGCCGCTACTGTCGAACATTCTGCTGGATGAACTGGATAAAGAACTGGAGCGTCGAGGTCACAGCTTCTGTCGCTATGCGGATGACTGCAACATTTACGTGAGCAGTCGCAAAGCAGGCGAGCATATCTTTAGGGCAATCAGGGTGTACCTGAGAGACATACTGAAGCTAAAGGTCAATGAGCAGAAGAGTGCGGTGGCGCGACCGTGGGAGCGTAAGTTCCTGGGATACAGCGTGACACGGCACAAACAGACCCGACTGAAGATCGCAGGGAGCAGTGTCGAGAGGCTGAAGGAGAAGATCCGTAGCCTGACGACAGGGCACGCGACGAAATCAGTGAAAGGCGTAATCAATGAACTCACACCGATACTGCGAGGCTGGATGAGCTACTTCAGATACACGGAAGTAAAAGGAGTTCTGGAGAAGATTGACGGCTGGGTCAGGCGTAAACTGCGCAGTCTACTGTGGCGGCAATGGAAACGAACGTATACGCGAGCCCGAATGCTAATGCGAGCGGGCTTGTGTGAAAAGCGAGCGTGGAGGTCGGCGAGTAACCAGCGAGGAGCGTGGTGGAACGCGGGGTCGAGTCACATGAATGATGCGATAAAGACGGCGCAGTTCAGACGACTCGGCTTGATATCACTAGTGGAGCAGCAACGGCAGTTCCAGAGTTAACATGAACCGCCGTATGCGGAACCGCACGTACGGTGGTGTGAGAGGACGGCGGGAGTAATCTCGCCTCCTACTCGATTACATTAAGCGCTAAAGCAAGGCGGCAATGATATAGAACGCCAACATACTCAAAAGCACAGCGACCACAATATTTCTGATAAAAAATGAAATCACGATGCTCACCATCGCGCCGAGAAAATACGGATTATCAGGAAAAGCGCGGATAACGCCGTGTTCCATTAAAATAATCGGCCCACAAATTGCCGTGAGTAAACAGGGAGCTGAATACTTTAACGCACGATGCAGTAAAACAGGGATTTTTACCGGTACAGCGGGTTCGAGAAAAATATAGCGATTAAAAAACACGATCCCTGCCAGAACAAATATCAATAACCAACTCATTTTTCTTCCTTAAGCACGGACGCAATAAACACAGAGAAAAACATACCACCGACACCCGCAATCGCGATGGCACCTTCTATCTTGAAATAGGTCAATAGCATTGACAGAAGCAGGGAGAATAGGACACCAGAGAAGGTGCTGATCTTTTTTATCATCGGCACAACGATGGTAATGAACGTAGCAACGATAGAGTAATCAAGGTGATATTTATCCAAATCCGGCACAGATGACGCCATGACCACGCCAAGAATACTGAAGATATTCCAGAAAATATAAAAGGTGAATCCCGCACCAATTAAATAACTGGCACTGACATTGTTCTTCCTGTCTTTCTTTTCACTGAGTGCAAAAAGCTCATCGGACAATAGATATCCGATAGGAAGTCGCTTGCTTAATCTCAACGTTGAAACATATTCACGTAACGTCAGTCCGTAAATAAGATGCTGTGCGGTGATAAAGAAAACGGAGATTAATAACGTCACGACATTCGCGCCAGACATAAGCAGCCCTAGTGAGACTAACTGCGCTGCTCCCGCAAAAATAATCGCGGACATCCCAATACTTTGTCCGACAGATAATCCCGATTGAATAGCCATAGAACCAGCCAGAATGCCCCAGGGCACCACGGATAAACAGAGTGGAAGCATTTCAACCACGCCGGTCATAAAATGCTTCCACGGACTAACGGTGTCTTTTGATTCAGACGATGAACGGGTTACGGCGTTTTCCATATAACATTGCACTACCAGAAATAAATCGATAGCGAAAAACTAACAAAACGGTTTTTAATAGTATTGGATAAAGTTGCTTCCCCTCAGAATAGGGATAGCGTTTAGAGTGAATTACCCTTAGTAAACTCGCCCGGCGTCAATCCCAACGAATTTCTGAAATGGCGGTGGAAGTGACTCTGATCGGTAAAACCACACTGCACCGAAACATCGAGGATAGAGTGACCTTTACGCAGTAGATCTTTCGCCTTACGCAAACGTGCCTGGATCAAATAAGCGTGGGGGGTGATACCGACAACGGCTTTAAACTGCCGTAAGAAGTGCCATACGCTAAGCTCAGCGAGCGCTGCCAGTTCAACAAGAGCGAGTTCTCTCTCGGGATAGCTGTCCATAAAGGCTTTAACATTCAGTATATTTTGGGTCGCAACAGGTAGTGTCTGTGGCGTCAGGCGCGTCTTGCTATAGCGCATCGTCAGCCAGGTTAATGACGACAGCAGCAGCGTTTCTTTCAGTAACAGATTGCCCGGCTGAGCAAGCATATCGAAGGTCATGAGCAGTTGTTCCGCTAATCCTGGATCGTGCACCACCGCATCAGAAAACCACGGAATGGCATCTTTTGCGCGTTGAAGATCCTGATTAATTGAGCGAAAAAGGTCAGGGTGAGGATAAATAGCGCGATAGGCCCATCCCGTTTCTACCTCAGAACTCCCCGTGTGCACATCGTCTGCATTCACCAGAATGATGTCGCCTTTGGGCGCAACGTGCTCAGCACCAGAACGATAAAAGCGTTGAGCCCCCTGCTCAATCACGCTAATGCAATAGGTATCATGCACATGACGAGGAAAACGCTGCTGGTAGTACTGCGCCTGCAACATATCCAGACCACCGAGTGCCTCCAGGTGTCTGAAATGTGTCTGCTCTTGCGCAACCAGCTTTTTATGCACGCGTTAACCCTCTTGTCATTTGTACAAAATTGCTCAGACAGAGAAGAAAAATAGGCGATCTTCATCATCCAGAAACGGTGTACCTGTTTCACCGATTCTATCAGAAACGGATTAACATCCCCATGCTGGAAAAAACAGCGAAAAAAAACCAGCGAGAGAACTCGCTGGTTGGTGAAACATCACCATTACTCAGAATACGTTTCCTCACACCACCTAGAACCAATGACGGTATTCGTCGTCGGACATGTCTTTCAGGTGCCACTGCGTCGCCTGCTGTAGTAATGCAATGCGCTGTTGGGTAGACATCCACCGCAACCACTTCGCTTTACAGGTCGATAAGTAGGCTCGATAGAACTGGGACAAACGGGAAATTGCCATAAGCCACCTCCTCTCTTTCCTTGTTAGAAAGTATCGACGTAATATAGGGAAAGATAAATTGATGACTTTAGTGCAGGGAGTTCCTCTTTTATGTCTTCCCCTCGATTGCAACAACAGTTCATCCGCCTGTGGCAGCACTTTCAGGGGCAAACCACCGACACCACACTGCAAGAGCTGACCGGTGTGTTGAATTGCTCACGCCGCCATATCCGCTCGTTATTGAACGCCATGCAACAAGCAGGCTGGCTCATCTGGCAAGCCGAAGCCGGAAGAGGAAAACGTTCGCAACTTTCCTTTGTGTATACCGGATTAGCGCTACAACAGCAGCGTGCCGAAGATTTGCTGGAACAAGATCGTATTGAGCAACTGGTGCAGTTGGTCGGTGACAAAGAAGCGGTGCGCCAGATGCTACTCGCCCACCTTGGACGGAGCTTCCGGCAAGGAAAGCACATTCTGCGCATCCTCTACTACCGCCCGTTACACAATTTATTGCCCAGCTCGGCACTGCGACGCTCGGAAATGCACATTGCGCGACAAATATTCAGCGGACTCACCAATATAAATGAGGAAAATGGGGAACTGAAACCCGATCTGGCTCATCACTGGCAGAGTTTATCTCCTCTGCACTGGCGCTTTTATCTGCGTCCGGCCATCCGCTTCCATCATGGTCGTGAACTCACGATGGACGACATCACCACATCGTTATCGCGCCTCACCTCGCTTCCGCTCTTTTCCCATATTGAGGCCGTGACCTCACCGATGCCGTTTGTGATTGATATCCGCTTACACAACCCAGATACGTGGTTGCCGTGGCTTTTAGCCAGCGTACACGCCATGATCCTGCCACAAGAGTGGCAAACGCTGCCGAATTTCGCCCAACACCCGATTGGCACCGGCCCTTATGCCGTGGTGCGCAATAACAGCAGCCAATTGAAGATCCGCGCTTTCGATGACTATTTTGGCTATCGGGCGCTGATTGATGAGGTCAACATCTGGGTCCTACCGGACGAACCGGAAGAAATGCCCGTCTTCGTTCAGTTCCAGTCCGACAATTCTCGTCACGAACAGTTGGAAAGTAGAATGGAAGAAGGCGGTTATTTCCTGTTGTTCGACAAACGCTCGCCGCTGAACAAGCGCCCAGAGACTCAGCAATGGCTCAGGCAGGTATTTAATCCTATTTCGCTGCTCAACCACGCCAATATCAGTAACCAGCGCGACTGGTCACCGGCCTATAGCCTGCTACCGCGCTGGCATCATCATCACCCCGATACGCCACAGTCCATACCCAAAGGACTAACCGACGTCACGCTCACGTTCTATCAGGAGCACCCAGAATACCGGATATTGAGCGAGATTATGCGTACGCTGCTGGCGCAGCAGGGCGTCACGTTGCATGTTCAGACCATCAGCTACGAAGATTGGTATCAGGGTAATGCCGAAAGCGATATCTGGTTTGGTAGCCTGAATTGTTATCTGCCGCTCGAATTCTCTCTGTTTGCGATGCTCTATGAGCTGCCACTGGTGCAACATTGCCTGAACGACGACCTGGATACCGACGCACAGCAGTGGCGTAATAACACACTCTCAATGGCAGAATGGAGTGAAAAACTCATCAAAAGCGGGCAACTGCATCCGCTATTGCATCACTGGCTGCAACTTCAAGGGCAGCGCAGTATGCGCGGCGTCAGGATGAATATGTTGGGCTGGTTTGATTTTAAATCCGCCTGGTTTGCGCCGCCGGAACGCTGAGAGCCTTTCGCTGCCCGACTTAACCCTTTACAATGTGCCGTTCTCAACGGGGTGCGGAAAATTTTTCGCTGAGAAGATACCCGTCGAACCTGATCCGGTTAATACCGGCGAAGGGATTTGAGAGTGCGGCTTATTGCTGCCTCGAAGTCCTTTGCCACCCTATGATTCTCAGGAGTGCAAAGTGTTAAATCAATTATTACACCGTTCAGCCACCGTGCTGAAAACCAGCCTGCCTTGTCTGTTACTGCTCTCAGCATCCGCTTTCGCCAAACCTGCGCTTACCGTTTATACCTATGATTCGTTCGCTTCCGAGTGGGGTCCAGGCCCCGTCATCAAGACCGCGTTTGAAAAAGAGTGTGAGTGCGAACTGAATTTTGTCGCACTGGAGGATGGCGCATCGCTGCTAAACCGCCTGCGTATGGAAGGCAAAAACAGCAAAGCGGACATCATTCTGGGACTGGACAACAACCTGTTGCAGGCAGCGGAGCAAACCGGCCTGTTTGCGCCACACGGTCAGGACACCCGTGCGGTTACGGTGCCGGGCGGCTGGAGCAATAAAACCTTCGTTCCTTACGACTACGGCTATTTCGCGTTTGTGTATAACAAAGACACGCTGAAAAACCCGCCGAAAAGCCTGCATGAACTGGTGGACAGCAATGCACCGTGGAAAGTGATCTATCAGGATCCGCGCACCAGCACGCCGGGGCTAGGTTTGTTGTTATGGATGCAGAAAGTGTACGGCGACGATGCGCCACAAGCCTGGCAGAAGTTGGCGAAAAAAACCGTTACCGTCACCAAAGGCTGGAGTGAAGCCTACGGTTTGTTCCTGAAAGGGGAAGCGGATCTGGTGTTGAGCTACACCACATCGCCGGCCTACCACATCATCGAAGAGAAGAAAGACAACTACGCCGCAGCGACCTTTAGCGAAGGACATTACCTGCAAATCGAAATCGCCGGGCAGTTGGCTTCCAGCAAAAATCCCGAGTTGGCAAAACGCTTTATGCAGTTCATCCTGAGCCCAACCTTCCAACAGGCTATCCCGACGACGAATTGGATGTATCCGGCGGTGAAAACCGACCTGCCTGCGGGCTTCGCGACGCTCGCCGTGCCTGAGAAAGCCATGCAGTTCAGCGCACAAGATGTTGCCGACCAAAGGACGCTGTGGATTCAGGCATGGCAACGCGCCGTCAGCCACTAATCGGCGGACGTCTGTGGCCGGGGCTGCTGGCCACCACGCTGTTAATTTCCGTTGCCGTACTGGCTTTCGGCGCACTGTGGATACAGGCGCCCGAAAGCCAGTGGCGCACGCTATGGCATGACAGCTATCTCTGGCATGTCATTCGGTTTACCTTCTGGCAGGCCTTTCTCTCTGCGCTGTTTTCTACCGCTCCAGCCATTTTCCTTGCCAGAGCGCTGTATCGACGGCGCTTTCCCGGCCATCGCTGGCTGTTGCGCCTGTGCGCGATGACGCTGGTGCTGCCCGTATTGGTAGCCGTTTTTGGCCTGCTCAGCGTTTATGGCAGACAAGGCTGGCTGGCCTCTGCGCTGGGCTGGTTTGACCTGAAATACACGTTTTCGCCCTATGGGTTGCAGGGAATTTTGCTGGCGCATGTGTTCTTCAATCTGCCGCTGGCAACCCGACTGCTATTGCAATCCTTAGAAGGTATTGCCACCGAGCAGCGCCAGCTAGCCGCCAATCTGGGTATGAACAGCTGGCAGCATTTCCGTTTGTTGGAATGGCCCGCCCTGCGCAGGCAGATTTTACCCACTGGCGCATTGATTTTTATGCTCTGCTTTGCCAGTTTTGCCACGGTGCTGTCGCTGGGCGGTGGCCCGCAGGCGACCACCATTGAGCTGGCTATTTATCAGGCATTAAGCTTTGATTACGATCCGGGGCGCGCGGCACTGCTGGCGTTAATTCAGATGGTCTGCTGTCTCGGTTTGGTGCTGCTGAGCCAGCGGCTGGGACGGATTCTGCCCGTTGGCAGCACACAGCAGCTTGCCTGGCGTAACCCGCAGGATAGCGCCTTAAGCCGCCTCACCGACGGCCTGCTGATTGGTGCGCTGTTGCTGCTGGTCGTGCCTCCTTTGCTGGCCGTGGTGGTCGATGGTGTGAACCGCTCATTGGTTTCCGTCCTGCAACAACCTGTGCTCTGGCAAACGCTGTTTACCTCACTGCGCATTGCCTTAGGCGCGGGACTCCTGTGTCTGGTGCTAACCATGATGCTGCTCTGGAGCAGTCGCGAGCTCAAGCTACGCCAAAAGCCACTGTTCGGGCAGTTGATGAACCTGAGCGGTATGCTCATCCTCGCCATGCCGGGCATTGTGCTGGCAACCGGCTTTTTCCTGCTGCTGAATAACAGCATCGGGCTACCGCAATCCCCTTACGCACTGGTGGTGTTCACCAACGCGCTGATGGCCATTCCGTATGCGATCAAAGTGTTGGAAAACCCAATGCTGGACGTTGCCGAGCGCTATAACCGACTCTGTACGTCGCTGGATATTCACGGCTGGCAGCGGCTAAGGCTGATCGAACTCGCCGCGCTGAAACAACCGCTCGCGCAGGCGTTGGCTTTTGCCTGCGTGCTGTCGATTGGTGATTTCGGCGTCATCGCGCTATTCGGCAATGAGCAGTTCCGCACGCTGCCGTTCTATCTGTACCAGCAAATCGGTTCCTATCGCAGCGCCGACGGCGCAGTCACAGCGCTGTTGTTGATGCTGCTGTGCTTTATATTATTTACCCTGATTGAGAAACTGGCAGGCCGTCATGATCGCGCTTGAGAAATTGACCTACTTTTATCAACACTTGCCCATGCGTTTTGATTTTCACGTCAAACCGGGCGAGCGCATCACCATCCTCGGCCCCAGCGGTGCGGGGAAAAGCACGCTGCTGAATCTGGTTGCGGGCTTCCTGATGGCTGACAGCGGGGAATTACGACTGAACGGCGAATCTCACCGCGAGACGCCTCCGGCTAAACGACCAGTTTCGATTCTGTTTCAGGAAAATAATCTGTTCCCTCACCTGACGATTGGGCAGAACATCGCGCTGGGGCTGCACCCCGGCCTGCGGCTCAGTACCGCACAGCGTGAAACGCTACAGCAGATCGCCGATCGGGTGGGTTTGGCGGATCTGCTGGATCGTCTGCCCTCGCAGGTTTCCGGCGGGCAGCGCCAGCGCGCGGCATTGGCACGCTGTCTGGTGCGTCATCAGCCCATTTTGCTGCTAGATGAACCGTTCTCGGCTCTCGATCCGGCGCTGCGTCAGGAGATGCTCGATCTGGTTGAAAGCGTGTGTCAGGAGCGTGAGTTCACGCTGTTGATGGTGTCGCACAATCTGGATGACGCCATGCGGATCGCAAAGCGCACGGTGCTGATCGTGGACGGACAAATTTATTATGATGGATCGACTCAGGCGCTACAGGATGGCAGCGCCGAAGCGTCCACCATCCTGGGAATTTCACGTCCGTCTTCGGATTGAAGAATTAAGGCAAAGCCTGATAGCGCAAGTTGCTGAACGTGACGGCGCCCTCGCCTGAAGCATACAGGGCAGGCCGCAAACTGAGAAAGTCATACGCGACGTTGTGATGATAACCGGACACTTCCATTTGCACCGGATATTTCTCCCACGCTCCCTGATCCGAGGTGCGGGTGTAAAACGTCACGATATGGCGATCGTTTTTCATCCGAATTTGCACCTCATTACCCGTGATATGCGGCAGTTTCTTCTCCGCCCTTTCCAGCCCATAGCGGTGCATGACGGTGCCATCCTGATTAAACGACAGCCCAACGTACAGCTTCGCGTTATAGAACAGCAGTAAACCGGCCTGCGCTCCTAGGGCAAAATTCGCCGTGACTTCAATCTGATAAGCCTGATCGCCGGGGATCATCGTCAGCGGCGCGCTGTCCTTCGGCGACGTGCCTTTTGCTTTCAGGTGCAGCTTGCCGTCTTTAAGCGTGACCCGCTTCAGCTCTTCTGCATTGGCGCGGTAGAAATGCCAGCGGGCTGGAAATTTCTCGTCGGTAAAGCTATCAGACCAGCCGATGCCATGAGGCACTGCCTCGCCGCCTTCCGGCTTGCGAATCGGTTTGCCGGTATCGAATCCAGCGGATGTAAACCAGCCATCATCACCCCAGACGATCGGCTCCAGCATCGCCTGCCGCCCCAGTGTCATAAAGCCGTTTTCATAACCGTGGTACACCATGTACCAGTTTTTATCCGGCCCTTCGATCAGCGTCGCATGCCCGCGCGACCACCATTTCTCTGAACGATCCTGTGTGCGGATAATCGGGTTATGCGGCGAGTTTTCCCACGGTCCGTTGATCGATTTCGATCGGGCGGCAATCACCATGTGTCCCGTTGGCGGCCCAGCCGTTCCACCTTCCGCCAGCACCATGTAGAAGTAATCACCGTGGCGCAGCATTTTTGGCCCTTCCTGCGAGAAGCTTTCCACATCCCACTCTTCCGGATATTGCCATCCCTGATAGACCACTTCCATGTCGCCGACCGTCGACAGCCCGTCATCAGTTAACTGCACGCGATTGCCGCCAGACATAAAGATGTAACGCTTACCATCTTCTCCTACCACATGACCGGGATCGCTGGCCGGATTTTTCAAACCGATATCTTTCGGCGGCGTCCACGGGCCATGAATATCATCAGCAGTGATCACATACAGCGTTTTCTTTTTCGTCCCTTTGGCGTCAATAATCCGGTTTGTAGTGAAGTAGATGAAGTATTTGTCGTTATGCTTCACCAAATCCGGTGCCCAGATGGCATCAACGGGCGTCGTGATCGCCGGGCTTAGTGGTTCCCAGTTCACTAAATCGCGCGAGTGCCAAATCAGCAGTCCGGGGATGTCGTCAAAGGACGAAAACGTCATGTAGTAATCAGCGCCATCCTTGATAAGGGTGGGATCGGGGTGATCGCCCGCAATAATTGGATTGAGATAACAGCCATTGCCCAAATCCGCCTGACGCTGCTGTTCAATACCCCGCATCCATTCGTTGGCAGGGCCAGCCTGACACGCTATCGCCTGGCCAATACCCATTGCCATCAGTAAGATACCGCTCAATACACCTTTCCCTACCACTCGGGAAACACCCATTTGTCACCACCCACTATCCCAATGATTATTTTGTAATTTATAACATTGAAACCCTGTTCCAATTGTGAAAGTAATCACGCTTCTCTCGGTTATACGGCGAAAAATCAAGCGGTGAAATTTTCAATATACTGTGACCAATTCGACATATTCAGTTTTTATTCCTTGTGGGTATTGTGTCTTTTTGTACTGCTGTGCTTATATGAATTGACGATTGATTATTCATTCGAACACAACACTCAACCATAAATAACTCGAACATAAATAGGATTCCCGTGACGCACTACTCTTCTTCCACTTCAGCACTACTACACACCGCGCATGTTGACGCGGTCGTCGTCGTGCGCGTGGTCGTCGTGGTCGTCGTCGGCAGCGCGCCGTAACGGGTTCCGAATCGAAGATTCTCAAACCCCGCCGGCGCCAGCCGAGCGGGGTTTCTTGTTTCTCCCCTCCCCGCTCCGACACTGCACCGGCTCTGATGAAGGATGTAAACATGCGTTATACAGGCGCTCAGTTGATTGTTCGGCTGCTCGAACAGCAGGGCATCACCACCGTAGCGGGTATTCCCGGCGGCGCAGCTCTGCCGTTATATGATGCACTGGGTCAAAGTAAAACGATTCGCCACGTTCTGGCACGCCACGAACAAGGCGCGGGGTTTATGGCACAAGGCATGGCGCGCGCCAGCGGGCAAGCCGCCGTTTGTATGGCCTCCAGCGGCCCGGGAGCGACGAATCTGATCACCGCCATTGCCGATGCCAAACTGGATTCAATCCCGCTGGTGTGCATCACCGGTCAGGTACCTTCCAGTATGATCGGCACCGATGCGTTTCAGGAAGTCGACACCTACGGCATCTCTATCCCCGTCACTAAGCATAATTATCTGGTGCGTGACATCACCGAACTGCCGCGCGTGATCCCAGAAGCGTTTCGCATCGCGCAGTCGGGTCGTCCCGGCCCTGTGTGGATCGATATTCCAAAAGATATTCAGAATGCGACCATTGAACTGAGCGAATTGCCGGACGTCTTTCCTCTCGATACGCCACCCGCTATCACCCAGCAGGAAATCGAGCGTGCTGCGGCCATGATCAACGCAGCTCAGAGTCCGGTGCTCTATCTCGGCGGCGGGATTATTAGCAGCGTCGCGCACGAACAGGCGGTTCAACTGGCGGAACGTTCCAGCCTGCCAACCACCATGACACTGATGGCACTGGGTACGATGCCTGTCGATCATCCCCTGTCGCTGGGTATGCTGGGTATGCACGCCGCACGATCAACCAATCTGATCTTACAGCAAGCGGATTTGTTAATTGTGCTGGGGGCACGTTTTGACGATCGCGCAATTGGTAAAGCAGAACAGTTTTGCCCGAATGCCAGCATCATTCACATCGATATCGATCCGGCCGAACTGGGTAAGATCCGCCAGCCACACGTGGCGATCAATGCCGATGTCGCGCAAGCACTGGATCAGTTGCTGCCGCATATTGCGCCGCAGCAGCGTGACGTATGGCGTGCCACCGTCCGTGGACTGCAACAGGAATTCCCGTTCAACATGCCGAATGCTGACGATCCGTTAAGCCATTATGGTCTGGTTCAGGCTACGGCGCAGGCGCTGACGGATGATGCCATCATCACGACCGATGTCGGCCAACACCAGATGTGGGTGGCACAGTCTTATCCGCTGCGTCGCCCACGTCAGTGGCTGACATCCGGCGGGTTTGGCACGATGGGCTTTGGCCTGCCTGCGGCGATTGGCGCGGCGCTGGCTGAACCCGATCGCACCGTGGTGTGTTTCTCTGGTGATGGCAGCCTGATGATGAATATTCAGGAAATGGCGACCGCAGCAGAAGAAGGGCTTAACGTAAAAATTGTCCTGATGAACAACCAGTCACTGGGTCTGGTACATCAGCAGCAGGATATGTTTTTCCAGAAGCGCATCTTTGCTGCCGATTACCGTTACAGAACCAATTTTCTCGCGATTGCCGCAGGTTTCGGCTTTGCAACCTGCGATCTGAACGCCGCCGCCGATCCACAGGCCGCCCTGCAAGAGGCGCTCAATCAGCCGGGTCCTGTACTGATCCACGTACTTATTGACGCCAATGAAAAAGTGTTACCCATCGTGCCACCGGGTGCCGCGAACATCGATATGATCGGAGATTAATGACTATGTCAACTCAGCCAACTTCAAATCAGGTCACGCTAGAACTCTCCGTGCGCAACCACCCCGGCGTGATGTCACACGTTTGCGGTCTGTTTGCCCGCCGGGCATTTAACGTAGAAGGCATTCTGTGTATGCCACTGGCAAACGGTGAGGAAAGCCGGATTTGGCTACTGGTTAAAGATGACCAGCGGCTACAGCAAATGATCAGCCAGGTAGAAAAACTGGAGGATGTCCTTCAGGTTCGTCGTCACGGTGAAGAAATGCGTATTTTTGAGCAGGTCGCCGAATTTTACTGTTAAACGGCGTGGCCGGGTCTTCCCCGGCCTGCCCAATCTTACCCGTTTAACACCTGCCATAGCAGGTGACGGTAAACCGGCATCAGCGGGTGCTGAACCAGTACGATCGACAAAGCAACCGCCGCTACGGACATCACGGGTGCGACCCAACGCAGGCGTCTGAGCGGCATCTTTCTGCTAAACCAATCATGATGTTTACGCTTATCGCTGCGCCACCAGCGCCAGTTTAACCAGCCTGCGACCCATACCACGATGGCCGTTGCCAGTAATAACCACTTAAAGCCCGCACTGTTCGTCCCAGCGGGAATATCAATCGCAACCCCAGCCAGAATACCGGGTAAGAAATAGGCCGGAGGCCACAGCAGGCAGCCGATGATATTCGGCACAGCAAATTTATAAGGCGGTAACCCCAGCATCCCCGCCACCATCGGAATAAGCGGACGAGTCGGGCCGACAAAACGCCCAATCAATATTGTCGGCATTGGGTGTTGATACAGGGCGTATTCGGTTTTATTCAGTAACACCTGATATTTTTTCAGGAAAGACCAGTTATGCAACGGTGCCTTAAAACGTATACCAATAAAATAGGAAATCCAGTCTCCTAGCAGACAACCGATAATCCCAGCCGCCCACGCTGGGTATAGCCCCATTTGTCCGCTGCCAATCAGCGCCCCCAGGGTCGCCATCATCACCGTGCCTGGCAACAACAGCCCCACCAGAGCCAACGACTCCAGAAAAGCAACCAGCATGACGGCGATCAGTGAATACGCGAGTGATTGGGTAACCAGATGATCCAGCCACGCTTCCATGAAACCTACCCGTTCTTTATAAAAACAAAGATTGTCTGGATCATAGCAGAAGCCGTCAACTCCTGATTGCTGGTCAATTCTTTTGCACCGACAGGCATCAACACTTATGATAGCGGTCATTTTTTACCACTGTGCCGCACTGCCACTATGTTTTTTAAACTACTCAATCATTTCGGATTACGACGTCTTATCCTATTACTGGCAGTGGCAAGCGCATTAGTGACGCTGGCGAACGGCTTTTATGCCAGCTATCGCGTCCAGCGAGAGCTTCTGATTGATAACACACTGGAAGCCAATCGCGTCTACGCCGCCAAACTCGCGGCAATGACCCACACTTTCTTTAAAGAATCTCAGCAGCAGTTAGCCTACAGCGCAAACATCGTTGCCTCCCAGATGGATGACAAGACCAGCCTGCTAAAAGAAGCTGACCGCCTGCGGCTACAGACCAGCAACTTCAATTCTGTCGTCATTGCCGATGAAAAAGGTATCGTCAGAGCCACGTCACCCGATACGTTCCAATTAATCGGGAGAAACCTGACAACAGATGGCGCACTCGACGCCTTGAAAGAAAAACGGCCCCTCATCAGCCAGCCCTATATGTCTGCCGCCGATAACTTTATTGTGCTGATATCGACGCCGATCTTCACACGGGATGGACGTTACAAAGGGTTTATCGGTGGATCGATCTATCTTAAGCAGCCCAGCGTTCTTAATACGCTACTAGATAAACACTATTACCGTGACGGCTCTTATATTTATGTCACCGATAAAAGCAGAAGGATGCTGTATCACCGCGATATGGAGCGTATTGGTAAAGTAGAAACCAACGATCTGAAGATCGATGCGCAGCGCGAAGATAATGGTAGCCAGCATATGGTTAACTATCTGGGCGAAAAAATGTTAGCAGGTTACGCCGTGGAATCTACCTCACAATGGGAGATTGTGGCGCTTCGCCCAACGGGTACCACGCTGAAACCACTGGATGGGCTGATGCTGAACGTTCTGCGTCACACGCTTCCTCTCGCGCTACTCACGATCTTGTGCGTCTGGCTGCTGGCTCGGCTCATCGCGCAGCCTCTCTGGCTACTGGCACGCAGCGCCAATAAGATGGATGCGACGGACGTTTCCGACGATATCAGAAACATCCACTCCTGGTATTTTGAAGCCTCTCAACTCAAGCAGGCAATGTTGCTGGGTATCGATTTATTGCAGCGCAAAATTGGTAAGTTACGCTCCGAGGCACACTCAGACCCGATGACCGAACTGCTCAATCGCCGCGGGTTGGATAGCGTTCTCCGCTACTGGCAGATGGGACAAAAAAGTTTTGCGGTCATCGCGCTTGATATTGACCGCTTCAAACGCATCAATGACACCCACGGCCACGACGTAGGGGATACCGTCATTCGCTATCTATCACAGCTTATTCGCACCAGCTCGCGCGATGCTGACATTCTGTGCCGCAGCGGCGGTGAGGAATTCCTGATACTGCTGCCCGAAACCAGTCAGAATGAGGCTCTCAATATTGCTGAACGATTACGCCAACGCACGCAGGAATCCACCATACCTGTCGTGGGCAATATCACCATCTCATTAGGTGTTGCCCTGTGGGAACCGGGCACCAGCGATATGTCGATCGAGCGAACGTTCAAGCTTGCGGATGAAGCCCTATATCAGGCTAAACAGGAAGGCCGCAACCGCGTGGCTTCAGCCCCCAGCGGCGAGCAGTAATCCCCCCCCCTCTTCTTTATAAATAGGTGATGTCGCTAGATACTGGACATCACCTGTATAAATAACCATACTTAGCACGACCACCCTTCTTTATCCCGCTTGCTATAAATAAAAAGGCCGCTTAGTGACTCAGGTTCGTCAGGGGTTTCTACTGACCCGCCACTGGAACGATACGCCAGCAGGCACGCAGGTCGAATTCTGGCTGGCCACCGATGAGGGCCCGCTGCTCGCACGGCTGCCAGTACAAGAGGCTGTTGCCTTTATTCCCGCACAGCAGGAAGCCCGCGCAAGAACGCTTTTACAGCAGGAAAAACGCTGGCAGTTAAAGCCACTCGCGATGCAAGATTTCCACCATCAACCGCAGCTAGGGCTGTATTGCCCGCAATACCGTCAGTTGCTGCGGCTGGAAAAGTTACTGCGTGAAGGTGGCGTTCAGGTCTACGAAGCGGATATTCGCCCGACGGAACGTTTTCTAATGGAACGCTTTATCACCGCACCCGTGTGGTTTAGCGGTAACTCAACGTCAGGTCGCCTGCTGACGGAAGCCCGTATGAAACCGAATCCCGATTACCGCCCGACGCTCAAACTGGTGTCACTGGATATCGAAACCAACCGCCACGGCGAGCTTTACTGCATTGGGCTGGAAGGCTGCGGACAACGTCAGGTTTACATGCTCGGCCCGCCGAACGGCACGCCTGCCGAACACGAAGATTTTAATCTTGAGTACGTCGCCAGCCGCCCGCTGCTGTTGGAAAAACTGAATACCTGGATGCAGCAACACGATCCCGATGCCATCATCGGCTGGAATCTAGTGCAGTTTGACCTACGCGTGTTGCAGAAACATGCTGAGCGCTACCACATTCCTCTCAAGCTGGGGCGTAATGGGCAGGCGCTGGAGTGGCGAGAACACGGTTTTAAACAGGGGCATTTTTTTGCCAGCGCCACTGGCCGTTTGATTATCGACGGCATTGAAGCGCTCAAATCTGCAACGTGGAATTTTGCCTCATTCAGTCTGGAGTTTGTCGCACAATCGCTGCTGGGAGAAGGCAAAGCCATCGACACGCCCTATCAGCGGATGGATGAAATTGACCGTCGCTTTGCCGAAGATAAGCCCGCACTCGCTCGCTATAATCTGCAAGATTGCGAACTCGTCACGCGTATTTTTGACAAAACCGAGCTGCTGCCTTTCTTGCTGGAACGCGCTAGCGTCACCGGGCTGGCGGCCGACCGCAACGGGGGTTCTGTCGCGGCCTTTTCCCACCTTTATTTACCGCGCATGCACCGCATGGGCTACGTCGCCCCCAATCTGGGCGAGGTCGCGCTGGAAGCCAGCCCCGGCGGATTTGTGATGGATTCACGTCCCGGCCTGTATGATTCGGTACTCGTACTGGATTACAAGAGCCTCTACCCCTCGATTATCCGTACTTTTCTGATCGACCCGGTCGGGCTGGCGGTGGGAACACAGAATCCAGACGCTCAGCACGCCGTCCCCGGCTTTCGCGGCGCGTGGTTTTCCCGCGATCAACACTGTTTGCCTGCCATTGTCGAACACATCTGGCAAGGGCGTGAAGCGGCAAAGCGCACCAACAATAAGCCGCTGTCGCAGGCGTTGAAGATCATCATGAATGCCTTTTACGGCGTGCTGGGTGCCACAGGCTGCCGTTTCTTTGACCCGCGCCTCGCTTCCTCTATCACGCTACGCGGCCATGAAATCATGCGTAAAACGCGTGAGCTAATTGAGGAGCAAGGCTATCAGGTAATTTATGGCGATACCGATTCCACGTTCGTCTGGCTTAAGCACGCGCATAGTGAAGAAGACGCCGAAAAAATTGGCAAAACGCTGGTACAGCACGTTAATCAGTGGTGGACACAGCATTTGCAAGACACCCAGCAGTTGAGCAGCGCGCTGGAGCTAGAGTTTGAAACCCATTTTCGCCGTTTCCTGATGCCAACGATTCGCGGCGCAGAACAAGGCAGTAAAAAACGCTACGCCGGAATGATCGACACGCCACAAGGCGAAAAAATGGTGTTCAAAGGGCTGGAAACCGTGCGCACCGACTGGACGCCGCTGGCACAGCAGTTTCAGCAGCAGCTCTATCTGCTGATCTTTCAACAACAGCCTTATCAGGACTGGCTACGGGACTATGTTGACCGTACTTTGAACGGTGATTTTGACGATCTACTGATCTACCGTAAACGTCTGCGCCGCAAGCTGGACGATTACCAGCGCAACGTGCCGCCACACGCCAGAGCCGCGAAAGTCGCCGATGACTATAACCGCCAGCAAGGGCGGCCGCTGCAATACCAAAACGGTGGCTGGATCAGCTATGTAATGACCGTCAACGGCCCTGAACCGCTGGAAACCCGGCATTCACCACTAGACTACCAGCATTATGTAGAACGCCAGCTCCAGCCCGTCGCGGACGCCATTCTTCCTTTTCTGCATGACGATTTTGCTACACTGGTGACAGGTCAGATGGGATTATTTTAAATAGAAGCGGTTAATTCACTGCGCAGCAAGTTTGAGAGGTGACGAACGCGCCATCATCCATTACCATAACGCCCTTTCTGAATTTGCATCAGCAGCATTATTGGCACCCGATAATGTAATCAGACATTCCCCCCGACACAAACGACATCGAGCTAAGAATTTATGCCTTTTACACTTGGTCAGCGCTGGATCAGCGATACAGAAAGCGAACTTGGACTGGGAACGGTTGTTGCCGTCGATACGCGTATGATTACGCTGCTTTTCCCTGCCAGCGGTGAAAACCGACTTTATTCCCGCAGCGACGCCCCCATCACCCGCGTGATGTTCAACCCCGGCGATACTGTGACCAGCCATGAAGGCTGGCAGCTCAAAGTTGATGACGTGCGAGAAGAAAAAGGGTTGCTGGTGTATTGCGGCCAACGCCTGGACGATGAAACGCAGGCAGAACTGCGTGAAGTCTTTCTGGACAGCAAGCTCACGTTCAACAAACCCCAAGATCGCCTGTTCGCCGGACAGATAGATCGCATGGATCGCTTTGCCCTGCGCTATCGCGCCCGCAAGCACCAGAACGAGCAGGCGTTACAACAATGGGGCGGATTGCGCGGCATGCGTGCCAGCCTCATCCCCCATCAGCTTCATATCGCTCACGAAGTTGGCCAACGCCATGCGCCGCGCGTTTTGCTGGCGGACGAAGTCGGTCTGGGAAAAACCATTGAAGCCGGTATGATCATCCATCAGCAGTTGCTGGCGGGTCGTGCCAGCCGCGTGCTCATTGTCGTGCCGGAAACCCTGCAACACCAGTGGCTGGTCGAAATGCTGCGCCGCTTTAATCTGCTGTTCTCATTGTTTGACGACGAGCGCTATGCCGAAGCCAAGCTGGACAGCAGCAATCCATTTGAAACCGAACAACTGGTAATCTGCTCACTGGGATTTGTTCAACGCAGCGCCCAGCGTTTTGCGCAGCTCGTCAACGCCGACTGGGATCTGCTGGTGGTGGATGAAGCCCACCATCTGGTCTGGAGCGAAGAAAATCCCAGCCCGGAATATCAGGCCATTGAAACGCTGGCACGCGCCACCCCTGCCGTTCTGCTCTTAACTGCAACGCCGGAACAGCTTGGTCAGCAGAGTCACTTTGCACGCTTGCGCCTGCTCGACCCCAACCGTTTCCATGACTATCAGGAATTCGTTGCCGAACAGCAGCAGTACCGTCCGGTTGCCGATGCCGTCACACTACTATTAGCGGGCGAAAAAGCCCAAACGACTGAACTGAATGCACTGAGCGATCTGCTCGGCGAACAGAACATCGAGCCGTTGCTGAAAGCCATTAACAGCGACAGCGATGACAATCAAAAGGCGCGTCAGGAACTGATCACCATGCTGATGGATCGCCACGGCACCAGCCGCGTGCTGTTCCGTAACACACGTCAGGGTGTTAAAGGCTTCCCGCAGCGTGTCCTGCATCAAATCCGCCTGCCGCTGCCAGCGCAGTACCAAACGGCGATTAAAGTGTCCGGCATTATGAACGCGAATAAGCCGTTGGAAACCCGCGCCCGCGACATGCTGTATCCAGAACAAATTTATCAACAGCTCGAAGGGGACGATGCCACCTGGTGGAACTTCGACCCACGCGTGGAATGGTTGCTGAACTACCTGACGGCTAACCGCGATGAAAAAGTGCTGGTGATCTGTGCACAGGCCGCCACGGCGTTACAGTTGGAGCAAGTGCTGCGCACGCGCGAAGCCATTCGTGCCGCCGTTTTCCATGAAGGGTTGTCGATTCTGGAACGTGACCGCGCCGCCGCCTATTTTGCTTCCGAAGAAGAAGGCGCACAGGTGCTGATCTGTTCAGAGATCGGTTCCGAAGGCCGGAATTTCCAGTTTGCCAGCCATTTGGTGATGTTCGATCTGCCGTTCAATCCCGACCTGCTGGAACAGCGTATTGGTCGTCTGGACCGAATCGGGCAGGCAAAAGAAATTCAGGTTTTAGTGCCGTATCTGGAAAACACCGCTCAAGCCTTGCTGGTACGTTGGTATCACGAAGGGCTGGATGCATTTGAGCACACTTGTCCAACAGGTCGCACTATCTATGATGCCCACCATACACAGTTGATTGAGCGACTGACGACCGTCGGCGAACAGCAGGGTCTGGATGAATTTATCCATACCTGCCGCCAGCAACACGACAGCCTGAAGCAACAGCTTGAACAGGGGCGCGATCGTCTGCTGGAAATGCATTCTAACGGTGGCGAACAGGCTCAGTTGTTGGCGCAGGCCATTGCTGAACAGGATAATGACGTCAATCTGGTGACATTCGCTCTGAACCTGTTTGATATTGTCGGCATCAATCAGGAAGATCGCAGCGATAACCTGATCATCCTGACGCCATCCGATCATATGCTGGTGCCGGATTTCCCTGGTCTGCCGCAGGACGGCTGTACGATCACCTTCGATCGCGATCAGGCGCTCTCCCGCGAAGACGCACAGTTTATCAGTTGGGAGCACCCGCTTATCCGTAACGGGCTCGATCTGGTGCTGTCCGGCGATACCGGAAGCTGTGCGGTTTCTTTGCTGAAAAATAAAGCGCTGCCAGTCGGCACACTGCTGGCGGAGCTGGTTTACGTCGTAGAAGCACAGGCACCAAAACACCTGCAACTGACCCGCTTCCTGCCACCCACGCCGGTTCGCCTGCTGATGGATCGTAAAGGCACCAATTTGGCGGCACAGGTTGAATTTGAAAGCTTCAACCGCCAGCTCAATGCGGTAAACCGTCATACGTCCAGCAAACTGGTGAATGCGGTACAATCCGATGTTCATGCGATGCTACAACAGGCGGAAGCGTTGGTAGAAACGCAGGCGCGCCAGCTTATCACTGAAGCGCAACAACAGGCTGATCTGCAACTGCGCCGCGAGTTGGAACGTTTGGAAGCGCTGAAAGCCGTCAACCCGAACATTCGTGAAGATGAGCTGACTGCACTGGAAAACCAGCGCGAACAGGTGCTGAGCAACCTGCACGAAGCCAACTGGCGTCTGGATGCAATTCGTCTGGTCGTAGTGACGCATCAGTAATGTGCCGCCCGTACTATGCGTTATGCGTACTATGGGCAGCCAGATTTTTCAGCACACGGATAGCTGCATATTAGGGAAAGCACGGGGATGAGGTTTCCGCAGGAACACCTCGCCCCGTGATAAGCCCGAGTATCTCGATCAAACAGCAACGACGTCTCTGTCTCTTGCGTATTTTGGAGCGCGAATGGAACCCTATAATCCGCCTACCGATCCTTGGTTGCATATTCTGTATCAGGATCAGCACATCATGGTGGTGAATAAACCCAGCGGTCTGCTGTCGGTTCCCGGCCGCGCGCCAGAACACAAAGATAGCGTCATGAGCCGTATTCAAGCCGACTACCCCACGGCAGAATCTGTTCATCGTCTGGATATGGCAACCAGCGGTGTGATTGCCGTGGCACTCACAAAAGCCGCAGAGCGCGAATTAAAACGCCAGTTTCGCGAACGCGAGCCCAAGAAATCCTACCTTGCCCGCGTCTGGGGTCATATGGCACAGGATGAAGGCGTCATCGATCTGCCGCTGATCTGCGACTGGCCGAACCGCCCGAAACAGAAAGTCTGCTTTGAAACAGGAAAATCAGCGCAGACAGCGTATCAGGTACTCTCGCGTGACGATGACGGTACAACACGCGTCAAGCTGATGCCGATTACCGGTCGCTCTCATCAACTGCGCGTCCACCTGCTCGCACTGGGTCACCCGATCCTCGGCGATGGCTTTTATGCACATCCCGATGCCAAAGCAATGGCACCCCGCCTGTTACTGCACGCACAAGAACTGGCTATCACACACCCAGCGTTCAACACACCAATGCACTTTCGTTGCGAAGCCGATTTTTGAGCCGAATGCGCTGACGGTATTTTTTATATCAGGTGTTTTTAATCAGATATGGTCGAATGGTAAACAGAGAGGCATTAAAAAAGGGAAGAATACGGATTATTTTGCCTGATTCGCACTCTTCAACAATTCATAGGCAGCCTGAATATCCTGTGCTTTACGCTTGGCCATCTCCATCATCCTTGGTGAAAGCTTCTTCGCAACCAGCTTGTCGGGATGATGTTCACTCATGAGTTTACGGTAGGCGCGTTTGATCGTAGCGGCATCATCGCTGCTGCGTACCCCCAATGTACGACAGGCACTTTCGACCGTTGGCTCGCGCGGTGCCGAAGGCGGGCGTTGGCCACCATAAGAATGCCCGTTAGAATAACTACTGTTGCGCCGCTGATGTGATTTACCATTCTGTCGTGACTGGTTTTGCCGAGACTGCTGCCCTGTAGTACTTTCCATATTCCGCAGAAAAAATTCAAACTGCTCGCGCGTCACACCCAATTCATCAGCAATCACATACAGCACACGACGTTCATTTGGGTGTAGTACCCCGTCGACAAACGCGACCTGAAGCTGAATTTCCAGAAACATCTTAATTAAATCAAAACGTCCCAGACAGGCATCGCGCAGCTTGCGTAATTTTATTCGCAGCGGGAAATGGCTGGTCTTTCCTTCACGGAAAGCACGCTGGGCAGCCGCTCTGGCCTCACCAAACAGCTCTAGGCGATCCATCATTTTGGTCGCGATTTTGATATCAGCTTCCGTCACCCGACCTTTAGATTTGGTCAGGTGTCCCATGGCCTGAAAGGTGGTGAGAAAGAACAATGACTGACGGGTAGACTGAGCGGAGAAATAATCACGGCGACGCGATGCCCGGGCTCGGTCAATCCAATGCCCCATCAGTAAGCCCATGATCATTCCCCAGATGCCAGCGCTTGAAACAATTCCCAGCGCCAACCCCAGCAACTTTCCCCAATACCGCATATACTCCTCAAATCCTCATGCCGTCAGCTAAAAATTGCTTTATCATACCTGTCATTTATCTTTGCACCTAACGGCGGTGCGTATATAAGCGGTGGGGATTTAACACTGGCGCAACGCCAACGAGTGATATAGTCTCTGACCGTTTGCCGGCATGATGCCCCTGATGACGGAACACCTGATAATACGTATGAAAAAAAGTTTCCCAACTCTGCTGGCCACTCTGGTTTGGTCCGCGCTTTACAGCCAGCACGCGCTGGCCGATCTCGCTGAACAGTGCATGCTGGGTGTACCCACGTACAACAGGCCGCTGGTCACAGGCGAGCCCAATCAGCTGCCGGTCAATATTCAGGCCGACAAAACCGAAGCCAACTATCCCGACAATGCCAAATTCATCGGCAATGTTAACATCCAGCAGGGTAACAGCGTCATGACTGCCGAGCAGGTGGAGCTGAACCAACTGGACCCGGCAACACAGGGCAGCACACCGACGCGCACCATTACCGCAACGGGGAATGTCCACTACGACGACAATCAGGTCATCCTAAAGGGCCCTAAAGCCTGGGCCAACCTGAACACCAAAGATACCGACGTCTATGAAGGCGATTATCAGATGGTAGGCCGTCAAGGGCGTGGTTCCGCCGACAAAATGAAAATGCGTGACAGCAATCGCTACACCATTCTGGAAAACGGCTCCTTCACTTCCTGCCTGCCGGGAGATAATAGCTGGAGTGTCGTCGGTTCGGAAGTGATTCAAGACAGAGAAGAGCAGGTTGCTGAAATCTGGAACGCACGTTTTAAGATTGGTGGCGTACCGGTGTTCTATAGCCCGTATTTACAACTTCCTATCGGCGATAAACGACGCTCTGGTTTCCTGATCCCCAATGCGAAATATGGTAGCAGCAATGGCTTCGAACTGCTGACGCCCTATTACTGGAATATCGCCCCTAATTTTGACGCCACGATCACGCCACATCTGCAAACCAAACGCGGCATGCAGTGGCAGAACGAATTCCGCTATTTGACCACACCGGGCCTTGGCGTTATTCAATTTGACTGGTTGCCCAGCGATAATGAATACGCCAAAGTCGCACCGCAAGACGATAATGATACCCGCTGGTTGTTCCATTGGGGTCACAGCGGCGTGATGGATCAAGTGTGGCGTTTTAACGCGGACTATACAAAAGTCAGTGACGACCGTTACTTCACCGATCTGGACTCGCACTATGGTTCAACCACTGACGGCTACATCACCCAAAAACTCAGTGCAGGTTATGCAAACCAAAACTGGAACACCACGCTGTCCACCAAGCAGTTCCAGGTTTTTTCTAATGCAACCAGCCGTGATGTCTATCGCGCAGAACCACAGCTTGATATCAATTATTACCAGAATGATATCGGCCCGGTTGATATGCACCTTTACGGTCAAGCGGTAAAATTTACCAACGTCAACGACAATCGGCCGGAAGCGACGCGTCTGCACGTTGAGCCAACGCTAAATCTCCCGCTGGCAAACCGCTGGGCCAGCCTGAATACCGAAGCCAAGCTGTTAGCGACGCACTACCAGCAGGATAATCTGGATCGTTACCGTGCTTCCTCGACACCAAATATTGACCAAAGTACAAAAGATGCACTGAAAGACTCGGTGAATCGGGTCATGCCGCAATATAAAGTCGACGGTAAGATGGTCTTTGAACGCGAAATGGACTGGTCGCAGGCCTATACCCAGACGCTGGAGCCTCGCGCACAATACCTGTACGTGCCTTACCGCGACCAGAGCAGCATCCATACCTATGACTCCACGCTGATGCAGACCGACTATTCCGGCCTATTCCGCGATCGCAGCTACAGCGGTTTGGATCGTATCGCCTCCGCAAATCAGCTTGTGACCGGTGTCACCACACGTATTTATGATGATGCGTTGGTTGAACGTTTTAACGCTTCTATTGGTCAAATCTATTACTTCGATCGTCCGCGCACCGGTGACCGCAACACGTCACTCGACAAGAGTGATAATAACGGCAGCCAGGTGTGGGCGGGTGACTCCTTCCTGAAGATCGATGACAACTGGGGTGTTCGCGGTGGTCTACAGTATGACAATCGTCTGAACGAAGTCGCACTGGGCGACGCCGTGTTAGAATACCGTCGTGATGCAGAACGGTTGGTACAGTTAAACTACCGTTACGCCAGCCCTGAATATATTCGCGACATGATCCCTAATGTCACGAATCCGGGCTTCCAGCAGGGCATCTCACAGGTTGGTATCACCGCGAGCTGGCCGATCGTCGAACGTTGGGCTGTGGTGGGGGCTTATTATTACGACACCAAAGCCAATCAGCCAGCAAATCAGCTTATTGGCTTACAGTACAATACCTGCTGTTGGGCCGTGAGCGTCGGTTATGAACGTAAAATTACCGACTGGAACAGCGCAAGCCGCAGCAGCGAATACGACAACAAAGTGTCATTTAATATCGAGTTACGTGGTTTAAGCAGTAATTACAGTCTGGGCTCCGACAAAATGCTGCGTTCGGGTATTTTGCCTTACCAGCGCGCATTCTGATGTCATCCAGAGTGCTTAGCCGATAAGGGTAAACAGGCTGTCTCACTAAAACGTTGGTACTTTTAACCCGCCTTGCGGATGAAATAATGGGAAAGGTATGAAGAACTGGAGAACGCTTATTCTCGGATTGGCACTGAGTGCCTCTACCGCGTTCGCAGCACCACAGGTGGTTGATAAAGTCGCAGCAGTCGTCGATAACAGCGTCGTACTGGAAAGTGATGTAAACGGTCTTTTGCAATCGGTCAAACTGAATGCCCAGCAGGCCGGGCAGCAGTTGCCGGATGACGCCACGCTGCGTCATCAGATTACTGACCGCCTAATCATGGATAACATTATCCTGCAAATGGCGCAGAAGATGGGTATCCAGGTGACGGATGAGCAACTGGATCAGGCGATTAGCAATATTGCCGCTCAGAACCGGATGTCTCTGGACCAGCTAAAAAGCCAACTGGCTTATGAAGGTCTGAACTACAACACCTACCGTAGCCAGATTCGCAAAGAGATGCTGATTTCGGAAGTGCGTAACAACGAAGTTCGCCGTCGCGTGACCGTCCTGCCACAGGAAGTCGATACGCTGGCGAAGCAAATCGCCAACCAGACCGGTGAAAACGATGAGCTGAATCTGAGCCACATCCTGATTCCATTACCGGAAAACCCGACTCAGCAGCAGGTTGATGAAGCGGAAAATTTGGCCACATCGCTGGTGAAACAAATCAGTGAAGGGGCGGATTTTGGTAAGCTGGCTATCACCTATTCGTCCGACTCTCAGGCGCTGAAAGGCGGCCAGATGGGCTGGGGCAAGTTGCAGGAGATCCCCACGCTGTTTGCCGAACGCTTAACACAGGCGCAGAAAGGCCAAGTCGTCGGTCCGATCCGTTCTGGTGTGGGTTTCCACATTCTGAAGGTGAACGATATTCGCGGCGGTAACAAAAGCGTATCAGTAACCGAAACCCATGCTCGCCATATTCTGATCAAACCTTCCGTCGTGATGACGGACAGCCAGGCGCAAGCTAAGCTGGCCGAGGTGGCACAGCAGGTCAAAAACGGCAGCACCGATTTCGCTGCACAGGCCAAACAGCTTTCTCAGGACCCAGGATCGGCGAATCAGGGTGGTGACCTTGGCTGGGCTTCTCCAGATATGTACGATCCGGCCTTCCGCGATGCGTTGCTGAAACTGAAGAAAGGTGAAATCAGTCAGCCTGTTCATTCCTCTTTTGGCTGGCACCTGATTCAGTTGCTGGATACCCGTCAGGTGGACAAAACCGACGCGGCGCAAAAAGAGCAGGCGTACCGTATGATCTTTAATCGTAAATTCGCTGAAGAAGCGCAAACCTGGATGCAGGAACAGCGTGCAGCGGCCTATGTCAAAGTGATTAATGGTGCCACTAACTAATGCAGACTGAGAGCAATACGCCACGTGTTGTGATCACCCCCGGCGAACCCGCCGGGATTGGCCCCGATCTGGTGATTGTTCTGGCACAGCAGGCCTGGCCTGTAGAGCTCGTTTGCTGTGCCGATCCTGAGCTGTTATTCACGCGCGCATTGCAGTTGTCTATGCCGCTGACGCTGCGTGACTATCAACCCGGCCAGCCCGCACAGCCACAGCAGGCGGGTAGCCTTACTGTCCTGCCGATCGCCACACCAGCAACCGTCATTGCAGGCCAACTGAACGTTGCTAACAGCGCTTATGTCGTTGAAACGTTAGCCCGTGCGTGTGATGGTTGCCTGAACGACGAATTCGCGGCGCTGATTACTGGCCCGGTGCATAAAGGCATTATCAACGATGCTGGCGTCCCCTTCAGTGGGCATACTGAATTTTTCGCCGATCGCAGTAGCTGTGACCGTGTTGTTATGATGCTGGCGACGGAAGAATTGCGCGTCGCGTTAGCGACCACGCACTTACCGCTCGCTGCCGTTTCTGCGGCCATTACCCGCCAGAGTCTGCATGAAGTCATCACGATCTTACATCATGATTTGCAGACAAAATTCGGTATTACTCAACCGCAGATTTATGTCTGTGGGCTGAATCCCCATGCGGGTGAAGGCGGTCATATGGGCCGTGAAGAGCTGGATGTGATTAATCCCGCACTGGATGAGCTACGGCAACAGGGCATCACGCTGATTGGGCCGTTGCCTGCTGATACGCTTTTCCAACCCAAGTATCTGCAACACGCCGACGCCGTTTTGGCGATGTATCACGATCAAGGGCTCCCGGTTCTGAAATATCAGGGTTTCGGGCGCGCTGTTAATATCACACTGGGGCTACCGTTTATCCGCACATCGGTCGATCACGGTACAGCGCTAGAGCTGGCCGCAACCGGTAGCGCTGAGCCTGGCAGCTTCATCACGGCATTAAATCTTGCCATTAAAATGATAAAGAATAGTAATGAATAATCGCGTACACCAAGGTCACTTCGCCCGTAAACGTTTTGGGCAGAACTTTTTAAACGATCATTTCGTGATCGATAGCATCGTTTCGGCGATTCATCCTCAGCCGGGTCAAGCGATCGTAGAGATCGGCCCTGGCCTCGGCGCACTCACTGCGCCCGTTGGCGAACGGATGGATCGTTTTACCGTGATTGAGCTGGATAGGGATCTGGCCGCGCGATTGGAAAAACACCCGACGCTGAAAGATAAGCTGACGATTATTCAGCAAGACGCCATGACGATCGATTTCGCCGCGCTCGCTGAACAAGCTGGGCAGCCTCTGCGTGTTTTCGGTAACCTGCCGTATAATATATCTACACCGCTGATGTTCCATTTGTTCACCTATACTCAATCTATCCGCGACATGCACTTTATGTTGCAGAAAGAAGTGGTTAACCGTTTGGTGGCAGGGCCGAACAGTAAAGCTTTTGGACGCCTGAGCGTTATGGCACAGTATTATTGTCAGGTGATTCCGGTGCTTGAAGTGCCACCGGAGGCCTTCAAGCCCGCACCTAAAGTTGATTCCGCCGTAGTGCGACTCGTGCCTCATGCCGTGATCCCTTATCCGGTTAGTGATATTCGCGTGCTGAGCCGCATCACGACGGAAGCGTTCAACCAGCGCCGCAAGACTCTGCGTAACAGTCTCGGTAATCTGTTCACCCCAGAAACGCTCACCGAACTGGGTATCAATGTCACCAGCCGTGCAGAGAATGTGACCGTCGAGCAATATTGCCGATTGGCGAACTGGTTAAGCGAGCATCCGGCAAAACAGGAATAACTGGAGTTCATCATGATTAATGCGCCCCGTGTTTGTGTACAAGTTCAGAGCTTCTACGTAGAATCACAATCGGAGCCTGATGAAGAACGTTTCGTGTTCGCTTACACGATTACGGTTCGCAATCTGGGGCGTCATGAAGTCCAGCTTTTGGGGCGTTATTGGCTGATCACCAACGGTAATGGCCGGCAGACTGAGGTTCAGGGTGAAGGCGTCATCGGCGAGCAGCCAGTTATCCAGCCCGGTGGCGAGTTCCAATATACCAGTGGTGCCGTCATAGAAACGCCTCTCGGCACAATGGAAGGCCACTACCATATGATTGACCATCAGGGTAAGGCATTTCAGGTTCCAGTCTCCGTCTTCCGTCTGGCTATCCCTTCACTGATACATTAATTATGTCTACCTATTTAGTTGGCGATGTTCACGGCTGTGTAGTTGAACTCAACGCGCTATTGGCGCAAGTTTCCTTTAATCCTGAGCAGGATACGCTCTGGCTAACTGGCGATTTAGTCGCACGCGGGCCAGATTCGCTTCAGGTTCTGCGCTTTGTTCGTTCCCTCGGTTCTTCTGTCCGTATGGTGCTTGGCAATCACGATCTGCATCTGCTGGCCGTTTATGCGGGTATCAGCCGCAATAAACCCAAAGATCGTCTCAACGATCTTCTCACCGCACCGGATGCAGATGATCTCATCAACTGGCTACGCCGCCAACCGATCTTACAGGTCGATGACGATCTGAAGTTGGTCATGGCGCATGCGGGCATCACACCACAGTGGGATCTGCCGACGGCGCTCATGTGTGCGCGCGAAGTTGAATCGATCCTGAGCAGCGACAGTTACCCGCTTTTCCTCGATGCCATGTACGGCGATATGCCAAACCATTGGAGCCCAGAACTGAGCGGTTTGGCGCGTCTACGCTTTAGTACCAATGTTTTTACCCGCATGCGTTACTGTTTCTCTGGCGGACAGTTGGATATGCTCTGCAAAGAACCACCGGGTCAGGCACCTTCTCTGCTAAAACCGTGGTTTGATCTACCCAGTCAAGTCGCAGGGGAATACGCTATTGCATTCGGTCACTGGGCATCGCTGGAAGGGAAAGGCACGCCGGAAAACATTTATGCGCTAGATACCGGGTGCTGTTGGGGGGGAGAATTGACGATGCTGCGTTGGGACGATAAGCGCTATTTCACGCAACCGTCACTCTCATCAAACACGGAGCTTTCTGGCAATATCACGCCCTTATCGGGTGAGTAAAGGTTCGAAAGTATTCACTCTATCGCCAACCGCGCCCGTATCATAGAAGTGGGAAGTCCGCCCCAGACTGAGCCTTTTTAGATGATGGTACAGCCAACGCCTCGGTGGGAATCGACCAGATGCCACCGCCAAGAAAACCAGCCAGACCAACGGCTTCTACGCCGCCTGATGGTAATTCACGGCGGCGTGGATCGCTCAAACGGTCAGTATTCAGATTGCAGTTTCTATTCGCCATACGTACTGTCTCCTACCTATTAAGCATCGTGTTCTATTATCCACCAACGTAGCGGTATAGAACGTTATCCATCCTGATACTATCGATGCCAGATGACGCAAATATGAATCCCCCCTCAATGAAGCAGAATACTACTGATTGAAAGCCTCACCTCACTGCTCATTTGGTCTATCCCCGCTCACGCGGGGAACATGATTAAGATATTCAATTTCAGTATGATAGCTCAGAGAAAGAGCGAAGAAGCAACGCAAAAACGTCGCAGGAGAATTTTTGATTTTTTTGAAAGACGGCATAGAGGAACACGCATTGAGTCGTTAACACAATCAGCGGCTCACAAAACTATGCCTGTCTTTTTTACTCGCTCACAACCGGATGTTTCTCAGCAGCGACCAGAGCACATTGAGAGAGATATGGGTGATGTTATGCCCTTAGCGACGTTCCAGAACTTCGAAGCAGTAACTGTGTGAGTTACGCTCGTCAGCATCATGGAATTCACTGAAAACAGACTGCCATTCGTCCGGCTCATAGTCAGGGAAATGCGTGTCACCTTCCACTTCGGCATCAATGTGCGTCAGATAGAGGCGGTTAGCCTGCGCCAGAGTTTGCTGATAAATACTGCCGCCGCCAATCACCATCACTTCCTCAACTTCGCCAGCCGCTGCCAACGCAGCCTCTAACGAGGAGACCCAAGTAACACGCTCGTCATCACCAGGATGATTGCTGACGACAATGTTCAATCTGCCGGGCAGCGGCTGACCGATAGAGCGGAAGGTATTACGCCCCATAATAATCGGCTTATTAAGTGTATTACGCTTAAACCATGCCAGATCGGCTGGCAAATGCCACGGCATCGCGTTTTCCATACCAATCACGCGATCCACTGCCAGTGCAGCAATCAAACTAATAACCATGGTGAAAAAACCCTGTAGGTCAGAAAATTGCTGACACTATACGGAAAGCCCTTTCACTCGTCGATATAGAGACAAGACCGAAACGTAATATAAGAGAGCTCCGATGCTATTTATACTCCCGGCCGTTTACGGTAGAGCCAGATCCCCGGTAAAGACAGGCCGATAGACAGCGCACCGACAATGAAACTGGCCTTTAGGAAATTGGTCATCATGACGTTCATCAGCGCTTCGCTGTAGCCAAGATGCGAAATTTCCACCACCGAAATCATCGCCGTGTAGGCAGAGATGCCGGGGAACATCGGAATGACGGCTGCTACGGTAAAGACTTTTGGATGCGCCAGCAGCCAGCGTGACCAGCGAATGCCGGTGATGCCAATCAGGATTGCCGCCAGAAACGATGCCCACTCGATATTCATGCCAAAATGTATCGCCAAAAACCGGACGCCATGCCCGACGCCACCCAACAGCGCGCAGTAAGGTAGCACTTTCAGCGGCACGTTGAAGACCATCGCAAACCCCAACGCAGGGACTGCTGCCAGCACCATATCCTGCAACAGTGCCCACAGTAAACTTAAGCCCATCCGCGTAACCCCCACAGCGACATCGCCATCACCACACCAATACAGGTTGCCAGCGTCAGTAAACTCGCAACCGTCCAGCGTGCCAGACCCGTGTTCACGTGCCCTTTAAACATATCCGCCACGGCATTAATCAACGGAAAGCCGGGAACCAGCAGCAGCACGCTTGCTGCCATCGCCACCGTCGAGGTTTGAGAAAAAGCAGGTAAACGCATCAGCAGCCCGGATGCCGACGTGGCAACAAACGCCGTAATACAGAAGTTAATCAACGGATTCAGATGTCGCGCCGTAAACACCTGACGGACATACATCGCCAGACCGCTGGCAATCAGCGTGACAATAAAGGCATCCCACCCGCCGCCGTTCAAACGGCTGAAACAACCGCAGGAAAGCGCGACAACGGAAACCATCAGCCAACGCGGGTAACGCAGTGGCTTAATATTTCCCAGACGCTTCTCCACGCCCGCGACATCCAGCAGTTTATGCTCGGCCATGATCACCGCATGCTGCACCTCAATGACGACGTGCATATTAATGCCGCGATCCACGTTCTTCCGCGTTGACGTCAGGCAATGCCCCTGCATGATGGTGGTCAGGACAATCGAATTTGCCGAAATTGAACTCTCAACGCTATCAGCACCGAGCGCCATACCCAGCCGTGACGACAGCTGTTCTACCACCATACTTTCTGCACCATGCTGTAACAGCAGCAGCGCACACTGGATGCACAAGCGGGTTATCTCCCGCTGCTGTGCCGCTTCACCCATCCGTTTTTCACCCCCTACGGGTTTTGCGCTACTTAATGATTTTGCACTGCTTAATTGTTCACGGTTCTCACGTTCACTGACCATGTTGTTATCCCAACCCGCCCCTGAAATTAACCATAAAAAATGAAAGGACAATTGTTAACATATCACCACCGAATAACCAATAAGTGTGATGAAAATTCATTATTCTGGCGCTATTATTTCAAACGTTCTTACTCTTTTCACTCGCTGGAATGACCATGTTAGAAACATCGCTGTTTGTCGCCACCATCGCCACGCTGGGGATGCTCTCCCCCGGCCCTGACTTTTTTCTCGTCATTAAGAACGCGACACGCTACCCACGCGCTGCCGCATTGATGACCGCGTTTGGCGTCATCTGCGGCGTGGCAACTCACATGGCATACTGCGTCGCCGGGCTAGCTGTTGTCATCACCACCACGCCGTGGCTGTTTAATGTACTGAAATATGCGGGCGCCGCCTATCTGATCTGGATCGGTATTCAGGCATTATTATCACGTGGCGGCAGCAAAATGGACGTTTCACAGCAGGGGAAGCAAAGCGTTAGCCTGAAAAAAGCGTTCCTGCAAGGGTATCTCTGCAACCTGCTTAACCCGAAAGCTACGCTGTTCTTTCTGGCGATGTTCACTCAGGTTCTGAATATCCACTCCGGCATCGGTGAAAAGCTGTGGTATGCCATGATCATCTGGCTACTCTCTGTCGTCTGGTGGCCACTGTTGGTCGTGCTTTTCCAAAGCGAACCCGTGCGGCGTGGGCTAGCTAAGGTGCAGAAACTGGTAGATAAGCTGCTAGGCACGGTGTTGATCGCGCTGGGTATCAAAGTGGCGCTGGGTTAACACTCAAAACGTTCCCCATGAAAAAAGCCAGCGCTGTTACCAACGCTGGCTTTTATTATCCGCTTACTGCCTACCGAAGTCGGTCAATCAGCCTTTAATCATCGCATGCATTTCCTGTACGGAAGTCACCTTCTCGGTCGGATCTGCCGTCAATGACATCGCGGTAGCGAAACCACCGTTCAGCGTGGTGTCGTAGTGCACTTTGTATTGCAGCGCACTGCGACGAATCAGCTTGGAGTCTTCAATTGCCTGACGCCCTGCGGTGGTGTTGACGATGTAAGTGTACTCACCGTTCTTGATGCGATCCTGAATGTGCGGACGACCTTCATGCACCTTGTTCACCAGACGCGGATTAATACCGGCTTCACCCAGTTCAATCGCCGTACCGTGTGTCGCGTCCAGCTCGAAACCATGCTTCAGCAGCTTGGCCGCCAGATCGACCACGCGGGCTTTATCGCCTTCACGTACCGACAGCAGCGCACGTCCGGTTTTCTTCATGTGCGAACTGCTGCCCAGCATCGCTTTAGCAAATGCTTCAGCAAACGTGCGGCCCACGCCCATCACTTCACCGGTCGAACGCATTTCTGGCCCCAGAATCGGGTCAACGCCAGGGAATTTGTTGAACGGCAGCACCACTTCTTTCACCGAGTAGTACGGCGGGATGATTTCTTTCGTGACGCCCTGCTCAGCCAGCGTTTTGCCTGCCATCACGCGTGCCGCAACTTTCGCCAGTTGAACGCCCGTTGCTTTAGAGACAAACGGTACGGTACGTGCCGCACGCGGGTTCACTTCAATCAGATAAACTTCGTTATCCTTCACCGCGAACTGCACGTTCATCAGGCCGCGAACACAGAGTTCAAACGCCAGTTTCTCAACCTGCTGGCGCATCACGTCCTGAATCTCTTTGCTCAGCGTGTAAGCTGGCAGTGAACAAGCGGAGTCGCCGGAGTGAACCCCTGCCTGCTCGATGTGCTCCATAATGCCACCAATCAGCACGCGCTCTCCGTCGCAAATTGCATCAACGTCAACTTCGATAGCATCGTCAAGGAAACGGTCTAGCAGCACTGGTGCATCGTTGGATACGCTAACCGCGTTTTGGAAGTAGCGCTTAAGGTCGATTTCGTCGTACACAATTTCCATCGCACGACCACCCAGAACATAAGAAGGACGAACAACCAGCGGGTAACCGATGCCACGCGCTTTTTCTACCGCCTGCTCAATCGTTGCTACTGTGGCGTTAGCCGGTTGCTTCAGCCCCAGACGATTAACCGCCTGCTGGAAACGTTCACGGTCTTCTGCACGGTCAATCGCGTCTGGGCTGGTGCCGATAACTGGCACCCCCGCCGCTTCCAGCGCACGCGCCAGCTTCAGCGGCGTTTGGCCACCGTATTGAACGATCACGCCTTTTGGCTTCTCGATACGGACAATTTCCAGCACGTCTTCAAAGGTTACCGGTTCGAAGTACAGGCGATCGGAAGTGTCGTAGTCGGTTGAAACGGTCTCTGGGTTGCAGTTAACCATGATGGTTTCATAACCATCTTCACGCAGCGCCAGTGAAGCATGGACACAGCAGTAGTCAAATTCGATCCCTTGACCAATACGGTTCGGCCCGCCGCCCAGTACCATGATTTTGTCACGATCCTGAGTCGGATTAGCTTCACACTCTTCTTCATACGTGGAGTACATGTAAGCCGTATCGGTCGCGAATTCTGCCGCACAGGTATCGACACGCTTATAGACCGGATGCAGGTCGAATTTATCGCGCAGTTTGCGAATTTCGCTTTCCGCCACGCCAGCCAGTTTCGCCAGACGCGCATCGGCAAAGCCTTTACGCTTCAGCGTACGCAGGAAATCGGCATCCAGAGCGGTTGCGCCTTTTTCAGCGACCTGCTCTTCCAAACGCACCAGCTCTTCAATCTGCACCAGGAACCAGCGATCGACGTTGGTCAGGTTAAATACGCCATCGACAGACATCCCCGCGCGGAAGGCATCAGCGATGTACCAGATACGCTCGGCACCGGCATCTTTCAGCTCGCGGCGGATTTTGGTCAACGCTTCTGGATCGTCCAAATCCACTTTCGGATCGAAGCCCGTTGCGCCCACTTCCAGACCACGCAGCGCTTTCTGCAAGGATTCCTGCTGCGTACGGCCAATTGCCATCACTTCGCCCACAGATTTCATCTGCGTGGTCAGACGGTCGTTGGCACCAGCGAATTTCTCGAAGTTGAAACGCGGAATCTTAGTGACAACGTAGTCGATAGCAGGTTCGAAGGACGCTGGCGTACGGCCACCAGTGATGTCGTTCATCAGCTCATCAAGCGTGTAACCTACAGCCAACTTAGCCGCGATTTTCGCAATCGGGAAGCCTGTCGCTTTAGACGCCAGCGCGGAAGAACGTGATACACGCGGGTTCATTTCGATAACAATCAGACGGCCAGTTTTCGGGTTTACCGAGAACTGAACGTTAGAACCGCCCGTTTCTACGCCGATTTCACGCAGTACCGCCATCGAGGCGTTACGCATGATTTGATATTCTTTGTCGGTCAGCGTTTGTGCAGGGGCGACGGTGATGGAGTCTCCAGTGTGGATCCCCATCGCATCGAAGTTTTCGATTGAGCAGACGATGATGCAGTTGTCGTTCTTATCACGCACCACTTCCATCTCATACTCTTTCCAACCAATCAGCGATTCATCGATCAACAGCTCTTTGGTTGGAGAAAGATCCAGCCCGCGCTCACAGATCTCTTCAAACTCTTCACGGTTGTAAGCGATACCGCCACCGGTGCCGCCCATCGTAAAGGAAGGACGGATAATGCACGGGAAGCCGACGTCAGCCGCAACGGCCAGTGCTTCTTCCATATTGTGTGCAATACCGGAACGCGCAGTATCCAGACCGATCTTCTTCATCGCCACGTCGAAGCGGCGGCGGTCTTCTGCTTTATCAATCGCATCCGCCGTTGCACCAATCATGGTGACGCCGAATTCAGCCAGCACGCCCTGACGTTCCAGTTCCAGCGCACAGTTCAGCGCAGTCTGGCCGCCCATCGTTGGCAGCACTGCATCTGGACGCTCTTTTTCAATGATTTTGCGTACCACTTCCCAGTGAATCGGCTCGATATAGGTCGCATCGGCCATTTCCGGGTCGGTCATGATGGTTGCCGGGTTGGAGTTCACCAGAATAACGCGGTAACCCTCTTCACGCAGTGCTTTACACGCCTGTGCACCCGAGTAGTCAAACTCACACGCCTGGCCGATAACAATCGGGCCGGCGCCCAGAATCAGGATGCTTTTAATATCTGTACGTTTTGGCATTTTCTCGCTCCTGATTATTTAGCTGAAGAACGGTAAGTCTGAATCAAGTCAATAAAGTGGTCGAACAGCGGCGCGGCATCATGCGGGCCGGGGCTTGCTTCTGGGTGACCCTGGAAGCTGAACGCTGGCTTATCCGTGCGGTGAATCCCCTGAACCGTATGGTCAAACAGGGATTTGTGCGTGACGCGCAGCGTGGCAGGCAGATTATTTTCATCAACTGCAAAGCCGTGGTTCTGCGCGGTAATCATCACACAGTTGTTATCCAGATCTTTGACCGGATGGTTGCCACCGTGGTGACCCAGCTTCATTTTGATGGTCTTGGCACCGCTCGCCAGTGCCAGCAGTTGGTGACCCAGACAGATACCGAATACCGGAATATCCGTTTCCAGGAAGGTTTTGATCGCACGAATCGCGTAGTCGCACGGTTCTGGGTCGCCCGGGCCGTTAGAGAGGAAAATACCGTCTGGGTTCAGCTTCAGTACGTCCTCAGCAGGTGTCTGCGCCGGGACGACCGTCAGGCGACAGCCGCGATCCACCAGCATACGCAGAATGTTGCGTTTCACACCGTAGTCATAAGCGACAACGTGGTAAGGCAGCTCGCTTTCGTTTTTCGCCGCCGGCAATTCGCCTTCCAGCGTCCAGCTTCCCTGTAACCAGCTGTAGCTTTCTGCCGTCGTGACTTCTTTTGCCAGATCCATGCCCTTCAGCCCTGGGAAGGCTTTCGCTTTCTCCAGTGCAACGGCAGCATCCGGCGCATCGCCCGCGATGATGCAGCCATTCTGTGCGCCTTTCTCACGCAGCAGACGGGTCAGTTTACGGGTATCGATATCAGCAATGGCGACGATGTTGTTGCGTTTGAGGTATTCAGACAGGCTTTCTTCACTACGGTAGTTGCTGGCAATCAGAGGTAAATCGCGAATAACCAGACCTTGAGCCTGTACAGAGGGGGATTCTTCATCGTTGGCATTGGCGCCGACATTACCGATATGGGGATAAGTGAGAGTGACAATCTGGCGGGAATAGGAAGGATCAGTAAGGATTTCTTGATAACCGGTCATCGACGTATTGAAGACCACTTCCCCCACTGCCGACCCTTCTGCCCCAATGGCCCGACCGTGGAATTGGGTTCCGTCTTCCAGAACCAATAGCGCTGACTTAATCAAAACACCCTCCAAGGAATAAACAATCACGTTATTTGCATATTAATTCAGATTCGAGCCACTAAATCAATGCAAAAACTACCTGTAAGGCCAATTTTTGGCAAATTGGGCGCATTTTAATGATGGTCTTCCTGATTGTCTACCCAAACCGCTTTTTTTCTCTTATTTTTATGCTTTCCGAAATAAATAGTCGCCCACTGACGTAAAAAACCCTATCAACTGAGATAAGTAAACGGTTGCGAGACAACATTGCTAAAATAAGAGTAACAAATCACCAGCAAAGGACATTTTGGGAGTAAGGAGGGAAAATCATCACTAAAAAACAGAATAAAACACAAACAAATACCAATGATGATAGAAAAAACAAGCCAACAAGATAAAAGAAAAGGTGAACGTAAAAACACCCACCTTTTTCAGTTAGATATAAATCCTATGAAAAATAAAAATACTACAAATCATCCAGAGAAAGCACATCTCTCATATCAAAAAGGCCACTTTCTTTCGCACTAATCCAGATTGCAGCTCTTACTGCACCATTAGCAAATGTCATGCGGCTGGATGCCTTGTGGGTAATCTCAACGCGCTCACCCACATCAGCAAACATCGCCGTATGTTCACCGACGATATCGCCCGCTCGCACGGTCGCAAAACCAATGCTTTTCGGATCGCGTTCACCGGTGTAGCCTTCACGCGCGTACACGGCACAGGACTTCAGATCGCGTCCCAGCGCATCAGCGATCGCTTCGCCCATCGCCAGTGCGGTACCCGATGGCGCATCCACTTTGTGGCGGTGGTGTGCTTCAATGATTTCGATATCAGTATAGTCGCCCATGACTTTGGCCGCTTTTTCCAGCAGCTTCAGCATGACATTGACGCCAACGCTGAAGTTCGCCGCAAACACGATGCCGATATCCTGCGCAGCCTGCTTAATCGCCGCCTTTCCTGCATCATCAAAGCCGGTTGTCCCAATAATCATGCCTTTACGGTGCTGACGGCAAAACGCCAAATGCGCTAATGTGCCTTCTGGGCGGGTGAAGTCGATCAAAATATCGAAATCATTCTGCACGGCATCCAGGCTTTCATTCACGGTAATACCGCTTTTCCCCAGCCCAGCAAGTTCACCGGCATCGCTTCCTATCAGAGACGAACCAGAACGCTCCAGCGCCGCGCCCAATACTACGCCATCCATTTGCTCGATAGCCTGAATCAGCTGGCGTCCCATACGGCCGCCCGCGCCTACAACCGCAATACGGATGAATGAATCCTTCATAATGTCTCTCTCTTTTTAATCCTGACGACATAAAAATAACATCAGGTTAACGGGCGCTGCGCACTATCGCCAGCGGATTTACCGCCAGATTAGAAAATACTGTTTGAAGCCGCAGAAAATCAGCAAAACTGTCTAACCAAAGGTATCAGAATGGCGCTCAGAGCGATGAAAAGCCGCAAGGTATTTGAAGATAAATACAAGCGGTTAAAAAACAAGCTACATGGCGTAACGCATAAAAATTCATTTTTATGCATTAACATTTTCATGAGTGAATATAGGGGAAAGAAAACGGAAGGGGATAAAAGCGATAGGGCTTTAGCCTAGCCCTACCGCAGAAACAGCATTAATCTATCTGTTTGACTTCAACACGCAGCTCTTTGGGCACTTCAAAGACGATGTTTTCTTCACGCCCTTGCATTTCAATCGCAACCTTGCCGCCCAATTCTTTCAGGCGCTGGATCACCTGTTGTACCAGAATATCCGGTGCCGATGCCCCTGCGGTGACACCAACCTGCGAAACGCCCGCTACCCATGATTCCTGGATATCCTCGGCGGCATCAATCAGATAAGCCGCTTTCCCGGCTCTCTGTGCCAATTCAGCAAGGCGGTTGGAGTTTGAGGAGTTTTTAGACCCCACGACAAACACGACATCCGCTTTATCCGACAAATGACGAACGGCTTCCTGACGATTGGTCGTGGCATAACAGATGTCATCTTTACGCGGACCGACAATCTGCGGAAAACGCTCACGCAATGCATCAATCACCGCATAGGTATCATCAACAGAAAGCGTGGTCTGCGTCATAAAGCTCAGATTAGTTTCATCTTTTACCTGTAGCTGCCAGACATCCTCGGGGGACTCTACCAGATACATGCCGCCATCCGCATTGCTGTACTGCCCCATCGTTCCCTCAACCTCGGGGTGTCCAGCATGCCCGATAAGAATGGCTTCTACGCCTTTCTTACTGGCTCTGGCCACTTCCATATGCACCTTGGTTACCAAAGGACAGGTCGCATCGAATACCGTCAGGTCGCGGTTTTTGGCTTCATTACGTACCGCTTGTGAAACGCCATGCGCAGAGAAAATCAGAATCGCACCGTCCGGCACATCTTCGATCTGCTCAATAAAAATCGCGCCGCGTTCACGTAAGCCATTAACCACATAGCGATTGTGAACCACTTCATGACGAACGTAGATCGGCGTACCAAAAAGCTCCAGCGCACGTTCCACAATGCTGATAGCACGATCGACACCCGCACAGAAGCCACGTGGATTAGCCAGCAGAATCTGCATGTGATGCCTCCTGTTGTACGGGATCAATGTCCAGCACTTCAAGATCGAAGGTAATCGCCTGACCAGATAAAGGATGGTTGAAATCCACCGTGACTGACTCTTCAGTCACATCACGGATAATTCCCGGCATATCATTCCCAGCAACGCCGCTGAACAGCATGATGGTGCCAACATCCGGCACGCCAGTCTGGGCAAAATCACGACGTAAAAAAAACTGGATCAGGTTCGGATTGGTCGGCCCAAAGGCCGACTCTGGCGGCAGCGTAAACTTGCGTTTATCGCCACGCTGCAATCCCAACAGATGTTGTTCCAACGCGTCAGACAGGCTGCCGTCGCCAAGGCGAAACAGCGCTGGCTTGCCGCGCTCACGCGTGGATTCGGCCGCAGAACCATCCTCCAGCGTCAGGATAAAATGCACCAGCAGCGCGCTGTTGTGCTGCACAGTCTCGGACATCAGTGACCCTTTTGCTTAACGGTATCAGTATCATCATGCGTACTGAAAAACCCTTCCAGTACGATGAGCGCCGCACCAATACAGATAGCGGTATCGGCAAGGTTAAAGGTAGCGAAGTGCCAGTCACCGACATAGAAGTCGATGAAATCAACGACAAAACCGTGCCATGTCCGGTCAAACAGATTGCCCAATGCACCGCCGATAATCAGCGAATAGGCAATGTTATTGAGCTTCTGCTTGACGTTGCCACGGTACATCATCACCAGTAGTGCAACCACAATCGCAATCGCGATACCGGCAAAAAACCAGCGCTGCCAGCCACCTTTATCCGCCAGGAAGCTGAATGCTGCGCCATAGTTACGGGCGTAATGCAGATTCAAAGAAGGCATCACTGGCACCGTATCTCCCAGCGCAAAGTGGGCAAGAATCCACTGCTTGCTGCCAAGGTCGATAACAAGAACCAGTAGCGCCAGCCAGAGCCAGCGCAATCCGCTCGAACAAATGTTATTCATCAGACAAATTTACGCTCTTCGCCATTACCGCCTACGTTAGTCGCACAGCGACCACACACTTCAGGATGCTCGGCATTGCTACCAATATCCGTCTCGTAATGCCAGCAGCGTGGACACTTGTGCCCTTCTGCCTCACTTAAGGCAATTTTCAGTCCGGTGAGTTCCGTTGCCTGCGCGCTATCCGGCGCATTTTCATAACGTTCCACCCGCGCTTTTGACGTCAACAGCGCAAAGTGCAGTTCCTGCTGTAGCTGGTTCAGCTTGCCTGCCAGATTAGCATCAGCGTACAGCGTGACGGACGCTTCCAGCGAACCACCGATGCGCTTATCATTACGCGCCTGCTCAATGACTTTGTTCACTTCGCTACGTACTTTCAGGATATCCGTCCAGAACGCATCGTTCATCGTTTCAGTATCATCCAGCGCGAACAGACCGTCATACCACTCTTCGGTAAACACGTACTGCGCACGTTCGCCCGGCAGGTAGCTCCAAATTTCATCCGCCGTGAAGGACATAATCGGTGCCATCCAACGAACCAATGCTTCTGAGATATGGTATAGCGCAGTCTGGCAGCTACGGCGTGCAACACTGTCGCTTTTTGCCGTGTATTGACGATCTTTGATGATATCCAGGTAGAACGACCCCATCTCGATCGAGCAGAACTGCATCAGGCGCTGTACCACACGGTGGAAATCGTAGCTTTCATAGGCTTCGAGGATCTCATCCTGCGCGGCTTTCGCACAGCTAACCGCCCAGCGATCCAGCACCACCATGTCTTCTGGTTTCACACTATCTTTCTGTGGATCAAACCCATTCAGGTTCGCCAGCAAGAAACGCGCAGTGTTACGAATACGACGGTAGGCATCAGCGGAACGTTTCAGGATCTCATCGGATACGGCGATTTCACCAGAGTAATCCGTTGAGCCGATCCACAGGCGCAGAATGTCAGCACCGAGTTTGTTCGTCACGTCCTGCGGGCTCACGGTATTCCCGATCGACTTGGACATCTTACGACCCTGACCATCAACGGTGAAACCGTGGGTTAACACCTGACGATAAGGTGCTTTACCTTTAATCGCCGTGGAGATCATCAGAGAAGACATGAACCAGCCACGATGTTGGTCAGACCCTTCCAGATACATATCTGCTGAGTGACCGCCGAATTCAGGACGAGCATCCACCACGGACGCATGCGTTGATCCAGAATCGAACCACACGTCCAGCGTGTCTGGCACTTTGACATAATTATCAGCGTCTGCGCCCAGCACATCAGCCGGATCGAGATCCCACCATGCCTGAATGCCATCGGCTTCAACACGCTTTGCCACCGCTTCAATCAGTTCAGCAGTACGCGGATGCAGTTCTTCCGTCTCTTTGTGAACGAACAGCGACATTGGCACGCCCCAGGTACGCTGACGGGAGATACACCAGTCAGGACGGTTGGCGACCATCGACTCAATACGTGCCTGGCCCCAATCAGGAATCCACTGCACACCTTTGATTTCAGACAGCGACTGCTTACGTAGGCCTTTCTGATCCATGCTGACAAACCATTGTGGCGTGGCACGGAAAATAATCGGTGATTTATGACGCCAGCAGCACGGATAGCTGTGCTGCAATTTTTCTACATGCAGCAACATGCCTTTTTCACGCAGGATTTCAACGATCAGATCGTTGGCTTTGAAAACGAATTTACCATCCAACTCAGGATAGGTGCCGCTCAGGTAGCAGCCGTTCGGTCCCACCGGGTTGGCGATTTCCAGATTGTACTTCTGGCTGATCACGTAGTCGTCAGGACCGTGACCACCAGCGGTGTGTACCGCACCCGTACCGGCATCCAGCGTCACGTGGTCGCCCAAAATGGCCGGTACATCGAAGCCCAGGAACGGATGTTTGAAGCGTAGCAGTTCAAGATCCGCGCCCTTACAGTCGCTCAGCACAATCCACTGAGTCACACCAATGCGTTTCATCACGCTTTCAACCAGATCGGCCGCCAGAATCAGCGCCTGACCATCAATTTGTACCAGTTGATAATCGAACTCCGCGTTCAGTGAGATCGCGCGGTTTGCTGGCAGCGTCCACGGTGTCGTCGTCCAGATCACCAGAGACACGGGGCCGTCTACGTTGCTCACGCCAAATTTGGCTAAGACCGCCGCGACATCGCTTGCGTTAAACGCGACATCAATAGATGGAGACGTTTTGTCGTAATATTCAACTTCTGCTTCTGCCAGTGAGGAGCCGCAGTCTACGCACCAGTGAACCGGCTTCGCCCCTTTGTGCAGGTGACCGTTTTCAATAATGCGACCCAATGCACGAATGATGTTCGCTTCGGTTTTGAAATCCATCGTCAGGTAAGGGCGATCCCAGTCACCCAGCACGCCAAGACGAATAAAATCGGCTTTCTGACCAACAATCTGCTCCGCCGCATATTTACGGCACTCAGCACGGAATTCTGCTGCGCTGACTTTCTCGCCCGGTTTACCGATCAGTTGTTCGACTTTCAGTTCAATCGGCAGACCATGACAGTCCCAGCCCGGCACATAAGGGGAATCGTAGCCAGACAGGCCTTTCGATTTAACAATAATATCTTTCAGAATCTTGTTAACTGAGTGACCAATGTGAATACTGCCGTTCGCGTACGGAGGGCCATCGTGCAAAATGAAGGTCTTCTTTCCCTTCTTCGCATTGCGAATAATCCCGTACAGATCCTGCTCATACCAACGTTTCAGCATGTCAGGTTCGCGCTTGGCCAGATCGCCACGCATCGGGAACCCTGTTTCCGGCAAGTTCAGGGTAGTCTTATAGTCACTCATTAGATTCTCGATTTCGTTTCGGCTAGAAAAATTAAACCGGTGTCTTTAACCCGAAGAACGTCCGGGCGGTCACCACATCATCGGCGATTTGCTGTTTTAACGCATCGATCGAAGCAAAACGCTGTTCATTACGGATCTTTTTACGCAGTACGACTTCAATATGACGACCATAGAGGTTCATCGTCACGTCCAGCAAATGCACTTCAAGCTGCTGGCGTTTGTCACCGTTTACGGTCGGACGTGTGCCAATATTGGCGACGCCCGGCAGCGGTTCTTGCCCCAGCCCATAAACGCTGACGGCATATACGCCGCTGACAGGGGAAACCTGACGTTTTAGCGGTAGATTGGCCGTCGGGAACCCAATGGTTCTTCCCAGCGCTTTGCCATGTTCTACGCGCCCGGAAATACAGTAAGGGTGGCCCAACAGGCTTTCTGCCAGTTCAAGCTCATCACGACTGAGCGCTTCACGTACCGCCGTGCTACTGACACGTTTGCCACCATTACAGAACGAATCGGTGCTGATGACATCGAACCCCGACTCACGCCCAGCCTTCTGTAATAACAGGAAATCACCCTGACGACCAGCCCCGAAGCGGAAGTCATCGCCCACCACCAGGAACTTCACGCCGAGTTTCTTCACCAGCAGAGAAGAGACGAATGTCTCGGCATCATTGGCGGCAAAACACGCATCGAATTTGACACACAACAGATAGTCCACACCAGCCTGCGCCAGATATTTCACCTTGTCACGCAGACGCGTCAAACGTGCGGGTGCTTTTTCCGCAGCAAAGAGCTCCAGCGGCTGCGGTTCAAAAATCATGACCATCACCGGCAGCCCACGAGCGCGACCTTCCTGCTTCAGTCGTTCGAGCAGCATTTGGTGTCCGAGGTGCACACCATCAAAATTACCAATAGTGAGCACACAGCCATAATGGTGTGCCCGAAGATTGTGTATACCGCGAATTAGCTGCATGGCTGGCCCAGAACAAAGGGTTAATATTATGGAAATCGGCGGATTATACCTTGTACAGCGAGTAAGGTTAACCCGCGATTCGCGCCTTTTGCAGCCACCCTATAAATCGTGCTGGTATTTGTACGTTTTTTAGCTGAATCATTGATGAATAAGGCTCATATGCAGAATATCCAAGCAGCGGATGTCCCATCCAATCCGACTTTACCGATAGCAGACAGGGCTTTATCAAATTCAGGATGAAATTATGATGCGAAAGGCTGTATTCCACCGCGTGAAGCTGCTAAAATCCTGCGCCATCACAACGTAACAAGTGTCGACGTACAAACGACGCTTATTTGCACAAATCCATTGACAAACGAAGGCTAAACGAGCATATTCCACGGCCTTTGAATTGTCCTCGATTGAATATATTTGGGAGTTGGACCTTGGCTAATATCAAATCAGCTAAGAAACGCGCCGTACAATCTGAGAAGCGCCGTAAGCATAACGCAAGCCGTCGCTCAATGATGCGTACTTTCATCAAGAAAGTATACGCGGCGATCGCTACTGGCGATAAAGAAGTGGCACAGAAAGCGTTTAATGACATGCAACCGATCGTGGATCGCCAGGCTGGTAAAGGTCTGATTCACAAGAACAAAGCTGCACGTCATAAATCCAATCTGGTTGCGCGCATCAACGCCATGCAATAATCACGCATCTGCGTGCTGTTGCTAAAAAAACCGGCTTAGGCCGGTTTTTTTGCGTCTGCGGTATCACAAAAGAGCGCTGAAAAATCTGCGTTACAGACACGCTGTACCGCGGGGTGCTGGATCATTCTGGCCGCAAAGATCGCATAATACTCGTCCTGAATGTTCTCGATCCTACCAATCTCGACAATATTCCCCTGCAGGTAGATTTCATTGGCATACAGCGACGGCGCAACGAAAATCGCATCGTTATTAATGCCAAACGCCGTCATCAGCGCCGCATCATCAAACTCACCCAAAATATCTGCCTGAATATTCTGCGCCGTAAACCAATTCAATAGCTTCCGTCCCAGCATGGTTCTCCGCCCTGGAATCAGCAATTTACGTTGTTCAAGACAGGCGGGGAAAGGCTGCTCAGGCTGCGGGCGTTTACAATAAAAGCTCATCCCACACTCGCCTAGTTTGATTGAAAACAGCCCTTCCTGCTGCGTTGAATCCACCGGGCAATCCGACAGAATCATATCCAGCTTATGCTGGCTCAACTGCTCCAACAGCATTTCGTGCGTCGACTCAAAGCAGCGCAAATGGATATGTTCCTGTTCCGTCACGACCGTTTCCAGCACCCGGCTCACCAGCCGTTTGGACAGCGCATCTGCCACGCCAACGTCGAATAGCAGATTCGATTCTTTGCGGTAGTTCACAATATCCAACATTTCCTGGCTGAGTTGGAACATGCTATCTGCATAGCGAAAGACCAACTGCCCCAGTTCCGTCGGTTCCAGCCCTCGCCCTTTGCGCTTGAAAAGTTTGCCCTGCAAACGTTCTTCCAGACATTTAATTTGCCCGGTAATGGTCTGCGGCGTTAAGAACAGCGTCTCTGCCGCACCAGCAACGGAGCCCGACTTATACACCTGCCAGAAATAATAGAGATGGTTAAAATTCAAATGAGACACACCCGCCTCCTCTTCGCGCCTCCGGCATAGCATCAACCCTTACACGGCTGAATCGCCTTGTCCAGCACTGGCAACACCCCGTGCAATGCCAAATAGCCAAGCAGCGCCGCCAGCCCTGACGCCAGTAAGATTCCCAACTTGGCATAGGTAATCAATTCTGCATCACCGCCAGAAAATGCCAACAGCGTAATAAATATCGACATAGTAAAACCAATACCACACAGCACAGAAACCGCCATGATCTGGTTAAAGCGCACGCCAGCGGGCAGACGCGCATAGCCCAGTCGAATGATTAGCCAACTGAACAAGGTAATACCCAGCGGTTTACCCATCAGCAGTCCAGTCGCGATACCGAGACTCAACGGGGAAAACAGTTTTTCCAGCACAATCCCCTGTAGCACAATGCCTGCGTTAGCGAAGGCAAACAATGGAATAATCAGAAACGCGACCCACGTTTGTAAGCCATGTTCCAGCGTGGTTGCCGGAGAAGATTCCCCGTTGGACGTACGTAAAGGAATAAAGAATCCGACGATCACCCCAGCAAGCGTCGCATGAACGCCACATCTCAGAATGCAGACCCACAAGACGCTCCCCACCAGCAAATAGGCAGAAGTTTTACCAACCTGCTGCCTGTTCATATAGGCCAGCACCGCAATCGCCAGCACCGCACCGCCCAACGCAGGCCAGAAGATCTGCTGCGTATAAAACAGAGCGATAATCAGGATCGCCCCCAGATCGTCAATGATCGCCAGCGCCAGCAGGAAGACTTTTAACCCTGCGGGAACGCGCTTGCCCAATAGCGTCAGTACCCCGATGGCAAACGCGATATCTGTCGCAGCGGGAATCGCCCAGCCAGCCCGCGTCACCTCATCATTCGCATTAAAAAGCAGAAAGAGCAAAGCGGGGAAAATCATTCCACCTACCGCCGCAGCCAATGGCAACATCGCCTGCTGGCGACTGGCTAATGTGCCTTCGACTAACTCGCGTTTTACTTCCAGACCAATCAGCAGGAAAAAAATCGCCATCAGGCCATCATTGATCCACAGCAGCAGGTTCTTATTGATTTCCAGCGCGCCAAACCGTATTTCCACTGGTATCATCAGGAATTGTTGATAGCCCACAGCAGTAACAGACCAGTTAGCAAATACGATCGCCAACACCGTTGCCATCATTAGCATCACACCCGCTGCCGCATCCAATCGAATAAAGCGGCGAATCATTGTTATCATTGACTTAATCTCCCATCAGGCACGAACGTCAATACCCAGCGTCCGCTTTCTTGCTGGCAAGATTACGCAATACAATCACTCGTTAAAAGCAGATTAAAACTGGCTTAACACTCGAAAAAATCGAGTTATTGAATTGAGGCTATCTAGGGGAAGGAATAAAAAAATGTCGGGAGCGTTTTTCAACGTCGCGCAGCAACGGCCGCAAGGTGACGGATAAGGACGTCCGTCATAAAAAAACCGGCGGGTTTACCCCACCGGTCTTTCTGTCACGCGTTAACGAGAAGCGATTAACGGGTCAAGTCGTCGAAAAACTTCTTCACGCCATCGAAAAAGTTTTTCGAGCGTGGGCTGTTTCTTTCGCCAGACGGGCCACCGAAGCTCTCATCGAGTTCTTGCAGCAGTTGTCTCTGGCGCTCATTCAGATTAACCGGCGTTTCCACAACCACGCGGCACAGCAGATCGCCCTGTGCACCGCCGCGAACCGATTTCACACCTTTGCCGCGCATACGGAACAGTTTTCCAGTTTGCGTTTCCGCAGGCACTTTCAGCTTCACGCGGCCATCCAGCGTCGGGACTTCAATCTCGCCGCCTAATGCTGCCATCGCAAAGTTGATCGGCACTTCGCAGTACAGATTGTTTTCTTCACGCTGGAAGATCGGGTGCGCTTTAACCTGCACCTGAACGTACAAATCGCCTGACGGCGCGCCGTGCTCGCCTGCTTCACCCTCGCCGGACAAACGGATACGGTCGCCCGTGTCCACACCCGCCGGAATTTTCACCGACAGCGTTTTGCTCTTCTCTACACGACCATGACCATGACATTTGACGCACGGATCTTTAATGATCTTGCCGCGACCATGACAGTGCGGACAGGCCTGCTGCACAGTAAAGAAGCCCTGACGCATCTGTACCTGACCGTTACCATGACAGGTTGGACAGGTGACCGGCGAACTACCCGGCTTCGCGCCATTGCCGTGGCACACATCACACTCTTCCAGCGCGGGAATACGGATCTCTTTGGTGACGCCACGTACCGCTTCTTCCAGCGTCAACTCCATGTTGTAGCGTAAATCGGAGCCACGGCTTGCACGCTGACGACGGCCACCGCCAAAGATGTCCCCGAACACGTCGCCAAAAATATCACCAAAATCAGCACCGCCGCCGCCAAAGCCACCACCGCCTCCGCCCATACCACCTTGCTCAAACGCCGCATGACCATATTGGTCGTAGGCTGCACGTTTTTGCGCGTCGGTAAGGATCTCGTAGGCTTCTTTGATCTCTTTGAACTTGGCTTCTGCCTCGCTATCACCCTGATTACGATCTGGGTGGTACTTCATCGCCAGACGCTTGTACGCTTTCTTTATTTCGCGCTCATCCGCGCTTTTAGCAACGCCCAGGCTTTCGTAATAATCTTGCTTCGCCATTTATTTTCCTGCCCCTCAACATGCGTGCACGGGCGCAGAGTTTCCTCGACGCCCGTGCTGATTGCCAGCAATAGCCTTGTGGCTGCTACTGCGCCCGCTCAAGGGCGATTACTTTTTATCTTTTACTTCTTCAAATTCAGCATCAACGACATCGTCGTCGCGACGAGCAGAGGCATCATCAGCGGCACCTTCAGCACCTGGCTGTGGCTGAGACGCTTCCAGCAGCTTGCCGGAAACCTGAACCAGCGCCTGAATCTTCGCTTCGATTTCTGCTTTGTCTTCGCCTTTCAGTGCGCTTTCCAGCGCTTTCAGTGCGTCGTCAATGGCAGTTTTATCATCAGCGGCCAGTTTGTCGCCCACTTCTTCCAGCTGCTTACGCGTGCTGTGCAGCAGGTGATCGCCCTGGTTACGAGCCTGAACCAGTTCTTCAAACTTACGGTCAGATTCTGCGTTCGCTTCTGCGTCGCGAACCATTTTCTGAATTTCTTCTTCATTCAGACCAGAAGATGCCTTGATGGTGATTTTCTGCTCGCGACCGCTGTTTTTGTCTTTCGCGGAAACGTGCAGGATACCGTCAGCATCGATGTCGAATGTGACTTCAATCTGCGGCATACCGCGCGGCGCAGGCTGAATACCATCCAGGTTAAACTGACCCAGAGATTTGTTGTCATGCGCACGCTTACGTTCACCCTGCAGAACGTGAATCGTTACCGCAGACTGGTTGTCTTCCGCCGTTGAGAACACTTGACTGTGTTTCGTCGGGATCGTGGTGTTCTTGGCGATCAGCGCCGTCATCACTCCACCCATGGTTTCGATACCCAGAGACAGCGGGCTTACGTCCAGCAACAGAACGTCTTTCACGTCACCAGACAACACACCGCCCTGCACCGCAGCACCGATAGCAACCGCTTCGTCTGGGTTCACGTCTTTACGTGGCTCTTTACCGAAGAAGTCAGCGACTTTCTTCTGCACCAGAGGCATACGCGTCTGACCACCAACCAGAATCACGTCCTGAATTTCAGAAACGGACAGGCCAGCATCCTGCAATGCCACTTTCAGCGGCTCCAGAGAACGGCTCACCAGCTCTTCTACCAGTGATTCCAGTTTCGCACGAGTCACTTTGATGTTCAGGTGCTTAGGACCGGTAGCATCTGCCGTGATGTACGGCAGGTTAACGTCAGTCTGCTGTGCAGAAGACAGCTCGATCTTGGCTTTTTCTGCCGCTTCTTTCAGACGCTGCATTGCCAGCGGATCGTTACGCAGGTCGAAACCTTGCTCTTTCTTAAATTCGTCAACCAGATAGTTGATCATACGGCTATCAAAGTCTTCACCACCCAGGTGAGTGTCACCGTTGGTTGCCAACACTTCGAAAGTTTTTTCGCCATCAACTTCGTCGATTTCGATGATGGAAATATCGAACGTACCGCCGCCCAAGTCGTAAACCGCGATAGTGCGGTTACCGACTTCTTTATCCAAACCGTAGGCCAGCGCTGCCGCTGTCGGTTCATTGATGATACGTTTGACTTCCAGACCCGCGATACGGCCAGCATCTTTAGTTGCCTGACGCTGTGCATCGTTGAAGTAAGCGGGTACGGTGATGACCGCTTCGGAGATAGTCTCTCCCAGATAGTCTTCCGCCGTTTTCTTCATTTTTTTCAACACTTCAGCTGAAATCTGCGGCGGAGCCATTTTCTGATCTTTCACTTCCAACCATGCATCGCCATTATCCGCCGCGATAATTTTATACGGCATGATGTTGGCATCGCGCTGAACTTCTTCGTCTTTAAAACGACGGCCAATCAGACGTTTGATAGCAAACAGTGTATTTTTTGGGTTGGTCACTGCCTGACGTTTAGCCGGTTGGCCAACCAAAGTTTCACCGTCTTGCGTATAAGCAATGATTGAAGGCGTGGTGCGATCGCCTTCGCTATTTTCCAGTACTTTTACCTGAGTACCGTCAATAATCGCGACACAAGAGTTGGTTGTACCCAGGTCGATACCAATAATCTTACCCATCTAAACATCTCCACTAAAAAGTCATATTCGGTGTGGTGGTTAAACCTACTACCTACTGTGCGGGCGAAATGTCGTTTTTCAACAAGATTTCTCGTTTTCTAACGACACACCCTCGTTTTTCATCAGCAGCACACGTTTCATTTTCATGCAAACTACCGATGTAACGGCCCGACACACGCCTTTGCGGCAGGTCAAACTGTTTCGGTTGCAAATAAGATGGGGCCAACATTTCTATCATCAAGGGGGGAAGACGAAAAAAAATGACCTTTATCCCTCTTACGATCAAACTATTCTGCCTTCCCCATGTTGTGTCCATTCCAAACGCCCGATATGATGCCGCGCTCGCTGCAAAAATGGGGACACATCCCTACACAATGGCGGGCAATAACACCTAAACGACACCTATCCCAACGTGATTGGCGCATTCGCGAACCTTAATGCCGCGCCCGACGCGAAGGGACTATTAATAATCTGTTATTGCAGAGGATTTATGAGCACGAACACGTTGGCAAATCCTGGTCCATTAGGACTGATGGGCTTCGGGATGACCACTATTCTGTTGAACCTGCACAACGCAGGCTTTTTCCCACTTTCTTCCATCATTCTCAGTATGGGTATCTTCTACGGCGGTATTGCCCAGATTCTGGCCGGCCTGTTGGAATATAAAAAAGGGAATACGTTTGGCGTGACCGCGTTTACGTCTTATGGCGCATTCTGGCTGACGCTGGTTGCCATTCTCGTACTACCGAAAATGGGTCTGGCGGAAGCCAGTGATGCCCAGTTCCTTGGTGTATTCCTGGGTCTATGGGGCGTCTTCACGCTGTTTATGTTCTTCGGCACCTTCGGCACCAACCGCGCCCTACAATTTGTCTTCGGCAGCCTGACCGTGCTGTTTGCTCTCTTGGCCGTGGGTAACTTTACTGGCAACCACGCGCTGCTAACCTTCGCGGGTTACGAAGGCATCATCTGTGGCGCAAGCGCCATTTATCTGGCAATGGCTGAAGTGCTGAACGAGAAGTTTGGCCGCACTGTACTGCCAATTGGTGCTCGTGGCGCGTCCCACTAAGTTCCGACGCAAGAGAGATAGACGCAGTCTAGAGGTATTAGCCCGCGTTAAATAGCAACGAGCCCTGTCAACCTGACAGGGCTCGTTGCTATTTACAAAGATAACCTGTGTTTAAACTTCAACAGGCGAACGATCGCCCGCATCGCTCTCTGCCGAAGAACGCGAATCAGCATCCAGATCGCGTTGCAAATAAACGCCCAACAGCAATCCCACCGCAGCCAGCGTCAAGACATAGAATGCCGGTGCCATCGGCGTGGCCTTCATGATCAACGTAACGAAGACAGGTGTCAGGCCACCGAAAATGGCATAGGACACGTTGTAGGAAAAAGAAATTCCCGAGAACCGCACGGCTGCCGGAAACGCCCGCACCATGACATAAGGCACACCACCCACGACACCCACGCTGAGCCCGACAATCGCATAGCTGACAAAAAGCAACGTCGTGCTGCTTGCTGCCGAGGTGTAAAAGAACCAACTGCATACGGCCAGCGACAGGCTGCCGACAATAAACAGTTTGCTGGCACCAAAACGATCCACCAGCAGCCCAGCACTAACACAGCCGACCATCAGTGCAATCGTTGCCAGACAGTTTGCCTGCAATGCCAGCGCAGCAGGAATACCATGGACTTTTTGCAGGTAGGTCGGCGCCATCAGAATAACGACGACGATGCATGCAGACAGCAGCCAGGTCAGCAGCATTGACACCACAACCGCACGTTTATGATTTAAAACGACCGATTTTAGCGGCAACTCTTCTGCCAGTTTTTTCTGCGTTTGCATTTCCATAAAGATGGGCGTTTCCTGCAACCAGCGGCGCAGATACATCGCCACAAGGCCAAATACCCCGCCAATGAAGAACGGCAGGCGCCAGCCACCGCCCGACATCTGCTCTGGCGTCAGCACCGTATTCAGCAACGTTGCGATCAGCGAGCCTAGCAGAATCCCCATCGTCAGCCCGGCGGTCAATGTACCGCAGGCAAATCCAATGCGAGCGCGAGGCACATGCTCTGCAACGAAAACCCATGCGCCAGGAACTTCACCACCGATTGCCGCCCCTTGCAGCACACGCATTAACAGCAGTAAAAGCGGTGCAGCAATACCAATGGCTTCATAGGTCGGTAACAAACCCATTGCCAGCGTGGGTAACGCCATCAGCAATATGCTCAGGCTAAACATTTTTTTACGCCCACTTTTATCGCCAAAGTGGGCCATGATGATGCCCCCCAGCGGGCGAGCCAGATAGCCTGCGGCAAAAATACCGAACGTCTGTACCTGCCGCAGCCATTCAGGAATGTCTGGCGGGAAGAAGAGATCGCCAATAACCGCGGCAAAGAAGACAAAAATAATAAAATCGTAAAACTCTAACGCGCCACCCAGTGCAGCCAGAGACAGCGTTTTATAGTCCTGCCGGTTCAACCGACGAGGATGGGCGTGTTGATTCTGAGTCATAAATTACCGTGCATTGCCAGAGTGAAAAAAAACGTCATCGCAGTGTGTAAAGTAGAAATTACTATAGCGGCAAAATTTTTATACACCAGCAAAGCTGAATCTTATGTTTCAAATCGCCTAACTTCAGTCTTTTATTTCGCGCACCGCATTTTTAGGGCGAAAAGCTGCTACCACATCCACATTTGTTTCAATATAAGGACCTTCCAGCAGTTGGATACAATACGGTACGCTGGCAAAAATACCGGCCACAATCACCTTATCATCGGCATTTTTTAAACCTTCCAGCGTTTCCTTAATCGCTTTAGGTTGCCCTGGCAAATTGAGAATCAACGCCTGTTTACGCAGCACACCCACCTGACGAGAGAGGATCGCGGTAGGCACGAAACGTAGGCTGATCTGTCGCATTTGTTCGCCAAACCCCGGCATTTCTCTATCGGCAACGGCCAGCGTGGCATCCGGCGTGACATCACGACGTGCGGGCCCCGTCCCCCCCGTCGTTAATACCAAATGACAGCCGCGCTCATCCACCAACTCACACAGCGTTTGTTCAATCATCGACTGTTCATCCGGCACTAACCGAGTTTCCACGTCAAAAGGCGTCACCAAAGCACTGCGGAGCCAAGATTCCAGTTCTGGGATACCTTTATCCTGATAAACCCCGCTGGAAGCACGATCGGACACGGAGACCAAACCAATACGCAGTACGTTCATAAGCACCTCAACTTAAACAAAAAATAAATTTTATCAGGATAGTGGACGCTTTTATCAAAGAATTAGCGCTTATAAAAAAATTCATACCATATCCGTTATTTCACACCCTGTGCGATACGTTATTGATAATAGTTATTAATTTCCATCTCAAAAAAATGAAATTACTTAATTTAATAATACCGCAAAGAAATTAAAAAATTACAGGCGAATAAAAAAATCGCTTACCCATTAAAAGCTAATGAAATAGGCCGATACATTAGAGAAAAAAGGTGATATCCGCCACGACAGAACATCACGAAAAATCAAATAATATGATAAAATTAAAGCACTTCTTTAGTATCACAATAAGTAAAAAAGCCTTATCAAGGAAGTCGCCATGAATGACATTAAGTATAAGATACTTAAACTTTTTTCCCATCCGACATACGCGTTTTTCCTGTTCGGGGCGATTTCTTTTATCTTCACCATCGTTATTATGCATGAAGCGAACAAGTCGACCTGGAAAGCAGAACGAACAAATCTCGATACCACAATCAAAACCTACGGTTCCTACAGCAACAGCGGTGAAGTAACAGAAAGCGATATGACCCGGCAATCTGGCACTTATTTGTCGTCACGAACCAGAACATTAGCTTTTAACACCCGAAATTCACGTAGCGAATGTATAAACAAGCTTTCTTCTTCCAATCTCACTTTCAACGATATGGCCGTGATCCGAACCTGCCAAAACAAATTGCCTTCTATCGGTGACTATGCAGGTAAAGACACACTGACGGTTATTTTCCCTATTCTGTCACCAACCGATGAACTGCTGGGCATTTGGATAAGGACAACATCGGAAAAACCACAGCCATCCTTTGTCCAGACGCTATTTTCCCTGTCATCAACCCTCATTATTGTTGGTAGCGTGCTGCTTTTCGCTATTTTAGGCAGCCTGCTGTCACTGCTGGCAAAAAAATACCTGATAGAACTGCCTATCATTGCCAGATACGACGATCTGACTGGCTATTTACGGCGAGATGCGTTCTTTCTAGCAACGAATAAAGCCTTTAGTATTGCCAATCTGACCAAGCGACCCGTTAGTGTCATGCTGATCGATATCGACCATTTTAAACTGGTGAATGATAGCTTCGGTCATAGCGTCGGTGATGATGCATTGAGATTCGTTGCCGACTCCTTCAAGAAATCATTTCGCCGCGAAGATATTTTTGGCCGTATTGGTGGCGATGAATTCGCTATTGTGTTACCGAATACCGGATTAGACGATGCTTACACGATCGTCGATCGAGCCAGAGAGCGAATTAGCGACACGCCTTGTGATACAACCTCAGGAAAAATTAGGCTAACGGTGAGCATCGGGCTGGTTGAATACCATACCGCAGGGGAAGATTTAAGCGAGGTCATGAAGCGTGCCGATGATAATCTTTATATCGCGAAGAAAACGCGTAACGCGACGGCGAGATAGGCATCTTCCCCTCCGCAACGCCAAACCACAGACAAAAAAATAGCCGGAATTTCCCGGCTATTGTTATTCGCACAATGCTTACAGCAAATCTGCAATCATTTTTTCCAGCTTTTCCTGGTCGATCGCAAACTTACGAATCCCGTCGGCCAGTTTATCAATCGCCATTGGGTCTTGGTTATGCTGCCAGTAGAACTCGGCTTCTGTCATTTTCGCCGGGCGAACTTTCACCTCACCGACATAAGACAACTTACGAACCACTTCACCTTCGCTTTCTGACAGTTCTTTCAGCAGAGCGGGGGCAATCGTCAGGCGGTCACACCCAGCCAGTTCAAGAATCTCACCGACATTACGGAAGCTCGCGCCCATCACGACGGTTTCATAGCCGTGTTCTTTGTAGTAATCATAGATTTCGCTAACAGACACCACGCCCGGATCTTCATGCGGCGCGAATTCTTTCTTATCGCCATTGGCTTTGTACCAATCCAGAATACGGCCAACAAACGGTGAAATCAGGAACACGCCCGCTTCAGCACAAGCGCGAGCCTGTGCGAAAGAGAACAGCAGCGTCAGGTTACAGTTGATGCCTTCTTTTTCCAGTTGCTCCGCCGCGCGAATGCCCTGCCAAGTTGAGGCCAGCTTAATCAGGATACGTTCGTTGCTGATGCCTGCGTCGTTGTACAGTTTGATCAGGTGCTTAGCTTTCGCCACGCTAGCTTCGGTGTCATAAGACAAGCGCGCATCAACTTCAGTAGAGATACGGCCGGGGATCAATTTTAAAATTTCGAGACCAATGTTGACCGCCAGTTTATCCGTGGCATCCACGACCTGCTGTTTACGATCGCTGCTCTGCTCGCGCGCCCAGGCAATCGCCTCGTCGATTAGCTTACGGTATTCAGGAATTTGCGCAGCGTTCAAAATCAGTGAAGGATTGGTGGTCGCATCTTGCGGTTGGTACAGTTTCATTGCCGCAATATCGCCGGTATCAGCTACAACCGTGGTCAGTTGGCGTAGGGAAGTCAGTTTATCCGTCATGTTGGCATGTCTCGTTGTTTATACGTGGTGCTCGTGAATGAAAATAGCTCGTATATGAATCGACTTGTTATCTAATCGGGTGGCCGTCTGTTTTGCGCCGAAATCTGATAATAACACGCGCACTTTACCGCGCAAGCCGACTGTTAATCCTTTCCATACTGTCCCGCCTCTTACCACGCTGAAATCATAGCACCGGAAAATGAAGCGTCTTAAAAGATGAAGCTATTGTAGCCATCGCCATTTTCTTATCGGGTTCTTGCTATAGTAGGTGAATCAAAAATCAGACCGACAGGACATGGCGCATGCTTATTACTATTTCACCCGCAAAAACGCTCGACTACACCAGTCCTTTGGCAACGACGCGTTATACGCAGCCGGAACTTCTGGACTATTCCAGCCAGTTGATTGACGTGTGTAAAAAACTGACGCCAGCACAGATCGGTTCTTTGATGAGCATCAGCGATAAACTGGCTGACCTGAACGCAGGCCGCTTTAGCGATTGGCAGCCGGATTTCACACCAGAAAACGCGCGTCAGGCGCTGCTGGCGTTTAAGGGCGACGTTTATACCGGATTGGCCGCAGAAGATTTCAGTGAGGATGACTTCGATTTCGCCCAGCAGCATCTGCGTATGCTGTCAGGCCTGTATGGCGTGTTGCGGCCGCTGGATTTGATGCAGCCGTATCGGTTGGAAATGGGCACCAAGCTGGAAAACAAAGCCGGTAAAGATCTCTACCGTTTCTGGGGCGACACCATTACTGAAAAACTGAATCAAGCGTTGCGCGATCAAGGCGATGATGTGCTGGTTAATCTGGCATCGGACGAATATTTCAAAGCCGTTAAACCGAAAAAGCTTAATGCCCGTCTAATCAAACCCGTCTTTTTGGATGAGAAAAACGGTAAATTCAAGGTGATCAGCTTCTACGCCAAGAAAGCGCGCGGCCTGATGAGCCGTTTCATTATTCAAAACCGCCTGACGCAGCCGGAACAGTTGAAAGCGTTTAATCTGGACGGTTATTTCTTCGAGGCAGCAGACTCGTCGAATGACGAGCTGGTGTTTAAGCGTCACGAACAGTAAACAAGGTAGTACGATAGGTAAAGAAGAGAAGACGAAATTGCTGACAAAGGTCGTCGAGCGGTAGTAACGGATAGATCGTAAAGACGCTGTAAATACATCCCTGTACGCTCGGATTGCGCCATCCATGGCGCAAACGCTTTACTCTTCTATTCCGTTACTACCGTTTCCGTTTAGCAAATAGGTTCGTCAGCTATCTTATTCCGGCAGTGACATCAGGAACTCACGCAACTTCGCGAAATCATCCGGGAAGTTGTGCGACAGCAGATCCAGATCGGCACGCTCAGCCAGCGCTTCTGGCAGATCCAGCTTTTTGCCCAGAATGTCTTCTACGCTTTCCTTGAATTTCGCCGGGTGCGCCGTGCCCAGGAACAGACCGAACTCACCCGCTTGCAGCTGATCGCGCAGCAAACGGTAAGCAATCGCAGCATGTGGCTCAGAGAGATAGCCTAACGCATCCAGCTCATGCATGGTTTCTTTCGTGGTTTCATCGCTCACGGCGCCAAAGCCCAACGTTTTCAACGGCCAGTTCTTACGGCGGAACAGCTCTTCCACGCGCGGCCAGTTGTTTGGTTGGCTTACATCCATCGCGTTGGATAACGTTGCCACCGTTTTATGCGGTTCCCAATTACCATTGCTCAGGAAACGCGGCACGGTGTCATTGGCGTTCGTCGCTGCAATGAAACGCTTAATCGGCAGACCCAACGATTTCGCCAGCAGGCCAGCAGTCAGATCGCCGAAGTTACCGCTCGGCACAGAAACCACCAATTGGTTACGGGCTTCCTGCGGCAGTTGTGCAACCGCTTCAAAGTAGTAGCAAATTTGTGCCAGCAGACGGCTGATGTTGATGGAGTTCGCTGAATTCAGGCCAATCGCCTTTTTCAGTTCTTCATCATCAAATGCCTTTTTCACCAACGCCTGACAGGCATCGAAATCACTGTCGATAGCAATGGTGTGAATGTTGCCACCCAGCGTACAGAACAGCTTTTCCTGTAACGGGCTGATTTTACCCTGCGGATACAGGATCACAACGCGGACATTTTTCAGGCCATAAAAGGCGTGCGCCACAGCAGCACCAGTGTCGCCAGAGGTCGCCGTCAGAATGGTAATTTCCTCGTCGCCAGAGACTTCCGTCAGCATTTGCGCCATAAAGCGGCCGCCGAAGTCTTTAAAAGCCAGCGTCGGGCCATGGAACAGCTCCAGCGCAGCAACATCGTCCTCAACTGGCGCGATAGGAGCAGGAAATGCAAAAGCTGCTTTTACGCGCTCAAACACGGTTTCGGTCGCAATTTCATCGCCGATATAGGCAGACAGAATGCGGCTGCTGCGGGTCACAAAATCCAGATCCAACAGCGCATCGATTTCAGTGCGCTCAAATTCCGGCAGTTCCAGCGGGAAGAACAGCCCTTGCTGGCTACCCAGTCCTTGCTTGATAGCCTGAGCAAAGCTCACCTGCTCGTTATGATCTTTAAGGTTGTACAGTTTCATGCATTATCCCAGTTGTCGTGCGCCAGTCGTATCAAGACGGCAAATATGAACAAAACCTTCATCGTTCTGCAAATAGTTATCCCGCAGCCAGTCGGCCAAGCGCTGTGCGCTCGCCATATCATTGCAGACGGAGAATAACGTTGGGCCAGAACCGGAAATACCACAGGCCAGCGCCCCGATATCTTCAGCAGCCTGGCGAGCGGCAGCAAAGCCGGGCAGCAGTTTCGTCCGATAAGGTTCCGCGATGACATCCTTCATCAGCTTCGCCGCCAGCGCTGCCTGTCCGGTATGGCAAGCGTGGATAAAGCCCGCCAGATAACGGCCATGGCTGATGCAATCCTGACGACGATATTGCGCAGGCAGAATCGCACGCGCTTCAGCAGTGGAGACTTTAATCCCCGGATACGCCATGACCCACAGCCAGTCATCAAACGACGGCACAGGCTGGCTGATGATGCCGTTTTCTTCCAACATCAGTTGGACACCACCGAGGAAGCACGGGGCAACGTTATCGTAGTGAACGCTGCCGGAAATGCGCCCTTCCAGCTCACCCATCAGCGTCAGCAGACGGTTATCATCCAGCGGTTTACCGCAAAATTCGTTCATCGCCATCAGCCCGGCGACGACAGAACAGGCGCTGGAACCGAGCCCTGAACCAATCGGCATATTCTTTTCGAGCGTCATCGCCACCGGCACGGTTTTGCCAATTTCCTGACAGAACAGTTCCCAACATTGATACACAATGTTTTCTTTCGGGTTGTCCGGCAGCTTGCTAACAAAACGCCCTTCATTACGCAGGCTGAACAGATCGGCGGCTTCAACGGAGACGCAATCCCCCAGCAGCGAACCGTCTACCGGTGAGACGGCCGCACCCAGCACATCAAACCCGACGCTGACGTTACCGATTGATGCAGGTGCATATACCTTAACCATAATTATGCTCCCAACTTCCATGACAAGGTGCGCAGCAGATCGGCGAACACACCAGCAGCGGTAACATCGTTACCCGCGCCATAACCGCGCAACACGAGCGGCAGTGGCTGATAATAACGGCTGTAGAATGCCAGCGCATTCTCGCCATCTTTGACTTTAAACAGCGGATCGTTGCCGCCAACGGCACTGATCTTGACCTTACAGCGGCCTTCTTCAATCACGCCAACATAGCGCAACACTTTACCTTCATCGCGCGCTAGTGCAACACGGCTGGCAAACTCATCGTCTGCCGTCGGCAGGCGCTGCATAAAGCTGACGACATCGCCGGAAGCATCAAAGCTGGCAGGCAAAACGGATTCCACCTCAATATCGCCCAGCTCCAGTTGATAACCCGCTTCACGCGCTAAAATCAGCAACTTACGCGCCACATCCATACCGGACAGATCGTCACGCGGATCGGGTTCGGTATAGCCTTTTTCTTTCGCCTGCGTGGTCGCTTCCGACAGTGACATGCCTTCATCCAGTTTACCGAAAATGAAGGACAGCGAGCCAGAAAGAATGCCGGTAAAGCGAATCAGCTCATCACCCGCATTCAGCAGATTTTGCAGGTTTTCAATCACTGGCAGACCGGCGCCGACGTTGGTGTCATACAGGAAACGACGGCGGGATTTCGCCGCAGCGCTACGCAACTGGTGATAATAATTCATCGATCCGGTGTTGGCCTTTTTGTTTGGCGTCACCACGTGGAAACCATCGGCCAGAAAGTCCACGTACTGATCGGCCACCGCCTGATTCGACGTACAGTCAACGATTACCGGATTCAGCAGATGATACTCTTTAACCAGACGGATCAGACGGCCCAGATTGAACGGCTCACGGGCTTTACCCAGATCTTCACGCCAGTTATCCATCGAAATGCCGTTAATATTGGTCAACATTGCCTTGGAGTTAGCGATCCCACATACACGCAGGTCGATATGTTTGTCTTTCAGCCACGGCTGCTGGCGGTGGATTTGCTCCAACAGTGCACCACCCACGCCGCCGACGCCGATCACAAACACGTCGATCACCTGATCGGTGTTAAACAACATCTGGTGCGCAACGCGCACACCAGTGGTGGCGACATCATTGTTCACTACGACGGAGATAGAGCGCTCGGACGAGCCCTGCGCGATAGCCACGATATTGATGTTTGCCGTTGCAAGCGCAGAGAACAGGCGGGCAGACAAGCCACGCAGTGTGCGCATACCATCGCCCACCACAGAGAGAATTGCCAGACGCTCCATCACATCCAGCGGCTCCAGCACGCCTTCTTTTAATTCTAGATAAAATTCGTCTTCCAGCGTTTTTCTGGCACGCGCCAGCTCGTTTTGCGATACGCAGAAGCTGATGCTGTATTCGGAAGATGACTGCGTGATCAGAACAACAGAGATACCCGCACGCGACATCGCGGCAAACACGCGCGCCGCCATGCCGATCATACCTTTCATGCCGGGGCCGGAGACGTTGACCATCGCCATGTTATTCAGGTTGGTTATGCCTTTCACCGGATACTGGGTATCCGTGCTATCCATGCCGATGAGCGTACCGGGAGCCTGAGGATTTTCGGTGTTTTTGATGAGGCAGGGAATTTGGAACTGGGCGATAGGAGCGATGGTGCGAGGGTGGAGGACTTTGGCGCCGAAATAGGACAGCTCCATCGCCTCCTGATAGGACATCGATTTTAATAATCGAGCGTCCGGCACCTGACGCGGATCGCAAGTATAAACGCCGTCAACATCGGTCCAGATTTCACAACAGTCGGCACGCAAACACGCAGCCAGCACCGCAGCAGAATAATCAGAACCATTACGGCCCAACACGACCAGTTCACCTTTTTCGTTACCGGCAGTGAAGCCCGCCATCAGGATCACATGATCTTTCGGAATGGCGCTTTCAGCAATGCGACGAGTCGACTCAGTGATATCCACGGTGGATTCAAGATAGTGTCCCTGCGCCAGCAGTTTCTCGACCGGATTGATGACGGAAACGCCGTAGCCACGTGCCTGAAAGACCGCTTCCATGATGGCGATAGACAGCTTTTCTCCCCGGCAGATGATCGCGGCATTCACACTGTCAGGGCACTGCCCCAGCAGGGCGATACCGTGCAAAACGTGTTTCAGCTGTGCAAACTCCTGATCCACGAATGCCTTCAGGCGAGCGTGGTCAAAACCGGGTTGGGATGCGGCAAGACCTTGCAGCAGCGAAGAAAAGATCGTTTCGGCGTCGTTCAAATGCGGCAGAATATCTTGTCCAGCGACGGTCTTCTCAATCATGGCAACCAGATGGTTGGTAATTTTCGCCGGCGCGGATAATACGGTAGCCACCTGTCCCTGGCGCGCGTTGTTTTCGATAATGTCAGCAACGCGGGCAAAGCGCTCCGCATTCGCTACTGAAGTCCCGCCAAATTTCAACACTCGCATTTTTATCTGTTCTCCTGAATTTCTGCCAACCAAACGCTGAAAGCATTTTTTGTATGCCGCTTACAAACGGCGTTGAGGGATAACCTGCCATAAAAAAAAAGCCCGCACTGTTCGGTGCGGGCTTTTTCTGGAATCTTGGTATGCGTCAGCCCGCACCGTTACTGGTTGTATCGGTGATGGTAATAATCGTGGTGATCAGGCTGATAGTACGCATGCTAAAATCGAATCTCATTAGAAGTAGAGTTATCTGCCCTATTAGTTAGGCCAATCGCCCTTTGAAGTCAACGGATTTCTTTTTTTCTTCTCGCCGAACGAAAAATTCATGCCGCGTAACCCACTGCCTAAACAAGAATATGCCGGACAAACCGTTGTCAAAATACGCACACCAAGATGTTCGGCTGCCAAAAAAGTCATCTCTGCTATCTTATTTCGGCAATCTTTTTTCAATATCGTGTAGCAACCGATGGAGCATCGCTGTATCGCGCTGCTCTAAACGCCCCAATCGCTGATGCAGCCAGTCCCGCAGCTTTTCATCGTCCTCAACCGCCAGATTAGCCAAGAGCCGATCCAAACGATCGCGCAGCGCCAACAACTGCCCCGCCACCGCTGGCTGCACCGTTTCCGGTTTGACCTGCATAAGTTCAGCCAACTGGTAACAGTACACCATCACTGCCTGACCAAGATTCAGCGAAGGGTAATCCGCTTTCATTGGCACCCCCGTCAACACGTCCGCCAGCTCAAGTTCTTCATTCGTCAGGCCAACATCTTCTCGACCAAACACCAACGCCGCAGAGGTCATCCATTGTTCCTTCTCTTGCAATACACCCGTCAGCTCCGCTGGCGTGCAGTAATAACGATATTTAGCCCGGCTGCGCGCGGTGGTCGCAACCGTAAAATCAACATCAGCCAATGCTTCAGCCAGCGTGGAAAACACCTGCACGTTATCCAGAATATCCCCCGAAGCATGCGCTACCCAACGGGCTGCGGGTTCCTGATATACGGTACTACCGACAATACGCAAACTACTGAATCCCATCGTTTTCATCGCGCGGGCTGCGGCCCCGACGTTCTCTGCCCGAGCGGGCTCAACCAAAATAATATGAAACTGCATAGACTCCCCAGTATGGGTTAGTACGCTCTGACACGATTTGCGCCAGCAGGTCAATAACACGGTTCTGTCATCGATAGCATCATTGATAACGATTGATTTATCACGACTCATCGATAACGACCTATCACTCACTACAGGTGGAAAATTAACAATAAACCAACAGAATTTCTGGCATCAACTCAGCCTTTGGCAGGAAATATCGGGATGTCCAAAAAGTGGGCGGGAATAAAAACCCTAAGAAAAATAGGGTAAATTAATTTATTTCAATAAGTTACAAAAACATCAACGACTATGTAGCGTCAATTATGATTATTGGCATTTGCTATGCTAAATCGTTCATAAAAAGTGCTAAATTGTGACATAAACAGGCAATCCTATAAGTGTTTATCACAAAATAGTTAACGTGCTAAAATGAAATTTGATATATGTCAACATAACCGTAGATTTATCAGCAGGCAAAATCAGTGCTTACTGTTATGTTGCTGTTAATAAGGTTAAACTGTGCGCCACTTTGAGCGCAGTTAAATTAGCGCCACGCTCACCCGCTAGCAGTACCTCTAAGCGGGTAGAGGATGAACACCAGTAACGCATTTACGTACTTGAGTCTGATGTTGAGCGAGAGCGTAGTTTACCTCGATAAGCTCCAGGGAAATACCCAGAATAACTGGCGTTGTAGCCAGCGAGCCAGCAGGGTATGACAGCGACTTCTGTACTTCCGATTTCTATAATTTTAGTTGGCAATTTTAGGTAGCAAACATGCAGACGCCGCACATTCTTATTGTTGAAGACGAGTTGGTAACCCGTAACACCCTCAAAAGCATTTTTGAGGCAGAAGGGTACGTTGTCCACGAAGCCACCGATGGCGCAGAAATGCACCATATTTTGTCCGAAAATGACATCAATCTGGTGATCATGGACATCAACCTGCCAGGGAAAAACGGCCTATTGCTGGCACGTGAGCTGCGTGAGCAAGCTACCGTTGCCTTGATGTTCCTCACCGGTCGTGACAATGAAGTCGATAAGATTCTTGGTCTGGAAATCGGTGCGGATGATTACATCACCAAACCATTCAACCCACGTGAATTGACAATCCGCGCACGTAACCTGCTGTCACGCACCATGAATCTGGGCAGTGGCACTGAAGAACGTCGTCTGGTGGAAAGCTACCGTTTTAACGGCTGGGAACTGGATATCAATAGCCGTTGTTCTCTGATCAGCCCGGCTGGTGAGCAATACAAGCTGCCGCGCAGTGAATTCCGCGCGATGCTGCACTTCTGCGAAAACCCGGGCAAGATTCAGTCCCGTGCTGAACTGCTGAAGAAAATGACAGGTCGCGAGCTTAAGCCGCATGACCGTACCGTTGACGTCACCATCCGCCGCATCCGCAAGCACTTTGAATCAACCGCAGATACGCCGGAAATCATCGCAACGATCCACGGTGAAGGTTACCGCTTCTGCGGCGATCTGGATAATTAATCCTACTCAGCCGGAGCAGGCTTCTGTTCCGGCTGTTTTTCCTCTTCTAACCACACCTTATTCACTCTTTCCCCATGGCATCACCGGCACCGCGCTTAACGCATTTTTTGGCGAACCATCAACCAGTCGATCAGAGTAAGCAAGATAGATCAGAGAATTGCGTTTTTGATCGTAAAACCGAATGACCTGCAATTTTTTGAAAACCAACGACGTTCGTTTTTGGAAGACTACGGACCCGCGACTACCGCCATTTTTGATTTTATCGGACAAATCAATCGGCCCAACCTGCTGGCAGGAAATTGCCGCATCCGACGTGTCTTCCGCCAGCCCTAACCCGCCCTTGATTCCACCTGTTTTGGCTCGGCTAATGTAGCAGGTCACGTTTGATACATCAGGATCGTCAAACGCTTCAACCACAATCTTATGATCCGGCCCGAGTAGTTTAAAGACCGTATCGACCGATCCCACTTCTTCCGCATTGGCTACACTAACGGCCGATAGCGCCAGTAGCCCCGCTCCCATGATTCGCTTTATGTTCATATTTCAGACTCTGTGATAATTCATAACAAATGGTTAATAACCACAATATAAAAAAGGATGTACAAAATAAACCGCTATCATCATCCTCCTTATCCAACTTACCTGCGGGATATTTTCAGAAATCTTCCGCAGTACCAACGTGAAAATATTGCTATGATGCGGGATCTCAATACGCCCGCGCTCAATGTGTTTGATGAGGAAGATTATGGATCAAGCCGGTATCATACGTGACCTACTTAACTGGCTGGAAAGCCATCTCGACCAACCATTATCACTCGATAATGTGGCAGCGAAAGCAGGTTATTCCAAGTGGCATCTGCAAAGAATGTTCAAAGACGTAACAGGTAATGCCATTGGTTCCTATATCCGGGCGCGGAGATTGACCAAAGCGGCGGTTGCACTCTGCCTGACCAGCCGCCCTATCCTTGATATTGCCCTGCAATATCGTTTTGATTCACAACAGACGTTTACTCGCGCGTTCAAAAAGCAGTTTGCCCAAACGCCAGCGTCTTACCGTCGTTCTGATAACTGGAATACTTTTGGCATTCGTCCGCCGATCCGGCTCGGTGAATTTACCTTACCACAGCCGCAATTTGTCGCCCTCCCGGAAACACAACTTCTTGGGCTAACGCAAACCTATAACTGTCGCCTTGAACAGATCTGTAACTTCCGTACAGAAATTCGCATCCACTATTGGCGTCAATTTTTAGGCGAAACCTGTTCTGTCCCGCCAGTGCTTTACGGACTGCACCATTCGCGCCCAAGCAAAGAGAAAGACGACGAACAAGAGGTGCTCTACACCACCGCGTTGGAACCACAGTATCTGCCTGACGATGTTCACACGGGTGAACCCATCACGCTACCGGGCGGCGACTACGCAATGTTTGTTTTTGAAGGGCCAAATGACGAACTACAGGATTTTATTATCAGCCTGTATGACACCTGTCTGCCGACCTTCCAACTCACGCGCCGCAAAGGGTTTGATGCTGAGCGTTTTCACCCTAGCCGCGATGCAGACGGGGAAATACCCGCTATCATCCGCTGCGAGTATCTTATCCCCATCCAGCATGCAGAACCGCTCTCAGCGCTGTAACTCATCCAGTGCCGGAATATCCAAATGCGAAATATCTCCGGCCGTTTCCACCACCCAGCCAGGTGCCAGCCACGGGCTTTGCTGATAATCAATGCGTGACAGGGAACAGTTGCGCAGACGCAGACGCCGTTCAGCCGATGCAGGTAATCCCAGAACCGTACTCAGCAAGCACCCCAGCGCCATCCCGTGGCTAACCAGCAAAGGACGGCTTCCCGCTGGCAACGCCAAACAACGCTCCAGAACGCCGTGCATGCGCAATGCCACATCAACCATCGATTCACCTTCTGGGATACGGCCATCGGGCGTACCATCCACCAGCCCTTTACGCCATCCTTCTTCCTCGGCAGTCAGCGAATCCAGATCGCGGGCTTCTAATACGCCCATGTTTAATTCACGCAGCCCAGGCTCCAGGATTATCTGGCAATTACCACTAGATTTAGCGATGATTTCTGTTGTCTGACGCGTTCTTCCGAGATCGCTGGTAAAAATATGCGTAATCCCTAGCGTTCTGATTCGTTCAGCAACCTGTTGTGCCTGTTGCTCACCTCTTGGCGTCAGTGCACTGTCCGATTGACCCTGAATACGTCGAGCCACATTCCATTCTGTTTCGCCGTGGCGAACAAGATATACCTGTAACATGGTTATTTTCCGTTATACTGCGTCAAATTAACTAAAGGTACGAAACTGTTATGTATCACGTTGTCGCTGCAACTACCAACCCGGCAAAAATTAAGGCTATTAGTCTGGCATTCACCGATGTCTTTGGTGCAGAAAATTGCCGTATCGAAGGCGTTGACGTCGATAGCGGCGTCCCACGCCAGCCTCTCGGCTCTCTCGAAACCCGCACCGGTGCCAGAAACCGCGTTATGATGGCACGTCAGGTACGGCCAGAAGCCGATTTTTGGGTCGGTGTAGAAGCAGGCATTGAAGAAAGTATGACTTTCGCCTGGATGGTGATCGAAAATGCTCACCTGCGCGGCGAATCACGTTCTGCAAGCCTGGTCCTTCCAGAAAGTATATTACATGGTATCCGTGAAGGGCGGGAATTAGGTGATGAAATGGAACGTTTGACGGGCGTTCAGAACATTAAACATAAAGGTGGTGCCATCGGCGTCTTCACCGACGGCAAATTGTCACGCACTAGCGTGTACCATCAAGCGCTGCTGCTGGCGCTGGTGCCGTTCCATAACCCAATCTATCAAATTCCCGTTCAGGCAGCGAAACCGTAGCGGTTACGCGCCATCATCCAACGGTTTATCGGTCGACAGCAACTGCGCTTCCAGCCAGCTTTTTAACGCGGGGGGCGCGGCTTTCAGACTGTTTGAACCGCGTGTAATCGTGGCAATTCCCGCCCCTAGCTCGCCTTTCAGTTCACGCTGGCTCATTTCACCCCGCATTAACTCTTGCACAATGCGCACCCGCGTTCCCAACGCGGTACGCTCATCTGGCGTCAACAGCAGTTGCAGCAGTGGCAGTTGGAGATCTTTCTCAATGGACTGCTGCAATAGCGCGACAAAGCGTAACCAATGCTCATTGTCTTGTTCAGAAAGTGCTGGATCGATAAGCGATAACGGAGTCATAATTGGCTGCCATACTATTTAACTAGTACGGCAGCATAACACAATTCCGGGTAACGATCGCAACGCCGCGTCTCAGTAACGCCGCTGCCATTCTCCATCCGTCAGCACATTGGCTGGCTGATGGAGAAAATAACGATAGAAGACGTCATAGGCCAGCACATTTTTCACATAACCGCGTGTTTCCGAAAACGGGATACTTTCGATAAACGCAACGGAGTCGATACGTCCCGCGCTGTTCCTCAGCCAGGTATTCACGCGCGACGGTCCGGCATTATAAGCCGCAGAAGACAAAATGCGGTTACGGCCAAATGTCTGGTATACGTACTCCAAGTAGCTTGTTCCCAACAGAATATTGGTCTCTGGATCGAACAGTTGGCTACTGTTCGTATAGAACGTGATGTTGCTCATTTTGGCCGTATGCTGTGCCGTCGCAGGCATCAACTGCATCAGACCCGATGCGCCAACCGGGGAACGTGCTTTCGGGTTCCAGGCGCTCTCCTGACGGGCGATCGCCATCGCATAGCTCTGGCTGATCCCTTTGCCCTGCGTTTCACGGCGGAATTCGTCATTCCAGGCCAGCGGAAAACGCTCTTCAAGGTGATCCCACAATTTTGCGACAATCGTCGCCTGTACGCTTAAATCGGCCCAGCGCTGTTCAAACGCATAGCGAGCCAGCGCTTCCTGCTGCGGCTTGCTACGATTCGCCACCAGCCCGACCCACTCGCTACGCGCCAGATTATCCATCTGCCAGAACATCAATTCCCGCACGCGGGCAACTTCCGGTAGCTGAGACAAAGAAGGATCTGGCTTCACCGCCGTCATGATCGTAATCGGATAACGCTCGTTCAGTTTCTGCGCCGCCGCCATCGGGTAGAACCCGCGCTCTTGCATCAGAGTGCGTAATAATGTCTCGCCTTCCTGACGTTTGCCCTGATCCAACAGCACGACGGCACGCCAGTAGCGCCATTCGTCTTTCTGCAACGCCTCCGCGGGTAAACGCGCCATCCAGCTCACCAGCCCTTGGCGATCGCCCGCCCCCAACGCCATGCGCACGCGACGTTCCAGCAAAGTCGTCGATGTGCTTCGTCGCACCACGTTATCCCGCCACTGCGCCTGCTCTGGCGTGGCATCATTCCCCATCAAACGCCAGGCGATGGTTTCTTCCATATCCTGACGTTCTGCGGCGCTCATCTTTTGCAAACGGGCAATGACTGGCAACATCGAACGGGCATTATCCGTATCCTGACGCGCCGTACGCGTAAAGGCCGACAGCGTGACTTTACGCGTGAAATCCGTTGGTCCGACGGTACGGGCAAAGCTCTCCAGCGAATTGGGGTCATTCTGAAGTTTCAGCAGCGCATCGCCCATCGTTTTATAATCGTCGGGCAGTTGCTTGATGAGATAGCTCACCAGACTACCGCTGCCTTCGTCCATCGCCAGACGTGTACGTTCCAACGTCGTCAGCGGCGTCTGTTCGCCTGCCTGCTGCCAGACGGAGAAGAGTTTATCGCACACGGTAGGGAGCGAACGTCCGGTCAGCCAGATATCACGCGTGGCTTCCCACACACCCTGACGCTGACCAGTTGCCCATTGGGCATAATAAAAGTTACAGCGGGCGCTGACGGGCTTCGGCGGCTGCGGACTAAATGCCAGCAGCCCGATCCAGTCCTGACGACGTGCCAGTTCATTCACAAAGCTGGTGGGGAGATTACGGGCAGGCGGCAGCGTCGGGTGCATTGCCATAAACTGCTTCACCTGCGTTACGCTGACCTGGCTCAGATCCTGCGTAAGCGAGCGATATTCAAGATAAGGATAAAGCGGATAGCTGCGTAGCGTCGGCATCAGTTGCGCGACCGTGTCCATCTGGTTGCTGTCCCATGCCTGCTTAACCTGCTGATAGCGCTGACGCTGTTCGTCCAGAGAATCCGCCAGCACATGACCGGAAGCCCCAGTCAAACATATCGCCGCAACGGCGTACCACCAATGACCTGCTTTTATCACCTGCATTAACCTCATCCGTTATCGAACCTGCTATCGGCATCCTTCATCGTATCGATACCCCTATCCTATCGGGCAGATCCAGTGTGGCACATCATGCCAGACAACGATACGTCGATCCGCAAACCGATTCTGAAATTCACTGGGCGGGTCTACGTCTCAGATCGACAATGGCAAATCGCCGGATAGCTGGGATCGCGGGCTGAAACCCGCTACACTCAACGGTTAGGATAATCGAGCGTTGCCGAGGTATTTCTCAGCGGCGCTATTCGTATTCAGTAGCACAGTGCTACACATCGTCACCCGCTTAAGGTGACAAATCATAGAGATAAGAGAGAGGCGAAGTCGCAACGTGGCTCAATATGTTTATACCATGCATCGCGTCGGTAAGGTCGTTCCGCCGAAGCGTCACATTCTGAAAAACATCTCCCTCAGTTTTTTCCCCGGTGCCAAGATCGGCGTGCTGGGTCTGAACGGAGCCGGTAAATCAACGCTGTTGCGTATTATGGCTGGCATTGATACGGACATCGAGGGCGAAGCTCGCCCACAACCTGGAATCAAAATCGGCTATTTGCCGCAGGAACCACAGCTCAACACGGAGCACACGGTACGTGAATCCGTAGAAGAAGCAGTGTCTGAAGTCGTGACCGCATTGAAGCGTCTCGATGAAGTCTATGCGTTATACGCAGATCCAGATGCAGATTTCGATAAACTGGCCGCCGAGCAAGGTCGGCTGGAAGAAGTCATTCAGGCACACGACGGTCACAACCTGAATAACCAGTTAGAACGCGCGGCGGATGCGCTGCGCTTGCCTGAGTGGGATGCGAAAATCGCCAACCTGTCTGGGGGGGAACGTCGCCGCGTAGCGCTGTGCCGTCTGCTGCTGGAAAAGCCGGACATGCTGCTGCTCGACGAACCGACCAACCACCTGGATGCCGAATCCGTGGCCTGGCTGGAACGCTTCCTACACGATTTCGAGGGCACCGTAGTGGCGATTACCCACGACCGTTACTTCCTCGATAACGTCGCGGGCTGGATTCTGGAGCTGGACCGTGGAGAGGGTATTCCGTGGGAAGGCAACTACTCATCCTGGCTGGAGCAGAAAGATCAGCGCCTGGCACAGGAAGCCTCTCAGGAAGCGGCCCGCCGTAAATCCATTGAGAAAGAGCTGGAATGGGTGCGTCAAGGCGCTAAAGGCCGTCAGTCCAAAGGTAAGGCGCGTCTGGCACGCTTTGAAGAGCTGAACAGCACGGAATACCAGAAACGTAACGAAACCAACGAACTGTTTATTCCACCTGGTGCCCGCCTTGGCGATAAAGTGGTGGAAGTCACCAATCTGAGCAAGTCTTACGGCGAACGTCAGCTCATCGACGGGCTGTCTTTCTCCGTACCGAAAGGCGCAATTGTCGGTATTATCGGTCCGAACGGTGCGGGTAAATCAACCCTGTTCCGCATGATGTCCGGTCAGGAACAGCCAGATAGCGGCTCGATTGAGCTGGGCGAAACGGTAAAACTGGCGTCAGTTGACCAGTTCCGTGATGCGATGGACAACAGCAAAACCGTCTGGGAAGAAGTTTCTGGCGGGCAGGACATCATGCGTATCGGCAACACCGAAATGCCTAGCCGCGCCTACGTTGGCCGTTTCAACTTCAAAGGGGTTGATCAGGGCAAACGCGTTGGTGAGCTATCCGGTGGTGAGCGCGGTCGTCTGCATCTGGCTAAGCTGTTGCAGGTCGGTGGAAACGTGCTGCTGCTCGATGAACCCACCAACGACCTGGATATCGAAACCCTGCGCGCACTGGAAAACGCCCTGCTGGAATTCCCCGGCTGCGCCATGGTGATCTCGCATGACCGTTGGTTCCTCGACCGTATCGCGACGCACATTCTGGATTATCAGGATGAAGGTAAAGTGGAATTCTTCGAAGGTAACTTTACCGAATACGAAGAGTACAAGAAGCGTACGCTGGGCGCAGAAGCGCTGGAACCACACCGTATCAAATATAAGAAGATTGCTAAATAAACCATCACCAGACGTGATAAACAAACGGCAACGACCCGCAATTCATTGCGGGTCGTTTTTCTTTCCAATACGGCTTCACTTACCCGATCAGAACGTTTCCCAGTTTTGATTATCGCTGCCTTTGTTACTGCTTCCAGCAATCGCCATTGCTGCCGCTAAACGCGGTTGCGGTGCCGCTTTCGGCAATGACGTTTTCAGTCTCTGAGCCATACCAGCCAGCTTAAATACCGAAACAGCCTGCGTCAAACGCGCCGCCTGCTCTTCAAGTGAAACCGCTGCCGCAGAGGCTTCCTGCACCAGCGCGGCTGCCTGCTGCTCAGTTGGCGTAAGCCTTGAAGATATCCTCATCCAGTGCCTTTTCTACTCTCCAATCTGTCTGGACGCGCAAGATATTCATCCAGACGCTTCTGAGAGGCTCTGACTCGACCAGCAGCTTGATCGGAAGCCGCTTTAAATACCTCGTGATCGCTAATACGGTTTGCTGCCCCAGCTTGAATAAGCAGTAGTCTGGCTACGCGTAGCTGATCGAGGCTGCTGCTGATACCTGCGCGGATGTCAGACAGATCATTAGCCTTATCCAGTGAACCATTGCTCTGCTTTAAGAAAAAACTCGCGGTGCCAATAGAAAGCGCAAAAAGAATCAGGATAATTGAAAAAAGAGTAATAAATAACGAGACGAGACGTATATTGTTGATGTAACTCAACTTATTTTTTAAACAGACATCGATTGCATTCTCATTTTCACCATCACTGGTCTCCATTATCTCTGCCGTTACAGGTGCGACAGAGCCCAGACATCACTGCGACAATAACGCCACGCAGGGCAAACCTTTCATAAAAAAGTCAAAAGGAATCGAGATTGTTATCGGCATTTTCAATCTAAAACGTACCTAAAATAAATTGATAGAAATCGCGCTTCAATAAAAATTGAATGATGACCATAAAAATGAAACAAAACCCTTTTCTCTGCCTATCACAGCGACTTTTTCAACGCGATTGAGTAATCATCCAACGCACGATGCTGCAAAACAAAATCGATAAAACACGCTAGCGCGGGCGAATTCAGCTTGCGACTGGGGTACACCAGATAAAGCTCGTTGGCTTCCACCTGCCAATCCGGCAGCACCCTAACCAACTTTCCAGACACGGCTTCATCTCGGCAGAGGAAATCCGGCAGTAGTGTAATACCCGCTCCTGCAATAGCGCATTCGCGAGCGTAAAGCAGGTTGTCTGTAATGTGTGCGTCAGGCAATAACCAACAATAGAGTTCTGAACCGCAGTGAAGGAGCCACTCTGTCCAGGCATGATGCGCAATACAGCGATGTTGCTGGAGCTGCTGCGGGTGAAGCAATGCCGGATGCCGAGCAAGGTAGTCAGGCGATGCCAGTAAATATCGTGGGGTCTGCCCCAGTGAACGCCCGATAAGTGAAGAGTCATGAGGCTTACCGGTACGAAAAGCGACGTCAAAGCCCTCCTGCACCAGATCGATCACTGCATCTGAAATCAGAACATCCAACGATACCGCAGGAAAGCGCTGCTGAAACTCGGCGGTGAGTCGCGCCAGCAGTGTGGAGCCTAATCCTGCTGGGCTGGTGATGCGCAATCGCCCACTCGGGTTATCACGCAGGCGCTGTATGGCGAGATCGGCACGCTCACTGGCTTGCCGCATCTCCTGGCAGTGAATCAGGTAACGTTCACCAGCAAACGTCAGATTTAGCTGGCGCGTTGTTCGGTTAAGCAGCCGTAAGCCGATCTGCTGTTCGAGCTGGCTAATACGTAGACTCAGGCTGGATTTTGCCAACCCAGCTTTACGCGCCGCCTGTGTAAAACTGCCACATTCGGCCACCAGCGCAAACAGCGCCATATCCTGCAACTGTTTAAACATAATTGTTAACCCTAGACGAACACTGCATTATTTATTGTCCATCTTATCAGTCCTATCTCCGTGTTCTACACTTTGTCTCATTCACAATGATCCTATTCTGAAAATAATGAGGAACAGACCATGACCGCTCATGCGATAGCCGTTGATCCACAACAGCCAGAAAACTTCATCGCCATCACGCAGGACATCTCCGAACCCGGTGAATACGATCTGCTAATCGGCGTAAAAGCCATTTCCGTCAATCCGGTGGATACCAAAGTTCATGCCGGATTGCGTCAGAATGGGTTACAGCAACCCAGAATCCTCGGCTGGGATGCCAGTGGCGTCGTGCTGAAAACCGGCAGCGCCGTGAGCCACATCCAGGTCGGTGATGAAATCTGGTACGCCGGCGACATCACCCGCCCCGGCAGCAACACCACTCATCAGTTGATTGATTCACGCATCGTGGCGCGTAAGCCTGTGTCTCTGGACTGGGCCGCCGCCGCCGCACTGCCGCTCACGGCGTTGACCGCCTGGGAAGGCTTATTCGAGCATCTGAAAATACAGCAGGCCGACAGTAAAAAAACGCTGCTGATTATCGGCGGCGCAGGTGGCGTAGGATCTCTGGCGATTTCTCTGGCGGCGTTACGCAGCTCGGTGAACATCATCGCCACCGCATCACAACCGGATTCGGCGGAATGGTGCCGCCAGCGCGGTGCGCACAAGGTCGTCGATTACCGTAATCTGGTGGATGAGCTAGAAAAAGAGGGGATCAAACAGGTCGATTATATCTTCTGCCTGAACGATACCGACGGCCACTGGGATGCCATCAGCAAGCTGATCGCACCGATGGGGCACATCTGTACCATCGTGGAAAACAAAAATCCGCTCGACCAAACGCAGCTAAAACTCAAAAGTGCGGCATTGCATTGGGAACTTATGTTTACCCGCAGCATGTTCACCACCCCGGATATCGCGGAACAAGGGAACATTTTGTACGAAGTGGCACAGTTGGTTGATGCAGGAAAACTTCAGGGAACCGCCAGCGAAGCACTGCAAGGGTTAACGGTGGATACGCTGAAGCAGGCTCACGATAAAGTATTAGAAGGGCATATGCGCGGCAAGATCGTTATCGCGCTGTAATAACGCAATCAGCCCCGAAAGGGGCTGATTAATAACGCACTAATCAATCACACATCAGAACAGCAGACGGGCACGAATAGTGCCAGGAATCGCTTTCATCAGTTGCAGTGCCGTTTGCGCACCGTCGGTTTCGACGTCAATGACCACATAACCAATTTCAGGCGTCGTTTGCAGATACTGTGCAGCAATGTTAATGCCCTGCTCAGCAAAGATCTGGTTAATTTTGGTAATCACACCAGGACGGTTTTCATGGATGTGCAGCAGACGACTGGCGCGTGCACCGTGAACAGGCAGCGACACCTCTGGGAAATTCACCGCAGACAGCGTGGAACCGTTGTCTGAGTATTTCGCCAGTTTTCCGGCGACTTCATCACCAATATTTTCCTGTGCTTCCTGCGTGGAGCCACCGATATGCGGCGTTAGCAGCACATTATCAAACTCGCACAGCGGTGACAGGAACGGTTCGCTGTTGGTTGCGGGTTCCTGTGGGAATACGTCAATCGCCGCACCGGACAGATGCTTGCTGCTCAGCGCGTCGCACAGTGCGGGAATATCAACCACCGTACCACGGGCAGCATTAATCAGGATTGAACCCGGCTTCATCAGGGCTAGCTCTTCAGCGCCCATCATGTTCTGTGTGCTATCATTTTCCGGCACGTGCAGACTTACCACGTCGCTCATATTCAGCAGGTCGGACAGGTGGCGCACCTGATGCGCATTGCCCAGCGGCAGTTTACTTTCGATATCATAGAAGTAAACGTGCATACCCAGGCTTTCAGCCAGAATGCCCAACTGGGTTCCGATATGACCGTAACCGATGATCCCGAGTTTTTTGCCCCGAGCTTCAAACGATCCCACAGCCAGTTTGTGCCAAATACCACGGTGCGCTTTCGCGTTCGCTGCCGGGATACCGCGCAGCATCAGCAGCATTTCGCCGACCACCATTTCTGCCACGGATCGGGTATTGGAAAAAGGTGCATTAAATACCGGAATGCCGCGTTTGGTCGCGGCCGACAGCTCAACCTGATTCGTCCCAATACAGAAACACCCTACCGCGATCAGTTTTTCCGCAGCAGCAAAAATTTCTTCTGTCAGGTGGGTACGCGAGCGAATACCCACAAAATGCGCATCGCGAATGGAGGCTTTCAGCGCCTCAGGATCTAGCGCACCTTTATGGAACTCGATGTTGGTGTAACCGGCTGCACGTAGGTTGTCCAACGCGCTCTGGTGCACGCCTTCCACTAACAAAAACTTAATCTTGTCTTTTTCCAATGATACCTTTGCCATTTCCCGACCTTATTTTCAGACTTCAAATGTGACAGAGAGCTAAATAACTTCTGCCAACATAACAAAAATTACGCAGTCAGCAATACAAACGATTGCTTCGCCCGAATCGCGCCACAGAGAAACGCGCCTGATTTATGGCAAAAAATATTGCCAAAGAGATACATCGCCATATCGGCGGTAAATAAAATAAGAAAATGTGATATTAAGTACCAAAAATGAGCCGTTAACTAAATAGATTTTTTTAGCTAAAAAATTTCTGACGTGGAACGTAGGCCGCTCATCACGTCAGAACGATCGCGAGCTCATTTAACGACGGTTTTTACCCCCTCGGCGGTGCCGACTAACGCAACATCTGCGCCGCGATTAGCAAACAACCCAACGGTCACCACGCCCGCGATACCATTAATGTGGTTTTCTACCGCAACGGCATTCATGATATTCAGGTTGTGTACATCCAGAATGACGTTGCCGTTATCCGTCACGACACCCTGACGATAGACCGGCTGCCCACCGAGCTTCGCCAGTTCACGTGCCACGTAAGATCGCGCCATTGGGATGACTTCAACGGGCAACGGGAACGTGCCCAGCACATCAACCTGCTTGGATGCATCAACAATGCAGATGAACTGACGCGACAGGGCAGAAATGATTTTCTCACGGGTCAGCGCTGCCCCACCGCCTTTGATCATCTGCATATGCCCGTTGATCTCATCCGCGCCATCGACATAAACATCGAGCGAATCCACATCATTGGCATCAAAAACGGGAATACCCAGACTTTTCAGCTTTTCCGTTGAGGCATCCGAGCTGGAAACCGCACCTTTGATTTGATGTTTTATCGAACCCAGCGCATCAATAAAGTGTGCTGCCGTCGATCCGGTTCCTACTCCCACAATGGTGTCAGGGCGGACATAGTCGAGCGCCGCCCATCCCACTGCTTTTTTCAGTTCATCTTGCGTCATAATCTGCTTCTGGCCTGTAGAATCAATATACGAAAACGTGTGCGTATTATAGAACATGCACGTTGGGGAAAGCGTGCAAATTCATCACCCCATTGCTGCATTATCTCACGCGTACCGTGCCACACGCAGCGTGCTGAATCGTGATTGCACACAACAGCCAAAATAAGATTTCTGCATGGCAAATCAACAAAATGTGGCATAGTGAAAAAAACGGACTCATTCAGAGGATTTTGAATTTCATGAAACGCCCGGACTATCGAACGCTTCAGGCTCTGGATGCCGTCATCCGCGAGCGTGGTTTTGAACGCGCGGCTCAGAAGTTGTGTATTACCCAATCTGCCGTTTCACAACGCATTAAACAGTTGGAAAATCTGTTCGGCCAGCCGCTATTGGTCAGAACCATTCCCCCTCGCCCGACGGAACAAGGGCAGAAGCTGCTGGCGCTGCTGCATCAGGTAGAATTGCTGGAAGAAGAGTGGTTGGGCAATGAAACCAGCAGCGATATCCCGCTGCTGCTGTCGCTGGCGGTGAACGCCGACAGTCTGGCAACCTGGCTGCTACCGGCGTTACAGCCAGTGCTGGTCGATTCACCGATTCGCCTCAACTTGCAGGTAGAAGATGAAACGCGCACGCAGGAAAGGCTGCGCCGAGGTGAAGTGGTGGGTGCGGTGAGTATTCAGTCTCAGCCGCTGCCAAGCTGTCTGGTAGATAAACTGGGTGCGCTGGATTACCTGTTCGTCGCATCTCCAGCCTTCGCCGCCCGCTATTTCCCGAATGGCGTGACGCGTTCAGCGCTGCTGCGAGCGCCTGCGGTCGCCTTTGACCATTTGGATGATATGCATCAGGCTTTTTTACAGCAGAACTTTGATTTGTCGCCAGGCAGCGTTCCCTGCCATATCGTGAACTCGTCGGAAGCCTTTGTTCAATTAGCACGACAGGGCACAACCTGCTGTATGATCCCGCACCTGCAAATCGAGAGAGAACTGGCTAATAACGAGCTAATCGACCTGACGCCGGGGCTATTTCAACGTCGGATGCTCTATTGGCATCGCTTCGCACCAGAAAGCCGGATGATGAGGAAAGTGACGGATGCCCTGCTCGCACACGGCCGTCAGGTACTACGGCAGTCATAACGTGCAGGAAAAGTGATACTTAAACGAAAACAGGCCTGTCTGAGCAGGCCTGTGGGTATTATCACTATGTTTACGCCGTCATTACGGCGCACGCTGTAGTTCAAACACGACATCCACCTGATCGTCAAAGTGAATGGTTTGTTGTTCATAGGTTTGTGCCGCTTCGGTTTGTACCGCCGCATCTGCCGTTTTAAACATCCGAGCTATTGGCATCGGCTGATAGTTGGCAACGTGATAGCGAACGCTGTAGATCGGCCCCAGTTTAGCGTTGAAGCCCTGCGCCAGCGCCGCGGCCTGACTCGTCGCCTGCTCAATCGCTTTTTTACGCGCTTCATCACGATAAGCTTCTGGGTTAGCCACGCCTAACTCTACCGTGCGAATCTCATTCAGCCCCGATTTCAGCGCCCCATCCAGCAGTTCATTCAGTTTATCTAACTGACGCAATGTCACTTCCACCTGACGCACGGCACGGTAGCCTTTCAGCACCGATCCCCCTGTTTTCAGATAGTCATATTCTGGCTGTGTGCGTAAATTGGCAGCATTAATATCTTTTTTCTCAATGCCGTTTTTACCCAGAAAATCAAAATATTGTGCAACGCGAGCATCGACCTGCTTTTTCGCTTCCGCCGCATCTTTCGATGACACACTCACTTCAATCGCCAGACGCGCGATATCCGGTGTTGCGTCTACGCTGGATGTCCCTGACGTCACGATATGCGGGCCATCCGGCAATTCCGCAGACTGCGCGGTTATCGACACACCGCCAAATCCTATCGCAGCGGCCAGCGCCAGTGCATTGAGCCTCATCATACCTCGCTTCACACTCTCTCCTTACCTATGTTTCGTCACGCATGTGACCCAGCAGATTTTTCCTGCGTCGGCACAGCACATTCCAGAATGAAAGATACAAGAAGGTATCCTTTACCAGACAACATAACGTATTACTGACTCCACACAATATAGGTGAATTTCTGAAACATAGCGTAAAAGTGATTTCATTTATTGCTAACCACTATTGCCAACCGTGGCGTGCCAACTGCAAGGCAATTCCCCACATCACCACGCCAACAAAAAAATTGATAGCTCTCTGTACCCGAGGCGTATTCAGCCACGGAGCCAACCAGGCCGCCAATAACGCCAGCGCAAAAAACCAGGTGAAGGAAGCTGTTATGACTCCTAACGCAAACCAGCGTCGGTCGTCATCCGCAAACTGGCTCCCCAAACTTCCCAACACCACAAAGGTATCCAGATAGACATGCGGATTAAGCCAGGTCACCGCCAGCATTGTCGCGATAATGCGCCAGCGGCTTTGTTTCATCACTTCTGCGCTGGCGAGGAGAGTATTTTTGCTGAAGGCTGTTTTCATTGCCCCCCAGCCGAACCAGAGCAGAAACGCAACACCGCCCCAGGTCACCGCCCCCAATAACAGTGAAGATTGACTGAGCAAGGCACTGCCACCAAAAATACCAACGGTAGTCAATACAACATCACTCAAGGCACATAACAGCGCCACCATCAGATGATACTGACGGCGAATTCCCTGATTCATCACAAAGGCATTCTGTGGTCCCAGCGGCAGAATCATCGCCACGCCTAATAGAACGCCTTGTAAATACACCGCCCACATACTTCTCTCCTACACCGTTTGTTGTTATCGCGGGGGAGTGTATGAAAGCCGATTAAATAAGTGAAATTGAATATTCTAACGCCACATTAGCTACGCTAATGTTCTGAATTAAAGGAAGGAAACGCACGATGAGAGGTAATGCTGCTCACTTAAGCATGGAGTTAGGGGAAACACGGTGATAAGGTTCCCGCAGGGATACCTCGCACCGTGGTCGCCCCAGAATCTCGATATTTAAACGAGCACCGTTAAGATGAGAGGACGATTTCTGACAATGCACCATGCCGATAGCGCGACATGATGCATATTGAGTGGCTTATATCAGCCGGTTTACTCTGGCTGCTCCGCTGCGGATTGAACCTTATGCAGGTGTACATCCATCTGCGGATAAGGAATGCCAATACGATGCTCGTCTAGCACGCGTTTAAAGCTTTCCAACAGATCCCAGTACACCGCCTGTGCATTGCCGTTGGCCGTCCATACCCACACCACAAAATTTAGCGATGATGCTGCCATTTCATTCAGGCGGATCGTGACACCTTTGTCATGCTGAATACGATCGTCGGCAGCAACAATATCGCCTAACAGCTTTTTCACTACATCAATATCGGCATCATAGGCCACACCGACAATAATTTCGGTACGGCAATCCGGTTCACGCGAGCTGTTGATGATGTTACCCGCAATGATCTTGCCATTCGGCACCACAATAATTTTGCCGTCAGCCGTGCGCAATGTCGTCGAGAAGATCTGCACCTGCGTTACCGAACCGGACACGCCGCCCAAATCCACCGCTTCGCCAGTACGGAAAGGCCGGAAGATCACTAATAACACACCAGCAGCAAAGTTGGCCAATGACCCCTGTAATGCCAAACCGACCGCTAAGCCCGCCGCACCCAATACGGCAATCACTGATGCCGTCTGTACACCAACCCTGCTCAATACCGCAATCAGCGTGAACGCGATAATGCCATAGCGCACCAGCGCAGACAGGAAATCAGCCACGGTTGAATCGATAGAACGGCTAATCATCAGCTTATTGAGGGTGCCAGAGACAATCCGTGCAATCACCAAGCCAACAATAAGGATCACTAATGCGGCAACAATATTCACGGCATACTGTAAAAACAAGTTCTGATGTGCCACCAACCAGTTCCCTGCCTGATCCAATCCTGTATTAAGTTCTTCCATTTAAACGCTCCTGTTTTCTTAATCACCGGGAAAGCATAACGTCGATAGCAGAAACCGCAATATCAACCCCAAAAATTAAGACTCCCTTAGGAGTCTTAATATCAAACCATACTTACGTCGTCTTACTTACAGCACGTCAACAGCATTAAGCTCTTTGAAGGCTTGTTCCAGACGCGTAACCATGCTCGCTTGAGCGGAACGCAGCCATACACGCGGATCATAGTATTTCTTGTTCGGCTGATCGTCGCCTTTCGGGTTGCCCAATTGAGCTTGCAGATAGGCTTCGTTTTCTTTGTAGTATTTCAGGATACCTTCCCATGTTGCCCACTGGGTGTCGGTATCGATGTTCATTTTCACTACACCGTAGCTGACAGAATCTTTGATTTCCTGAGCGCTGGAACCGGAACCGCCGTGGAACACAAAATCCAGGCTGTTGTGCGGCAGGTTATGTTTCTTGGAAACATATTCCTGAGAATCACGCAGGATGGTCGGAGTCAGCTTCACGTTACCTGGCTTATAGACGCCGTGCACGTTACCGAAAGAGGCGGCGATGGTGAAACGTGGGCTAATCGCGTTCAGTTTGGTGTACGCGTAGTCAACATCTTCCGGCTGGGTGTACAAAGCAGAAACGTCCATGTGGCTGTTATCCACACCGTCTTCTTCACCACCGGTGCAACCCAGTTCGATTTCCAGGGTCATGTCGATTTTGGCCATGCGCGCCAAATATTTAGAGCAGATTTCGATGTTTTCTTCCAGAGACTCTTCAGACAGGTCAATCATGTGAGAAGAGAACAGGGGTTTACCGGTAGCCGCGAAGTGTTTTTCACCCGCATCCAGCAGGCCATCGATCCATGGCAGCAGTTTTTTCGCACAGTGGTCAGTGTGCAGAATGACCGGAATACCATAATGTTCAGCCATTTGGTGCACATGATGAGCGCCAGAGATCGCACCCAAAATTGCCGCCTTCTGACCTTCCGCTTTCAGACCTTTACCCGCAGTGAACGCTGCACCACCGTTAGAGAACTGAACGATGACTGGCGCGCGCACTTTGGCAGCGGCTTCCAGCACAGCATTGATTGAGTCGGTACCGACACAGTTCACTGCTGGCAAAGCGAATTGGTTTTCTTTTGCTACTGCAAAAACTTTCTGAACGTCATCACCAGTGATGACACCGGGTTTTACGAAATCAAAAATTTTAGACATGTTACGTGTCCCGTTTCGTTGGCCGTGGAGGGGTTAGAGAAATCGATGTTCAATCGACAGGCTGTCCCGACATGATGTTGCAATAACTCCGTGTCGAGACAACCCTAGGAAAGGGAAAAAATCAGCCCTTACCTTAAATTACTGCTTAGCGCGTTCTTCCAGCATAACCACTGCGGGCAGTTTTTTCCCTTCAACGAACTCCAGGAATGCGCCGCCACCGGTAGAAATGTAGGAAATTTTATCTGCAATACCAAATAGATCGATCGCAGCCAGCGTATCGCCGCCGCCTGCAATAGAGAATGCATCACTCTCTGCGATAGCACGTGCGATGGTCTCGGTTCCTTTACGGAAATTCGGGAATTCGAAGACGCCAACCGGGCCATTCCACAGGATGGTCTTGGCATTTTTCAGAATCTCAGCCAGACGCTCGGCGGAAACATCACCCAGATCCAGAATCTGCTCTTCGTCTTTGATTGCTGTAACAGACTTCAGCGTTGCAGCTGCCGTTTCAGAGAATTCTGATGCCACCCGCACATCGCTTGGTACAGGAATATCACAGGTTTCCAGCAACTTCTTCGCTTCAGAAATCAGATCCGCTTCGTACAGGGATTTACCCACGTTGTGGCCTTGTGCGGCAACGAAGGTATTGGCGATGCCACCACCGACGATCAGCTGATCGGCGATTTTAGACAGGGAATCCAGTACGGTCAGTTTGGTGGAGACTTTAGAGCCACCCACGATAGCGACCATCGGGCGTGCAGGTTCGCTCAACGCTTTACCCAGCGCTTCCAACTCACCAGACAGCAGCGGGCCCGCACAGGCGATAGTGGCAAATTTACCCACGCCGTGGGTTGAAGCCTGCGCACGGTGTGCCGTACCGAAGGCGTCCATTACGAATACATCGCACAGCGCCGCATATTTCTTGGACAGGACTTCGTCGTCTTTCTTCTCGCCTTTGTTAAAGCGGACGTTTTCCAGTACAACCAGTTCGCCTTCAGCGACATCAACACCATCAAGATAGTCTTTCGCCAGACGTACAGGAGAAGAGAGTTTCTCTTTCAGGTAGTCAACGACAGGCAGCAGGGAAAACTCTTCGTTGTACTCGCCTTCGGTCGGGCGTCCCAGGTGGGACGTGACCATAACGCGAGCGCCTTGTTTCAGCGCGATTTCGATGGTCGGCAGAGAGGCACGGATGCGCGCATCAGACGTCACTTTCCCTTCTTTTACTGGTACGTTCAGATCCGCACGAATAAGAACACGTTTACCAGCCAGATCCAGATCGGTCATCTTAATTACAGACATGGTGAATCCTCTTGTTGATTCTCTTTTAAAGTTGCTTGAGCGAGATAGCGACCCCTGATCGCCACCGTCGTACTAGAAACCGCAGGCTGCCATTGCCCGTGTTGTATCCAACATCCGGTTGGCAAAGCCCCATTCGTTATCGCACCAGACTAATGTTTTAATCAGGTGCTGACCACTGACCCGTGTCTGCGTGCCATCGACAATGGCACTGTGCGGATCGTGGTTAAAATCAGCCGACACCAGCGGCAATTCAGTATAATCAACTATACCACGAAACGACTCATGCGCTGATTTTTGCAATAGTGCATTAATTTCATTCACGTTTACGGCTTTCCTGACGCTAACGCTCAGGTCAATTGCCGTAACGTTAATCGTCGGCACCCGCACCGAGATCGCCTCAAAGCGATCGACAAACTGTGGAAAAATGCGGGTGATCCCCGCCGACAGTTTGGTATCTACCGGAATGATCGACTGACTGGCAGCGCGTGTGCGGCGCAGATCGTGATGATAAGCATCGATCACCGGTTGATCGTTCATCGATGAGTGAATCGTCGTCACCGTCCCATTCTCGATCCCGAAGGCATCATCCAACAGTTTGATCACCGGGATAATGCAGTTGGTCGTGCAGGACGCATTAGAAACAATGCGATGCTCACTTTCCAACTGATGGTGATTGACGCCGAACACCACCGTGGCATCCAAATCTGTTGTTCCCGGATGAGAAAACAGCACTTTCTTTGCGCCTGCCGCCAGATGAGCTTCCCCATCTTCCCGGCTACCGTAGACACCACTGCAATCCAATACGATATCTACACCGAGTTCTCGCCAGGGCAATGGCTGAATCTCTGCCTGATGCAACAGACGAATACAGTCATCACCGACATAAAGCTGGTCGCATTCCTGACGAACATCCCATGAAAAACGGCCGTGACTGGAGTCATATTTGAGCAAATGCGCCATGCCTTCCGCGCTCGCCAACTCGTTAATCGCCACCACGGTAATCTCGGCTCGGCGGCCCGATTCATACAACGCACGTAACACACTGCGGCCTATGCGGCCAAAACCGTTTATCGCAATACGGATCGTCATGGCGTTCTTTGTGGTTCCTTGTCTCATTACAGGTATGCCCAGTACATAGAATATACCCTTCTTAGACACCAGAGAACCCCTGGCGAAATGCCGCCAGCACAACAACTGAAACGCTTCAGCTAGAATAAACGAATTAATGTATAAAAGAAATATTCTCGTTTGGCGCACATCATCAGAAGAGTGACCTGTGTCATAAAACTAAAAAAATGAAGGCTTGAGAGATGGAAAAATGTACGGAACAATGGGGCAAATTAAAGACGAAAAAAAGCCGCCAGCATTAGCTGACGGCTTCTTATATCGGGGTTAACGTAGCGTAATTACTTCAGCAGCGCCTGCGCTTTTTCAACGACGTTATCGACAGTGAAGCCGAATTCTTCGAACAGCAATTCAGCCGGAGCCGATTCGCCGAAGCTTGTCATACCGACAATCGCGCCGTTCAGGCCGACGTACTTGAACCAGTAGTCTGCAATGCCCGCTTCAATCGCTACGCGCGCCGAGACCGCTTTCGGCAGCACCGCTTCACGGTAGGCTGCATCCTGCTTGTCGAACGCATCCGTTGACGGCATCGACACCACGCGCACCTTGCGGCCTGCGGCAGTCAGTTTGTCATACGCACCGACAGCCAGTTCAACTTCAGAACCGGTGGCAATCAGGATCAGCTCAGGCTGGCCGTCGCTGTCTTTCAGCACGTAGCCGCCTTTTGCCACGTTCGCCAGTTGTTCAGCGGTACGCGGTTGCTGCGCCAGATTCTGACGCGACAGGATCAGCGACGTCGGGCCATCCTGACGCTCAATGGCATATTTCCACGCCACCGCCGTTTCTACCTGATCCGCCGGACGCCAGTTGCTCATGTTTGGCGTCACGCGCAGGCTCGCCAGCTGTTCAACCGGCTGGTGGGTCGGGCCGTCTTCGCCCAGACCGATGGAGTCGTGGGTGTAAACGTAGATGCTGCGGATTTTCATCAGCGCGGCCATACGTACAGCATTACGCGCGTATTCCACAAACATCAGGAAGGTCGCGGTGTACGGCACAAAGCCACCGTGCAGCGCAATCCCGTTGGCAATCGCCGTCATACCGAATTCACGTACGCCGTAGTGGATATAGTTACCCGCGTGATCTTTATCCAGCGACACCGAGCCGGACCAGATGGTCAGGTTGCTTGGTGCCAAGTCGGCAGAGCCGCCCAAGAATTCCGGCAGCAGTTTGCCGTAAGCTTCCAGCGCGTTCTGTGAGGCTTTACGGCTGGCGATTTTCGCCGGATTGGCCTGCAAATCGTCGATAAATTTCTGTGCGTCTGCCTGCCAGTTGGTCGGCAGTTCACCGCCGGTGCGGCGTTTGAACTCAGCGGCCAGTTCGGGGTACGCGCTGGAATAGGCGGCAAATGCCTCGTCCCAGGCCGCTTCCTTACGCTGACCGGCCGGTTTGGCATCCCAGGCGGCATAGATATCAGCAGGGATCTCAAACGGCGCGTGCGTCCAGCCCAGTTGTTCTCGGGAAGCCGCCACTTCCGCCTCACCCAACGGTGCACCGTGGGAATCGTGCGTACCGGCCTTGTTCGGTGAACCAAAACCAATCACGGTTTTGCACATCAGCAGCGACGGTTTGTCGGTTACCAGTTGGGCTTCGCCGATGGCGCGTTTGATGGCGTCCGCATCGTGACCGTCCACGCCGCGTACTACGTGCCAGCCGTAGGCTTCAAAGCGAGCGGCGGTATCGTCGGTAAACCAGCCTTCAACATGGCCGTCGATGGAAATGCCGTTGTCATCATAAAACGCGGTCAGTTTGCCGAGCTTCATGGTACCTGCCAGCGAGCAGACCTCGTGGGAAATCCCTTCCATCATGCAGCCGTCACCGAGGAAGGTGTAGGTGTGATGGTTAACAATCTCGTGGCCTGGACGGTTGAACTGCGCGGCCAGCGTGCGCTCGGCAATCGCCATACCGACCGCGTTGGCAATGCCCTGACCCAGCGGGCCGGTGGTGGTTTCAACACCCGCGGTGTAGCCGTATTCCGGGTGGCCTGGAGTTTTGGAATGCAACTGACGGAAGTTTTTCAGTTCTTCAATCGGCAGGTCGTAGCCGGAGAGGTGCAGCAGGCTGTAAATCAGCATAGACGCGTGGCCGTTGGACAGTACGAAGCGGTCACGATTGGCCCAGTTAGGGTTGGCCGGATTATGGTTAAGATAGTCGCGCCACAGCACTTCGGCGATATCGGCCATGCCCATTGGTGCGCCCGGGTGACCGGATTTGGCTTTCTGCACCCCATCCATGCTCAGCGCACGGATAGCATTGGCAAGTTCTTTACGAGAGGACATGCTTGACTCCAGATCGGATTGAACGAATACCTTCCTGAATAACTCATACTAATCAATGCGTTAAACAGAAGTGACAAAATGAATATGATTACAAATGTACATGAAAAATGCAGCGAATGCACATGGAACCGTGAGTAAAAAACAGGGATTTATCAGCTAACGAATCAATCGTGGTCCTTTTGCCAATTGTGTAGCTGATTACAGCGCCATACGCCCTGTTTTCCAGTGGCTTCACCTTTATCAACCGCACCTTTTTGGAACGCCCCAAAACAACACTCATTGTCGACGACGATATCGGAAAGCAGACAAATCAGATTTTCCGCTCTATTTATCGGTGTCGTTTTCGGGTATCTTATAGCCGCTTTTTTGGTATTAAAAAATAAACATTAATCGTATGGAGATGATTTTTATGGCTATTCGTTCTTCTGTACTGGCTCTGTGTGTCGCAACCTTGCTGACCGGCTGCCAGAACTTAAACACCAGTACCTTAATGCAATCCGGCGCACAGGCTTTTCAGGCAGCAACGCTCAGCGATGCTGATGTTAAATCCCTCAGCGATCAGTCCTGTCAGCAAATGGACAAAGAAGCAAAGATTGCCCCTGCTGACAGCAAATACACACAGCGGCTGAATAAAATTGCAAATGCATTGGGTCATGATATCAATGGCACACCAGCCAACTATAAGGTTTATCTGACAAAAGACGTTAACGCTTGGGCAATGGCGAACGGTTGCATCCGTGTATACAGCGGCTTGATGGATATGATGAACGACAATGAAGTGGAAGGTGTTCTCGGCCACGAAATGGGTCACGTCGCGCTGGGTCACTCTCGTAAAGCAATGCAGGTTGCCTATGCAGCGACTGCCGCACGTACTGCGGTTGCCTCTGCTGGCGGCGTAGCGGCATCATTGTCACAATCTCAACTCGCCGATCTGGGAGAAGAACTGGTTAATTCCCAATTCTCTCAATCTCAGGAAAGTCAGGCTGATGACTATTCCTTTGATTTACTGAAGAAACGCGGCGTCAAGCTGGAAGGTCTGGCAACCAGCTTTGAGAAACTCGCTAAACTGGATGCCGGTCGTGAGAGCAGTATGTTTGATTCCCATCCTTCCTCTGAAGGACGTGCCAAACACATTCGTGAGCGTATCGCTACCGAGAAGTAATCACACTCGCTGATTACCCGCAAAAAATATGTACCCGGGCAATTGAAAAGATCTCAATTGCCCGTTAGTCATCCGACCACTATCATCCCCGCCGTATTCCCTGTAAGCTGCTGGATAACAGCAACCTCTAATTGTTTCGATCCTCATTATGATAGGATTTAAGAATTAATAAATATAAATAGATAGCTATTTACAATCATATTACTGTTCCGTTCTCTTTTTAAGAAACGATGCTCGTCAGATTTCCAGATACTGGAAAGCAAAAGAAAGCAAATGCAGCAACAGAGGATAAGCAGGCGCCACGATTAACGCAGAGACTCACGCCACAATAGCAGGAGGGATGGGATAACCCTATGTATTTAAAGATAGAAATAAACCAGTAAATCAAGCATACTATGTTACACCGATAAGAATTTTTCCAGTTTGATCATAGAGATAGATGATGAAATCAGTTATTGCTTCCACTGATTTATCTCGAGGCTCTACCTTTTAGCGATGCAAGACTCTTCAGGATCGCGATTTCTTAATAACTGGACAACATCAGCAACGATTATTGGTTTGTGACCACTTTCAGACAATAAACTCATATGTGTTAAAAATCATGGATGTGAGAATTTTCAGTAAATGCAATTTTACCACGGTAGGATTACGGGAAATCCTATCGAGTATTCCCATGCTCTCGATAAAACCTGTCAACAGGTTTACGCTACAACAAGGAAAGAAAAAATGTATTTTCATCATTGACGGTAGCAGCGAGGGCTTTGAAGAATACTATGAGTCGATAAGAACCCACTTTTATAATATGGCGTCATCGTTCATTATCATCAATAATTCCCCCAATCACCCACCTGTGTGTATTGACGAAAAAACGATTCTTATTTCCAAATCAGCACACATTAATTCTTTTTATAAATTGCTCGACTTCGTTCACCATCACGATCGTCGCCTATTCAGCCCCGTCAGGCTATCGAAATCTGAATATGCCGTATTTCAGTATTGGAGTGCGGGTTACTCAGCAGAAACGATTGCCGATCTTATCGGGTTAAATAAGAAATCAGTACTGAACAGCAAATCAAGATTACTGAATAAATATGGCGTTCAGGATAAAAACTCTCTACTGCTTATTGCTAAAATTATCTTCAAAGACAGCGTCATTGAAGAATTTGATTCCCTTCCAAAACCAGCAACCGATATCAATATGGGCCATTCGCTTATCTGATCGCAGGCGAAAAAAAGGGATGCTCACTCGCATCCCTTTTCACTCAAGCCATTACACTTACTCATCTTCCAAATAAGTATAGCCATACAGCCCGGTTTCAAATTCTTCCAGGAACTGCGCCTGAAGTTCAGCATCAAGGTCGGTTTCTTTAACCTGATCGCGGAAACGCGTCATCAGCACTTTGGGGTCAAGCTGCACATATTCCAGCATATCGGCAACTGTATTCCCTTCATCAGACTCTTCAATCTCAACGGTGCCGTCTTGGAAGACAAACACATCGACGGTCGACGTATCGCCAAACAGATTATGCATGTTACCCAGAATTTCCTGATAGGCACCGACCATAAAGAAGCCCAGCAACGGCGGGTTTTCTGGATCGTAAGGCGGCATTGGCATCGTTGTCGCGATTCCATCACCATCAACATAATGATCGATCGTGCCATCTGAGTCACAGGTGATATCAAGCAGGACAGCACGACGCTCAGGCGGCTTGTTTAGCCCTTCCAACGGCATGACGGGGAACAGTTGATCGATCCCCCATGCATCCGGCATGGATTGGAACAGCGAGAAGTTGACATACAATTTGTCAGCCATGCGTTCCTGTAATTCATCAATCACCGGCCGATGCGCACGGTTACTCGGATCCAACTGTTCCTGAATCATCTGACAGATGCTCAGATAAAGCTGCTCTGCTTTTGCACGCTGTGTCAGGTCCAACATGCCGTGCGTGTACTGGGTGTGCACATCATGCAAGTCCATTTGGCTGTCATGTAGCCACTCACGCAGCGAACGACGTTTCCCCGGCTGCTTGATTTCTTTCCAGGTTGACCACAGGCTCTCCAACGCACGCGGCGCGTCTTCTTCCGGCTCGGTAGGTTCGCTGAATTCGTTACGTTCAACCCCGATAATATTGGAAACCAACACAGTATGATGCGCAGTGACCGCACGACCAGATTCGGTGATGACCGTCGGATGCGGCAAACCGTGCTCATTACAGGCATCGCCGATGCCCCAGATCACGTTGTTGGCGTACTCATTCAGACCATAGTTGACTGAGCAGTCGGACTGGGAACGGGTTCCTTCATAATCAACGCCCAAGCCGCCACCAACATCAAAGCACTGGATATTTACGCCCAGTTTATGCAACTCAACATAGAAACGCGCAGATTCGCGCACACCCGTCGCGATATCACGGATATTCGCCAGTTGCGATCCCAAATGGAAATGCAGCAATTGCAGGCTATCCAACTTCCCAGCCTCGCGCAGCATCTCAACCAGTTGCAGCACCTGAACCGCCGCCAGACCAAATTTGGATTTTTCGCCACCGCTGGATTGCCATTTACCCGAGCCCTGAGAGGCGAGACGCGCGCGAACGCCGAGGCGCGGCACCACATTCAAACGCTCAGCCTCTTCCAGCACCAGCCGGATTTCGGACATCTTCTCGATGACCAGATAAACCTTGTGACCGAGTTTTTCGCCGATCAATGCCAAACGGATGTATTCACGGTCTTTGTAGCCGTTACACACAATCACCGTGCGCGTCATGCCCGCATGGCCCAGTACCGCCATCAGTTCCGCTTTTGAGCCAGCCTCAAGGCCCAGCGGCTCACCGGAATTAGCCAATGACTCAATGACGCGACGATGCTGGTTAACCTTGATCGGGTAAACCAGAAAATAGCCGCCTTCATAGCCAAACGATTCGCGAGCCTGTTTAAACGCAGCGTTGATAGAACGCAGGCGATGCTGAAGGATTTGCGGAAAGCAGAACAGCGCAGGAAGGCGCTGATGGTTCTCTTTCTGCATATCTTTGACCAATCTGGCCAGATCGACGCGAGCTTCTGGTACGTCGGGGTCCGGGCACACGCTAATGTGTCCTAATTCATTGACGTCATAATAATTATTGCCCCACCAGGCAATATTATAGGTACGAAGCATTTCGCTGGCATTACGGTCATTCATGGCAACCTCCTGCATAGAGCGCAAATTTTCATGTTTACCCGTCGCTGACGAGCCGTGATGAATCATGTCGTCAGACATAACGAACCTCTTCTTTTTCTATACTGCTAATCACATCAGTACCTGAATAAACAGCCCACATAAGCATACCTGCAACATGCGGCGTCGACAGTGAAAAAACCGGCCTGGTAAAGTATGCCGTCACTTTATTACTCTTATTAGTGTAAAACACGTTGTCAGGCTCCGTGTTACGGGTCGAAAAAACTCGTTGTGAAAACCACCGGGCGAACGTGACCAGAAAGTCGTTAAACGCTTCTGGCAGAAAGAATAACAGGCAGATTAACCAGCCCTGGAGTCCTGTGTTGAATTTAACGACAGGCTACGTCTGGATACGGAAAAGAAGGGTTGAGTCGCTGACGCGATAGCGTCAAAAGGGACGTATTGCGAAGGCAATACACTCAGTAAACAACGGATCATTAATCCAATCACCTCCACGCGCGCCGCAGTCATGCGGTCAGCTATCAATGAGAAATTCAAGATGTTGCGGGCTAGATTACCGTTACCGCTCGCGCGTTTATACAGAGATGCTGCCGGAAAAGCAAAATGAAAATTATCGCCAGTCATCTCTTGTAAAAGAAAAAACGGCCGATGTTTAAATGTGATGGCGAGCTAACACGAAAAACTACTGGCACTGAGACCAAAAGGTGACCTAGAATAGCCATCCAGATGTTAATCCGTCTATACCGATTAACCGATACATTGCTTAGCGGCTTTGATTTGAAGGTAAAGAAATTCATGGCTAAACACCTTTTTACGTCCGAGTCAGTCTCTGAAGGACATCCTGATAAAATTGCTGACCAGATTTCAGATGCGGTTCTCGACGCCATTCTGGAGCAAGATCCAAAAGCGCGTGTCGCTTGTGAGACCTATGTAAAGACCGGAATGGTGTTAGTCGGTGGTGAAATCACTACCAGTGCCTGGGTCGATATCGAAGAAATTACCCGTCGCACCGTGCGTGACATCGGTTATGTCAATTCTGAAATGGGCTTTGATGCCAACTCTTGTGCCGTGTTGAATGCCATTGGCAAGCAATCTCCTGACATCAATCAGGGTGTTGACCGCCGCGATCCGCTGGAACAAGGCGCGGGTGACCAAGGTCTGATGTTCGGCTACGCGACCAACGAAACCGACGTACTGATGCCAGCCCCCGTGACTTATGCACACCGTCTGGTTCAGCGCCAGTCAGAGGTTCGCAAGAGCGGTTCTCTGCCGTGGTTGCGCCCGGATGCGAAAAGCCAGGTTACGTTCCTGTACGACGATGGCAAGATTGCCGGTATTGATGCCGTGGTGCTGTCTACCCAGCATTCAGAAGACATTAGCCAGAAAGATCTGCATGAAGCGGTGATGGAAGAGATCATTAAACCGGTTCTGCCAGCAGAGTGGCTGTCTGCCAGTACCAAATATTTCATCAACCCAACAGGGCGCTTTGTTATCGGCGGCCCAATGGGTGATTGCGGTCTGACCGGTCGTAAAATCATCGTTGATACCTACGGCGGTGCCGCTCGCCACGGTGGCGGTGCGTTCTCCGGTAAGGACCCTTCTAAAGTAGACCGTTCTGCTGCCTATGCTGCGCGTTATGTCGCCAAAAACATCGTCGCGGCTGGCCTGGCCGATCGCTGCGAGATTCAGGTGTCCTACGCGATTGGCGTAGCGGAACCGACATCCATCATGATCGAAACCTTCGGCACAGAGAAAGTGTCCACCGAGCAACTGACGCTGCTGGTGCGCGAATTCTTCGATCTGCGTCCTTACGGCTTAATCCAGATGCTGGATCTGCTGCATCCGATTTATCAGGAAACGGCAGCCTATGGCCACTTTGGCCGTGAACATTTCCCATGGGAAAAAACGGATAAAGCCGCACAGCTGCGTGAAGCTGCCGGTCTGTAATCCGGCAATGCAATAAATACCAAACGGCGAATGAAAATTCGCCGTTTCTCATTCTGAATCCCTGAATATTTCGCCCCAGTTTCCCTATTGCGTCTCCCTGCCACTCAATTTATGCTCACAGCAATGAACACTCCCCGAATTCCCATTGCCAGCCATCAGGCTGTGATGCGCTGCCTGCGTGATAAATTGCAGCAGGCCAACCTCACTTTGCAAACGAACTACACCGAGCCAGCAGTAAATTACCAGCAACGCGGTTCAACCGCAGGAACCGCTTGGCTACAACACTGCGAAATCCGGCTGAACCCCGTTTTGTTGCAGGAAAATCAGCAGGCTTTTATCGATGAAGTCGTTCCTCATGAATTGGCTCATCTGCTGGTCTACGCACGTTTTGGCCGTGTCGCACCACACGGTAAAGAGTGGCGTTGGATGATGGAAAGCGTCCTGCACGTTCCGGCAAAACGCACACATCGATTTGCGGTGCACTCCGTGCAGGGGAAGACCTTCACTTACCTGTGCGATTGCCAACAGCATGAGCTCACGATTCGTCGGCACAATCGGGTACAACGTGGCGAAACAGAATATCGCTGCCGCCGTTGCGGGAAAACCTTACGTCATGATGTAAAAAGCTCTATTTAAACGGGAATTTACAGTTTTAAAAACTGCTTTTGCGTTTGCTTGCCGCTAAGACATCCGGTAGTCTGCCAACTTTACCGCCTGTGGATTATTTGGAATATGCTACGCAAAATTCTCGCTATCGCTGCCGTTGGCGCGGGTCTATTTTCGGCCATCGCGCAGAGTCAAAACATCAATAATTTTTCGCAGGCAAAAGCCGCCGCTGTCAACATTAATCGCGATGCGCCGGGGTCGTTCTACTGCGGCTGCAAAATTACGTGGCAGGGCAAGAAAGGCACACCCGATCTGGAATCCTGCGGTTATCAGGTAAGAAAAAATGCACAGCGTGCCAGCCGCATTGAGTGGGAGCACGTTGTACCCGCCTGGCAGTTCGGCCACCAGCGCCAGTGCTGGCAGGATGGCGGCAGAAAGAACTGTAACAGCGATCCGGTTTACCGTGAGATGGAAACCGATTTACATAACCTGCAACCCGCTATCGGTGAGGTTAACGGCGATCGCGGCAATGCCATGTATGGCCAGTGGAACAGCGGCGCATCCCAATATGGTCAATGCGAGATGAAGGTCGATTTCAAAAATAATCTGGCAGAACCACCGACTCGCGCCCGCGGCCAGATCGCACGTACCTATTTCTACATGCGCGACCGCTATCAATTACGCCTTTCTAGCCAACAAACTCAGTTGTTTGAAGCCTGGGATAAGCTGTACCCTGTCACGCAATGGGAATGTACCCGCAATCAACGTATCGCGGCAAAACAGGGAAACCCAAATCCCTACGTTCAACAGGCTTGCCAGCGCTAATTCGTCTACCTACTATAGCGAATCAGTTTCCAATGCAACCACCGTCCAATGACGGTGGTTTTGCCTATTTCTGGCGTTCCGACGCCGGTTAATTTTCATTCAAAGGTCTTAATTCAGTATGCGAGTACCACGCATTTTTCATCCCGAGACGCTTCCCCTTAACGGTGGTGAAGTCGAACTACGCGACGATGCCGCCAACCATGTTGGTCGCGTGTTACGCATGAATACGGGTCAATCATTGCAGCTATTTGATGGCAGCAATCATGTCTTTGATGCAGAAATTATCGCGGCGGGAAAAAAGAGTGTGCGCGTTAGCGTCACAGCAGGTAAGTTGGAAGATAAAGAATCCCCCCTGCATTTGCATCTGGGACAGGTGATGTCGCGCGGCGAGAAGATGGAATTTACCATTCAGAAATCCATCGAGCTGGGCGTCAATGTGATTACGCCGCTGCTGTCTGAACGCTGTGGGGTAAAACTGGATGCAGAACGTATGGAGAAGAAAATTAGCCAGTGGCAAAAAATCGCGGTTGCTGCCTGTGAACAATCTGGCCGCAACTGTGTGCCGTTGGTACGGCCAGCGATGACGCTGGATGCCTGGTGTGCGGAGCAAGACAACGCGCTGAAATTGAATCTGCACCCACGCGCTACACAGAGTATCAATACGCTACCGCTGCCGGTAGATCGGGTTAGGTTGCTGATCGGCCCGGAAGGCGGACTCACCGCCAGTGAAATTACCATGACCTCAGAACACGGATTCACTGATATCCTGTTGGGGCCACGCGTCTTGCGCACAGAAACCACTGCACTCACCGCCATGACCGCCTTACAGGTACGTTTCGGCGATTTGGGGTAAAGGAGAAAAGAATGATCAAACTCGGTATCGTGATGGACCCAATTGACACCATCAATATCAAGAAAGACACCAGCTTTGCCATGCTGCTGGAAGCACAGCGCCGTGGTTGGGAACTGCATTATATGGAGATGAACGATCTCTATATGCACGCAGGTGTCGCCCGTGCCACAACGCGTCGCCTGAGCGTCCAGTACGACTACGACGGCTGGTATGATTTCTCTGGCGAGCAGGATATTGCGCTGGAAGAGTTGGATGTGGTGCTGATGCGTAAAGATCCGCCGTTCGATACGGAGTTCATTTACGCCACCTATATTCTGGAACGTGCGGAAGAGAAAGGCACGCTGATCGTCAACAAACCGCAAAGCCTGCGCGATTGCAATGAAAAGCTGTTCACTGCCTGGTTCCCGCATCTGACACCCGATACGCTCGTCACGCGTCGTGCAGACAAACTGCGCCAGTTCCATGAAAAACACGGCGACGTTATTCTCAAACCGCTAGACGGGATGGGTGGCGCATCTATTTTCCGTTTGAAGCAGGATGACGCCAACGTCTCAGTCATCATCGAGACCCTGACCGAACACGCCAGCCGCTACTGCATGGCGCAAAACTACCTGCCTGAGATTAAAGACGGCGACAAGCGCGTGCTGGTGGTCGATGGCGAACCCGTTCCTTACTGCCTGGCACGTATTCCCAAAAGCGGTGAGACACGCGGCAATCTGGCAGCCGGTGGTCGTGGCGAAGCACGTCCGCTAACCGAAAGTGACTGGAAAATCGCCCGTGACGTCGCACCGACGTTAAAAGCCAAAGGCCTGATTTTCGTCGGTCTGGACATCATCGGTGATCGTCTGACAGAAATTAACGTCACCAGCCCGACCTGCGTGCGTGAAATCGAAGCGGCTTACCCAGACGTGTCCATCACCGGCATGCTAATGGACGCGATTGAAAAACGTCTGGCCGCACGTACCCGTTAATACCAAATACGCTATCCGGCCCGCGCAACACGGGCCGTTTCTCCAACGCTGACGGATATCGATAAAAATACACAATGAATTTACAGCATCACTTCCTCATTGCTATGCCAGCACTACAGGACTCTGTATTTAAACGTTCGGTGGTCTATATCTGCGAACATAATGAAGACGGAGCTATGGGACTGATCATCAACAAACCGATGGATCAGTTTTCAGTAGAAAACGTGCTAAAAAAGCTAAAAATAGACCCAACGCCGCGCGATCCTGCTATCCGGTTAGATAAACCCGTGTTTATGGGCGGCCCACTGGCGGACGATCGCGGTTTTATCTTACATACCCCCTGCTCAGGCTTCGGTTCCAGCATCAGTATTTCTGAGGACACCATGATCACCACCTCAAAAGACGTGCTGGAAACGTTAGGTACACCTAATCAGCCCCAAAATACGCTGGTCGCCTTAGGCTATTCCGCCTGGGAAAACGGCCAACTGGAAGAAGAACTGTTGGAGAATGCCTGGCTGACGACGCCAGCCGACAAAGATATTCTGTTCCACACGCCGATTGCCGAACGATGGCGGGCGGCAGCCAGAAAACTGGGCATCGATATTCATAATATCTCTACCGAAGCAGGACACGCTTGATGACCAGCAGAACTCTTCTTGCCTTTGATTTTGGAACAAAAAGCATCGGCGTCGCCATCGGTCAGGAAATTACCGGTACAGCACGCGCACTCACATCATTCAAAGCGCAGGAAGGTATCCCCGACTGGCAAAAAGTGGAGAAGCTGTTGTCAGAATGGCAGCCCGATCTGGTCGTCGTCGGCCTGCCGCTCAACATGGATGGCACCGAACAGCCGTTGACGGCACGGGCGCGGAAATTTGCTAACCGACTGCATGGTCGCTTTGGCGTCGCCATTGCGCTACAGGATGAACGGTTAAGTACCGTAGAAGCTCGCGCCGACCTTTTTGAACGCGGTGGCTTTAAAGCGCTGGACAAAGGTAGCGTAGATGCTGCCTCTGCGGTGATTATTCTGGAAAGCTGGTTCGAGGCTCAGTCTTAGAAACGGGGAGAGTATTTTTTAAGGTCGCTAGTGATGACGTACAAAGATGGCGTACTGGATAGCACGCCATAAGCAGTCATCCCGCGTTGGCAGGTTACCCACCAACACGAGACAGCATTAATTAGGCATCGGGGAACTCACGGATGAAACGTTCAACGTCATCAACCATCGACTCAGTCCCTACGAAGAACGGTGAGCGCTGATGCAACTTCTCTGGCGTGATATCCAGAATACGGTTTTTACCATCGCTAGCCTTACCGCCTGCCTGTTCAGCCAGAAATGCCATCGGGTTGCATTCGTACAGCAAACGCAGTTTACCTTTCGGGTAGCTCGCCGTACTCGGATACAGGTAAATCCCGCCTTTCAACAGGTTACGATGGAAATCCGCGACCAGTGAACCGATGTAACGCGACGTATAAGGACGCTGCGTCTCTTCATCCTGCTCCTGACAGTATTTTATGTACTTCTTCACACCGACAGGAAACTTAATGTAGTTCCCTTCGTTGATGGAATACATATTCCCTTTTTCCGGGAAGCAAACTTTTTCATGCGAGAGGCAGAATACGCCGAGCGACGGATCGTAGGTAAAGGCGTGAACGCCATGACCCGTGGTGTACACCAGCATGGTAGAAGAACCGTAAACGATATAGCCCGCAGCAACCTGCTGGCTACCCGGCTGCAAGAAGTCCGCTTCCGTGACAGAGGTTCCCAGCGGGGTAATACGGCGATAAATAGAGAAAATCGTACCAACAGAGACGTTTACATCAATATTCGACGAGCCGTCCAGCGGGTCCATCAGAACCACATACTTAGCGTTTTCCGCCTTATCGCCTTCAAAGATAACGATCTCGTCTTCTTCTTCAGAGGCAATACCTGCCACTTCACCACGCGCCTTTAATGCCGCTTTCAGTTTTTCATTGGCATACAGATCAAGCTTCATCTGCACTTCGCCCTGAACATTAGAAACGCCACTGGCTCCCAGGATATCAACCAGACCGGCTTTGTTGATATCACGGTGAATAATCTTGGCACCCAGTTTAATAGCAGACAGCAGCGCGGTAAGCTCACCTGTGGCGTGAGAGAAATCGTGCTGTTTTTCGACGATAAATTCGCCTAACGTTTTCATAACACTATTCCAGAATCTACGGATGAAAAGCGGTTTCATTTCTGCACCGCCAACGTTTGCGCATGCAGTGTAGCCCAAAGAGAAAGTGAGTACCTAGTCAAATCCATTTCTTATGGCGGATTCATAGCGTTAGAATGTGGCGCAGACTCATTGCGAAGATGGAAAATGTATGCGTATTCATATTTTAGGTATCTGCGGCACCTTTATGGGTGGCCTTGCCCTACTCGCCCGCTCACTGGGGCATGACGTCACGGGCTCAGATGCGAATGTTTATCCCCCCATGAGTACCTTACTGGAAGAACAGGGAATCACTCTGATTCAGGGATACGATCCAGCACAACTTGATCCCGCCCCCGATCTCGTCATCATCGGTAATGCGATGTCGCGCGGCAACCCGTGCGTCGAGGCCGTACTGGAACAGGGGTTACCTTATTTTTCCGGCCCACAGTGGCTGCATGATTATGTGCTACGCGATCGCTGGGTGATTGCCGTCGCGGGGACACATGGTAAAACCACCACGGCGGGGATGGTCACCTGGATTCTGGAAGATTGTGGCTACCAGCCTGGCTTTGTGATCGGTGGCGTTCCCGGCAACTTCACCGTTTCCGCACGGTTGGGCGACAGCCCGTTCATGGTGCTCGAAGCCGATGAGTACGACTGCGCATTCTTCGACAAACGTTCCAAGTTCGTCCATTACTGCCCAAGAACGCTGGTGCTTAACAACCTTGAGTTCGATCACGCCGATATCTTTGACGATCTGAAAGCCATTCAAAAACAGTTCCACCATCTTGTTCGACTGGTGCCAGGCAGTGGGAAAATTATCTCACCAACCAATGATCTTAACCTCAAACAGGTAATGGCAATGGGGTGCTGGAGTGAACAGGAGTTGGTCGGTGAAGAAGGCGTGTGGCGCGCACAGAAAGTGGCTATTGATGCCAGCCAATATCAAGTGTATCTGAACAACGAGCTTGTCGGTGAAGTCCATTGGAAATTGGTGGGTGAACACAACATGCACAACGGATTGATGGCCATCGCTGCTGCGCACCACGTCGGCGTCTTGCCCGAAGATGCCTGCCGCGCACTCGGTGGTTTTATCAACGCCCGTCGTCGCCTTGAATTACGCGGCACCGAACATGGCGTCGCGGTGTATGACGATTTTGCACACCACCCTACTGCTATTCTGGCTACGCTGTCGGCATTACGCAGCAAGGTAGGGGGGACAGCCCGTATTTTGGCCGTACTGGAACCCCGTTCGAACACCATGAAATTGGGGATGAGCAAAAACGAACTCGCGCCGTCATTAGCCCGTGCCGATGAAGTTTTCCTCTTCCAACCGACGCATATTCCGTGGCAGGTCGTAGAAGTCGCGGAAGCCTGCATACAGCCCGCACACTGGAGCGCGGATATTGATACGCTGATAGAGAACATCGTCAAGACCGCACAGCCAGGCGATCACATCCTGGTCATGAGCAACGGCGGGTTCAGTAACATCCACAATAAGCTGCTGGATGGTCTGAAGAAGAAAGCGCAGAAGGCGGAAGAGGCTCAAGAATAACGACTCAGAAGCCGTCGTCATTCTACGAGACTTAAACGATACATAGCAAAAAGGACGGGATTCCCGTCCTTTTTCGTGTTTGCATCACGCATTAAGCATGGCGCAATTAAGCATCAAACGGGTCGCGCAATACCATGGTTTCACTGCGATCTGGGCCGGTAGAAATAATATCAATCGGCACACCCGTAACTTCTTCGATACGTTTGATGTAATTCAGCGCAGCCTGCGGCAGCTTGCTGTGATCTTTTACGCCAAATGTGCTTTCAGACCAACCCGGCACAGTTTCGTAAATCGGCTCAAGACCTTCCCAGCCCTCAGCAGCCAGCGGCGTCGTATCCACTTCGGTGCCATTCGGCAAACGATAGCCTACGCAGATCTTAATCTCTTTCAGGCCGTCCAAAACATCCAGCTTGGTCAGGCAGAAACCTGACAGCGAGTTGATCTGTACCGCACGACGTACGGCAACCGCATCCAGCCAGCCAGTACGACGACGACGCCCCGTAGTCGCACCAAACTCATTACCTTTCTGAGACAGATGCTCGCCAACTTCCTCAAACAGCTCAGTCGGGAAGGGACCTGCACCTACACGGGTAGAGTAAGCTTTAACGATACCCAGCACGTAATCCACATAACGTGGGCCCAGACCAGAGCCGGTAGCAACGCCGCCCGCCGTGGTATTTGAAGAGGTCACATACGGGTATGTACCGTGGTCGATATCCAACAGCGTACCCTGTGCGCCTTCAAACATGACGAAATCGCCACGCAGGTGCGCTTTGTGCAGCAAATCGGAAACATCAACCACCATCGCAGTCAGAATGTCGGCGATCGCCAACACATCGTCCAGCACTTTCTGGTAATCGACAGCATCAACTTTGTAGTAGTTAACCAGTTGGAAGTTATGGTATTCGATAATTTCTTTCAGTTTGACGGCAAACGTTTTTTTATCAAACAGATCGCCAACGCGCAGGCCACGGCGTGCAACTTTATCTTCATACGCTGGACCGATACCACGACCCGTCGTACCAATTGCTTTTGCACCGCGCGCTTTTTCACGCGCGTTATCCAGCGCAACGTGATAAGGCAGGATTAACGGACAGGCTTCAGAAAGCAGCAGACGTTCGCGTACCGGGACGCCACGCGCTTCAAGCTCCGTCATTTCTTTCATCAATGCGTCAGGTGCCAGCACAACACCGTTACCGATGATGCTGACGACATTTTCACGCAGAATGCCAGAAGGAATTAAATGAAGGACGGTTTTTTCACCGTTGATAACCAGCGTGTGGCCAGCGTTGTGTCCGCCCTGATAGCGCACAACATATTTAGCCCGTTCAGTCAGCAGGTCAACGACCTTGCCTTTACCTTCGTCACCCCATTGGGTGCCCAGTACGACGACGTTCTTACCCATTTCAAGAATCACCAGGTTGCTTAAAAAAGGATTCTACCATCTCATTTGGATGCTTTCAGTACTTTTAGCACACGATTGCGCACATTTTTCCACTTAATTTTAGCCACCCATCCGGCTACGCAACATGTAGTAGATCACGCACCCTGCGACGACTATTCCGCCGCCAAAACGGCGTAAAATAGTATCCGGCAACTGTGCCATAGCCAAAATCATCCGTCGCCAGAGGCGGGGAAACAGCAGCGGCCCCAGCCCTTCAAGTACCAAAACCAGCCCGAGCGCCAGCCAAATCGTTGAATTCATAACTACCTCTTTTCCCATTTAAAGCACAAACGGGACTAAACCCTTTACATGATCTTTGCCAGAAAACGGCAAAAAAAAGCCCGGAGAATAACCCGGGCTTGATAACGATGTCAGTTAATGGCGATCAACGGCGCGGTGCAATACTGCTTTCCGGTGATTTCATGTAGCGGAAGAAGTCACTATCCGGGCTGAGAACCATCACGTCCTGATTATTACTGAAGCTACTTTCATACGCACGCAGGCTACGCACGAAAGAGTAGAAGTCAGGGTCTTCACTGAATGCATTCGCAAACAATTTCGCTGCTTCGGCATCCCCTTCACCGCGGGTGATTCGCCCTTGGCGCTCGGCTTCAGCCAGCGTACGAGTTACTTCATAATCTGCCGTTGCTTTCAGCTTTTCAGCCTCTTCCTGACCTTGTGAACGGTGGCGACGCGCTACCGCTTCACGCTCTGCACGCATACGTTGATAAATAGCGTCAGACACTTCAGTTGGCAGGTTGATTTGTTTAATCCGCACATCGATAACTTCAATACCCAGCGCAGCCATACTGTTAGGGTTGATGTGAGGTTCGTTGCTGGTCGTCTCTTTCTCAACGCGCGCAGCAGCCGATGCAATCGCATTATCGGCCTCGGTGGTTTCACCCGTACCGGTATTCAGCGCTTCACGCACGTCCGACATCAGTTGACCACGTGAGTCGGTAACAATGCCTTTTACATCCAGACGACCAATCTCAGAACGCAGACGGTCACTGAATTTACGTTTCAGCAGCACTTCAGCCTGAGAGATGTCACCACCGCCCGTAGCTAGATAGTAGCGGCTGAAATCGCTGATACGCCATTTGAGATAGGAATCGACAATCAGGTCTTTCTGCTCTTTCGTGATGAAGCGGTCAGCCTGATTTTCCATCGTCTGGATACGCGCATCCAGCATTTTCACGGAGTCGATAAACGGAACCTTGAACTGCAATCCCGGTGCATAAATCAGCGGTTTGTTTTCGTCATCACGCAGTACTTTACCAAAACGCATTACAATGCCGCGCTGGCCTTCCTGCACCACAAACAGTGACGCATAGACCACCATCAGTACCAGGATCAGGATAAATAGTAAGGGCTTACGCATCGATTATTCTCTCCCTACTCGAGTGAAGTCATCACGCTGCGCATTTGCTTTGCGCTGATCCATGATATTTCCATTGTTACTGCTGCGCGTTGCGTTGCTATTCGCCGCACTGCTGCTGTTGCCAGGCAAACGCAGTGGGTTAGCACTACTGTTGCTTTGCGTATTTTCACTGCCTTGTCCACGCAGCATCTGATCCAACGGTAGTACCATCAGGTTACTCCCTTTGTCATTGACCAGAACTTTACGAGTATGGCTCAGCACGCGTTCCATCGTTTCAATATACAAACGCTCGCGGGTAATTTCCGGTGCTGCTTTATATTCCGGTAATACTCGGGCAAAACGGGCAACTTCACCTTGAGCTTCCAGAACGGTACGGGTTTTATAAGCGCGAGACTCTTCCAGAATACGCTGAGCCTGACCGTTGGCACGCGGCTGCACTTCATTCGCGTAAGCTTCCGCTTCACGAATATATTGCTGCTCGTTTTCGCGCGCGGCAATGGCATCATCAAATGCGGCCTTCACTTCTTCCGGTGGACGGGCGGTCTGGAAGTTGACGTCCAGCAGCGTGATCCCCATGTTGTATGGACGAACCGTTTCTTCCAGTACACGCTGGGTATCCGTACGCACAATGGTACGGCCTTCCGTCAAAATTTTGTCCATCGTGTACTTACCAATCACGCCTCGCAGCGCGCTGTCAGTCGCCTGACGCAGGCTGTCATCTGCATTGGTTACGCTGAACAGGTATTGTTCAGGCTGAGTGACACGATACTGTACGTTCATTTCAACGCGCACCACGTTTTCATCCGATGTCAACATCACACCCGACGTCGCCAGTTCGCGTACCGATTCAACGTTCACCGCGCGAACTGAGTCGATAAAGGTGGGTTTCCAGTTAAGACCCGGCCCAACCAGATGGCTGAACTTACCAAAGCGCGTGACGACACCGCGTTCCGCTTCCTTAATGGTATAGAAACCCGTAGCAGCCCAGATGACAACCGCAGCGACGGCAGCGATACCGACGATCCGGCCCCCCAGTGCTGGGCCGCCAGAATTTCCGCTGTTGTTCGAGCCTGAACCTTTTCCGCCACCCAGCTCGCTGAGTTTTTTACTCAGCTTGCGGAAGATGTCGTCCAGATCCGGCGGCCCCTGATCTCGGCCACCTTTATTATTATTTCCGCCAGAGTTGCCGCCATTATTGCTGCTGCTCCCCCACGGGTCGCGGTCTTGTCCGTTATTACCGGGCTGATTCCACGCCATGTTTTAGCTCCATTCTTTATGATAGGTGTTCTTCAGGTTCAATATCCCAGAGTCCGTCAGACTATTTCGCCGTACAGACTGTATCTACCAGTCAAATCAGACAATATAGTCCATCAGTTCCTGCTCTTTTTTGCAGAGGCGGTGCCAGTCGGCAATCGGCATACGAATAACCAAACCAATTTGCCCATCCTCTTCAATCCATTCTTTTTCTATCGCCTGAAGCTGGTAAAAACGACTACGCAAGCGTCCTGCCTGCGGGGGAAGATGCAACGTATGTTGTGCGATTTCCCCGGAAAGCCGCTCAGTCAATGCCTGAAATAACAACGGAATACCGTCGCCAGTCTGTGCTGAAAGCCAGACCCGTACCGGTAGATTCTCTTCGTTGCGATCGATACGCGGAACGAAATCATCCAGCATATCAATCTTGTTCATTACCAACAGCGCAGGTATTTCATCCGCCTCGATTTCCGCCAGTACGTCATCAACCGCCTCGATGTTCTCGTCAAGACGAGGGTCGGCGGCATCAACAACGTGCAACAGCAGTGAGGCTTGACGTGTTTCCTGTAATGTAGCCTTAAACGCAGCCACCAAATCGTGGGGTAGCTGCCGGATAAAACCTACGGTATCCGCCAGCACTGTATCACCGACATCATCGACCTCAATGCGGCGTAATGTTGGGTCCAGCGTGGCAAATAACTGATCGGCGGCATAGACACCCGCCGATGTAATCTTGTTAAACAACGTGGATTTACCGGCGTTGGTATAACCCACCAGCGAAACGGTGGGAACATCGGCACGAACCCGCGATCGGCGACCTTGTTCACGCTGTTTTTCTACTCGTTCGAGACGCGACAGTATCTGAGAGATACGATTACGCAACAAACGGCGATCCGTTTCAAGCTGGGTTTCGCCCGGGCCACGTAAACCAATACCGCCTTTCTGGCGTTCAAGGTGCGTCCAGCCGCGAACCAGTCGGGTTGCAAGGTGACGCAGCTGTGCCAGCTCTACCTGTAATTTCCCCTCGTGAGTACGTGCACGCTGGGCAAAAATATCTAAAATCAGTCCGGTACGATCGATCACCCGGCACTCGCACAAACGCTCCAGATTACGTTCCTGGGCAGGCGTCAGCGCATGATCAAACAGCACGACAAACGCGCCAGTTTCTTTCACTACCTGAGCAATTTCTTCGGCTTTGCCTTCCCCGACAAAATATTTGGGGTGAGGAGCCTTACGACTACCAGTAACCACCTGCAAAGATTCAATACCGGCTGAAGAAACCAGAGATTCAAACTCTAGCAGATCGTCCGTATCTCTATCTTGCGAGAAAAAAATATGAACTAATATGGCCCGTTCACCTGATTCATAACGGTCAAACAAGCGAGTAACCTCTCAAACAAGCAAAAAACACCACAGCGAAGGAGCCGAGCGATGCGTCCAGCACTCCCACGCCGTGGTGAATTGACAATACGCCTTATTCAGCGTCATCAGCATCCTGTGACTGTTGCTGAGCAGTCGTGTTACTACCATGATAATTGCTGCTGCCGCCAGGATTGTTGCTATGGTGAGACACTGGGCGAGAAGGAACAACTGTAGAGATGGCATGTTTATAAACCATCTGACTGACCGTGTTTTTCAACAAAATCACGAACTGATCGAAAGATTCGATCTGACCTTGCAGCTTAATACCGTTCACCAAATAAATCGAAACCGGAACACGTTCACGACGCAAAGCGTTCAAGAACGGATCTTGCAAAGATTGCCCCTTAGCCATTCTATATTTTCCTTATTTGTATGTTGTTTGTAACAAAGAACCCTACGGTTCTAAAATAACGGTGTAAAAACTTGCACGCTGAGACTCACCGATTGTACACAATCACCCAACCTATGCACTAACAAACCTATGCACGAACAGCCTGTATAACCTTGTCGAGTGCTTCCGTCGGTTTTTCGCTCTCCAACCAACAGACATCATCCCAACCGCGCAACCAAGTCATTTGCCGTTTCGCTAACTGACGCGTCGCACAAATTCCCCGATAAACCATTTCATCGTAATCAATTTCACCGGATAAATATGACCACATCTGGCGGTAACCAACACAACGAATAGAGGGCATATCCGTATGAAGGTTCTGCCGGGCAAACAATATCCTGGCTTCTGTCTCAAAACCCGCTGCCAACATCTGATGAAAACGCTGTTCAATTCGCTGATGCAACAATTCACGCGTCGCCGGGGCGATAGCAAACTGATGAACCTGATAGGGCAGCGCATCGCCAGACGTTTTTGTCAGCTCAGTTAAAGTGTTACCTGAAACGAAAAAAACTTCCAGTGCTCGCGAGAGTCTCTGCGGATCATTTGGATGAATCCGAATTGCCGCGACTGGGTCGATCTCACTAAGCTGCCGATGCATTGCTTCCCAACCGACTTCTTTTGCCTGCTCTTCAATGCGCTGGCGCACCGCAGCATCCGCTGATGGCAGAGGAGAAAGCCCCTCCAGCAGCGCCTTGAAATAGAGCATCGTCCCCCCGACCAAAAGGGGAATGCGCCCGGCAGCGGTAATGTCAGCCATTTCACGTAGCGCATCACGACGAAAATCGGCCGCAGAATAGGATTCAGCAGGGTCGAGAATATCGATCAATCGATGCGGTGCCTGCGCCAGCTCTTGCGCGCTTGGCTTCGCCGTCCCGATATCCATGTCTTTATAGATGAGGGCGGAATCTACGCTAATCAACTCCACCGGCAAATATTCTCGTAACGCCATTGCCAATGCCGTTTTTCCTGACGCCGTCGGTCCCATAATAAAAATAGCGGGCGGCAACGACGTTTTTTCTACATCACTCATGCTTTAACGCCTTGATGGCATCCTGGATGTCCATCATAAATAAAAGTTCAGACGGCGGCGCTTTCGCCAACTGCGGACAAAGCCGTTCGACATCCGCCAGTAATTGTATGGCCTGAGAGTGGCTCCAGTTTTCCTGTTCGCTCTGCAAGCGCGTTGCCATCCATGCGGCTAATGCGCCAGATTCCACCTGCTGCGTCTCAACCGTCTGATTGTCGGCCAGATAGCCTATCAGTTCAGAGATCAAGTTTTGTAAATTTTGTTGGCGCAATGGTAAAGGTACGGCACGCAACGTGGCACGCTGTGACTCAACCAATACATCAATACCAAAACGCGTCAGCAAAGCATGATGAGTAGACAGCACATTCAGTTCGGATTTGCTCAGCGTCAGCCGCTGAGGAATCAGTAACGGCTGTGCCCGCAGCCCCTCTTCGGATGGCGTTAACTGCACGACTTTCAGATAGCGCTCAGCAACGGAAAGCGACAGCATCGCCAACCCTTTATGGTACTCCAACAGTGCATAGCACGGCGGATATACCGCTAGCACCCGACCAAAACCGCTCGATTGACTTTCCAACGGGGAATCAACGGGTGCACGTTGCTTATTGTTGTTGGCAACCGTGTCCGCTGCGGTTCGAGCCAATGAGGCATCATGCGATATCGCAGGTGTGACAGCGGTATCTGCCGAGGCAATAGTCGGCGGCTCGTCAGACGATGGCTGGCTATCTGTCGGTTGCAGCAGTGCCTTATACAATTCGCCCTGCTTTCTCTGATACGGATTCTCCGGCTGATAGCCAGAATAGGTAGCTTCTCGCGCCTGACCAGAATGACCCGTACGCGGCGTTTTCTCCCCAGCCGAAGATGGCTTTTCAGTACGCAATGGCTGGGCAAAATGGTTTTCACCAGCGGCGGGACGGTTCTCCTGCTGCCACTGTACAGGCTTCCCGGTTTCCGGCTCTGTCATGCCAAGCCCCGGCGCGGATGCCTGCTGTAGCACGGACATCACGGCCTGATAGATAAAGTCATGCACCAGACGAGCCTGATGGAACCGCACCTCATGTTTAGCAGGATGAACATTGACATCAACCTGATGCGGATCGATCTCCAGATACAGCACATAAGCGGGCTGCTGATCGTCACTAAGCTGGTCTTGATAAGCCTGCCGGATAGCATGATTAATCAGCCGATCGCGCATCATGCGCTGGTTCACGTAGCAATACTGCATATCAGGCAGTTGTTTGGCACCAACCGGATCGGCAACCCAGCCATGAATCGTGAGATCGCCATGCTGCCAGGAGATCGCCAGCGCATGTTGCAGGAATGTCGCACCGCAGATGCTGCCCAAGCGACGTTCATACTGGCTTTTATCCGGTGCCGCACGATACTGCCGCATCAACTTACCGTTATGATGCAAGGTGATGGCAACATCAAAACGTGCCAGCGCAATGCGGCGCACCACCTCATCAATATGGGTGAATTCAGTTTTCTCGGTGCGCATGAATTTACGGCGGGCAGGCGTGTTATAAAACAGATCCAGCACTTCCAACGTGGTGCCGACAGGGTGAGCGGCGGGTTTTACCGTCACCGCCATATCACGTCCTTCGGCATAGGCCTGCCAAGCCTCAGACTGTTCAGCAGTGCGTGATGTCAGGGTTAAACGGGAGACAGAGCTGATACTCGCCAGCGCTTCGCCGCGAAACCCCATGCTGACGATCGCTTCCAGATCGTCGAGCGTAGCGATTTTACTGGTCGCATGGCGGGCAAGCGCTAACGTTAACTCGTCCTTTCCGATGCCCGAGCCATTGTCACGGATACGAATCAGCTTCGCACCACCGCGTTCAATGTCGATATCAATCCGAGTCGCGCCTGCATCCAGACTGTTTTCCACCAGTTCCTTCACGACCGAAGCCGGACGTTCAACCACTTCTCCGGCGGCAATCTGGTTAGCCAACTGCGGTGGCAACACCTGAATCGGCATGGCGTATCCCTCTTACTATCCTCAATCTATCGACATCATCAGCATGAAGCATCAGGCAGACGGAATAATCAGCGTTTGCCCCAGTTGTACCGAGCCGGAACGCAGATTATTCGCCTGTTGGATATCTTTCATGCTGACACCGTAGCGGGCAGCGATCGCACTCAGGCTATCACCCTTTACAACCTTATGCTTCACCGGCGCTGCTTTTTTAGGTGCGGGCGTTGACGCCGTCTGTTTCGTCCCGGCAGCCGGAATATTCAGGCGCTGTCCCACCCAGACGATATCTTTATTTAATTTATTCACGTCACGCATGGCTGCAAGACTGACGCCATAACGCCGGGCAATCGAAGACAACGTCTCGCCACGTGCAACTGTATGACGCGTGCTGCCCGTACTCGCTTTTGCCGCGGTTACGCTACCATTCGACGTTGTTGTATCACTTGCCGCCGACTGTGGTGGGCGGCTTTCCTGCTTTGGGAGCGCGTTTTTGGGAACCGATTGCATCGGATGCGTCTGGAAGTAACTTCTCAGTCCCTGATAAATCGCATTGGCGATTTTTTCCTGATAATCGTTACTCCCTAACAGCCGCTCTTCCGAGAGATTAGTGATAAACCCAGTTTCCACCAGCAGAGAGGGAATATCCGGCGAGCGCAATACCCCCAGACTGGCATGCTCTGGCCGCCGTTTATGCAAGCCGCCGACACGCTGGAGCTCACGCAGCACCTTGGTCGCCACGTCATATCCAACGCGCTGGGAGTGCCCAAATTGCAGATCCAGCACGGCCTGACTAAGGTAAGGATCGGCACCGCTGTTCGCCAGCAAATCGCCCGCACCGCCCAATAATTCAGACTGTTTCTCGTGCTGTTCCAGCCAGTTCGCCATTTCACTATTCGCACGACGGTTGGATAGCACCCAGACCGAGGCACCTTTCGCATTGCGGTTCGGCGCAGCATCGGCGTGAATCGACACTAACAGGTTCGCACCCTGCTTACGCGCCACATCCGAACGCCCCATAACGGAGATAAAGTAGTCGCCGTCGCGCGTTAATACCCCTTTAAAGGCGGGGTCACTATTCAGCAGAGCTTGTAACTTACGGGCAATAGAAATGGTGACATTTTTCTCCCGCAGCCCGTTCGTGCCAATCGCGCCAGGATCTTGTCCTCCGTGACCGGCATCAATCGCCACCACAACACGCTCATTACTCTGCCGGGCTGGCACTCGCGTAGTAGACGACGTATTGCTATTCACGACAACCGTCGGCTTGTTAGTAAATGGATTTTTAGCGGGTTCTGCTGGCGCACTGTTTTGCTGCCGTGGAACGGAGGGCGTTGGAGCCTGTACCGTTTTCGCTTTATCACCCGTGATGGTGAAGACCACAACGTAACTTGCCCCTTCTTTTTGCGTCACCGCTCGCGTTTTGGCCGCCTGCGTTAAATCCAGCACCAGACGCAGGCTTTGTGCATCCTGCGCGTTGCTGGTTCGCACGCGCTTAATCAGATTTTGCCCGCTGAAATCCAACGGCAAGCCCTGAATGACGCCAGTCTGACGAATATCGATGACCACTCTGGCCGGGTTGCTGAGCGGGAAAAAGGCATAAATCGGCTGCCCGCTAAAACTCAGCCGCACCGTAGCCTGGCCTGACGCATTATCCACCTTGATATCAGACAGATTGGCGGCCCACGCCGATCCCGCCAGCAATAGCCATACGCCGATGAACAGCTTAACCATACGACTCATCATGATTCTGTTGTTCCTGGCTGAAGAGAAAAACGTTGTAACATCGCGTCTCCCGTCGCAGAGACAGCGGACAGTTCAGCCTGTCGTCCCTCATCCTGATAGCGCAAATGCAGTTCGATATCCGCATCGGGCAGCACGCCAGCGCCCTGCTGCGGCCACTCAATCAGACAAATGGCATCCTGCGTCAGGTAATCCCGAATCCCCATAAATTCCAACTCTTCCGGGTCGGCCAGTCGATAGAGATCAAAGTGGTAAACAGCCAGTGGAGACAACGCATAAGGTTCCACTAACGTATAAGTAGGACTTTTGACATTGCCCTGGTGACCGCGCGCCTGTAGGAAACCGCGACTAAACGTCGTTTTCCCCGCGCCGAGATCGCCATAAAGATGGATAACACAAGCGCCGTCACAGGCTTTCGCCAGTGCAGTGCCTAATGAAATGGTTGCTGCCTCATCAGGCAGAAGTAAGACTATTTTTTTCATTCTATTGTTCTAAAAACATAAGTTCTAAAAGCATCGGCGCTAAAAAAACACCCGATCAGGATTCACATATCGGAACAGCACGGGCAGTAAATCGGTTGCCAACAGACCTCGGGTACCACGTTGTGTCACCAGCCAGTCGGCCGCCGCACCGTGTACGACACACCCGGCACAAGCAGCATCATACAGCGAGAGCTTTTGCGCCAGCAAACCACCGACAATACCGGATAGCACATCCCCCATTCCACCCGTCGCCATGCCGGGGTTTCCCACATCAGCAATAGCAATCTCTTCTTGCCGGTTGGCAATCACCGTTCCCGCACCTTTTAATACGACAACGCCGCCATAGCGTTTTACCAGCTTTGTGGCCGCAAGTAAGCGATCACTTTCAATATCAGACACGCGGCAATTCAGTAAACGTGCCGCCTCGCCGGGATGAGGCGTCAGCACGCGATTCTGCCGCTTATGTGGATTGATTGCCAGTAGGTTAAGTGCATCCGCATCCCATAACATGGGTTTGTTACAATTTTCTGTCAGACGCAGCGCGTTTTTACCCCATTCATCCTGCCCTAAACCGGGCCCAATCACCACGACGTCGGCCCATTCCAACCCCTGTCGCAGCGTCTCTGTCGTCAATTCTTGCACCATCAGCTCAGGTCGAACCGTCAGAAACGCGGATTGATACTGTTTGTGAGTAAGTACTCGCACTAATCCCGCACCGCTGCGCAGCGCCGCATCGGCGGCCATCAGTACCGCACCACCAAAGCCCGCGTTGCCGCCTACCACCAACAGCCTGCCGTTATTCCCTTTATGTTGTCCGGCGGAACGAGGCGTCAACCATTCGGGAAGCTGTGCCGCAGTCAGCCGCCGGATCGGTGCAGTTTGGCTATTCAACCACGTCAGCAATCCTAATGAGTGGTAATGCAAGATCCCGACCTGCTCACGCGCGCGGCCTGTCAGCAGTCCCGGTTTCAGCGCGATAAACGTCACCGTCTGTGCTGCACAGATCGCAACATCAGTACAAGCACCGGTTTCGGCATCTAAGCCAGAGGGAATATCGAGTGAAACAATGGGGGCGGGATGGGCATTCGCCTGCATAATTAATGCCGCATAGGGTGCGCGTGGTGCAGCAGAAAGACCGGTCCCCAGCAAACCATCCACAATGAGTTCGATCCCTTCTGGCCACGACGCATCACTATCCTGCGCACTAACCTCTTCAACACGCCCGCCCTGCTCCAGCCAGCGCTGCCGGGCAAGATGAGCCTCGTCAGGTAACGGCTTATCACTGGCGCAAGCAACAACATCGACTTCAATGCCTGCCGCCAGCGCCAAACTAGCGACCACATAGCCATCGCCACCGTTATTACCGTGCCCAGCGAGCACCCGCCAATGTCGGGCGGAGGGATAGCATTCTCTAGCCACCTGAAATGCGGCTTCTCCCGCACGCTGCATGAGTTCCCACAGCGAAAGCCCCGACTCGCTGGCCGCTCTGGCTTCTTCACGGCGTACCCACTCGGCGTAAAACACCGAGTCAGGCAAATCATCCTCTCGCTTTTGGTCATGACCCTTCATCATTTGCTCTTCGTTTTCATTACAATTTTTTCATTACAATGACTTAAAGTTAGCAAGCAACCTAACCCACCGCCAGAATTCCACGCGTATCGGCAAGCATCGGCTCTGCGGTGCGAATATGGTAACATCACCACGTCTTGTTTATTTCTGTGGCCCATCATGTCATACCCCTACGATCTCAACGAATTAGCGCAACACATCAAACAATGGGGACAGGCATTGGGGTTCCAGCAGGTCGGCATCTGCGACACCGATTTGTCCGCAGAAGAGCCTCGGCTTCAGGATTGGCTAGATAAGCAATACCACGGGGAAATGGACTGGATGGCGCGCCACGGCATGCTGCGGGCGCGGCCGCATGAGCTGTTGCCCGGCACGCTGCGCGTCATTAGCGTGCGTATGAATTATCTTCCCGCCAAAGCGGCGTTCGCCAGTACCTTAAAGAATCCAGAACTTGGCTACGTCAGCCGTTATGCACTGGGTCGTGATTACCACAAGCTGTTACGCCAGCGCTTGAAAAAGCTCGGCGATCAGATTCAGGAATACTGCGGTGAATTGAATTTTCGCCCATTCGTCGATTCCGCACCGATCATGGAACGCCCCTTAGCTGCAAAAGCCGGGCTTGGCTGGGTTGGTAAACACTCACTAATTCTGAACAGAGAAGCCGGTTCCTGGTTCTTTCTTGGTGAACTGCTGATCGATCTGCCCCTCCCCGTCGATCAGCCACAGGAAGAACAGTGCGGTCGCTGTGTCGCCTGTATGACCACCTGCCCAACCGGCGCGATTGTCGCACCTTACACCGTTGATGCCCGTCGCTGCATTTCCTATCTGACTATCGAATTAGAAGGCTCGATTCCTGAAGAATTTCGTCCACTAATGGGCAATCGCATCTATGGCTGCGATGACTGTCAGCTGATTTGCCCGTGGAATCGATTTTCGCAGCTTACCGACGAAGCGGATTTCAGCCCGCGTGCCGCGCTGCATACGCCGGAATTGCTGGCGCTATTTGGTTGGAATGAAGAGAAGTTTTTACGCATTACAGAAGGTTCACCGATCCGGCGCATCGGCCATCTCCGCTGGCTACGCAATATTGCCGTCGCACTGGGAAATGCTCCCTATCAGGATAATATCGTATTAGCACTACAAACCCGCCTAGGTGAAAGCGAACTGTTGGATGAACATATTCACTGGGCGATTCAGCAGCAGCTAGCACGCCGTGCATCATCGGAAATTGACGTCCAATCCACACAGAAAAAACGACTCATCCGTGCAGTGGAGAAAGGATTACCGCGCGATGCATGAGCGGCTAAAACCGTTGCCATCAGTTTGCCGTATGCGCTGTGGATAAATAAAAAAAATCGTTGTCAATCAACTGTCACAAAAAGTACAAGCGATAGTTATAGCGTTTTATAAGTAAATTTTATGAATAAATATCAATAGGATACTCTATTGTGTTTTATCAAAAATATAGCGAGATTAATAAATAACCAACAAACAGTCTGTGGATAAGTCTGTTAAGAAGAATATGATTTTTTGTATTAACTGATAAAAACGATGTGAATTGAAGTAACGCTAGCGCTCTAAATACGATGCGGTAAACACAACAAAAAACAGGCCACAACACAGAGCGGCCAGCATTATGAATTCCTTATTGTCCCTTGGCAAGGGCTGAGATCTAATTTTTACGATCGAAATGACGGCAATGCCTCTTTTATGAGACATCGCCGAGCAAAACGTTAAGATTGTCGTCAGAGTATAGGAAGGAGGTTAAGGTTCCCCTCTCCCACAGGCAGATATTACGCACGCGTTCTGATCAAGTAATCAAAGGCGCTCAAGGACGCTTTTGCGCCTTCACCCGTCGCGATAATGATCTGCTTGTACGGTACTGTCGTACAGTCACCAGCGGCAAAGACGCCTTTCACACTGGTTTCACACTTAGCATCGATCTCAATTTCACCAATGCGGTTTCTGGCGACCGTGCCCTCTAACCAGTGGGTGTTAGGCAACAGACCAATCTGCACGAAGATCCCTTCCAGAGTTAAATCACGCACCGTATCGGTAACACGATCTTTGTAGCTCAGCCCCGTCACCTTCTGCCCATCACCTTTCACTTCTGTGGTTTGCGCATTCAGAATGATGTCGACATTCGGCAAGCTGCGTACCTTCTCCTGCAATACTGAATCTGCTTTCAGTTCTGGAGCAAACTCAAGCAGCGTGACATGTTTTACCACACCAGCCAGATCGATAGCCGCTTCTACACCAGAGTTTCCGCCGCCAATTACCGCAACGTGCTTGCCTTTGAACAGCGGACCATCACAGTGCGGGCAGTATGTTACACCGCGCGTCCGGTACTGATCTTCACCGGGCACATTCATGTTTCTCCAACGTGCGCCAGTCGCAATAATCACGCTACGCGCTTTGAGCGTAGCGCCGGATACGGTAATCACCTGATGCGGTTTACCTGGCTCTCCGCCAGGAATTAAGGCTTCTGCACTTTGCGCATCGATCACATCAACATCGTAGTCATCAACATGGCTCTTCAGCGCAGTCGCCAGTTTGGCACCTTCCGTTTTCGGCACGGAAATGTAGTTCTCGATATCAACGGTATCCAGCACCTGACCGCCAAAGCGTTCACCGACCAAACCAGTACGGATGCCTTTACGCGCTGAATAGACCGCCGCGGCCGCCCCTGCTGGGCCGCTACCGATGATTAACACCTCATAGACATCACGCTGGTTCAGTTGCTCAACCTGTTTAGCGCCTGCGCCAGTATCAATTTTAGTCACAATCTCAGCAAGGCTTGTCCGCCCCTGGCTGAAATGTTCACCGTTCAGGAAAACGGTGGGAACGCCCATGACGTTACGGTTTTGGATCTCATCCTGAAACACGCCGCCGTCTATCGCGGTATGGGTGATCTTCGGATTCAATACCGCCATTAAATTCAGCGCCTGCACCACGTCCGGGCAGTTATGGCAGGACAACGAGTAATAGGTTTCAAAGTGGAACGAACCGTCAAGATTGCGGATTTGATCGAGTAATTCTTTCGCTTCTTTCGACGGGTGGCCGCCCACCTGCAATAACGCCAGGATCAGGGAAGTGAATTCGTGTCCCATCGGTGCACCGGCAAAACGTGGGCCGCTTTGGGAACCGGGGTTAGTAATCAGGAACGAAGGCTTACGGACCGACAGACTATTATCTTCAATAAAGCTGACCTGATTGGACAACTCAGCAATATCGGCCAGCAAGGTTCTGACTTCCACAGATTTAGCGGAATCATCCAGAGTCGCAATTAACTCAACAGGTTTGGTTAATTTTTCCAGATAGGCTTTCAACTGGACTTTCATCGTATTGTCGAGCATCGGTCGTCCTTAATGAGGTAAATAGGTACAAAGGCAAAATGGTGCGGGGTGCTGACCAGAAAAATCGGGTGCATCGCACCCGACAAAACAGCCATATTTTTCGTGGTGTCAGCTTAGATTTTGCCAACCAGATCCAGAGATGGAGCCAGTGTGGCTTCGCCTTCTTTCCATTTAGCTGGGCAGACTTCGCCAGGGTGAGATGCAACGTATTGAGCAGCTTTGACTTTGCGCAGCAGGTCAGAAGCATCACGACCAATACCTTCAGCCGTGATCTCTAACGCCTGAATGATGCCCTGTGGGTCAACGATGAACGTACCACGGTCGGCCAGACCTTCTGCTTCACGCATATTTTCAAAATTACGCGTCAACTGACCCGTTGGGTCACCGATCATGGTGTATTTGATTTTAGCAATGGTTTCAGAACTGCTGTGCCATGCTTTGTGTGTGAAGTGGGTGTCAGTGGAAACAGAGTAGATTTCCACGCCACGCTCTTGGAATTCGTCGTAATAGTCAGCGACATCACCCAGTTCAGTCGGGCAGACAAACGTAAAGTCAGCCGGATAGAAGAAGAACACGCTCCATTTGCCTTCGATGTTCTTCTCCGTCACTTCAACGAATTGACCGTCTTTGAAAGCCATGTTTTTGAATGGTTTAACTTGGGTATTAATTACTGACATCACGTTATCCTCATGTGTTTTTGCATGTGGCTAAGGTACAGAAACGTGATCGTTATCACCAATTCGTTGTCTTTATTGAATCGATAAGTAATACCTAACTTAACGTGAAATCAGGGATACCTGACCTCCATATCCTCACCGCCGATTCTGAGCGTCTTGAAGCGTGGCATAACGGCTTCAACGTTGCCGTCCTTAATCAGTGCGATCAGTTGTTCTTTGTCAAATGAGCTAAAGAGACTGGCCGCAATTTGCCACTGCCCCTTTTCATCACGGGCGAGAATTTTCCCACCGCCCCCCCAACCGACTCGGGAGAAAATGAGCACTTCATTATGACCATCACCAGTCAAATCAATGGCAAAGAGCAGACAAGCCATTTCTCTACAGCGATTACCAAAATTATCACCCTGTAGCATGTCTTCGACCCCGTCTTCAAACGGCCCCACCCATTCAACCTGAACAGGGAGGACTTTTGCGGGACGTCCCTCTAACCGATCGCGCAGCGCCTGACGCCCCGCCGCATCAAGAATTCGGTCTTGCTTCAATTCTTCAACCAGCCAGGTAAACTGTCGCTGACCTGCGGCGCCTAATTCATCACGCAGCGCCCACAGATCAAACTTATCGATTGGCGTTTTCCCGCTCAGCAGGCGCTGAATCTGGTTTCTCGCACTAAAGGCTTCTGGGCTGAGCAGCGGCGTATGCAGCAATATCATCAGAATGCAGGTGACCGCCGCGAGTAGCGGATTGCTCGCGCGTAAATGGCCTAACCAGATGCCAGAGCGTCGGATGACAGCCCATAGCATTGCCAGACTGTAAAGCATGGCGATCGCTACGACAAAGAGCGACTGAAAACGGAAAGGTGTCAGTCCATATTGTTCGATACGCAGCCAGCTGGAGTAGCCCGCCAATGCGATCAAAACGGGCAGACACAGTACGCTAGCGCTGACCAGTCCGCGTAACACCGTCGGATAAACACGCCCTTCGTTATCATCTTGAGCGGCGCAGTTAATCAAAAAGAGGTTCACGCCCATCAGGCATAGCAGAATGACGGTAGAACGACCGGTATTCCATATTGGTTCCAGGCCACTAAAAGGCAGCGTCAAGATGAAAACCACCGTGATCAGTGCACTAAACGGCAGCAGGAAACGACACGCCGATAGTAAAATCCCCCGCAGTAGTCCAACCACCGCTTCTTTGGTCATTCCGATGTAAATACCAATAGAAAACACTATCGGCAAGAGCAGCATATAAAACCGATAGTGGCTGAATACGTTGTTGACCTGTGGGAATCCCAACATGTTAAACAGCATGCCACACAAGACGAGCAGTAACACAACCACCAGAACTAATAGCCATGCTACTAGCACAGTAAAAACATTGATCCAGGCATGTTTACAGAGTGCGTCATAGGACGGCCACCGCCCTTCGCAGGTTGACCAACAGCCAATAAACGTACAGCTGATATAACCGAGCAGGATGCTGCACAGCACCCAAGAACCAGGCAGCAGGAATCGCCCACTGTCATAGAGAGTCCAGCCACTGATCGCGGTCATCAGCACGGTCAGCACACTGACCAATAACCACGTTTTTTTCAAAAAAAGTGTACGTTCCAGCCATTGCAGGCTGATTCCGCCGACCGTCGCCATCATTATCAACAGCGTCTGAAAAATGCCTTCTTTCATCTCCCGCGCGGTGACAAATAAAAGCCCCTGAAGCAGGCCAATAACCAAATAAAACCTTAACGATGGAGAACGGGCAGACATGGAAAATCCTTTTGTCGATACGAATAAATAGCAGCGCGTTGACTCGGCTGTTCGGCCAAGTGGGTAAGCGGGTCAGTACGTCGCGCAACCAGACGTGCAGGAATAAAGGCGGAGGGCATGGTAACGGTGGCATCATATTGAGAGTGTTTGAGCCAGTAATAAAAGGTGGCCGGGTTCAGGTCATGCAGCCGACAATAGTGTTTTTTAGACATGCCACTCTGTTGCCAGGCGTCTAGATGCTACTGCCGTTCACTGCGAGAATACCGTATTGTCATATTTCACTTCAGATTTGTTGCCTTGACCGAGGTTAAGATGTGATAGCGGAGTATCGTTAACAATACGAGTTCGCCGTTCGCTTACACAGTGACAAATACCTACGATAATAATGTTATCAACACTATTATGCTTTTGCGTAGAGTTACCAATTGCATGAATAGGGACGTAAAAGAGGGGATTATTTGGGAAACGACAGCGACCCACTTATTCATTCCTGATGCCCACATCCCGCCCCAGAACCGTTTTCGGCTGTAGAATCGTCGTACAGGCTTTCTGCATCATCAATAACGCATTTTTAATCTCGGGCAGCCTGTCGTTAAAACGATAAGAGGGGAGTACCACGGAAATGGCATGCGCCGATTGTCCCGGTATCACAAGAGGAATACCTACCGCGCAGATACCTTCCTCATGCTCTTCAATATCAAGCGAAAGTCCCGTAGCGCGCACCTCGGCAATCTGTTTGAGCAATGTCGGAATGTCGGTTACTGTGTTTCGGGTTAACGCGGGCATCTGGCCGTTCAGTATGGATACAATCTGCTCATCCGTCAGTAGTGACAGCATCGCTTTTCCATTCGCCATGGCATAGATCGGTTTTGGCCGATCGTATATCGGCACCACCCGCACGGCCTGATCGCTGACAATCCGATCCAAAAAGATCACTTCACGGCCATGATAGGTTGAAATATCGACCGTTTCCCGTGTTTTCTCAAACAATATTTCGAGAGGATGGCGTAACTGCGCCACCACATCGGAATAGGCATTCTTCGCGAGTTCGTTAAGCCCCCAGCCAAGCCGAACGCCACATCCTCCGGTTTCCACCAGATTTTCCGCCGCCAACGTATCGACAATGCGCTGTACCGTCGAACGGGGCAGATCGGTCATACGCGCTAATTCTCCCAGGCTGGTGCCTCGCTCGCTCAGCAAGCGTAATATTTTAATTGCTCTCGAAATAACCTGAATGCCTTGTGTCTTTTTCATCGCTACTTCACCATCTGTACCGTATTGCGGTTAATATTGTATTGTTTTTTACTAAGCGTATTATAACTCGATGACGCTGTTATACGAATCCTTGTGCAGTACGACATCGAGAAAGCGTCAACCGTCGGCCACCCTACTCTATTATTACAGGCAGGGCGATAGCCGAAATTTATGTGAGCATCATACTTTTGAACATCTGATCCTCAGGAGGTTTACAGTGGGATATGCAACAACTAACCCGTATACGGGCGAAGTCATCAAAACGTTCCCTGACGCTACTGACGCGTTCGTTACTGACGCCATCACGAAAGCACACAACGCTTTTCTTGGCTGGAAAAACACCTCTTTTTCAACACGCGCCGCCATTTTGCAAAAAGCTGCTGACCTGCTGCGCCAGCAGAAGGATGAATTCGCGCATTTACTGACGTTGGAAATGGGGAAACTGATTGGCGAAGCGCATGCAGAAATCGAATTGTCTGCGCAAATCTTCGAATATTATGTTCACAATGCAGAACGTTTACTGGCACCTGAGACGCTCCCTGTTGCCAATCCGCAAGAAGCGACAGCACAGATTGTTCATGAACCATTGGGTGTGTTGCTGGCTATCGAGCCTTGGAATTTCCCGTATTACCAGATCGCCCGCATTATCGCACCACAGCTTTCCGCAGGTAATACCATCCTCCTGAAACACGCGTCAAACGTGCCGCAAAGCGCCGCCCGTTTCGAGCGGCTAATGAAAGATGCGGGATTACCGGATGGGGCTTTCACCAATCTGTATGCCACCCGCAAGCACATCGAAATAATTCTGAACGATCCGCGCGTCCAGGGCGTCGCATTAACAGGTTCCGAAGGCGCTGGCGCAACGGTGGCGCAACAGGCCGCAAAAGCGCTGAAGAAATCAACGCTGGAACTCGGTGGTGCTGATGCGTTTGTTGTTCTGGCTGATGCGGACCTGGAAAAAACAGCGAAATGGGCCGTGTTTGGTCGCCACTGGAACGGTGGTCAGGTCTGCGTTTCCTCCAAACGGATGATCATCGTTGACGACGTTTACGACGAATTTTTCGATCGCTATACACAGGGCGTTGCGGCGCTACGCGCAGGCGACCCGTTTGACAAAAACACTACGCTTGCCCCGCTCTCTTCACAGGAAGCGGCCGATGAAGTAAAACAAAAAATCCAGTTAGCCGTTTCTCACGGTGCCATTGCGTTGGAAGTCGGTCCGATCGTACCCCAACAAGGTGCTTTCGTTCAGCCAACGATTCTGACGGATGTGACGCCGGATAATCCCGCCTACCACATGGAGTTTTTCGGTCCGGTTTCTATGCTGTTTCGCGCCAAAGATGAAGATGATGCGATCAACATTGCCAACGATTCTCCTTTTGGCCTTGGTGGTTCCGTGTTTACTCGCAACCCTGCACACGGTGCGGAAGTGGCAAAACGGATTTCAACGGGGATGGTCTACATCAACCATCCGACTCGGGTGAAAGCCGATCTGCCATTCGGCGGCGTTCGTCGTTCAGGTTACGGGCGTGAACTTACCGGTTTAGGGATCAAAGAATTTGTGAACCACAAATTGATTTCTATCGTCGATATTGACGCTGAATTTTGAGGACACTGTAATGAGTTCGATTAAGCTATTAGGTATTGCAGGTAGCCTGCGGAAAGCATCGACCAACCGTGGACTGCTGCGCACGGCTCAATCCGTCCTGCCAGCGGGTGTATCACTGGAAATCGCCGATCTGCTGGATGTGCCTTTTTATAACGCCGACCTCACCGAGATCCCAGAATCGGTACAACGCATCGCTCGCCAGGCGCAAAACGCAGACGGCTTCGTGTTCGCCTGTACGGAATATAACTACTCTGTGGCGCCGGCGCTCAAGAACATTCTCGACTGGCTTTCCCGCCTGCCCGATACCAATGTTCTGAACGATAAACCTGCCGCGCTGATGGGGGCCGGCGGTGGCATGGGCACGTCCCGTGCACAATACCATCTGCGCCAAACCTGCGTCTTCCTGAACATTCATCCGCTCAACAGGCCGGAAGTGTTTTCGAATGCGTATGCTGGCGGTTTTGATGAGCAGGGTAATCTGCACGACGAGAAAATCGTGGCGTTGATTACTGAGCAAATAAAAACGCTTGCCGACGTCATCACACAGAAAAAATAATCTGCATCATGGGATGGCCTGGATAAAAAACATCCGGGTCATCCCCGTTTGTGACCCGCGGATCATCAACCCGCAATCCCTTCTGCATCGCATTGCCACTGAATAAACCGTTACTGATGCCTAATCCCAATCGTTTAAGAGTTACTTGAAAGATCCTGCCAGTAAGAGACAATCCAAAGTCAGTTTCCTGACCCTGGATTTTTTATATCTGAACACGATATCGATTTCGTTCTTCAGACTGATGAAGGCTATCAGAATCTCGCACCCAGCGTACTCACCGCCGCATGCCAGCGTCTGCGCGAGACCCCGCTTCGCCATTTGTTCCATGCCTGCAATGAAGGCTGACTACCATCTTGATCATCTGGTACCGAACAAGGTTATAACTCAGCAACAGGGTAACGGTATCGGTGAAGGAAAAAGCTTGCTGAATGAGGTGGTAATCCCCCCGAAAAAGCAGAGTATTCATAAGTAGAATTTTCTCGTAATCTAAACGCAGGAGATTCTTATGAAAAAATCACGTTTTACCGACAGTCAGATCATCACCATCCTTAAGCAAGCCGAGGCCGGAACACCTGTGCCTGAACTGTGTCGGGAGCATGGCATCAGCAGCGCCAGTTTTTACAAGTGGCGGGCTAAGTTCGGTGGGATGGATGTGTCCCTCATGACCCGTCTGAAAGAACTGGAAGACGAAAACCGTCGCCTCAAAAAGATGTATGCGGAAGAACGGCTTAAGGCTGAAATCATTCAGGAAGCCATGCAAAAAAAGGGGTAAAGCCATCTCAGCGTCGGCAGATGGCAAAAGCAGCCGTGGAAAACAGGCATATCAGTATTCGTTTTGCCTGTCGGATATTTTCAGTCAGTGAAAGTTGTTACCGCTATACGCCGAAATTTGATGAGGAAAATCAGCAGATTGCAGAGTGGTTATTGTCTATTACCGACAACCAGCGAAACTGGGGTTTTGGTCTGTGCTATCTGTATCTTCGCAATGTGAAGGGCTTCGGCTGGAACCATAAAAGGGTCTACCGGATTTACTGTGAGCTTTCGCTGAACATGCGCATTAAGCCGAAGAAAAGGCTGAAACGGGAGGAGCCTGAACCGTTGAGGGTACCGGAGCAAAGTAATGAAAGCGGGTCGATGGATTTTATGCATGACCAATTATCGGATGGCCGCTCAATCCGGTTATTGAACATCATTGACGATTTTAACCGGGAGGCACTGGCAATAGAAGTGGACTTCTCGTTACCGGCGGCCCGGGTAAAGCAAACACTGGAGCGCCTGATTGAATGGCGTGGGAAGCCAGCCTCGATCCGCTGTGACAACGGCCCGGAATATACGAGTGGTCAGTTGGGTAAATGGGCTAAAAATAATGACATTGAACTGAATTTTATTCAGCCGAGGAAACCGCAACAGAACGCTTATATTGAGCGTTATAATCGGACAGTGCGCTATGACTGGTTGGGGCAATATATATTTTCCTCACTGGATGAATTACAGCAGTATGCAACGGAATGGCAGTGGTTTTATAATCATGAAAGGCCCAATATGGCACTGGGTGGATATACACCAAAGCAGCATATATTACGTGCTGCGTAAACTCTACTTATGACCTCCGTTAAAAATGGGAGGATTACCAGCAGGCGCACCTCCGGAAGATCAAGCCGCTCAATCAGAAGCCTGGACTGCGGCCATCGCTTATGCTGCCCTGCTCCACGACATCGGCAAGGTTGCCGTTGATTTGCACATCGAGCACGAGGATGGCAGCCTCTGGCACCCCTGGCATGGGCCGCTGAAACACCCCTACCACTTTCGCTACCGAGATGACCGTGAATACCGCCTGCACGGCGCTGCCACAGGCTTGCTCTACCGGCAAATACTCGATAACAACATCCTCGACTGGCTCAGCAGCTACCCTGCCCTCTGGACTTCGCTGCTGTATGTGCTTGCAGGTCAATACGAACACGCCGGCATGCTGGGAGAGCTCGTCATCCAGGCCGATCGCGCTTCGGTGGCTCAGGAGCTGGGCGGAAATCCCAACCGCGTAGTCCTGACGGCCCCCAAGCAGGCGCTACAGCGCAAGCTACTCGACGGGTTGCGTTACCTGCTCAAGGAGGAACTGAAAATCAACCAACCCCAGGCTTCGGATGGCTGGCTGACCGAGGATACGCTTTGGCTGGTCAGCAAGACCGTCTCTGACAAACTGCGTGCCCATCTGCTGTCACAGGGAATCGAAGGCATTCCATCCAATAACACGGCTGTGTTCAACGTGTTGCAGGAGCATGGCGTGCTGCAGCCAACTCCGGACGGCAAGGCCATCTGGAAAGCCACCATCAGCAGTGCATCCGGCTGGTCACACAGCTTCACGCTGTTGAAGCTCTCTCCGGCGCTGATTTGGGAAGCATCCGAGCGACCAGACCCCTTCACAGGAACGGTAATGATCGACACCAGTTCTCCCGATAGCAGCGACGCGATGCCTCCCGCACCTGAACCAGCCGTATCGACCTCTCCCACTCACCCCATACCCGTTCTTGCAACAGCACCGTCACCCGCAACGCCACACGATGTCATGGAAGACATGCTCGCAATGCTGATGCCAGCCGAAGCGCCCAACACTGCACCGTCTTCCAGTGCGTCAAGCCCTGCACAACCCGCATCCTCGCCACCTGGTGACACGGATGAGTCCATGTCGCCACAGGCCTCGGATACATCATCACAGCCAGTGCCTGTCAAACCGCTTTCGAGCGAACACTTCATGGTCTGGCTGAGGGAAGGTGTTCAATCACGCAAGCTCATCATCAACGACGCCAAAGCAATGGTGCATACCGTGGACGACACGGTCTATCTTGTCAGTCCAGGGATTTTTCAACGCTATGCGCAGGAGCACCCAACAATTGCCACCATGGCAAAACAAGAGGGTTTACAGGACTGGCAATGGATTCAAAAGCGCTTCGAAAAGCACCAGGTGCATCGCAAACAGCCCAGCGGATTGAACATCTGGACATGTCAGGTGACAGGGCCAAGAAAGACCCGGCGGTTGCACGGTTACCTACTCACAGAGCCGTCAAGCGTCTTCGCGGAGCAACCACCCAATAATCCATACTTAACGCTTCTGGAGAACAAGCCAGCTTAATTATGCAATCCGGCACCACGCTACACATGTTCCCCGTTCTCAAAACGCATTGGCACAATACCGTCAATACCTGATCCCCTACCTGAGACATTTACGATTAAACGTACGCTTGGGTATATTCAGACTGTCTGCGGCCGCCTGACGGTCGCCACCGAACTGCCGTAGCCTCGCTTGCAAGATAGCGGCCTCCTGTACACGCACTGCGAGACGCAAATCCGCTATGTGCTGAAAATCCTCTCCCTGCATCCGTTCACTTGCCAGTCGTTTCTGCGCCTCGGGTGGCAGTGCCTGCATGGTGACCTGCTGACCGGATAAGGTGTGAGCGCAAGCAACCTCCAGCAGGTTGCGCAGTTCCCGCACGTTGCCAGGAAAGGCGTACTGCATTAACTGACGCAGAAATGACGGCTCCGGCGTCACCGCTGCTTTCTGCTCCCGTTCACAGCACTGCGCGATAAAGTAGCGGCACAACAGCGGGATATCCTCTGTACGTTCGCGCAGCGGCGCTACATCCAATGCGCACTGGCACAACCGGTGGTAGAGATCCTGGCGGAATGCACCATCTGCTATGCGCTTTTTCAACGAATGATGTGTGGCGGCAATCAGCCGGAAATCCGAATGCACTTCCTGCGCTGCGCCAAGAGGACGAAAACACCGGGTCTCCAACACCCTCAGTAACTTGGCCTGCATGGCAAGCGGCATATCCCCGACCTCATCCAGAAACAGCGTGCCGCCATGAGCCTGCGCCACCAAGCCAACCTTGTCGCTCAGGGCATCAGAAAACGCCCCTTTCTGGTAGCCGAACAACTCGCTTTCGATCAGATTATCGGGGATCGCGGCACAGTTAATCGCCACAAAAGGCCTATCGCCCCTGACGGAGCATTGGTGCAGCAGGCGGGCTACCACATCCTTGCCTGTACCCGTTTCACCCAGAATCAATACTGACAAAGAATGCCCAGCCGCTTGCCCGATCTTCTGTTGCAGCGCCCTCATATATGACGACTGACCGATCAACACATCCTGTATGCGTTTTATCAGAGCCTGCTGACACGCCTCATCCCGAGCGCGTTTGATAGACGCACTGAGCATTGACTGCTCATGCTGCCCTCCCGAGCGCTGGCGCAAAAGTACCATCTGGTTGCAGAATATCTGAACCAGCTTTTTGCATTCCCCACCATCGTGCCATTGCTGTAACCGTTCTGGTGTATCCAGCAGCGCCAGTGTTCCCAGCACAGTGCCGCTATCCGATAACACCGGTATGGCATACAGCCCACACGCTGATCCCAGCTCCGACAGCATCTGCTGAAAGGCCAGATGCTCAATACCCGCACCACCATTCAACGATGGCCAGACATGTGCCTTGTTCTCATGCAGGGCATAGGCCAATGGGTGGCTGAAATCATCCACATCAAGTGCCATCACAATGGGTTCATCTGCCACCGAGCCTTGGCACAAGAGTTGCCTGCCGCTGTTATCAGCTAACCCCAGTATCGCTCCCTGGGGCTGCAAGTAAGACTCCACCATGGACACAAGCCAGTCACATAAATCAGCCTCAGAGTTCTGGGCAGCCAGCGTCAATGCCAGATCAAGCCGGGATATCTGCCCCGACTTTTCACCGCTTTTACTCCGCTGTTCCCCCTTCGGCAATCCTTTGCTGTCAGACATCACCACCTCCTTGCCGTATTTTTTATTCCTTTACGTTTATAAAATAATTTATCCACCCGAGCGAATTGATTGTATTTTACTTGCAAACCTCTAAGCATCGCCGCCCATGAAACACAGGAACACTTTCCATCAATAAAAGTCACTCACCAAAAATTGAAAAACAACCAACATCGTCATTATTATTTTGACACTTAATAATTAACAGCCTTACGAACATAAAAGCCATCTACAATCCATACCTCAGAGACAAACTGGAATAGTGGGGTAAATTTATTGCAAATAGCATAACCTGTATTTCAGACAGATTACAGATGGCACAAAAAACAATTCTCACTGCGGAAAGCAGCAAGCATGGAGTGAGCTTGATCAAGTTTTGAATATTAATTAGCTGATGACTGCCAAATTCCGCCAGCAAAACCTTCCGAGTCTTTAATTCTAATTGTTTGTTTTGACTTATACTTTCGTCCATCCAAATCACAATATTTGATTTCTACAGGCAGACTGACTCCATAGAGCCAAAATTTTTGTTTATCAGCGCAGGTATAACCAAACGAATTAACCATACTTTTTCCGTTCAACAGCAATGGAATCTCGCCGTCATCCGAGAAACACCTCATCACGTCAGAATATATAGAATTCGTATTTTTATGATTTTTAACCTATTCGGATATACACGCGTCAATCTCAACTTCTTTAACGCGAATGCGAACATTTATAGCAGGTCGATTTCCAGTGTTACTTAGCACTAAGTTGTAGGCAATTGATTCATTGCCACCGGCATGGGTTTCGACTGATGCTGATACTATCGGGCGATTTGACTGAAGCCAGCTTCTTCGTGTGAACATAAATGACACAATCGATAGCACAAGCGCCAATACAGACAAGACAGTTTTCCAATCATCCGGGTTAGACAGTGACATACCTTGTCCTTATATATATGCTTTTTATGCTAATTTTTTGCAGTAGAGAACCAACCCTAAAATACGTTATCATTATTTACTGAAACTTTATTTTATCTGCCACGGAGCAGCTTGCTATTTGGGCATCAGATGGTCTAGTGCTGACAAACGTACTTCCCGATATATTACAGCCATTTAGCTTTGCATCATCAAAAACACAATCTTCAAAACAACAAGAATAAAAATTAGATTTAGACAAATCAGCCTTAGAAAAATCACAACCCAAAAATCTTTTCCCTCTAATCACTACATCCTTCATCTTACAAGAAACAAAAATACAAAAATTAAAATCTGAATTCATTCTAGTTGAATTAAACACCACACAACTAAAGTCACAATAACTAAAACGCTCAGATAAATTTGCAGGCAAGACCGAACCAACAAATTTACAACTATCAAAAATAGAATCAATAAATCCCGTAACTCCTCGCGATGGACCATACTCGTCTTTATTTCCACTTATGCTTTTTGAATATGAAAAATCAACATCCTTTATTAAATGATAGCGAATAGGCTCCCTAAAAGAAAACCCTCTAAAATCCACTTTCCCCTCATCCGTCAACCCAAAGGGTTGAGTTCCCCATTTTGAATTTTCTACATTCTTATCTCTCCAATCTTCTTTTTTTAGATTACGATTTATTTCAAAACTCAACTCATTAGACCATCGATTAATGAGCTCTTTTTTCAACTTTCCTGTCATACACCCTCACTTAATATAAAATATTAATCAGCCAGTCCGTCACGCCTTTAACGTTATATTTTGATATCTTAGGAGCCTGACCTGGCGTTGTTATATCAAACACTGCAACCTTTCCACCCGGAAGTTCTAAATGATAATCAGGCCGCAAACTTCCCCACCATTCCCCTGTCCTATTTCGGACAATATCTTTAAGATATCTATTATCCACAGTTAACTTGTCTGTCATTTGCTGAATAGCATTTCCTCGTGATACGTTCTTAAGCCACTGAGGCACATGGGTATTATTAGCCCATTTCTGGTGAATTTTTCCCCATGCAGTATTCATATGCCCACCACGATCAAGAAGACGAGCCGCTCTTTGCGTTGCCGCATTCAACTCACCAGCAGCACGATCGACAGCCTGATGCCCACCGAGACCTTTTCCTCCAGACCCAGCCCCGCATGCTGCCAACCCAAATGGGTCAACCCAACCCATCGGGTTATATACATATCCATAGTTATTATCACCACCCAAAACACTAATCGGGTCAGGCGAGACGTAGCATCCACCCGTCGGGTCATAGTACCGAAATCTGTTATAGCACAAGCCGCTTTCAGCGTCACGGTATTGCCCGGCAAACGCCAGTCCCGGATCAAGACTTTCAATATTATCGGTATAGCGCTGGCCCCATAAGTTGGCACGCGGAGCCTGCCAGCGAAGTTCGCCTTCCGGATTAAAAATGGCCTGCGGTTCGCCGTTATGGCCGCTGGTGACAAAGTCCGTTTCCCAGCTACCGTCCGTATTCTGGCGTTGTTGTACCAGCAGCTCCCAGCCGTTATGCACCCAGTGGCGGCGGCTGATAAGCTGGTTGTCGCGGTAGTGCCGCACTTCGGCAATCTGGTCGCCGTCCCACAGGTAGCGGAGTTCGTCCTGCGTTTGCTCACAGCGCTTGCCGATGCGCCGTCCGAACGGGTCGTAGCGGTAGTACCAGCGCTCTCCCGTTGGGGTATCAACAACCCTTAGCTGGTTACGGCTATCCCAGCGGTAATGCCACACCTGCGGCCGGTAGCCCGGCTGTACTACCTGTTTACGTATCAGCCGCCCGGCCTTGTCGTACTGGTAGTGGGTGCTGTCCTGCTGCGTCAGGCGTCCGGCCTGCCAGTCGGTCAGGCGGGTGGCATCCTGCGGCAGGCCACTGCGGGTGTAGCGGTATTGTTCTTCAGTATTCGCGCTTCTGTGACGAGCGACATCGTGAGTCAGCGTCAGCTCCACACCGTCTGGTGACAGTATCTGACGCAGTTCACCCGCCGCGTTGTAGCTGAAAGTGCCGGTGAGTGCGGTGGAAAAAACAGCACGTTACTACACTGTGGGATACGCCCCGCAAAACGGCAAGCCCAACCCGCCATCGGCGATTAACCTTAAAGGCCGCTGGCTGGAGGAGTCGGGGTTTATGACCGGGATGCCGATCACCGTGACGGTGGAGCGCGGAAGGATAGTGATTGAGACGGAGATTAATGTCTGATCGTTGAACTAAACAGCAGGTAAAAAATAGCCGGAAGGATCGTTGGGATCGCTTCCGGCTTATTGTTTAAATAACTATATATCTTTCTTTTGCAAAACCTACAGGCCAATGGCCTGAGTAATAAATATCAGTAATCCTTTCCCACCTGTTACCAAGAGAAAAATACCTCTCTGTAATCAGTTGCCTAAAAGCAAAACAAATTGCATTTCTTGCTGCAACACTAAAATCATGAGGGGGGGAGATAAAATCAATTTTATTAAGCTCTCTTGTTGCGGATATTATACGTTTATTTATCTCTTTACGTAATTCAATAAGATCTTTTGGATTAGCTTGTTTCTTATAAAATGGATCATCTTGAGTGGGTGAAGTAGGAAGCCACTCGGTTTTTTTATAGAACCCTTTAAAATCAGCATCTGATGGCTCAATAAATACTTTTCTTACATTTTCAATGAATATCACATCTCCTTCATGGAGGTTGTTAATTCCCATGAGAGAGAAAAAGCTAGCAGCTTCTATTTTTTTTATCTCTTCAGTTATATCAACCATATGGCAGCCTTAAATCGGTTATCGTTCCAGGGGGTAAAGCTTTGCGCCCTTGTTGAATCGTTGTGCGAAGCGTTCCCCCAGCAGCATGAGGGCCGGGTATTCCGGGAAGTGAATGGTTCGGCAATGTTCCATTTGTTGGCATTAAATTCCACCATTTATTTGCCCCTCCACTCTCCAACGGAATTATATGATGTGGTGTAGCTCCTTTCGGCCACGACACTCCCATATTAGCTTCCCATTGTCTCATTAAATAATCTTGGCTTTTTACAAACTCTTTTCTAGCCATTTGGTTTTGGAAAACAGTACGCCTCTGAATGACTGGAAGATTATTCCGCAATATTTGAGCCTGTTTTGATGTAATTCCACCACCCGGTGAAGCCACTTTATTTGCGTCTTTTATAATATCATCAAGTACAGAGCACCCAGCCAACCCCAATGGATCAACCCAACTAATAGGATTAGGCGCGTAAGCATAATTATTATCCCCGCCCGCTATCCCTATCGGGTCAGGCGAGACATAGCATCCACCACTCGGATCATAATAGCGAAAACGGTTATAACATAGCCCGCTTTCGCTGTCACGGTATTGCCCGGCAAAGGCCAGTCTCGGATCGAGACTTTCAATATTATCGGTATAACGCTTCCCCCATAAGTTGGTGCGGGGAGCCTGCCAGCGCAGTTCGCCTTGCGGATTAAAAATGGCCTGCGGTTCACCATTATGGCCGCTGGTGACAAAGTCCGTTTCCCAACTGCCGTCTGTATTTTGCCGCTGTTGTACCAGCAGCTCCCAGCCGTTATGTACCCAGTGACGGCGGCTGATAAGCTGGTTGTCGCGGTAGTGCCGCACTTCGGCTATCTGGTCGCCGTCCCACAGGTAGCGGATGTCTTCATGGGTCTGCTCACAGCGTTTGCCGATACGTCGTCCGAACGGGTCATAGCGGTAGAACCAACGCTCTCCGGTCGGCGTGTCCACGACTCTAAGCTGGTTACGGCTGTCCCAGCGGTAGTGCCACACCTGTGGCCGATAGCCCGGCTGCACCACCTGTTTGCGTATCAGCCGCCCGGCCTTGTCGTACTGGTAGTGGGTGCTGTCCTGCTGCGTCAGGCGTCCGGCCTGCCAGTCGGTCAGCCTTGTCGTGTCCTGCGGCAGCCCGTTACGGGTGTAGCGATACTGCTCTTCGGTATTGACGCCACGTCCTGCGCCGCCACTCAGTACTGACAGCACCCGTCCGCTGGCATCGAGCTGATAGCCTGCCGCCTCGCGGTTGCGTCGGGTGCCGGTCAGGTTGCCTGCACCGTCGTAGAGGTATTCCCGCGTCTGGGTGGGGTGCAGGCGACCGTCCACCGACTGGCCACTCATTTCCCGCGTCAGCCAGCCCATGGCGTCGTATTCACGCTGCTGTGTAAAACCGCCATTGCTGTGGCGGGTAGATTCACGTCCGGCGGCATCATGAGCCAGCGTTAACTCCGCGCCATCCGGCAACTGTACCTGGCGCAGTTCACCCGTCGCGCTATAGCGGAAGGTGCTGGTCAGTGCCGCACTGTCCTCTTCACCGTCCCAGTGCAGGCTGCGGGTAACGGTGTGCGATGCGTCCTGATAGTGGCGTCGGATGACCGAACCGCTGTTGTACTCCTCTACCACACGGTCGCGCTCGTCATACGCCAACTGGATATGACTGGTGGCGGACGTGACTTCAGTCAGCCGACCTGCCGCGTCATAGCGGTAGTGCAGGGTGTCGTCCGGCGCGGTTTCCTTAATCAGCAGTCCACGCCCGTCGTACAGAAAGTGGCGGGTTTCTCCTTCGCCGTTGCGCAGGCTGATGCAGTGACCGTCTTCATCGTAACCATAGTGGGTTTCCGTCCCCGCCATGTCACGTTCACGTATGACACGTCCGTCTGCATCCAGCCACCACTGCCAGCGGTTGCCGTCCGGTGCCGTAACGCAGACAAGCTGCTGGCTTTCTTTGTCGTACTCATACTGCCAGCTGCGGCCTGCCGCATCGGTGCGTGAGGTCAGCAGGTCGAACGCGCCATAGGTTTGTGCCCATACTGCGCCGTTACCGTCGGTGTAGTTCAGCAGGTTGTTATGTTTGTCGTACTGGCGCTGCTCTTGCTTGTCATCCGGGCGCAGCAGTTGCTCCGGTAGCTTCCAGCTTGCACGGCGATAACCGAGGCGGTAGGTTGAACCGTCCGGGCGCGTCCAGCTTGTGAGTCGGTCCTGCGGGTCGTAGCGCAGTTGCTGAGTGCGGGATTCTGCATCCGTGGCACTCATCAGGCGCTGCCGGTGGTCATAAAACAGGCTGGCCTGTACCTGACCGTTCTGGTCGCTGACTTCAGTCAGCAGGCCGTAACGGTTCCAGGCAAAACGCACTTCGCTGTTGTCCGGCCCGGTCAGGCTCAGGGGATTACCGGTGCTGTCGTACTGCCACGCCCAGTGGCGCGCGAGCGGGTCGGTAATCCCGACAAGCCGCTCATGGTCGTCATACTGGTAGTGCCACTGGTGGCCGCTGCCGTCGGTAAAGGTACTGACCAGTCCGCTGTTGTCCAGATAGGCAAATTCCACCACTCAACCCGCCGTCGGCGACTAACCTTAAAGGCCGCTGGCTGGAAGAGTCGGGTTTTATGACGGGGATGCCGATTACCGTTACGGTGGAACGGGGAAGGATAGTGATCGAGACGGAGATTAATGTCTGATCGTTGTACTAAACAGCAGGTAAAATAAAGCCGGAAGGATCGTTGGGACCGCTTCCGGCGTTATTTTTAATTAATTTCGATAGCTTCCTTACCATTAATTAGAACATCAAAACAAGATTCAATGTCCTTCCCATATTTATATATGTATTCATCAAAAACACCGTATATAACATCATCACCATACATGAGGATAATGTATCCGTTATCACATTCACCAATAGGAACTAAAGGACATTCTGTTATTTTTTCATAATTTTCAACTTGTTCCTTGTATAGTTCCAAGATAGCTTTTTCGGGGTCTATATAGAAAAACTTACTAGACCTATTATTATCTTTGTAAGCAGAGTGATATCCTTGAAAACCGTTATATTCCTGTAAAAACGAAATCAATCCATCTGAAACAGAATGGCCAAAATTTCCTATGCTTGCCAAGCACTTAGCCAAGTTAGTATCCTGTCTTTTTATTTCGCCATATTTTGCCGCTAGGTCAACTAATTTATTCATATAATTACCCACTCGTAACTATCGTACCAAATATGGTAGTTTGACAATTAGAACACATTGGGAATGCTTCGCCTGATATAGTTTTCACTGTATGAACCTCCAAATTTTCTAACCTCGCTCCATCCAGCAAAGCCTGATTCACACCTTTGAATTCTGCACAATTTTGAACAGGCCATCTTTCTAAGCTAGGACTAAATAGCTTTGCAAAATAGTAGATCATATATGGACGTCCCGTGGCGTACAAGTACTGACGTGATACGGTTTGCTGTCATATATCCGGCGTCTTTTTGGGAAAATTTTCCCGCGCCATGATGTCATCCGCACCCTGTTTCCTTATCACTTGACCGGTATTTTCTACCTGGATCTACTTCAGGTTATTACAGGGTTGGTTTACCGTTTTCTCATCAGTGCCTGCAAACTCAGGAAATCTTTTACTTTGTGCCGAACTAAATCATTACTTCATCGCAAATGCCTTATCCATATTGAAATCAACCGGTTCAGACAGCAACCGCCAGACAATACGTGTTAACTTATTTGCCAGCGCCACGGTGGCTTTCATTTTTCCCCGTCGCTCAGTGACATGATTAAGCCATCTTCCAAGACGGTCATCCCGCTTTTGGGCACAGCGCATGACCGCTCTGGCTCCATGAATGATGAGTGTCCGAAGGTCGCAGTTACCATTTTTAGTCATCGAAGTGAGGATGTGTTTCCCGCCGGAACTATGTTGCCGGGGAACCAGACCACACCAGGCGGAAAGTTGTCTTCCGTTAGCAAATTGTTCTGCATCAACCTCACTTAAAAAAGCGGCGGCGATGAGCGGGCCAACACCCGGTATAGTCATCAGTGCTCGATACCGGGGTTGCTGTTGACACAATGCTGCGATTTCATATTCTGTTGAACGAATATATTCATTCAGTGTGTGGATGTTTTCCAATAAAGTGGAAAGCAAATGGCGTAATACCGGAGACACAGGCTTTTCCGCATCTTCAATCAAATCGGGTAATCGCTGTTGCAAAGTGTGTATCCCAACCGGGAACTCGAAGCCCTGCTCAGCGGCCAGAGCACGAATTTGATTGGCGGCGGCGGTGCGCTGTTCGACCATCAACTGACGGGCACAACGCAGCGCTTTGATATCTTGCTGCTCAAGAGTTTTTACAGCAACAAAGTGAATCCCCGGACGAAATGCCGTCTCACATATTGCTAGAGCATCATTGGCATCATTTTTCTGATGACGAGTTAACGCCTTTACATGTTGGGTTGGAATGAGCCGGATGGCGTATCCCATGGATTGGAAAGTCCGCCCCCAGTAATGCGAGGTTGCACAAGCTTCCATTGCGATAAGTGTATCCGGCGGGAATTGACGAACAGTATCTAACAGCTTGCTGCGAGAAACTTTTCGATTCCAGGCAACGGTCCCATCATTCATCCAGACACAAAGCTGAAAAACGGATTTAGCCAGATCGATACCGACGACTTTTATCGTGTTCATGATGTTGTTCCTCTATAAATGGGACGGCTCAACATAAGTGTGGCAGGATTATGTTGAGGAGGGACGTCCATCACATCACTCGAAGGGAACTCAGTCCGATTTAAGCGATCTGATCAATCGCCAAATATCCCACATCACTAACCGGACTGAGTTATGCCGATCATAGCATTTATCCCTGATGAAGAACGACGTCTTATGAAAAGAGAAGCTCAACAAACTCATGATAAAAACCACGCTCGCCGACTGATGGCGATGCTCATGTTGCATCAAGGAATGACCGTTACTGAGGTCGCCAGAATATTGTGTGCGGCTCGTTCCTCGGTAGGTCGGTGGATTAATTTGTTTACTTTATATGGTGTTAATGGATTAAAAAGTCTCAAGCCCGGTCGTGAGCCACAGTGGCCGGTTGATGATATCTTGCGCATTCTGCCGCTTCTTGTGCAGCGTTCACCACAGGATTTCGGCTGGCTGCGCTCCCGCTGGAGTACCGAACTTTTGGCGCTTGTCGTTAATCGGCTTTTTGATATCTCGCTTCATCCCGTCACATTGCACCGCTACCTGCGACAGGCTGGCCTTGTCTGGCGCAGAGCCGCGCCGACACTGAAGATAAAAGACCCTCAATATGAGGAAAAACGGACAGCCATCGAGCAAGCTCTGGTGCAAAACTCGGTTGATAATCCGGTGTTTTATCAAGATGAAGTCGATATCGATTTAAACCCGAAAATTGGCTCGGACTGGTGTCTAAAAGGACAGCAAAAACGCATCGCCACGCCGGGGATAAATCAAAAACATTACCTGGCGGGCGCGCTGCATGCAGGGACAGGACAAGTCCATTATGTCAGCGGCAGCAGTAAGAACTCTGACTTATTTATCAATCTGTTAGTAATATTGAAACGAACATATCGGCGGGCCAGAACGATAACGTTGGTGGTTGACAATTATATCATTCACAAAAGCCGCAAGGTCGAACGATGGTTAGCAGGTAATAAAAAGTTCAGGATACTGTTTTTGCCAATCTATTCTCCGTGGCTAAACCCGATAGAGCGGCTATGGTTGTCGTTACATGAAACGGTAACGCGTAATCATCAATGTCGGTATATGTGGCAATTACTCAACCGTGTTACTCAGTTTATGAAGGCCGCCTCACCGTTTCCGGGTAATCAGCACGGACTGACCAAAGTGGAGCGGTAATATGCAAAGCTATTTAGGCATTCTTTCTGCCAAATGGGGGTGAATAGAATTAGGAAGAGGTCGCCCACTGAATCCAAAATAGACTTTACCTGTAGCCTTATCGACTACCGCCGATGTTGCTCTGGGTAACTTACTTCTTTGTGTATTTGATGTAGCACTATCACGAAGTTCCTGTGCTTTTCTTTGTGCTAACTCTTTGGAACACCCAGCCAACCCGAATGGGTCGATCCAACAGACCGGATTCTGAACATACCCGTAGTTACTCTCCCCACCAAGTAGCCCTATCGGGTCATAGGGATTACCAGAGGTTCGTCGTACTTTTTAGCGCACTTAACCTGTTGAAGTGGCAGGCTTTTCAGGAAGCGTTTTCGGCCACATTAACACGCCCGTAACCCGAACACCCCGACACGCACTTTTACCCCCGGACACGCTACCGCCATGCTGTGACTTCCCTGTCTGCCTAAGCCACATCATAGCAGCGGCGACAGCCGCTGCCATTAGTCGTTTTGTCTTTCGGGGTTTACCACCTCAACCCGCACGGCTTCCGCAACTCGGTTGGGGAAGCCGTGCGGGTTCTGCGGGTGCGGGCAGCAAAGAGTCCGCAAGCGTCGGCCTGCGACGCTCTGTTGCACGGTGCCGGAGAGAGCGGCGGGTTTGCATGACCACGCCACACCGGGGCGGGATGCGGAAGCTGGCGAGCGGGGAAGGAGCAAGGAGCCTGTGACTGCGACCCCGCGTAGCCAGACGCAGCCGGGCGGGCATTAAGCCGTTAAGCGCCGTGACGAAGGAACGGCTTCCGCTTTGGCGTTGATGTTGACGTTGATGTTTGCTGAAGGTTGGCACCGATGCCAGCGCCGCCAGGGAAGGCGGCCACACCGTCAGAGCCAGGGAAGGATGCTGATGTTCGCAGCAGAGCGAGCTGGCGAGCTGTGCGCCACACCGCGCCAGAGAGCCGAACCCCGGCGGTCAGCCGCACGCCTTTGCCGAGGAAGACCGCAGTGCGCCCTTACCCTGACCGGCGCAGATATAATGTGTGTTACGCGTTGGCCGCGTTCAGCGGCTTTCGCGTAATGCCACATTATGTTGAATGACGTTCGGCCAGCAACGTTGAGTGCAGAGAACGCCGTTGGCTGGCGCTGGCCGGGCGACATTTACCGCCGGAGCGCCTTAGCCACATAAGGCAAGCGGTGCGCCACGGACGGCGCAGCGTTTGCCCTGCACCGTACCGCGATGTTGAAGGGAACGAGCTACTTTTTGGTGCTGTCCGGTTTACGCCGGGCTTTCTGTTTCCGCTCTGTCGGGTGCGTCTGTTCATGCACCTTCTGCAAGTGACCGATGGCGACCCGCGTGTAGATTTGCGTCGTCTCCAGCTTCTCATGGCCTAAGATGGCTTGTATGTGCCGCGTGTCTGCGCCGTTCTCCAGCATCTGCGTGGCCATCGAGTGCCGGAACACATGGCACGCCCCCGGTTTATCCAGGTGTCCCGTTTCACGGATAGCTTTCCCTGCCATCTGCGTCAGTGTCACCCGCGCCAGTCCTTTTCCCCGGTGGCTGATAAACAGGTGCCCGCTGTCATAGCGTTTCGCCAGTTCTGGCCGCGCATGATTCAGGTAGCGTACCAGCCACTTACATGCCCGCTCTCCCAGCGGCACCACCCGGTCTTTATTCCCCTTGCCCTGACGCACCACCATCACGCCCCGGCTCAGGTCGATATCATTCAGCATCAGGCTCACTGCTTCCGCCCGGCGAACGCCGCTGCTCCACAACACTTCCAGTATCACCCGGTTACGCAGCCCGAGAACCGTCCCGCTCTCCACCGACTGCAACACGCCTCCCGTTTCCTCCACGCTCAGCACCTGCGCCGGAAGCCGTTTCTCTTCCTTCGGTAACGTCAACATTTCTGCCGGGTTATACAGGATAACGTGCCGCTTCAGCAGCCAGCGGAACAGCATACGGATACCCGTCAGACGGTTTAACTGACTGCCTGCCGTTAACGGGTGACCGTCTGCCTTGCGATAACCCCGCAGCCAGCGCTGATACCCTTCCAGCACCGCAAGACTCACCTGTGGCGCATACTGCAACCCTCTGTCCTCACACCACGCCACGAACGGCAGCAGCCGCTCCCGGTAGCTCTCCTGCGTGCGGGCGCTGTAGCCTGCGGCGTTCAGGCGGTCAAGGTAATGCCCGGTGTGCTGGCGTAACGTCTGCGTCTGGCGGCTAAGGTAAGGGGTTTTCGGGCTGGATGGATTGGGTTTGGTCATGGCGGCGCGTCCTGCGTGAGAGGGGGAAGGGAACTACGGTACGATGGGCTTACCGTGTGTTGCCGGAACAGTGCTTTTGCCGTTAACCCGACCGGATGGCACAGAACCCTTTCCAGCACTGGCTTTAGTGGTGATAGCCTTATCCGACCGACCGCCGACCGCACCCCGACCAGAAGCCGACCGCTTTTCATTTCCCCCCGACCGGGCGGAGTCGTAGTTATCTTTCTCTGTTATTTTTACCGTTTCCGGGGACGCTTCCGGTATATTGATAAGCCCGCACAGATACGCGTTATCCGACTGAGCATCACCATCGAACAGCAGTTCATAGCAGAACGTCAGCCCGCGCTTATGCAGCATCAGGTATTCCAGTTCAACCAGCCGGGCAAGGTGGATTTTCAGTTGCGTATCGCCCCACTGCACCGCGTCCCGTAGCTGTTTGCGGGTGAAGTGGTATTCCGTTTTCGGCTGGCCGCTCTCTTTTATCCAGCCCTGTATCAGCAGCAGCAGCTTCCTCGTCTGTGGCGGCATTTCATCCAGTGTGCGACCAAGGATTTCATGCGCCAGCTTGTTGGCCAGCACGATATCCGACCGTTCAACCTCGATATATTCGATGACCGTTCCTCGGTGCTCCACCGTCTTCACTTCCCGCTGATACTGGTGCAACAGCGCGATAGACTGGATTAACGTCAGGTATTTCATATGGTCACGGCGCGTGCGCGTCTTGTCGCTCAGGAACGTAAGCTGTGAGGCAAACGGGTTCACCACCTTTAACGGTTTCAGTAACCGCTGGGCGTTTTGGTGCAGTTCGGTGAGATAGCCTTTCTCGTTCTCCATCAGCAACCCTTCCAGCGTCTGTTTATGCCGCTGCAAGGCGTGGATTGCCTCAGTCTGTTCACGGGACTCGTTCACCGAGAGAACAAGACAGCGGTTTAACAGTTCTTCATCCACGTCGATGGCCGTGGTGGTCAGCATCAACATGACGGGACCTTTTACCGTGTATTGCTTGGTGACAAGGTTTCCCGTCGTATCATCCTTACCCGTACTGGCGATGGTTAACTCTCCGTCCGACTGGAGCAGTTTCAGCGCATACGCCGCCGTAGCCCGCCACCCAGAACGACATCGCATCGATAAGCGCTTCACATAAGATGACCGTTTTACTGGCAACCAGTGCCTGCTCGTTCCACACCCCGCCATGTGCGCCCGGCAGATACAGATGCAGCGGCGTGCCTTTGCGTAACTCACTGCCCACCTTACGACCGTACATCTCCCGCACCTGACCGTTCATATCGATAACCGGAACGACTAACGACCCCGCCAGATGTTCATGGCCGGATGAGCGCATCACGCCGATGGCCTGCAACTGGCCTCTGACCGCTGCGCCGTCTTTCAGCTTCTTCGCGGGCAGACGGTAGCCCAGCGTCCTATTAGCGAACCCTAAGCGGAACTGCGCGACTAACTCAGGATGGTTGAGGCGGCGCTTTTCCAGATAGGCGATAGCCTCCGGCGCGTTCAGCAGCGTGTGGTGATAGAACTCAACCACCCGGCTCAGCAGTGACTGCCTTTCCTGCTCATCCGCGATATCACCAACAGTCGGCAACGGCGCTGCCGCAGGCACCACACCCAGCTCACCGCGCAGACGGTCAGCCGCCCGGTGCAGGCTTAAGCCTTCCGTTTTCATCACCCAGTCCAGCACCGAGCCGCCTGCGTCACAGCCGAAGCAGTGATAGAGATTTTTGTCCGAGCTGATAACGCAGGACGGGTTTTTCTCCTGATGGAACGGACACAGCACCACGACGTCTTTACCGCGCTTGAACACCTGCCGCCCCTGCGAGCGCACCACATCCACTAACGGCACGGCGGCTTTCAGGTGCTGCAACTCGGATTCGGGGATGCGTGCCATAAAAATGTTCCTTATAAAACCTTGTCAATGACCTTATTGGATACTATTAAATGAACGATACCGGTAATTATCAGGGGATGTTCTGGATGAGCTTTTCAACCCGTTTTCTGCAACTGCGCAAGCAACACAGGCTGACTCAGCCACAGATGGCTGACAAAGTGGGGATTCATTTGACGCAGGTTCGCCGCTACGAGTCCGGTGAGGCGCAGCCCTCTTTAGACATTCTCAAGCGTATTGCCGTCACCTTTAACGTGTCGGCTGACTGGCTGATTTTCGAGGAAGGCGAACGCGAACCGCAGGATGAGTTAAAGCTGAAGTTTGAAGCCGTTAAGCAGATGGATGAGGAAGAACAGAAGTCGGTCACATCGATTCTGGATGCCATGATTTTAAAACATCAGGCAAAGCGCTTATTAGGCTGAGTCTGAACTGACGCGGCGCTGGCGTGATTGCAACACACCAACGCCGCTAACCACAAGCAACTAAAAGGAGTAGTTACCATGGCTGACGCGCATTCTACGCCAGATACCACCGTTTTTAAAATCTCTCAGCACGAGCGTTTTACCCGTGTTGACTATCGACCGATTAAGGGCAACCACGACACGCCCGCGATTAACCTCAGCGGCCACTGGCTGAAGGAAGCCGGGTTCAGTACCGGACAGCCGCTGAAGCTGCGCATCATGCCGGGTTGTATTGTCATCACCACGCAGGATATCCGCGCACTCTGGCAAGACCTGCAAGCGCTGAGTATTGCGCCGTTCGATGAATACGCTGTTACGCACTGGCTTACCGTTTTCCCGGCGGGCTGGAACTGGCGGGGAATGATTAAGCTGTAAATAACTATAAATGAGCGACAAGTAAAATGAGGCCGGGAGAACATTAATAATATTCTCCCGACCTACTCATTAGTCCCCTGGCTTTTCCCAGTATATGGTTTCTTCAGTAGCCCTTTCGATATCATCCATATCGTCAGTGCCAAGTTCATCATTAAATTTTTCTGACAATATTTTTCTTATATTAGCTAGTTTTGTGCAAATTTCATTTCTATCAATAAAATCAGCAGTTTCCAGTTTATACTCAATCACCCTTTCATTTGATATTTCAGCCTCGTTGTAATAGTGGTTACCTATTTTATTTAGTGAAATTAGGATATAGTTAACCTCTTTAATAGCCTCGATAATTTCCGAACCAGAGAAGGTTATTTTTTCGTTTTCTTTTAACATATCACTTTCTCCTAAATACCTGAGGATTATCCAGTTTAACATCACTTTTAATCGTAAGTTCTTCACGGTGATAGCGAGGATTAGTGATCCATTCCAATGAGTCATTTGGTACATCTGTCTCTATATAGTCTCGTCCTTTTCCTGGCTTTATTTGATATTTTGATTCTGCATCTTTAGGGCTTAATGGTTTATTTTTAGCTGGTTCAACATATACACGGTTATTATCCTGAGCCTTTATAACCCCACTATCCATAATTCCGTTAGACCCCTTCCTGTTTGTATAATGACGAACGCGAGTTTTGTCGGTTGAACACTTAGCAAGCCCCAGCGGGTCGATCCACATCAGCGGGTTCGGCGCATAAGCATACAGGTTCTCTCCCCCCGCCAGCCCTATCGGGTCAGGCGAGACATAGCATCCACCCGTCGGGTCATAGTACCGAAATCTGTTATAGCACAAGCCGCTTTCAGCGTCACGGTATTGCCCGGCAAACGCCAGTCCCGGATCGAGTTTTTCAATATTATCGGTATAGCGCTGGCCCCATAAGTTGGTACGCGGAGCCTGCCAGCGCAGTTCGCCTTGCGGATTAAAAATGGCCTGCGGTTCGCCGTTATGGCCGCTGGTGACAAAGTCCGTTTCCCAACTGCCGTCTGTATTTTGCCGCTGTTGTACCAGCAGCTCCCAGCCGTTATGTACCCAGTGGCGGCGGCTGATAAGCTGGTTGTCACGATAGTGCCGCACTTCGGCAATCTGGTCGCCGTCCCACAGGTAGCGGAGTTCGTCCTGCGTTTGCTCACAGCGTTTGCCGATACGTCGTCCGAACGGGTCGTAGCGGTAGTACCAGCGTTCTCCTGTCGGCGTGTCCACGACTCTAAGCTGATTACGGCTGTCCCAGCGGTAGTGCCACACCTGCGGCCGGTAGCCCGGCTGCACCACCTGTTTACGTATCAGCCGTCCGGCCTTGTCGTACTGGTAGTGAGTGTTATCCTGCTGGGTCAGGCGTCCGGCCTGCCAGTCGGTCAGGCGGGTGGCGTCCTGTGGCAGGCCACTGCGGGTGTAGCGGTATTGTTCTTCAGTATTGATGCTGCGCCCCGCGCCACCGCTCAGTACTGACAGCACCCGTCCGCTGGCATCGAGTTGATAGCCAGCCGCTTCGCGGTTGCGTCGGGTGCCGGTCAGGTTGCCTGCACCGTCGTAGAGGTATTCCCGCGTCTGGGTGGGGTGCAGGCGACCGTCCACCGACTGGCCACTCATTTCCCGCGTCAGCCAGCCCATGGCGTCGTATTCACGCTGCTGTGTAAAACCGCCATTGCTGTGGCGGGTAGATTCACGTCCGGCGGCATCATGAGCCAGCGTTAACTCCGCGCCATCCGGCAACTGTACCTGGCGCAGTTCACCCGTCGCGCTATAGCGGAAGGTGCTGGTCAGTGCCGCACTGTCCTCTTCACCGTCCCAGTACAGGCTGCGGGTAACGGTGTGCGATGCGTCCTGATAGTGGCGTCGGATGACCGAACCGCTGTTGTACTCCTCTACCACACGGTCGCGCTCGTCATACGCCAACTGGATATGACTGGTGGCGGACGTGACTTCAGTCAGCCGACCTGCCGCGTCATAGCGGTAGTGCAGGGTGTCGTCCGGCGCGGTTTCTTTTATCAGCAGTCCACGCCCGTCGTACAGAAAGTGGCGGGTTTCTCCTTCGCCGTTGCGCAGGCTGATGCAGTGACCGTCTTCATCGTAACCATAGTGGGTTTCCGTCCCCGCCATGTCACGTTCACGTATGACACGTCCGTCTGCATCCAGCCACCACTGCCAGCGGTTGCCGTCCGGTGCCGTAACGCAGACAAGCTGCTGGCTTTCTTTGTCGTACTCATACTGCCAGGTGCGGCCTGCCGCATCGGTGCGTGAGGTCAGCAGGTCGAACGCGCCATAGGTTTGTGCCCATACTGCGCCGTTACCGTCGGTGTAGTTCAGCAGGTTGTTATGTTTGTCGTACTGGCGTTGCTCTTGCTTGTCATCCGGGCGCAGCAGTTGCTCCGGTAGCTTCCAGCTTGCACGGCGATAACCGAGGCGGTAGGTTGAACCGTCCGGGCGCGTCCAGCTTGTGAGTCGGTCCTGCGGGTCGTAGCGCAGTTGCTGAGTGCGGGATTCTGCATCCGTGGCACTCATCAGGCGCTGCCGGTGGTCATAAAACAGGCTGGCCTGTACCTGACCGTTCTGGTCGCTGACTTCAGTCAGCAGGCCGTAACGGTTCCAGGCAAAACACACTTCGCTGTTGTCCGGCCCGGTCAGGCTCTGCGGATTACCGGTGCTGTCGTACTGCCACGCCCAGTGGCGCGCGAGCGGGTCGGTAATCCCGACAAGCCGCTCATGGTCGTCATACTGGTAGTGCCACTGGTGGCCGCTGCCGTCGGTAAAGGTACTGACCAGCCCGGTATCATCCAGATAGGCAAATTCCACCACCCGCCCTGCCGGAGAGATTTCCCGCAGCAGGTTGCCGACGTCATCGTATTCATAATGGGTGACATGGCCGAGTGGGGATTTCTCCCAGGCCATCAGGTAGAGGTCATTGAAGCCATATTCACTGCGTTGGCCCTGTCCGTCAGTCATCACCACGCGGTCGGTCAGGTACTCAAAACCGGCGGTCAGGTAGCCGTCAGCACAGGTGGTGTAAATGCACCGCCCCTGAAGGTCATACTCATAATGCGCCCAGGTTTTATCGTTGTCGTGCCAGCGAGTCAGACGGCTATGGTTGTCATACTCGTAAAACAGGTGATAGGCATGGGCGGCATCCGCCTCGACCAGTCGCCCCTGTTCGTCCTGCCGGTATTCGGCCAGCATGGTTTTCTGGCCGCCATCAATGCGCTGTATCTGACGCAGAAACTCACCCTGCCACACCAGCAACAGCTCGATGCTGTCGCTGTGCCGTATTTTACGCAGGTAGCCTTTGGGGTCGCGGAGAAAGTCGATACGATTCTGGTGGTTGTCGGTAATGGCCGACAACAGCAACTGGTCGCCCTGCTTGACGGTAAAGGCACGCCAGGTCTGGCTGTCGCGGTGCCACAGGTGAAAACCGTTATGCTGCTTGACCAGTTTAAATTCGGGGTATTCGGCGCAGTACACCACGGTGGCACCGAGCCCGAAAGTAAAGTCGATATCGTAGCCCTGCGCCAGCGTAATGGTGACATGGGGGTCACCGTTATCGTCGCTGAGGGTCGCGACTTCACTCCAACTATCGTGCCAGCCGTGTCCCAGCAAGCCAGTGTGGGGGCTACCAGAGCGGTAGGTGCGTTCAAACAACAGAGGAATGGTCTGGCCCAGTTCCAGATCGAGGCGTTTTTCAATGACCTCGCCACTGGCGATATAGACGGGGTCTTTCAGGAAGCCGCGAACGGATTCGGTGACACGCGCCAGTCCTTTACTGTTCTTAAAACCATTTTTGGCACACTCTACGGCACTACGGAGTCCTTTCAGGGCGAATGATGCCCCGGCCTGCATGCCCCTCAGCACCGCCATCGGCCCTTTAGTGAAGAGTTTGCCCAGTCCCCGAAACAGGCCCCGGCTGGGGGGCACCAGAAACTCCACCGCGAGTATCAGCGCCTTCTGCCAGCCACTGAACTCATCCTGAACCTTGAGCGGCGAAGCCTGACCGGAGCCGAAGAACACTGTTGAAGCCCCCTCTTTGAGGGTCGCGCCGCACACAGTTTTATCCCCCACCCGTGCGGCATGGTAGCCCTCAACGAACACGGTTTCACTGCCCTGGGCAATCAGTTGCGGGCCGTTATGTTTATCGCAAAGCACCGCATCGATTTCGGCGCGGGACACTGGGTTGCCCTCGACAAACACGGTCTTTGAACCACCTTTGACCATACCCGACGCAGGCATGACACTGTCTACCATGGCAGCGGTCTTTCGACTGACATCGGAGATTAAGCCACTCAACGCGAATACAGCCCCGAATCCAAGCGCCAGTTTGGCTGCACCGATAACCAGAGCCAGTCCTGCTCCGCCCGTTACCCCGGTTAACAATACCAGGCCGGCAACGACAGCAGAGGCAGCGGCAAACGCGACGGCGGCGACCAGCGCCCCAGCCACCGCACCAAGCAGCGCCCCCAGAAAGCTGCTGTGTTTGATAGCCTTGCCCGGTGAGGTCGGCGGCGAGCCGCTGCCGGGTGCCGGTAAATCAGGCGGTAACGTCGGTCGATTGCCCGCGTGCATCGCGCCCACCCGTGCAATACGGGAGAGGATTTCATCACGCATGGCGGCCAGCCTTATCCTCCGCTGTGGCAGGTTCAGCCGCATTAAACGTCTCAATCACGGCCAGCAGCTCCGCTTTACGGGCATCACTCAGCACCTCGGCAGCGGTAATGGTGAACGTCAGCAACAGGTTACCCCGCACCTGCATCACCACTACCTGATGCATTTTCCCTTCCGGTGACTGCCAGGTGTATTCCAGTGCGGGAGCGGGCACGCCTGCCAGCGTCAGTTCCCAGGACAGCACCTCGTTGTAACCCGTGAGATGGGTAGAAAACTGTTCCAGCGTTTTTTCATAAACCGTTTCCGCTGCCTGACCGGGTTCCGTCGGGGTGCGGTTCACCACCAGGTTAGTGGTTTCATCCGGCAGGACAAAAACGTGCAGGGATTCATCACGCCACTGCGCAGGAATAGCCAGCGTGCCTTCGTTCATCTGGTACATGTTCACGTGTCCTTGTTCTTGTTGTTCAGTTCAGGTCGATTTGCTGGCCATTGATGACAATGTGAGTGCCCTTGATGTTGATGACCCCGTCTGCACCGATACCAATAAAGCCCTTGTCCGTCGCTATCAGGATGCCCCCCTTCTGCGACTGGATGGCAATGTTGTTTTTCACCTGTAGGCTGTCGTGCGCCTCATCTTGTGCTTCCGTGTCACCAATGACCGTGCTGCGACCGCCGCTGATGGCGATGCCCTGTTGCCCCTGGATTTCGGTGGACTGGTCTTTCACCACCGACACCGCCTGATTACCGCCCACGCTTTCCTCATGGTCAGCCGTGATGGTGGTCTTACGGTTGTTCAGCACTACTGTGTTCATGTCTTTCTGAGCATGGATGAACACTTCTTCCTGCCCGGCCTGGTCTTCAAAGCGCAGTTCGTTGAACCCGGCCCCCTTGTGCGTTGAAGTGCGCAGTGAGGTGCGCGTCTTGTTGGCGGGCAGCGGGTACGGCGACGGATTGGTGGCGTGGAAGGTTCTGCCGGTGACAATCGGCTGGTCCGGGTCACCTTCGAGGAAGCTGACAATCACCTCGTGGCCGATACGCGGGATGGCTATCAGCCCGTACTGACCACCTGCCCAGCCCTGACTGACGCGTACCCAGCAGGAGCTCTGGTCGTCGCTGGCGCCGTAGCGATCCCACGGAAATTGCAGTTTGATGCGGCCGTATTCGTCACAGTAGATTTCTTCCCCCGCCGGGCCGACCACGGTGGCAATCTGCGGGCCATCGACCATCGGTTTGTACGGCAGGTCGGCGCGCCAGGTCGATTTGGCACTGATAACCTCAAAGCTGTTGCTGTAGGTGGTGGGTTCGCCGCCGCTTTCCTCTTCCAGCGCCTGCGGTTGCTGCCCGCTGTGGGTAATGGCAACCAGTTGCCAGCCACTATTCAGCGTCGGGTTAGGATGCTCCGTCAGGGTAAAACTGCTGCCCGGCATCAGCATCGCGGCATTCGATTCGCCAGAGCCGGTCATCGCTCCTGCTCTTAACGCATCCAGCCGGTAGCCGGTAAAGGCCTTGCCGCTTGGGTCCTGTTTGAAGCGGCCGGGGTAGTCGAAGTGCTGATAACTTTCGCGCTGGTGTTCTAGCTCGCTGCCCATCTTGCTGTGCAGCAGACCATAGGTGGGGGTTTTGAAGCTGTAATCCTTGAGCGCGACTTCGGCGGTACTGACGGCCTCGGCATAGCGGAAACGACGTACATAGTCGCCTTCGCTCAGGCCCTGTGTCGCAAGGTTGAAGAACAGTTCCGGGCCTTTGCTGAGTGCGCCTGCATCATCCGCAAAAACGACGCGGTGTTTACTCTCTTCAAACTCATGGAAGAAATACAGCCCTTCCTCTGCCGCCAGTCGGGTGACAAACGCCAAATCGCTTTCCCGATACTGCACGCAGTATTCGCGCGGGGCGTGGTCGTGACGCAGTGCAAAGGCATAATCGGTAATGCCGGACTCTTCCAGCAATGTACCGATAATCGCCTCCGGCTTTTGCGCCTGAAAAATACGGGCGTTGGTACGCAGCCCCAGCCGCCACAGCGCGGGACGTACTTCTGCCTGATAGCGGGTGCGACGAAAGCCGGTGTCGCCCTGGGCAAAGGCGCTGACCATGCCGCTGACCCGGCGCTTCAGTTCGCCTTCGTACCACACCAGCAGCTCACAGGGCTGGTCGAGTACTGCACCAAAGTCGATGCTGGGCAACGGGCTGGCCAGATTCAGCGACAGGGCAAACGGCTGGTTCAGTGCCTCGCTGAGCTGAAAATCCACCACGGCAAAGGTCGAGGCAGGCAGGGCGCCGACCGTTACCGTGAACTGTAATCCTGTACTGTTTGCCACGTTGATTCCCTCGCTTTGAACATCGTGTTGTCTGCACTCAGGTCTGGAGAATCAGACCTCAGGACAGTACACGCAGAAAACCCGGGACAAGCCCGGGTTGAATACAACAGGATTACGCTTCGACCGGCGCACGCCAGTCATCAGAACCGGAAGTGCCGGCAACGGTGTGTTCCCAGTCGATTTTGCGGTAAGCCAGCGACACTTCGATTAACTGGGTGTAGTCCAGTTTGGACGGGTCCTGACAGTGTGGCATCTGGCAGTTGATGTCCACGATGGTGGCGTCGGTCAGCACGGTAGAGAAGAAGTGCTCCTGCTTGCCTTCCACGGAGGTGCGATACCACTTCAGGGTCACAGTGGGCAGCATTTCACCGGTAGACAGCGCGTTATACAGCAGCGGAACGGCTTTGTTCAGCGCCACGGTGAACTTGAACGGTTTATGCACACGCTGGCCGGATGGCTGACCGGACTGCGGGTCGGTTGGTACGGTGACGACGTGTTTGAATTCCTGTACCAGCATTTCATCTTCGTGGCCCTGCACGTAGATGTTGCCGACGGAATCAGAGGTGAACGCCCCTGCGGTGATGTTGCCCTGGGTTTTCCCTTCGATGCTGATATAGCATGGAGTTGGCATAGTAATGCTCCTTGTTGTTGAACGGACTGTGTTGTTAAACGGATTGAATAACTTCACACTCCGTATAGCAATTCCCATGCCAATTTTTATCTAATTGTTTTTACTATGAATTTATTTAACTCAAATTTTTACTAAGCCAAATTTGAGCAAGAAGTTGCTCAGCACCCCACGAAACAATGATGATTCTTTGTAAAACTGACCCAGACAGTTGGATTGTTCTGCGATCTGCGCAAGAAATGGCCTGAGATTCGCGTTTATTCTGATAATTTTTGTTAGTTTTTTAGGCTGCGGTCTCTTTGGAAGGTTATGACTATTAATCTCCCAAAGAATAAACTGAAAATATTAATTTTGGACCAAATACCCGGCAGTGCAAACCCTGTCTGAATCGCCACCAGCAGTAAGACTCAGGGTTACTTCATATGACAATGAACAAGCAGGACTGGCACAACGCCGATATCATCGCAGGCCTTCGCAAAAAGCACACCACACTGGCGACTTTGTCCCGACAAGCCGGGCTAAGCTCATCTACTCTCGCCAACGCACTCACACGCTCCTGGCCGAAAGGCGAACAACTGATTGCCAATGCACTCGGCGTGGAACCCGCCGAAATCTGGCCTAGTCGGTATTTTGATGATGATGGCAATAAACTGGAAAGAAAACTAGGAATAGTTGATTGACTTGCGTTCCACACCAGGGAAATAAGCGTTGCATCAATTTAATGATTATGAAAAACAAGGGATGCCTCTACCCAACAAAATCAGCGACACTACTTATTTCCAGAAAATAACAAAAGCATTATTAACAACAATGCATTCGCATCGACAGAGAGACAACCCACATCATTAAGGCACTATCACATAAGAAAGGTATGCAAATAAATGACCTAGGCATACTTCTTCTTCATACTGATAGGAACTTATACGGGAATACCATAGTGATGGCAGATGTAGTTAGTAAGCAGTGCAGGTGCTGCTGCTCCAGCAATTTTTATTGCCCCTGTAAATGCTTTACCTGTCATCTTACCGATCCACGCCCCAAAGCCTTTCTCAACCTCTTCTTTGGAAGACGGTTTGGGAATCTGTTCAACAACCTGCTTGAGTTCTTGAATATCAGAATCCTCAATACCATGTTCTTTGAGTTGGCGCTCAAGAATGCTGAATTCAGCATTAATATTTTTCTGTTTTACATGACTAACAGCACCACCGACGACGCCCTTATCATTATTAACGTCACCAATTACGGTCATTCCATTACCATGATTATTAATCGTATTATTATAAGTCACGCTCTGCGCCTCCCTCTTTTCTTCTATTGAAAACAACAATCCATCACCAAAAATACCTTTGCCCTCAAGTAACAACGACCAATCCAATATCTTAGATCTGATATTTGATATCATTTTAGTGATTTGCGTTTGATTTATTTCCCAGCACAGTCGAAAATTGGAACTAGTGGTCTTCTGTAGAAAATCAGCCATAAATGCAGGCAAGTGTCCGTATAAAGCGTAGATTCACTTTTAGAATATTCAACCAGCATCGACACAGGATTATTTATATGAACCGTGGTTAGTGAGACATACATTTCTTGATATTGATCAGCTACATTACCAAGATTACAAGGTATTCACCCCACATAAGGATTAAAGGCTCGAATGGGAGTGCCTGCTAGAACTCTATAGCCAGGCAACAAATCGTAGCTAGGATAACCATTTAGCTCGTATTCCAGCCATTCTGAAATATCTTTCAAACCAAGTTTCACTGATATCATTTTTGCTCTTGAGAGCAAATCTTCAATATTGGTAGAGCTTGAGCCAGCCATATCTTGAAGTTTTAACACAGGAGAATCTTTCATAGGACATCGCTCGTTGTGTAGTTAGACGCACATCTTATCCATTAGCTGGATTTACCGTAAATAAATATAGTGCCTTCGAGCGTCGTTATGATCGATCCCCCCTCATCCAGACCAAAGGGCGTATAGCTTAGCCGAGCGCCCCACAAGTCTCCTCACACCTTTCTGTCAAACTCAAGTGCTTGTGATGGCAGTAACACCTGTACAACATTGCCCATATTGTTCGGTGTAACAATATCAATGGCTGCACAATCATCCAGATCAAAATGAGGTTCGGTTAACAAGCGATATATCTCCCATCCCTCAGCATGAGGAAGCTGCTTTATCATAACCTGCGTCAGTTTGAGTTTCATCGGCACCAACTGCCACTCAGGCACCCTCTGCCCACGGTTCCCAAGGCTGATTGTCAACAACTTGCCCGCCTTGATTTCTCGATTAATCTGCTCCTTGGATTTGCCAGCCAGTTTGGCAAACTGAACGACTGGCAAGTTGTGCGGTGCTTCATAAGCTGCAAGCATTTCCATCCGCTCACGCTGCAGGTCAGAAACAGGGATTTCAACGACAGGTTCAGGCACAGGGCGTGCCGGCACAGCAGACAAGCGGTGAGGCGTAATGCCACCGATAACAGGTGACACATCTTTCAGCATTGCCTCTGCTCCATTGCTTTCATCCAGAACGGGCACACCATCAATGCGAATGGTCAGATGCTGACTGGCCGCTTCTACTTCTCCCTGCTCCAGCAAGTCCAACCGATCCGCCCAGTCCTGCATCATCTTGCGTCGGGGCTCGACATAGAGTGCATGGTTGTAAGCTGCGCTCACCTGGTTGGGATCGCAATGCGAAAGCTGGGCGTCCACCCAAACTTTGGGGTAGCCCACTTCGTTGAGTGCAGTGGAGATCGTGCCACGGATGCCGTGACCAGTGAGCAAATCCTGATAGCCCATGCGCTTGAGGGCACCGTTCAACGTGTTCTCGCTGATACGCTTTTTCAGATCGCTACGATGCGAGAAAAGATATCGTTGTGCTGGCCTAACCTCTTCGAGCAGGTAGCGAACGATCTCAATCGCCTGAATAGACAACGGTACGATATAGGAGGGAATATCCTGGGGTCGCTTGCCTTTCTTGCGTATATCAGTCTGCAACTGCTTGACCACTTCCGGAGGAATAATCCACAGCCCTTGTTCCAAGTCGAACTGCTCCGGAGTCGCCAACCGTAACTCACCTGTACGCACTCCCGTCAGCAGCAACAAGCGGATTCCAAGTTGCGTCGTGATCGACCCACGATAACGTCGCACTTTCTGCAGAAGCTCGGGTAGCTCAGGTAAACGCAAGAAAGGATTGTGAACAACAGGTGGAGCAGGAACAGCAACCACATCCAAGTCAGATGCCGGATTGCTCTCCAGTCTTTCGACTTTCACCTGCGCAAAGCGAAACAGTTGATTGAGCCAGGAGCGTACTTTCTCTGCGGTGGTGAACGCCTCACGCTGCTCAATCTTGGAGAGCACGTTCAGCAAGTCGGCACGACGAACGTCGTAAATAGATAGCTTACTCAGGCTTGGCAGCACATCACGCTCAAAGATACGCAGGATTTGCGACAAGGTGCTGTTGCGCCCCTCTTTGAGTTCTAGCTTTCGATGCTCAACCCATTGAAGAAACACAGCCTTGAATGTGTGCTCATCGGCAAGTCGTACAGACTGCCGTTTATGCTTACGATCGAGCTTGGGGTTGATGCCCTTGGCAAGCAGGGCACGAGCCTGATCGCGCAGCGTTCGCGCTTCACCCAAACCGACCTCAGGGTAAGTCCCCAAGGACATACGTTTCTGCTTGCCAGCCCAAGAATAGCGAAAGTGCCAAGACCGACTGCCCATGTCGGTCACAGCCAATGAGAGACCATCGATGTCGCCAAGTGTATAGGCCTTGCCTGTTGCCCTGGCTTGGTGAACCGCCATGTCTGATAGTGCCATAGTTCCAGCTCCTAACTTGAAGAGTTAGGCTAGATCCTCGACCCATGGCTCGCTCCGACCCAGCAAGAATACGGAACCCCACGCACCCGTTTTTTATGGACTAAAAAATGGACTAAAAAAAGCGTGGATGTAGACGGATTCCAGTAGACTTCGCTGGAACGAAAAAAGGACCCGAAGGTCCTATTTTCAACGACTTGCAGACTTCAGTAGCAGTCTACAGATCACAAATTGGAGCGGGAAACGAGACTCGAACTCGCGACCCCGACCTTGGCAAGGTCGTGCTCTACCAACTGAGCTATTCCCGCATAGAATCGGATTTATTATCTTTTACTTCAGAAAACAGCGCTGAGAGTAGAACTGATTTAAACCCTGTCAAATTACATGTAACATAATGAATTTAATCACTATTTACTCACTTGACGATTCAACGGTCAGCATTATGTACCAATCAACTTAACGTGGCAAGCCCTTTTCACTGAAAACCGCTCGGTGCGGTTTCAGCCAGTACCACGCAGTGGAAGCAAGCTCTGAACCAGCTTCCACAGACCAACCACTCAGGCATCAGCGATCTTTCATTACACCGCTTAGCATTTCGGGAACCTGATATTATTAATTATATTTGGTTATATCCGTTGCTATTCCAGTTCCGTTGGTGGATCTCCGAAGCCGTGCCATCACCAGGGGCGAAACGTGCGAGATGCCTTGTCAGGATATCAACCCCCATATCGATATGACGGTAATTAATTTAGCGTTCAATACTCGCGGCTAAAATCCACCTCTCCACGCAGTACATCATCGGCATGGAAACGAGCAAGATTATCCAGAAATAATCGTCCCATCAGCCCCGGCACCATCGGTCCGGCAATATGTGCCGTCAATGTTAGGTTCGGCGTATTCCAGAACGGATGGTTGTACGGTAGCGGCTCTTGTCTGAATACATCCAGTACCGCGCCTGCAATTTGCGCATCACATAGCGCCGCCCGTAAGTCATCATCGACTACCGCGCTACCGCGCCCTACATTAATAAACAGCGCCGAAGGCTTCATAGCAGCAAACAGATTGGCATTATAGATGTCGGTCGTCGCCGACGTATCTGGCAGCAGGTTGATGACGTAATCGGCCTCCGGTATCGCGACAGGTAGCTCAGCCAAATTCATCATCTTTTTAAAATCAGTCCGATGCCTTGGCGTACTGACGATGCCGTACAGTTCAACGCCAAAAGGCCGTAGGAAGCCCGCGACTTCACAGCCAATCTCTCCCGCACCAACGATCAGCACATTTTTATCCGCCAGCGATCCTGGCAAGCGGTGATCCCATCGCCGTTCTTCCTGACTGATTTGCCGCTCCCCCAAACGCAGCTCATGCCTGAGCATATAGGCAATCACATATTCTGCTATCGGCTGCCCAAACACCCCAACGGCGCGGCTTAAACGGTAATCACGTGGTAACCCATCGGCCAACAGCGGTTTGAACCCTGCCCAGGTAGACTGTAGCCATTTCGGTTTGGCTCCCTGAGCCAGCAATGCCGCTGCAGTGTCTGGTTCCCCCAGCCAAATCGGGCAGCTCGCAGCCTGTTCTGCCGTACCGTTTGACAGCATCAGCTCAAGCTCCGGTGCAGCATGGTGTAAGACAGAGCCGATTTCATCAGCGCGCGAGTCCAGCAGCAGAACAGCGGTCATCAATACGTTCCTCCATAGGATGAGGCACAACATATACCCTCACCCAGCGTTATCGTCATTACGTTTAGGATTCGGCCGAAGCCTGAATAAGCGACGTCAATAACGCGCCGCGCTTCGCTTCCGATTTTTTCACCAGTGCGGCGAGCTTCTTGGCATTGCCCCAGATGAGGTACAAAATATGTTCTATCACAGCAGGTTTTCGCATCCGCACTTCTTCGACCAGTTGCCCGAACAATACATCATCTTCTAGTGCAGGCAGCATATTCAGCTTGAGGCTTTCCGTCGCATGGCTCAGACAGGCAACCAGCGTCGCCACGTTTTGTACCGTCACGCCATGCTTATCGAAAAACGTACGAATAAAGCCATCGTGTACCGATTGGTGCTCGTCATCCACGCTTTCCATATACTCTTTTACGAGCGGGAAATACCCTGCATCGGTCAGCCCCAACCCAAACACCGCATAGCTTCCCGGCATACAGCACTTCTCGCCTTCCGAATCGGCGTACCATTCAAATGTCTCAATCGCAGCCCGCGTATAGTCCTCAAGAAGCGGAGAAGCCGATGCATACTGCAACGCGTTAGCAAAAAAGCGGTGGGTATCCGATTTTGCCAGCCCTTTGATGGGAAGATACTGGCGCACCGACGATTTCAGAACAATCTTGTAACTCTTCGGAAAACCGAGCGTCAGTAAACGTGTAATGAAACGCAGCACCTGTTCATACGCTTCGGCGCTTTCCTGACGAACACGCACCGTGATGGTAGAAAACACATCATTCGCCACGCATTCCACCCACTCATTTTTCAGATTGATTTGTTCTTGTTCAAACGCGCCGCTTCCTTCTTCCATCATGCTGACCGCACGCGGGGAACCCAATTGCTTCGCGATATTCAGATATTCCAGTGCCTGGGACTTACTGTAGGAAGGTTCATAACGCAGAATCATGACTGCCGCATAGAGCACTAACTCAACGGGGTGAAGCGTTTGTGCATCCTGTAAATCCAGTGCAATACCGGGCTTGAGGGTATAGATATCTGGTTCAAAGAAATATTCGGGTTTGGACACATCGCAATAGTGCAACAAAAATTGCTGATCGACCCACGTTCTTAATGCGCGGACAATCCTGCGCCGATGCTCCGACAATTCCGCATGCCCTGCGTTTCGCTGCTGAATGTGTTCAAACTGCGTCATGATCCAGCGGATATCCTGCGAGGGAAAGAGTTGGTCATCAAGTAAGTGACGAGCCAGAAAGAAGGTTTGCAACTCGTCTGTCGGCGCACTGCCATGGGTAAGGTGCCGATCGATATAAGCGTGAATAGACTCAAGTAGCTGCTGTTTTTTCGCCTCGTTGGTGAACGTAAATAGCGTAATCAGCAAGCGACCTTCCGTTGCTGGAAACACGGCACGGAAGCAAAACCGATAATCAATCACCGCAGTATCTGCCAGTTTCTCGACCCATCGGGCAATAGCCTGAGCCAGTACCGGAACCACCTCTTTCTGTATTTGCGCGACGCTCAACGCCCCGATTCGACTACCGGGAGACAGCCCATCAGCATCACTTTTCACTTCAGAGGATATCGACGTCCGGCCCGGCGCATAATCCAGTATCACATCGTTATAAATACCAGCTTGCAGCGTGGTTCGCGATACGACGTTATCAACATCGCCCCTTTTCTCCAGCGCCTCAAACCATTCGCTGATGACCTTGAGCGATTCATCCCGCAAAGGCAGTTCGTGTTGTAGTGATCCCGCGGTTTCGTTTGAATGGCTATCCGTCATTTTTCTTTTTTTCCTTATTTATCGCAGATGAAACGTTAGCCAAAAAATCAGTATTGATGATATTTACCATCCTCCTCCGCCACCACCGCCAGAGCCGCCCCCCGACGATCCCCTGCCGGAGGAACCGGAACCACTGGAACTGCCACCGCCTCCACCACCAGAACCGGAATACACAACCGTCTTTGACGAAGCGCTACATGCGTTGTTGAACTGGGACAACCCATCCCACTGCGTGTGGGAAAAGACATCAGAGGTCATGCGATGGAGTTTCAGATACTGAGCGAATGTATTAGCCCAGGTGTCCCCCACGCCCAATGCCAGCGCATAAGGCAACATACGTTCAAAATGAGTCACTCGCTCATCAGGCGGATACAACGTTTCATAACGGCGTTCTTCTGCGGCACGGAGGTACAGGGTCATCCCTTTAGCGACAGCCAAACCATCCAGCCCCTTTTGGGTATAACGCGGTACGATGCAGAAGAACCCCAGGCACAATAACAGACTGACCAATAAGGCTCCCTGATAGTCATCTGGCAGTTGAGATGAGGTCAGTAAGCGAAACAGTCCGAGGCCAAAAGGCAGCGTAAAGAGAAACCCGGCCACCACCAGAAAAAGCGAGGCTTTACTTTTCTCACTATTCTTTAGCAGCGCGGAATAGCGTGCGTATTTCAATAATTGCAGACACAACATCGTGCTGAACAGCAGGAAAGGCAGACAGATCATCGTACTCACCGCCGCCCAGAGATTGAAGAACAAACCATATAGCACCGGAACCAACAAACTTAGCGCGATGCCCACTTTCACTGCGCCTGCAATCGATAAAAACAGCGTCGGGTGCATTTTTTCATAATGTTCCTCCTGCGCCTTACGCGCCTTCTGCATCGGGACTGAACGCATGCTAGTTACCGTAATATCCAGTTTCCTCGTCTTGCCGGGAAACAAGGTACTGAGGAGCTGTTTATCCTCAGGCGTCAGTTTGTGAGACTCGCTGTCAGGTAAGCGAGTGAGCCACTGTTCTTCTCGCTGCGGCGTCATGCCACTGTGGGTTTTTCTCGGCTTCTGGATGGTTTTTGTGAGGGCGATTGCACGCTTGGCGACCAAATCCAATACATTACTGGAGAAAGCGACGTTATCGTAGGTTCGTTGACAGAGGTAACGCACATAGCCGGGCGAAATACCATTGGGAACGTTATACAACGGCATGACCGCAGGTTTAGTTAAGCTAAGGGGAGTGATATGTTTACCCCACCAAAACAGGTAGTAAGCCACGATCAGGAAGGGAGGAAACCACAGTATTCCACTTTTCAGCGTGGGCGAAAGCCAATGCCCCAACAGCGAGTCTTCCTGTGGTGCAGGAGCCGAAGCCAGAATGCTGCGCGGCCACGTGTAGACAACCGTTAGCCCTTCTCCACTATCCAGCGGGGCAAGAGTCTCAATGCTACCAGCCGCTAAAATACGCGCATTATGACCTTTCTCGCCGGGCTGACCGGTATACACATCGATGGAGCGCAAACGAGCGTCTTTACCCTCAGGCGTAAGAAATGCGTCTTGTTCGGGTAAGTACAGACGAAAACGGACGTTATTGATGGGGTAACTCCAACCGTTGCCCGTCACATTCCAGTACAGCTCATCCCACTCAGGAAACCGACTAAAATGGTTACTCACCTGATACTGGATACGGTAACGATATATTCCGGGCGGTAACAAACGATCGGCACTGCCAATTAATACCTTAAGTTGCTCATGATTTTGTTCAAGGATGTAATTTTCAGGCACACCATCACGCAGTACCTGCTTAACGTGATATTGCAGGAGAAACGTGCTGCCGTCCTGCCGGTGCCAGACCAGCGGGAGCGTGCGAAATATCCCCCGTTTGATCTGCTCACCGTTCGATTGCACCTGAATGGTCTCCTCCACCTGCATAGAGCCATCCATCTGAAAACGAGCCTGCGAATCAAACAGTAAAATACGTTCGCCCATGCCCCGTTGATACAAACTCGCACTGGGTGCAACACTGATTCCTGGGTAAAACGTCCGATCCGAGGCGTTTGCCTGAACCAGAACACTCCAGCAGAGTAAAACGAGCCAGCTGCAACAGCGCACTCCCCTCCATAACCTTGCCATCACGTTACTCCATCCGTGGAACATCGCCTTCTGCAAGATTCTCCAGTTCAAAGAACGGTTCGGTTTTAAACTGGAACAGTTTTGCGATTAACAAGCTGGGGAAGGATTCCACCTGAATATTCAAATCCCGCACCGTGGCATTGAAATAGCGGCGCGACATCTGAAGCTGTTCTTCAATTTCAGAAAGCGATTGCTGCAAGGCGAGGAAGTTTTGGTTGGCCTTCAGGTCAGGATAGGCTTCTGCCAGAGCAAAAAAACGCCCCAGCGTCCCTGAGTATTCTCGTTCATTCTGAGCAATGTGGCGGGTGCTGCCAGCCTGACTGGTGCGCTGACGAGAAATCGCTTCCAGCAGATCTTTTTCATGCTGTGCGTAACGCTTAACTAACGTCAACAGATTAGGAGCCAGATCGTGACGGCGTTTCAGTTGTACCGCAATACCGCTCCAGGCTTCATCTTTAAAACGTCGCAGAGAGATCAACCGGTTGTAGGTAAAAATCGCCCAGATAAACACCAGACCAACCAGAGCTAAACCAAGATAAATTTCCATTTTAGACTGTCTTTTCGCTGTGATAGAGAAGGAAAATCAACGCGTTGGTGTAACAATGAATAGTGACGATGAATAATACCGCATCCAGACGCTGTTGGTGACAGGAAATGACGATGGATTGGCTTTTCTCACGATGTAGAGAAGGCGTGATGAATGGTTTAATAACGTTCCCACAGCGCCGGAAAACAGGTGCTGTGGGAATCAAGCTAATCAGGCATTTAGTGTCGCATTATCAATGACGAAGCGATATTTCACATCGCCTTTGAGCATCCGCTCGTAGGCCTCATTGATCTCGTCAGCGCGGATCAGCTCAATATCTGACACAATCCCGTGTTCAGCGCAGAAATCCAACATTTCCTGTGTTTCAGGAATGCCACCGATCATCGATCCTGCCACCGTACGGCGTTTCATGATCAGGTTGAACACGTTGGGAGAAGGATGCGGTGACGCAGGCGCACCGACCAGCGTGAGCGCACCATCGCGTTTCAGCAGCACCAAAAATGCATCCAGATCGTGCGGCGCAGCAACGGTATTGAGGATTAAATCGAAGCTGCCCGCGTGCGCTGCCATTTCTTCTGCGTGACGAGACACCACAACCTCGTTTGCGCCCAACGCTTTTGCAGCGTCGCGTTTAGATTCGGACGTCGTGAACGCAACGACATAGGCCCCCATAGCATGTGCCAGTTTGATCCCCATGTGGCCAAGCCCGCCGATCCCCACAACACCCACTTTTTTACCCGGCCCGGCATTCCAATGCCGCAACGGCGAATAGGTGGTAATCCCTGCGCACAGCAGCGGCGCGACGGCAGCCAGCTCCGTCTCAGAATGACGGACGCGCAACACATAGCGCTCATGCACGACGATTTGCTGAGAATAACCGCCAAGCGTCCAGCCGGGCTCATCTGCTGTCGGACCGTTATACGTGCCGACCATACCGTCACAGTAGTTTTCTAAGCCATCATCACATTCTTCGCAGTGTCGACAGCTGTCTACGATGCAGCCAATCCCCACCAGATCGCCCGCCTTAAAGGCCGAAACATGCGCCCCGACCGCAGACACCCGCCCAACAATCTCATGGCCGGGAACGCAGGGAAACTGGGTGCCTGCCCATTCCGCACGCACCTGATGCAGGTCCGAATGGCAGATACCGCAGTACGCAATCTCAATCTGAACATCGTGAGCTCCTGGTGCACGTCGCACAATCTTCAACGGCTCAAGAGCTTTGTCGCCCGCATGGGCTCCATACGCGTGTACAAGCATGGCTATTTCCTTTTCTGTTGAGAAACCGATTATGTTGAGAAACTGATGACGTTGAGAAACAGACTATTTTCCTCAATTCCCCCAGCAAACAGGTATAGCATTCCAACTGTTTTCTTGCCTGATTCTCCATTTCTTTATGTACAGTTTATCGAATTCATCATTTCGCCATCATGGCCTCTAGAGGGTAATTTTGGTAAACGCCAGAGAAGCACCTAATACGATCAGGGCAATGCCGATCCCTTTATCGATCAGATGTTGACGATCGAGTAACCGACGACGCATAGCCGGTGCGGCAAAAAACAGCGCAACAAGACTGAACCAGACCCAGTGCGCTACCGACATAAATAACCCGTAGCCAAAATTATGGCTCATTGGGCTGCCGGGCTGTACGATCTGAGTATAGGTAGCGACCACAAACAGCATCGTTTTCGGGTTAAGGGCATTGGTGAGAAACCCCATACGAAATGCAGCAAGCGACGACGGCACATGACCAGCAGCCTGCTCAAACGTTATTTTTCTCGTGTTGGTTAATGAGTTATACCCTAGGTAAATCAGATATGACGCTCCAAAAATCTTCATCGCCATAAACACCATCGGGGAGTTAACAATGAATATTGCAATGCCAAAAACGGCATACATCACATGAATCTGGACGCCGCAGGCAATGCCAAATGCGCTGAGTAGTCCGGCGCGCGAGCCAAACGCATAGCTGTTGCGGGTCACCATCGCAAAATCAGGCTCCGGGCTGATCACCGCCAAAATGGTGATAGTGGCGACGGAAATCTCAAAGGCAGTACCAGAGCGGACTATGAGCACTTTTACCTGTGCATTCAGGCGGCAGTTTCAGGGTTAGGGATGGCAATGGCGTCTTTTCTGATGGTGCAGGATGAAATAGGTAGCGGACAATTGCATGCACCGTATGGATTTGCGCGAGATGGTTCTGCTTATTACTTGTTATCGCCCGTCCCCCTTGAGCAAAATGAAAAATACGCACGATTTCATACCTGGCTCATGAAGGAAGTTTCTCTCTGCCTTTCCGGGATTGAAGAGCCTTGTTAACCCCCCTATTGGAAGCACAATGACAGTACATTCCCGTGAAGCCAATTTCACGACACTCAACATGATTATCGCAGCGTCCCTCGTGGGGCTGGTGACAGGGCATATTAAGAAAAGAACACGAACCGCGTTCGCTGAGTGAAGAGTAGATTTTCGCTGTCAGTCTCCCAAACATATTGCCAGTTGGGAGACTGACACCGATCGGTGTTCCCTATGCCGCCATTTCGCGTTTGAATACTTCCAGCGTATGCGCCTTGACGCGAATAAACTCTGGATCGCTCATCGCCTCGGCACCACGTGGACGCACTAAATCGAAAGGAACAATCTCCGACACCGTCGTTGGCCGACGCGTCAGCAGCAGAATTTCGTCCGCCAGAAACACCGCATCTTCCAAATCGTGTGACACAATCACCATCGTCACCCCCGTCGCCAATTGAACCTCTTGCAGCTTGTCGCGGATGAACAGTGTCATTTCAAAATCCAGCGCCGAGAACGGCTCGTCCAGAAACATCACCTCCGGCCCCGTCGCTAGCGCCCGCATAATACACACCGTCTGCTGCTGCCCGCCCGAAAGTTCATACGGGTAACGTTGAAGATCAAAACGAATATCAAACATCGCAATCAGTTCATCCATCCGCGTCTGCACATCGTGTTTGCTCATCCCACTGCGCACCAGCGGATAGGCAATATTCTTCCAGGCGCTCATCCAGGGAAAAAGCGCATCACGGTAGTTTTGAAACACATACCCAATTCGGGTTTCTGACAGCGTTTTGCCGTCAAACAGGATATCGCCGCTATCGACGGGAATCAGTCCGGCAATCATATTCATCAGTGTCGATTTGCCACAGCCGTTCGGCCCGAAAATCGATACGATCTTGCCGCGCGGTAAATCCAGATTCAGATCGGTATAAAGCGGCTGACCCGCAAACGACTTGTTCAAGCCGCGAATGGTGACGTGCGTGTTCGGTGCCGGATAAGGCGGCAACGCGGTATCCGGTTTTTCCACTTGCGCGGTACGAGGTGTCATCATGCTTTGCCACTCCAGTGAACAATTCGTTTTTCTGCGATTAAAAACAGCACGTTAAGCAGATACCCCAGCGCGCCAGTAATCAGGATAGAGGCGTACATATCCCGAATATTGAACACCTGCTGCGCATCAATGATGCGGTGCCCTAACCCCGTTTCCGATCCAATAAACATCTCAGCAACAATCACGATCACCAGCGCCATCGACACGCCGGTACGCAGGCCAACAAAGGTTTGCGCCAAACTTTCCAGCAGCATGATGTCCTTAAAAATATGCCAGCGGGAGATCCCCATAACCTGCGCCGCCATCAAGCGGGTTTTCTTAGCATTCATCACGCCATAGGCGCTGTTGAACAGAATCACCAGCACGGCTGCAAAAGCTGAAATCGCAATTTTATTCGCATCGGTTATCCCGAAAATCAGCAAAAATAGCGGGATCAGCGCTGACGATGGCGTCGAGCGGAAAAAGTCGATCAGAAACTCCAGGCTGCGATAAATCTTTTCATTGCTGCCCAGAATAACGCCCAGCGGTACGCCAATCAGTGCCGCAAAGCCAAATGCGGCGAGTGTACGGTATAGCGTCGCACCGATATCCGTCCGCATGCTGACATCCGCGAAGGACTGGAACATATAGCTCAACGTATCGATCGGTGATGGCAATAAAATGGGGTTCAACCATTTCGCGCTGACCGCCAATTGCCAAAAGAGAAACAGCAGAATCGGGCCGACAGCGGGTAGTAATTTAGACGTCCAATGCTCACGCATAATCACGCACCTCCCTTAAGGCTGATAAATCAGACGGCTAACATCCACCGGCTGCCGAAAGATTTTTCTCTCGGTGAACACGTCATAAAACTTCTGGAACCACGCCAGATTGTCGCCTTTTAGCTCGTCGTACATGACAAACCCCGGCAACGGCACCTCTTTACTCAGTTCGGCTTCAATACTGGTGTATCCGGTAATATGTTCGCGAGCCGCTTCTGGGTTCTGCTGAATAAACTGCACCGATTTGGCATAGGCCTGTGTGAAGGTCTTCGCCTCTGCCGCTCGACTTTCGATAAAACCGCTATTTAACGCCGCCGCACCGCCAAACCACGGTGCATCGGGGTTACCGAGCACATAGCGTGAGATCACTCCCGTTTCCAAGGTACGCGACAGTCCTTTCATCCGACCCACCGTTCCCGTAGGTTCCAGCGTATAAACCCCGTCAATCTGCCCCGCGGCTAGCGCCGCCACATGTTGCCCGACGGGCAACTCCGTCACGCGCAGTTCGTCCGCCGTAAAGCCATTTTTTTCCAGAATGATTTTGGTCATAACCACATTCTGAATACCCGGCCCACAAGCGATACGTTTGCCCTTCAGTTCCGAAATGCTTTTTACGTCGCTGTTTAGCGGCACCAGAAACTCATCCAATACCATCTTGTGGTTAGAAGGGTTCGAGCAAATGATCTTGAACAGACCGGGGGAAGTAATCTCTCCTAATCCCAACGCGCCAGTCGCCGTACCGTTGGCGCAGCCGTGTATACGTCCCGTGATCATCCCCTCAACAACCTGCTGTGGGCTGGCGAATTTCACCGCGCGAACATTCAATCCAGCCTCTTTGAAAAAGCCGCGTTCAACGCCCACATATAAAGGCAAGCCGCCCACAATCGGCCAGTAACCAATACGAATCTCCTCACCTTCTGCGGCGAAAGCGATTCCCGGCAGCAAGCTGCTTAACGTCAACGCACTCGCACTAACCGCTGACCACTTCATTAACTGCCTGCGTTTACGATCGATCTTGTCATTGTTATTTTTCATGGTGTTCCCCTTCAACGGTGAGCTAACAACAGCTGATCATCACCAGCCTAAAAAACCGATCAGGTCGATTGCCTGAGCCGCCCCATCTTGTACACAAGACGGTATATAAGACTAAGCACAGGTCGTGCCATGATTCCTGATACCGTGAAAATGCAGTAAATACGCCGTTCTGACCGGCGTGCGCGCACCAAAAAAAGGCAGAACGTTACAAAAATGCATTATGAGTGATGCAACGTCATCAGCAGTCAGGACATCGCACTCTTGTGGGGGCAGACAAATGTGGCATCATAAAAAACCACATCAAAAGCGATATTTTTTCTGCGTTAGGGATTGTCATGCCAACCATACACACGGATGTTTTATCCATCGATTTCCCCCCGCGTTTCACTTCCGTTGAGCAAATCGGGCAGGGGACGCTCGGGCAGTACCCCACTGACGACAGTCTCGTCGTGCTGGATATTTATCCGGTCGATAGGGAATTACTGCACAAAACAGAAACGGGACAGACCGAGCGATATCGCACCTTCTGCGGAAAAATCTATGGGACGCTCACCTGGCTTGAAGAGAAAACGTTAGCCCTTGGAAACGACAGCGCATTGTTAATGACGGCCGAAGGGGTTTACGGCTTCGCTTACCTGTTCGCGTTTATCCGCTTAACTGACACCGTTTGCCTTTTCGCTGGGGGATATTGCCCGCTGGAACAGCAACAAGAGCACTTCATCACAATAGAAACCGCGCTGCGCAGCCTGCGAATTGTCACTGCCACACCAGAAACGGCATATCACAGCCACCTGCAAGCGAAGGGAGCAGAAGCGGCAACAACACAGGGCAACGATGTGAAAGCAAAGCAGAAAAGCATCGCAGAGACACCAGCCTACCCTCCTATAACGCTAGATCCTGCCCTGCTCCCGCTGCTGGCGGAAAACTCCCCAACAAGACAGCACCTTGTGGATGCACTGCTCTCGGCTAAAGCCATCGCCCCCATCGCCCATGCCGTAGCTGGCACCTTACGCAGCAGCGTCGATTTCTATCATGGTGCAGAAGATGACCATACCGAATTGGGTAACCACCGACTCGGCGGCCTGCCGGATTTGCCAGATGATGTGCCTTATCCTTGTGTGGGTGTTGCCAAAGACACGCTGCTCGAATATGAAGCGTGCTGGCAAGCAGGTGATGACGAGAAAGACGTTTGCATTTTCCCCTGGGACGAAACCACACAGACCTATCGTGTACCACTGGAATTCATTGCACAGGTAGATTGCGGTGCGTTAGCTCTCTTACAGGACTACCTGCCGCACGAAGGCACGTTATTCTTCTTTCTGGAATGCGGAAGCAGCCCTTTGACGACCAGAGGAAAAGTGATCTATGTACAGAACACGGCAAGCCTGAGCAGTGGAACACGCTTTGCCGAACTGGCTTTCAATGACGAGAAGACGCTTGGACAGAAACCCGCATTCAAGCTGCATCCCAGAGCCAGCGTTACCGTACCCAGTTTTTACGCATTACGCCAAAATCCTCATATTGGTTCCATACTCTGCTCACGCCTGAATCTGGAACAGCAGGCAGCGCTGGATGATGATGCATACGACGATGCGCTATCCCGCCTTGGCTTTGCACAGTATTACGCCTGGCAACTACGGCAGTTGGGGGAACTCAATCTGTTGCCTGGTAGCAAAACCACTGAAGAGCAACTGGCCTGGATGACCGAGAACGACATGCTACCGTCGGGTTTTCCATCTGAGACCCCGCTGCCTGAATATCAGGGCATTGCCCGAGTCAACGGCTGTGGTTTCAGCCAGCATGAATTACCAGAGTTGCAGGCAGCACAGAAATTGGGTGGCGACGCACAAGACTGGCTGGTGCTGTTTCAGGTCTGTCTGGATGGGCAATTCCAGTGGGATGACGGCATACTGAACTTCATCATCCATCGCACTGACCTTGCGGCGCAACGCTTCGACCGAATATTCATGGTCTGCGATTATTGAGGACGTGCATTTCGTAAAAACGCTCGCAGAGGCAAGGTATAACCATCTTGCGGATTGCCAAATAAAAAGATTGCACATTGCAACAAGCATCCGCCTAGATGATGATTTTGTGGAAGAAGTGAAAGTGCATGCAGAAGCAATGAGCCGAAGTGTGCCAAAGCAAGTAGAGTACCAGGCTAAAATTGGCGAGCGCAAAAAAGGTAACCTAAATTATCTTTGGGTACATAAATTTCATATAAGTAACCAGCAATATCTTCTGAGTTACCGCTGGGTTGACGCTAAAATTGAAATATATTTATTGAGCCTCGGTTCACATGAAATTCCTATGATGACCAAAAACGCCACAAAAAAACTGACTTAAAACTTATTAAATAACCAACCTCAGCCGCTCCTTTTATCTTGAACAGTCTTCTTATTCAGGAAACTGACAACCAGAGAGCGACCAATACGTCAAAATACTTTTGATAACTCATTCCCAATCAAGTCAGCCCCACTTACGCAAGGCTGGGATGTTTTATTCATCAAATGAGTGCAACGACAATGACCAACTGATTGTTAATAATGGTGACTGTCGTCGATGCTGCGTGATACAGGCTCAGGATTTAGCACTGAGCTGTGTGAAGACATCTTGTAGTGTTGCGGCCTCATATAATTGCTCAAGGTCATTAGTGATCTCCATGACCTTATGATGTAAATAGGTGACACACCCATTCTGCATTTCTTCGCGATATTTCCTGTGAAAAAGCAACGGACTATCATTTGTAATGGCACGTTTATGTTCAGCCCACCGCTTCTGCCAACTGCGTTTGGTGACTCCAACGTAGAAGTAACTATACCGTTGGGCCGTCAGCACGACTCCGCTAATCGCCAGATCGGTAATCTCTACTGAACAGCGAGGGTACACGTTTCGGGCCTAACGGTTGGGGTCAGAAAGCTAGACGGAGTTAAATACTGTAGATTGAGGGATGCAATCAAGCTAAATTTCAGCAAAGAGGCAATGTCTGCTTCGGCACAGGGCTGCTGTAGCAGCCCTGACAATCTTAGACTTCAATAACCTGTCCATGCCTTGATATTTCAACCCGCACCTTCAGCCCAATAACAAGAGTAGCGAAGAGCATTATACAACCCGCGGTAATGAAAACGCCTGTTACGCCACTGAATCCAAAGAGTAAGCCTCCCAACGCCGCGCCAGCAGCGATTGAAGATTGAACTGCTGCGACAACCATGCCTCCGGCGGTTTCAGCCTGATCGGGGACAGCTCGGGCTACCCAGTTTGACCATGCCACGGGTACGCCACCAAACGCCAGCCCCCACAACGCGACGAACAACATCAGCCCTGTCTCCTGAAGAGGAAGTAAGATCATGCTTAAGGCCGCTAAACCCACAATTGCTGGCATTAGTATCAGGGTTAGACGAAGGCTTCTCTCCATTAACCACCCAGCCAGCAGCGTACCGATAAAATTAGCGATACCAAATCCAAGCAGCATCAAAGACAAGCGATCCACATCAAGGTGAGCAACGTTTTCAAGAGCCGGACGAATGTAGGTAAACAGCGCATACTGGCCCGTATGAGCAATCACACATCCCGTCATTCCCATCGCAATACCGGGGCGGCGGAGTAAATCCATCACAGATGCCGTTGTCATCACTTTGCGCGGTGCCATACTGGGAAGAGTAAAAATCTGGAAGAGCAATGTCAGCCCTCCTAGTACCGTTGCTGCAAAGAAGGCGCTACGCCAGCCATAAAGCCCACCCAAATAGCTCCCCAGCGGGATCGAAACCACGGTACCGATGGCAATACCGCTGAAAATAATTGAGAGGGCTCGTGGGACGAGTTTTGCTGGGACTAGCCGCATGGCTACGGCCGCCGCCATACTCCAGAACCCACCCAACGCAATTCCAAGCAGAATACGCATAACGAGCAGAACGGCCAGACTGGATGAAAGCGCAACTAGCAGGTTCGAGGCAATCATCAGCAAGGTAAAACAAAGCAGAACTTTTCGCCGGTCAAAACGGCGCGTCAGACGGGGAATCAGCAGCCCAGCAAACAGGGCCACAACAGCCGTTACCGTCACAGCCTGACCAGCCAGTGCTTCCGTTACACCGAGATCGGTAGCCATGGGTGTCAACAGGCTGGCAGGGAGGTATTCCGCTGTCAGCAAGCCGAACACGCCCATCGCTAGTGAGATCACGGCCATCCACGCGGGTTCTTTCGACTCCACATTATGTGCACCCGCGGGTGCAGCAGCATCAGTTACTTCATTTTTCATTACACAGTCTTCTAGGTAAAAAATTGTAGTCCAAAGTCTAGAGTTGAAGGTCTGGACGATCTATGATGCTACGTCTTGTTTTTTTACCTGAAACTCCGATTATGAATGCGAAAGAACATTTTGCCCTGTCATCCGATCTCATCAGTGAACTGCTGCTCGGAATGCGCCTGCGCGGCGTTCAGTATCGCCGTGTGCAGACTGGTCCCGAATTTGGAGTTGGCTTTAATGACAAACCGGGACATGCCTATTTCCATTACATCGCGGTTGGCACTGCCCTGCTACGCACAAACGACGGTGCGTTATATGAGCTAAAAGCAGGGAGCGTGGTATTCATCCCACGGGGTGAGGAACATCAACTTTTGTCAGATGTCAGGAGCTCATTTCAGAACATCGACACATTAGGCTCTGCACCCTTAGGTGAAGCCGTCAGCGGGATTAATACCTGCCCGAGTACGCATCCGACACCAAGTACGGTTTTGTTTTATGGCTGTATGGAGTTCGATCTCGGTGGAATGCAGGGTCTGGGAAAACTGATGCCAGAAGCCATAGTGGTTCAAGCAGATGAACAGCGCTATCCTGGATTGGTTCCAATCCTGGGCGCTATGAAGTTTGAAATCTGCTCCGGACGCATTGGTTTCGCTGGCATTCTGGCGAGACTCGCCGAGGTTGCAGCCGCAATGATCGTACGCGGATGGATTGAAAGTGGTTGTGAAAACGCGGCCGGGCTGGTTGCGGCACTACGTGACCCACGACTAGCACGAGCTATTCTGGCAATTCACCGCGATCCAGGTCGGGAATGGTCTGTTGCTGAACTTGCTGCCCAGTCGCATGTGTCACGTTCTGTTTTTGCAGAACGATTTAAGGCAACCATTGGCATCCCCCCCCTGCGCTATGCAACAGAGGTGCGAATACGCCTGGCAGGTCACTGGATTATTCGCGACAAGCTATCCATTGACACTGTAGCCCAACGGCTGGGCTATGCCTCGCATGCAGCATTTAGCAGAGCGTTTAAGCGTATCAACGGATATCCGCCAGGAGCTTTGCGGCGGCAATGAGCGAAGGGTGGAAGTTAAATACTCATAATGACTTAAGCTAATGCTATTTAATCTGTCGAATACTTCTTGTCATTCAACATCAGGAGCTATCGGCGTGACATCATCATCAGATAATAACTGCGCTGTAATATGAGAGTAATACTCGCAATACATATTACAGGTATGCGGCATACTTCTCTCGGTAATGCCTTCAATTAGTTGAAGGCATTACCGTCGGTCACAGCCAAGGAGAGACCATCGATGTCGCCAAGTGTATAGGCCTTGCCTGTTGCCCTGGCTTGGCGAACCGCCATGTCTGATAGTGCCATAGTTCCAGCTCCTAACCTGAAGAGTTAGGCTAGATCCTCGACCCATGGCTCGCTCCGACCCAGCAAGAATACGGAACCCCACGCACCCGTTTTTTATGGACTAAAAAATGGACTAAAAAAGCGTGGATGTAGACGGATTCCAGTAGACTTCGCTGGAACGAAAAAAGGACCCGAAGGTCCTATTTTCAACGACTTGCAGACTTCAATAGCAGTCTACAGATCACAAATTGGAGCGGGAAACGAGACTCGAACTCGCGACCCCGACCTTGGCAAGGTCGTGCTCTACCAACTGAGCTATTCCCGCATATCGGACAGACGACAACAGGCGTTACGTCTGATTACTACACACAGCTTGTATGGTGACAAGCAATGATAAAACTTGTAGCGGGAGACGAGCCCAGAAATTAGACTCTAACCTTTTGATTACTAAAGGTTTTTCCCTTCATCCCTACATAGGATGGACAGCATTATGGACCAGAATTCTTCTTATGGCAAGCTCAACCCTAAATTTTTTCCAATGCCCGTCTATCAACCTAGGCTCAAGCACCTCAAACTCCAGTGTCAATTATTACTCACCAACGCTCTGTTCATGGCAAAGACCGTACCCAACAGCGAAATGGCAAGAATGCCGATGACGATCCAAGCAAACGATGCGACGCCAATCCGCTCAAGCAAAAGCCCTCCAACTACGCCGCCGCCAGCAACAGCAGTATTCCAAGCCGTCGTGTACACGGACTGCGCAACATCCACTGAGTCACCCGCGAAACGGGACAATGCCGTCTGGGTGATCGTGGCAAATCCGCCGAAGGCTAACCCCCAAGCCATGATGGATAGGTAAACAATCTGTGGGCTATCGCCCCAAAGGCCGAGCAACAGAGAAGCGAAGGCGAAGACAGTAATGCTTCCCACGGCAAGCCATTGCAACTGACGATCGACCCACGCACCGACACACCAGAGACCAACAATCGACCCAGTCCCAAAGACAAACAGCACCATATCTACCTTGGCGGACAAGTCCGAAGGCACTAGGAAAGGCTCGATGTAGATGTAGAGAATGTTGTGGGCAACGACAAAGGTGAAGACCACCAACAAAACAGAGCGTATGCCGGTTTTCAGGAAGACACTGGAAAGTGCCTGGCGCTTTTCCTTCACTTGGCCAGGAAAATCTGGAACGATTACAACGATCCAGACCATGAGCAGTAGCGCCAGAGCTGTCATCAACCCAAAGGCACCTTGCCAGCCGATGAACCGGCCTAACCACGTGCCAAGTGGAACGCCGAGCACCAATGCGATGGTCCCACCAGCACCGGAAATTGCGATTGCTCGACCACTGAGATGAGCCGGTGACATGCGCACAGCATAGCCGGCCAACAAAGACCAGACGATACCGCCAAAGACACCAGCGAAAAAACGCGCCGTGAGAGAAACGCCATAGCTGTCGGAGAGCGCAGTGACAAGATTGACAACCGCGAACCCGAGGATCGCAATCAGAAGCAGTGGACGCCTACGCACGCCTTGCGTCAGTGTCGTGATGGGGATCGCGGCGACCAATGCGCCCACGGCGTAGGCAGTGATGAACTGTCCCGCAAGGCTTTCTGAGACGTTCAGCCCCTGAGCGATGGAGGACAGTAATCCCGCCGGCATGATCTCAGTAAGCAAGGTGATGAAGGCTGCCATCGCCAAACCCAGCAATGCGCCTAACGGTACTTTTTCTGCACTTCCGATCACGGTATTCGTTGTCATTTAAGGCCCTTTCTTCTCTATTTTCGCGCAACCGATTGGCACGCCTGAATGCTCCCTGGCAGTATCGCTTATCGCAAATAAATGAAAAATAGGCTAAATTTCATAATACTTATGACTTTAACGTCATCAATAGGAGTGTGCATGGATAACTTGGGGGCGCTGAATGTGTTTGTTCACGCAGGGGAAACCCTCAGCTTCACTGCCGCAGGCCGGCAACTCGGAATTTCGGCATCGGCCGTCAGCAAGGCGATCGTTAGACTAGAAGAACGTCTGGGTGTGCGGTTGTTCCATCGTTCCACCCGCACCATCAACCTGACCCCAGAAGGTGCGCTATTCCTGGAGCGCTGCCGCCGCATCCTCTGCGAAGTGGAGTCGGCAGAAGCTGAACTTCTACAGACCCAGAGTGCTCCGAGAGGCAAGCTACGCATTAGCCTGCCCTCAGTCGGTACACGGTTCATGCCGAAGCTCGCTACGTTCAAGCGGCTCTACCCGGACATTGAGCTGGACTTCGACTATTCAGATCGCCTGGTAGACGTCATTGAAGAAGGCTTCGACGCGGTGATTCGCACCGGTGAGCCTCGTGATTCCCGCTTAATGTCGCGCCGTCTTGGCTCCTGTCGCAAAGTGATCGTCGGCGCACCGAGCTATTTCAGTCAGGTGGGCTTCCCGAACGAACCTGCAGATCTAACCAATCACGCATGCTTGCTATATCGCTTCCCAAGTACGGGAAAACTGGACGCCTGGCCTTTGACACGCGCTGCTAATACGTCGGCTATTGAATTGCCGATCAGCATGGTGACCAACACCCTCGATCCGCAAGTGTGCTTTGCCGAGCAAGGTTTGGGGATCGCCTGCCTTCCAGAGATTGCGGTACGTCAGCAGTTGCAGGAAGGTAAGCTGGTCACCGTGTTGGACGAGTACAACCGCGAATGTATGGTCTTCCATGTACTGTGGCCGTCGAGCCGTCACCTATCGCCGAAAATCAGGGCATTTGTAGATTTTATCGCCGAGAACTTGTTTCCGTTTTGACTGAGGGAAAGCCGACATAGCGATTCGGCCGATTCACAAAGCCTGTTTCAGCGGCAATGCAACACCATCGACATCGGCAGAAAACACATCTACTGCCCAACGATTGCTATCGTTGAAGGCTGTAGCGAAACATGCTTAGGGATGCTCTGCGCAAATGGGGCTCAATAGTCGCATCCTCTGCCAGCATCGACTTGCCATAAACCGGCACACGACACACAACCACAATCCCCATATGACAGTGCCAATGCGTTGGTTCGCAATCCGTATTTTTTATAACGTTAACGTCTTCAGTTGGGAATACTCGACGGCATGATTCACGTGCCGAGAGAATTCAATGAAGCTATTTCTATGTGAAAAGCCCTCCCAAGGCAAAGATATCGGGCGTGTACTGAGGCAACCCAAAGAGGTATGGGTGCCTCATCGGTTCAGGCATCACCGTAACCTGGTGCATCGGACACCTCGTTGAAGCCGCTCCGCCTGAAGCCTATGGCGAGCAGTACAAGCGCTGGTCCATCGAGCAGTTACCTATCATTCCCGAACACTGTCGTGTCGAAGTCAAATCAAAGACAGCATCGCAATTCAAAGCCGTCAAAGCCCTGCTGAGCAAAGCGACCGAACTGGTCATCGCCACTGACGCTGACTGGGAGGGCGAACTGATCGCCAGCGAGATCATCGATGCCGTTCCCGGCGCCTAAACCCTCAGCTACGTGGAGCTTGCCAATGTCATCGACCAAACCCGCATCGAAAACCGTCAGCCCCCTGCCACGCTCGTCTGGGAAAACGTCCCTCGTCGTGCTCAGCGACCGTTCCAACGCCTTTGGCTGCCTGCTGGGCGCACTGGCCGGTCTCGGTAGCGCGCGACAATACCTTGCCGAGCAGGCAGCCTACGATCTGTGGCAGGCAGAACACCGCGAACACCTACCTATCGTACGGCTGCAGTTCGCCTGATCCCTGACTCCCCAGAGCCCAGGTGCCCCCGTGCAGGGCGCTTTTTTACGCAGTATCTGCAGCGTTCGGCATTGCCACACTGCGTTTCCCGCACAGCGGTGCCAGAGCGGCCGCATGCGCACGAGTGAACTCGTCCTCGTCCTGCATAAAAATAGCCACGTTAGCGGCAGCTTCGCAGGCTATCCACCGGAAGACGAGATCGTCCACATCCAGATCGGCTCCCAGTTCACCGGCGGCCTGTGCGCGTGCGACCAAGTCGCGAAAACGTAACCGCTTTGCCTGGCGGTAGCGCTCGATGCACTCGCGGATCGACCCCGGCCGACAACGGAACTCGCTGCTGACGGCGTTGAGAAAGCAACCTCCCGGCAGTTCGAGTCGGCTCACAAATCGGTACCAGTTATCGATCAGTGCCGTCAGTTGAGCCAACGGTGAAGACTCGGCCATTGCTGGTTCGACAACGCATGCACGATAGTGCGCCATCGCCTCGTCCAGCGTGGCCATCTGAAGCTGTTCCCGGCTGCCAAACAGCACCTGGATATTGCTTTTGCTCATGCCGGCAGCACTGCCCACACGCCCGAAGGTCAGGCTCTCCAGCCCCTCCTTCGAGGCCATACGGATCGACGCCGCAAGGATCAGGCTGCGCGAGCGATCGCCGCGCAGACGGCGGCCATCCTGCCGGGAAACGGTTGGGGTGCGTTCATTCATGATGGTTTTCCTTGGCGTGCTGCTGCCAGCTAGTGTATATATACGATCATATATATTTATATCGGATGATCCCGATGTCCAGTTCTAATTCCATTTCTGCGTTGCCCCGGCACCGGCGCTGGTGGGCATTGGCCATTCTGCTGAGCGGCAACTTTGTCGTCATTCTTGATCTGTTCATCGTCCATGTAGCGATCCCGGACATTCGCCTGCGGCTGACACCAACCGAAGTGCAACTGCAACTGGTGCTCGTGGGATACGCCGCAGCCTATGGCATCGGCCTGATGACAGGTGCCCGCCTAGGGGACATGCTGGGTCGGCGGCGCATGTTCCTGTGGGGCATGGCCGTCTTCACCATCGCTTCGCTCGGCTGCGGACTGAGTCCGAACGCCAATGGCCTGATCCTGGCGCGCATCGCCCAGGGGGCGGGTGCCGCGTTATTAATGCCGCAGGTGCTCGCATCAATTCGCCTGCTGTTCGACGGCGCTGAGCGCGCACGAGCCTTCGCCATTCTTGGTGCCGTCCAGGGTATAGCCGCCACGGTGTCCCAGTTGCTCGGAGGCTGGCTGATTGAACTGACCTCCAGCGTAATCGGCTGGCGCGTGGTGTTCTTGATAAATGTTCCCATAGGATTGCTCGCCATCATAGTCGGTCTGCGCGTCCTGCCGGCGACCCCGCGCATCCGTGTACGCCTGGACTCGGCCGGTACGCTCGCCGCGCTGGCCGGCGTCGCGCTACTGCTGGTTCCCCTCATGCTGGGCCGTGAGTACAGCTGGCCGTGGTGGTCGTGGAGTCTGCCACTTGGATCGTTCGGCCTGTGGGCATGGTTTCTTTGTCATGAGCGCCGCTTGCAGCGTGCAGGCGGTATGCCCATGTTCGATGTCACCTTGCTTCGCAACAGGCCCTTCCTGGCTGGTACATTTGGCTTCTTCCTCTTCTACTCGGCCATCAGCTCGTTCTTCTTCTCGTTGACCTTGCTGCTGCAGGCTGGCTTGCATCTCTCACCGCTGGCGGCAGGTATGGTGTTCACTCCGTCCGCCGTGGCGTTCTTCGCCGGCTCGCTGCTCGGACCACGCCTGCGTGGCGCGCTGGGTGAGAAGGTGCTGATCATCGGTTTGTTGGTTTTCATTGCCGGGCTGGCGCTGGCTGCTACGGTCGGTGCGGCTGCTCCACATGCGCTACCCTGGCTGGTACTGGCACTGGTGCTCAACGGATTCGGTCAGGGCGTAGCGATTCCTGCGGCACTCGGCAGCATCCTGGCTCGAGTCGAGGATGCTCAGGCAGGCGTTGCATCGGGCCTGGTGAGCACGTTGCAGACCCTGGGCAATGCGCTGGGCGTGACGATTGTCGGCACGATCCTGTTCGGACAATTGGCACATCAAGCGGGCGACACAGCCTCGCAGCACGGCGTAGCCCTGGCCTGGGCCACGCTTTACAACCTGACGGCGACAGCCACCAGCCTTGCCTTGTTCCGGCTAATGCTCAGACCTGCCGACTGACACGCCCGGATGTTAGTGGCAACCAACATAGGGAACCAGGATCTGCACCGTCACCGAACCGAGCCCTATGAGCAAGGCACCAGCAAGCAAAGCCTCCAATCAAGTAACAAAACCTGAAATAAGAAGTCCAACTGCGCCAATAGCAAGAATTGTCAGTGCAAGGCGACGGTTCTCAAAAAGATCACCGAGCGGAACGACGAACAGTAAACCGATCCCGTAACCAACTTGGGTCAAGGTAATGATCAGGGCGGTGGCCTCTTCTGAGAGGTTCAACCCTGCACTGATCGGGCCGATCAGTGGCTGTGCATAGTAGATGTTGGCGGCGATCAAACCACATGCACAAGCCAGCAGCACGGTGACCCAGTGGAAATCCCTCGCTTGTTAGGGGTATGAGGCAGACTTGGTTCTGTCACTTTCATATTTTGGATCATTTCATTTCCTAATTATTCAAAAAATAGGCACCCCACCACGCCGATGCGTTCGGCAAGCTTCAGGACTTCCTCACGAAATTCAGGCGTGTGTGGCTTACGGGGCTTCTTGCTGGTTGGTATGGACTTTGTCATGTGAGTCACCTCTGATTGAGAGTTTACTCACTTAGTCGCGTGTCCATTATTGCTGGGTAAGACCATGGCACTGACTACCTTAGGAAAGGGTATCCATCACATCACTACCGTTGAAAAGAAAAATGAATGTCTGATTTATGATACACTACCCTTCCATGAGAAATTTATGATGAAATCAGAAGACACTCTTGACTGGTACCCTGCACAGTTGCCGCCAGTGAAAATTATCCTTGGCAAAGCCGTGCTGGCTGTGGGTAAACAGGGCCGACCGATTAATACCCGAACCTTGCTTGAGTACCTTCAGGTGATGCAGGATAGGCAAAAAAGGCGGGATGACAAAGTCGCCATGCAGACCGCGATTGATGTTCTCAGAGACAATCAGCGCATTAACGGCAGATGTTAATGCGCGTTTTGAGTCAGTGTCAGTTTTGAATGATTTCAACCGTATGGTTTTGTCCATCATCCAGCAGCGGGATTCTGTCACTGGGCAGGAGAGCGCCATCCAGTGTAACCCTATATTCTCCGTCGCCGCGTGAAACACTAATCTGATAATGGCTTTCGCCATATTGATATGTCATAGCACAAGACGGCCACGCATCCGGCAGCCGGGCATGAACAGTAAAGGCGGTGCCAGAACGTTTTATCCCCAGTAATTCCTCGGTAAGAAGACGGTAGGCCCAGCCTGCGGAACCAGTATACCAGCTCCATCCTGCACGCCCGGTATGGGGAGCGACACTGTAGACATCAGCGCTCATGACATAAGGCTCGGCTTTATAAATCTCGACCGAGTTTGCATTCAGCGTATGGTTTATCGGGTTGATCATTGACCAGAGTTGCCAGGCGCGTTCTGTATTCCCCATCCGGGCGAATGCCATAACTGTCCAGATGGCACCGTGGGTGTACTGCCCTCCGTTTTCCCGCACGCCGGGAAGATACCCCTGAATGTAACCCGGATTCGGGCCATGTCCATCGAAAGGGGGAGTTAAAAGTTTAATCAATCCACCCTCGTTATCCACAAGGTGCTTATCCAGCGCCTGCATGGCCTGTGCGCAGCGACTCGGGCTTGCTGCCCCAGACAATACAGACCAACTTTGCGCAATAGCATCAATCCGGCAGTCTTGCGAGGCTTTTGCCCCCAAGGGAGTGCCATCGTCAAAATACCCGCGCCGGAACCATTCGCCATCCCAGGCGTGGACGTCGAGATTTTTTTGCAGTCGCAAGGCCTGCGAACGACACATCGAGGCGATGCTGTCGTCCTGCCTGCACTCGGCCAGGAGGGCGAAACGCTGCAAAACCTCGTACAGGAAGAAGCCAAGCCAGACACTTTCCCCTTTGCCTTCAATGCCGACCCGATTCATCCCATCATTCCAGTCGCCTGCCCCCATAAGCGGCAGGCCATGCTCTCCGAACCTCAGCCCATGCTGAATAGCTTTGACGCAGTGTAACCAGAGTGTCTCTTCAGTGCCGCTAATGACTGGCGTGTCATAGACGGACTCTTCGCCAGGCTGGAGCGGACGCCCCTCTAGATAAGGGATGCGTATTTCCAGGGCATCCTTATCGCCTGTCGTTTCCACATAGTGGCAAACGGCCAGCGGAAGCCACAGGTAGTCATCAGAACAGCGGGTACGAACACCGTTGCCGTGTGGAGGGTGCCACCAGTGTTGCACATCTCCCTCGATAAATTGCCGTGATGCGCACAGTATTATCTGTTCGCGCATCCGGCTCGGATCAGCATGACTCAGTGCCAGCGTATCCTGCAGTTGATCGCGAAAACCAAAAGCACCACCAGACTGATAGTAACCACTGCGAGCCATAAGGCGACAGGCTACTGTCTGATACAGTAGCCAGCCATTGACCAGCAAATTTACGGAAGTGTCGGGGGTGTTAACCACGATTTTATCGAGCACATTGTGCCAGCGTTTATGAACCCGGTTCAGCTCCTGGCGGACCGTATCTTCATTCAGATAACGGGCAAGCGTCTCCTGAGCGCGGACATGATTCTCATCTGCGCCGAGGACCAAAATAAATGTCCTCTGATCCCCGTCAATTAATGTGACAGACGATTGTACCGCGCCGCAGGGATCCAGACCGGCTCCCGTCTTACCTGAAAGCCTGCGCAGTTTCATAGCAGACGGATCGTGCAAGGAACCATTACGGCCGATAAACTCCCTGCGGTCACCCGTCAGCGAACAGTCATTACCGCTGACAGCAAAAAATGCAGTACGCCCGCCACCGTTATCACCGTAAAAGTTGTTCGCCAGCACCCCGCAGCCGCCAGAGATACTGACCGCCTGTGTCACAATGTGAGGGGCTGAGCGGGTTCGGGATCCTCCGAGTGTCCATTCCACATAGCCAGTGACGGAGAGTTTGCGTGTCCGTCCAGAAGTGTTACTGAGCGTCAGGAGCACCAGTTTAACCGGTGCCTCTTCGGCAACCAGAACCGTCAGCTCGCTGTCTATACCGCTCTCACGATGGGCAAAGACGCTATAACCAAAACCATGGCGGGTCAGGTAATCACCGTGTCCGCGAACAGGCAATGTCGTCGGTGACCAGCACTCACCGCTCTCTTCATCGCGCAGGTAAAGCGCCTCACCACTGCGATCGCTAACCGGATCGTTCTCCCACGGTGTCAACCGGTATTCATGCGCATTCTCATACCAGGTATAGGCCTGTCCCGCATCTGAAATCACACTACCAAAATGAGAATTTGCCAATACGTTTGACCAAGGGGCAGGTGTCAGCGCATTTTCCCGCAGGACAATCTGATACTCTCTACCGTCCTGAGAAAATCCACCGTATCCGTTGAAATGGCGTAACTGACGGGTATCGGGTGTCCAGTCCGTATGTTGATTACGTTCGCGCACAGCATGCGGAATGAATGCTCTGGCCGGAGGTTTCAGGGAGTGAATACGCTGGTTAAGCTGCTCATAAATTCCACCCGCACGGTCATCAAGATACAGGCAGGCCACGCTCATCAAAAGCAACTTATCCTCAGCGGAGAGGTGCTCGCCATTACGAACAAAAAGCCCGCCCGTTTTATCCAGCAAACTTACTTCAGACCCGGCATAAATTAAATCCATGATCTGATTTTGTAATCCCTGCTGGTAGCCCCCGGGGCTGTTATTCAGGATAACCAAATCCACCTCCAGTCCTTTCTGTCTCCAGTACCGGTGTGCCTGAATCAGTATGGTAACGGAAGCGATACTTTCCTCGCTGGTAATGCTGAGCAGCACTATCGGCAGATCACCTGAAATTGCCCAGCCCCACAGATCGGACTGACCACGTCGGTTACGGCTGATCACCAGGCCTTCGGCGCGCAATTCCTGGACAGGGTAAAGCACTGCGCTGGCGAGACGATTAAACAAAGTGGCATCATCTTCACTGGCGTTCATCTGACGTAATACCACCAGACTGTGAGACCAAGCCAGTTCAAAGACGCGATCGGCGATAGGGTAATCGCGATATTTTTCCAGCAATGTCAGGCTCTGCTGGCGGGTATCGCTGATGCCATAAATGATATCAATCGTAACTGGCTGCCCCGGCGGCAGAATAATGGTATGGCGTATCGCCAGTATAGGGTCCAGCACTGACCCCGAAGTGTTGCTGAGCGCCCCTCCGCCCGCTATTGCCAAGGCATCAGCAGGGCTTCTGCCACGACCAAGAAATTTTGCCCTGTCCGTTTCAAACGAGACGTTATGACGGTTATCGCCATGCACCACCATCATGTGAAACAGACAGGGGCTCAGTTCATCCGGTGAGCGCGGGCGTCGGTGGCAAAGAATTGCGTCACGCTCAGGATTTAACTCTGTCTGAATGAAGAGATTGCTGAATGCAGGGTGTGCCAGATCGCTGGCATCAGGCGCCAGTATCACTTCGGCATAGGTTGTCAGTTCCAGAGCGCGGGGCTGGCGGCCACGATGAATCAGTGTAAGCCGTCGCAGCTCTATATCATCCTCTGGGGAGATCACAATCTGAGTTTTGACGCTGAGCCCCCCGACGGTGCGTCTGAATTCAGCACTCGCATCGGTAAATATTACTTCCTCGTCGTGTTCGCTGGCATTGCCTATCGGTTGCCAGGTATTGCTCCATACATCGCCCGTCTGCGTATCGCGGATATAGCAGAATGCACCCCAGTTATCGCGGGTGGTATCACTGCGCCAACGCGTAAGAGCAATATTTCTCCAGCGACTGTAACCCCCTCCGGTCGCAGTTAACATCAGATGATAATGGCTGTTGGACAGCAGCTGAATATCCGGGGCTGGTGTGTCCACGGCATAGAAAATACGGGGTTCATAGCGAACAGGTTTGACCCGGCCCTCATGAGATTCAAAATGACGGCGCGGGCTGTAGAGATCGAGCGCATCCGGCACGCGCTCCTGTAACAGCAGACTCGCTGACCGGAAGGCCGTACTGGACATGAATCGCTCAATCATGGGGGCGTCAAGCAGCACATGGGCCAGCGCCTGAAATGCCATGCCCTGGTGATGCGCCATCCAGGACTGAACCACCGCATAGAGCTGACCAGTTGCGAGGCGTGAGGGTGTATAATCCAGCGCTTCATAAAAACCGTATTCGCCATGTGCGCCATTTTTTTGCAGTCTGAACAGATTCTCACAGGCTCTCTGTGGGGAGACCATCAGCGCCAGCAATGTGGCGTAAGGGGCTATAACCATGTCATCGGCGAGTCCCCTGCGCAGACCGAGACCCGGCACGCCAAATGCCTGGTACTGATAATTATGCTGAACATCAAAAGCATGATAACCAGACTCTGAAACGCCCCATGGTACCCCGCGTTCTTTCCCCCAGTGAATCTGGCGCATAACCGCCGACTGACTCATCTCATCGAGCAGGCTGCCAGGCCAGGTGGGCATCACCAGATTCGGCATCAGGTATTCAAACATAGAACCGCTCCATGACATCAGGGCAGTTTCATTATCAATCGTGGTAAACAGCCGCCCCAGAGCGTACCAGCTTTTAAGAGGCAGTTGATTAGTCGCTATAGCGAGAAAACTGGTCAGGCGGATTTCAGATGGCAGGAGATCATAATGGCTCTTATCAGGCGTATTCGTGTCACAGTTATAACCAACACTGAGCAGACAGGTTGCTTCGCTGTACAGAAAGGCGAAATCCATCCGGGAATGCTCATACAGTCGCTGTTCAAGCTCGTTGATAATATTGAGTCGCATCTTGGCCTGCTCCGTCGCTGACGCCGGAGGTGTTCCTTTGCCAGTAAATACCGCACGGGCAAGCCCGCTCAGAGTCGGCAGCGTCTGTTCGTTCCAGGATGTGGGTAACCAGCCGAGCAGCAGCGACCATTCGTGGCAAAGCTGTACCAGTTGAGACTCCAGACGCCCTGCCCAGCGCATCTGGAGGGGAGACCCCTGATGACATTGCGCTGTCAGATGGTTGCACTGGGTGCGCATTTTTTTCAGCTCGCTGAAAAATGCCTGCGGAGGTAGCGACACCGCGCTCAGGCAGTGTTTGCGCAGCAGCAGCAGGCTGTCAGGCGGGTTCTGGCCCCACTGTTTTTCCAGAATATCCAGCGTATCGTTCAGCCCTGCCAGTATCTGTTGAGTGTTTAAAACAGGCTGATGACGCATGGCGGACAACCCTTCACGCAGTGTCAACAAATGCCCCGCCATGTTGCCGCTGTCGACGCTCGAGACATAGCGTGGACTGAGGGGGGCCAGCGTACGGGTGTCATACCAGTTGTAGAGATGGCCCCGGTAGTGCTCCATTTTATCCAGCGTGTCGAGCGTGAGCGACACGCGCCGGAGCACCTCTCCACCGGGCAAGTAGCCAAAGTCCCAGGCTGTCAGATTAGCCATAAGGGAAAGGCCAATATTGGTAGGAGAAGTACGATGGGCCACCGTCGGTTGCGGTATTTCCTGGTAGTTATCAGGTGGAAGCCAGTTCTCTTTTTCTGTAGCAAAGGTCTCAAAAAATGCCCAGATTTCACGACTTGTCTGGCGTAACAGCTGTTTTTGTTCCTGATTTGGCGAAAACACCTTACGCACGGGCTGGCGACTCAGCCTGCTCATCAGCAGCGGCGCCAGACACCATAACAAACCGATCGGCAAAGCAATCGCCAGAAGTTGCGGTGCGCATTGTCCAGTCAGTATTGTCAGTGTCACGCCACCTGCAACATTCAGCCACATAGCCTGATAAAAACGAGCAACAGAGGGGCTGGACTGATTGCTGGCCGGATTGTGGCTCACCCACTGGCTGAGGTTACGCTTGCTAACCCCCAGTCGCCATAGCGTCACGGCTATCGCCTTCAGCGAATATCCGGCTTCGTGCGGCAGTATCGCAAAATTAAGGCCGATACCTGACAGACGCTTCAGCGCGCCAGTTCCCACCATTGACAGATGCGGCGTCAGGCGGCGACGCGGGGGTTTATGCAGAAGGTTGTGGGCGATGCTGAGGATCGCAGGCAACAGCCATATCAGCGTCAGTACGCCAAGCCAGTAAAATGGATTGGGTACCCAAAGCAGGGTGAAGAACAGCAATACCAGTAAAGAGGGGGCGACCAGACTGCGACGCAGATTATCAAGTAATTTCCAGTAAGAAAGCGCGGTCAGCGGATTCTTATCCCGCGTTCCATCGGCTTTTCTGACGTGTGGCTTCAGCCAGTTAAGCAGCTGCCAGTCGCCCCGGATCCAGCGTGAACGACGCGCGACATCCGCAAGATAATTATTAGGGTACTGTTCGTAGAGTAACACTTCACTCAGCAGACCCGATCGCGCATAGCATCCTTCGAGTAAATCATGGCTGAGAACCAGATTTTCCGGGCAGGTGTTGGCGGTCGCCAGCACAAAGATATCGACATCATAAATCCCTTTGCCCACGAACGATCCCTCCCCAAAGAGATCCTGATAGATATCCGAAGACATCATCGAATAGGGGTTATTGCCCGGTACGCTGCTGCGGATGGTGGCGTAACGTCCCTGACCATTACGCGGTATCTCCTCCGCAAGACCGGGTTGCAGAATGCCGAATCCTTTGACAACCCTCTGGCGTACCGGATCATACTCTGGCTTATTCAGCGGATGCGCCATCGTGGCGACCAGTTTGTGCGCCGTATCGCGCGGTAGCACCGTATCACTGTCCAAGGTAATGACGTATTTAATGTGATCCGGTAAAAGGTGAGCAGGCATATCTGCAACGCTGACGAATTGTATCCCCGGATGACGCAACCAGCTGTTAAGCAACGCCAGTTTCCCCCGCTTGCGTTCATAGCCCATCCACGTTCCGTCTGCGTGGTTCCATTCCGGCTGGCGGTGTAGCAGATAAAAACGCGGGCGGCTGGAGGGATAGCGGCGATTAAGCGCCTGCATATCGGCGATCGCCTGTCTGAGCAGAGCATTACTTTCCGGCGAGGGTTCATTCTCAGAATCAGCGAAATCGGTGAGCAGAGCGAATCTGAGATTTTCGTTTTGATTCCCTAGCCAGCAGACTTCAAGACTGGTGAGAAGTTTGCTGAAACTGTCGTGGCTAGTCAGCATGCAGGGGATGACGACCATAGTTGCACTATCAGCGGGAATGCCGTTTGAAAAATCCATCCTGGGCAATGGACGAGGAACGCGAAAACGAGCTGTTGCGTCACTGAGCAAATCACTCATTAACTGAGTGAGAGCGATAATAAGAGGCAATGCCACCGCGATCAGCAGCCAATCTGCGCCCTGCAGGGCAGTTTCGTCCAATATTGCCGCTGTCGTTGCGGTAGTCAACAACGCCAGGCTTCCAAGCCATGACAGCAGGGTTATTCTGTTGAAACTGTGCCGCAAACGTATGAGCTTAGAGGTGTCTGCCAACAGTTGAATTTCCAGCTGCTGTCGACCTTCGCCCGCGAGATAATAGCCAACGTGATGTTCCAGTGTGTCGGGAGCCGCTTCCCCTGAAAGCGCCAGCACCCTGTTAGCAACCGCTGGCTCATTGAGACCACTGTCTCTGGCCAGAATCTCAATAACGTGGCGGTAATGATCCCGGGTATTGAAATGCATCCGAGGATAGATACTGGCAGGATCATTGCGTAATGTCTGTTCGACGACACTGATCACTTCGGCGAAATCAGCCCAGTCCGTTTCGCTCAGTAATCGCAGACCCGCGATGCTGTTACTGACGGATAGCTGGCTGGCGGCAAGCTGTTGATTGAAGCGATGAATGAGAACGTCGGTGGTTATCCCCTGTTCCCGGAGGCACTGCTCAACCCAGGTCAGAGGTAACGACAGTGCGTTTCCATGTCCCTGCAGGCGCCGCACCAGTTCTGCGACAAACGCACTGGTTAACTGAGGACGGGAGCGCGCCATATCGGCAACCACCATGATTAAATCAGCAGGCACACTCTCTGCACATTCGAAAATCCTTGTTATCCACGTATCTGCCAGATTTCTGTCCTGCTGAGCTTTTATCACCTCCATGCTGATACGACGAAGATTTTCAATCAGCGCCAGACGCAGCATCCCCGGTAAGGCCCAGACTTCACCTAATGTCAGCGGTGTCACCTGTTGATAGGCGGTGAGAAAGCTGGTCAGGCTGGCGGTATCCCAGCGGCCATCACCGTGAGCAATGGCCTCTGATGCAATATTGTAAATTCGTGGACAATTCAGCGGCGACATTAGCGATGGAAGACCCTTACCAAAGCTTTTCGGCAAGTGCTGGCGGACAGTGCGGATTTGTTCCTCAATCAGATAATAATTGTCCAGCAACCACTCCCCGGCGGGCATGATACTCGTCTTTTTACCCGCGTTAAGCTCATAGCAGTTTTGCGTGATGACAACCTCATTGTCGCCGAGCCTTTTCAGAAGGTAATAAGGAAGTTTATCTGGCGATAATTTATGGGTCTGCGCCAGCTTCTGACCGTAGCGTTCCATCTGGGTGGTCGAAAAGAGTTCTGACCGCGAATTACTTTCACCGGCAGGATCGTTCGCCAAAAACGCAACGTTTTCGGAGGCATTCGTCGGAATACGGGAGCGGTTAAACCACTCTCTGGGGTTCATTTTCATAGCATTGCTCTGATGCGACGTTAGCGCGCAGGAGCAGTTGCGAAATCAGTTCAGAAACGTTCTCTCAGGATGGGCATAAAGCATCAGGGATTTAACAGCTGCTGGAGTTTAACTTAAGTATAGAACATGGGCTCTGTCTGCGGTTTTTCGGTCGGAACTAGCGTCGGGAGATAAACAGAGCCTTACACCCGGGGCAAAGCATGGCCTGATTGCGACGGATTTTTGACACCGATTGAGCTGATTTTAGTCCACAAACAGGGCAGGCGGCAGTGGCGGTAGACGCACCGCTGAAGAGTTTCATTGCGTAATCGATAATGGACATAATCATTAACCTTTCAATGAATGAACTTCACCGTATCACATTTGGTTAAATTTTAATCTATTTAATTTGATGCACTGAAATTCAAGAAAGATAAATATTCGCAGCCACAGGCCCCCTGAGACCGTTGATCCGACAAAATTCAATACGGCTTCCTGGGATGAGTAATTCTGATTCGCGGGAGTTAACGGCTGAAATGTGAAGCAGAACATCTTTTCGGCCATCTGAAGGGGTGATGAGACCTTTACCACTGAGAATGTCAAAATTTTTGACAATTCCTGTCATTTTATGGGACAAGTTAATTCCTTATTAAAAACACGTAAATACTATACGTTGAAAAAATTATATTGTCACTTTTAATTTTCCTTGCAGGATCGCTGGACGGCTAAAATATAATTTGCTTATTATAATTTCCCGTGCCTTAATGGATTCCATCAGTTCGATGTACAAACGAACGTTAAATATTTTTCGGGCAGTCCTCATTATCAGGCGTTATCGCTGACATCCCCCTTCTTTTGAGTCTATACGTTTAATACTATACGTTTACTATCAATACTATAATGTGTGACGGGAGTCAGTGTGACCTCAAGAATTAAAGGCCTGGTAAAATGGTTTAACGAAGACAAAGGTTTTGGTTTCATCTCTCCTCTTGATGGGAGCAAAGATATCTTTGTTCATTTTTCTTCGCTTAACGGCGACAACTTTAAAACCTTATTTGAAGGACAGAAAGTTGAATTCGCAATACACAGTGGTGACAAAGGCCCAGCGGCTGCAAACGTAATACTTTGCGATAAATAAATTTTTGTGGATCTACAACAACGATGAAGGATTATTCCTGAGTAGACAGATCCATAAATTAATTTAGAGAAAGGCAGTTTATTCTTAATATCAGGTCAGCATATTTTTGCACATGTATGAGTGTGCTGACCGATGTGATGAAATGCAGGCCTGCTGCATGAAAAGTCTAAAAGCAGAAGCTAACTGCTTGTTAAATAATAAAGTGCGTAAGAGGCCAGGCAGCCTCCGAAAGCATCACGCCCTTGATATTACCTTAATGGCATCTGCCAGTTAACATCACTAAGTGAGCAGGGTTTTGAAATAAATAACCTTTATCACCTGGATATGCATCTGTTCTATCGTTGCGTCGATTTGAACAGTGTACTGCAGTAGGGACAGGCAAGTTGGGATCCTTTCAGGACACGACTAAAACTATGCTCAGACTCCCTTGCACAGTTTGGGCATGGGCATTTGACTAAGTGATTACGATTGGCTTGTGTGTTTTTACGTCCAGACATGGGCATTTCCTGATTTAATGGACAGTCACCATACACCGTTGATCAAGTGGGTGCTTGTTTTAATTTTATTTAGCTTTAAAAATGTAAAAAAAGAAAATTGCAAGACTTTTGCACATATCACATAGTCTTGGCAGGTTTATTGCAAAAAATTATTCCCTGTATCGAAGAGGTGGCGTTATGGAAAAGACTAACAGAACCATGGTGGCATATGATAGAAGTCCTTGTTTTTTTTAATGCCGAACCCTGTAAGGTCATGACCGTTCTAAAAGGTATTTCCTCTATCAGGCAGGGATACCCAAATGGTGAAGAAACACATCTTCAGATAATGTCTGCAGGTTTTCCTTCATTGACTGGAGATCATGCCATTATTTACGTGGCTTCTGACAGGGAATTGACTTCACAGGGGATACTTGATGCAGCTAAGAAATATTTTTAGCATTTATTTTGGTTCTCTCCTTCACATGTAATCATGTACTCTGGTTTACCTAATCATCAGATGAAAATAATGAGTAAAATCCCTTGATAGCCTGCTTAACAGCAGGCTTTTTTAATAACATATTCAAACTTGAATAAGCGCTTATCCTGAGAAGAGAAAATCATATTTTTTCTGACAAATTGTTATATCCCTCTAATCTCTTCCATGTTATCCGGCCTTTTATGATAGATCCAAATAGGACCCTGTAAATAATTTTGTGTAATTTCCATCCTATTAAAAGTGGTCGCTCAGGCGGTCACCGAACTCGATAATAAAACGACTCATCGCCAGTCGCCCGCGGGTGAGTTAATGATAACGCGTATGTGGAGTCACTGTTCCGGACGGTGAAATACGTGCCGGAATAGCCGTCGTCAGGGTTCAACGCGGGAAGAGGCGCGGGACTGGGTGGGAGTATTTACGCGTTGATATAACGAAAAGCACTATCACAGCGGTATCGGGTATGGGACGCCATCGCAACGTCACGCTGGGGACGACAGGGAAATACTGAGGTGACGGGATGAGGTGTACCGAGCGGCACAGGCGTTGCATCCGTAACGCACCCGATTTTCGTGTACTAATTTATGTATTACTTCGGCGTGGTTGACGGTGGTTTTCAGCGGATTTCGCTGGATGCTCAACAGAGCGATTACCCTGTTAAATCAAAGAGCTACAGACTTTGATGTACATCTATAGAAAAGAAATTGGAGCGGGAAACGAGACTCGAACTCGCGACCCCGACCTTGGCAAGGTCGTGCTCTACCAACTGAGCTATTCCCGCTCGGGAAATCTTCATACGATGTAGAAGTTCTTTAATTAAAATTCTTCATCGGTATGGGGTGCGCATTATACGAGAAATGCGTTTAACCGCAAGCCCCCGAAAATGAAAAATCATCTGACTGCTGATAAAAACGACATCATGGTGTAAATATCAGCAGTTCGGGGCACTGCTATACCCTACCTTCTCGCTTCACCTACAGTTGCAGAAAATTTTCACGGTAGTAGACCAGCTCTGCCAGTGATTCGCGAATATCATCCATCGCCTGATGCGTACCTTGTTTCTTAAAACCGGTCAGAATTTCTGGCTTCCAGCGTCGTGCCAGCTCTTTGAGCGTGCTGACATCCAGATAGCGGTAGTGGAAGTAGACTTCCAGCTCTGGCATATAGCGGAACAGGAAGCGACGATCCTGACCGATGCTGTTGCCACAGATCGGCGATTTACCCGCTGGCACCCATTTTTGTAAAAATGCCAGCGTTTCCAGCTCGGCAGCGCGTTCGTCCGTGGTGCTGGCTTTAACGCGTTCGGTCAGGCCGCTGGCACCGTGCGTGCGCACATTCCAGTCATCCATCAGAGCCAGTTGGCTATCCGACTGATGCACCGCCAGTACCGGCCCTTCGGCCAACACATTCAGATTTGCATCCGTCACCAGCGTTGCGATCTCAATAATGCGATCGTGATCCGGGTTCAGGCCGGTCATCTCAAGATCGATCCAGATCAGGTTATTTTCATCTACCATCGTGGGAGTTCCTGTTGCATTGTGCCCTGTCGTCGATACAAGGATACCAGTGTCAACCTCAACACGGATACCGACAAGGTGGTATCAGTTAATTAAAATCAAATAGGGTGTATTATAGTCCGTTCAAACGCGGCGAGCGACAAACCCGCGGTAGTGAACGATAAATCGTCTTAAGTGAGGCTCAGTGAGCAAAAAGAAACTGTCGAAAGGTCAGCAGCGTCGGGTTAGCGCAAACCACCAGCGTCGCCTGAAAAAAACGGAAAGCAAAGTCGAATGGGAAGATAGCCAACTAGGCGATGCGCAAGAAGGCATTATCATCAGCCGATTTGGCATGCACGCCGATGTAGAAGCCACCGATGGCGTCGTGCACCGCTGCAATATTCGCCGGACAATTTCATCGCTGGTTACGGGCGACCGGGTCGTCTGGCGACCTGGCCATGAATCACTCGCTGGCATCAGCGGGATCGTGGAAGCCGTTCACCCCCGTCATTCAGTCCTTACACGCCCTGACTATTACGATGGCATTAAACCGATCGCCGCCAATATCGATCAGATCGTGATCGTTTCAGCGATCTTGCCCGAACTGTCGCTGAATATTATCGATCGCTATCTGGTCGCCTGCGAAACGCTGGAGATCGAACCGCTCATCGTGCTGAACAAAATTGACCTGCTGGATGATGAATCCCGCCGGTTTGTTGATGAACAGATGGACATCTACCGTGCGCTCAAATATCGCGTGTTGATGGTTTCCAGCCATACTCAACAGGGTATTCCCGAACTAGAGCAGGCGTTAACCGACCGCATCAGCATTTTCGCGGGGCAATCAGGCGTCGGGAAATCCAGCCTGCTTAACGCGCTACTTGCGTTGGGTGAAGCGCGTATTCTGGTGAACGAGGTGTCTGATAACTCAGGATTGGGACAACACACCACCACGGCCTCCCGACTTTACCACTTCCCACATGGCGGCGACGTAATCGACTCACCGGGCGTGCGTGAATTTGGTTTGTGGCACCTGGAGCCCGAACAGGTTACGCGTGGTTTCATTGAATTACGTGAATACATCGGCTCGTGCAAGTTCCGCGATTGCAAACATGAAAACGATCCGGGCTGCGCCATTAACGCCGCACGTGAGCGCGGAGATATTGCCGCAGAACGCTTTGATAACTATCACCGGATTCTCGAAAGCATGGCGCAAGTAAAAACGCGTAAAGGCTTTTCGGACACAGATAACTGACATTTATCATGACCGTCGTTACAATGCGCTCCCTTTGAGGGTAAGTGAATCTGCTTACTCTCTTTCTGGGTTACCATCGGCAATGCTAAGCGTGTCCCCCAGAAAGCTTGTTTTATGGCGCACTATTAACCCAAGAGGCTCACTGTGCTGGATAATATCAAAATCAAACTACAGTATTGGCTTCCCAAGATCTGGCTGACCCGCTTAGCGGGCTGGGGAGCAAATAAACGTGCGGGGAAACTCACCAAGCTGGTGATCGATCTGTTTGTCCGTCAATACAACGTCAACATGCAGGAAGCGTTGCAACCGGATACCGCATCTTATCGCACGTTTAACGAATTTTTCGTTCGCCCGCTGCGTTCTGGCATTCGTCCCGTCGATCCCCATGCGCACCGCCTGGTGCAACCGGCAGACGGCGTGCTATCACAGTTTGGTCCGATTACCGACGGCAAGCTGATTCAGGCGAAGAAGCACAACTACACGCTGGAAACGCTGCTGGCAGGCAACTACATGATGGCCGATCTGTTCCGCGACGGCCTTTTTGCCACCATTTATCTTTCACCGCGTGATTATCACCGCCTTCACATGCCGTGCGACGGCGTATTGCGCGAGATGATTTACGTGCCGGGCGACCTGTTCTCCGTCAACCTGCTGACGGCAGATAACGTGCCGAATCTGTTTGCGCGTAACGAACGCGTCATTTGCCTGTTTGATACTGAATTCGGCCCATTAGCACAAATTCTGGTGGGCGCGACCATTGTTGGCAGCATCGAAACCGTGTGGTCAGGCGTGGTGACGCCACCGCGTGAAGGCATCATCAAGCGTTGGACCTACCCGCAGGCGGGTGAAGAAGGTGCCGTGGTGTTGGCGAAAGGCGAGGAAATGGGTCGCTTCAAGCTCGGTTCAACCGTGATTAACCTGTTTGCCGCAGGCAATAATCTCCAGTTTGCCGCACACCTGAATACCCTAAGTGTGACCCGTGTGGGTGAGCCATTTGCCGAAGCCCGTCAGGATGAACCCGCGCCAGTTGTCTTCCCTGAAAGCACCGAACTGGAAGAAAATGGCACCGTGCAGACAGGCCACAAGCCCGATGCACCGTAAATAACGTCCGACTTTCGTCGCTTGTAAGAGTGTTGTTTGTAAAAGGTAGCTAACGTGCGTTTGATTCTGACTTTTCTTCTGGGATGTTTATTATCAACCCCCGCGTTGGCTGCCACTGCGCCCAATGAGGCACAATTACGCCAGCAGCTACAGCAGGCGGAAGCCAACAAAGGCACAGCCGATCAGGCGAAAGTCGTTGAGGAATACCAGGCTGCACTGAATACCTTGCAGGATCGCAAAGAAGCGCAGGAACGCGCTACACAGTATCAGCGCGTCATTGATGATTTCCCCAAACTGGTTCAAGAACTGCGTCGCCAGCTCAATGCCGAAGACGGCAAACCCTCGTCGATATCAGAAAGTCTCTCTAGCAACGATCTCGAACAGCAGCTACTGCAAACCAGCAGCCAACTGTTGGAACAAGCCCGTCAGCTCCAGCAGGAACAGGATCGATTGCGTGAAATCGGCGATTCGCTAAGTCAGCTTCCGCAACAGCAAACTGAAGCCAGCCGCATGCAAAGCGAGGCGGAACGCCGTATTCAGTCTCTCGGTACGCCCGCCACACCACTGGGGCAAGCGCAGCTTGTCGCGCTTCAGGCCGAATCCGCCCTGCGCAAAAGTCGAGTAGACGAACTGGAACTGGCGCAACTTTCAGCCAGCAATCGTCAGGAACTATCACGGTTACGCGTCGAACTGTATAAAAAGCGCCACGACAGGCTGGATCTGCTGCAACAGGATTTACGCAGCCGACTCAACAATCTGCGCCAGCGTGAAGCCGAGCAGGCATTAGAACGTACCGAGCTTCTCGCGGAACAAAGTGGCGATTTACCCGCCGTCATCAGCAAACAGCTACAGGTTAACCGCGAACTCTCCGTCGCGCTGAATCAACAAGCACAACGGATGGATCTTATCGCTTCTCAGCAGCGTCAGGCTGCGACACACACGCTTCAGGTTCGTCAGGCGCTGAGTACCATCCGCGAACAGGCTCAGTGGCTCGGCGTTTCACCGATATTGGGAGAAACGTTACGCGCACAGATCGCCCGCCTGCCAGAAATGCCCAAACCTCAGTTGCTGGATAGCGACATGGCGCAGCTACGTGTACAGCGGCTGCACTTTGAAGATCTGATCAACAAACCGCAAGATCTTGATAATACCAAGCAAGATAACGGCGACCCGCTGACCAGCGCACAATTGCGTATTCTGACCGATCAGATGCGTACCCAGCGCGACCTGCTGACGTCGCTGATCTCCGGCTGTGATTCACAGATATTGGAACTCACCAAACTCAAAGTCGCCAATAACCAACTGGCGGATGCGCTAACCGAAACACGGGAAGCAGCCCATCGCGACCTGTTCTGGGTCGCTGATGTTGAGCCTATGACGTTCGCCTATCCGCTCAAGCTGGTGCAGGATCTGACGCGGCTGCTGTCGTTGGATACACTGACGCAGTTGGGTAGTGCGTTAGTGATGATGGTGACCAGTCAGGAAACCGTGCTGCCGCTGCTGGGTGCACTGCTGCTGGTGGGCTTCAGTATCAGCTCCCGTCGTCACTATCATGCGTTTATGGAGCGTGCCAGCAGCCGTGTCGGCAAAGTTACGCTCGATCACTTTATGCTGACGCTGCGCACCGTGTTCTGGTCCATCCTGACCGCTCTACCGCTGCCGGTGCTCTGGGCTGCGTTGGGATACGGGCTGCAAAACGCCTGGCCTTACCCGATTGCCGTCGCCATCGGCGATAGCGTAACCGCCACCGTGCCGTTGATGTGGCTGGTGATGATCAGTGCCTCATTCTCTCATCCGCAGGGGCTGTTCATTGTCCACTTCCGCTGGTCGCCGGAGCGCGTAGCCAGAGCGATGCGCTACTATCGTCTCTCCATCGCCTTTATCGTGCCACTGATTATGGCGCTGATTACTTTCGATAAGCTCAACGATCGCGAGTTCTCTAGCACGCTGGGGCGGCTCTGTTTCATCCTGCTCTGTATGGCGTTGAGTTTGGTCACCACGGGGTTAAAACGTGCGGGTATTCCGCTCTATCTGGATAAAGAGGGCTCGGGGGAAAACTCCGTTAACCGGGCGATGTGGAACATTCTGATCGCCATGCCGCTCGTTGCCGCGCTGGCCTCCTGCATCGGCTATCTGGCAACCGCACAGGCGCTGTTAGCCCGTCTGGAAACCTCTGTCTCGATCTGGTTCTTCCTGCTGGTGGTTTACCACATTATTCGCCGTTGGATGCTGATTCAGCGGCGTCGCATTGCCTTCGATCGTGCCAAACAGCGGCGCTCGGAGATTCTGGCTCAGCGTGCCAAAGGCGAAGAAGACGTTCAGTCCCATGAAAGCAGCTCGGAAGCCGTCGAAGAGCCTGTCGTCGATCTGGACGCCATCAGCGCTAAATCCTTGCAGCTGGTGCGATCCATTCTGACGCTGATCGCACTGGTTTCCGTGATCGCCCTGTGGTCAGAGATTCATTCGGCCTTCGCGTTTCTGGAGAACATCAGCCTGTGGGATGTCTCCAGCACGGTTAAAGGCGTGGAGAGCGTGCAGGCGATTACATTGGGATCGGTGCTCATCGCTATTCTGATCTTCATTATTACCGCGCAGTTAGTGCGCAACCTGCCTGCCCTGCTGGAGCTGGCGATCTTGCAACACTTGGATCTGTCGCCAGGCAGCGGTTACGCGATTACCACTATCAGCAAATATATTCTGATGCTGATCGGCTGCCTGATGGGGTTCTCACTGATCGGGATCGAATGGTCGAAACTACAATGGCTGGTTGCCGCACTAGGGGTAGGACTCGGGTTCGGCTTGCAGGAGATCTTCGCTAACTTTATCTCCGGCCTGATCATCCTGTTTGAGAAACCGATCCGTATCGGCGATACGGTCACGATCCGTGATCTCACGGGTAGCGTCATGCGGATTAATACCCGTGCCACCACCATTTCTGACTGGGATCGCAAAGAGATCATCGTACCGAACAAGGCGTTTATCACCGAGCAGTTTATCAACTGGTCGCTGTCGGATTCCGTCACGCGTGTCGTGCTGACGGTGCCTGCTCCGGCGAACGCGAACAGTCAGGAAGTAACGGAATTACTCATGGATGCGGTGAAGCGTTGTTCGCTGATTCTGGATACACCAGAGCCTGAAGCCTTCCTCGTCGATCTACAACAGGGGATTCAGATTTTTGAACTGCGCGTCTTCGCCGCCGAAATGGGGCATCGTATGCCACTGCGCCATGAGCTGCATCAGTTGATTCTGGAGAACTATCGTAAGCACAATCTGGAACTCCCTTTCCCACCGTTCCAGGTAAGAATGGATAATCTGTCGCGCAGTGGGAAAACGCTGACGCCACGGCAGCGGACACCGGGCAGTTTATAAGAAAGGAAATCGGGCGGCAGCCAGATTTGGCACCGCCCTGCTGCAAGTCTGCTACGCGCGCTCTACGGAGAACGCAATCACGTCACTCAATCTCTCGGCATTCAGCGCCAGCATAATCAAACGATCCACGCCCAGCGCCACACCGGAGCACTCTGGCAGACCATGTTTCAGCGCTGCCAGCAGGTTTTCATCAATCGGCTGTTGCGACAAACCACGCGCGGCACGCTTGCGGTTATCCTGTTCGAAACGCTGACGTTGCTCATCCGCATCGGTCAATTCGCGGAAACCGTTCGCCAGCTCAATCCCTTTGAAATAGACTTCAAAACGCTCGGCGACGCGATGATCCTCCGAACTGATCTCTGCCAACGAGGCTTGCGTGGCGGGGAAATGGTAGACAAATGCCGGTTTGTCCCGGCCGATATTTGGCTCTACGCCAAAGGTAAACAGCATCTGCACCAGCGAATCGCGATCGTCTTCGCGGCAGGCAATATCGCCCAACCCAAGTTTTTCTGCCGCTTCACGCAGTTGCGCTTTATCAACAGACAGGGGGTCGATCTCCAAATGGCGTAAAAATGCCTGTTGATAAGAGAGCATTTCTGCACTTTCACAGTCCAGCACCTGCTGCAACAAATCATCGACCTCATTCATCAGGCGATACATATCATAATGAGGGCGATACCATTCCAGCATGGTGAATTCGGGATTGTGGTGTCGTCCTGACTCTTCATTGCGGAAACTGCGACACAGTTGAAAGATCGGCCCGCTACCGGCAGCCAGCAGACGTTTCATGTGATATTCCGGGCTGGTCATCAAATACAGCGTCATGCCATCCGCAGCACCGGGGCCAACGAAACGCGTTTGGAACGGGCACAAGAAAACATCCGTTACCGTGGCCTGACTCATCGCTGGTGTTTCAACTTCGAGTACTCCACGATCGGTGAAGAAACGTCGGACAGTTGCAACTATCGACGCTCTTTTCAACAAATTAGCGACAGAAGCACTAGGTTGCCAACTTGTCGTCTCGCTCATGGTTCTTACTCCAAAGTCAAAATAGGGGGTGCAGTCTACCCGCCTCAGCCCAAATTTCCAGCAGAAAAAGCGCCACAGCGGGTTTTTAGCAATCCATATTCTTCCCTTCGGGAGGAGACGATGAGGTAGCAGCCGTAAATTATATCTAGTGAATCATTTTCTTATATCCCTCTAAAAAGGGTTATTAAAGAAATAAAAGCATTATTTCCCCGTAAATAAGCCTTTCGATCACGTTTTTATCAATAAATACGGAACACGCTGAAAAAACCACAAAATGCAGGATCACATCAAATTTCGTCTACCTATAATTCGGTATAATTATTCCCACACAAAAATTATAGGTTTATCTATTCTTTATAGGTCTATCGCACAATTTTAAGCGGGTTTGATATTAAGCTCGGATATAAAGACAGAAATGAATAGATATTATTTTTTTATTTTAACTTAATTAACTTAAGTAACTGGAGGAATGCATTGCAAACCTTTAACGCTGATTTGGCCATTATCGGGGCCGGGGGTGCTGGCCTACGAGCAGCAATTGCTGCCGCAGAAGCCAACCCTCAACTGAAAATAGCGCTGATATCAAAAGTCTACCCAATGCGTAGCCATACCGTGGCAGCAGAAGGTGGGTCAGCTGCGGTGACTCAGGAACACGATAGTTTCGATTATCACTTTAACGACACCGTATCCGGTGGCGACTGGCTGTGTGAACAAGACGTGGTTGAGCACTTCGTCAAACACTGCCCGGAAGAGATGATTCAACTGGAACAATGGGGCTGCCCCTGGAGCCGTAAACCGGATGGTTCTGTCAACGTTCGCCGCTTTGGCGGAATGAAGATTGAACGCACCTGGTTTGCCGCCGATAAAACCGGCTTCCACATGTTGCATACGCTGTTCCAAACGTCCCTTAAATATCCACAAATCCAACGTTTTGATGAGCACTTTGTCCTCGACGTTTTGGTCGATGATGGCCAGGCGCGTGGCCTCGTTGCCATCAACATGATGGAAGGTTCGCTGATTCAGATCCGCGCCAACGCTGTAGTACTGGCGACAGGCGGCGCAGGTCGCGTGTACCGCTATAACACCAATGGTGGCATCGTCACCGGTGATGGCATGGGTATGGCGTTCCGCCATGGCGTTCCGCTGCGTGATATGGAATTCGTTCAATATCACCCAACGGGCTTGCCTGGCTCCGGTATTTTGATGACCGAAGGCTGTCGCGGCGAAGGCGGCATCATGGTCAACAAAGACGGCTACCGTTACTTGCAAGACTACGGCATGGGCCCGGAAACGCCGCTCGGCGAACCGAAAAACAAATACATGGAGCTGGGGCCGCGCGATAAAGTATCGCAGGCATTCTGGCACGAATGGCGCGCAGGCCGCACCGTTTCAACCCCGCTGGGTGATGTGGTTTACCTCGATCTACGCCACTTGGGCGAGAAGAAGCTCAAGGAACGTCTGCCGTTCATCTGCGAACTGGCAAAAGCCTATGTCGGCGTCGATCCGGTAAAAGAGCCCATTCCTATCCGTCCTACTGCGCACTATACGATGGGCGGTATTGAAACCGATCAGAACTGCGAGACCCGCATCAAAGGGCTGTTTGCCGTCGGCGAATGCTCTTCTGTTGGTCTGCACGGGGCGAACCGTCTGGGCTCCAACTCACTGGCCGAACTGGTGGTCTTTGGTCGCGTTGCGGGTGAACATGCCGTACAACGTGCGCAGGCAGCAGCACCAGCCAACGGTACGGCGCTGGATGCACAAACGCGCGACATCGAACAGCGTCTGCATGACCTGATGAATCAGGAAGGCACCGAAAGCTGGGCGAAAATTCGCGACGAAATGGGCATGTCGATGGAAGAAGGCTGTGGTATTTACCGCACCACCGACCTGATGCAAAAAACTGTCGATAAGATGGCGGAGCTGAAAGAACGCTTTAAACGCGTGAAAATCACTGACCATTCCAGCGTGTTCAACACCGATCTGCTGTACACCGTTGAACTGGGCCACAGCCTGGATGTTGCGGAATGTATGGCACACTCGGCAATCAACCGTAAAGAATCCCGCGGTGCACACCAACGTCTGGATGACGGGTGTACCGAACGTGATGACGTCAATTTCCTGAAGCATACGCTGGCATTCTATAACCCAGAAGGTACACCTCGTTTGGAGTACAGCGATGTGAAGATTACCAAACTGCCACCGGCTAAACGCGTATACGGTGCAGAAGGTGATGCACAGGAAGGCAGCAAGAAGGAGCAGGCGAATGGCTGAGACGATCAAAACCCTGAAAATGGAAGTCATGCGCTATAATCCAGAACGAGATCGCGAACCGTATTTTGAGACGTTCGATGTCCCGTACAACACACAAACTTCCCTGCTGGATGCGCTGGGTTATATCAAGGATAACCTGGCACCGGACCTCTCTTACCGCTGGTCCTGCCGTATGGCAATCTGTGGTTCCTGCGGCATGATGGTGAATAATGTCCCTAAATTAGCCTGTAAAACCTTCCTGCGTGAATACACAAATGGTCTGAAGGTTGAAGCGCTGGGCAACTTCCCTATCGAGCGCGATCTGGTGGTCGATATGACCCACTTCATTGAGAGTCTGGAAGCCATCAAACCGTATATCATCGGCAACGCTCGTAAACCTGCTGACGGTCCGAACAAACAGACTCCAGCGCAGATGGCGAAGTATCACCAGTTCTCCGGCTGTATTAACTGTGGTCTGTGCTATGCGGCGTGTCCGCAGTTCGGTCTGAACCCTGAGTTCATCGGTCCGGCTGCCATTACGCTGGCGCACCGCTATAACCTGGACAACCGCGATCACGGCAAAAAAGAGCGTATGGCGCAGTTGAACGGGAATAACGGCGTCTGGTCCTGTACGTTTGTGGGCTACTGCTCAGAAGTGTGTCCGAAGCACGTCGATCCTGCCGCGGCTATCCAGCAAGGCAAAGTCGAAAGCGCGAAAGACTTCATGATCGCGATGCTGAAACCACAATAAGGGAGGGACTATGATGACATCTAAACGTAAAGCGTATGTTCGCGACATGTCGCCAACCTGGTGGAAAAAGCTGGGGTTCTACCGCTTTTATATGTTGCGTGAAGGGACGGCCGTCCCTGCTGTCTGGTTTAGCATCGTACTGATGTGCGGCGTCTTCGCACTGAAAAACGGGCCAGAGGGCTGGGCAAACTTCGTCAGCTTCCTGCAAAATCCGCTGGTACTGCTGATCAATATCGTTGCTCTGCTGGCTGCTGCGTTGCACACCAAAACCTGGTTTGAGTTGGCACCGAAAGCCAGCATCATCGTCATTAAAGACGAGAAAATGGGACCAGAGCCAATCATTAAAGGGCTGTGGGCTGTCACCGTCGTGGTAACCGTAGCCGTTCTGGCGATCGCCTTACTATTCTGAACAGGAGAAATAACGTGATTAACCCAACGCCAAAACGTTCTGACGAGCCTCCTTTCTGGGGACTGTTCGGTGCCGGTGGGATGTGGAGTGCGTTCTTTGCTCCGGTCATCATCTTGCTGGTCGGTGTGATGCTGCCTCTGGGGCTGTTCCCGGATGCGCTAACCTATGAGCGCATCGCCGCGTTCAGCCAGAGCTTCATCGGCCGCGTCTTTTTACTGCTGATGATTGTACTGCCGCTCTGGTGTGGCCTGCACCGCATCCACCACGCGATGCACGATCTGAAAATCCACGTTCCTGCTGGGAAATGGGTATTTTACGGTCTGGCTGCGATCCTGACTGTGGTTACCGTCATCGGCGTCGTTACGCTGTAGGTGTAGCGCTGCAAATGTAACACCGTACTTAACGGCCTGTGTAACGCAGGCCGTTTTATTTCCCCGCTAGACTACGCCCATCGTCTACACTGGAACAAAGATGGAAATGGTGAGACGTCAATATGATGCCCTTTAACGCTATTCGCTTTAACACCACGTTATTCAAAAGTCTTCTCTTCAAAATCAGACAATGTGGGAAAACGTGCATTGCCACACTGGTGGCACTCTTTTCTGTTGCTTGTAGCGTGACGCCGCCCGATAACGTCAGCGTCGTAGAAAATTTTGACGTTAGTCGTTACCTCGGTACATGGCATGAAATTGCCCGCCTCGACCACCGCTTTGAACGCCATCTGGAACGCGTGACGGCAACCTACAGCCTACGGGATGACGGCGGCGTCAAAGTGATTAATCGCGGCTATAACGTCGAAACGCAGGAATGGAAAGAAAGTATTGGGAAGGCGTATTTCACTGAGTCACCCCAGCGCGGTGCGCTAAAAGTGTCGTTCTTCGGGCCGTTCTATGGCGGTTACAACATCATTGAGCTGGGCGATGACTACCGCTACGCTCTGATTTGCGGGCCGAACCGTGACTACCTATGGATTCTCTCACGCACGCCAACATTGGATACTGCGACGCGGGATAAATTGGTTGCCACGGCCAAACGCTACGGCTTCCCGACAGAGGCGCTGATCTGGGTCAATCAGTAAGCTGAGCCTATTGGTCGTAATACGAAGATAAACTATCTATCCCATAATCTTATCGCGAAACATAAAGAAAACGGCGCCCACAGACATAATCCCGCCCAAATATAGTCGGTGCGGAACGGTTCTTTTAAAATGAACATAGAGAAAGGGATAAATACGGAAAGGCTGATCACTTACTGCAATATTTTCAATTGACCCACAGAGGCAACCTGATAATCAATCCTATTTGCAGACACCTGTAAGAGATATTCGGATAATGCGATACCTCAGCTGATCAACGCAGCAATTATCCAGGTTCGGCTGCTGAAATAGCGTAAACACCCGTACCAGGCGAACGTCATAAATATATTGCTCAGCGTCCGCATGCCGACAGCAATGAAAAGAGGCGACATTGTTACTTCTCCGAGTGATCCACTTTCACATTACCTCGTCGAGTGGAAGAAAACACCATCACGGCATTTTCTTCCACTCGGAAAAGTTATTACGACTTATTTCTTACGTTATCATTGGGTGCTGCGCTGAATAGCCTTCCCACCCGCTTCCACATCTTGCCCAACACCTCGGGTGGTATTACAGCCCACCACTGCGGAGAGAATAACCAGAGAGAAAATGGCAACACATGCTTTCTTCAACATACTCGATTCCTTCTTTATGAGAGTAGGATTTCAACGGTACGAAAGTGACTGCTTTTTAAGCGTAGCCAATTTTGATGCTTGTGGAAGACTTTATAAGGCTGGGGAATAAAAAAGGAAGACTGAAATGAGGAGTAAGTCAAAAGGCCGCTCTCACAGAAGGCGGCCTTTTTCGCATTAATTACTTAACGCGTGAAACGTACTCGCCAGAGCGGGTGTCAACTCTAACAACTTCGCCGATCTGCACGAATAATGGCACTTTAACCACTGCGCCGGTGCTCAGGGTTGCTGGCTTACCACCAGTTCCTGCGGTATCGCCTTTCAGACCCGGATCGGTATCGGTGATTTCAGCTTCGATGAAATTCGGTGGCTGAACGGTAATCGGGCTACCGTTCCACAGCGTAATGATACATTCTGCGTTATCTTGCAGCCATTTCGCCGCATCACCAACGGTCTTCTCTTCAACCTGATGCTGCTCAAACGTCTCAGGGTGCATGAAGTGGTAGAACTCACCGTCGTTATACAGGTAGTTCATGTTGGTATCGACTACGTCTGCACCTTCTGCTGAGTCGGTAGACTTGAAGGTTTTTTCAACGCGAGAGCCCGTCAATAGGCGACGCATTTTTACACGAGCAAAAGCCTGGCCTTTACCCGGCTTCACAAATTCACTGGATTCGACGGCATACGGTTCACCTTCGAATATGATTTTAAGACCGGAACGAAAATCGTTGCTAGAATAAGTCGCCATAAAGGCCCTCTACAATTTAACACTGGTACGAAGCCAAAAAATGGCACACATTGTAACCCTAAATATACCTTCCAGAGAAGATTGGTTGCAGCAACTTGCGGACGTAATTACCGATCCTGATGAATTACTGCAACTTTTGGCACTGAACGATCACGCTAAACTGCGACAAGGCAATGATGCACGCCGGCTTTTTGCTCTGCGTGTACCGCGCGCATTCGCCGCACGGATGCAAAAAGGGAATCCTGACGATCCGTTGCTGCTTCAGGTATTGACCGCACGCGAGGAATTTGTTGTCACGCCAGGCTTCACTCATGACCCACTTGATGAGCAACACAGCGTCGTTCCCGGGCTACTACACAAATATCACAATCGTGCTCTGCTGCTGGTTAAAGGCGGCTGTGCGGTAAACTGCCGCTACTGCTTTCGCCGCCATTTTCCGTATCAGGATAATCAGGGCAATAAGGCAAACTGGCGCCAAGCGCTGGATTATATCCATCAACACCCTGAATTGGATGAAATCATTTTTTCCGGCGGCGACCCGCTGATGGCCAAAGACCACGAGTTGGATTGGCTTATCACCGAATTGGAACTCATCCCGCATCTGAAACGCCTACGTATTCACAGCCGTTTGCCTGTGGTGCTCCCCGCCCGTATTACCGATGCGCTGTGCGATCGTCTGTCCCGCAGTTCGCTTCAGGTGCTGCTGGTGACGCATATTAACCATCCACAGGAAATCGATCCTGATTTAACACAAAGTATGGCGCGTTTACGCCGTGCAGGTGTGACGTTGCTCAACCAAAGTGTGCTGCTGCGCGGGGTAAATGATAGCGCTGAGACGCTGGCTCGGCTCAGTAATGCATTATTTGACGCAGGTATTCTGCCTTATTACCTACACGTGTTGGATAAGGTACAGGGTGCCGCCCATTTTCTGGTGGATGACAACGAGGCGCGAGTCTTAGTCAAAGCGCTAATGAAAAAGGTGTCTGGCTATCTGGTGCCGCGTCTGGCGCGGGAAATCGGTGGGGAAGCCAGCAAAACACCGCTGGATTTAGGCATGCAACAGCATCAGGACGACGCCGAGAAATGACCGTGGTGAATACGGTGAGAGCCATGCTCTCACCGGGTTTCTTTTTAGCTTAAGGACACTTGTAAACGCTGCCGTTCATTTTGCTGTCTAGCGGCGCAAAGCTTGACCAGAAGGTCTCGCTTGGGCTGGTGGCACCATAGATGGTATTGCCTCCCAGCGCCGCCGCTTTATTACGCAGATCGTTTGCTGCACCGCGCATAGCACTACCGTCGCCATGGTTGCCCGCCAGCCAATTCGACTGGCTACCGCTAACTTGCCCCAATAGTTGGCATTCGCTTCCTGGCTTGGTATCCGTGAACGTCACGGCCTGCCCAGCGGCGCTGAGTTGGCTAGTGCTGCTGCACCCTGCCAGCAAGACTGCCGCTGCTGATAGCCCCAACAAAATACGAACCTGCATCTCTTCCTCCTTGCGATTAAAAAACCAAAGGGCACAGGCCCGATTAGTTACGCCACGCCTTGAAGCGGTTGATCAGCCCGTTGGTAGAGCTGTCATGGCTGTCGATCGTACTGTCATTTTCCAGCTCTGGCAGAATACGGTTCGCCAGTTGCTTACCTAGCTCCACGCCCCACTGATCGAATGTGAAGATGTTCAGGATCGCGCCTTGCGTAAAGATCTTGTGCTCATACAGTGCGATCAGCGCGCCCAGGCTGTACGGGGTGATTTCACGCAGCAGGATCGAGTTGGTCGGACGGTTGCCCTCAAAGACCTTGAATGGTGCGACGTGTTCCACGTCTTCTGCACTTTTGCCTGCTGCCGCAAATTCCGCTTCCACTACGTCACGGCTCTTACCGAACGCCAGCGCTTCCGTCTGTGCAAAGAAATTCGACAGTAGCTTGCTGTGGTGATCGCTCAATGGATTATGGCTAACCGCCGGTGCAATAAAATCACACGGAACCAGTTTGGTGCCCTGATGAATTAACTGGTAGAACGCATGCTGGCCGTTTGTACCCGGCTCACCCCAGATAATCGGCCCAGTCTGGTAATCCACTGGGTTGCCATTGCGATCGGCTGATTTCCCATTGGATTCCATATTCCCCTGTTGGAAATAGGCCGCGAAACGGTGCATATATTGGTCATACGGCAGAATCGCCTCGGTTTCTGCACCGAAGAAATTGTTGTACCAAATGCCGATCAGCGCCAGCAGCACGGGCAGGTTCTTCTCCGCAGGTGTGGAGGCAAAGTGCTTATCCATTGCGTGCGCGCCGCTGAGCAGTTTTTCAAAATTCTCAAAGCCCAGAGAGAGAATGATCGACAGTCCAATCGCCGACCACAGGGAATAGCGTCCACCGACCCAGTCCCAGAATTCGAACATGTTGTCGGTATCGATACCAAATTCGCCGACGGCTTTCGCGTTGGTGGACAACGCGGCAAAGTGCTTGGCGACGTGTTTCCCGTCCTGTGCCGTTTTCAGGAACCAGTCGCGCGCGCTGTGTGCGTTGGTCATGGTTTCCTGCGTGGTGAAGGTTTTAGAGGCAACGAGGAACAGCGTGGTTTCCGGGTTCAGTGGCTTCAACGTTTCAGCAATATGTGTGCCGTCAACGTTGGAGACGAAATGCATGCTGAGGTGATTTTTATAAGGCTTCAGCGCTTCCGTGACCATGAACGGTCCCAGATCGGAGCCGCCGATACCAATGTTAACCACATCGGTAATTGTTTTGCCGGTATAGCCTTTCCACTCACCGCCAATCACGCGTTCGCTGAAATCTTTCATCTTTGCCAGCACCGCGTTAACTTCCGGCATCACATCTTTGCCATCCACCAGAATCGGTGTATTACTGCGGTTACGTAGGGCAACGTGCAGAACAGCGCGATCTTCCGTACGGTTAATTTTTTCGCCGGAAAACATGGAGTTAATCGCCGCAGACAGGTCAGTTTCCCGCGCTAACGCATGCAGTTTTTCCATTGTTTCGGCTGTGATGCGGTTTTTGGAGTAATCCACCAGCATCTGATCGTCGAACGTTGCGGAAAAATGCGCGAAACGATCGCGATCCTGTGCAAACAGATCGCTAATTTGCACGTTTTTCATCGCGTCAAAATGGGTTTGTAATGCCTGCCAGGCGGCAGTTTGGCTTGGATTGATATTTTTCATAATGCGACTTTCTCTCTAAGCATGAGTTCAAAGTGACTGAATCGATTGTATCCCTTAAAATCCCGATTGAGATCCCTTTTCTTGCTAAAAGCGGTTTATGCCCTGTCGTTTACTGACAGCTTGTCGTTTACCGACAGATTGTTTATTGACAGAAACCGCATAACCCGTTATTTGTAGCACCGTACTTGCGCACTTGGTGTGCAAGCCAGAAGAGGCGCGTCGCCCAGGTAAGGTATCGGAGGAACCGTAATCCACTGATGATATCCGAGGGGGAGCGACGCCGAGATGCGGTGAAATACGGCTTTCACCCTATCGACTACAGAGGCTGAATCCTCTGGGTTGTCACCAGATTCGTCCTGATGGACGTTTAGCAAGGTGGAGCGCTTCTGGGTGTATCGTAGCGATTTTCTACGCCTGCCCCCTACTTCTGCTCTCCCCCTGTGCCAAGGCTGATTAATGGAATGCTGTTTACTGAAAACAGCCTACCCCTGACACGAGGTTTTTTGACATGTCTGCAACTGAAGTATCCGCAAACTCTACCGTTATTGCCAAATTTGGCGGCACCAGCGTGGCGGACTTTGACGCCATGAATCGCAGCGCCGATGTGGTGTTATCCAACCCGAATGTGCGCGTTGTCGTGCTATCGGCATCAGCGGGTATCACTAATTTATTGGTCGCGCTTGCGGAAGGCCAAACGCCGGAAACGCGCGCTGAACATCTGGCGAAGATCCGCCAGATCCAATACGCCATCATCGACAAGCTGACCAACCAGAGCGTGATTCGCGATGAGATTGATCGTATGTTGGACAGCGTGACCACGCTGTCTGAGGCCGCAGCGCTCGCGACATCCAACGCACTGACCGATGAACTGGTCAGCCATGGCGAACTGATGTCTACCCTGTTGTTTGTTGAGATCCTGCGCCAGCGCGATGTGATAGCAGAGTGGTTCGATGTACGCAAAATTATGCGTACCGACGATCACTTTGGCCGCGCACAGCCGGATTGCGACGTACTGGGCGAGTTAACTCGCAGCCTGTTGCAGCCGCGTCTTGAGCAAGGTTTGGTGATTACTCAGGGTTTCATCGGCAGTGAAGCAAAAGGCCGCACAACCACATTGGGTCGCGGCGGTAGCGATTATACGGCGGCGCTGCTGGGCGAAGCACTCAACGTCAGTCAGATTGATATCTGGACCGATGTTCCCGGCATCTACACCACCGATCCACGCGTGGTGCCGACCGCAAAACGCATCGACCAAATCATGTTTGAAGAAGCCGCTGAAATGGCGACATTTGGCGCGAAAGTCCTGCACCCAGCCACGCTGCTGCCTGCGGTGCGTAGCGATATTCCGGTGTTCGTTGGTTCCAGCAAAGATCCAGCAGCAGGCGGAACGCTGGTGTGCAATAAAACCGAAAATCCGCCGCTGTTCCGCGCACTTGCGCTGCGTCGTAAGCAAACGTTGCTCACACTGCATAGCCTCAACATGCTGCACACTCGCGGCTTTCTGGCAGAGGTGTTCAGTATTTTGGCGCGTCACAACATCTCTGTTGACCTGATCACGACGTCAGAAGTCAACGTGGCCTTAACGCTTGATACCACCGGCTCCACCTCAACGGGCGGCAGCCTGCTGTCCAGCGCCTTGCTGACCGAGCTATCATCGCTGTGTCGGGTCGAGGTTGAAGAGAATCTATCGCTGGTCGCGCTGATCGGCAATAAGCTGTCTCAGGCCTGTGGCGTGGGGAAAGAAGTATTTGGCGTGCTGGAACCGTTCCGTATTCGCCTGATTTGCTACGGTGCCAGCAGCAACAACTTGTGCTTCCTAGTCCCCGGCGACGACGCTGAGCGAGTGGTACAGACGCTGCACCGCAGCCTGTTCGAGTAAGCTACTTCTATCTTGTGGGGGAAACACCCCCACAAGATTCTGTCACAACGTCAGCGGTGATTCTTCGCGCTCTTCATCCCCATCCTGCTGCACAATCAAGACGTTATACGCCACCGCACAGAACAGTGAATTCAGTCGGTTCATGTCTCCAAGCAGGCTCAAATGGAGCGAACTGGTTTCCAGACTCTGTACGTTGTGCTGATGCAAACGATCGACATGCGCATGCGCATAGCGGCGGTTCATAATGCGGAAACGATGCTTGGCGCGGCGCAGGCGTTTAGCGCTAGTGACATCTTCCGATAGGAAAACCGACAGCCCCAAACGCAGGTTCGCCAGCAGTTGGTCATGCAGGTGGTTCAACTCTTCCAGCCCCTGTGAGGAAAACGCCATGCGTACACCGGATGAATGATTGCCAATGTCATCAGCCATGCGTTCGATAATATCGCCCGCCTGTTCCAGATTCAGCGCCACTTCGATGACTTCTGCCCAGCGCTGAGAATCCCGCTCATCCAACCCATCTTTTTGAATCTGCGCCAGATAAAGCTTAATCGCGGTGTACAGTATATCAACATCATCATCAAGCCGACGAATCTCCCGCCGCTGCATATGGTCGCCCTGTAAGACTTCACGGTATAGACGCAGCATTTGCTCCAGCACATCACCAATACGCAGCGTTTCTCGTGCAGCATTGGTCAGCGCCAGCGCTGGCGTGTCCAGCGAGCTGGTGTCCAGATGACGAGGCTTCATTTGGAGATCGACCTGAGGCGAATCAGCAATCATCGCACAGGACAGGCGTGCCACCACGCCAGTAAGCGGGATCAGCAGCAGACAGCGAATCAGGTTGTAGAACAGGTGGAAATAGATCACCAGCTCTTCAGCACTTAACGGAATGCGCGTCAGCCAGCGAGAAAGCGGCTCGACCAGCGGCAGCACAACCAAACAACCTATCAGCTTGAACAGCATGCTGCCGAGTGCCACGCGTCGCCCCGCCGCATTCTGCGTCGAGGTGCTCATCATCGTCAGTAATCCGCTCCCCAGATTGGCACCGATGACCAAACACATCGCCACTTCCAGCGAGATCACACCACTTGCCGTTAACGTCGCCGTCAACAACACCGCCGCCAGGCTGGAATAGGTAATCACTGCGAACAGCGCGCCCGCCAACGCATCCAGCATGACGTCGCCCGTCAATGATGAAAACAGCACCTTCACGCCCGATGCCTGCGTGATCGGCGCTGCGGCCAAGACGATCATTTCCAGCGCCAGCAGAATCAGCCCCAGCCCAATCGCTACACGGCCAATCTGACCCACTCGCGTCTGTTTACGGCTGAGGAAAAACACCACGCCAAGAAAAATCAGCAGCGGAGAAAGCCAGGACAGATCGAACGTCAGAATTCGCACCATCAGTGCCGTACCGACATCCGCCCCGAGAATAATCACCAACGCAGGCGCTAAGGCCACCAGCCCCTGCGAGACAAAAGAGGTCGTTAGCAACGCTGTCGCATTACTGCTTTGCACTAGCGCGGTTACGCCAATGCCAGCCATAAAAGCCAACGGTTTTTTCTCAACGCTATCGCTGAGAACCCGCCGTAACTGAGTGCCATAAACCCGCATGATACCGGTGCGGACAATGTGAGTGCCCCAAACCAGTAACGCAATTGCAGAGAGGAGATTCAGCAGTGTTAACAAAAAGTCCGCGCCTCCAGTTAATCAATATGTTGATAGATACGATATGTTAATAGATACGATGTGTTGATGACGTAATGAACCACTATCTTACCAGATGTTAACTGACCGTACTGCGAGACAGACCACTCCAAAGAAAAATCGCTCGATAATCAACTAATGATAAAAATTAATTAACTGACAATATTTAAAAAACAGAATCTAAATCAATAAGTCGACCATTTCGCCTCACGTCTTGTCCGGTTAACGCTATGCTATTTTTATTCCTATAACTCTTATGGGTTATAACCTCAAACAATCCTACTGACCCTGAGTAAGGAAAATGGATGAAAACAAAAACGTCATATGGACTGAACTGGCTCCCACTGATCGTCATTCTTGCTATCGCCGCCTTTTTTTGGCAAATGGAACCCCCAGCAGGCTTAAATCCAGCCGCCTGGCACTCCGCCGTCATTTTTGTCGCCACGATCGTTTGTATTGTCGCTAACGTCCTCCCGATTGGGGCCATCGGTATTATCAGTATCACCCTCTTTGCACTGACGTACGCCGCAGGGGATAAAACGGCCAGCGGGGCAATACAAACCGCACTCAGCGATTTGAACAGCTCGCTGATCTGGCTGATTGTCGTGGCCTTCATGATCGCACGCGGCTTTATCAAAACGGGATTGGGTCGGCGTATCGCCTTGCAGATGATCCGACTGTTGGGAAAACGTACCCTGGGGCTGGCTTATGGTCTGGCCTTTGCCGATCTGGTGCTGTCCCCCGCGATGCCGAGCAACACCGCCCGCTGCGGTGGGATTATTTATCCGATCGCCGATTCGCTGTCACGCAGCTTCGATTCCAAACCAGAAGACGCGTCGCGTAGTAAAATTGGCACCTTCCTGATTACCTGCATCGGTAACGTTAATGACGTAACGGCAGCGCTGTTTATGACCGCCTACACCGGCAACCTGCTGGCGGTGAAACTGGCGGCCAACGCAGGCGTAACCATTACCTGGGGAAGCTGGTTTCTGGCTGCACTCGTGCCCTGTTTAATCTCTCTGGCGGTTGTCCCGCTGCTGGTCTACTGGCTGACCAAGCCAGAAATTCGCCATACGCCGGATGCGCCAAAACTAGCCGTCGCCGAACTGGCAAAGATGGGCAGCATGAGCCGTGGCGAATGGCTGATGGCATTCACCGTTATCCTGCTGCTGGTACTGTGGATTTTTGGCGACCGCTTAGGCGTAGATGCCACGACCGCTTCCTTCGTCGGACTGTCCTTTCTGCTGTTAACTGGCGTACTAAGCTGGGAAGATGTGAAGAGCGAGAAAGGTGCCTGGGATACATTGATTTGGTTCGCCGCCCTACTGATGATGGCAAATCAGTTGAAAAATCTCGGCTTCACCAACTGGTTTGGCGATCTCATCGGCAGCAATATTGGCCATTTAATGCAGGGAACAAGCTGGATCTTGGTGCTGCTGTTGTTGAATGCGGCCTATTTCTACACCCACTATTTCTTCGCCAGCGGGAATGCACAGATCGCCGCACTTTTTGCGGTATTCCTCGGTGTCGGGATCAACCTGAATATTCCAGCGGTGCCGATGGCATTCATGCTAGCGTTTACCAGTAGCTTATACTGTTCACTAACACAATATACCCACGCACGCGGCCCGATCCTGTTCGGCGCGGGCTACGTACCGACGGCTGTCTGGTGGCGAACGGGCTTTGTCGTCAGTCTGGTGAATCAGGCGATCTTTATGAGCGCGGGCCTGTTATGGTGGAAAGCGATTGGCCTGTACTGATCGTTAACGAATACATGATGTGAAAAAGCTGGGTTGTCCCGGCTTTTTCATTTCATTGCCGCAACACGCGCGATCAGAACGAATAAGAAACGCTGCCGACCACGCTGCGCTCTGCACCGAAGTAACAGAACTCCAGTGAGTTACAGGCTGCTACGTAGCGTTTATCGGTCAGGTTGTTGACGTTAAGCTGTGCACTCAGTCCTTTCAGACCAACCTTCGAGAGATCGTATCCTACCGCCATATCCACCAGCGTATAAGAAGGCAGCGTGTGAGTATTGGCGCGATCGGAGGTCACACCGTTCACGTAACGCACGCCGGAACCGATGGTCAGACCGTCCAGCGGGCCGCGTTTCACATCATAACTGGCCCAGGCGCTGGCCTGATTGCGCGGTGCATACACCGCTCGTTTTCCTTGCTCAGTCACACTGCTTTTCTTATAGCGAATATCCGTATAGGTATAAGCCGCTTGCAAACGCAGATTATCAGTAATATGGCTCACCGCTTCCAGTTCCACCCCTTCCGATTCGATCTCGCCAACGGAACGATAAGGGTCATTAGGCTGAACTTTTGTCGCCACATTCTTCTGATTAATGCGAAACACCGACAGGCTGTACTGATCCTGAGAGCCTTCCGGCTGATATTTCATCCCAGCTTCCCACTGCTTGCCTTTCATCGGTTCCAGCACGTTGCCGTTATCATCGGCGAAGCTGGTTGGCGTAAAGGCCGTGGAATAGCTGACATACGGTGCCAAGCCATTATCAAACAGATAGAGTAAAGCGGCACGCGAGCTAAAGTTGTTTTTATCAAGTTCACTATGTGTGCCATTGGTATGATTAACGTGGGTTACTTTTACCTGGTCATGACGACCACCCAGCGTTAAGCGCCAACGTTCCCAGCTCATTTGATCCTGCACATAAATGCCCGTTTGCTGAAGTTTGTGTTTTTCCAGCGTGCCGGACATATCTGTTGGCCCAGAACCATAAACGGGGTTAAACGCATTGATTGCCGGGAAAGAACCCGAAGGCCAGTCCATATTATTATTGCGCTGCTGATAATCGAGCCCTACCAGCAGACGGTGGTTGACCGCACCTGTATCCACACTGCCATCAAGTTGGTTATCTAACGTCAACGCAGACAGCGACTCGCGGGAACCCGAGTAGTAGCGCGTCAGCGTATTGTCACCCAACGGCTCCCAACCATAGGCGTACACCTGATCCAAATGCACCTTGGTATGCAGGTAACGCAGCTTTTGACGCACCGCCCAGCCGCTATCGAAACCGTGCTCAAAGTTATACCCCACCATGTTTTGCTTACGGTCGTATTTCTCATAATTCTCTTCCCCTTCATAGAAGGTGTTCGAGATTTTCTGCCCGTTATGCGCGACTACGGTGCCGTCATACGGTAACCCCGAGTGGCTGCCGCCCTCAGGATCGCGTTGCAGGTAAGCCATAAACTCCAAACGCGTCTTGTCGGAAATTCGCCACAGCAGGCTAGGTGCGATCGCATAGCGCTCCTCTTTAGTCTTTTTGAACTGCGTATCGGCTTCGCGCACCATCCCACCCAAACGGAAGGCAAAACGTTCGTCATCATCCAGCGGGCCGGTCACGTCAAACGCCGCACCACGCTGCGCATTATTACCGGCAAACAGTTTGATCTGCCCGCTGCGATCGAACGACGGCTGGCGCGAATTCAGCGCCACAATCCCGCCTGGAGAAGAGCGCCCGTAGAGTACCGACGCCGGGCCTCTGACCACTTCAATGCTGTCGAGGAACCAGGGATCGATAACCAACGAGCTATGAGAGTTGGTATCTCCCATCATCTTCAGTCCATCGAGGTAGACATTATCAAGACTGCCGTCGGAAAAGCCGCGTAACACCATGTAGTCAAAACGGTTGGAAGCACCAATCTGGTTGTTAAATACGCCCGGCGTATAACCGACCGCCTGTCGAACGCTAGTCGCGCCTTGTTCCTGAATCTGATCGCGCGTAATGATAGAAACAGCCTGAGGAGTCTCAATATCGGGCGTTTCCAGCTTGGTGGCACCGCGTTGCATTTGAGACGTGACGACTAACGTATCGCCAGAGGATGGCGTATCCTGCGCGAGTGCCGATACCGTAAATCCACTAGTAATACAGCCAACCACCAGCGCCAGCCGCGTTTTTCTGAACATGGGAATCTCCACAGACCTTATTATTGTAAATAAGAATTATTACTGTTTTCGGTCTGCCGATAGCTATGCGCAGTGACAGGTTACGTATGCGCAATGACAAAATGGGAACTCTGCGAGAAAATGCCAGACAAGCGGTACGGTGGAAAAGTCAGGCGTAAAGGGTCAATGGGTTGATAAGGAAGGAACCGTTAGCTGACCATGCGCGCATCGCTCGGCGCGATACCGTAACGTCGCCGGAAAGCCGTGGCGAAGTTAGTCGCGTGCTGGTAGCCCGACATCCAGGCAGCCTGCTGAACGCTGTATCCCTGCGCCAGATAGCGACGGGATAGCTCCAACCGGCAATCACGCAGGTAGTCAAAAACCGAATGACCATATGTCTGGCGAAACTTGGTGCGCAGACTGCTGCTGCTCATCGCGGCCAGTTGCGCCAGTTCATTGAGGGAGTACTCTTTTTCAGGCTGCTGCGCCAGAAGCCGCCGAACATTCTCCAACCGCTCCTGTTCGTCGGGCGGGGGCAATAGGCGTCGTTCTCCCCCACGTTGCCCGAATGACAGGCCATGTCCCAACAGTTGTAGCATCACGCCTTCCAGCATGAGCTGACGCGATAACCCCGGCAGGGTATTTTCCAGCGCATGTTGCAAACCAGACAACAAATAGCCGGGAACCTGCCATAAAAATGTCGGATTGCCGCTCTGCTTCCATTCGTTCAACAACAAGCCCAACAGCGGTTCCAAAACGGATGTCGCGGGAAAAATCCCTAAAGACACGGTACGAAGATGGTGATCGGCAAGATGGCTCGCGTTCATGACTAACTGATCGCCCAGTTGGGTACTGAATGCCATGCCAGAGCGCACAACAAACTCCTTACCATTCAGGCGCAATGCGACGCACCCTTCCAGCACCACCAGCGTATAAAACGGGCAGCAGTGCAAAGACGTCGATTCGTAGGGCTGCAACACGCGCACGTTAGAGTTCGTTAGGCAAATACCGGAGGACAGCGTCATCTCTTCGACATCGCCCTGCACCACAATACGCTTTTCTTTCATACGATCGCGGCAAGACGACAGCAGCGGGAAGTGGTAATCAATCCCGTAGCGTTCGCCGATATCCAAGAAATCCTCAATGGAAAAGAGTCGTTTTAGCATAAGCGGGAAGATACCCTCATCCTGTGTAACGCCCAGAATCAGGCCTGCGATTAGTGGAAATGCGTGGAATGAAAACAGAACAGCGCTTTCTGCTTAATTGATGCACACCTTACCATTACCATGAAATCGCATCAATAAGACTGATAACTATTCTCATCACAATCAATCTTGCATGACGATAGGCTAAGAAGCAGAAAACATCTGCGTGCTAACCGGTTTTGATTTTCAAGTGGCGTTAAAAATTATGCTGAGGCGAGCGAGGACGCCGTGTGAGCAGCATGGACGCTGCGAGAGCTAGTGCCGCGCTGGGAGCGCGTCACTAGCGGCACGATTAGCGTTCTCGAATGCCGAAGGAACCGCAAAGCGGCATAATTTCCGCCAAAAAGCCTGGGTTCTCAGGGCAGCGGCGACTGAGCGCCCTGAGCGGGCGTGGTGCTAGTGCCACAGAGAAATCATGTGGCTTATCACGCACGAAACGCCCCCTCACAGGCATAGTTGAAATGGCTAAATCTCCGAGGCTGATATTGTCATACTCGACTTACGTCGAAACTTAATCCGCATCATAACCCAAGTTTGGCGCCAGCCAGCGCTCTACCTCGCTCACATCCATCCCTTTACGTACCGCGTAATCTTCCACCTGATCGTGCTGGATTTGCGCGACGGCAAAGTATTTGCTGTCGGGATGGCTGAAGTACCAGCCGGATACCGAGGCACCCGGCCACATGGCATAGGATTCAGTGAGCTTCATACCGGTATGCTTTTCCACATCCAGCAACTGCCAGATTTGCACTTTCTCCGTGTGGTCAGGACAAGCCGGATAGCCAGGCGCGGGACGAATACCCTGATAATTCTCACGAATCAGCAGATCACTATTGAGGTTCTCATTCGGCGTATAACCCCAGTACACCTTACGCACACGCTCATGCAGGTATTCCGCAAAGGCTTCCGCCAGACGGTCAGAGATCGCTTTCACCATGATCTTGTTGTAATCGTCGTGCTGAGCTTCCCACAGATCGGCCAACGTATCTTCTTCCAGCCCGCCGGTCACCGCAAAGGCACCCAGATAATCCGGCTTACCACTGGATTTCGGTGCCACAAAATCAGAGAGGCAGTAATTCGGGAAGTCGGTTTTCTCTGTCTGTTGACGCAGGTGATGGCTAACTGACAGCACCGTTTCACGCCGTTCATCGGTATAAATCACCACGTCATCACCCACGCGATTTGCTGGGAAGAGACCCACCACGCCACGAGGATTCAGCGCGCCGCGCGCGGACAAATCGTCCAGCATCGCGTTAGCATCGGCAAACAGGCGCTTCGCTTCCTCGCCCACCACCTCATCTTCCAGAATACGAGGATATTTCCCCGCCAGCGACCAGGTCATGAAGAACGGCGTCCAGTCGATGTAGTTACGCAGCGTTTCGATGCTGGCCGTCACTTCCTGGACACCCAGACGATGCGCCACTGGCGGCGTGTAGTTTTCCCAATCCAGATCCGAGGCGTTAGCACGAGCGACGTCCAACGTCACCGGTGGCGTGCGCGGTTTTTTACGCGCGTGCTGAATACGCACGGTTTCATACTCTTTACGAGTGCGCGCAACAAAGTCGTCATACTGCGTACTGGACAGCAGGGCCGACACCACACCAACAGAGCGCGAGGCATTCTGCACGTAGACGGTCGGGCCACTGTAGTTCTGCTCAATTTTCACAGCGGTATGCGCTTTAGAGGTCGTCGCGCCGCCAATCAGCAGCGGCAGCGTGAAGCCCTGACGCTCCATCTCTTTCGCCACGTTGACCATTTCATCCAGCGACGGCGTAATCAGCCCAGACAGCCCGATGATATCGACATTCTCTTCACGCGCGGTCTTCAGGATTTTATCCGTCGGCACCATTACGCCAAGATCGATAATTTCGTAGTTGTTACATTGCAGTACCACACCGACGATATTCTTGCCGATATCGTGGACGTCACCTTTTACCGTCGCCAGCAGGATTTTCCCAGCAGACGAACCTTTATCTTTACTGGCTTCAATATAGGGTTCGAGATAGGCCACCGCCTGCTTCATCACACGGGCGGATTTCACTACCTGTGGCAAAAACATTTTCCCCGCACCGAACAGATCGCCGACCACGTTCATTCCGTCCATCAGCGGGCCTTCGATCACTTCAATCGGCCGCGTTGCCTGCTGACGCGCTTCTTCGGTATCCAGCTCAATAAACTCGGTAATCCCTTTAACCAGCGAATACTCCAGACGTTTATTCACATCCCAGCCGCGCCATTCCGCCTGCGTTTTACTGCCTTCATCTTCCGTTTTGCTGCCGCGATATTTTTCCGCCAGATCGAGCATCCGCTCAGTGGCATCGTCGCGACGGTTAAGGATCACGTCTTCTACCGCATCACGCAGTTCAACAGGCAGATCGTCATAGATCGCCAACTGGCTGGCGTTCACGATCCCCATGTCCATCCCATTGCGGATCGCGTAATACAGGAAGACGGCGTGGATCGCTTCACGCACCAGATCGTTACCACGGAATGAGAAGGACACATTGGAGACGCCGCCAGAGATCATCGCATGTGGCAATTGCGCCTTGATATCGGCACAGGCTTCGATGAAATCTACTGCGTAGTTGTTGTGCTCATCGATCCCCGTTGCCACGGCGAAAATGTTCGGGTCGAAAATAATGTCTTCCGGCGGGAAGCCGACTTCTTCCGTCAGGATGCGGTACGCGCGGCGACAAATTTCAATTTTACGCGCGCGGGTATCTGCCTGACCGACTTCATCAAAGGCCATCACCACTACGGCTGCACCATAGCGTCGCACCAGCTTAGCGTGATGAATAAAGGTCTCAACGCCTTCCTTCATGGAGATCGAGTTAACAATGCCTTTGCCCTGAATGCATTTAAGCCCTTTCTCAACCACCTCCCACTTTGAGGAGTCGATCATAATCGGCACACGGGCGATATCAGGTTCACCGGCAATGAGATTCAGGAAGCGTGTCATCGCCGCTTCCGCATCAAGCATGCCTTCATCCATGTTGATATCGATGATCTGCGCACCGCTTTCTACCTGCTGGCGGGCAACATCCAGCGCTTCGTTGTATTTTTCTTCTTTAATCAGACGTTTAAACCGCGCAGAGCCGGTGACGTTCGTCCGTTCTCCCACGTTAACAAACAGGGTATTGGCATCAATAGTCAGCGGTTCCAGGCCGGATAAACGACAGGCGACCGGAATCTCCGGCAGCGTGCGCGGCGCCACCCCCTCCACCACTTTTGCCATCGCGGCAATGTGTGCGGGCGTCGATCCACAGCAGCCGCCGACGATATTCAGGAAACCGGACCGCGCCCATTCGCCGATGTGTTTCGCCATATCGGCCGGACCCAGATCGTACTCTCCGAAGGCGTTAGGTAGACCCGCGTTCGGGTGCGCACTCACATAGCATTCTGAAATACGGGATAACTCGGCGACGTACTGGCGCAGCTCATCCGGTCCCAATGCACAGTTCAAACCAAAGGAAAGCGGGCGGGAATGGCGCAGGGAATTATAAAAAGCTTCTGTCGTTTGGCCGGACAGCGTCCGTCCTGACGCATCCGTGATCGTGCCGGAAATCATCACAGGTAGGACGATCCCTAAGGCCTCAAATTCACTTTCGACGGCGAAACTCGCCGCTTTAGCATTCAAGGTATCGAAAATGGTTTCGATCATGATCAGATCGACACCGCCTGCGATCAGTGCGCGGGTCGATTCGCGATACGCCTCTACCAATTGATCAAAACTGACGTTACGAAACGCCGGATCGTTAACATCGGGGGAGATCGACGCAGTGCGGTTGGTCGGGCCAAGCACACCGGCAACATAGCGCGGCTTATCCGGCGTTAACGCCGTCCATTTATCCGCGCTGGCACGCGCCAGCTGTGCGGCGACGGTGTTAATTTCCGCCGACAGCGCTTGCATATCATAATCCGCCATCGCAATGGTGGTGGCGTTGAAGGTGTTGGTTTCGAGAATGTCGGCACCGGCTTCCAGATAGGCGTCATGGATTTCACTAATCACCTGCGGCTTGGTCAGCACCAGCAGATCGTTATTTCCCTTCACATCGCTCGGCCAGTCAGCAAAGCGCTCGCCGCGATAATCTGCTTCCTGTAGGCGATAACTCTGGATCATGGTGCCCATACCACCATCCAACACCATAATGCGTTGCGCCAACTGACGCCGCAATTCGTCTATCCGATTACTCACGCGAACCCCATTCCCAGCCAATAAATACGATATATATTGTGCCTATCCTAGCATAAGTAATGAACACACTAACGCCATGCAGCATGAGACTTTTTCAGGTCATTTGCCGATAAAAAGCGCAGAGAAAGAAGTGTTGCATTCTGTGGTAAAAAAACGAAAATCAATTCCATTACTCTAAAAAGGAATCGACACTATGACGCCACCAGAGCCAGCCAAACGTGGGAAAAAAACCAGAGCGAGCACGAGCACCGCGGCACAACCAACCGGACAGGTTCAATCGCTGACCCGTGGCCTAACGCTGCTTGAATATATCGCCAAAGCAAACGGCAGCGTGGCGCTAACCGATCTCGCGCAACAGGCCGGTTTACCGAATTCTACGACCCACCGCCTGCTCACCACCATGCAACAGCAGGGCTTTGTGCGTCAAGTTGGCGATCTGGGGCTCTGGACGATCGCCTCACACGCGTTTATCGTCGGCAGCAGCTTTCTGCAAAGTCGTAACCTATTGGCCATCGTGCACCCAATACTACGCAAATTAATGGAAGACTCAGGCGAGACGGTCAATTTGGCCGTGCTCGATCAGACCGATAGTCAGGCGATCATCATCGATCAGGTGCAATGTACGGCGCTGATGCGTATGTCTGCCCCCATCGGCGGTAAATTACCGATGCATGCTTCCGGTGCCGGGAAAGCGTTTCTGGCGCATTTACCTGATGCGCAAGTCACTCAACTGCTGCACAAGAAGGGGCTGCACGGCTATACGCCTCACACGTTTAGCTCGCCGCAAGCCCTGAAGGAAAATCTGTCACTGATTCGCAAACAGGGCTACTCGTTCGATGATGAAGAACACGCTCTGGGGCTACGCTGCATCGCGGCCTGTATTCTGGACGAACATCATGAAGCGTTCGCCGCTATTTCCATTTCTGGCCCTGTCTCGCGTATCACGGACGACCGCATCACCGAACTCGGCGCACTGGTGATCAAAGCCGCGAAGCAGATTATGCAAGAATATAGTGGCATACCGTGATACGGGATATAAAAGAGTGTGCAGCTCTCTGCAATACCCTTATTCTTACATCCACTTACAGTATGGTTATACGTTTCACCAATGGATAATGTACATCATGGAACAAGATATCAAGGATCGCCGTCCCATCAAGGCTCGACAGACACGTTGGGCCAGCTATTTCGCCCGCGCACTGCAATTGCGGGGCTTTACCCCTAACGCCATCTCCCTTTTCAGTATTCTCTTTGCTTTCATCGCCAGTATCAGCTTTATTTTCGCTTTCCGTACCGAACACGACACCACGACTCGACTACTTCTGCTCGTTGGAGCTATCGGCATTCAGGGCCGTCTGCTGTGCAACCTGCTTGATGGCATGGTGGCAGTTGAAGGTAAACTGCGCAGTCCGGTCGGTGCTATTTATAACGATCTGCCCGATCGGATTTCAGATTCTCTGATCATCATGGGGGTGGGTTACGGCATTACCGTGTGGCCTTTTGCGCCCACGCTTGCCTGGGCTGCGACCGTGATGGCGGTACTGACAGCCTACATCCGTTTGTTAGGTGGAAGCTGTGGTTTGCCACAACGGTTCAGCGGACCAATGGCAAAACAGCATCGTATGGCGATTCTCACCCTGGTTTCCTTACTCGCCCTGATCGTACCAGCTTATGGACAGTGGCTTTTTATCGCCGCTCTCGCGGTGATTCTGCTCGGTTCGACCGTCACCTGTATTAATCGCACTCGACAGATTATGAGTGCACTGCGTATTCAGGGATAATCTTATGGTTAACGTTTTCTCTGGGCTGGACAAAAAAATCGTCAGTTCACTTCTGGTCACGGTTTGTCGGCTCCTCACTGGCGTTCGCGCACATTGGCGAAGTGAGCCCGATCTGGTTCGTGCCAAAATTTATTATGCCAACCATAGTAGCCACCTTGATGGGCTGGTGATTTGGGCCAGCCTGCCCCCCCAACTTCGAGCCATCGTCCATCCCGTCGCGGCTGCCGATTACTGGCTGAAAAAACCGTTACGCCGCTATCTGGCTCTGCGTATTTTTCAGGCAGTTCTGGTCGAACGACGCAATAAAAAAACGGAAGAAGGGCATACAGTACGGTTGTCACAAGATCCGCTACAACCGCTAAAAACAACGTTAAGCGAGAACCAGTCACTGATTCTATTTCCCGAAGGGACTCGGGGAAATGGCGACCAATTAAATCGCTTTAAAAGCGGGCTTTACCACTTATCAAAACAGTATCCAGACATAGAACTGATCCCTGTCTGGCTAGAGAATCTTAACCGCGTCATGCCAAAGGGATCGCGTCTGGTCGTTCCTATCATCTGCCATGCCACATTTGGTGAACCGATACAGGGTGTTGCCGAGATGGAGTCAAAACAAGATTTTCTTGAACGCGCTAAGCAAGCACTTGAGGAGTTATCAGCGTGATGGCCTGGGATAACGAAATGCAATGGTTGCTGAGCGGCCTGTTCGGATTACTGACTTTTGCCAGTCTGGTCGGTTACCTATTGGCCAAACGTCAGCAAAACGCCACCATAATGAACCTCAATGCCCGCATTCGAGCCTGGTGGCTCATGTGTATTATTTCTGTATTAGCCATGATGATTGGCCCTATCGGTTCGACGATCCTATTTGCCCTGATGTCATTTTACGCACTGCGGGAATGCATCACATTGATGCCAACCCGACGGGGCGATCATGAGGCGCTGTTCTGGTGCTTCTTCATTATCCTGCCGCTTCAATACCTGCTGGTTGGTATACAGTGGTACGGTGTTTTTATTATTCTGATACCGGTATACGCATTTCTCTTCGTCCCCGCACGTCTGGCATTAGCGGGGGATACGGTGCATTTTCTTGAGCGTGCGGCCAAGATTCAATGGAGCCTGATGATCGCCGTCTATTGTGTCAGCCACGCTCCAGCACTGCTGATGTTGGATATCACGGGTTATGAGTACCAAAATATCAAGTTGCTGCTGTTTCTCATGATCGTGGTGCAGCTATCAGACGTACTGCAATACGTTTTCGGTAAACTCTGGGGAAAACGCCCCATCGTCCCTAAACTCAGCCCGAATAAAACAGTGGAAGGGTTTATCGGCGGTATTTTGACCGCCAGTCTGGTGGGAATGGGGTTGTGGTGGATCACACCCTTTTCCCCCTGGCAGGCTTTTCTCATCGCCTTCGTGATTGCACTCCTTGGCTTTGCCGGTGGGCTTTGCATGTCTGGCATTAAACGCGATCGCGGCGTAAAAGATTTCGGCACCATGCTGGAAGGACACGGCGGGATGATGGACCGCATTGATTCCCTCTGTTTTGCTGCTCCCGTGTTTTTCCATATCGTGCGTTACTTCTTCACCTAATCAATACGACATCAGCCGTCGGATACTCTGACGGCTGATGCCCACTCCGTTGGCTAAAACGTTTCCTCCGCCGATAGGCGTAAACATCTTCAATGTGCCCGTCCCTGATACGCTGCTGCAATGCCTGCCAGTAATCCGCACAAAACAGATCGCCGTGTGTTTCCTCAAATAGCGCCCGAATATGGCGGTCGCTACACAGGAAATGCGGAAACTCTTCGGGAAAGACATCATTCGGCGCAACGCTGTACCACGGCTCTGCGGCCAGTTCGTCCTCTGGGTGACGCGGCGGCGGTATTTTGCGGAAATTCACCTCAGTCATGTAGCAAATTTCATCGTAGTCATAAAAGACGACTCGCCCATGACGCGTAACACCGAAATTCTTGAATAGCATGTCGCCGGGGAAAATATTTGCCGCAGCTAACTGTTTGATAGCATTACCGTATTCTTCAATCACATCGTGCAACTGCTGTGCGTTTGCCTGTTCCAAATAAAGGTTCAGCGGCGTCATCCGGCGTTCCATATACAAATGTCGGATCACCAGCCGATCGCCCAGATCTTCCAGCTTACCCGGTACCTCACGCCAAAGTTCATCCAGCAGTTCCGGGCTAATACGATGCTTATCGATGACAAAGTTTTCATATTCCTGCGTATCCGCCATACGCCCGACGCGATCGTGCTCTTTTACCAGTTGATAGCACGCCATGACCCGCTCCGCGCTCACCTCTTTCTGTGGCGCAAAACGATCTTTGATGACCTTAAATACCCGATCGAACGAAGGCAGCGTAAACACCAGCATCACCATGCCTTTCACGCCGGGAGCGATAATGAACCGCTCTTCTGACTCGGCAATATAATGCAGGTATTCGCGGTAATACTCGGTTTTGCTGTGCTTCTGGCAACCAATGGCCAGATAAAGCTCCGCCGTCGTCTTCCCCGGCAAAATGTCACGCAGCCAGGCCACCAACGCAGATGGCAGCGGGGCATACACCATGAAATAAGAACGGGCGAAACCAAACGCAATGCTGGCGTCTGCCTGAGCCGTCAGGCAGGTATCAATAAATAGCGCTCCGCATTCGTTGTGGTGAATCGGCAGCAGGAACGGAAAAACACCCTCAGACAGCGACAGTTTCCCCACCAGCCAGGCCGCTTTGTTGCGATAGAACAGCTCATTCGCTACCTGTAACGTAGACTGAGCAAGCTGCTCCGCCGGGAAAGTGCGCTGTAAATACGCAACGATATAGGCAATATCACGCGGCAAATCTTCCCACGGTAAACGCAGCGGCACGTCACCCAGCAGCTTTTCCAGCATGTTCTGCCAGCCGTCAGTGGGCACAAACGTCTTGGCGATAGGCCGGGGTATTTCACGAAAGCGCTGTTCAGGCTGAGAACTGAAAACAAACAGTTTGTCAGGCGTCAGTTCCCGATGGTTAAACAGCCGACAGTAGACGGAATTAAAGAAACTCTCAGCAATCTCAAAACGCGGATAATCCGGTAGTAAGCGGGTATAGATATGCTTCACGCGTGCCAAAAAATCCGCATCATCGCAGCGGATTCCAGTAATACAGCGCAACTGTTCAACCACCAGACCAACATGATGATCGTATAGGTGAATACGCTGTTTCATTGCCTGCTGTACGGCGGGCCAGTCAGCCTGCTCGAAGCGCTGCTGCGCCCCTGCCGTCACTTCGAGAAAACGTCCATATTGTGCATCAAACCCTTGCAGGATCGTCTGCGCTACCAGCTTTTCAAGGTCACGCGTCATCATGATCTCCAGATGAGACCCGGCCAGCCAAACGCTGACCGGGTAGGATCAGAACTGTTGTTCTTCCGTCGATCCTGTCAGCGCCGTCACTGAAGACTCGCCTCCCTGAATGATGTTCGTCACCTTATCAAAATAGCCAGTCCCCACCTCCTGCTGATGCGATGAGAAGGTGTAACCATCTTTAATCGCTTCAAATTCAGGCTGCTGCACTTTTTCTACGTAGTGCCTCATCCCCTCGCCCTGCGCATAGGCATGCGCCAGATCAAACATGTTGAACCACATACTGTGGATGCCGGCCAGCGTAATGAATTGATACTTGTAGCCCATCGCCGACAGCTCATCCTGAAAGCGTGCAATCGTGCTGTCATCAAGGTTCTTCTTCCAGTTAAAGGAAGGCGAACAGTTGTATGCCAGCAGCTTACCGGGGAACTTCGCATGGATGGCCTCGGCAAAACGACGCGCCAGCGATAAATCTGGCGTTGAGGTTTCGCACCACACCAGATCGGCATAAGGCGCATACGCCAGACCACGGCTGATCGCCTGCTCAATCCCCGCACGGGTACGATAGAAGCCTTCTACCGTGCGTTCTCCGGTAATGAAATCACGATCATACTCATCACAATCGGAGGTCAGTAGATCCGCGGCATCCGCATCGGTTCGCGCAACCACTAAGGTGGGTACACCCAAAACATCCGCCGCCAGACGCGCTGCAACCAGCTTCTGAACCGCTTCCTGAGTCGGCACCAGCACTTTGCCGCCCATGTGGCCACATTTCTTCGCCGATGCCAGTTGATCTTCAAAGTGAACCGCCGCCGCACCCGCTTCAATCATCGACTTCATCAACTCAAACGCGTTAAGCACGCCACCGAATCCCGCCTCCGCATCCGCAACAATCGGCAGAAAGTAATCGGTATAACGCTTATCACCCGGCTCAATGCGGTTCGCCCACTGAATCTGATCGGCACGCCGAAAGGTGTTGTTGATGCGTTCAATCACCGCAGGTACGGAGTTTGCTGGGTAGAGCGACTGATCGGGATACATGCTGGACGCCAGGTTGGCATCCGCCGCCACCTGCCAGCCGGAAAGATAAATCGCTTCGATACCCGCTTTCGCCTGCTGTAAAGCCTGTCCTCCCGTCAGCGCGCCCAGACAATTAACATAGCCTTTGCGGGCGTCACCATGCAGTAGGTTCCATAGCTTTGCCGCGCCGAGCTGCGCGAGCGTGCATTCCGGGTTCACCGAACCCCGTAGGTTAATCACATCTTCTGCGCTGTAGGGGCGCGTAATACCTTCCCAGCGGGCGGTTTTCCACTCTTTTTCGATATGCTGGACTTGTTGGGTACGGGAAGTCGTCATAGCAGAGGTTCCTTTTTATTATCAGTTAGGATTAATCGAGCAATGCGTAGCCGGGTAGGGTCAGGAAATCGATTAGCTCATCTTGCGTGGTAATTTTTTCCATCAACTGAGCCGCTTCATCAAAGCGCCCTCCGCTGAAACGGGCATCACCGAGTTCCTCTTGAATCACGAACATCTCTTCGGCCAGCATCTGACGAAACAGCGCTTTGGTGATCACACGACCATCACTCAACGTCTTACCGTGGCGAATCCACTGCCAGATTGACGTGCGAGAAATTTCCGCCGTCGCTGCATCTTCCATCAACCCATAAATCGGAACGCAGCCATTACCAGATATCCACGATTCGATGTACTGCACGGCAACGCGGATATTCGCACGCATCCCCACTTCCGTACGCTCTCCCGGACAAGGCTCCAGCAACTCTTCGGCGTGAATGGGCGCATCGTGTTCACGACGGATATCGAGCTGATTCTGGCGTTCACCTAATGCCCGATCGAACACCCCCATCACCGCATCAGCCAGCCCCGGATGGGCTACCCAAGTGCCATCGTGGCCGTTACTTGCTTCCAGCTCTTTGTCCTTACGAACCTTATTCAATACCCAGTTATTGCGTTCCGCATCCTTACTCGGAATGAACGCAGCCATCCCGCCCATGGCGAACGCACCACGACGGTGACAGGTTTTGATCAACAGCCGCGAATAAGCGCTGAGGAAGGGTTTTTCCATCGTCACCGACTGGCGATCGGGCAGAACGCGATCGCTGTGGTTCTTTAATGTTTTGATATAACTGAAAATATAATCCCAACGACCACAGTTCAGCCCAACAATATGATCGCGTAAGTGGTAGAGGATTTCGTCCATCTGGAAAACGGCGGGCAGTGTTTCAATCAACACTGTCGCTTTGATCGTCCCACGCGGAAGGTCAAAACGATCTTCCGTGTAGCAGAAGACATCGTTCCACCAGGCCGCTTCCTGCCATGACTGCGTTTTTGGCAGATAGAAATAAGGGCTGCTACCTTTCTTCAGCAATTCCTGATAGTTGTGGAAAAAATACAGCGCGAAGTCAAACAGGCTGCCGGGAATCGCTTCCCCCTGCCAGGACACGTGTTTCTCGGGCAAATGCAGCCCACGCACACGACAAATCAATACGGCAGGATTGGGTTTCAGTTGGTAGATTTTTCCAGTTTCATTGATGTAGGAAATCGTACCGCGTACGGCATCACGCAAGTTGATTTGCCCGTCGATCACTTTTTCCCAACTCGGTGACAACGAATCCTCAAAGTCCGCCATGAAAACTTTCACGTTGGCATTCAATGCGTTGATCACCATCTTGCGTTCAACCGGCCCCGTAATTTCAACGCGACGATCCTGAAGGTCATCGGGAATGCCGCGTATTGTCCATGCCTTTTCACGAATGGAAACCGTTTCTGAAATAAAATCAGGTAACTTACCCCGATCGATATTGCGCTGCTGCACCTGCCGTTCAGCAAGTAACTGATTACGTGCTGGCGTAAAATGTGCGACCAGCTCCGTTAATAAATCAATCGCCTCTTCCGTAAGAATGTGCTTCTCACCTTCGCCAAAACGCTGACTAAACGCCAATTCTCTGTTTATCGTCTGCTGCATCATTCGTGGTTCCTTTTCAGATTCCGCTTCATTTATCAACAACCGCCAGATCGGCAAACCAGTATGTACATTTCTTAGCCGACAGAATTAAGCGTAATACAATAAAAAACAAAATCAAAAACAATTTCCATTTTTATTGAAAATCAAGTTTAACCACATGATAAAAATGAATATTAAGATTAAAAAAGAAAAGAAATAGCTTTCACGAACTAATAGAAATGAAATAATTTAGGACAAAAAAGAGAGGCACCTTTAACGGTGCCTCAGAGAAAAAGATCAAGATGGGAGTTAGTCCAGCGTAGGGTTCATCCGGCGTAAATCGTAAGGTGTAATCTGGTAAACATAGTAATTCAGCCAGTTAACAAAAAGCAGATGTCCGTGGCTGCGCCAACTCGCTTTCGGTGCCAATTCGGGATTATCATCCGGAAAATAGTTAACCGGAACCGCTGGATCTAATCCAGCATCGCTATCACGGAAAAACTCTCCTGCCAGCGTCAGAACGTCATATTCCGGGTGCCCGGTAACAAACGCCAGGCGTTTATCTTTACTGGCAAACAAGTAAGCACCGGCCTGCTCCGACTCAACCAGAATATCCAAATCCGTATGCTGCCGAATCACATCAGCCGGAAAATCTGCATAACGCGAATGTGGAGCCAGGAACGTTTCGTCAAAGCCGCGGGTCAGCAAAGCGTGGGGTTGTAATGTTTGATGCAAGTAAACACCAGATAGCTTTTCCTTCCGGGTCATCTTCGGGATGCCATAGAGGATATTCAGAGCAGCCTGTACAGCCCAGCACACGAATAATGTGGATGTGACATGCTCTTTTGCCCACTCGATAACACGTGCAATCTGCGGCCAATACACAACATCGCAGAAATCGACGAGCCCTAGCGGTGCACCAGTCACAATCAAACCATCAAAATTTTCGTCCTGAATATCGTCAAAGTTGCAGTAGAAGTTATTCAAATGCTCAGTTGGCGTATTCTTTGATTCTCGGCTATCGATACGCAACAGTTGGATATCGATCTGTAGGGGAGAATTGGATAACAAGCGTAGAAACTGGTTTTCAGTCTCGATTTTTTTAGGCATCAGGTTCAGAACCAGCACTTTAAGTGGACGGATTTCCTGCGTTTTAGCTCGAGAGGACGTCATCACAAATACGTTCTCATTGCGCAGAAAATTAACGGCTGGTAACTCATCAGGAACCCGAATTGGCATAACCTTATATCCTCAAAGCATACGTTTAAACGTTTAGACATCCAGATGCCCGAAGATAGCGAGTTTTCGTACTAATGTCGAGCGCTCAACGCATAAGGTGAAAATGTTTCACTGTGCCTAAAAAAACGTTATACGTTTTATCTATTTTTCTTTGCTTGTTCAATAACTTCAGCATCGGCTAATACGCGAACGTTTTCGATCACAACGAGCCGAGCTTTTGGTGAAGTGGAAACGGTTATTTCCTGAAGAATACGTTGCTCAACCTGAGACAGTCCACCTTCATTCATTTCAAGAGCATGAATGACCAGTACATCCTGACCAAATTTAAACCAACTACGTTTTATTAATTTTCGAGCTAAATCTTTAAGCACCTTCTCTGCACGAAAAAAATCAGCAACTAATAGACGAGCATTACTGAAAACCTGACTGGAATCACCTAATTCTTGGTGTGTTTCAGGATTACGCACAACCATTTTGTTCTTACGGATCTGTATATATAAGATTGTCATTTATTTCCCTATATTTCTTATTCCTAGTCGATCTCTATGTATAAATAGTGAGCAAATATATTGGGTACGAATCGCCCATATCTCAACGCAACGCATAGCAAAAAGCCCCTGTCTTTCGACAGGGGCTTTCCACGTGTTTGATGCCTGGCAGTTCCCTACTCTCACATGGGGAGACCCCACACTACCATCGGCGCTACGGCGTTTCACTGCTGAGTTCGGCATGGGGTCAGGTGGGACCACCGCGCTATCGCCGCCAGGCAAATTCTGTTTCATTCCAACCGTTATGCTTCGCTCTCGCTCTCGCACAACCATCAGAACCAATACTAAAACAAGCTAAATATCAAAACATGTCTCTATGAGTCATCATCACTCAAAACACCTTCGGTGTTGTAAGGTTAAGCCTCTCGGGTCATTAGTACTGGTTAGCTCAACGTATCGCTACGCTTACACACCCAGCCTATCTACGTCGTCGTCTTCAACGGCCCTTCAGGGGCATCGAGTGCCCAGGGAAGACTCATCTCGAGGCAAGTTTCCCGCTTAGATGCTTTCAGCGGTTATCTCTTCCGCACTTAGCTACCGGGCAATGCAATTGGCATCACAACCCGTACACCAGTGGTGCGTTCACTCCGGTCCTCTCGTACTAGGAGCAACCCCTCTCAATCTTCCAACGCCCACGGCAGATAGGGACCGAACTGTCTCACGACGTTCTAAACCCAGCTCGCGTACCACTTTAAATGGCGAACAGCCATACCCTTGGGACCTACTTCAGCCCCAGGATGTGATGAGCCGACATCGAGGTGCCAAACACCGCCGTCGATATGAACTCTTGGGCGGTATCAGCCTGTTATCCCCGGAGTACCTTTTATCCGTTGAGCGATGGCCCTTCCATTCAGAACCACCGGATCACTAAGACCTGCTTTCGCACCTGCTCGAGCTGTCACTCTCGCAGTCAAGCTAGCTTATGCCTTTGCACTAACCTCCTGATGTCCGACCAGGATTAGCTAACCTTCGTGCTCCTCCGTTACGCTTTGGGAGGAGACCGCCCCAGTCAAACTACCCACCAGACACTGTCCGCAACCCCGATTAGGGGCCCACGTTAGAACATCAAACATTAAAGGGTGGTATTTCAAGGTTGGCTCCATGCAGACTGGCGTCCACACTTCAAAGCCTCCCACCTATCCTACACATCAAGGCTCAAGGTTCAGTGTCAAGCTATAGTAAAGGTTCACGGGGTCTTTCCGTCTTGCCGCGGGTACACTGCATCTTCACAGCGAGTTCAATTTCACTGAGTCTCGGGTGGAGACAGCCTGGCCATCATTACGCCATTCGTGCAGGTCGGAACTTACCCGACAAGGAATTTCGCTACCTTAGGACCGTTATAGTTACGGCCGCCGTTTACCGGGGCTTCGATCAAGAGCTTCGCCTTGCGGCTGACCCCATCAATTAACCTTCCGGCACCGGGCAGGCGTCACACCGTATACGTCCACTTTCGTGTTTGCACAGTGCTGTGTTTTTATTAAACAGTTGCAGCCAGCTGGTATCTGCGACTGGCTTCAGCTCCATCCGCAAGGGACTTCACCTACGCGCCAGCGTGCCTTCTCCCGAAGTTACGGCACCATTTTGCCTAGTTCCTTCACCCGAGTTCTCTCAAGCGCCTGAGTATTCTCTACCTGACCACCTGTGTCGGTTTGGGGTACGATTTGATGTTACCTGGAGCTTAGAGGCTTTTCCTGGAAGCGTAGCATTGGTTACTTCATCACCGTAGTGACTCGTCATCACGCCTCAGTGTTAACGATGACCCGGATTTACCTAAGTCACCCACCTTCACGCTTAAACCGGGACAACCGTCGCCCGGATAACCTAGCTTTCTCCGTCCCCCCTTCGCAGTAACACCCAGTACAGGAATATTAACCTGTTTCCCATCGACTACGCTTTTCAGCCTCGCCTTAGGGGTCGACTCACCCTGCCCCGATTAACGTTGGACAGGAACCCTTGGTCTTCCGGCGTGCGGGTTTTTCACCCGCATTATCGTTACTTATGTCAGCATTCGCACTTCTGATACCTCCAGCAACCCTCACAGGTCACCTTCGACGGCTTACAGAACGCTCCCCTACCCAACAACACCTAAGTGTCGCTGCCGCAGCTTCGGTGCATGGTTTAGCCCCGTTACATCTTCCGCGCAGGCCGACTCGACCAGTGAGCTATTACGCTTTCTTTAAATGATGGCTGCTTCTAAGCCAACATCCTGGCTGTCTGTGCCTTCCCACATCGTTTCCCACTTAACCATGACTTTGGGACCTTAGCTGGCGGTCTGGGTTGTTTCCCTCTTCACGACGAACGTTAGCACCCGCCGTGTGTCTCCCGTGATAACATTCTTCGGTATTCGTAGTTTGCATCGGGTTGGTAAGTCGGGATGACCCCCTAGCCGAAACAGTGCTCTACCCCCGAAGATGAGTTCACGAGGCGCTACCTAAATAGCTTTCGGGGAGAACCAGCTATCTCCCGGTTTGATTGGCCTTTCACCCCCAGCCACAAGTCATCCGCTAATTTTTCAACATTAGTCGGTTCGGTCCTCCAGTTAGTGTTACCCAACCTTCAACCTGCCCATGGCTAGATCACCGGGTTTCGGGTCTATACCCTGCAACTTAACGCCCAGTTAAGACTCGGTTTCCCTGCGGCTCCCCTATTCGGTTAACCTTGCTACAGAATATAAGTCGCTGACCCATTATACAAAAGGTACGCAGTCACCTAACGAGTAGGCTCCCACTGCTTGTACGTACACGGTTTCAGGTTCTATTTCACTCCCCTCGCCGGGGTTCTTTTCGCCTTTCCCTCACGGTACTGGTTCACTATCGGTCAGTCAGGAGTATTTAGCCTTGGAGGATGGTCCCCCCATATTCAGACAGGATGTCACGTGTCCCGCCCTACTCATCGAACTCACAACTTGTGCATTTTTGTGTACGGGACTATCACCCTTTACTGTGCGACTTTCCAGACGCTTCCACTAACACACAAACTGATTCTGGTTCTGGGCTCCTCCCCGTTCGCTCGCCGCTACTGGGGGAATCTCGGTTGATTTCTTTTCCTCGGGGTACTGAGATGTTTCAGTTCCCCCGGTTCGCCTCATTAACCTATGTATTCAGTTAATGATAGTGTGTCGAAACACACTGGGTTTCCCCATTCGGGTATCGTCGGGTATTACGCTTCATATCAGCTTACCGACGCTTATCGCAGATTAGCACGCCCTTCATCGCCTCTGACTGCCTAGGCATCCACCGTGTACGCTTAGTCGCTTAACCTCACAACCCGAAGGTGTCTTTGAGTAATCAAAGTCACGTATCGCGCTGCGATTATTTGAGAGACTCATTGACAGACTGATTCACCATTGACACCCGCAGGTATCAATGTTCATTCAGCTGTCATGTTTCAATTTTCAGCTTGTTCCAGATTGTTAAAGAGCAAAATACTTCGCAGCATACTGTTTCCAATACGCTCTGAAGTCTTTTTAATGGTGGAGCTATGCGGGATCGAACCGCAGACCTCCTGCGTGCAAGGCAGGCGCTCTCCCAGCTGAGCTATAACCCCATCTCTACTTACAGTTACCTTAGATACCACTCATGGAAGAGTTGGTAGGCCTGAGTGGACTTGAACCACCGACCTCACCCTTATCAGGGGTGCGCTCTAACCACCTGAGCTACAAGCCTATTAAGGTATTTCTGCTCGTTATTTTCATCAGACAATCTGTGTGAGCACTTCACTTAACACACATCTTCTTGGTAAGGAGGTGATCCAACCGCAGGTTCCCCTACGGTTACCTTGTTACGACTTCACCCCAGTCATGAATCACAAAGTGGTAAGCGCCCTCCCGAAGGTTAAGCTACCTACTTCTTTTGCAACCCACTCCCATGGTGTGACGGGCGGTGTGTACAAGGCCCGGGAACGTATTCACCGTAGCATTCTGATCTACGATTACTAGCGATTCCGACTTCATGGAGTCGAGTTGCAGACTCCAATCCGGACTACGACGTACTTTATGAGGTCCGCTTGCTCTCGCGAGGTCGCTTCTCTTTGTATACGCCATTGTAGCACGTGTGTAGCCCTACTCGTAAGGGCCATGATGACTTGACGTCATCCCCACCTTCCTCCGGTTTATCACCGGCAGTCTCCTTTGAGTTCCCGACCGAATCGCTGGCAACAAAGGATAAGGGTTGCGCTCGTTGCGGGACTTAACCCAACATTTCACAACACGAGCTGACGACAGCCATGCAGCACCTGTCTCACAGTTCCCTAAGGCACCAAAGCATCTCTGCTAAGTTCTGTGGATGTCAAGAGTAGGTAAGGTTCTTCGCGTTGCATCGAATTAAACCACATGCTCCACCGCTTGTGCGGGCCCCCGTCAATTCATTTGAGTTTTAACCTTGCGGCCGTACTCCCCAGGCGGTCGATTTAACGCGTTAGCTCCGGAAGCCACACCTCAAGGGCACAACCTCCAAATCGACATCGTTTACAGCGTGGACTACCAGGGTATCTAATCCTGTTTGCTCCCCACGCTTTCGCACCTGAGCGTCAGTCTTTGTCCAGGGGGCCGCCTTCGCCACCGGTATTCCTCCAGATCTCTACGCATTTCACCGCTACACCTGGAATTCTACCCCCCTCTACAAGACTCTAGCCTGTCAGTTTTGAATGCAGTTCCCAGGTTAAGCCCGGGGATTTCACATCCAACTTAACAGACCGCCTGCGTGCGCTTTACGCCCAGTCATTCCGATTAACGCTTGCACCCTCCGTATTACCGCGGCTGCTGGCACGGAGTTAGCCGGTGCTTCTTCTGCGAGTAACGTCAATCGATAAGGTTATTAACCTTACCGCCTTCCTCCTCGCTGAAAGTGCTTTACAACCCGAAGGCCTTCTTCACACACGCGGCATGGCTGCATCAGGCTTGCGCCCATTGTGCAATATTCCCCACTGCTGCCTCCCGTAGGAGTCTGGACCGTGTCTCAGTTCCAGTGTGGCTGGTCATCCTCTCAGACCAGCTAGGGATCGTCGCCTAGGTGAGCCATTACCTCACCTACCAGCTAATCCCATCTGGGCACATCCGATGGCAAGAGGCCCGAAGGTCCCCCTCTTTGGTCCGAAGACGTTATGCGGTATTAGCTACCGTTTCCAGTAGTTATCCCCCTCCATCAGGCAGTTTCCCAGACATTACTCACCCGTCCGCCGCTCGTCACCCGAGGAGCAAGCTCCTCTGTGCTACCGCTCGACTTGCATGTGTTAGGCCTGCCGCCAGCGTTCAATCTGAGCCATGATCAAACTCTTCAATTTAAGATTTGTTTGATTTGCTGAACTCGTCAGCGATGCTCAAAGAATTAAAACTGTTTATTCGTAATGAATTTACTGTTGTTCACTCTTCAAGACTTTTTATATCGTTAAGATACGGTCTTGTGAGTGCCCACACAGATTGTCTGATTATATTGTTAAAGAGCAGTGCGTTGCAGCCTTAACCGCTTCGCGAGGTGGCGTATGTTACGCTTTCCACCTTCAGAGTCAACGTTTATTTTAAAGCGTTTTCTCTTTCTTTATCGACCCTGTTGTGTGTTCACAGCGCCGTGTCGATGGAGGCGCATTATAGGGATCTGTTTTCGTTGCACAACAACTTTCTTGATCTTTTTTTCTATTCGCGCGTTTTTCGACCCTTTCGATGAGATCTTACACGATCCGCGTCATTTTTCAGTTGCCGCCGCGGCATATCTGTCGATATTTTGTCTGTTAATGCGAATAATCAGCATGTGGCAAATAACTACGAGGTTGTCGATGAGTGCAAAAATATTCCGTCGTTATAAGGGTATTTCTCCCGTTTTAGGCGAAAGAGTCATGGTCGATCATTCCAGCGTGGTGATTGGCAAGGTAACACTAGGCGATGACGTCGGTATCTGGCCCCTTGTCGCCATACGCGGTGATGTTAACTACATCACGATTGGTGCAAGGAGTAATATTCAGGACGGAGCAGTGCTTCATATCACCCACTGCTCAGAGAAAAAACCAGAAGGTAATCCACTTATTATTGGCGAAGACGTTACTGTAGGCCATAAAGCAATGCTGCACGGTTGCCAAATAGGAAATAGGGTTTTGGTCGGAATGGGGTCAATACTTCTGGATGGTGCCATTATTGAGGATGATGTCATGATCGGTGCGGGTAGCTTGGTCCCTCCTGGAAAACGTCTAGAGAAAGGACATCTATATCTTGGCAGCCCAGTTAAGAAAATTCGGCCACTGACACAAGAAGAAATAGAGGGGCTGGTTTACTCGGCAAATAACTATGTTCGTTGGAAAGATGAATACCTTACTCAGGATAATGAGTAATAACCCTCATCATCCCATTCTTCAGCAACAATCATTTTTTCCAATTCATCTTCAAGATCCCATCGATGTTCCCTGAACAGCGCCAGCCACTGTTCAGGGCTATTTCCTCCGTAACGGTGCTGAAGACGTTCAGCACGTATCAGACATTCCTGCTGAAAGCCATTCACTAAAACAGGGAAACGGACCGCCATTATCTTCTCATCCCAACTTTCACGATCGGGGAACTGGATCGCTTGATTCATTTAGCGAGATCCTGCTTCAGTAAATCAATCACTGGCTCCACGTCCGGCATCACACCATGCCAAAGTTTGAACGCATGTGCCGCTTGTCCCACCAGCATTCCCAAACCATCTGCGTAATGGGTAGCACCATGCTGTACGCACCATGACAAAAAGGGTGTCAGTTGCGGCAGGTAAAACATGTCATAGCAACACGTTTTTGGAGAAATGAGTTCTGGCGGTAAGTCAGGAATACTAGCGTACATACCAGAAGAGGTTGCGTTAATGACCAGATCGAAAAACTGACCATGTAAATCGCCGAGAGCAACAGCTTGAATATCACCAATATCACGGAAGATCTTAGCTAAGACATCGGCCTTGGAAAAGGTCCTATTCGCCAGCACCACGGTACAACCATAGGCCAGCAGGGGTTGGATAACACCCCGCGCCGCACCACCTGCACCAACCAGCAAAACACGATCCAGAGGTTTCACCAGCGCCAATCGTTGTAGATCGCTGAGCAAACCGATGCCATCGGTATTATCACCAAACAGGCGACCGTCACTCAATCTCTTCAATGTATTGACCGCCCCAGCAAGCGCAGCACACTCGCTACACTCATCGGCTTCGGCAAAGGCCCGCTCTTTAAAGGGCGCAGTGACATTTACACCACCAGCACCATCGCGAAAATACTGATGCAGCAGCGGCTCAAAATGATCCAAAGGCGCTAACACACGTTGGTACGTCAACGTTATCCCCGTCTGTGCAGCAAATAGCTCATGTATACGAGGTGATTTACTATGCGCAATCGGATTGCCAAAAACTGCAAAAGACGTTACTTCAGACACGTTCCCCTCCAACTTGCCGTTACCCCTGACGAATGAGCTCGCCGGTTAATACATCTCTGATTTCTGATGGATTCATTCTTCCGCCGACGTCCCCAAAAAGCACAGGAAAACCGTCGCCAAACTGCTGCAATACTTCCTGAGCAGTACGGCAGGGAAGTTGGCCACTTAAATTAGCACTGGTCGACACCAACGGTTTACCGTAACGCTGGCACAGTTCCTTTACTAGCAGATGGTCACTCACCCGCACCGCAAGCGAAAAAAATTGCCCTGTTAACCACTGCGGAGTCGTGCGTTTTGCTGGCAATACCCAAGTAACCGGGCCTGGCCATGTGGAAAACATCACAGCCTTCTGCTCATCGGATAACGCACTGTCATCAATATAAGGAGACAGTTGGCTAAAATCGGCTGCAATCAGGATCAACCCTTTTTGCCAGGGGCGTTGTTTTAACGCCAGCAGGCGATTAACCGCCACTTCACTATCAGGATCGCATCCCAACCCAAATACCGCTTCAGTCGGGTACGCAATAACCTGCTCATTGTATAATTCCCGCAAAACGGGAATCATTAGCTCATCAGATACATCACTCATTCTTATCAACTTCTGCCGCTATCGGTTTTCCACATAATTTACTGGCGCAAAATAGCTTAATGCCTTGTGCCGTTTTTTTCTCAAACAATAAAGCGTAATGGCAAGAAGGACATTCACCCGCTATTGGCTTATGGTTTAACGTAAACTGGCAATCGGGATAGCGATCGCAAGAATGAAACACCTTACCGTAGCGAGATTTGCGCTGTAGCAGCGTGCCTTCATTACACTGTGGACATCGAATCGCCGTTTCATCAGGGCGATCGATAGTCTCGGTATGATTGCACTCAGGATAATTGCCGCAGCCGATGAACATCCCATAACGGCCTTGCCGTAGCACCAATGTAGACTGACAAAGCGGGCATTGCTGTCCATCCAACACTTTGACAATATGTCCATCAGCTTGCGCTTTAAGCGGGCGAATGAACCCACATTCCGGATATGTAGAACAGCCAAGGAATGGGCCGCGCCGACCAGAACGGATAACCAGCACTGACCCACAGTCTGGACATATTTCCTGTTTTTTTTCAGTAAACAATTCAGGTTTAGCCATTCGAACCGTTATTCCTCTGGCTATTGCACATAACCGTCATTGACCTCAAAAAGTAATTCTTCCATTTGCTGATAGGCATTCTCACAACCGGGAACATTGAAAAGTACCATGAGAATGACCCACTTCAGATCTTCCAGATCAAATTCCTGCGTTTCCAGCGCCATCACACGTTCGATGATCATCTCGCGCGTTTCAAGATTCAGAACCTGAATTTGCTCAAGGAACAGTAAAAAGCCACGACAGTCCGCATCCAGACGCAGCGCCTCATCCTGCGTATAGATCCGCATAGCCAGAGCATCGCTCGCCAAATAAAGCGGCGCAGTTTGTCCTTCCTGAATATCGGCCAATTTTTCCAGCCAACTCAACGCGCTATAGATATCGTTACGATGGAATCCAGCGCGGGTGAGGTCATCAGTTAACGTATCCTGATCGACACGCATTTCAGTTTCATTGTGGATGTAACTCTCAAACAAGTACATGAGTACGTCGAACATGGCCCGCCCTCCTTAATCGGACATAGCCGCCGGGTACTGCTGCGATCCACCCTGCTAACTCCAGCTCTAATAGCTTAGTGACTATCTCTGGCACAGGTTGGCCGGCACGTTCAGCGACAACGTCAACAGGTGTAACCTCATCTCCTACGTTAGCCAACACGTCGGCAAATGGCAATTCGCCATCCTCTTCTTCGTTAGAAATAGTTTGCCCGCTTTGCATCGGTAGCCACTGTAATTCACTCACCAACTGCTCAAGAATATCCTTCGGATGTGTAACCAGACTGGCCCCTTGCTGGATCAGCCAGTGTGTCCCCTCAGTCATAGGGTTACCGATAGGCCCCGGCAGAGCAAAAACTTCCCGTCCTTGTTCCAAAGCATAACGCGCTGTAACCAACGACCCACTGCGGATAGACGCTTCAATGACCAGGACACCCAACCCTAGCCCACTGATAATACGATTTCTTCTGGGAAAGTTGGTTGGGAAAGGCGGCATAGCGAGGGGAAACTCAGAGACCAATGTACCGCCATCTCCACAAATACGCTCAGCAAGCTTGGCATGACGCTTGGGATAAATATTCTCTAGCCCACTCCCCAGCACTGCTATCGTTTTCCCTCCTGCATCTAAGGCAGCCCGATGAGCGATGCCGTCAATGCCAATCGCTAGCCCACTGGTCACCGTCAGTTCATTTGCAGCAAATTCCTGTGCAAAAAAACATCCCCAGCGCTCGCCGTAAGCGCTATTACCTCGACTACCAACGATCGATATTTGTGGCGATGCCAATAATTCAGGAGAACCAGAAACAAAAAGCAACAGCGGAAAATCACGAATATTGCTCAGCAGAAAGGGATAAAGTGCATCTTCGCACGTCACAATATGGTGATTGGGATAAGACAGCCAGTTAAGAGTCTCCGCCAGAATCTTGAGATCATAGGCCCAGAATTGGGATATTTGAGCATGAGATAAGCCTAATTCGCTCAACATATTGTTATCTAAATCATTTAGATCAATAAGCTTTTTGGCAATCGCCCGACTACGTCTGATTCCCAGCTGCCGTACGCCCGTCATACGTAGCCAAATTTCCGTTGATAGCATCAGCGTCCCTTATTCCGCTATGTTCAGATAAGTGGTGCAATTCGGTGCTGATGCTGTCAATCGAGGCCGGAAATGTCTAGAATGTACGCTAAGACTCTTTCACTATTCAGATACAGATCTAAACATATATGTCAGTTTTGCAGGTATTACATTTCCCAGACGAGCGGCTGCGCATCACTGCGCAACCCGTAAAAGAAGTCAATGCAGATATTCAACGTATCGTGGATGATATGTTCGATACCATGTACGAAGAAGAAGGTATTGGACTGGCCGCAACGCAAGTGGATATTCACCAGCGTATTATTGTGATTGACGTCTCTGAAGAACGAGACCAACGGTTAGTGCTGATCAATCCAGAACTGATTGAAAAGAGCGGTGATACGGGTATCGAAGAGGGTTGCTTGTCGATCCCCGAAACACGTGCACTGGTTCCTCGAGCAGAACATGTAAAAGTGCGAGCATTGGATCGTGAAGGTAATGTGTTCGAACTTGAAGCAAGCGAGCTACTTGCCATTTGCATTCAGCATGAAATGGATCACTTGGTTGGGAAATTGTTTATCGATTACCTTTCCCCGCTTAAACGCCAGCGCATTCGTCAAAAACTGGAAAAGCTGGCTAAACAGAATAGCCGAGCCCAATAATTTTCACCCTGACAGGAAGCACCGTGTCTGATTCTTTACGCATCATCTTTGCCGGAACCCCTGACTTTGCAGCGCGTCACCTTGACGCGCTTTTATCATCAGGGCACGAGGTCGTGGGCATTTTCACTCAACCTGACCGCCCAGCAGGCAGAGGCAACAAGCTCACTCCTAGTCCAGTAAAAGTACTGGCAGAGCAACATAGCATCCCCGTTTTCCAGCCGAAATCCCTGCGTCCGGAAGAAAACCAGGCGATGGTTCAGGCGTTAGATGCCGATGTTATGGTCGTTGTCGCCTATGGATTAATTCTGCCACAGCCTGTGTTATCCATGCCTCGCCTCGGTTGCATTAATGTACATGGTTCTCTGTTACCTCTATGGCGCGGAGCTGCGCCAATCCAACGCGCATTATGGGCTGGGGATAGTGAAACCGGCGTGACGATCATGCAAATGGACGTTGGGCTCGATACTGGCGCCATGCTTCACAAAATTTCATGCCCCATCCTGCCACAAGATACCAGCGCAACGTTGTACGATAAACTTGCGGAGCTTGGCCCACGTGGCTTACTGGAAACGCTGGAACAGCTTGCTGATGGCAGCGCTGTTTCTGAAGCACAAAATGATGCCCTTGCCACCTATGCAGAAAAGCTCAGCAAAGAAGAAGCTCGTCTAAATTGGCAGTTATCTGCTGAGCAGCTTGAACGTTGTATTCGTGCTTTTAATCCTTGGCCAATCAGCTATTTCATCGTAGATGAACAGCCAGTGAAAGTCTGGAAAGCTGAGGTCATCACCAAAGCACATGCCTCGCAGCCTGGCACAATCATACAGGCAGATAAGCAGGGTATTCAGGTGGCAACAGCCGCAGGTATCTTGAATATCCAAGAATTGCAGCCTGCGGGTAAAAAAGTGATGAGTGCGCAGGATCTGCTGAACTCACGTCGTGAGTGGTTCGTTCCCGGTAATCTGCTGGACTAATCTATTTTTCATACCGGCGTCATGCCGGTATATCCTCTCTCTTTTACGTATACGTCATCGTTAACACATGAAAAGCTCATACAATCTACGCAGTATTGCCGCAAAAGTGGTGGGACAAGTTCTGGATCAGGGGCAATCACTCAGTGCCTTATTACCGGTTCATCAACGTGAAGTCTCCGATAAAGATCGTGCACTTTTACAAGAGCTTTGCTTCGGCGTATTACGCGTTTTACCGCAGTTGGAATGGTGTATTCAACAACTGATGGCTAAGCCCCTGACGGGTAAACAACGCACATTGCATTACCTTATCATGGTTGGGATCTACCAATTACACTACACCCGCATCCCACCACATGCAGCCCTGGCAGAAACGGTTGAAGGTGCCGTCGCATTAAAGAGACCACAGCTCAAGGGGTTGATTAATGGCGTATTACGCCAATTCCAACGTCAGCAAGAAGAACTCATTCAGCGCGAGTCAACACTCCCGTCTCACTACCTGCACCCAAGTTGGCTGCTGGCCCGTATTGAACATGCCTATCCAAATCACTGGCAAAGCGTTGTTGATGCGAATAATCAACGCCCTCCAATGTGGCTGCGCGTGAATCGGTTACACCATACACGAGAAGCGTATTTAGACTTGCTAACACAAGAGGGAATCGAAGCGTTTCCTCATCCTGAATACGCCGATGCGATACGACTTACTTCTCCCTGTGCCGTCGATCTCTTACCGGGTTTTTCACAAGGCTGGGCAACGATACAGGATGCTTCGGCTCAAGGCTGCGTCTATTGGCTCGATCCACAAGATGGCGAGCAGATCCTCGATCTCTGCGCCGCACCCGGCGGGAAAACAACACATATTTTAGAGGCTGCACCAAAATCTCATGTACTCGCTGTCGATGTTGATGAGACACGTTTAGGCCGGGTAAAAGAAAATTTACTGCGGTTACAAATGCATGCCGAAGTAAAACAAGGCGATGGACGTTACCCCGATGCATGGTGCGAAGGGCGTATGTTTGATCGCATTCTGTTGGATGCGCCATGCTCAGCCACTGGCGTGATTCGCCGTCATCCTGATATTAAGTGGTTGCGCCGAGACAGAGATATTGAAGAGCTGGTTGTACTACAAAAAGAGATCATTGATGCTATCTGGCCACATCTCAAAACCGGCGGCACACTGGTCTATGCTACCTGCTCCATCCTACCGCAAGAAAATGCTCAACAAGTTACGGATTTCCTAGCTCGCCATGACGATGCAAAACTGGTTGATACAGGTACAAGAGAAATGCCGGGTATACAGATGCTTCCCCATGCCGATGGTGGTGATGGTTTCTTTTATGCGAAGCTGGTAAAAAACTGATATTGAACCCAGTATTGTCTGCAACAAACAGCAATCAATAAACGGCATGGCGTATTATGAAAATTATCATTCTTGGCGCGGGTCAGGTCGGCGGAACACTGGCGGAAAATCTAGCGGGTGAAAATAATGACATCACTGTCGTTGATACTGATGCAAATCGATTACGCCAGCTTCAGGATAAGTTTGATCTGCGTGTCGTTACAGGATACGCATCTCACCCACGCGTGCTGCGTGAAGCGGGGGCAGAAGATGCCGATATGCTGGTCGCCGTGACCAATTCAGATGAAACGAATATGGTTGCCTGCCAGATTGCCTATTCCCTTTTCAAAACCCCAAACCGGATTGCACGTATTCGTGCCGCTGAATATATCCGTGAATCAGAACAGCTGTTTTTACCAGAAGCGGTTCCCATTGATCACTTGATCTCCCCAGAACAGTTGGTGATCGATAACATTTACAAGCTGATCGAATATCCCGGAGCACTTCAGGTTGTCAATTTCGCTGAAGGAAAAGTGAGTCTTGCCGCTGTCAATGCCTACTATGGCGGCCCACTGGTCGGCAATGCCCTAACTTCACTCCGCGAACATATTCCTCATGTAGAGACCCGCGTTGCAGCGATTTTCCGCCACGATCGCCCGATTCGCCCTCAAGGTTCCACTATCATCGAAGCCGGAGATGAAGTATTTTTTGTCGCAGCTTCTCAACACATTCGTGCAGTCATGAGTGAGTTACAGCGTCTTGAGAAACCATATAAAAGGATTATGATCGTTGGAGGGGGTAACGTCGGCGCAGGGTTAGCACAGCGACTAGAAAAAGACTACAGCATCAAGTTGATAGAACGAAATGCAGAACGTGCGGCAGAGTTAGCGGAGCTTCTGCAAAATACGGTCGTATTTCATGGCGATGCCTCAGATCAAGAGTTACTCGCCGAAGAACACATTGAGCAGATAGATGTATTCATCGCCATTACCAATGATGACGAAGCAAATATTATGTCAGCGATGCTGGCTAAGCGTATGGGTGCGAAAAAAGTGATGGTGCTCATCCAGCGTCGCGCTTATGTCGATTTGGTTCAAGGCAGCGTTATTGACGTCGCCATTTCCCCACAGCAGGCGACAATCTCTGCACTACTCAGCCACGTCCGCAAAGCAGATATTGTTAGCGTATCTTCTTTGCGCCGAGGAGTCGCCGAAGCGATTGAAGCCATCGCACATGGTGACGAGGGTACATCGAAAGTGGTCGGCAGAATGATCGAAGATATTAAACTCCCACCGGGTACTACTATTGGTGCCATTGTTCGCGGTGATCACGTCATCATTGCCAATACAAATAGCAAAATTGAACAAGGTGATCATGTCATCATGTTCTTGGCTGACAAGAAATTTGTACCTGATGTTGAACGCCTATTTCAACCAAGCCCTTTCTTTTTGTAATACGAGAGCAGATTTATTATTAACCGATAATCTGGCAAAGATGCGGCTATTGATTAGAATTAATTTATATTTTTAGCAAGGAGAACGGATATGAGTATCATCAAAGAATTCAGAGAGTTTGCCATGCGTGGCAACGTTGTCGATTTAGCAGTCGGTGTCATTATTGGCGCCGCTTTCGGTAAAATAGTCTCTTCTCTGGTTTCGGATATTATTATGCCGCCGCTAGGGCTTTTGATTGGTGGTGTCGATTTTAAACAATTCAGCCTCATTCTTCGTGATGCGCAAGGCGAAATTCCTGCCGTTGTCATGAACTATGGCGCTTTCATTCAAAATATCTTCGACTTTGTCATCGTCGCTTTTGCAATTTTTATAGCTATCAAGCTTATGAATAAAATGCGCCGCAAGCAGGACGATACGCCTGCAGCCCCGCCGAAACCGAGTGCTGAAGAGAAGCTGTTGGCTGAAATTCGCGACTTGCTGAAAGAACAACAACCTAAACAGTAAAAATTGAGTTTCTAATTAACTCTTGATTTCATTACGCAAAAAGCAGAAAGGCCAGAGGTAAATAATCATTTGATTGCTTACCACTGGCCTCCCAACTACCTTTCTTCATATGCTTATTTTTTCTACGATAACTTCCTTTCCCTTTTTCATTCACTTCAATTCGTTGGCGAAACAGCGGGTCATGTAGTAATGCCCCAATGGCATTGTCCTGTATTTTCCCGCGTTTATGACGGCATGTGGTCATCATTGCTCCTAAGAAAGCCGAGTTGATATGTACATCAATAAAACGTGCAGAGTATATAGTCGAAATGGATAGATAGGAACAGGCGGGATATATTTTTCAGCTCACTTAGACACAAGTAATTACTTACCATGTGTATTTATATGAAAGCATGATTTATTTTAGATATAAAAAAACCGGGTTTCCCCGGTTTTTCTACGCTCTTACAGATTACTCTGCAGTAGCCACTTCTTCTGCTTGCGAAACTGAACGATCAACGAGCTCGATGTATGCCATCGGCGCGTTGTCACCAGCACGGAAGCCACACTTCAGAATACGAGTGTAACCACCGGCACGGCTCGCGAAACGCGGGCCCAGTTCATTAAACAGTTTTGCCACGATCTCGTTATCACGAGTACGGGCGAATGCCAGACGACGATTAGCAACGCTGTCGGTCTTGGCAAGAGTAATCAGCGGTTCAACAACGCGACGCAGCTCTTTCGCTTTCGGCAGGGTCGTCTTGATGATTTCATGACGAACCAAAGAACTAGCCATGTTACGGAACATAGCCTGACGATGGCTGCTGTTACGGTTCAGTTGACGACCACTCTTACGATGGCGCATGACCTTATCCTTCTCAGTAAAACCTTAACCTGTGATCTGGTTACTCATCAGCAATGCTTGCAGGTGGCCAGTTTTCTAGGCGCATGCCCAGAGACAAACCACGGGAAGCCAGTACGTCTTTAATCTCAGTAAGAGATTTTTTACCCAAGTTAGGCGTTTTGAGCAGCTCAACCTCGGTACGCTGTACCAGATCACCGATGTAGTGGATAGCTTCTGCCTTAAGGCAGTTAGCAGAGCGGACAGTCAATTCCAGATCGTCAACAGGGCGCAGCAGGATCGGATCGAATTCTGGTTTCTCTTCTTTAACTTCTGGCTGACGAACATCACGTAAGTCAACAAAAGCTTCAAGTTGTTCAGCCAGAATGGTGGCCGCACGGCGGATCGCCTCTTCAGGATCGATCGTGCCATTGGTTTCCATTTCGATGACTAGCTTGTCCAAGTCAGTACGCTGTTCTACACGAGCTGCTTCAACATTGTAGGCAATACGCTCTACAGGGCTGTAGCAAGCATCAACTAACAGACGACCAATCGGGCGCTCATCTTCTTCCGTATGAATACGGGCAGATGCCGGCACATAACCACGACCACGTTGAACTTTGATACGCATACTAATAGATGCGTTTTCATCGGTCAGGTGGCAAATTAAGTGCTGCGGCTTGACGATTTCAACATCACCATCATGGATGATGTCGGCTGCAGTCACAGGGCCAATGCCAGATTTATTCAGGGTAAGAATAACTTCATCTTTGCCTTGAACTCTCACCGCCAGCCCTTTCAGGTTGAGCAGGATTTCCAGGATATCTTCCTGTACGCCTTCTTTGGTGCTGTACTCATGCAGTACACCATCAATCTCAACCTCGGTCACCGCGCAACCTGGCATGGATGAAAGCAGAATACGGCGCAGTGCGTTGCCAAGAGTATGGCCGAAGCCTCGCTCTAATGGCTCAAGGGTCACCTTGGCGTGCGTCGAACTCACTTGCTCGATATCAACCAGGCGCGGTTTTAGAAACTCTGTCACAGAACCCTGCATTGTGTCCTCTCTTTGGTACTAAGCTTTACTTGGAGTAAAGCTCGACGATCAGGTGTTCATTAATGTCCGCAGACAGATCGGTACGTTCAGGAATACGTTTGAACACACCTTCCATCTTGGCAGCATCAACTTCCAGCCAAGTTGGCTTTTCACGCTGTTCAGCCAGCTCCAGAGCGGCTTTCACGCGAGATTGCTTTTTCGCTTTCTCACGGATGCTGACTACGTCATTCGGGGATACCTGATAAGAAGCGATGCTAACAACGCGACCGTTTACCATGATAGCTTTGTGGCTTACCATCTGACGTGCTTCAGCACGAGTGGCACCAAAACCCATACGATAAACAACGTTATCCAGACGACCTTCCAGCAGTTGCAGCAGGTTTGCACCTGTGTTGCCTTTCAGACGTGCGGCTTCTTTATAATAGTTACGGAACTGACGCTCCAGAACACCGTAGATACGGCGAACTTTTTGCTTTTCACGCAACTGTACACCATAGTCAGACAGACGCGGTTTACGCGCACCGTGCTGGCCAGGAGCTTGTTCAATTTTACACTTGGAATCGATCGCACGAACACCAGACTTCAGGAACAGGTCGGTGCCTTCACGACGGCTCAGCTTGAGCTTAGGACCCAAATATCTTGCCATTTTCTTTCTCCAACAATCCTAAAAGCGGCGTTATACGCGGCGCTTTTTCGGCGGACGACAACCGTTATGAGGGATCGGAGTCACATCAGTAATATTAGTGATGCGGAAACCAGCCGCGTTCAATGCGCGGATAGTAGACTCACGGCCCGGACCAGGTCCTTTAACCATAACTTCCAGGTTCTTAATACCGTACTCTTTCACGGCCTCTGCGCAACGTTCTGCAGCGACCTGAGCAGCGAACGGCGTAGATTTACGAGAACCACGGAAGCCGGAACCACCGGCAGTTGCCCAACCCAGCGCATTACCCTGACGATCAGTAATGGTTACGATGGTGTTGTTGAAAGAAGCATGGATATGAGCCACACCGTCAGAGACTTGCTTTCTTACACGCTTACGTGCACGAATAGGTGCCTTTGCCATTATTCAATCACCCCGATTATTTCTTGATCGGTTTGCGCGGACCCTTACGGGTACGGGCGTTAGTCTTGGTACGCTGACCGCGAACCGGCAGACCACGACGATGACGCAAACCACGATAAGTACCAAGGTCCATAAGACGCTTGATGCTCAGGGTAACTTCACGACGCAGATCACCTTCTACAACAAACTTGGCAACTTCGTCACGCAGCTTATCGATTTGCTCTTCAGACAGCTCACTGATCTTAACATTCTCGGCAATCCCTGTGGCAGCACAAATAGCCTGCGACCGAGTTTTACCGATACCGAAAATTGACGTTAACGCAATTACGGTATGTTTATGATCAGGAATGTTAATGCCTGCTATACGGGCCACTATGCACTCCTACAATTTTATACAGCAACACCATTCTGAAAAGCCCGTTTTCAGGATACTCAAATAATGTTGCAGCTACATACAAAAGATTGGCTGGCTAATCTAGCCAGCTCAATCCAACTTTGCAAGAAAAATATGCGAGATAATCAGCCTTGACGCTGTTTATGCTTCGGTTCGGCACTGCAGATCACACGAACGACACCGTTACGCTTAACAATCTTACAGTTACGACATAATTTCTTGACGGAAGCACGAACTTTCATTTTTACTCTCCGTAACTTCTCAAGCTCACCTAATTAACGGTTATAGCCTTTCAGGTTTGCTTTCTTCAATGCAGACTCATATTGACTCGACATCATCAGAGTTTGCACTTGAGCCATAAAGTCCATGATGACGACAACAACGATCAATAAAGATGTACCACCGAAATAGAAAGGTACTTTCATTGCGTCACGCATAAACTCCGGGATCAGGCAGATAAAAGTAATATACATCGCACCAATCAGAGTCAGACGAGTCATTACTTTATCGATATATTTCGCCGTTTGCTCTCCCGGACGAATTCCTGGCACGAATGCACCGGACTTCTTCAGGTTATCTGCTGTTTCACGCGGGTTGAAAACCAACGCAGTGTAGAAGAAACAGAAGAAGATGATTGCAGACGCATAGAGTAACACATAAAGCGGTTGTCCGGGCTGCAAATACAGCGAAATAGTTGTCAGCCAGTTCCAACCGGTACCGCCCCCAAACCAGGATGCAATCGTGGCAGGGAACAGAATAATACTAGAAGCGAAGATCGCTGGAATAACACCAGCCATATTCACTTTCAGTGGTAAATGCGTACTCTGTGCTGCATAAACACGACGACCTTGTTGACGTTTTGCATAATTAACGACGATCCGACGTTGACCACGCTCAATGAAAACAACGAAGAAGGTTACTGCAAACACTAAAACTGCAACCAACAGCAACAGGAGGAAGTGCAGGTCGCCTTGCCGAGCTTGCTCGATGGTATGGCCAATGGCCGGCGGGAGGCCCGCAACAATACCAGCAAAGATTATGATCGAGATACCGTTACCGATACCACGTTCCGTAATCTGTTCTCCCAGCCACATCAGGAACATTGTCCCAGTAACCAGACTTACAACAGCGGTAAAGTAGAAAGCAAAACCTGGATTTATCACCAAATCTTGCATTCCAGGCATATTCGGCAAACCGGTAGCAATACCGATAGATTGGAATATAGCCAACACCAAGGTACCGTAGCGAGTATACTGGCTAATCTTACGACGGCCAGCTTCCCCTTCTTTCTTTATTTCAGCCAAGGCGGGATGAACCACCGTCAGCAACTGGATAATAATTGATGCCGAAATATACGGCATAATACCCAGAGCAAAGATAGAAGCACGGCTGAGAGCACCACCAGAGAACATGTTAAACATTTCAATGATGGTGCCTCGCTGCTGTTCAAGCAATTTGGCAAGCACAGTGGCATCAATACCAGGGATCGGGATAAAAGAGCCAATACGGAAAACAATTAGCGCACCGATAACAAACAAAAGTCTGCGCTTCAGTTCACCAACTCCGCCTTTAGCACTCTGAAAATCTAATCCTGGTTGCTTAGCCATCTGCTACTTATTCCTCAATTTTACCGCCAGCAGCTTCGATAGCAGCACGAGCACCTTTAGTGACACGCAGACCACGAATCGTTACCGGACGAGCAACTTCACCAGACAGAATCACTTTCGCGAATTCAATCTGAATGCCAATAACATTCGCGGCTTTCAGCGTATTCAGGTCAACTACGTCGCCTTCTACTTTAGCTAAATCAGACAGACGAACTTCTGCCGTGATCATCGCTTTGCGAGAAGTAAAACCGAATTTCGGCAGACGACGATATAAAGGCATCTGACCGCCTTCAAAACCACGGCGCACGCCACCGCCAGAACGAGAGTTCTGACCTTTGTGACCACGACCACTGGTTTTGCCCAAGCCAGAACCGATACCACGACCTAAACGCTTCGGTGCGTGTTTAGCACCTTCGGCCGGAGACAGAGTATTTAAACGCATCTGTTACTCCTCTACTTTAACCATGTAGGAAACCGCGTTGACCATACCGCGAACCGCAGGAGTATCCTCACGTTCAACTGTATGACCAATACGACGCAGACCCAGGCCAAGCAGTGTCGCCTTATGTTTCGGCAGACGACCGATTGCACTACGGGTTTGAGTAATTTTAATAGTCTTTGCCACGGTCATTACCCCAGAATTTCTTCAACGGATTTACCACGCTTGGCAGCGACCATTTCCGGGGACTTCATATTGGCCAAACCATCAATCGTTGCACGAACCACGTTAATCGGGTTAGTGGAACCATAGGCTTTAGCCAATACGTTGTGAACCCCTGCAACTTCCAAAACGGCGCGCATTGCACCACCGGCAATAATACCGGTACCTTCGGAAGCTGGCTGCATGAACACACGAGAACCCGTGTGAGCACCTTTAACTGGGTGCTGCAGGGTGCCGTTGTTCAGCGCGACATTCATCATATTGCGACGGGCTTTTTCCATCGCTTTCTGGATCGCTGCTGGAACTTCGCGAGCTTTACCGTAACCAAAACCGACGCGGCCGTTGCCATCACCCACTACAGTCAGTGCGGTGAAGCTGAAAATACGACCACCTTTAACGGTTTTAGATACGCGATTTACCGCGATCAGCTTTTCCTGCAGTTCGCCAGCTTGTTTCTCGATGTGAGCCATCTTACACCTCTACCTTAGAACTGAAGGCCAGCTTCACGGGCAGCATCTGCCAGTGCTTGGACTCGACCATGATATTGGAAACCGGAACGGTCGAAAGAGACATCTTTGATGCCTTTTTCTAACGCGCGTTCTGCAATAGCTTTACCTATTGCACTTGCTGCGTCTTTATTACCGGTAGACTTCAGTTGTTCAGCGATAGCTTTTTCTACAGTAGAAGCGGCTACCAGGACTTCAGAACCGTTCGGTGCAATGACCTGCGCATAAATATGGCGTGGAGTACGATGTACCACCAGACGCGTCGCACCCAGTTCCTGGAGCTTGCGGCGTGCGCGGGTCGCACGACGGATACGAGCTGCTTTCTTATCCATAGTGTTACCTTACTTCTTCTTAGCCTCTTTGGTACGCACGACTTCGTCGGCGTAACGGACACCCTTGCCTTTATAAGGCTCAGGACGACGGTAGGCGCGTAATTCCGCAGCGACCTGACCAATAACCTGTTTATCAGCACCTTTCAGTACGATTTCAGTTTGGCTTGGGCATTCTGCAGTAATACCTGCCGGCAGTGCATGCTCTACTGGGTGAGAAAACCCAAGAGACAGGTTAACCACATTGCCTTTAACAGCAGCACGGTAACCAACACCAACCAGTTGCAGCTTCTTAGTGAAGCCTTCGGTAACACCGATAACCATTGCGTTCAACAGAGCGCGAGTGGTACCCGCTTGGGCCCATCCGTCAACGAAGCCTTCGCGCGGGGCGAAAGTCAGAGCGTTGTCAGCTTGTTTCACTTCAACAGCATCATGGATCTTACGACTCAGCTCGCCGTTTTTACCCTTAATCGAAACATCCTGACCGTTGAGTTTTACCTCTACGCCGGCAGGAATGACGACGGGTGCTTTTGCAACACGAGACATTTTTCCTCCCGATTAAGCTACGTAGCAGATAATCTCGCCACCAAGACCAGCTTGGCGAGCTGCACGATCAGTCATAACACCTTTAGAGGTAGAAACAACTGCGATACCCAAACCGGCCATAACTTTTGGCAGCTCATCTTTTCTTTTATAGATGCGCAGACCTGGACGGCTTACTCGCTGAATGCTTTCTACCACTGCCTTGCCCTGGAAATATTTAAGTTCTAATTCCAGAACTGGCTTGGTGTCGCCTTCGATTTTGAAATCTTCAATATAACCTTCTTCCTTCAGCACGTTGGCAATTGCCACTTTCAGCTTGGAGGAAGGCATGGTGACCGCAACTTTGTTCGCGGCTTGACCGTTACGGATACGGGTCAGCATATCCGCGATCGGATCTTGCATGCTCATCTGTCTTTACTCCCGTGATTCAATTGGTGACAATTACCAGCTAGCCTTTTTCAGACCCGGAATTTCACCGCGCATAGCGGCTTCACGGACCTTGATACGGCTCAACCCGAACTTCCGCAGGAAAGCGTGCGGACGACCAGTTTGGCGGCAGCGATTACGCTGACGAGACGGGCTGGAATCACGCGGCAGAGTCTGCAGCTTAAGAACAGCATCCCAACGATCTTCGTCGGATGAGTTCACACCAGAGATGATAGCTTTCAATTCCTCGCGTTTAGCGCGGTATTTTTCAGCCAGTTTCACACGAACAACTTCGCGTGCTTTCATGGATTGCTTAGCCATTAGTAACCCTGCCTTACTTGCGGAATGGGAAGTTAAAGGCGGCCAACAGCGCACGGCCTTCATCATCGGATTTCGCAGTGGTGGTAATGGTAATGTCCAAACCACGAACGCGATCGACTTTATCGTAGTCGATTTCCGGGAAGATGATCTGCTCACGCACACCCATGCTGTAGTTACCACGACCATCGAATGACTTGGCAGACAAGCCACGGAAGTCACGGATACGCGGTACAGCAATGGAAATCAGTCGCTCAAGGAACTCCCACATGCGTTCGCCACGCAGAGTTACTTTACAGCCGATCGGATAGCCCTGACGGATTTTGAAGCCTGCAACAGATTTGCGTGCTTTGGTGATCAACGGTTTTTGACCGGAGATTGCTGCCAGATCAGCTGCTGCATTATCCAGCAGTTTCTTGTCAGCGATCGCTTCACCAACACCCATATTCAGGGTGATCTTCTCGACCCGAGGGACTTGCATGACAGAATTGTAGTTAAACTCAGTCATGAGTTTTTTAACTACTTCGTCTTTGTAGTAATCATGCAGTTTCGCCATCGTACTACTCCAAATTACTTGATAGTTTCGCTATTAGATTTAAAGAAGCGGACTTTTTTTCCGTCTTCGAATCTAAAGCCTACACGGTCAGCCTTACCAGTTGCCGCATTGAAGATTGCAAGGTTAGAAACTTGAATTGCAGCTTCTTTTTCAACGATGCCACCTGGTTGGTTCAGGGCCGGAACCGGCTTCTGATGTTTTTTAACCAGATTAATACCTTCAACAATGACCTTACTAGCAGACAGGACATTTTTTACTTTACCGCGCTTACCTTTATCTTTGCCGGTTAGCACAATAACTTCGTCATCACGACGGATTTTCGCTGCCATGATTCGCTCCTTAAAGTACTTCTGGTGCCAGAGAGATAATTTTCATGAACTTCTCATTACGCAGTTCACGAGTTACCGGCCCAAAAATACGCGTACCGATAGGCTGTTCGCTGTTATTGTTTAAAATAACGCAAGCATTTCCATCGAAGCGAATGACAGAACCGTCCGGGCGACGAACACCCTTCTTGGTGCGCACCACTACCGCCTTCAGAACATCGCCTTTTTTCACCTTACCTCGAGGAATTGCTTCCTTGATGGTAATTTTGATGATATCGCCGACGCCTGCGTAGCGACGGTGCGAGCCACCTAGAACCTTGATACACATTACGCGACGTGCACCGGAATTATCGGCCACGTTCAGCATAGTCTGTTCTTGGATCATTTTAGTGCTCCGCTAATGTCAACTACTACTTTAGGACCCTTTCGGGCCATTAAATACCCCATAATTGAGGGCGCGGCATTATAACACCGCTTCCTTGGTATGGGTAGAAAAAATAAACGGCCCTTTGCAGAGCCGTTTATCATAAGAGAAGAGCGCTACTTTATTACAGAATCGCTTTCTCTACAACGCGAACAAGTGTCCAAGACTTAGTTTTGGACAGCGGACGGCATTCATGGATTTCAACCACGTCACCGATACCGCATTCATTGTTCTCGTCATGTACGTGCAGCTTAGTCGTACGTTTAATGAATTTACCGTAAAGCGGGTGTTTCACGAAACGTTCGATAGCAACAACAATGGATTTCTCCATTTTGTCGCTTACAACACGACCTTGCAAAGTACGGATTTTATCGGTCATTACGCACCCGCCTTCTCAGTCAGTAAAGTCTTAACACGTGCAATATTGTGACGCACTTGTTTTACCAGGTGAGTCTGTTGCAACTGACCACTGGCAGCCTGCATACGCAGGTTAAATTGCTCGCGCAGCAAGCCGAGCAGTTCAGTGTTCAGCTCTTCAACGCTCTTTTCACGCAGCTCATTTGCTTTCATTACATCACCGTCTTAGTTACAAAGGTGGTTTTGATAGGCAGTTTCGCTGCTGCCAGTTGGAATGCCTCACGGGCTAACTCTTCCGGCACACCGTCCATTTCGTACAGGACTTTACCTGGCTGAATCAAGGCAACCCAATATTCCACGTTACCTTTACCTTTACCCATACGAACTTCAAGCGGTTTCTCGGTGATCGGTTTGTCCGGGAATACGCGGATCCAGATCTTACCTTGACGCTTAACAGCACGAGTCATGGCACGACGTGCAGCTTCGATTTGACGAGCAGTCAGGCGACCGCGGCCAACAGCTTTCAGACCGAAAGTGCCGAAGCTAACATCCGTACCCTGCGCCAGACCACGGTTGCGGCCCTTGTGCACCTTACGGAATTTTGTACGCTTTGGTTGTAACATCAGCGACTCTCCTTACTTGCGGCCTTTACGCTGCTGCTTTTTAGGTTGAGCAGCCGGTTTTTCCGGTTGTTCAACGGCAGCCATACCACCCAGGATCTCACCTTTGAAGATCCACACTTTCACACCGATAACACCATAAGTGGTGTGCGCTTCGGAAGTGTTGTAATCGATATCCGCACGCAGTGTATGCAACGGAACACGACCCTCACGGTACCATTCGGTACGCGCGATTTCAGCGCCGCCAAGACGGCCACTTACTTCAACTTTAATACCTTTAGCGCCTAGACGCATGGCATTCTGTACCGCACGCTTCATAGCACGACGGAACATCACACGACGCTCCAGCTGAGAAGTGATGCTGTCAGCAACCAGTTTTGCGTCCAGTTCAGGTTTACGAACTTCTGCGATATTGATCTGTGCAGGTACGCCAGCGATATCCGCTACGACTTTGCGCAGTTTTTCAACATCTTCACCTTTTTTACCGATCACGATGCCTGGACGAGCGGTGTGAATAGTCACACGGATGCTTTTTGCAGGACGTTCGATAACGATACGAGAAACGGAAGCCTTCTCCAGTTCCTTCGTCAGGTATTTACGAACTTTAAAATCGCTGTCCAGGTTGTCAGCGAATTCTTTGGTATTCGCATACCAGGTAGAGTTCCAAGGTTTGACAATACCCAGGCGAATACCATTAGGATGTACTTTCTGACCCATTGCTAGTCTCCAGAGTCTCAGCGATCGGACACAACCACAGTAATGTGGCTGGTACGCTTCAGGATGCGATCCGCACGGCCTTTAGCACGCGGCATAATGCGCTTCATGCTTGGGCCTTCGTCAACGAAAATTTTCGCGACTTTCAGATCATCAATGTCAGCGCCATCGTTGTGTTCTGCGTTAGCAATAGCAGACTCCAGCACTTTTTTAACCAGACCAGCAGCTTTCTTGTTGGTGTAGGTCAGAACTTCCAGAGCTTGCGACACTTTCTTACCGCGGATCAGGTCTGCCACCAGGCGAACCTTTTGAGCAGAAGAACGAGCGTGGCAATGTTTAGCGATAGTTTCCATCTCTTCCTCCTACCTTAGCGCTTCTTGGCCTTTTTGTCGGCCGCATGGCCGCGATAAGTACGAGTCGGCGCGAATTCACCCAGCTTGTGACCGACCATTTCATCGGAAACAAACACCGGAACGTGCTGACGACCATTATGGACAGCGATGGTCAAACCGATCATATTTGGAAAGATCGTTGAACGACGGGACCAAGTGCGCAAAGGCTTCTTGTCTCCGCTTTCCACCGCTTTCTCTACCTTCTTCAGCAAGTGCAGGTCAATAAATGGACCTTTCTTGAGAGAACGTGGCATGGTTTATCCTCTAAGATTATTTAGTACGGCGACGTACGATAAATTTATCAGTACGCTTGTTGCTGCGGGTCTTTTTACCTTTGGTCTGAAGGCCCCACGGACTCACCGGGTGCTTACCAAAGTTACGACCTTCACCACCACCGTGTGGGTGGTCGACTGGGTTCATTGCCGTACCGCGAACGGTAGGACGAACACCACGCCAGCGTGCAGCACCAGCTTTACCCAGAACGCGCAGCATGTGCTCAGCGTTGCCAACTTCGCCCAGCGTAGCGCGGCAGTCGGATTCGACTTTACGCATTTCGCCAGAACGCAGACGCAGGGTAACGTAAGAACCATCACGAGCAACGATCTGAACGTAAGTACCAGCAGAACGAGCCAACTGGCCGCCTTTACCTGGTTTCATTTCTACGTTGTGAACCGTTGAACCGACTGGGATGTTACGCATCGGCAGAGTGTTACCCGCTTTAATCGCAGCATCAACGCCAGACTGAATCTGGTCGCCGGCTTTCAGGCCTTTCGGCGCCAGAATGTAACGACGCTCGCCGTCTTTATACAGAACCAGCGCGATATTCGCGGAACGGTTCGGATCATACTCCAGACGCTCAACAACCGCAGGAATACCGTCTTTGTTGCGTTTAAAGTCAACAATACGATAAGCCTGTTTGTGACCACCACCGATATGACGGGTAGTGATGCGGCCATTGTTGTTACGGCCACCGGATTTGCTGTTCTTTTCCAGCAACGGGGCATAAGGTTTGCCCTTGTGCAGCTCAGGGTTAACCACTTTAACAACGTGGCGACGACCCGGAGATGTCGGTTTACATTTAACAACTGCCATTGTCTTTCTCCTCCGACTTACTCAGCGCCGCCGATGAAGTCCAGATTCTGGCCTTCTTTTAGGGTGACGTAAGCTTTTTTCCAGTCGCTGCGACGACCAATACGCTGTCCGTGACGCTTAACTTTACCCTTAACTACCAGGGTGTTTACGCCTTTAACTTCTACTTCGAACAGTTTCTCTACAGCAGCAACGATCTCTGCTTTAGTCGCGTCTTTAGCAACTTTGAGAACGATGGTGTTAGTTTTTTCCATCGCGGTAGATGCTTTTTCAGATACGTGCGGCGCGCGCAGTACTTTCAGCAGACGTTCTTCACGGATCATGCCAGCATCTCCTCAACTTGCTTAACTGCATCAGCAGTCATAACGACTTTGTCGAAGGCGATCAGGCTAACTGGGTCGATTGCTGCTGCATCACGCACATCAACCTTGTACAGGTTACGCGCAGCCAGGAACAGATTCTCATCCAGTTCACCGGTGATGATCAACACGTCTTCCAGTGCCATTTCTTTCAGTTTCTGAGCCAGCAACTTAGTTTTCGGTGCTTCTACAGAAAACGTCTCGACAACGATCAGACGATCTTGACGTACCAGTTCGGACAGAATGCTTTTCAGCGCGCCGCGGTACATCTTTTTGTTAACTTTCTGACTGTGGTCCTGAGGCTTAGCAGCGAAGGTCACACCACCGGAACGCCAGATCGGGCTCTTAGCAGAGCCTGAACGCGCACGGCCAGTACCTTTCTGACGCCAAGGTTTTTTACCGGAACCAGTTACTTCAGCACGGGTCTTCTGGGCGCGAGTACCTTGACGGGCACCTGCTGCATAAGCAACAACAACCTGATGTACCAGCGCTTCGTTGAAATCACGACCGAAGGTAGTTTCGGAAACAGTCAGCGCGCTTTGCGCGTCTTTCAATACTAATTCCATTGCTATCTCCTCACGCCTTCACAGCTGGTTTAACGATCAGGTCGCTACCGGTAGCTCCCGGAACAGCACCTTTAACCAGCAGCAGGTTGCGCTCAGCGTCAACACGCACTACGTCCAGGCTCTGAACGGTTACACGTTCGTTACCCAGCTGGCCTGCCATTTTCTTGCCTTTGAACACTTTGCCCGGAGTCTGGTTCTGACCGATAGAACCCGGAACGCGGTGAGACAAGGAGTTACCGTGGGTAGCATCCTGAGTACGGAAATTCCAGCGCTTAACTGTGCCAGCAAAACCTTTACCTTTAGATGTACCAGTAACGTCTACTTTTTTAACGTCAGCGAAAATTTCAACACTGATGCTCTGACCGATAGTGAACTCTTCGCCTTCAGACAGACGGAATTCACGCAGGGTACGACCAGCTTCTACACCAGCTTTAGCAAAGTGACCTGCTTCTGGCTTGGTAACACGGTTTGCTTTTTTAGCACCAGTAGTTACTTGCACAGCGCGGTAACCGTCGTTAGCCAGGTCTTTAACCTGAGTTACGCGGTTTGCTTCAATTTCGATAACAGTTACGGGGATAGATACGCCATCTTCAGTGAAGATACGGGTCATGCCCACTTTTTTACCGACTAAACCAATCATTGTTTCAACCTCTCAATCGCTCAATGACCTGATTAACCCAGGCTGATCTGCACGTCTACACCAGCAGCCAGATCCAGACGCATCAGAGCATCAACGGTTTTCTCGGTTGGCTCAACGATGTCAACCAGACGCTTGTGAGTGCGAATTTCGTACTGATCACGCGCGTCTTTATTGACGTGCGGAGAAATCAGAACGGTAAAGCGCTCTTTGCGGGTCGGCAGCGGGATCGGACCACGTACTTGCGCACCAGTGCGCTTAGCAGTCTCGACGATTTCCGCAGTTGATTGATCAATCAAACGATGATCAAACGCTTTCAGGCGGATACGGATTCTTTGGTTCTGCATGAGACCAGAGCTCCAATTATTTATAAACGTAAATGATTACTCCTCACACCCATTTCGATTGATGGGGGAGTGTAATCGTCAGCACATAACCCCCATATCGGGAGTATTGTTTCGGGCGCAATAAACGAATATTGGCCCACTGATTCGGATTGAATCAGGCTTACCTTGTTTCAGTAAGCTCGCGCATTATACGTAAATTGGCTGGGGAAGCAACAAGCAGGATGAAATGATTTTAAATGTGGCCGGAACGATGTGAGTCAGTCCGGCCACATTAGGTATAAAACATATAGGATTGTACCTCTACTATGCTACTCAGCTTTTAGCTGGGCTTGAAGATAGTTTTGTATACCAAGGCGTGTAATCAAATCCAGCTCAGTTTCCAACCAGTCGATGTGCCCTTCTTCATCGGCAAGAATTTCTATCATTAAATCCCGGCTAACGTAGTCATGTACAGAGTCAGCATAGGAAATCGCCTCACGCAGATTCTTTGCACCATCCAACTCAAGTTGAAGGTCAGAACGTAAGACCTCTTCAACGTCCTCGCCAATATTTAACTTACCCAAATCCTGTAGATTCGGGATGCCTTCAAGAAACAGGATTCGTTCGATGTAGCGATCAGCATGTTTCATTTCGTCAATAGACTCATGATATTCGTGATCGTTAAGACGGGTTAAACCCCAGTTTTTAAACATGCGGGCATGAAGAAAATATTGGTTAATGGCTACCAGTTCGTTGCCCAATAATTTATTCAAGTGTGTGATGACTTTTTTATCGCCTTTCATGACATGCTCCTCCGCTCCAGTTCTTAAAGTGTAGAACCGGTCAGCAGAGAGTCAAAAAAACGACCCTACATTTTATGCTACTTCATACATGTCAGGAATTTTAGCCTGCTCTTCCTCAAAAATAACGCGCGCCTGGCGAATACACTTACCGCAATCTGTCCCGATAGGCACGAGTTTGCGCAATTGTTGCATAGATTGAGGCTGGTGCTGACGAACAGTATTACGAATGACTTTGTCAGAAATCGCGTTGCACAAACAAACATACATATCAGAATAACTCATTGTTATCGCGAGTGTCTTTTCACTACCTTTCAGGACACTACAACCAGCATTTGAAATCGCTCCTAGCGATTTTTTAACCAATCGAGTCATTGTAAATAGGAATTATTTTTATTTCAATTTCCATTTAATCATTGGGACGTAAAAAAAGGCACCGAAGTGCCTTTTTCATGCATTAAGTTTATCAGAGATTAAGCGATAACTTTAGCAACAACGCCCGCGCCTACAGTACGGCCGCCTTCACGGATTGCGAAACGCAAACCGTCATCCATCGCGATTGGGTGGATCAGGGTAACAACCATTTTGATGTTGTCGCCCGGCATTACCATCTCTACGCCTTCTGGCAGTTCGATGGTGCCCGTTACGTCAGTCGTACGGAAGTAGAACTGAGGACGGTAGCCTTTGAAGAACGGAGTATGACGGCCGCCTTCATCTTTGCTCAGGATATACACTTCGGATTCGAACTGAGTGTGCGGCTTGATTGAACCTGGCTTAGCCAGTACCTGACCACGTTCGATTTCTTCACGTTTGATACCACGCAGCAGAACACCAACGTTCTCACCTGCACGACCTTCGTCCAGCAGTTTGCGGAACATTTCTACGCCAGTACAGGTAGATTTCGCCGTATCTTTGATACCAACGATTTCAACTTCTTCACCGACTTTAACGATACCGCGCTCTACACGACCGGTAACAACGGTACCACGACCGGAGATGGAGAAAACGTCTTCGATTGGCAGCAGGAACGGCTTGTCAATCGCACGCTCTGGTTCTGGGATATAGCTATCCAGGTAACCAGCCAGTTCGATGATTTTGGCTTCCCACTCAGCTTCGCCTTCCAGCGCTTTCAGCGCAGAACCACGAACCACTGGCGTATCGTCGCCTGGGAAGTCGTACTGAGACAGCAGCTCACGCACTTCCATCTCAACCAGTTCCAGCAGCTCTTCGTCATCAACCATGTCACATTTGTTCAGGAACACGATGATGAAAGGAACGCCAACCTGACGACCCAGCAGGATGTGCTCACGAGTCTGAGGCATTGGGCCGTCAGTCGCAGCAACAACCAGGATCGCGCCGTCCATCTGGGCAGCACCGGTGATCATGTTTTTCACATAGTCGGCGTGTCCTGGGCAGTCAACGTGCGCATAGTGGCGAGACGGGGTATCGTATTCAACGTGAGACGTGTTGATGGTGATACCACGTGCTTTTTCTTCTGGTGCGTTATCGATCTGATCGAATGCACGTGCGCTACCACCGTAGGTTTTAGCCAGAACGGTAGTGATTGCAGCAGTCAGCGTTGTTTTACCATGGTCAACGTGGCCGATAGTACCGACGTTAACGTGGGGTTTTGTACGTTCAAATTTTTCTTTAGACACGGCGATATTCCTTACTCAAATGCTCTCCCCCTATGGAGAGAGCACGGGATTTTGTTTTAACCCTGAGGCTTATTTACCACGGGCTTCAATTACGGCCTGAGCAACGTTGTTAGGCGCATCATCATACTTCAGGAACTCCATGGAGTAAGAAGCACGACCTTTGGTCAGAGAACGCAGTTGAGTGGCGTATCCGAACATTTCAGACAACGGAACTTCAGCGTGAATAACAACGCCAGTAACGTTGGATTCCTGACCACGCAGCATACCACGACGACGGCTAAGGTCACCGATGACGTCACCCGTATTCTCTTCCGGCGTTTCAACTTCCACCTTCATGATCGGCTCAAGCAGAACAGGTTTTGCTTTCTTAAAGCCATCTTTAAAGGCGAGAGAAGCAGCCAGTTTAAACGCCAGTTCAGACGAGTCAACGTCATGGAAAGAACCGAAGTGCAGACGCACACCGAGATCAACCACTGGGTAACCAGCCAGTGGACCCGCTTTCAGCTGTTCCTGGATACCTTTATCAACGGCAGGAATGTATTCACCAGGAATTACACCACCTTTGATGTCGTTGACGAACTCGTAACCTTTCGGATTTGAGCCCGGCTCCAGCGGGTACATGTCGATAACAACATGACCATACTGACCACGACCACCAGACTGCTTGGCGTGTTTACCTTCGATATCGGTAACTTTCGCACGAATCGCTTCACGATAAGCAACCTGTGGTTTACCCACGTTCGCTTCAACGTTGAATTCACGCTTCATACGGTCAACGATGATATCGAGGTGCAATTCACCCATACCAGCGATGATAGTCTGGTTAGATTCTTCGTCAGTCCATACGCGGAAAGACGGGTCTTCTTTAGCCAGACGGCCCAATGCCAGCCCCATCTTTTCCTGGTCAGCTTTGGTTTTCGGTTCTACCGCGATGGAGATTACCGGCTCAGGGAATTCCATACGTTCCAAAATGATGGCGTTGTCTGGATCACACAGCGTGTCACCCGTCGTTACATCTTTCAGACCGATAGCAGCAGCGATATCGCCCGCACGAACTTCTTTGATCTCTTCACGCTTGTTAGCGTGCATCTGAACGATACGACCAAAACGCTCACGTGCTGATTTAACCGGGTTCAGTACGGTATCACCGGAGTTAACCACACCAGAATACACGCGGAAGAACGTCAGGTTACCCACAAACGGGTCGGTAGCAATTTTGAACGCCAGTGCAGCAAACGGCTCGTCATCACTTGCGTGACGCTCAGCCGGCGTGTCTTTACCGTCATCCAAAAGACCGTTGATCGCAGGTACATCAACTGGGGATGGCAGGTAGTCAACTACCGCATCCAGCATCGCCTGAACACCTTTGTTCTTAAAGGCAGAACCACAGGTTACCAGAATGATTTCGTTGTTCAGAACGCGCTGGCGCAGAGCTTTTTTGATCTCTTCTTCAGTCAGTTCTTCACCACCCAGATATTTCTCCATCAGCTCTTCAGAAGCTTCGGCCGCGGATTCGATCAGGTTTTGGTGCCATTCTTCAGCCAGATCTTGCATATCAGCCGGGATATCTTCGTATTCGAAGGTCACGCCCTGATCGGCATCATTCCAGTTGATGGCTTTCATTTTCACTAGGTCAACAACACCAGTGAAACCTTCTTCAGCACCAATTGCCAACTGCAGCGGAACAGGGTTCGCGCCCAGACGGGATTTGATCTGACCAACAACTTTCAGGAAATTCGCACCCATGCGGTCCATTTTGTTAACGAACGCAATGCGTGGAACTTTATATTTGTTTGCCTGACGCCATACGGTTTCAGACTGCGGCTGAACACCACCAACTGCGCAGTAAACCATTACCGCACCATCCAGTACACGCATGGAACGTTCTACTTCGATAGTGAAGTCAACGTGTCCCGGGGTGTCGATGATGTTTACGCGATGCGGTTCATACTGCTTAGCCATACCAGACCAGAATGCAGTAGTCGCTGCGGAGGTGATAGTAATACCACGCTCCTGCTCCTGCTCCATCCAGTCCATGGTAGCTGCGCCGTCATGAACTTCACCGATTTTATGGTTTACACCAGTGTAGAACAGAATACGTTCGGTAGTAGTGGTTTTACCGGCGTCGATGTGCGCACTGATACCGATGTTACGGTAGCGTGCGATGGGTGTTGTACGAGCCATTTGTATCCTCTATTTACTAGGGCGTTCAATTTAGTTAACCCAAGCGGGTTGGCTATTTTTAGCGCCCGCTTGGTTAGCATGACTACAGCGAAGGGATTACCAACGGTAGTGAGCGAACGCCTTGTTAGCTTCGGCCATACGGTGAACGTCTTCACGTTTCTTAACAGCAGTACCTTTGTTTTCTGCTGCATCAGAAAGTTCGTTCGCCAGGCGCAGAGCCATAGATTTATCACCGCGTTTACGAGCAGCTTCTACGATCCAACGCATTGCCAACGCATTACGACGAACCGGACGGACTTCTACTGGTACCTGATAAGTAGAACCACCAACGCGGCGCGACTTAACTTCGACAGTCGGGCGAACGTTGTCCAGAGCTACTTCAAAAGCTTCCAGATGATCTTTACCAGAACGCTGAGCCAGGGTCTCCAGCGCGGTATAGACGATTGCTTCAGCAGTAGATTTTTTACCATCTACCATCAGGATGTTTACAAATTTGGCCAGCAGTTCTGATCCGAACTTAGGATCCGGCAGAATTTTACGTTGACCAATGACGCGACGACGTGGCATGGAAATACTCCGTTGTTAATTCAGGATTGTCCAAAACTCTACGAGTTTAGTTTGACATTTAAGTTAAAACGTTTGGCCTTACTTAACGGAGAACCATTAAGCCTTTGGCTTCTTCACGCCGTATTTGGAACGGGATTGCTTACGGTCTTTAACACCTGAGCAGTCCAGCGCGCCACGAACGGTGTGGTAACGCACACCTGGCAGGTCTTTAACACGACCGCCACGGATCAGGATCACGGAGTGTTCCTGCAGGTTATGACCTTCACCACCGATATAGGAGGTAACTTCAAAACCGTTAGTTAAACGAACACGACATACTTTACGCAGTGCGGAGTTCGGTTTTTTAGGGGTGGTAGTATATACACGAGTACATACGCCACGTTTCTGCGGGCATGCTTCCAGCGCCGGAACGTTGCTTTTAGCAGCCTTCAGGGAGCGTGGTTTGCGTACCAGCTGGTTAATCGTTGCCATTCAAAAAGCTCCTGGGTTTTGCTTCGTAAACACGTAATAAATCGCCTCATGTTTGCGCAAGGCAAAGTATGAGGACGCAGAATTTTAGGGCTGGCAGTGGAAGGAGTCAAGAAATATACAAAAATTCGGCGTTACCACGCGAGTTGCTGCGGGTGCTCCACTGTCAGTTGAACAAACTGATTATAGTCAATGAGCGTCACATTGTTTGAAATTTGTTCAGTCATTCCTCTTGCCGCCGTATCAGGATGGAGCGCATAGAGAAGAACCGCTGAATCAAGAAGACGATGAATAATATCTCCACCAGCCAGCGCAGCGATAACACCATCTTGCAATAAGACCACGGCATCCCCCTGATCCAAACTGCGTAAAAGTGCATCCAGGTCAACGTGATAAGGAGAACGTGAGAGCGTATGCAGCATAAAGGGGAAATCCGTCGCTAGAATGAAAGGATGGAATGATAATCGGCCAGCTTACTGCGCCATGCTTGCGGCGCTAATAGTTCGACATCCAAAACCCAGTTTGTCTCGATACTCAGCCCACGCTGACGCACAGATGTCTCGCACAGATAGCAACATTCGATATCGTACAATGGCAGCACACCAAACGTTGCGATGTAATTACGCATCAAAATCTTTTCCGGCTGTTGATGCGGCAGCAGTTGCAGTACGCCATCGCCAACAAAAAATACGCCGATCTCTTCCGTCAGTGCAGACATCGCCAATAGCGCATCCAGCCCTTCCCGCCCGGAAGCACTCCCATGTGGAGCATGCGTAAAAACAAATGCGACTCGCTTCATAACGCTACCTTAAAACTGAATAACCCGATCGCAGGTCAGCACCGACTGCGCCAGTTCACCCAGACCGCTCAGAACAAAGCTGGGTTGCAGATTCGCTCCCGCAAGATTGAGCTGAGCGGCTTGCTGCGCGTCGGTCACACCCCGTCGCAGCGCCGCGGCAACGCAGACATTCAGCGCCACCTGATGCGTTTCACTCAACTGCTGCCAGGCGCGCACAAGATCAAACTCATCATTAGCGGGTGACGTCAGTTGGTTGGCATTTAGCACGCCTTCCCGATAGAAGAACACACTTTTCAGCCTGTGCCCTTCCGCTAACAGCGCCTGCGCAAACTGCAACGCGCTGCTCGCTTGCTGTGTGCCATAAGCCGGGCCGGTCACCAGCAAGCAGTAACTCAGCATTAACGTTCGTGTCCGCTGAAGTCGCCGCTTTTGAATTGACGAATATAAAGGTAGACCGTGTGCTTGGAGATATTGAGGCGCTCGGCGACCTGGTTGATGGCGTCTTTAATATCAAAGATGCCTTTCTCATACAGGCTTAGGACGATTTGGCGATTTTTCGCATTATTGGAGACGTTGCGATCCGCATTGATTTCCTCAATAGAGAACTCCAGCGTTTGTGCAACCAAGTCATCAACGGATGACGCAAAGTTAACAGAAGAGGCGGCATCATGGGTTTCAGGTGGAATAAAGGTCTGCACGATCTGGGAGAAAGGCACATCCAGATTCATGTTGATACACAGCAGGCCAATCACGCGTTGATCGCGATTACGGATCGCAATCGTCACTGACTTCATCAACACGCCGCTTTTTGCACGGGTAAAATAGGCTTTCGACACGCTGCTATCTTCACCTGCCATGTCATGCAGCATGCGCAATGCAAGATCCGTAATCGGCGAGCCAATTTTCCTACCAGTATGTTCCCCATTCGCAATACGCACGGCGGAACATTTAAGATCCTCAAGCGAGTGCAACACAATCTCACAATGTTCGCCAATCAACATGGCCAAGCCATCAACCACCGCTTCATACGATTTCAGGATCTCATAGTCCATTTGACTGAAAGGACGTTCATCCAGCAAATCAAGCTCATAAGATTCGCCAGAGACAAGCGAATTAGACATGGCAGACACCACCCTCAACGTCATCTATTTATTTTGTATTGACAGGGGACACAGTCTAGCAAATGTCCACTCTCGCGTCCCTGAATTTAACGGGCTACCTCTTAAGGTTGTATTAATTTAACCCCGCTAGAGTCAGCGTCTTCTTTCCTCTCCATAATGGAAATCACGAGAGACGTGTATGAAAAACCCAATACCGATGGGCAGATTACACCTGAACAGCATGACGTTCGTGCTGATATTTTCTGCCTTTATTACTCTGGTTCAGAACATCGCCTACTATCGTCAGACGCTGCAACTGCTGGACATGACAGACTGGATCAGTATTCCTTTTTTTCTCAGCATGCCTGTGGTGATTTTCGCGGTGCTGAATATTCTTTTAACGCTGCTGGCAATACCTTATCTGCGTAAGGCCATCATTGTTTTCTTTCTGCTCTCCGGTGCGGCTGCGCAATACTTTATGCTGAACTACGGTATTATCATTGACCGCACCATGGTCCAGAATATCCTGGAGACAACAACCAGCGAGTCCTTTTCACTGCTTACGCCGCAGCTTGTCGCCTGGGTATTCTTTATAGGCGTCATTCCCGCCGCGCTCGCCATGTGGATAAAAATAAAGCCCGCCAAACCAACAACGATCTATATTGGCCTGCGTTTTCTCAGCGTCATTATTTCGTTATTCGCCATTTTATCTGTCGCAGCATTCTTTTATAAAGATTACGCCTCGTTCATGCGTAATAACAAAGAGTTGGTCAAAGCGATTACGCCCAGCAATATTGTGGCGGCCAGCCTGTCCTACCATAAACATAGCGCCCTGGCTAATTTACCCCTGGAGCAAATTGGTCTGGACGCCCACAAAGCCGCACCACCATCCCCGACGGCAAAAAAGAACCTGATTATTCTGGTAGTCGGCGAAACCTCGCGGGCGCAAAATTTTTCGCTAGGAGGCTATGGGAAAGAAACCAATCCGCTGCTGGCAAAGGACAACGTTGTTTATTTTGAAAACACGTCATCGTGCGGCACATCAACAGGTGTTTCCGTTCCCTGCATGTTTTCCAATATGCCACGCCAAAACTTTCATGGTGACGTAGCTAGCCATCAGGAAGGACTGCTGGATATATTGCAACGGGCAAAGGTTAACGTGCTCTGGCAGGAAAATGATGGCGGCTGCAAAGATGCCTGTACGCGAGTGCCAACGGTTGATGTGACATCGCTGAAACTGCCGGGATTATGCACCAACGGCGAATGCCATGATGAAGCGTTATTCCACAGCATCGAAGACTATATTAATCAGCTCGATAACGACGGAATTATCGTATTACATACGATAGGCAGCCACGGCCCGAGCTATTACCAGCGCTACCCTGACACTTTTAAGAAATTTACTCCAACGTGCGATACCAATCAGATTCAGACCTGTACACAGGAAGCGCTGACCAATACGTATGACAACACGATCCTGTATATCGATTTTTTTCTGGATAAAGCGATCAACCTACTGAAACAGCATCAGGATAAATTTAATACCTCGCTGGTTTACCTATCTGACCACGGCGAATCGTTAGGTGAAAACGGCATCTACCTGCATAGCATGCCCTACTCTATTGCGCCGAAGCAGCAAACGCACATCCCGATGTTGATGTGGTTATCAACGGGTTATCAGCAACAACACGCCATTCAGGACACCTGCCTGCGTCAGAATGCGAAGCAGCAGGATTACTCGCAAGATAATCTTTTCCATACCATACTGGGGATGTTTACTATCGCTACGAAAGAATATCAACCTCAGCTCGATATCCTTCAGCCGTGCAGGGATAAGGCAACATGAAATTATTGATTGTTGAAGACGATAAGCTGTTGCAGGAAGGATTATTATTGGCGTTGAGTCATGAAGGTTATGCCTGCGATTGCGCAGACACGGCCAAAGAAGCTGACGCACTCATCGGTAGCGCGCACTACAGTCTGGTTATTCTCGATCTTGGCTTACCGGATGAAGACGGGCTCACCCTGCTATCTCGCTGGCGTAAGAATAATTACCAGCATCCCGTACTCATCTTAACGGCACGGGATAAGGTCAACGATCGCGTCAGCGGGCTGGATGTGGGCGCAGACGATTATCTCGCCAAGCCTTTCGCACTGACGGAATTACAAGCGCGCGTACGCGCGCTGATTCGTCGCAATCAGGGGTCAAGCAACAGCTTGATACAGGTCGACAACATCACATTGGATTTAAACAATCAACAAGTGTGGTTGGACGAAAAGCCGATAGTGCTGACGCCAAAAGAGTTTGCGATACTGTCTCGCTTGGTGTTGAAAGCAGGTTCTCAGGTGCACCGAGAACTTCTTCATCAGGACATTTATGCCTGGAACGACGATCCATCCTCCAACTCGCTGGAAGTGCATATCCATAATCTGCGTCACAAGATAGGGAAAGACCGAATCCGAACCCTGCGAGGCTTTGGCTATCTGTTGACCAAAGGGGAACAACCATGAAGGGCGATACCGACGCCGTCACCAGCATGCGTCGTCGTTTGGTGCTGGCACTGGGCGGCATCCTGCTCGTCTGCCAGATGATCAGCGTATTCTGGCTCTGGCACGAAAGTGAAGAGCAGATCGGCCTGCTGGTTGATAAATCCCTGAGTGCCAGTGCCCAGAACAGGCAGATCGACCAAGAGATCAATGAGGCGATCGCCTCGCTCAGTATCCCCAGCCTGGTGATGGTCATCCTGACGTTGCTCATGTGCTTTCAGGCAGTCAGTTGGATTACGCGTCCGCTTTCCCGCCTACAGGAAGAATTACAGGATCGCACGGCAGAAAACCTGGAACCGCTGCCACAACAGAGTGACATAAAAGAGGTTGCCGCGGTCACGCATACCATTAACCAGCTTTTTCAGCGTCTAGACGAAACGTTGAAACGCGACAGGCAATTTACTGCGGATGTCGCGCATGAGTTACGAACCCCGCTAGCCGGAATTCGTCTGCACCTTGAGCTACACCAGCAGCAACATCAGATTGATTGCAGTTCGCTCATCAAACGTATTGATAAAATGGTGAAGACGGTAGAACAGCTTTTGCTGCTTGCCCGTGTCGGACAGGAATTTTCGGCGGGCCACCACCAGAATGTCGCGTTCCTACAAGACGTCATTTTTCCTATGCAGGATGAACTGGCCGAGATGCTGCAAAAGCGTCAGCAGACGCTGAAATGGGTATTACCGCCAGAAGATATCACTCTGCATGGCGATGCCACGTTACTCCAGTTACTATTACGCAACCTGGTAGAGAACGCCTATCGCTATAGCCCGGAAGCAAGCCAGATCACCGTAAGCCTGAGCACGCTGCAACATATTGAACTACAGATTGAGGATGAAGGTCCGGGGATCGACGAAAGCAAGGTGGGTGAATTGAGTAAAGCATTTGTGCGTATGGACAGCCGCTATGGCGGTATCGGCCTCGGGCTGAGTATCGTGACGCGCATTGCTCAGTTGCACGATGGGAAATTTTTCCTCAGTAATCGGCCGCAAGGTTCTGGCGCCCTCGCACGGGTGGTTTTTATCACATCGTGAAATTAATTATACTATAAATCATTCGACTTTCAGGACAAAATGTTAATATTTTAAACAACGCAGAGCATTATCCCTTTAGAACGATACTCAGTCATGAACATCGTAGCACGGTCACCGCACTGGCAACCTGAAGTATGACGAGTATATAACGTATATCAATTATCCATTTCTGATGAAAAATTCGATAGGAACCACCATTTCGACTTTATCGCCGAACAGTGCTGTCGCAGGAGGTTTTGGCAAGGGCGACGCTCTTTTAATCAGCGACATGGATTCGTTCTCTAATGATTCAAATCCCTGACTTTTAATGATATTGGAATTTAATACATTGCCGTCTTTATCAAGAGTAAATTTCACTAAAATAGTATCTTGTTGTTTTTTCCGCAAAGAGTAAGCCGGATAGCGTTTCTCTCGTTGTAATTTAGCCAACAGCTCGGATTCCCAGCTAATTCTGACCTGACGGCTGGCATTATTACTGGCCGCGCCAACCTGAAACGCCTGATTACGCGACGCAAGTTGTTCACTGCTATTTCCCTGCTGAGCGGCTGGCTGCGTTTGCTTTGCAACCTCGGCGACCTCAACTTTTTTCTCTTTGCGCGGTTTAGGCTTATGAACTGGCTTCAAGGGCTTGTGGATTGGTTCTGGTTCCGGCTCTAGTTTGGGCTTTTCTCCTACCGCAACATTAACCTCAGCGGCGGCCACCTCTTTAACTTCTGCATCGATGAACGCCGGCTGCTCTTTTTGTTCAGGAGCGACTTCTTCCGTTTTCACTGCCTGCGCGACACTTTCCATGCTGGTTATCTGGACGGTCGCTGATACCGCAGCCAGTTCCACCACAATAGGGGCAGCTTCAGGGAGAGGTTGCCAGACAATTTCTGTCGAAGGGGCTGGCGAGCGCAAAAAAAACAGCACAACCGAACCATGCAAGGCCAGAACAATGAGAGGGCTAAGTGTCCAGCGAACAATATTATGACTAATCAATAGATTATTTTTTTTTCGTTCATTCATTTCCCCGGTTCTCCAGCCGAAGCCTCAAGGCCAATCAAAGCGACTTTTGCATAACCGGCATCACGCAACATATCCATCACCGCCATGAGGCGTTCATAATCAACGCGTTTGTCCGCACGTAAAAATACACGGGCGTTTTTATCCCCATGCGTTTCAGCATTTAGGATCGCACTGAATTTTTCGCGGGGAACAGGGTTATCACCGATGTACAGCGTCATATCCGCTTTTACGCTGACAATTAAAGGCGGTTTCGCCACTGGTGGCGAGGTTTGTGTCGTCGAAGGCAGATCGAGCGGAATATTCACCGTCGACAGCGGTGCGGCCACCATAAAGATGATTAACAATACCAGCATGACATCAATAAAAGGCGTGACGTTAATCTCATGTAGTGCGTTGAGATCGTCATCGGAGCTCGCAGGTTGAGAAGAAAAAGCCACAATCTACCCCACATTAGCCAAAGTATGATGTTTTTGGTCATCCAATCGTTCGAGCTCATGACTCAACTGGCACATCGTTAACGTGATGGCATCCGCCAGCAGTATTCTATAACCACTAATCTGACGCCCGACGGTGTTATAGAGAATAACCGCCGGTATCGCCACAACCAGCCCTAATGCCGTAGCGAAGAGCGCTTCTGCAATGCCCGGCGCCACCACGCTGAGATTCGTCGTCTGGGATTGTGCGATAGAGATGAAACTGTGCATGATCCCCCATACCGTACCGAACAGTCCGATAAAAGGTGCTACCGCACTGGTCGTCGCCAGAACGCTGGCGCCACGCGTCAATCGCCGCACCTCTGCCGCTTCAACGCGCAGAATACGGGCATGGACACGCTCTTTGACATTATCGCTACGATGTGGCGTCGCGCTCCGATGCTGCAAACCGTCTTTAACCTGTTCCAATTCGCACAAGGCGATATTCGCCATATCCGAACAGCTCGCCGCAGGCGTGTCCAGCGGGGGAGCTAAAAACGTTTGTCCCGAGAGAAGCGCAAGGCTTTTTTTCATCCGCCGACAATAAAGCGCCAGTTCCCAGGTTTTTCCCACCCATAACGTCCAACTGAGTATGGATGCGACAACCAGAATAAAAATGACGGCTTTGACAATACTGTCTGCATGTTGATAAAGCGTAAACGGTGAAAAATCATTTAATATCGCAGGCCCGCCAGCCACCGGAACAGAAACAGAAGGTGCCGCAGGCAGCGCAGTTGCCGGTTCAGTAGACAGTAAAGCCTCTGGCGAGGAGGTCGCGCCCTCTTCTGCCCATACCGTCGTCACGGCGGCTGAACACAAAATCAGCAAAGAAACGCAGAGATAAACGGCACGCCGTACGATAAGCCGTGCAGCAGAAAATTTTTCACAAATGATGTTCACACGCATTCCTCATAAGCTTCCAAAATCAAAATACCAGAGACAGCCCGTTGAAGCGTCAATCGGCATTCGTTATAGAAATAAACGAACAACCCGGAATTTTTCATCAATAAAAAAATAAAAATATCTTCATGCTGAGAGCTTATCCCCATAGGCGTTAGGCACTACGCCCACATTCGTCATTCCTGACACAGGAATACGGGAGTATTTTTTGAGCTTGAGAATGTTTTTACCCTGCGGGGGCCCGCAGGGTTACCCCATGAATAGGGTGAATGTTAAGGAATGCTCGTCAGGCGGTTTTAATCAAACCTATCTCTTCCTGAGATAGCATGGTAATCGGTTTTATATCCCACTGGCCTGAAGGATAAAGGCAAAGCGCATCCGCATGGTAATCCATAATGCTCGGGCGATGACCGACGCTGATAAAAGTGACACCAATCTCCGCTAACAGGCAATAGAGCGTACTTTCCGTCTCAATATCCACCGCGCTGGTTGCCTCATCCAGAAAAACATATTGCGGCTTCGCCACCAGCACTCGGGCAAAACCAATGCGCTGCTGCTCCCCCAATGAAAGCACTTTGGCCCAATCGCGTACCTCGTCCAACCCGCCATACTTATCAACCAGCGTAGGCAGACTAACCCGTTCCAGATACCGCTGTAGTTCGGCATCGCTGATAGAACCGTCGCCATGAGGATAAAGCAATTGCGAACGCAGATCGGACAAGATCATGTACGGTTTTTGCGGCAGGAAAAAGCAGTCACGTTTATCCGGCATGGTGATTGTTCCAGTGCCGCGTTGCCACAACCCAGCCATCGCGCGTAACAAGGAGCTTTTCCCCACACCGGTCTGCCCGTGGATCAACAGTGAGCGGCCGGGCTGAACCTCAAGTGATAAATGGCGAACCAGTCTTTGCTCACCTCCCGGCGTTTCCAGGCTAATATCGTTCAGGGCAATTCGTTTTCCTGGTTTGATCTCAATCTTATTTTGATCTGCCTGGTGTTGCTGTTCATCCATTGCGTCAAAACGCTCCAGGATTTGCGCCAGACGTACCGCGCTGGGTGCCATATCAGTGACGGTGGGGATGAAGTCCGTTAGGGTGGTTAATGCGGCCAGCATTTGTGAAGCAGCGGTCGTGGCCATCGCGATATCGCCATATTCAATCTTGCCGTCAAAAAACAACGGGGCGATAAGAAAAAAAGGCGCCAGCGTCCAGAGTTGCCCCAGTCCATAATTGAGCGTTCCCATTTTCAGTTGATAAAGAATAATGGCCAGTCTTGCTTTGACCGCAGTGGATAAACGATGACGAATTTGCTGATGCTCGGTTTTTTCCCCCCGATAAAACGCCACCGTTTCCGCATTATCCCGTACATGTAGGATCCCGTAACGCAGATCGGCCTCGGCGACCGTACTGTTAAAACTCAGACGGATCAACGGTGTATAAAGCACCAACGTCACAATGGTCGATAAAATGGCGAAACCCACTACATACCACATCATTGTCGGGTTGATCGACGCGATAATGACCCCACCGGTCGCCAGTCCCATCAATTGGCTCAAAATACGCCGGGGAATAGCAGCCATGGTGCTGACAAAAGGTTCGATATCCTCCTGTATCCGCTGATCGGGGTTATCCAAGTCCTCGCGTACCGCGATATCGTAATAGGTACGATTGCGCAAATACCTCATGATCATCCAGTCTGTCAGCCATTGTCGCCAGATAACGTTCAGGCGGCTGCTGAGAAAATCCATCACCATCTGCGCCAACCACATCATGCCCGTCACCAGCGTGACAAACCAGAACAGGCGGGTATATTCATCCCGTTGTTTCGCCACGATGGCGTTGGTCATATCCGCATTCAGGTACGAGAGTTTATAAAACAGCCATGACGATAGGGGCGCCATTGCTAACAGCGCCACCATCAGCACCCACCAACGCAAATGCGACTTTTGTATCCAGAATGGGCGAGTCAGACGCCAGATTCGGGCGAACAACAGCCGGGATATTCGATAATCTCGCGGTTTTACCTGTAATGTCTTGGCATCATGCATGGCGATACCCCCCCAGCTTCATCAGGGACAGAACAATAGTCTTACCAAACGTGCTCAAAAACATCATGTGCAAATATCCATTGGTGATGACGCTATCCAGGTAGCGAATGTAAGGCGTAGACAAAATCATCACGCATGATGACTTTTGAACTAAACGTACGGGAAAGGGAAAAACAGCAATACTTTAGGTAAAAAAGATATAAACCAGGTTTTTCATTCGACAACAGGCAGGGGTCAATACGAAGAGAACATCAGATCACACAATAAAACGTCAGGGTTTCACTTCAGCGACTCTCTCTGAACCAGACGATAGGTCCGATTTTTATGATACGGATAGCAAGAGAATGGTGAAGAGTGTCATACCATTCATCCAAATTAGAAAGGTCAATAATGGCGTTGAGGCGTTGTTTTCTAAGGGAGGCGGCGTCAATAACCAGTAGCCGCTTATCGTAGCGTTTAAGCGTATCAATGATATTGCCGAGAGGTTGATTTTCAAATACCAGACGCCCTTTATGCCAGGCTAGTTCGCGTTGAGCATTAACCGTTGTCGTTAACTTTATCCCCTCGTCATTATCAACCCGCACCTGTTGATCAGGCAAAATAACGACCGATGAAGCATCATCCGCGCTGACTTGCACTTTTCCTCTTTCAACAGTGACGACAACCGAATCCCCCCGGCGTTGCACGCCAAAGGCCGTCCCTAATACCTTTATCTGACTGATACCCGCATCCACAATAAAAGGATGCTGCGGATCATGCGCCACATCGAAAAACACATCTCCCTTCGCCAAGCGAATGAAACGTTTATCCGTGCTGACTTGAATATCCGCCGCACTGTCGGTATTCAGCCACATGGTGCTACCATCCTGCAACGCCAGCGTCCGCTGCTCGCCAGTGGCCGTCATTTCGTCATAGTGCCAATGTGTGGCCCAGTATTGCGCACAGCCGACCATCAGCACCAACGCCATGGCGGCCGACACCACTGGGCGCCGGTACCACGACATACTGGTGGGAAGAAGGACATTAACGGGTACAGAAACCGGATCGGGTGACAGGACGGGTGTATAATTAGTTTCAAGAGGTTGGCGTAATTGCAACCAAAGCTGGCGCGCCTCGCTCAGAGCACATTCATTAGCGGGATCGGCTTTTCGCCAATGTTCAAACTCGGCCAACTCCGCCTGAGTTACATCGCCTGATGTCAGACGCACCAGCCAGAATAACGCCTGAGTGTCCGCGCTTTCTTTATCATTATCATCCGATATCGGCTTCATATTGGTCATCGCTATTGCGCGCCTAAATAACGCGTCACCCCATGAAAAATCAACGTCTCACCAGAGGCGCTTTCATTCATCACCGATAGCATCCGCGCCGTCCCCACCAAAAATTTCCTCGTCAATAAACGTGTTTTATCCGACTCACTAGAAAAAGGCCATAAAAACGCTGTTACAACGCATTATTATTCCTACTATCATGACATACTTTTTTAGTAGTTAAATACTCCATAAGTCAAAAATACCTACATCATCATCTATGCTTTGTTTTAACGCGAGTCATTCGTAAAGAGACTCTCCGATATCATTAATCACCTGTACATCACCAAAATTCAGTTGACGAATACCATCACGCAATACCGTGATATCTCCCGCAATAATCCATGTCAGCGTATCCGAGCGTTTATATTGCCTCGCCAGTTGGTTAACCTCATCCAGAGAAGTCTTGTTTAGCTGCTCAATATAGTTTTGCCAGTAATCGTCAGGCAATAGATAACATTGTACTTGTTCCACCATGTGATTGATGCCGTCGAATCCTTCCAGCATCCCACCAATACTTAACAATCTGGCCGCTTTCGCCTCATGCAATTCCGCTTCCGTCACAGGCCGCTCACCGTTCAACGCGCAATATTCGTTCATAATTTCTTGCATAGCCTGAATGGTTCGATCTGCCTGTACCGATACCTCAAGGCACTGAATGCTCGAACCAACCGAATTGCTGCTCCACTGGCTCACACCATAAGTCCAGTTTTTATCTTCCCGCAAATTCTTATTGATACGCGAACTGAAACCACGATCAAACACATCACTAAGGAGTCCAAAAGCGGCATCATATTCCCAGTCCATTCCTGGCGTCAGAGAAGCGGCTAAAATAATCGAGTGTTCCGCCTTTGGAATATCAATCAGGAAAACTCGTGCATTTACACGCGTAGGGATCGCGACGTCCTTCGGTTTAATCTCACCCTCAACACACAGCAATGAGGAAAAATAATGATTAAGCAGGGGCACGATCTTCTCCAACGACGTCTCCCCCGTCACCAGAATCTTGCCTTTGCGCGTCAGCAAAAGGCGCTGTAGGTAGGCCTGGCACTGGCTAAAGGTCAACTGCTTAAGGCTCGCGCGGGTTGCCTCAATTCCTCCCGGGACACGATACAAGTGGCCCGGCGGATACATCAAACCAGGTAATACATAAGCGATGATATTATCCGCCTCATGTTTATAGGCATTCAGGCTATCCGCCCACTGCTGTATATGGCGTTCAAAATCGCTTTCCCGTATCGTCGTTCGAAAAAAACGATCGGCCAGCAAACCCAGAGAAGCCGATAAATGCTGCGAACGGCACTGAAGCGATATACTGGTGGACTGTGTATCCCAACGCACATAAAGGGAGGCCCCCCATTTACGCAGCATCGAGTGCAACGCCAGCGCGTCACGATCGCCGGCACCGCTCTCATTAACCAGACTGAACGTCAATGCGGAAACCCCAGGCTTCTCTTCATGAATACTCGGCAATATCAGATTGATATTTACCGATGGCTGCCCCTGATACTCCACCAACGCCACGTCCATGCCGTTATCCAATATGGCATGCTGCAAAACAGGGAGAGAAATCGGCATCGTTGGCACACTCTCTGGTATGCGTGAGCGATCGGGAAGGGGAAAACCGTCCTGCTGGTAAGAGAACGGCCTCATCTCCAGCACATAACGCTGCGCCATCAGCCACCGCTGTGCCGCCAGACGAATATCAACAAGCGCTGCCGTTTGGATCTGATTGATAATACGTCGATACCCATCAGCACTCCCCGTCATAGCATAGGACGCAGAAAGCAAATCGGCGATCGACGAAGTCGAAGAGTAGGATGCGGCAAACGCGGATAATTGCTCCATTTTTACTCGCGCCAACATTTCTTCGTTTTGTTCGTTATGTATAAACGCCTGCAAAACCTCGTCGATCAGCACCTCAATACGAGTCAACTCCGCACCTTCACAGGCAGAGACCGTAATAACAAACTGGCTGACCATTGCGGCATATTCGATCGTTGTTGTCACCGACTCGGCGATTTTTTCCTGATAAACCAGCCTCTCGACTAATCGGGATGACATGCCTGACGCTAGCATGTTCGCGGCCACCGACAACAGGATGGTATCGCTGTCGCCATAAGGTGGGATATTCCAGCAAACCATCAGGCTTGCCGCCTTTCCTTTAACCTGACAGACATCGCGTCTTCCCCATGGGATGGCAGGCACCCAGACGGCCGGACGGAACAAGGGTTCGCCCGCAGGAATATGGCCGAAATAGGTTTCAACCTTTTGCCGGACCATCCCGACATCAATCGCGCCAACCAGCGTCAATACGGCATTGGAAGGGATATAATGGGTACGAAACCAGTCGCGCACATCTTCCAGCGTCGCGGTTTGCAAATCAGCGACCTCCCCCAATACGGTGTGAGCATAAGGGTGTTCAGGGGGATAACACGCTTTTAATCGGCGTTCATACAACTTACTGTACGTACCATCTTCCGTTTCCAGTTTTTCATTAAGCACAACATTGCGCTGTTGATCCAATACCGTCTGATTAATCGCAGGGAAAAAATGCCCCATACGGTCGGACTCAAGAAACAGCGCATAATCCAGCGAACCGAGCGGTACCGTTTCGTAATAGGTCGTGTGATCGCGTCCTGTCGAGGCATTCAATCTGATGGCGCCTGCTTTTTGCAGATTTTCCACCGCAGAGCCCGGTACGTTTTCACTGCCGCCAAACATCAAATGTTCGAACAGATGTGCGAAACCGGTCTTCCCTGCTGGCTCATCCCGTGAACCGACACGATAAAGCATCGCGATCGATACCAAAGGCATGTCGTGTTTTTCGTGTACGATAACCGTCAAGCCATTCGCTAAAACAAACGTGGTGGAAGGGAGTTCGAGGTCGTCGCCCCACGGCTCAACATCGGTCATCATCGGCGTTGGGTTCTCATCTATCATCATGCGTTCTCCGGCAAATGCAGGGAGTTAGAAAGTGCCATAAAGCGTCAACGCGTAATTACGCGGTTCGCCATACCAGCTACCGCCTCGTGCATCGCCGATGGTTTCATAATAATGGCGGTCAAAGAGGTTATTGACGTTAAACGCCACGTCCCAATACGAGCTGATTTGATAACTCACGAAAGCGGATGTCACCGCATAAAATCCCTGCGTAAACTTGAAAGGCACTTCATTAACACAATCCGGGTCATCATATTGGCAGGAAGAGCCGACAGCATAGTTTTTTGTCTGCGCTTTTAGTGTACCGCCGATTTTCAGGCGATCCAGATAAGGGTTGCCGGACAATTGATAACTGCTCGCCAGTTTCAGTATCTGCTTGGGAAATTGCGAGCGTATCGGCTGGCCGACCTGACCGGAATCCTCGCCTTTATACTTATTGCGGGAATAGGTGTAACTGAAAGAGAGTTGCCAATCCGCCAGCATTTCGCCGTTCACTTCCAGATCGAAGCCATCACTGATTTCCACCGAATTATTATTTCGGTAGCAACATGCTTGATCGCCGATTAACCAGGCACCGGGATCTATCGATGTCGTACTCGCCCCGCCTTTCTGCGTCAAGCTGTAGGCCGAAAGCGCAATATTGCGCTTATCGTCGCCGTACTTGATGCCAACTTCTTTATTGGAACCGGTGAGGGGATCCAGCGAGCGACCCTCTTTCGTTTTCATATAGGCCTGGGATTGATAGATATCGGTATAGCTGGCATATATGCTCCAGTTGTGCGCGAGATCATAAGACACAGCGTAGTAGGGTAACTGGAATTCCGTTTCATTCATTTTCTGGGGCAGGAGGCCGTCTTGGTCATTTTCATTTTTATACTGGTTATATCGGACCCCGGTCATAAAATGTAGCGGCTTCCACGGCGTGATCGTCACGGCAACGTATCCCCCAGCTTGATGCTCACTGTAGCGGCTATTCAGAGATCCCACCCCGCTAAAATCCGGCTCTGACCAATCCGTATCCCTAAAACGGAATATATTGAAATTTCGTTCATTACCCTCGTCATCGAGATAAGTATAGAATTGCGCGGGGCCGTCGCCAGAACCGTTGAGGCGCTTGTAATTACCCCCAACAACCAGTTTTTGTGGTAAACCCCACAGATCGAACTCGCCGTTTAATGTACCGTCGAGAGCCAACTGTCGACTCTTCGACCGCATTGCGCTCGCTTCCATCGCCGATCCGTCTCCATTCTGATCAACTACGCCATATATACTAGCGCCAAGGCCATCTTCCCGATTATAGGACTGCGTAAAATTGAGATTAGTCGACCAATTATCCGAAAAACGGTGATCCAATTGGGTAAACCATTCGGTGTTTTTGGTATTGCTGAACTCCCATGGCATCACGATGCTGAAATTACGCGGCAAGCGCAGGTCCTCCCCGGTTTTATAACTCTTCAGGCCTGCCGTCCAGGGCCTGCCTTTTTGGTCGGTATAGCTGGCCCCGATGCGCCATTGGGTGTCAGGCGTGACATCGGCTTCCAGGCTGGCGAAAACGACCTTTTTTTCATCGTTGGCTCCATCATAGAAGAAGCGGCGTTTTTCCCAGGTCGCCACCGCACGTCCGCGCAAGGCACCGTCAAACGCCAGCGGTCCGGCCACATCTACCGAATTACGATAGTTATCCCAGGAGGCGGCGGAAGATTCCACCGTGATCTGGTTGTGATCGAGCGGACGTTTACGCACCAGATTCACCACGCCGCCCGCCTCGCCATTGCCGTTGAACAAACCATCGGCGCCACGCAACAACTCGACATGGTCATACAATGACATGTCGAATACCGGGGAATAACGTGAATTTGAATTGACCTCCAATGGCGCGCCGCCATCAATCTGGATACGGCTGATCTCCCGGGCGCGGGAATAGAATTTTACCTGATCGGAACGATTGCCCTGCGATACCGAAACGCCGGCGAGGCTATCCATAGCACCTTTCAGGTTAGTGACTCGCGCATCCTTCATTTGCGCACTCGTCACCATGCTGACCGACTGCGGGGTCTCTTTGATAGACTGCGGTGTTTTTGAACCAATAGACATGGTTTGACCCGCATAGCTACCCGACCCTTCGGTGGCCGTCACGTCAGTGCTGCCGTTGATGCCACCGACGACCTCACTGCCTACGCCGTCCACCCGTACCGCGCCCAGTACATTCGTTTGCTCACCTGACTTGAACAAGGTGAAACTGGTCGCATTGTAAAAACGGTATCCCAACCCACTTCCCGCCAGAATCCGCGATAGCGCCTCACGCGGCGAATAACGCCCGCTAAGGCCGGGTGTCACCTTCCCTTCCGTCAATTCCGCCGGAGACACCAGCTGTAATCCGCCGCTTTGCTCGCTGAACTGCAATAACGCATCACTTAATGTTCCCGACGCGATGGAATAAGCATGAGATTCATCCTGCCGGACCGCGTCTGCGGGATGTGTCGTATTTTGCTCCGCCGCCAGTAACGGCGATATCGTTAAAACCGACACGCAAAGTACGGCCGTGGCAAAAAGTATTTTTGATCTGAAAAGTCGAGTTTTCTTTGCCGTTATAATCATGTTATTCCCCTTTCCCCCGAAATGTCGGCGTATATGAGTGAATAACGAATGACGCGTTATTTTTCCGCAATCACATAAAAAGAATATCGCTATCGAATAAGAAACGGGATTATTCCTGCCGCGTTACAAGACGCATGAATGCACCTTCCCCATAGGGGTAAGCTCAGCTTTCCGCCTATTTTATGATTAACATATACATAAAATGCATTAGTCCCCTAACTTAAACCTGTTTATATTAATGCGATGTTTTGTAAATTTTGACGCACCCGTCAATTTTTTATATGTCACCATTTCCGGGAGTGTACAGACGTGCTAGCCAGCAATAACGTTGTTGATGTCTTTGTTGATATACACTCGATGCTACAAAGGATTGTGGCTTATCGCACGGGTTCAAAACACGTCGCACAAGATTTAACGCAGGAGATGTATTTTCGTGTATTGGGTCTGACGAATACGTTTCCAACCTATGATGATGCGCGTAATTATTTGATACGAATTGCGTTGAATGCGGCTACCGATCATGTGCGCACCGAACAACGACATACTCAATTGTTGGGTGGGGCAATTCAGTTGTTCGAAAATTATGAACCATCTCCCGAAGAAGGGTTATACGTCAAACAACAGATTATCGAGATTGACAATGCGCTGGCCGATTTACCGCAAAAATGCCGGGACGTACTCTACCTAAGTCGTATTGAAGGAATGACACATGAAGAAATTGCCGAGAAACTGGGAGTTTCCCGCAGCTTGGTAGAAAAATATGCCATTCGCGCCCTATTGCATTGCCGAGAACACCTGAAAGCAAAGCGAGAAGAATAACCGCACCCAGTAACAAATTCATTATCGAACATACTCAATCGTATGATTGTATCGATGCCCATTAGCGATAACTCGGTAGGGCAGTAACCTCATACGCATAAAAGCCATCCCTCCACCTATCGCAAACGAGCCACTACGGTTTATCCAAAAGACACTCGCGGTTCACGCCCATTATCGGCCAGCAGACGCCATGGCTTTTTCCACTTTCTCCACCGTCTCACCAATCCAGCTAACAACCTGTTTCATCACGCTGAATCGGTGAATGGGACGGTACCCCCATCAGGCTCCAGCCTGAGAAAGCAGCGTAATTAACTGGTTACGAACATGCTGAGCGAGCTGTTTGGTATGCTGCTCGCGCTTAACTTCCGGAGCATCGGCCTGCCACTGCGCATACAGCTCCTTAAAGGTAGCCTCGTCATAACATACGCCGCCTATCTCGTTTTGTTCTTCATCCGTCTGTTCTACCTCATCCGGGGCTTCGTCGATCCACCCCTCCACTCGGGAAAAGTGGATGTCATGTACCGATTGCCAGGCAGCAAGACCATCGACCAGCAGCGTAAGCGAACTGCCCGCAGGCCAGGCCAGTGCGCTGACCAAAGCACAAAGCACCTTAGCCAGATCGTTCTCCGTGCTCAGTCTGATGCTCTCCGCCTGTTCACGCAGACTTCGCCACCGTTGTTCGGGCGGCGTATCGCCAACTGCCAGCGTCTTGTACAACTCGACGAGCGTTTGCAACAATGCATCGACCTCCCCCCCTGCGGCAAACGTCGCAACCCCATATTCATCATCCTCGAGCAGCCACAGCACGAAAGCGGCTTCTATCGCCCGCAGATCGCTACCGGGCTCGATACTGCGTAACCAGTCCAATACGAATTCGTCCCGGTCCGTCGATTCACCCGAAAGGGATAACCCATCGTAAAGCCATGTCAGCGCCGTGGACGTCCCCACCAGCGAGTGGTACAACTCGACGCCGCCTTCTACCGTACAGCCGCTCGGGCTGCCGCGCGTGCCGTCCCAAGCGCCAGTCGGTGGAATGATGTGCCCTGCGACCTGATGCGCAAACAGACGTTCAAGTAGCGTTTTTTTAAGCTGATGACTGCCCTGAAATGCATTATGCGTTGTCATTCATTCCCCACTGATGATTGTTACACAACGATTGTTATACCTGATTAGCGCCCAAGCCTGACGGACATACCATATAGCCTCTCAGACTGCGGCCTGAGAGAGCAAATCAAGCAACTGGCGGCGAATAGCCTGGGCGAGCTGTTTAAGGTATTGCTCTCGCAGCGAAATAATGCGGCTGAGGTCTGGTGCGTCAGCCAACATCTGTGCATAGCGTTTGTCGTACACCCCATTGTCATAGGTGTTATCACCGATTTTGCTTTGTTCTTCAGCGGCCTGTTCGATCGCCTCCAGACGCTTATCACATTCTTCGTTCCAACCTTCCGATTGGGTAAACTGGATATCATGCGCCCATATCCAGGCGTCTAAACCATCGGTCAACGCGGTAAACGAACTGCCCGCAGGCCATGCCAGTACTTCGATTAGAGAACAAAGCGCACGGTTCCGATCGTCTTCGGCACGATCGGTGGCCGCGACGGCATTCTCACGAAAATCCCGCCATTGTTGCTCTGGCGGCGTCTCGCCAGCGGCCAATCTCTTATGCAATTCGGCCAGCGTTTGCAACAACGTATCGATCTCCGCCCCAGCGCCAAAGGCGCCGGCGCCATATTCGTCATCCGTGAGCAGCCACAGAACAAAAGAAGTTTCCACCGGATGCAGATCGCTGCCCGGTTCGATACTACGTAACCAGTCAAGCACGAAGTCATCCCGGTCAGTGGGATCGCCGGTCATGAACAGCCAGTCGTAAAGCCATACCAACGCTTTGGATATCCCGACCTGCGTCTGATACAGCTCGATATCACCTTGCACCGTGCAGCCGCTGGGGCTGCCTTGAGTACCATCCCAGACGCCCAATTCTTCGATAAGGTGCCCCGCAGCCTGATGCGCTTGCAAACGTTCGAGCAGCGCCTGCTTAAGTGAGTCGCTGCCCTGAAATGCCTTTTGCGTTGTCATTCTCACATCCTTATCCATTACAAATTCTTGTCCAATAGCAGGCTCAGTCGGGTCTTATTCAGTCCGCCCACATTCCGTGCAACTTCAACGCCGTCTTTGAATACGATCAGCGTCGGTACACCGCGTACGCTGAAACGCTCGCTGGCAGCAGGGTTGGCCTCCACATCAAGCTTGGCAACCATCACGCGGCTCTGGTACTGAACAGCCAACTCCTCGATCATCGGTGCATAAGCAAGACAGGGGCCGCACCAGGGCGCCCAGAAATCAACCAGAATAGTACCGCTGCCCGCCTTAAGGTGAGTTTCCAGATCGTCATGGCTCAGGTTTACAACAAACTGACTCATCGTCTTTTCTCCAGCCGAATGTCGCCACTCGGCTATCATGTGTAGTAGATAATTTACTGATCGAGGGGATCAAACAGATCGTCGCCCGCATCAACGATCTGCGTATATTCACCCAACCCTTCGAGTTGCTCACGGATGACCGACAAATTGCCCGCCACCACCCAGGTCATACGCTCCGGGTGGATCACCTTAGCGGCAATCTCGGCGAGATCGCCGCGACTCAGGTTCTCGATCCGTTCGGCATAGCGATCCCAATGATCGTCCGACCAGCCATGGCGCAACAGTTGGCCGACACGGCTACCCAACTGGTTCAGGCTTTCGGTCATGCCCGCCATACGCAGCAGGTGTCTGGACTTCGCGCGAGTCAGTTCCTCATCGGTAACAGGACGGTCACTAAGCACCTCACGCAGTTCCTGACGTATTTGTTCGATAGCGTTTGCGGTGCAATCGGCCTGTACCGCGACACTGACGCCGTGCAATCGCGGCCCATGAGTATTCGACAGAATGCCGCGAACGCCGTAAGTCCAGTGTTTCTCTTCGCGTAGATTCATGTTAATGCGCGAACCAAAACCATGGCTGACGATTTCATTAAGCAGATTGAACGCCGCCTCATTCGCCCAACCGGGTCCAGGCACCAGAGAAGCGGCGGTAATATGACTTTGCTCGGCTCCCGGCATATCGATAACGAAAAACCGGTGCTGCCCGACGGATGGAATATTGTCGATGACGCTGACGTTCCCTTCCCCCGGTTCCCAACCGCGAAAGCGTTGTTCCAGCAACGGTAATATCTCATCCAGACTCACATCCCCAACGATCAGCAGTGTCGCTAAATCGGGTCGTAACCATTGCCGCTGCCAGGCTATTGCCTGTTCAAATGTAAGCTGCGCCAGGCTACGGCGCGTTCCTCCTCCCTCGGAAGGGGAAGCATAAGGGTGGTTACGTGGATACAACAGCCCAGGCAATACGCGAGCAATAATGCTCTCACCGCTGGCACATTCTGCGTCGATATACTCTGTTTGTTGGCTGCGCGCATGCTCAAATCCCTGTTCAGTCAAACATGGACGTAGAACGAGATCGGCGAACAAATCGAGTGCAGGCGTCAAGCGTGAGGTCAAGGTACGCAAGCTGATTACGCTGTTATCCTGTCCGCCCCCCACACCGATACTTGCCCCAAGCGACTGAATAGCCTCACTAAATGCAAACTTGTCTCGTTCACCCGCTCCCGCTTCATTAAGCATCTGTCTTGTCAGTTGAGTCAGACCGAATGTTTGGGGGATGTCCAGCGCCGTACCTGCCTGGAATAGCAGGCCAAGCGATACCAGTGGATGACTACGTCGCTCCACCAGTACGACCTGCAAACCGTTGGTCAACGAAGCCCGCTGCAATGGCGGCAAACTGGACTGACGCGGAGCCCCGATATCTGGCAAACGGAGGCGTTCAACCCCCTGTGCGTTCGTTTTCTTTGCCGTAAATGGCTGCACGGTAAGGGTATAGCGATCTTCGTTGAGCCAGCGCTGCATCGCATCGCGTAAAGAATCGACGGAGGACCTATCCAGATTGTCTAGCGTGCGCTGAAAACCGTCGGGAGCACCGAGCTGAACATGGCTGGAAGAGAGCAATTCAGCAATAGCACCATTGGTTTCATGCTGGTTAATAAAGGCAGAAAACCATGATGTTTTAATACGTTGTAACTCATCCTCTTCCGGCCCTTGCTCGATCAATTTATAGAGTTCATCCGTGATATTCTGTTCGAGCACATCCAGCGACTGGCCGGGGCGGCCAACTGCGGTGATATTGAATTGGCTGGCAATCTGTCCGCGCTGAACCGAAGCGTAAACCGCAGTGGCTAATTGATCCTGATACACCGCACGGCGCACCAGTCGCGCCGACAGATCGCCTGCAAGCAGATCGGCAACCAGCATCAATTCATCCGTCTGCACATCGCCAATAGCAGGCAAATTCCAAATGAACTGGACGCAGCCTTGAGGTACACGGTCTTCATAAATCTCCCGCTTACCCGGCGTGATGGCGGGCGCCCAGACCGGTGGCCTAGCCAGCGGCGGGCCGGGAGGAATATCGCCAAAGTACGTTTCGATTTTTGCTCGCGCCGTGCTCACATCAATAGCGCCAGCCAACGTAATAACGGCATTGTTCGGCGTATAATAAGTACGGAACCAATCCTGCACGTCTTCCAGACTCGCCTGACGCAAATCGTCTGCATCGCCCAATACCGTATGGGCATAAGGGTGTCCAAGCGGATAGCAGGCTCGCGTCTGACGCTCGAACATTCCACCATAGGGGGCACCTTCCGTTTCGCTTTTTTCGTTAAGCACCACACCACGCTGCAAATCTAGCGCTTCCTGACTGATAGTCTCTAAAAAGTGCCCCATGCGGTCAGATTCCGCAAATAACAGATAGTCCAGCGCGCCAACGGGCACGGTTTCATAGTAGTTGGTACGATCATGACTAGTCGTACCATTAAGTTCTGTCGCGCCAACCTCCAGCAGATTGTTCATAAATGAACCGGGAAAGTGCTTGCTACCGGCAAACATCAGGTGTTCAAACAGGTGAGCAAAACCGGTTTTACCTGGCGTTTCATCCTTAGCACCGACGCGATACCAGATGTTGAAAGACACCAATGGCGTACTGTGATTCTCATAAACGTTAACCGTCAGACCGTTATCCAGTACAAAGGTGTGGAACGGAATATCCAGGCGATCCTGCGTCAGAGCAGAGGATTCGACACCTGTCGTGTTGGGCTGAGTCATAAAGCATTACCTTGCGAAGTACCTGATGAGATATCAGGACAAAAAAAATTGATGCGGCACCGCCGCGACGGAAGAAATATCAGGGAAAGCAGCCACCGTTCATGCACTTCCCTTACCCATGTATTCATCAGAAGTTACCTCGCAGGCTGAGCATGTAGTTGCGTGGTGCACCGTACCAGTTGCCGCTTTCTGAAGAACTGGTGGTGGTATAGTAGGTGCGGTCGAACAGGTTTTCGACATTCAGGGCAAGGTTCCAGTTATTGTTGATCTGATAACCAAGCCGAGCCGATACGGTGGCGTAGAATCCCTGGGTAAATTCATAGGGCGCGCTATCGCTACATGTGCCATCCTCGCCACGCGCCACGCAGCCAAAGCCGCTGTTATAACTTTTACTCTGGGCATTCACACCGACACCGACCTGAAGTCGGTCGAGGAATGGATTGCCGTGCAACTGCACGTTGTTCCACAGTTTGAATAAGTGCTTGGGCGTATAGGAGTTCAGCGGCAACTGTTCCGCGAAGCTGTTGGTATAGCCCCCTGTGCGTTTATTTTTGTTATAGGTATAGCCGAGCGTCGTTTCCCAACCGGGAAGCCATTGCCCGGAAACCTCCAGATCCAATCCCTTGCTCTTTTCCTGAAACCCATCAATGGTGCTACAGGTAAAGACCCCTCTCCCGTCCGGGCAATTAAGCGCATCGTATGTTGCGATGTCTTTACGTTGCGCACGATAGAGCGATAAAGAGGCATTGAGCGTACCGTCGGCGTTGGCGTATTTGACGCCCACTTCCTTATTATTGCCGGTCATGGGATCCAACTGTTTAAAATTGACATCCGTTAAATAAGATTGGTACTCGAACAGTTCGGTATAGCTGGCGTACAACGACCACCGATCGGTGAGATCGTAGCGCAACGCATGGTAGGGCAGCGCGAAACGGCTCTCTCTGGCGGTAATCGGAACGGTTGAAAAACTGCCATCAATATCGTCGGTCGCTGGCCCCTGCGAGTTTACGTTGTACCGGGTCCAGCGCGCTGCCGTGATGTAGTGCAAAGAGGGCAGGAAAGGTAACGGCACCAGATCAAGCTGTACCGAACTGACCCATTCGCGTAGATCATCGTGGCTGCGATTGAAATTCAGGTCTTCCGGCTCAGGGTAATCATTCGGGTTATACGGATTTTCGATATCAATGAAATCGTAATCATCATAGTTTCGAATGTTCGAAGTGCTCTTGCTGTAGCTGGTGGCGAGCACCACTTTCTGCGGCAGGCCAAATGCCTGGAATCCGCCCGACAGGCTCGCATCGCCAAGCCACTGGGTCGATTCAGACTGATCCTGGCTGCGTACAATCTGGTTAAAGGATGTTGTCCCCGGCTCTTCTACCGGTCCTTGTCGTTCACCCGATTTCGATGCGCTGCGCTGCTGCAAGCGGGTCACTTTGGCATTGAAAACCCACTCATCATCGAAACGATGTTCAAGCTGCGCGAATAGATCCTGGCTATCGAGCCGATAGCGACTCCACGGCAGAGCATAGCTGGTACTACGCGGCAGATGCGCGTCTCTGCCCGATTCATAGCGCGGCAATCCCCCGCTCCAGGGTAAAGCCCGCTGGCGGGTATAACTGCCGCCAAGGGTCAATAGCGTATCGGGCGTAATATCGGCTTCAAGCACGCCATAAAGCAGTTTTCGTTCATCATCGGCGGTATCATAGAAAAAATCTTTCTCCTGCCAGGTCGCCACCGCACGGCCACGCAACCAGCCTTCGTCGGTCAAAGGGCCGGTGACGTCCAGCGATGTCCGATAATTGTCCCAGGAGCCAGCCTGAGTCTCGATACTCACCTGACCGTGATCCAACGGGCGTTTACGCGTCAGGTTCACCACGCCGCCGGGTTTACTGGTGCCAATGCCGTTAAGACCGTCGGCGCCGCGCAGCACCTCGACGTGATCATACATGGAAAGATCCAACAGGGGCGTCACCCCACTGGAGCGGCTGAACTCCGTCAATGCAGGCAGTTTGATGGGAGCCCCACCATCCAACTGGACGGTCGTGATCTCCCAACCTCTTGAGTAAAATTTCTGGGTCAGTGAAGTATCCTGAACCACGGTCACGCCAGTGGCTTGTCGCAGCGCACCGTTGAAATCACTGATGTTCTGATCTTGCAACTGCTGCTGTGTGATTACCGAGACGGACTGCGGCGTTTCACGCAGCGATTGCGAAGTCTTAGAGCCGATACGCAACGCGCCGCTGGTATAGCTACCCGATCCTTCGGTAGCCGTTACGTCGGTGCTGCCGTTGACGCCGCCGACGACCTTACTGTTGACGCCATCCACTCGTACCGCACCCAGTACATTCGTTTGTTCGTCCGACTTGAACAAAGTAAAACTTGTCGCATTGTAAAAACGGTATCCCAATCCGCTTCCCGCCAGAATGCGTGATAGCGCCTCACGTGGCGAATAACGCCCACTCAGGCCGGATGTTACCTTCCCTTCCGTCAATTCGGCAGGAGACACCAGTTGTAATCCGCCGCTTTGCTCGCTGAATTGCAATAACGCATCGCTTAATGTTCCCGACGCGATCGAATAAACATGAGACTCATCCTGCTGGGCTGCATCTGATACGTGTACCGTATTTTGTTCCGCCGCCAATAAGGGGGGAATGGCCAAAACCGACACGCAAAACCCAGCGGTGGCAAAAAGGTTTTTTTGTCTGAAAAGTCGAGTTTTCTTTGCCGCTATAATCATGTTATCCCTCAGTAGTGTCGGCTTATGAGTGAATAACGAATGACGCATTATTTTTCCGCAATCAAATGAAAATAATATTGCCAACGGTCAGAGAAAAAATGGAAACGTCACCGTCAGGAGAACGGGCGCGAACCCTGGGGAAAATGCTTTTGGGAAGAAGTAACGATGAGTATGACAACTAAAAAAAACAGGCCGGCTTACCAAGCCGGCCTAACATTGGCTACCGATACCTTCTTATAATTCAAGATATTATACGAAAGCATCGGTTACCCCTATCATCAAAAATCTATGGGTTATTTAGCCGTTTTCTCTGCGGCTGCTGGTTTTTCAGCTTTCGCATCATCGGCTGCTTTCAGGTCAGCTTCAGATTTAATGTCCAACAGTTCAACGTCAAACACCAGCGTGGAGTTAGCCGGAATACCAGGCACGCCATTTTCGCCATAGGCTAGCGTCGGTGGGATAGCCAGCTTGATTTTGCCGCCTTTCTTCACGTGCTTCAGACCTTCAGTCCAGCCTGGGATCACGCCGTCCAGACGGAAAGAAAGCGGCTCACCACGTTTGTAAGAGTTGTCGAACTCGCTACCGTCAACCAGCGTACCTTTGTAGTTAACCACTACGGTATCACTGTCTTTCGGCGCGCTACCGCTACCTTCTTTCTCAACCTGATACAGAAGGCCAGATTCAGTTTTCTTCACACCTTTTTCTTTGGCGAAAGTTTCAAGATACTTGGTGCCTTTATCTGCGTTATCTTTCGCATCTTGCTTCATCTTAGTTTCAGCGGCGGCTTTTACTTTGCCTTCAAAACCTTGCAGAGTTTTCTCGATTTCTTCGTCAGTCAACTTGCTCTTGTCAGCAAACGCGTCTTGCACACCAGCAATCAGCTGTTCTTTATCCAGCTTGATACCTAATTTTTCTTGCTCTTTCAGAGAGTTATCCATATAACGCCCTAAAGATGCACCTAGCGCATAAGCTGCTGCCTGCTCATCGCTTTTGAATTTGGCTGCCGCAGCATTGTCAGATGCCTGCGCCTTATCTGCTGCTAAGACCTGACCTGCGTTCAGAGCCAGAGCCATCGTTGTTGCTAACAGCGTTACTTTAAACAGTGATTTCATCCATTTCTCCAGCATCTGGAGCAACGCGCTCCAGCCATCATTAAAATACATTCGCGCCTACTATAACTGTGTGGACGAAGACAACACAACGACGCACTCGACAATCCTTTGATAAAAAACGTCAGGAAGCTTTTCTGACATCATTTGTATCACCCTAAGGCAATCTGGCAACGATGTGCCCTATTTCGGATACTGCATTGCGCCCTACTGCGACCGTTTTTACTACCAGAAGTTTCCGCTTTCTGACAAACTCGCAGGTAACAAGAAGTAAGGGGAATACCAATGTCACCATCAGCACTCGAAGAACGGCTTGAACAGTTGGAAAGCCGACAGGCCTTTCAGGAATTAACCCTAGAAGAACTTAACCAAACGGTTATTCAACACGAGCGAGAAATTAGCCGTCTGCGTGAGCACGTCCGTTTACTCACCGATAGGCTACGCAATCAGCAAACGTCGCTCGTCGCCCCCCAGTCGGAAGAAACGCCGCCGCCGCATTACTGAACCTGACACAAAGGGGTTCACCACAGCCAGATATAAAAAAACCTCAGGTGATATTCATCGACCTGAGGTTTTTTTTATGCGCTGTAACTGATTAGTGGCAACCGCAGCCACCGTGGCCACCACAGCCGCCTTTACCGTGCTGGTGATCATGGTCATGATCGTGGTCATGGCCGCCACAGCAGCCGTCGCCGTGTTCATGATCGTGTTCACCATGAACGTGACCGTGCGCTAACTCTTCTTCCGTCGCTTCGCGAATGGCAATGACTTCAACATGGAAACTCAGGTTTTGCCCTGCCAGCATGTGGTTGCCGTCAACCACAACGTGATCGTCTTCAACTTCGGTGATTTCAACAGGAACGGGACCCTGATCGGTTTCAGCCAGAAAACGCATGCCAACCTGCAACTCGTCAACGCCCATAAAGACATCTTTCGGTACGCGCTGAACCAGATTTTCATCATAGTTGCCGTAAGCGTCGCTGGAACCAATGTTCACATCAAACGTTTCGCCCGCTTCACGACCTTCCAACGCAGTTTCCAGACCTGAAATCAGGGAACCGTGACCATGCAGATAGTCCAACGGCGCGCTCACCGGAGACTCATCAACCAACACACCGTCTTCTGTACGTACCTGATAGGCCAGGCTGACCACCAGATCTTTTGCTACTTTCATGATATCTCCTACCGTTGGAAATCAAATTGGCGCAAATTGTAGCTGAAAAATGTCCCTATGTACCGTCTGGAATCAAAAAACGTCAACGGTTGATGACAATGCCACCATGACACTCATCTCTTATTCCGGTCGGAAGATCCCGATAATATCGCTAGCCTGAGGAGCAACGACCGCCGCAGGCTCATCTGCCTGACTCTGGCGATACCCACACTTCACGCACACCACGACCTCGACGTCATCTTCTCGTCCAACCGCCAGCGTATCCTGAGCCTGACACGTCGGGCACACCGCCCCTGCAATAAAGCGTTTACGCATGATAGATCCAATCCTTCTCCGTTCCAGAACCCAGAACCTATACCAGTAGACATTATTGGTTCCTACTCGTCGTCTTCATCCCACACACTCGGCCGACGGCGCTCACGCAGCATTTCCCGCTGGAAAATATCCTCCAGCTCACGACGTGCTTCTTTCACACGGGAAATTTGTGCGACATCCCCCGTCAGTTGCGGCATCAGTTCACGCAGCATGCGCATATCCAGACGGCGAAAATGCTGTTGCGCACGCATCGCCTGATGGGGATGCATGCCCACCGTCACCAGCGTTTTACGACCTAGCTCCAGCGCACTGGAAAAGGTTTCGCGCGAGAAATGTTTCACGCCGGTTTGCAGCAGTTCATGGGCTTCAACACGACCACGCGCCCGTGCCAGAATCTCCAGATTTGGAAAATGCTGCTGGCACAGGTGTACAATCTCCATCGTATCTTCTGGCGCATTACAGGTGATCACAATGGAGCGCGCTTTATCCGCACCCGCCGAGCGCAGCAGTTCAAGCTCCGTGGCATCACCATAATAAACCTTATAACCATAGCTGCGCATCAGGCTCACGGCGCTGATATCACGCTCCAGAACGGTAATCCGCATTTTGTTCGCCATTAATAAGCGGCCAATCACCTGCCCGAAACGCCCGAAGCCCACCACGATCACCTGTGGTTCATCATCCTCGACATACGGTTTCTCATCCGGTACATCCTGCACGTTATAACGACGTACCAGAATGCGGTCGATCAACTGCATCAGCAGCGGCGTCGTCATCATTGATAGCGTCACCGTCACCAACAACAGCGGTAGTTGCTCACCTTTCAATACGTTGAATGAAGCGGCTGCGGAAAACAGCACGAAAGCGAACTCACCGCCCTGACTCAGCACCCCGGCAAACTGCAAGCGCTCGGAACGGCGCATACGATTAATCCGCGCAAGAAAATACAGTACAGCCGCTTTCACCGCCACCAGCACCAATACCGCAACCATAATCTTCACGATGTGGGTGTAGAGGATCCCGAGATTCAGCGCCATGCCTACAGAGATAAAGAACAGGCCAAGCAGCAAGCCTTTGAACGGCTCAATAGCGATTTCCAGTTCATGCCGATATTCGCTTTCCGCCAGCAGAATCCCGGCGATAAAGGTGCCTAACGCCATAGAAAGCCCTAATGCTTCCATAAACAGCGCAGAACCAAGCACCAGCAACAGCGCGGCGGCGGTGAAGACTTCGCGCACGCCGGATGCCGCAATAAAACGGAACAGCGGACGCACCAGATAGCGACCACCGATTAGCATGCCGAGAAACGCGGCGACCTTCAGGCCAATCCGCTCCCAATCGCCGAAATCACCCTGCACACCAGCCAGAATGGGGATCAGCGCCAGCGCAGGGATAACGGCCAAATCCTGAAACAGCAGAACGGAGAAACCTAATTGCCCGGATTCATTGCGGTTCATGCCCTTTTCGCGCATCAGTTGCAGCGCCATAGCGGTTGACGACATCGCCAATCCCACGCCACCAATCAGCGCGGACTGCCATGAAAAGTCAGTCAGATATAATGCCCCACCGAGAATCAGCGCACTCAAGCCAACCTGAGCCGCCCCCACACCAAAGATCGAACGGCGCAGCGTCCAGAGTTTGGACGGATTCAGTTCCAGACCGATGATGAACATCAGGAAAACGACACCCAGCTCCGAGAAATGCAGGATGGCTTCCACATCGCGAATAAAGCCAAGCCCCCACGGGCCAATGGCGATCCCAGCGATCAAATAGCCCAGTACAGCACCAATGCCTAATCGGGCAGCGATCGGTACAGCTACTACCGCCACAAACAAAAACAAGACTCCGGCGGTCAGTAGCGCGGAACTCTCCATATTAGCGTTCCTCTTCAGATAAGGGGGAGGATAGCCATTCACCATAAGCTCTGGCTTGACTCGATAACACGTCGGGCTGTAAACGACGTGCCCAGTAAACAATCATGGGGTGCATCCAATGCATACGGCACATGGCGGCCGTCAGCTCAAACGGGCGGAGCAAATCATCCATGGGGTAGCGGTTGTTGCCATCAGCATGATAGGCATCTTCCGGCTCACCGGTCGTAATCACTGAACGCCAGTATTTCCCCGCCAACGCATTGCCGCCGATCCCATTGGCAAAGCCACGGGATAACACCCTATCGAGCCACTCTTTCAGTAATGCCGGGCAGCTATAAGTATAAAATGGGTGTTGGAAAACAATGACCTGATGCTCACGCAGCAGCTGTTGTTCGTGATGAATATCGATAAAAAAATCAGGATAGTGTGCGTAAAGATCGTGCACAGTTACATTTGCCAACTGCTGCGCCGGTTGCAATAAGACCCGGTTTGCTACCGAGTCCTGTGGTTCCGGATGGGCATACAGCAGCAAAATCTTCGGTGGCTGCGACATCATTCCCCTCCAAAGCATCGTCATAATAATCGTTTTCCGTTACCATGCAGCGCAACGACTAAAAACAGGACACCGCGTGTCCTGAGATGTCCATAATTTAACATACTCTGAACATACGGCGCTTTATGATTGTTTTCTCTTCGCTGCAAATTCGACGTGGTGTACGCGTTCTCATCGACAACGCGACAGCAACAGTTAATCCCGGCCAGAAAGTCGGTCTGGTTGGCAAGAACGGCTGTGGTAAATCTACGCTGCTGTCATTACTGAAAGGTGAAATCAGCGCCGACGGTGGTAGCGCAACATTCCCGCAGAACTGGTCACTGGCTTGGGTTAATCAGGAAACCCCGGCATTGGACAAACCCGCGCTGGACTATGTAATTGACGGCGATCGTGAATATCGCCAGTTGGAAGCCGCGTTACAGGCCGCCAATGAAGAGAACGACGGTAACGCGATTGCCACACTGCACGGCAAGCTGGATGCGATTCAAGCCTGGACGATTCAGGCCAGAGCCTCAAGCTTGCTCAACGGGCTAGGGTTTTCTCAGCCACAGTTACAACAGCCCGTCAGCGCCTTTTCCGGCGGCTGGCGGATGCGCCTGAACCTGGCGCAGGCACTGATCTGTCGTTCAGATCTGCTGTTGCTGGATGAACCGACCAACCACCTCGATCTGGATGCCGTTATCTGGCTGGAAAAGTGGTTGAAAAACTACGCTGGTACGCTGGTTCTAATCTCGCACGATCGCGATTTCCTCGATCCGGTGGTGACCAAAATTCTGCACATCGAACAGCAATCGCTCAACGAGTACACGGGTAACTATTCCTCGTTTGAACGCCAGCGCGCCACTCGCCTCGCACAGCAGCAATCGCTCTATGAGCACCAGCAGGAGCGTGTCGCGCACCTGCAACACTACATTGACCGCTTCCGCGCGCAGGCGACCAAAGCCAAGCAGGCGCAAAGCCGAATAAAAATGCTGGAACGCATGGAGATGATTGCACCAGCGCATGTTGATAACCCGTTCCGCTTCAGTTTTCGCGCTCCGGAATCGTTGCCCAATCCATTAATGAAGATGGAAAAGGTCAGCGCAGGTTACAACGACAAACTGATTCTCGAATCGATCAAACTTAATTTAGTGCCAGGTTCCCGCATTGGGCTCCTCGGCCATAACGGCGCGGGGAAATCCACGCTGATCAAGCTGCTTGCTGGCACACTTGCCCCACTGAAAGGGGAAATCGGGCTGGCAAAAGGCGTGAAACTCGGCTATTTCGCCCAACACCAGTTAGAGTTTCTACGTGCGGACGAATCGCCATTGCAGCATCTGGTGCGTCTGGCAGAACGGGAAACGGAACAGCAGCTTCGCGACTATCTCGGCGGCTTCGGTTTTCAGGGCGACAAAGTCACGGAGATCACCGAGCGTTTCTCCGGCGGCGAAAAAGCCCGTCTGGTGCTGGCGCTGATCGTCTGGCAGCGCCCGAACCTCCTGCTGCTCGACGAACCAACCAACCACCTCGATCTGGATATGCGTCAGGCATTGACCGAAGCATTAATCGATTTTGAAGGCGCGCTGGTTGTCGTCTCGCACGATCGACACCTGATCCGCTCTACCACCGACGACCTCTATCTGGTACACGACCAGAAAGTAGAACCCTTTGACGGTGATTTGGAAGACTACCAACAGTGGCTGGTCGGCCTACAACGTCAGGAAAATGCGGCCGACGAAACGCCAAAAGAGAATACCGCCAACAGTGCGCAGGGCAGAAAAGATCAGAAACGCCGCGAAGCCGAATTGAGAACGCAAACACAGCCGCTGCGCAAACAGATAACCAATCTTGAGCAGCAGATGGAAAAGTTGGGGGAAACGCTGGCGGCGCTGGAAGCACGACTGGCGGACAGCGCCATCTATGACATCAGCCGCAAGGCCGAACTGACTGACTGCTTGCAACAACAAACCAAAGTCAAAATCGAGCTGGAAGAAACGGAAATGTCCTGGTTGGACGCACAGGAACAGCTAGAGCAGATGATGCAGAGCGATTCGCTTTAAGATTTGTGTCCTGAAAGGAGTAACGAGCGGAAAACCGCTCGTTACTTCATCTGAGCCAGATCAGCATTAATGCCAAATCAACAGCACGCAGGCGGCGGTCAGCAGCCCCATTGACACATTGAAGATAATCCACGCTTTCTTACTGCGCAGCAGTCGCCCAATCATCGTGCCGAACCCGAGCCAGATGACGCCGGAAACCAGATTCACCAGCACAATCCCGACGCTTATGGCGATTACAGACTGGTTATAACCTTCACCCGCCAGGCTAAAGCTGGCAACCGCGCCCAACGCCATGAGCCACGCCTTCGGGTTCAGGAATTGCAGCAACCACCCCTGATAAAGTCGGATCGGCTGAGGGGGAGCAACAGTCGTTTCCAACTGTTCGTAAGCCGCCGTGGCGATTTTCCACGCCAACCACAGCAGATAGGCACTACCGAGGACTTTCAAAATAAAGTGCAGCGAAGGATAAATCAGAATCAACCCACCGACACCGAATGCGACCAGCAGCAAAATGCTCTGCATCCCCAGCATGATGCCAACCATCAGCCACAGCGAACGCATAAAGCCAAAATTCGCGCCCGAGGTTGTCAACAGCATATTATTCGGCCCCGGCGTAATGGCCGCCACCCACAAAAACCCCAACATCGAAAGAAATAAACTTAGTTCCATTATTTGTGGGCGCTCCTGACCCAAATGTCGTACCAACTGGCAGCATTGAAGCTAACAGTGTGATATTGATCGTACAAGAGCCGACAACAAGATTTTCATATCCTTTATGTATGACCATTTCCGTCCGCTGAGCGGCGCACATAACCCGCATCTGCAAACGCTATTACCGCGCCTGATTCGCCGTCACGCGCAATTCTCGCCAGTCTGGCAAGCGCTCGAATTACCTGATGGTGATTTCGTCGATCTGGCATGGAGCGAAGCCCCTGAACTGGCGCGGCACAAACCGCGCGTGGTGCTGTTCCACGGGCTGGAAGGTAGTTTCCATAGCCCTTACGCCCATGGCCTGCTACATGCCTGTAAACAGCGCGGTTGGCTGGCCGTCATCATGCATTTTCGCGGGTGCAGCGGCAAACCTAACCGAATGAAACGTATTTATCATTCCGGCGAAACCAGCGATGCTTGCTATTTTCTACACTGGATGCAAGAGACGCTGGGCAATGCGCCTACCGCCGCTATCGGCGTTTCTCTCGGCGGCAATATGTTGGCTTACTTACTCGGCCAACAGGGCGAAGCCTGTTCCCTGTCCGCTGCGGTCATTGTTTCCGCCCCTTTGATGCTCGAACCCTGTAGCCGCCGGATGGAACAAGGCTTCTCCCGCGTCTACCAGCACTACCTGTTGCACCTGTTGAAACAAAACGCCAGTCGCAAGCTGGCAGCCTACCCAGACACATTGCCGATTCAGTTGCCGCAATTGAAGCGAATCCGCCAGTTGCGAGAATTTGATGACGTCATTACTTCGCGTATCCACGGCTTTCGTGATGCCGCTGACTACTATCGACGCTGTAGCGCCCTGCCGCTGTTGCCTCAAATACGCAAACCGCTGCTGATCATCCACGCGAAGGACGATCCTTTCATGACGCCAGAGGTCATTCCCGATATAGCGCAGTTACCGTCTACTATTGAGTATCAGCTAACGGAACACGGTGGGCATGTCGGCTTCGTCGGAGGAACGTTGCTGAAACCGGAAATGTGGCTGGAACAGCGCATTCCCCATTGGCTTAGCCCTTTTTTGGACCGCGCCGCCGATTCTTCTTCAGGCACCACTTTTACTCAGAAACCCGTTAACTCAGGAACCCTAGCGTGATTATTCCCTGGCAACAGCTCGATCCAGAAACGCTGGATAACATCATCGAATCTTTCGTGCTGCGCGAAGGCACCGATTACGGCGAACAGGAGCGGTCGCTGGCGCAGAAAGTAGAAGATATACGCCGTCAGCTTCAATCCGGCGAGGTGGTTTTGGTGTGGTCTGAGTTGCATGAAACTCTCAATATTATGCCGCGCAACCATCTCAATGCGGGAGGGCATGCCCCTTATTGAGCATGGCGAAAGGCGTGAAAGAACGCGCCAAACATGCTAACAATGATAACTAATGACGTCTTTTTTGAGGAGTCACGCGCCTTATGTCACATCAGCATCCGATTATTGCGGTTACCGGTTCCAGCGGAGCGGGAACCACGACAACCAGTCTGGCCTTTCGTAAGATTTTCCAGCAGTTTGATCTACGAGCAGCCCAGTTAGAAGGCGACAGCTTTCACCGCTATACCCGCCCGGAAATGGACATGGCGATCCGCAAAGCGCGTGATTTGGGGCGCCATATCAGCTATTTCGGCCCGGAAGCGAATGATTTCAGCCTGCTGGAACAAGCGTTTATCGAATATGGCTTACATGGTCGCGGCCAGACGCGTAAATATCTTCACACCTATGATGAAGCGATTCCCTACAATCAGGTTCCTGGGACATTCACACCGTGGGAACCCATGCCGGAACCCACTGATATTCTGTTCTACGAAGGGCTACATGGTGGTGTGTTCACCGAACAAAACAATGTGGCGCAGCATGTCGACTTGCTCGTCGGCGTTGTGCCGATCGTCAACCTGGAGTGGATTCAAAAGCTGATTCGTGACGTCAATGAGCGCGGTCACTCGCGTGAAGCGGTGATGGATTCCGTCGTCCGCTCGATGGAAGACTACATCACCTATATCACGCCACAGTTCTCTCGCACACACATCAACTTCCAGCGCGTGCCTACCGTGGATACCTCTAACCCGTTTGCCGCTAAGTCTATCCCTTCACTGGACGAAAGCTTCGTCGTCATTCATTTTCAAGGGTTGGATAATATTGATTATCCCTATCTGCTCGCCATGCTACAGGGTTCGTTTATCTCCCACATCAACACGTTAGTCGTTCCTGGCGGGAAGATGGGGCTGGCAATGGAACTCATCATGGCGCCGCTGGTGCAGCGGCTGATAGAAGGGAAAGCCATCGAATAAGCACCGAGATACGCGGGCCGACCACAGGGGTGAGGCCTCCCCATGGGAACCTCCCCCTGTGTTTCCCCTTATAACAGGCTTAAGTGACCAGAATTAGTGCCCAGAGAAAAGGATTAGGCCAGCACTCTAATTTCGTGACTGTGCGTCACCTCAACGGCTTTGCCCAGCATCAATGCCACAGAGCAGTATTTTTCCGCTGACAGGGCAACGGCTCGTTCGACGGCTTTATCGGTCAACCCTTTTCCCGTCACGATAAAATGCAGATTGATATGGGTAAATAAGCGCGGCGCTTCAGAGCGTCGTTCTGAGGTTAATTTCACCTCACAATCCGCCACGTCGTTGCGACCTTTTTGCAGAATCGACACCACATCAATCGCACTGCATCCCCCTACGGACATCAACACCATTTCCATCGGGCTCGGCGCTTTATCGCCGGAATTGCCGTCCATCAATACCTGATGCCCTGATGCGGATTCGCCCAAAAACGTTAAGCCTTCAACCCATTTTACCCGAGCCTGCATAATGCCTCTCCACTAAAAATTTTTTGAAAATTTATACCGTTACTGTACAAAAACCAGCGTTAATCAGAGCTTTGTCATGCTGAAGCGAGACAACACAAGACACATCCTTAAAGCTGTGTTAAAACGAAAATAGAATAGACCTTTTCTGGACAAAGCCAGAAACGAAGAAGATGATGACGTAGCCAGACATACCCAACCACGTTTACGGTGCAGCAAGGCAGTAACCGCAAAATCAAGGGTACAGTGGTTCCAGTATATTCCCTGACGTCATTCTGCCTAGACTGAATTTTATTTTTTTAGCAGTTAAACACGCCGTACAGGGAACTCTGACCCCTGTAATTTGCGCAGTGAATTACAACAGAGGATGATAGCGAATGGTTCTCGGCAAACCGCAGACAGACCCAACTCTCGAATGGTTCCTTTCCCATTGTCATATCCACAAGTATCCATCGAAGAGCACGCTGATTCACCAAGGTGAAAAAGCAGAAACGCTTTACTACATCGTGAAAGGCTCTGTTGCAGTGCTAATCAAAGATGAAGAAGGCAAGGAGATGATTCTTTCCTACCTTAATCAGGGCGATTTTATTGGTGAGCTCGGCCTGTTTGAAGAAGGTCAGGAACGCAGTGCCTGGGTTCGGGCAAAAACCGCCTGTGAAGTGGCTGAAATTTCCTATAAAAAATTCCGCCAGCTTATTCAGGTTAACCCGGATATCCTCATGCGTCTGTCTGCGCAAATGGCAAGCAGACTTCAGGTTACCTCTGAGAAAGTCGGCAACCTCGCCTTCCTTGATGTGACCGGACGTATCGCCCAAACATTACTCAACCTGGCAAAACAACCTGATGCCATGACGCATCCAGATGGCATGCAAATTAAAATTACCCGTCAGGAAATTGGGCAAATCGTTGGCTGCTCGCGTGAAACCGTGGGTCGCATTCTGAAAATGTTAGAAGACCAGAACCTGATCTCTGCGCACGGTAAAACGATTGTCGTTTACGGCACTCGCTAAACCCCTGTCGCTGTACCCTACCAACAAAAAAGCGTGAAGCCTCGGCCTCACGCTTTTTTTATGGCGTGCCATCCGTGGCCGCCACCCTACGTTTTTTATCGCTACTCTTTTAAGCGCGTAACTCAGTTTGCTGCGTTAACGACCTGCGCGACAGCGTTGGCGAACTTCTCCATCCCCTGCGCAATATCGTCTTCATCAATGATCAAAGACGGTACAAAGCGGATGACGTTCGGCCCCGCCATCAGCACCATCAGCCCTTGAGCCGTTGCCGCCGCCAGGAACTCGCCCGCGCGGCCATGCCACTGCGGTTTCAGCTCTGCCCCCAACAGCAGCCCCATCCCGCGAACCTGATCAAATACGCCGTACTGCTGATTGATTTTCTCCAGTTCACTGACAAAACGATCGTGACGATCCGCTACGCCCGATAGCACTTCTGGCGTGTTGATGATATCCAGCGCGGCTTCCGCCACAGCACAAGCCAGCGGGTTGCCGCCATAGGTGGTTCCATGCACCCCAACCGTCATCGCTGAAGCGATCTCTTCCGTCGTCAGCATCGCGCTAATCGGGAAACCACCGCCCAACGCTTTAGCCGTCGTCAGGATGTCCGGCGTAATACCATAGTGCATATAGCTAAATAATTTACCAGTACGTCCCATCCCACTCTGCACTTCATCAAACACCAGCAGCGCTTTATGTTGATCGCACAAGTCACGAACACCCTGCAAAAATTCAGGCGTAGCGGGGGTAATTCCGCCTTCCCCCTGAATGGGTTCGAGTACAACCGCGCAGGTGTGATCGTCCATCACTGCTTTAACGGCAGCGAGATCGTTGAACGGAACGTGCACGATATCGGCAGGCTTAGGCCCGAAGCCATCGGCATACTTAGGCTGTCCGCCAACTGAAACGGTGAACAGCGTCCGGCCATGGAACGCATTGTAGAAGGCGATGATCTTGGTTTTATACGGACTATGGCGTTTAACCGCATAGTAACGCGCCAGCTTAAAGGCGGCTTCGTTAGCCTCTGCACCAGAGTTAACAAAGAACACGCGATCGGCAAAAGTGGCATCGATCAGTTTGCTGGCGAGGCGTAGCGCAGGTTCATTGGTGAAAATATTGCTGGTATGCCACAGTTTTTCGCCCTGCTGCTGTAACGCATTAACCAGCGCAGGATGGCAGTGACCGAGCGCCGTGACCGCGATACCACCGGAGAAATCGATATATTCTCGGCCGTCCTGATCCCAGACACGGCTCCCCTTACCTTTCACGGGTACAAACTTCGCGGGTGCATAAACCGGCAAAATAACCTTATCGTGGGTATCCCGTGTCACTGCTTTCTGCTCTACTGCCATTTGCTGCCTCACTCTGCTGTCCATTACGTCAGAAATGAAAATATAGTCAATAAATATGCATAGAAAATCAATAACAGGCAATATTAAATCAGCCGATGAAGAGAATAACTTTCTACACGATTAAATTTTAAGGAAATTATCCAAAAGCTGATGTCCTTGCTGGCTGAGAATACTCTCAGGATGAAACTGAACCCCTTCCAGCGGCAACGAGCGATGACGGACGCCCATAATTTCGTCACGTTTCCCTTCATATTCGCTCCAGGCCGTGATCTCAAAGCAATCGGGTAGCGAGGCGGCATCAATAATGAGCGAATGATAGCGGGTAACCGTCAAAGGCTGAGCTAGTCCCGCGAAAATCCCCGTATCGCTATGCGCAATTGCTGAGGTTTTCCCGTGCATGACCTGCCGCGCCCGCACCACCCGCGCGCCAAACGCCTGCCCCATCGCCTGATGGCCAAGACACACGCCAAGAATAGGCAACGTATCAGCAAAGTGACGGATAGCCGCCAGTGAAATGCCCGCCTCATCGGGTGTACAGGGGCCCGGAGAAATCACCAACCGCTCGGGCGCCAGCCGTTCAATCTCACGCAGTGTCAGTTCATCATTACGCTTCACCACGACTTCTGCACCAAGCTCACAAAAGTATTGATAAAGGTTGTAGGTAAAGGAGTCGTAGTTATCGATAATTAGCAGCATAATTAATTTAACTTATTGATAAATAATGAATATGTCATTTAATCTTTCTTTCCATACCCGCACTACTATACCCGCAATTTTTTCGATACCTTCTTATGGGCTAAAGCGATAAAAGCTATTGTACCCGTCTCCAGCATGAAAGGGATGACAAGAAATTGACGTTAACAAAATGCTAAAGATACCTATGGTCATGCGGTGTAATCCGCTTCCCCTCAAAAGCGATCAGGCCATCTTTTTCCAGCTTGTCCAGCCAGCGGGTTAACTCGGCAGATAGCCTTTAATCGGGTAGTCCTACCGCGTATCAAAACCGTTAGAGCCTTTGCGCAGGGGTATAACGTGAAATTACAGGGTAAGCGCTGTTTAAGCCGCTTAAGCAGATTTACATCGCGCTCCTTTCCTATAACTCTGGCAGTGTGACCACCCGAAGGCGCTTCTCACAGGCCACTTGTATCATCCCGATACTGGAAACATTGGTGGCTGTCATCGACAGCAGGTTTTCATGGTCAAAAATACGACAAAGTTTTGCAGACTTGAGCGCTTTGGCTCTACTGGAAAAGAGCGAAACCTGGCACCCAGCGCTATAGTTAAGGTTACAGGATGTCAATGTCGGCCTGATGCGTGTATTCAAAACCAAAGGGTTTACTAAAGCAGCTAAATCCCACGCCATCAAGGATAGTGAGCTATGTGAAGCTATTGAAGCGGTGATACAAGGGAAAGCGGCGTAAAACGCCCTAGTGGGTTGTCGCTGAAATTGCTTACCGTGGTGCAGAAACATGGGTTGAAGGTGTTGGGTTGAAGGTGTTGGTTTGAGTTATTGGACTGGTTATTTTGGAAGGCATATTAACGGTCTGCTATGTGCCAAATGCGGAAGTTGCTGGAGTGATTTGTTGTGGTCAATAGGGTGCAGGTCAACGTTCTGGCATTAGCCCCAAAATATTCCCGTTCAATCAGGTGAGGGGCCACGTTCGAGAAATGTGGAGAGTGCAATATAACTACGTACCGATCTCACCCCATCGACACTCTTGATTTCCATCAAAAAATTTTCCAACGACTCGGTATCTACAGCCCGTACCTTTATCAGAACGCACCCATCACCTGCAACAGTGTGGAGTTCTTCAACTTCGCGTCTACTGGTGAATTGAAGAAGCGCTCGCGTCGCCTGATAGCTGCTGGTATCTACTACAAGAAACGTAAGTAACGTTCTACCAAGCTTGCAACCGTCGAGAACCGCTACCGTTCCCTTGATGACCCCATCACGTTTCAATCGTTTTACCCGATCATGTACTGCAGGAGCCGATAAATTCACAATTTCACTCAGCTCGGTGTAACTGCGCCCCGAATTCTCTGCCAGTGCGCTTAATATTTTTCGGTCAATAGCATCAAGATCTGCAGGTTTATGCCTAGTCTGCCGAATACCATCTTTATTTCTGTCATATACGCTCATAGGGGTTCCAGTGCTGAATTAAAATATGAATATAATCCATTTTACCTAATGACATTCAGTTAAACACATAATTTGGAGTTTCAATGCCCCTTGCCCTATTAGCACTCGCCACCGGCGCATTCGGTATCGGTCTTACAGAGTTCGTTATCGCGGGAATTCTTCCGCAGATAGCGGCCGACTTCGAGGTTAGTATACCGTCAGCCGGTACAATGGCCACATCCTATGCACTGGGTGTTTTTATCGGTGCCCCACTTATGACGGTGCTGGGTGCGAGGATACCGCGTAAAGCCATGCTGATATCGCTGGCCGTTATTTTCACCCTTGGAAACGTGATCACCGCATTAGCACCAACACTGCCAATGGCCATCGCGGGGCGCGTCATTACATCCTTCAATCATGGCGCCTTCTTCGGTATCGGGTCCATTATCGCAGCATCACTGGTCGCGCCTGGACGGCAGGCAAGCGCAATAGCGTTTATGTTTTCGGGTTTAACCGTAGCTAATCTTGTTGGCGTACCCGTAGGGACCTGGCTGGCTCAGGCTTTCAACTGGCGCTTGGTCTTTTGGGTTATTGCAGGCATAGGACTGGTTACGATCGCCACTATCGCCTCGCTCATTCCGCATATTGAAAAGGGAAAACCCATCGCCTTAATGACCGAAATGCGTGCCTTTGTTGATCCCCAGGTTCTGCTGGTTATGGGAATTACGATCTTCGGTCCGGCCGCATTTTTCACCTCAATCACCTATATCGCACCAATGATGACGGGGGTAGCTGGTTTCTCTGCCACAGGTGTTGCGTGGCTTATGGTTCTGTTCGGTCTGGGACTGGCCGTAGGAAACTGGATTGGAGGGCGTTTCGCCGACCGTTCACTTTTCGGCACGCTTTTCGTAACACTGGCCGCTCAGGGAATAGTTCTACTTGTTTTTTGGGGAGGCATAGAAAATCAGTTCGTAGCCGGCGCTTCCATATTCCTTATGGCAGCGTTTGGTTTTGCGACCGTCTCTCCTATTCAGAAACTGGTCATGGATCGTGCCAGCCATGCTGGCGCGCCTACAATGGCAGCTTCCGTTAATATTGGCATGTTTAATCTCGGAAATGCACTGGGTGCATGGGCAGGCGGAGCCACCATTGCTGCCGGATTTGGCTTGGTCTCACCAAATTGGGCGGGTGCAATTCTGTCGTTTATCGCGCTCGGCTTGGCTTTTCTCGCATGGCTAAGTGCCCGTAAGGGATTTGCTCTGCACGCAAGCTCATGTTGACAATGGACGGGCAATAGCTGAATTGGACGTCCTTTTCGATAATGGGACGTCCGCTGTTGGCTCATAGTGGATTCCATGTCTCTCGGACTAGGCTGTGTCCCTCAATTACATAATCTTCTGAGAAAAAGTCGGATGCAGCCTAATTTCACCATCGAAAGATAGTTTGGTAATGTATCCAATTAGTTGAAATAGGTGTTCAATTGAAGTACATGAAAAAGTGATAGGAGCCTTCATAGAAAAATATATGTTCTACTAATTGGAGTCACTACCGATACTCCCCCAGAACAAATACGTTTTCTTTTCCTGCAATACCATCAAAAGCAAAGAGATCACTGCCCTATCAACTTGAGTAGCATGATAATAATTTTATCGATCACAAATGATTTATTCCCTCAATAAACAGCTTTATTAATAGGCCTTATTTATTATTTTCCTTTTGTAGAAAACGATCACTCTGAAATCATTTTTAACAAAAAAATAACAAACAAAAAAACCATTATGAATTAATTAGATTTTTTAACTTTGTTCAATAAGTTCACAGCCTTTCTTCTAAAATTTATTTTTTTAATTTTTGACGGCGATCACAACTGCCCCGCAAGCGAATAAATCCCACACATCAACCGGATGAAAAATAAAGAATTTTTAGTTAAAAAAACAAGAATTAAAAAATGCAACCATTTGAATTTAAAACACTTAAATAGAAATCAGTTTCTATTTGAAAGTTGCAATCACAAATCACGTCATTTTTCCTCTGTTATTTAATTAATATATTTAACACCCCATCTTGTATTGTTTATTTTTTCTGTTAACACTTAGCTCGTCTTTATAGACAAACTTTAATTTCATTTTTGTTGAAACAACCATTTTATTACACAGGGTGTGTAGTGATAAATACCCAAAAAATTCTATGTCAAGGAGAGTACACAATGAAATACCTACTGCCTTCTGCAGCCGCTGGACTATTGCTGCTTGCAGCCCAACCAACAATGGCGGCAAATACGGGAGGTTATGCCACCACTGACGGCGGCGACGTTTCCGGTGCTGTGAAAAAAACCGCACGCTCTCTGCAAGAGATCGTCGATATCATTGAAGCTGCGAAAAAAGACTCAAGCGGTAAGGCGGTCAAGGGTGGAGCCTACCCGCTCGTGATTACCTACAACGGTAATGAAGATGCGCTGATCAAAGCCGCCGAAGCTAACATCTGCGGACAGTGGAGCAAAGATCCACGCGGTGTGGAAATCAAAGAGTTCACCAAGGGGGTCACTATCCTTGGAACCAACGGTTCTTCCGCTAATTTCGGGATCTGGATCGTGAACTCTTCTAACGTCGTGGTGCGTAATATGCGCTTCGGCTATATGCCGGGTGGCGCGAAAGATGGCGATGCTATCCGTATTGATAACTCACCGAACGTCTGGATCGATCACAACGAAATTTTCGCGAAAAACTTTGAATGTGCTGGTACGCCAGATAACGACACCACGTTTGAATCGGCTGTCGATATCAAGAAAGCATCAACCAACGTCACGGTGTCGTACAATTATATCCATGGCGTGAAAAAGGTAGGTTTGAGTGGTTCCAGCAACACGGATACGGGTCGTAATCTGACTTACCATCACAATATTTACAGCGATGTTAACTCACGTCTGCCGCTGCAACGTGGTGGCCAGGTGCATGCTTATAACAACCTGTATGACGGCATCAAAAGTTCAGGCTTTAACGTCCGTCAGAAAGGGATCGCACTGATCGAAAGCAACTGGTTCGAAAATGCGCTCAACCCAGTGACCGCACGTAATGACGATTCCAACTTCGGTACTTGGGAACTCCGTAACAACAACATTACCAGCCCATCTGATTTTGCTAAATACAACATCACCTGGGGTAAACCGTCCACACCGCACATCAATGCAGATGACTGGAAAAGCACAGGCAAATTCCCTGCCGTCCCGTATAGCTATTCCCCTGTTTCCGCACAGTGCGTGAAGGATAAACTGGCGAGCTATGCTGGCGTAGGTAAAAACCAGGCCGTATTGACAGCCGCCAACTGTAAATAAATACGTTAAGCCCGGCGTATTCACTCTGCGCCAGGGTCTTCCTGAGCGGGCACTTTGGTGCTCGCTCATTTTTCACAACACATAGCAATTAATAATAATTATTTCTTAGCAAACTAAAATGCAATATAAAATCCATTCATGACAAAAACAAAACTGAATACGCCGTGATATTATATTCTGACTTAAGATAAATTATTACGTTAGCCACCGCGATCGCCACAAGAAAAGTAGCAATTTAAAAGCATATATATTTAGAAACCAAAGAACATTAAGCATTCATGTAAATAATAACCTACTGATTTTCAATTCTTTTAAAGGAATATTATTTCCCATAAAATACAAATCATTCAATCATCGTCATTACAAAATGTTTCCACTGTAATACATTTAACATTTCACCCTTGAATTGACCTTATTTTTTGACCACACTTCCCTTGGTTTTTCATCAACATTGATATTCCTTTTTGTTGAAAAATATGTACCTGCTACATCGGGCATATGGAGCAATAAATGCCCATGAAAATTCTATTCCAAGGAGACAGTCATAATGAAATACCTATTGCCTACGGCAGCCACTGGATTGTTATTACTCGCTGCTCAGCCAGCGATGGCCGCCAATACGGGCGGCTATGCCACCACCGATGGTGGCGATGTTTCTGGCGCCGTGAAAAAAACGGCACGTTCTCTGCAAGAGATTGTAGATATTATTGAAGCCGCGCAAGTGGACTCAAAAGGCAAGAAAGTCAAAGGCGGTGCTTACCCGCTCATCATCACCTATAACGGTAATGAAGATTCATTAATCAAAGCGGCCGAAAAGAATATCTGCGGCCAGTGGAGTAAGGACGCTCGCGGCGTACAAATCAAAGAATTCACCAAAGGCATTACTATTCAGGGCACTAATGGCTCATCCGCCAACTTCGGTGTCTGGATTGTGAACTCTTCGAATGTCGTGGTACGTAACATGCGCTTTGGCTATATGCCGGGCGGCGCGCAAGACGGCGATGCTATTCGTATCGATAACTCCCCGAACGTCTGGATCGACCACAACGAGATCTTTGCCAAGAACTTTGAATGCGCCGGTACGCCAGACAATGACACCACCTTTGAATCAGCGGTTGATATCAAGAAAGGGTCAACCAACGTCACGGTGTCCTACAACTACATCCACGGCATCAAAAAAGTCGGTCTGAGCGGTTCAAGTAGTTCGGATACGACGGCTCGTAACCTGACTTACCATCATAATATCTATCGCGATGTTAATTCACGTCTGCCGCTACAGCGTGGTGGCCTGGTTCACGCCTACAACAACCTGTATGACGGCATCACTGGCTCTGGCTTTAACGTTCGTCAGAAAGGGAAAGCCCTCATCGAAAGCAACTGGTTCGAAAATGCGCTGAACCCAGTGACAGCACGTAACGACAGTTCCAACTTTGGTACCTGGGATCTGCGTAATAACAATGTCATGAGCCCAGCCGACTTCGCTAAATACAAAATCACCTGGGGCAAACCGTCCTCCCCTCACGTCAATGCGGATGACTGGAAGACTACAGGAAAATTCCCTACCGTCTCCTATAAGTACACTCCAGTTTCGGCGCAGTGTGTGAAGGATAAACTGGCAAACTATTCTGGCGCAGGTAAAAACCTGGCAGTACTGACAGCCGCTAACTGCAAGTAAACATGGTCAGGCTTTTTCCGTCATATCAAGACAGGAAACAATAAGCCTGAATATCCCACAGCCGTGACTCTTCACGCTGAGACAGGGTTATACCCGAGCGGGCTCTTAGAGCTCGCTTATTTTTTATGGAAACTCAGGCGCGAACATGGATATGTATTCTAAAATAAGCATCAATTAAATAACATACTAATTATTCAATAAAAAATAAATAGCTTTACTTATTGATTAAGAAAGCCCTACTTTAATTAAGGATTAAACGATAAAAATAACAATCATTAATCAGCGCGTGATTAATTTATAATTTGATCGGCATCAAATATTGATGACGACATCATCTCAGTGATGGAGATTTTACTTATTTATTGATGTCGCTCACATTTGTCACTTTTATCAAATCGCGCCAATAACAGGGGAATAAAACAAAATATAATTTCATTTTTAATAAAAACTTCAGATGTATTTATTTCAGAAAAAATGAAAATATTACCATTTAAAATAGAGGCTTATTAATCATCAAAATCTATCTGTGTTATTTAACCGATAGATTTAATATCTAAATATTGAATTATTCAGTTTTTATGATAACACTTAACTGGGTTTTCAATAAACCTGGCTTTCATTTTTATTGAAACAACCCAATAATATAATCTGGGTTATGTGGATCATAAATACCAAAAAAATTCAATTCCAAGGAGAGTACCTGAATGAAATACCTACTGCCTTCTACAGCCGCTGGGCTGTTATTACTTGCGGCCCAACCGACAATGGCGGCAAATACGGGGGGCTATGCGACCACTGACGGTGGTAACGTGGCCGGTGCCGTGAACAAAACTGCACGTTCCATGCAGGATATCATTGATATTATCGAAGCGGCGAAGCTGGACTCCAAAGGCAAGAAAGTCAAAGGTGGAGCTTACCCGCTCGTTATCACCTATAACGGTAATGAAGATGCGCTGATCAACGCTGCTGAGAACGACATTTGCGCTCAGTGGAAGAAAGACGCACGCGGTGTGGAAATCAAAGAATTTACCAAAGGAATTACCATCATCGGCACCAATGGTTCTTCCGCCAACTTTGGGATTTGGCTGACGAAATCATCCGATGTTGTCATCCGTAATATGCGTTTTGGTTACATGCCGGGCGGCGCGCAGGACGGTGATGCGATTCGTATCGATAACACGCCAAACGTCTGGATTGACCACAACGAAATCTTCGCCAAAAACTTTGAATGCGCAGGCACAAAAGACGGTGACACCACATTTGAATCGGCGATTGATATCAAGAAAGCGTCTACCAACGTGACAATTTCGTACAACTACATTCACGGTATCAAAAAAGTGGGGCTGAGCGGCTTCAGCAGCAGCGATACGGGTCGTGATCTGACTTACCATCACAATATTTACAGCGATGTTAACGCTCGTCTTCCGCTGCAACGTGGTGGCCAGGTTCACGCTTACAATAACCTGTATACCGGTATCACCAGCTCTGGCCTGAACGTGCGCCAGAAAGGGATTGCGCTGATAGAACGTAACTGGTTCGAAAATGCGAAAAACCCGGTGACCTCACGCTATGACGGTTCCAACTTCGGAACCTGGGAGCTGCGTAATAACAACGTCATGAGCCCGGCCGACTTCGCGAAATACAACATCACCTGGGATAAAGATTCCAAACCCTACGTGAATGCTGAAGACTGGAAAAACACTGGCACGTTCGCTGCTGTTCCTTACAGTTACTCTACCGTGTCGCCACAGTGCGTGAAGGACAAGCTGGCAAACTATGCTGGCGTGAACAAAAACCTTGCGGTGCTGACGGCAGCAAATTGCAACTAGCCGAAAAGAGTCAATAAGCGGACTTCAGGCTCCTACCCTCATTGTCCTGTACTAACAGGAACCGACAAGCACGCTTAACACCCGTCGGTCTATCGTTCGGGTCGCACTTGAGCGAGTCCTAAAGGCTCGCTCATTTTTATCGTTAATATTCAAGGAAATGAAATGAAAGGTTCTCTTCTGTTCGCCGCACTGTTCAGCGCTGGCACCGTATTTAGTGTTGGTATACCGACAGCTAGCGCCGCCACACCAGCAGCACCAGAGTTGAAAGGATTCGGAACGGATACCGTGGCAGGCAGTGGTGGGCGCGTCATTCGCGTCACCACGCTGGCTTCTTCTGGAGCCGGTTCACTCAGGGAAGCGCTCGCCGCCAAAGGGCCACGCATTATCGTTTTCGAGGTTGGCGGTATTATCGACCTGAACAAAAGTGACCTTCGACTAACCGAACCGTTTGTCACCATCGCAGGCCAGACCGCCCCTTCTCCCGGTATCACGATTATTCGCGGCGGGATGGGAATTAGCACCCATGATGTGCTCATGCAACATCTTCGTTTTCGCATCGGTGATGCCGGTACGGGTAAGAAAAGCGGCTTTGAACGCGATGTTTCCATCAACGGCGCAAATGCTCACAACGTTGTCATCGATCACTCAAGTTTCGCCTGGGGGACAGACGAAAATCTGTCTATTTCTGGCCCACGCGATGACGGCCCACAGAGCACCGCACACCGTATCACGCTCTCGAATAATATCGTTGCAGAGGGCTTATACGATTCTGCCCACACCAAAGGTATTCACTCGATGGGTACGCTGGTTCACGATAACGTGACTGACGTGGCGATCGTCGGCAGCCTGTACGCCCACAATAACGAGCGCAATGCCTGGTTCAAGGCAGGCTCAACAGGCGTCATGGTCAATAATCTGATCTACAATCCCGGTATTTGGGGTATTCGCGTTGGTGGAGTCAAAGGAGAGTGGGAAGGGAAAACCATGCCCGCCAGCCCACGCGTCTCCGTTGCAGGTAACGTGATGCACTACGGCGCGAATACCAAAGCAGGTTTAGGGCTGGTAGGAAGCAACAGTTCCGGCGATGTCTGGATGTCAGATAACCTTGCTTACGATGCAAACGGCAAAGCCGCTCCGCAAACATCAGGCAGTGGGATAACTTTACTCAAGGTGTCCCCTATTTGGCCTGCGGGCTTAACAGCGTCAGCGGCCAGCACGGTCACCAATCAGGTACTACAAAGCGCAGGCGCGCGCCCCAAAGATCGTGACGCCGTCGATAAGCGTATCGTGGACAATGTCAAACAGCGGAAAGGTCGCTTCGTGAACAGCCAGGAAGAGGTTGGCGGCTACCCCGTGGCAACGGCTACTTATCGTCAACTTAACGTGCCAAGCACGGGCGTGGATGCCTGGCTACAGCAGATGGCTAAAGCGCTGGAGTAACGCACTCGCTGAGACGTTAAGATCGTAAAAGGCCACTTTCGTGGCCTTTTATATTCTCGGTTCTTTACTTATCTATCTCACCAATCAGGGCAGTACTTTTGCCGACTGAATGACGATCGGCGTCGTCGGCACATTCTGGTAAGGTCCCACGTTTTTCGTTGGCACCTGAGAAATCTTATCCACGACGTCCATACCCTTCACTACTTTACCAAACACGGCATAGCCGAAATCACGCTGGCCGTGATCGAGGAAGGCGTTGTCCGCGATGTTGATAAAAAATTGGCTCGTCGCGCTATCTTTGTCAGCCGTTCGCGCCATCGCGATGGTGCCACGCTGGTTACGCAAGCCGTTGTCAGCTTCGTTTTTGATCGGTGCATTGGTCGCTTTTTGGCTCATTTCGCCAGAGAAACCACCGCCTTGCACCATGAAACCAGGTATCACACGATGAAATGTCGTCCCGTTATAGAAACCGTTGTTAACGTACTCGACGAAATTTTTTACCGAAACCGGTGCTTTTTGATTATCTAAAGACAGTTCGATATTGCCTGCGGACGTCGCCAACAGCACATGAGTGGTGCCAGAGGCCGCAAAGGCTGAGGAAAATGCCGTCAGTGAAATAAGGGCCGCCGCAGCAACCAGAGTACGTTTGAACATGAGAATTCCTTTTTGAAGAGGCCGACTACAGAAAGCGTAACGATTGTAAGTATCCGCACTCTTCAACGCTACCCATTTACCTTTTTTTACGTATAAAAGTCTGTTCGTAACTAACTGTGAGCGAAAACCTGTGCATAAATAAAAAAAGAGCTGATTGCTCGGCCCTGAGGTTGCTGACAGCGTCCGTAGAGCGGAGCAACGGATAGATCGTAAAAACGCGGTAAACACGTCCCTGTGCGCTCGGCTTGCGCCATCCATGGCGCAAACGCTTTACTCTTCTATTCCGTTACTCCCGTTTTCACTCGACAAATAGGTTTGTCAACGGTGGGAGGCCTATTGCCCGGCCCTCATGACGATTATCGTCGCACTGCACACCTAGCCCATTCGCTCCGAACGCACGGCCAGATCGCGGCTGTACTGACGGCTGGCGTCCACCAGCATCGAGGTATAGGCATCCTTCGGCACATTATTGGTCAGATCGTCGGTTTCCAGCGTTTCCAGTATCTTGCCGTATTGCATCACCGCCACTTTATGGCACAAGTGGGAAATCACGCCCAAATCGTGCGTCACCATCAGGTAAGTCAGCTTTTCCTGCTGGTGCAACTCCGTAAGCAGATTGAGTATCTCCGCCTGCACCGACACGTCCAGCGCCGAGGTGGGTTCATCCAGCAGCAGAACTCTCGGTTCCAGAATCAGCGCCCGAGCAATCGCCACGCGTTGGCGTTGCCCACCCGACAGCTGATGCGGATAGCGGCGACGGAAATTTGTTCCCAGACCGACCTTCTCCAACAGCGTATCGATGCGATCGTCACGATCGTCAAAACGGTGGATCGATAGCGGCTCCTCCAGAATCGCTTCCACCGTATGACGGGGATGCAGCGACCCATACGGATCCTGAAACACCATCTGCACCCGGCGACAGCGCGCCCGATCGATCCGATGCGCCAGCTTCTTCCCGTCAATGTGCAACGTGCCTTCCCAATGGTTAAACAATCCGGCCAGACACTTCAGCACCGTCGTTTTTCCTGAACCTGATTCCCCCACCAGACCAAAGATATCGCCATCGTTGACCGTGAGGTTCACGTCGTACAGCACCTGATTCTGTGTACTACCCTGACCGAAAGAGAGATTCAGGTTATTCACTTCGATCATCGGCTGACGCTGACTCATTGCTTCAGTTACCATGATTATCCCCTTTATCCGTTGATCCAGGCAGGATCGCGATTCATCACCGGCAAACGCGGGCGTCGGTGGTCGATATCTGGCAGCGAATTCAGCAGCCCGCGCGTATACGGGTGCTGTGCGTTATCCAGATCGGCGGCGGCGATGGATTCCACGACGCGCCCGGCATACATCACCAGTACCCGATCGCAGAAACTGCGCACCAGATTGATGTCGTGGCTGATGAAAATCAGCCCCAGACCACGCTCACTCACCAGATCATCCAACATCGCCAACACCTGCAAGCGCACGGACACATCCAGCGCCGAAGTGGGTTCATCGGCGATCACGATTTCGGGTTCGGTAATTAGCATCATCGCAATCATGATGCGCTGCCCCTGCCCGCCCGAGATTTCGTGGGGATACAGATTGTAGACACGTTCCGGCTGACGAATGCGCACCACGTCCAGCATCGCCATGACCTTTTCCTTCGCCTCGCGGTGCGACACCTTATGGTGTGCCAGATAGGCTTCGGCAATCTGATCGCCGACGCACACCACGGGGTTCAGCGAGTATTTGGGGTCCTGCATAATCATAGATATGCGTTTGCCGCGAATCTGACGCATCCGCGCCTCATCCGCTTTTAGCAAATCGGTATCACCGAAGCGCAGTTTATCTGCCGTAATCCGCGCGCTATGCGGGTGCAGTTGCAACAGCGCGCGCCCAACCGTCGATTTGCCGGAGCCAGATTCGCCGACAATCGCCAGCTTTTCGCAGCCCAGCGTAAAGGAGACGCCGCGCACGGCATCCGTCACAACGCCACGGTTCACGAAGCCTACCCGCAGATTTTCCACTTCCATCAGGGGTGAGCTTCCCGGCACACGTTGAGAAGACTTATTCAGTTCTGGGATCGAGGATGTCACGTAGGCCGTCTCCAAGGAAATTGAACGCCAGGCTGTTAATCAAAATTGCCAGCCCCGGAATAGTTACTAACCACCAGCACTCCATCATGTAACGACGACCCGCAGAGATCATCGCACCCCATTCAGGATCGGGCGGCTGTGCTCCCAACCCCAGAAAGCCCAGACCCGCCGCTGTCAGAATGATGCCCGCCATATTCATGGTGATACGAATAATCACCGATGGCAGGCACAGCGGTACAATGTGGTACAGCAAGATGCGGATAGAAGAAGCCCCTTGCAGCTTCACGGCAGAAACAAAGTCCGCGTGACGCAGCGACAGCGTCTCCGCCCTTGCCAGACGAGCAATCGGCGGCCAGGCCGTCAGCGTGATCGCGATCACCACATGCTCCAGACCAGGGCCGAGTGCCGCCACGAACGCCAGCGCCAATACCAGACTGGGGAACGAAATAAAGATATCGGTGATGCGCATCAAGATGGTGTCAACAATGCCACCGTAATACCCCGCCACCACGCCCAGCGCCAGCCCGATTGGCCCAACGGTGACCGACACCAGCGCCACGATATACAGGGTGATACGTGAACCATAAACCAGACGACTAAATACATCGCGCCCAAACTCATCAGTACCAAAGTAATGTGCCGCACTCGGTGCCTGTAGCGCGTTGGCCAAATCCTGTACCAACGGGTCGTGCGTGGCGATCCACGACGCGAAGATAGCAACCAGCATCAACATCAACACAATCGCAGAACCAATTGCGGTGAGCGGATTGCGCAGCATCGTCAAGAGAAACCCGCCGATTCGCGCGCCACGTAACCGCAGGCGGCTCGCGCGTTTTTCCGTTGGTGTCCGCATTACCGACCCACGGCTGACAGACGGCTCAGAGGAAATATTCATGCGTTCGTCCTCGGATCAAAGATTTGATACAACATGTCCGACAGCAGGTTAAGCGTCACGAAGATCAACCCCACCAGCAACACACATCCCATCACCGCGTTCATATCCCCTAGCAGCAGACTACCGGTCAGATAAGAACCAAATCCCGGCCATGAGAAGACCGTTTCGATCAATACCGCCCCTTCCAGCAGCGAGCCATAGGCTAGCGCTACCACCGTCAGAAGCTGAACCAGAATATTGCGAAACGCATGTGCCCAGACAACACGAAACTCAGACAGCCCCTTCACTCGCGCAGTAATGATGTATTCCTGCGAAAGCTGCGCCAGCATGAAACTGCGCGTCATACGGCTGATATAGGCCAGCGAGTGGAAACCGAGGATCGTGGCTGGCAGCACCAGATGGTTTAGCGCGCTGCGGAACACATCCCATTCGCCTGCCAACAGCGAATCCACCAGTAGCAGGCCGGTACGGTTCTCCACCAAACCGTCGTAGGCCATATCAACCCGTCCGGCACCGCCAACCCAGTTCAGCCAGGCATAGAACACCAGCAGCCCCATCATCCCGACCCAGAATATCGGCGTGGAATAACCGGCCAGACTGATAAAACGCACCACATAATCCGCCCACTTACCACGTCGCGCCGCAGCCAGCACGCCTAGCGGTACACCCAGACCTGCTCCCACGATAATCGCCATGGTGGCAAGTTCGATGGTGGCAGGGAACACACGGATAATGTCATCCATAACCGGTCGCCCAGTCAGGAGAGCATTGCCCAAATCCCCATGCATCAGTGAATTGAAGTAAATAAAAAACTGGACATACAGTGGCTTATCCAACCCCAGCTGTTGGTAAACCTGTTGATAGGTACTTTGGTCAGCATCCTGCCCGACAATAGCCAGGACTGGATCGATTGGCATCACTCGGCCGATCACGAAGGTCAGGATTAATAACCCGAACAGCGTGACGATCACCTGAAACAGACGCTTTGCCAAACGACGCAGTACTCCACCCGGCTTGATCCAATCAGAGAAAACCATGTTCTTTCTCCTGATATCCCGGTGAGCGGCGACAGCAAATCCCCACTCACGCGGTCATCTCTTTTTAACGTATCTGAGCGGGATGATTAACCGGGGACGTATCGGCTAATCATCCGGTTTAACGTGTGGACACTAGCGCTGCTTATAGACCTCGCGCAGATGCGTCGTGGAGGACGGATGCGGCACATAGCCTTTTACGTCCTTACGCAACACCACAGAATCGATCATCTGCGACACCGGGATAATGGCCGGGAACAGTTCTTCATAACGATTCTGCACGTTGATATACATCTGCTTCTGTTTCTGAGGATCTTTCTCCAACAGTGCCTGATCGATCATGTCGTTCAAGGGTTTGTCGTAGAAAGAGGTGCGCCAGCCCTGGAAGTTGGTCAGTTTGGCTTCGTCGCTGTTATCGGGGTTATAGACAACGGAACGCAGGCTGGAGTGAGGATGCGGATCGACGCCGCCACCGCCGCGGCCAACCAGCATATCGAAGTTACGATCGCGCATCGCGCCGTAAACCTGATTACCGGTGCCGGAGATGATTTTGGCTTTGATGCCCGCCTGCGCCAGCGTGGACTGCACCGACGTCGCCAGATTAAGGAACGGCTGATCGGAAAGAACACGTAGCGTGATTTCAAATCCATTCGGGTAACCTGCTTCGGCCAGCAGCGCCTTAGCGCGTGGCACGTCCAGCTTATAGCCAGGATCCGGCAACGTCGCATCCATCCCTTTCTGGATAGGGCGCTGATGATAGAAGCCATAGCCAGGCATCACCGTCTTATTAACGCCATCGTAGTCAATCAAGTAGCGAACCGCTTCGCGCACTTTTGACTTAGCGAAGTATTCGTTTTTCAGGCTCATGGCAACGTAGTACAGCGTGCCTTTTTTCACCTCATCAACCACGACGTCTTTGTCTTGTTTCAACGCATTAATATCTGGCACCGACATGCCAGAGGCCACGTCAATGTCGCCTTTTTCAATCATCAGACGCAGCGCCTGTGATTCCGTCATGTGGCGGAAAATCACGCGGCGCATTTTCGCGTCGCCCTGCCAGCTGTTCTCAACCTTACTGATGCGCAGCACATCTTTCGCCTGCCACACGTCCAGCTTGAATGGGCCAGAACCCGCTTCGTTCGTAGTTAGCCAGCCATTGCCCCAGTCACCGTTTTTCTCATGCTTCATGACTGTTTTACTGTCCAGCACCGAGCCGCTACCTAACGTCGCCAGCGAATAGATCACCAGCTTGGGGTCGTTTGGCTTCGGCAGCTCAATTTCAACGGTGTGATCATCTTTGGCACGGATCATTTTCTCCACGTTTTCCGCCGTGAAGCCGTAGGATTTCCACGTCGTCGCCTGAGCCATGTTGAGGCTAAGCAGACGTTTCATCGACCAGGCGAAATCTTGTGCCGTTACAGGGTTACCGGAATGGAATTTGGCGTTATCGACCAGATTGAAAGTAATGACGTTGCCCGCATCATTGACGCTCCAGGTTTTCGCCAGAGAAGGCAGGATGTTACTCAGGTTGGCAGGATCGAGCACCACCAGAGAGTCATAGAGGTTAACTATGATGCCCACCACTTCGTTACCGGTCATGGCGGCCGGGTCGAGTGAGAGCATGTTGTTCATGTTCATCCCCACGATCAGCTGATCGTCAGGGGTTTTTGCCGATAAAATGGCCGGCGTTGCGGCCATACAGAGTGAACCTAACAGCAGGGTACGGAGTATTGCGCGTGCTTTCATCATTATTCTCCAGGTGTGGGAGCATGGAAGACGACAACTTTTTATTTTTTAGGTAAGGCTATCTTTCAGGTCGAACAAAACTATCCATATAGAACACAAAGCTATTCTTTACTTAGGGTATGCTCCTCAATCCAGTCAAAATTAATATCTTCGCCCAGTCCCGAACGTTGCGGCAGATGCACAAAGCCCTCGTCATCCATCGGATCGACAATCGAATTCAGATACGCAGCAGGTTCATCGTAATCGAGGAAAGGATGCAGCAGCCCACGCTCATACCAGCGGCAGTTTTTGATCGCTCCCACAACGTTGAGGTTTGGCGCACCGTTACCATGAACTTCGCAGTCCATACCGAAAGATTCAGCCAGACTCGCGACCTTCATACACGGCCAGAGACCGCCGACGCCTTGCACGCCCGCGCGTAAAATGTCGCATGCGCCTTCCTTAACCCAGTCAGCACGGCTGAAATATTTACCTGACAGGCTTTCCGGCCCGATAACATCGATATCCAGACTCTTGGTCAGCCAGCTGTAGGATGCCATGCTCTGTTCTTCCATTGGCTCTTCAAACCAGGTGAAATCGAGCTTTTGCAGTTCACGGCCGATGTACAGTGCCTCGCTGCGGCTGTACCAGTGATAGCCATCCAGCATTAGGCAGATGTCCGGGCCGACCGCTTCACGCACTGCCGCACAAGCTTGTACGTCAATTTTCGGGCTAGGCGCGAATGACACTGGCGGCATCCAGGTATGTAATTTGATGGCCTTATAGCCGCGCTGCACCAGCTTTTCTGCGAACTGGCCGTATTCCTCTGGCGTAGATAAACCGCCTTCCAGCTCATCACCACACATGGTGCTGCCGTAAGCGGGGACTTTTTCACGGTAGCCGCCGAGCAGTTTATGCACGGGCATGTTCAACACACGCCCTTGCAGATCCCACAGTGCGGATTCCACAATCGACAGCGCGCGGTCGGTCAGTTGGTTGGCGCTACCGCGTTGCCAGTGCACCAGATCCTGCCACAGGCGCTCACGATCGAACGGGTTCTGCCCGATCAGCACTTTGCGGAAGAAAGCATTAACGATATGGGGACGAATCACTTCCGGCGGAGCGAAAGCGTAACCTTTTTGGCCGTCATCTGCTGTGATGGTCAACAGCGCCATCTTGGCCTGGTTCTCGGCTCCCGGGTGTGAATGGCCCGCACTGTCAGAAACCCGACGTGTGGGATAAGTGAAGACGGTGACATCAATTGATTCTATTTTCACGTTGTTACCTGCTTTGATGTTTAACACAACTCATGTATACGATTGCGAATGTGAACCACATAACTATTAAAGAATCACTTCACTGACTATGCTGGGATGGGTCGATAAAAAGCATATAACGCTTTCTGGTTCGACCTTATAAGGCGATCGGCGTCACAAAAAGAAATATCGTATTAATTAAAAAAAAATAGCGTTTTATTTTTAATTATTAAGGTTGTGACGCCGTTAGTCATTAGGCAATTTCTTTCATATGAAGAAATTATGTCGCGGATAACTGTGCGTTTGCACATAAAGCTGTGAGCACTATCACCAGAAAATTTCATATCCTTATTAAATGGATGGATAATCCCTTAGTTTTATTTTTACGCCTTCAGGAACGTGACTGATTGATGAGGGGGACGATTACCCTGATAGCGGATTGGCCGCTAATCAGTCGGCTTCTGACCAAAAGCGTGCTATAGATCTCATGTTTACCCGCAACTAAAACTCCAGCAAAAACCAAGGCTTAATAAAAAATGAGTAAAATCATCGAGATACTCATAAAGTAGTATATAAAAGACAACTTGATATACATCAATAAGCGGCCTTTGTAGCGCGATAAGGTAACCTCAGAAGAAGCAATTTTGAGGCAAAAATGAACAAAGTCAGACTCGCTGTTATCGGTAACGGGATGGTTGGCCACCGTTTTATCGAAGAGTTGCTGGATAAAGCTCCAACGTCCACCTACGAGATTACCGTCTTTTGTGAAGAACCCCGCGTCGCTTACGATCGTGTCCACCTCTCTTCTTACTTCGCTCACCATACGGTAGAAGAGCTGTCTTTAGTACGAGAAGGTTATTACGAAAAGAATGGCGTTAACGTCCTGCTTGGTGAACGCGCCATCACCATCAACCGCAGTGAAAAAGCCATTCACTCCAATTCCGGCCGTACCGTGTATTACGACAAGCTCATCATGGCCACCGGCTCCTACCCCTGGATTCCTGCCATTAAAGGATCAAACGGGCAAGACTGTTTCGTGTACCGCACCATTGAAGATCTGAACGCCATCGAAAACTGCGCCCGCCGTAGCAAACGCGGTGCGGTGATCGGCGGGGGTCTATTGGGTTTGGAAGCGGCTGGTGCGCTGAAACACCTTGGCGTGGAAACCCACGTCATTGAGTTCGCCCCCGTGCTCATGGCCGAGCAGTTAGATGCACAGGGTGGCACCCTGCTGCAACGCAAGATTGAAAACATGGGTGTGCGTGTGCATACCAGCAAGAATACGCAGGCCATTCAGCATTCCGGTCTGGAAAGTCGCAAGACGATGGTGTTTGCCGACGGCAGTACGCTGGAAGTCGATTTTATCGTGTTCTCTACTGGTATCCGAGCGCAGGACAAACTGGCGCGCCAGTGTGCGCTGGAAATCGGTCCACGCGGCGGTATCGCCATTAACGACTGGTGTCAAACTTCTGACCCTGACGTTTACGCCATCGGCGAATGTGCCGCCTGGCAGGGCAGACCATTTGGTCTGGTTGCGCCCGGCTACAAAATGGCACAGGTCACCGTCGACCACCTATTAGGGCATGAGAACCGATTCCAGGGTGCCGACATGAGTGCCAAGCTCAAATTGATGGGCGTCGATGTCGGCGGAATTGGTGATGCACACGGCCATACGCCGGGCGCACGCAGCTACATGTGGCTGGATGAAAACAAAGAAACCTACAAACGTCTGATCGTCAGCGCTGACAATAAAACGCTGCTGGGTGCGGTACTGGTCGGCGACACGCGGGATTACGGCAACCTGCTGCAATTCATGCTGAACAAAATCCCACTGCCAGATTCCCCGGAAGCGCTGATTCTTCCTGCGACGGCGGGTAGTGCGAAACCGACGCTGGGTGTCGATGCACTGCCGGAAAGCGCACAAATCTGCTCCTGCTTTGACGTGTCCAAAGGTGACATCATCAAGGCGATTAACGGCGGCTGTCATACCGTTGCCGCACTGAAGGAAACCACCAAAGCCGGTACGGGCTGCGGCGGCTGTATTCCACTGCTGACACAGGTACTGCACGCGGAACTCAGCAAGCAAGGGATTGAAGTCAACAATCATTTATGTGAGCACTTCGCCTATTCGCGCCAAGAGCTGTACCATCTGATCCAAATCGAAAAAATCAAAACGTTCGATCAACTGCTGGAGAAACACGGTTCAGGCTACGGCTGTGAAGTCTGTAAACCAACCGTTGCATCGCTATTGGCTTCCTGCTGGAACGAATACGTACTCAAACCACAGCACACGCCGTTGCAGGATTCCAATGATAACTTCCTCGGCAATATCCAGAAAGACGGCACCTATTCCGTGATCCCACGTTCTGCTGGCGGAGAGATCACGCCGGATGGCCTGATCGCCATTGGACGCATCGCGAAGCAATACAACCTGTACACCAAAATGACCGGATCTCAGCGCATGGCGCTCTTTGGCGTACAGAAAGACGATCTGCCTGACGTGTGGGCTCAGCTCATCGAAGCCGGATTTGAAACCGGCCACGCTTACGCCAAGGCGCTACGTATGGCAAAAACCTGCGTCGGCAGCACCTGGTGCCGCTTTGGCGTCGGCGACAGCGTAGGCTTTGGCGTAGAACTGGAAAACCGCTACAAAGGCATCCGCACGCCGCACAAAATGAAATTTGGCGTCTCCGGCTGTACGCGGGAATGTGCAGAAGCACAGGGTAAAGACGTGGGGATTATCGCCACCGAAAAAGGCTGGAACCTCTATGTCTGCGGCAACGGCGGGATGAAACCACGCCACGCCGACCTGCTGGCAGCCGACTTAGATCGCGAAACGGTAGTCCGCTATCTGGACCGCTTCATGATGTTCTACATCCGTACAGCCGATAAGCTCCAACGCACGTCCGTCTGGCTGGATAATCTCGAAGGCGGTATCGACTATCTGCGCAATGTGATTGTGAAAGACAAGTTGGGCATTAACGATCAGCTTGAAGCGGATATCGCACGGCTGCGAGAAGGCTACCTCTGCGAATGGCAGGCGACGCTGGAAGATCCAGAAGCACAGAAACGCTTTGCCCACTTCATTAACAGCCCAGTACGTGACCCGAACGTGCAAATGGTGAGTGAACGTCAACAACACCGTCCGGCGCGTCCTGCCGAGCGTATTCCGGTGAAACAAATTAATCAGGAAAAAAACAGTGAGCTAGAGGAGGAAAACGCATGAGCCAGTGGACGACGGTATGTAAGTTAGACGACATCCTGCCTGGCACCGGCGTTTGTGCGCTGGTCGATCGGCAGCAAATCGCCGTATTCCGGCCACGTAACGACGAGCAAGTTTACGCCATCAGCAATATCGATCCCTTCGCCCAAGCGAGTGTATTAAGCCGTGGGATAGTGGCCGAGCATCAGGACGATCTTTGGGTCGCAAGCCCATTGAAAAAACAGCATTTCCGCCTTTATGACGGCTTCTGCCTGGAAGATGAAGCCTATTCTGTTGCCACTTATGCTACTCAGGTAACAAACGGTAATGTGCAAATATCCATCGCAAACAGTGATGTAGCGGTTAATAATAGCCAGCCATTACCGTAGGCCGGTGCCCTGGACCACAGGGCACACCACTATCTGAGTCTTCAAGAGGCGTTGCATGGATTACCTACCGATATTCTGTCAGTTGCATGATAAACCCTGTCTGTTGGTAGGAGGCGGTGAAATAGCCGAGCGCAAAGCCCGGCTATTGCTGGATGCTGGCGCAGTGGTTACCGTCAATGCGCTCGATTTTAACGATCAATTTCGAGCGTGGGAGCAGGATGCGCAATTAACGCTGGTACACGGCACCTTCGATCCCTGCTTGCTGAACGAGGTATGGCTGGTGATTGCCGCCACCGACGATCAGGACATCAATAACCATGTCTATGCCAGCGCCAGTGAGCGCCGGATTTTCTGTAACGTGGTTGATTCACCAGAACGCGCCAGCTTCATTATGCCGTCGATCATTGATCGTTCACCGCTGATGGTCGCGGTGTCTTCTGGCGGTGCCGCACCAGTATTGGCTCGACTACTACGGGAAAAACTGGAAAGTATTCTGCCGCAAAATCTCGGTAAGCTGGCGACATACGCAGGCGAATTGCGCAGTCGGGTCAAAAGCCGGTTCCGCAATATGAGCGCGCGCCGTCGCTTCTGGGAAAAGCTCTTCGTACACGATAGGCTGGCACAGGCGCTGGCCAATGAAAACAACGAACGCGTTCAACAACTCACGGAACTGCTTTTCTCCGCGCCGCTTGATGACCGGGGTGAGGTGACGCTGGTCGGCGCCGGGCCGGGCGACGCAGGATTACTTACGCTGAAAGGGCTACAGCATCTCCAGCAGGCTGACATCGTCGTTTACGATCGGCTGGTATCGAAAGAGATTCTCAACCTGTCACGCCGCGACGCTGAGCGTATCTTCGTCGGTAAAGCCTCTGGCTATCACAGCGTTCCTCAAGATCAAATCAATCAGTTGCTAGAAGAAAAGGCACGCGCAGGCCACCGCGTCGTCAGGCTAAAAGGCGGCGACCCGTTTATCTTCGGCCGCGGTGCTGAAGAGTTGGAACACCTGCAACAGGCGGGCGTACCCTTCTCTGTCGTTCCCGGCATTACTGCGGCGTCAGGCTGCTCAGCCTACAGCGGAATCCCACTCACCCATCGCGATCACTCGCAGGGCGTCAGATTGATCACCGGACACGTCAAGCACGACACCGATCTGGACTGGACCAGCCTCGCAGCAGAAAAACAAACGCTGGTGTTTTACATGGGGCTTCAGCAGGCTGAACACATTCAAAATAAGCTCATCGAGCAGCAACTACCGGAAACCGTGCCTGTCGCGATTATCGAAAACGGCACCTCGACCAAACAGCGCGTTCTGAGTGGACAGCTCTCACAACTGAGCGAATTAGCCCAACAGGCCAGCAGCCCGAGTTTGATCATCATCGGCAACGTCGTCGGCCTACGAGAAAAATTGAGCTGGTTCTCTGACCAGACAGCATAATCCTCTCCCCATTCTCCTACTCACCCGCTATCCGTCCTGCCGGATAGCGGTTATTGCACCATCATAATGCAACGCCCCGCCAAATAGCATAACAATGCACTATTTTGAACACACCCCCTTACAAAATATCACTTTAATGCTTTACCACAGGCCATATCTGTCTTATTTTGACTAAAGTAAAACCCATTAATAAGCAGAGTATATGAATAAATAATCAATTATCGTTTACGTGAAACGTGGCTCGAGTATTGCTTAGCTTTCTAATAGATTCGCGACACGACTTCTGAATCGTTCTTATCGAACCGATTTCATCGTCAAACCATCGTGTTTCATCGAATTCGTACTCCATAGAATGAGTACATCATCGAGTTAATACCATTGTGCATTACTGCTCTCGTTCCTGAACAGCGTGTGTAGCCCTCTCATCACAAACACCGTTCTGTATAACGGAGCAATCTTTTATTACCAACAAAACGTGCTAAGAACACGATTTGCTAAGAATAAAATTTGCCAAAAACAGGCAGTTTGGAGTCACTTGTGGAAGACATTACGTTCTGGCAGCTCATCAGTTTTGGTGAACACGGCTGGGGAAAATTATTACTGATTGGGGCAGGAATGACGCTCGCACTGGCGATCGGCGGCTTCCTGCTGGGGGCGGTGATCGGCACGATCGGTGCCTGGTCAAAAATTTGCGGCAATCGCCCCGTGCGCTATCTGGCCGATGGCTACACCACTCTCATCCGTGGCATCCCCGATCTGCTCATCATCTATCTGCTTTATTTCGGCGGCAGTTCCGCGTTAACCCTGCTCGCCAGGCTGTTTGGCAGCAATGAGTTCTTTGGCTTTCCGGGTTTCCTCGCTGGCGTCTTCGCCGTCGGCATTTCCTCTGGTGCGCAGCAGACGGAAGTCTATCGCGGTGCGTTCTACGCCGTTTCCAAAGGGGAAATTGAGGCCGCCAAAGCGTGCGGAATGCCAACGCTATTGCGCCTGCGCCGTATCATCATACCGCTCCTGCTGCGCCACGCGATCCCCCCACTCGGCAACGTGTGGCAGTTAGTGCTGAAAACCTCTGCGCTGGTTTCCGTTACCGGTGTCGCAGAACTGATGACGCAGTCGCAAACCGGCGCCGGTTCTACCGGTAAACCATTCGATTTCTTCATGGCGGCCGCGCTGCTGTACCTACTTATCTCAATCTGTTCCGGCTGGATTATGCGCCGTGCTGAATCTCATTATTCCCGGGGTGTGAAACGCTGATGGATTTTCCTTTTCTGTACGACACGTTTCTGGAGATTATTCCCGGTATCCCGTTAACCCTGCAACTGGCGGTCAGTTCGGTCTTTCTGGGCTTCTTTCTGGCGCTGGGCTTAGCACTGATGCAGCTATCATCTTTTGCCGTACTGCGCTCAATTGCCCGAACCTACGTACTGTTTTTCCGCGGCACACCGCTGCTGGTGCAGCTGTTCCTGATTTACTACGGGCTGGGGCAATTCCCTTGGATTCGGGAAAGCCTGCTTTGGCCGTTCCTGCGGGAACCCCACTGGTGCGCGCTACTGTCGCTCAGCCTGTGTACCGGTGCCTATGCCAGTGAAATTATCCGTGGCGGATTGCAGTCCGTTCCCGTCGGCCAGATCGAATCTGCACGCGCCTGCGGTATGCCATCGTTCATGATTTTCAAGCGTATCGTGTTCCCGCTGGCAATACGTCAGGCGCTTCCCGCTTACGGCAATGAGCTGATTTCGATGGTCAAATCGACCTCGCTGGCTTCTATCATTACGCTGATGGAAATCACCGGGATCGCCGCACGCCTCATCGCAGAAACCTACCGGGCGCTAGAAGTCTTCCTGGTCGCTGGTGCTATTTATCTGTTTATTAACCTTATTCTGACACGTTTACTGATGTGGACAGAATTTACGCTTACCCCTCATCTCCGTGCGCCGGGTGCGCAACCGGCAGCGAAAAAAATTAAGAAATTGGGAGATCTGCAATGACGACAGCCGCCATTAGCCTGCGCAACATTCATAAAAGCTTCGGTTCTCTGGACGTCCTGAAAGGGATTTCGATTGAGGCCAATCAGGGGGAGGTCATCTCAATTCTGGGATCGTCCGGTTCAGGTAAATCGACGTTACTGCGCTGTAGCAACCTGCTTGAGCTTCCCGATCAGGGCGAGATTATCGTCGGCGGAGAAGCGATTGAAATGAAGCCGAACCGTAAAGGACAGAACCGTCCGTCGAACCTCAAACAGATCGACAGAATTCGTACTCAGCTAGGCATGGTGTTCCAGAATTTCAACCTGTGGTCACACAAGACCGTGCTGGAAAACATTATCGAAGCCCCCGTGCACGTCTTAAAGCGTCCACAGGCGGAGTGTGTAGAGCACGCCGAGCAATTGCTAGAGAAGGTCGGTTTGGCGGATAAGCGCCACTACTATCCCGCACATTTGTCCGGTGGTCAGCAGCAGCGCGCCGCGATTGCCCGTGCGCTCGCGATGGAGCCAAAAGTGATGCTGTTCGATGAGCCAACCTCTGCACTCGATCCAGAGTTGGTGGGCGAGGTGCTGCGCGTGATGCGCACGCTGGCGGATGAAGGGATGACCATGCTGGTTGTCACTCACGAAATGGATTTTGCCCGTGAAGTCTCCAACCGCATCGTCTTCCTCCATCAGGGGGAAATTGAAGAACAGGGAACGCCGGAACACGTTTTCACCGCCAGCCAGTCGGCTCGCTTCCGGCAATTTATTGCCAGTTGGTAAACACTGCCCCGCTAATTTCGTGCGCAGACGTCTACCTCTGCCGCGAAACTCGGCGGGAATAAACAAAATATAACGATATAACACGCCGGGAGAAACCATCATGATCAAATCAAAACTCACACTGCTCGCCTGCTCGCTGTGTATGGCAGGAACGCTGGCTGCCTCATTCACCGCTTCAGCAGAAGAGAAGAAATGGACGACCGTCCGCATCGCAACCGAAGGGGCTTACCACCCGTATAACTTCACCAAGCCAGACGGTACGCTCGATGGCATGGAGATCGAACTGTATAAAGTGCTCTGCGACAACATGCAGGTGAAATGCGAGATCATGGTTCAGCCGTTCACCAGCACCATTCCAGCACTGAATGCGGGTAAATTCGACGCGATCATTTCTGGTATGTCTGCGACGGAAAAACGCCGTGAGGTGATCGATTTCAGCCAGCCGTACACGCAGTCAGGGCAGACTTTCGCCGTGCTGAAATCCAGTTCACTCGCCAAAGATTTCCCAGACGCAGGCCAACGTTTCTCCATTAACCCAGCTGACGAAGCCACAGCCAAGGCTGAGATTGATAAGCTGAAACCGCTGCTGGAAGGTAAAACCATCGGCGTGCAGTCGGCTTCTATCGCCAGCGCCTTTTTAGATAAACATATGAAAGGTATGATGAAGGTACGCGAATATAAAACCACACAAGAACACGATCTGGATCTGAAAGCGGGCCGAGTGGATCTCGTTATCGCTTCCGCACCTTACCTGAAAAGCATTTCGGAAAAATCGGGTAATGCCGACATAGTAACGCCAGGCCCACAGTTCATCGGCGGCATTCTGGGTAGTGGCTCCTCCGTTGCCCTGCGTAAAAGCGATCCTGAGCTGAAAGCCATGTTCGACAAGGCGATCGATCAGGCCAAGCAAGATGGCACCATCAGAAAGCTGAGCGAAAAATGGTTCGGTATGGACACCACACCGCTCTGAGTATGACCCTTTAGTTGAATCGCATGTCATCGCCAACTGGCTATGACATGCCACTCGCAAATACATCAGAGTAATCAAACGAGCACACCACGAATGAATGCAACACACACTGAAGGAACGCTGCCTGCCGTCAATCACCAGACCGTGGAAGCGATCTGCGACCTGATTGCCACGAAACGGCAGCAATTCTGTACGCTGAGCGATGGTATCTGGGATACGCCAGAACTGAACTACGAAGAGCATCGTTCAGCAGCACAACATGAGGCCATCCTGAAGGCAGAAGGCTTCCGTCTGACGAAAGGCATCGCCGACATGCCGACCGCGCTGTTGGGGGAATTCGGCGAAGGTCTACCCATCATCGCCATTCTGGGTGAATACGATGCGCTGCCGGGCCTGAGCCAGCAGGCGAATGTCGCTGAGCCAAAGCCGCTGGAAAACGGTGGCAACGGCCACGGCTGTGGGCATAACCTGCTCGGCACCGCGGCGCTACAGGCAGCGACGGCAGTGAAAGATTACCTGCAAAAACACGCGCTGGCTGGAACCATACGTTTTTATGGCTGCCCTGCGGAAGAAGGCGGGTCGTCTAAAGGTTTTATGGTCAAGGAAGGCGTTTTTGATGACGTTGATATCGCCCTCTGCTGGCATCCAGCGACCTTCACGGGTGTTAACAGCCCGGTATCACTGGCCTGCAACGAACTGAATTTTTACTTCAAAGGTCGCGCTGCTCATGCTGCCAGCAGCCCACATTTGGGGCGCAGCGCGCTGGATGCCGTTGAATTAATGAATGTTGGCGTGAACTACATGCGCGAGCATATGCCGTCTTCCGCACGCATTCACTACGCGATTACCGACAGCGGCGGTCATGCGCCAAACGTTGTACAGGCTAATGCTACCGTGCGTTACCTTGTACGTGCACGTCAATTGCCGGAACTGCACCAGTTAGTCAAACGCGTGAAGAAAATTGCCGAAGGCGCGGCGCTGATGACGGAAACGGAGGTCAGCAGCGAAGTGATTAGCGGAGATGCCAACCTGTTGGCAAATCCGCCGCTGGAAGCACGTATGCACGAACATCTGCTGGCGCTCGGTCCGATACCGTTCGATGATGAAGACCGGAAAGTCGCCGCGATGTTCCAGACGGCGCTGAGCGCCGAAGACATCGCCGAATCTTACGCGCGTTTCGGCGTCAAACCACAACCGGGCTTAACGCTACACGACGGTATTTATCCGCTGTATAGCCCGAATGAAGCCTTCATCGGCTCTACCGATGTGGGAACGGTTAGCTGGGTGGTGCCAACCGTGCAGATCCGCAGCGCTACCTATGCTATCGGTACACCGGCGCATTCGTGGCAGTTGGTTGCGCAGGGGAAAACCGGTGCTGCACACAAAGGCATGGAATATGCGGCAAAAGCGATGGCATCACTGGCTATCGATCTGCTGGTCACGCCTGAACTGATTGCTCAGGCAAAAGCCGACCATCAGGAAAGGTTGCAGCACACACCGTTTGAGAACCCGATTCCAGACGACGTGTTTCCGCCGATCCCACAGGGGTAAGACGCGAATTCGAAGGGATTGAGAAGTGACAAGACACCGTCAGGAGGTTCCCCTCCTGACGGTGATTAAGACTTACGGGCGGGAAACAAAACCAACAGCGTCGTAAACTTTCTTCAGCGTTTCCTGAGCGCGAGCGCTGGCTTTGTCAGCCCCTTCACGCATGATCTGTTGCAGGAAAGCCTCATCGTTACGGTAGCGATGATAACGTTCTTGCAGCTCAGACAGCATACCGGATACGGCATCCGCCACCGCGCCTTTCAGGTGACCATACATCTGGCCGTCAAACTCTTGCTCCAGCTCAGGAATCGTTTTTCCTGTCACGCCAGACAGAATGTCCAACAGGTTCGATACTCCGGCTTTATTCTTCACATCATAGCGAATGACTGGCGGCTCATCGGAATCCGTCATCGCACGTTTGATTTTCTTCACCACCGCTTTCGGATCTTCCAGCAGCCCGATGACATTATTACGGTTATCGTCAGATTTGGACATCTTCTTGGTCGGTTCCAGCAGAGACATCACGCGCGCGCCCGATTTCGGAATAAATGGCTCCGGCACTTTGAAAATGTCGCCATACAGACTATTGAAGCGCTGGCCAACGTCACGGCTTAGTTCCAGATGCTGCTTCTGATCTTCACCGACCGGCACCTGATTCGTTTGATACAGCAGGATATCCGCCGCCATCAGCACAGGATAATCAAACAAGCCTGCGTTGATATTCTCTTCATAGCGCGCGGATTTATCCTTGAACTGCGTCATGCGGCTCAGTTCGCCGAAATACGCGTAGCAGTTCAGTATCCAGCTCAGTTGGCTGTGCTCAGGCACATGGGACTGAACGAAAATGGTGCTCTTTTTCGGATCGATGCCACAGGCCAAATACAGCGCCAGCGTGTCCAGCGTCGCTTTTCTCAGCGCCTTCGGATCCTGACGTACCGTGATGGCATGGAGATCCACAATGCAATAGATGCAGTCATAATCGTCCTGCATGTTGACCCACTGACGTAACGCCCCCATGTAGTTACCAATGGTCAATTCACCAGACGGTTGCGCACCGCTAAATACAATGGGTTTGCTCATACTAAGGGTTCCTGATTGTGTAAAGAAGACTGCCCGATCAGAGGCAAAATATCGGCAAAGCGATCCAGAACGACATCCGGCTGACTCAGCTCGATCGCTTCACCGTAGTTATAACCATACGTCATGCCGACACTGCGACAACCCGCCGCCTGCGCGGCCTGAATATCATTGCGGGAATCACCGATGAACAAGAGTTCGCTAGCGCGTAATCCCAGCTTACCCAGCACCAGATAAAGCGGCGCGGGGTGAGGTTTTTTCACGATGACGTCATCACCACCGATGATCAGTGAAAAATAGTCGCCGATCCCTAATCCTGACAGCAGCGGCGCAACAAACGGCGTGGGTTTATTGGTCACCACCGCCATCGGAACGCCTTGCTGTGCCAACTGCGCCAGCGTCTCTTTTACCTGCGGGAACAGTGTACTGCCGCTATCCACCGTTTGCGCATAATAGCTATCAAACCGCTCACGCGTTTCCTGCAAACGCACGCCCGTCGGCTCAACCCCCGCCCAACGCAGCGCCCGTTCAACCATGATGTCAGCACCGTTGCCAATCCAGGTTGCCACGCGGGCTTCGCCCGCAGCAGGCAATGACTGTGCCACTAATGCCCGATCAATAGCCGCCGCCAGACCCGGTGCGCTGTGAGTCAGCGTACCGTCCAAATCAAAAGCCAACCCGCGAATCGCGGTTAAGTCAGTCATGTTTCGTCCTTGAAATCTCACTACGCATTTGATCAATAACGGTACGGTAATCTGGATGACCAAAAATAGCCGATCCCGCCACAAACATATCCGCGCCAGCTTCCGCAATCGCACCGATATTCTCCACTTTTACCCCGCCATCAACTTCCAGTCGAATGTCGTAACCGCTGTCGTCGATCAAGCGACGAACCTGACGCAGCTTATCCAACGTACCAGGGATAAAAGATTGACCGCCGAATCCAGGGTTAACCGACATCAGCAGAATGATGTCCACTTTGTCCATGACATAATCGAGATAACTGAGCGGGGTCGCGGGGTTAAACACCAAGCCGGCTTTGCAGCCGTGATCTTTAATCAGCTGCAATGAACGATCGAGATGATCCGTGGCTTCGGGATGAAAGGTAATGAAACTGGCACCCGCGTTGGCGAAATCCGGGATGATACGATCAACCGGTTTCACCATCAGGTGAACGTCAATCGGCGCGGTAATGCCGTAATCACGCAGAGATTTCAGAACCAGCGGACCAATCGTCAAATTTGGCACATAGTGGTTATCCATGACATCAAAATGGACCACATCAGCCCCGGCAGCCAATACGTTAGCGGTATCTTCACCAAGACGGGCAAAATCAGCCGACAAAATAGACGGCGCGATTAAAAACGGTTTCATTCATGTCTCCAAACGGTAAAGTCTGAATGCCTGCGGGTAACCTCTTCCCGGCTAATGACGCCTTTCAGACGGCATTAACCGATTCACCGCGCTCTGTTTGCCCAAACGGTATTACCGATATAGGGCTAATAACTCGTTTACTTTACTACGCCCTAAAATATTACGGCTAATGGTTCTGCGCGCTTTAACAACATAAAGCACGGCTTCCTGATACCATTCACGGGTCAGCACCGTGTCATGATTGGAAATCAGCACGGGAATCTGGCTTTCTACTGACAAACGACGCGCCAATTGCGCCAAACTTTGCTGGTCGGCACGGCTAAAGTTATTGGTGTGATAGGCCGTAAAATTCGCGGTCGCAGACAGCGGTGCATAAGGTGGATCGCAATAGATAACCGATCCCTTCTCTGCTTTTTCCAGCGTGTCCTGATAATGCTCGCAGACGAAAATGGCATTTTGCGCTTTGAAGGCGAACCAGCGAATTTCTTCTTCAGGAAAATAGGGCTTCTTGTAACGCCCGAAAGGAACATTGAATTCACCGCGCATGTTGTAACGGCACAGGCCGTTATAGCAGTGGCGATTCAAATAGAGGAACAGCAGCGCGCGCCGATAGGCATCGCCGCAAAGGTTAAATTCTTCACGCAGCAGATAAAATGTCTCTGACGTGTTGACCTCATCCGTAAAAAGTTTACGGGCGTCGGTAACAAACTCATCTGCATTCGATTTAACGATATTGTAGAGATTAATCAGGTCGCTATTAATATCAGCCAGTATGTAGCGCTCGTATTCCGTATTCAGAAACACGGAACCTGCGCCAACAAAAGGCTCAATAAGACAGTCTCCTGCGGGTAAATAGCGACGAATTTCTTCTACCAGCGGATATTTACCACCAGCCCATTTTAAAAAAGCGCGGTTCTTCTTCATGCCGTCGTTAGTTACTCATACGTTTCAGAGCCGCGGATTGTACTCTGTGTCAGACAGCACATCAGGGCTAAAATTGGTGTTACTTATTCAAGTCCTGCTTCACCTGACGGATCGGCTTAACCCATGGTTTTTTCGCTTGTACCTCTGCGGGTAGCGCGGCAATCGCCTGTTTCGCCTCCCCAGAAGAAGCATAGACTCCGGTCACTAACACATACCAGGATTTTCCGTCTCGTTTGGTTTCATACACCCATGAATGGGCGAGGTTATGTTGTTTTGCGTAGGCTTTCAGCGTATCCGAGCGTGAAGCGCTGCTCAGTTGCAAAGTAAAGTGGCTGGCTGGCGCATTCTGTACGGAAACGTTCTGGCTAGCCGTCGCTGGCGCCGCTTTTGCGTTAGCAGCAGGCTTGTTCACTACTGGCGTTTTTGGCGCACTGTTCGCGGCGGGCTTAGCGTTGTTAGCATGTGTCGACGTCGTATTGTGCGTATTTTTAACTGAGGACGCCGCAGGTGTTTTTCCCGTTGGCGCTACCGTTGCAGGTGCCGTCGGCAACGTCGAATTTCCTGATGCTCCCTGAGAAAATTCGCTCACGTGCCCTTGCTGTTGCGACAAGGCATCGGTGATATTACCCGGCAGCTCAATACGCTGCTGCCCAGCCACCGGTGGTTGAACGTGTGCATCTGTCGGCGTACCAGCAATCGGTGGGGCACTTAATGTTTGGGGTGATATCGGCGCTTGGGAAGAGACCTGCGCGGGTGTTTGACCATGACCCACATCGCCGGGAACCGCCGTAGGATTCTCGCCCGGTGAAGAAAGTTGCGCGTTCTGTGTCATAGAAGACGATGAAGAGAGATCGATATTCCGCTCTCCACCCGCTTGGTTCTGCGTCTGTGGCGTTTGTGGCTGAGAAGGAGCCTGCAAAGCGGAGCCAATACCCACAATCAACAGCACCAACACAACAATCCCGATGCCAATCATCAGGTGCTGTCTGGAAAGCGCGATTTTAGGTACCGTGAAGTTGCTGCTTTTTTGCTGACGAGTAGAGCGACGGTCACTGGTATCAGGCTTCAGCTCATCTTCCGGCTTGAACTCATCCATTTAACATCTCCCCACTAAAAAACTCGAATCCGCCATACGGTCGTCAAGGCGAATCATTGAATCGTAACGCATTGTATTCTATTAACCATAACCCATTAGGGCGTGTCTGTCGTTAATACTTATCTTTCATAACTGGCTAGCATTACGCATCAGGCTTGGCAATCCGCTATTGAGGCCAACACCATGTCATGTGCAACGCCACCACGAACTTCTGATTGACCAATCGCGGTTGGCAACACCAAGCGTAGCTCACCGGCAAGCACTTTCTTGTCACGCATCATGTGAGGAAGATAGGCTTCAGGCGTCATTTGCGTCGGGCCGTTCACTGGCAGGCCAGCACGAACCAGCAGAGACGTGATGCGCTCGATGTCCGCAGAGGAGAATTGCCCGAGGCGACGTGCAGTATGTGCAGCCATCACCATGCCTGCCGCAACCGCTTCTCCATGAAGCCAGTTGCCGTAGCCCATTTCAGCTTCAATGGCATGCCCGTAAGTATGGCCCAAATTGAGCAATGCACGCATGCCACTTTCACGTTCATCGGCGGCGACCACTGCCGCTTTGATTTCACAACAGCGTCGAATGCAGTAAGCCAGCGCGTCATGTCGTAGCTCACGCATGGCTTCAATATTGTCTTCAAGCCAAAGGAAGAATTCGCGATCCAAAATAATGCCGTATTTAATGACTTCCGCCAGCCCGGATGACAATTCCCGTGCGGGTAAGGATTTCAGGCAATCCAAATCGATCACAACCGATACGGGCTGATAAAACGCCCCAATCATGTTTTTACCCAACGGGTGATTGACGGCGGTTTTACCACCGACGGAAGAATCTACCTGTGATAACAGCGTTGTCGGCACTTGAATAAACCGGACGCCGCGCTGATAACTGGCTGCGGCAAAACCAGCTAAATCGCCGATGACACCGCCACCCAACGCCACAATCGTCGTATCACGACCATGTGGCTTTGCCAGCAGCGCGGTAAAAACCTGATCCAGTACGGCCAACGATTTGTACTGCTCGCCATCAGGCAAGATAACCTGATCGACATGCACGCCATTGTTTTCCAGCACACCACGAACGCGGTCAAGATACAGAGGAGCCAACGTCTGGTTAGTCACCAGCATGGCCTGTTCCCCCGCTTTCAACGGCATAAAAGATGCCGAATCATCAAATAATCCGGCGGCTATCGTAATGGGATAACTGCGTTCCCCTAGTGTTACGGTAATTCTTTCCATGCTCGTTAAACAACCCGTTCAGGGTCCGCTCTATGCGGATAAGGTATGCGCTTAGTTGCTTTCCAGCATATTGATAATCTGGTTAGCAACGACCTTGGCACTTTGCTCGTCAGTCCGAATGGTAACGTCAGCGATTTCTTCATAAAGCGGGTTCCGCTCTTTCGCTAACGCCTCCAATACTTCACGTGGAGGGGTTTCAACCTGAAGTAACGGACGTTTCTTATCACGCTGCGTGCGAGCTAGTTGCTTCTCGATTGTCGTTTCCAAATAAACGACAACGCCGCGCGCGGAAAGACGATTACGCGTCTCACGTGATTTGACTGAGCCACCGCCTGTCGCCAGTACGATGCCTTGCTTTTCCGTCAATTCATTAATGACTTTCTCTTCACGATCGCGGAAGCCTTCTTCGCCTTCCACATCGAATACCCAGCCTACATCAGCCCCAGTGCGTCGCTCAATTTCTTGATCAGAGTCGAAAAACTCCATATTGAGTTGCTGAGCTAATTGACGGCCAATAGTGCTTTTGCCGGCACCCATAGGCCCAACCAGAAAGATATTGCGTTTCTCTGCCATGTTTTTTGGTATTACTAAGACAATTCGTTAATGATAACCCGCCCCGCCAATCAACCCAGCGGCGGGACCTAAACTGAAACCTCATGAGCGATAGTGCGAGAATCAGACAAAAAATTATCTCAAGACTCAGGGTAGTTTGGCAACCGAATAAAATGTCACATCGACCACAGAGGGTCAATGCAGTATGTTTTATCGACATTTTCGGTGGAACAACACTTCAGTGCTCAATTCGCTAACCCTTGTAAGCTAAATCCGCCGCAGCGTCAAACTCATAAGCATTGAACGTGACAAAAATATTGCTCCCTATCCGAAAAAAATCTCCCAATAACATCAGAGCGAGCCTAGGTTTGCTCACGATGAGGCAGGTATCAGCGTCGGCGTAATGAAAATGACCAATTCTCGTCGCGTATGCTGCTGAGTATGGTTTCTGAACAGATGACCAAATACGGGAACCTCACCCAATATTGGCACCTGTCTGTCACTGTTCTTTTTTTGCTGCTGGAAAATACCACCTAATACGATGGTTTCTCCGTCGGTGACGGTCACCTGCGTTTGAATTTCTTGTTTATCGATCGCTAACGCTTCACCGTTATCGCCCTGCTTAATCGTCTGTCCCGGCATGTTCTGACTGATTTTCAGGTTCAGCGTAATCCGGCCAGCACGCAGAATGTCGGGTGTCACTTCCATACCGAGTACCGCTTCTTTGAACTCGATAGATGTCGATCCGCTGGCACCGCTGGAGACCTGATACGGAATTTCCGTTCCCTGTTTAATACTGGCGGTCTGCTGGTGTGCGGTAAACAGGCGAGGGCTGGCGATAATTTCAACCTGGCTTTCCTGCTCCAGCGCCATTAACTCCAAATCCAGCAGACGACCATTCAGTCGCGCCAAATGGAACCCCGCATTGACCGCTGGCGTGTCCACTGGCAGGCTAACATTAAAATTGTTCAACCTGAGCGCCTTGTTCGTCGTGTCACCTTCCCCCAGTCCCCAGTTAACGCCCAACGCCTGTAAATGTTCACTGCTGATAGTGACAATATGCGCTGCCAACTGTACCTGCGCCAAGGGCAGATCAAGTTCCTTCACCCACGGTTCGAGCTGTGCCAGTGCGTCTTCCGTATCACGAATCAATAACGTATTCGTCCGTTTATCCACGGTTACGCTGCCACGTGTAGACAGCAGCGTCCCACGTTGGGCCTGAACGCTCGCCGCAACATCGGTGACATCAGCGTATTGCAATGCCACAGAAAGGTTGTGCAGCGGCAATTTCTGCGCTAGCGCCGCCGTGCGTTCATCTTTTTCCCTCTGTTGGGATGCAAGATGTTCGGCAGGGAAAACCAGCAGCACGTTACCGTTTCGCTCTACGCTGAGTTTCCCCATGCGCAATACAATATCCAGCGCTTGCTGCCAGGGAACCTCTGCCAGCCTCAGGCTAAGATTTCCCGTCACACCCGGCGCAATCACCACATTAAGTTGCTGGTAATCGGCTAACGCCTGTAACACCCGGGATAGTGGCGAATCCTCAAAAGCCATCGATACTGAAGGCTCAGCACCGACCTGACATGGCACAGCGAGAAGCAGCAGCCAACTCAACGTCGCCACGCGACATAACATTTTTATGTTCATAACCTTCCTTGTTATCGGGATACGCGGTTGTTAAAAATTCGGGTCGATAGGCAAATTTCACCTATTCTTTTGGCTTATTAATAAATGGTGAAGCCAGCAACAGGCTCGCCTGCTGGCCGTCACAACCGGCCTCCCTCGCGGTCAGAACAAGCCTGGCACCTGATTTATCCAATTGGCTGACTAGCCAGTATCCAGGGGGAATCGTTTCGCCACTTGTCAGCTTGATCCAACCGACCTCCGGCTGAGTTAGCCAGCCAACCCAGCGCTCGCCAGAGCCAATCACGCCTTTTAGCTGCCACGGTGGCGTCGCTGAGGGCAGACAACGCGCAGCCGCCAGAGGTTGAAAAGGATCGATGCGTTCTGCAAGCGTTTCTGCCTGCACGCCATGAGGCACTAAGAGCAATATCAATGCGATACGGATCGAGATATGACTCATAGCATTCCCTCCGGCCTGATTAGCGACAGCTCAACCTGTAACCGTGGTAATTCTGACGACGCCGCCGTTGGAACGGCATCAGGTTTTACGGTCAGTTGCGTTATTCGCAGCACATAAGGTAACGCCGCCAGTTCACGAAGCACCTGCAACACGCCCGTGTAATTCGCACTAAATGCCAATTGCCAACGTTCCTGATGAGAGCCCCCTGCGTGAGGCGGAGCGGGCTGCCAGGATAGAAGCGAAGCCCCTGCCTGTGACAGAGGCTCAACGATAAGCTGTGCCAGTCTGTCAGGCTGAAAGGGATCGTCTTGCGCGGTTTTCTCCGCTAATTGCTCGCGTAGCACCGACAGTAACGGCATCGCGTCAAGCTTTTGCTGGACATCTTGTCTATCCAGACGCGCCTGAACGGTTTGCTCTTCTATGCCAATTACCGTCTGCCGTACTTCACCGATGAGGAACCAACCAGATAGCAGCCCAGCAGCGGCGACAAACGCCAATTGAAGCGCCAACTGCTGCCAGAGTGGTTTATTCACTAGCCCAGGCTGATTCATCACGACGTCAATCAACATCGTTTGATTAATCATGGCCTTCCTCCCGCGGGGAAGCGTCTGCATCGCGCCAGTTGGCCTGAAAGGAAAAGCGCAGCCCAGTATTCACACCACGCTCTCGGGACGTCTGGAGCAGTTGTACGCGTTCGACGGAAGCATGGCGTAATAACGCGTGCTGTAGCGTAATGATATCGTGATAATTTTCACTCACGCCGGAAAGCAGCAGATGCGAGCCGCGGTCGGCCATTTCCGTCAGCCACAGGCGTGCAGGCATCATGCCTGCAAGCTGATCGAGCAAGTGGAGGTTACGACGATTGTCATATCGGACTCTCACCTCAGCGTGTTCTTGCGCCTGATAGCGGCGTAGTGTTTCCCGCGCCTGATGTGTTTGCTGATACAGCGCCATCAGTTGCTGTTGCTGGGCCACCGCTACATTGAGTTCATCCTGTGCACGTTGCTGTTTGTGCTGCCAAAACAGATAGCTCGCGGCGATAAGACATAGCATCAACCCTGTCTGTAGCCACAATAGCCCTAACCAACGGCGTGCCCGCTGGCGCATCCGGATTTTGCGCCAGGGTAAAAGATTAATCAGCAGCATAGTCAGACATCCTCAGGACGCAACGCCAACCCACCCGCGATCGCAAAAGCCGAGGGGAAACTCGGCAGAGGCGGCTGTATGTGGTTAAACACCGTTAACGGCGACCACGTCTGTAGTACATCGGTCTGCGGGCTGGGTAAATCAGGTGAGACGCTAGAGTAATAGGCTATATCAGCGACATCATACTGATAGCGAGTGCTTACTACTGATAAGATATCTGTCTCGTCATTCAGCTCATCAAGGTGTATCACGCCTGAGTGAAAGGCGTGGTTCAACGGAGAGACCCACAGCCAGCCATCCACCAGGCGATGCAGCAACAGACGGTTAGCGTCAAGCCCAGATCGCTGCGCCATCGCTCGAAGCGCACAGGTTGAGATCTCAAGCACATCAGGGCGCAGCTCTGCGTTATTCAGGCATACCAGCCATTTATCAATTTCCTGTCGACGTGCGGCGGTCACTAGCAGCGCCCCCTGCATCTGCGGATCTTCCCGATAGTCTATCGCCAGCGATTCACTGCTGATCGGTAGCTTACGCGCCGCCAGGGTTTCGATGTAGAGGCTCCGCTCCGGCTCCTGTAGACGCCGGTCAGGCAGCGGTAAATGCTGTTGTAAAGTCAGCTGAGCGGGAAACCCCACCCGTAGCGAAATGTGGCTAGGCAGTAAACGACGCCATGTTCGTAAGACCTCACAAAGCGTCTCAGTATGGTGTAGACTACCTGAGCGCAACGTATCGTCTGGTAGCGGACATTGCCACCAGTGGCGAAGCTGCCAGCCATCGCGACGGCATTGAACCGCCAGCGCACGTATGAAGCCGTTTTGTATATCTACGCCAACCCGCCAGATGTGATAAGCCATGTTCAACCCGATTTCCTTATCCAATAAACATATCCACAGTGCTGGCTTACCTTTATACTAGCGCCCGATTGTTTATAAACTGTCCAAACGCTACTGAATGGAAAATCCCAGGTGAAGTTCGTAAAGTATCTATTCATCCTTGCAGTCTCTTGCATTCTGCTGGGAGCTGCCTCGATATATGGTTTGTACCGCTATATCGAACCCCAACTGCCCGATGTCGCCACGCTGAAAGACGTTCGGCTGCAAACGCCAATGCAGGTCTACAGCGCCGATGGCGAGCTGCTCGCTCAATTTGGTGAAAAACGCCGTATCCCGCTCAAGCTGAACCAGATTCCCCCTGAGTTGGTACACGCTTTTATCGCGACCGAAGACAGCCGCTTCTATGATCACCACGGTGTCGACCCCGTCGGGATCATCCGTGCCGCTTCTATCGCGCTCACCTCTGGTCACGCCTCTCAAGGGGCGAGTACCATTACGCAACAGCTCGCCAGGAACTTCTTCCTGAGCCCAGAACGCACCCTGACTCGTAAGATCAAGGAAGTGTTTCTGGCTATTCGTATTGAGCAGTTGCTGACCAAGGATGAAATCCTTGAGCTCTATCTGAACAAAATTTACCTCGGCTATCGCGCCTATGGCGTTGGCGCGGCGGCACAGGTTTACTTTGGTCGTCCTGTTGACCAGTTGACGCTAAGCGAAATGGCGATGATCGCCGGCCTGCCGAAGGCGCCATCAACGTTCAACCCGCTCTATTCCTACGACCGCGCCGTTGCCCGTCGCAACGTTGTCCTTGCGCGAATGAAGGATGAAAACTACATCACGCCATCGCAATACGATGCGGCACGTAACGAAAAACTGGTCGCGAATTATCACGCGCCTGAAATTTCGTTCTCCGCACCGTATGTCGCGGAAATGGCACGGCAGGAGATGGTCAAACGCTACGGTGAAGATGCGTATAACGACGGTTATAAGGTCTACACGACAGTCACCAAAAAGTTGCAAACGGCCGCACAGGATGCATTGCGTAATAATATTCTCGCCTATGACATGCGCCACGGTTACCGCGGCCCAAGTAAAGTCCTGTGGAAAGTAGGCGAAGGCGTCTGGGATCAGGCGAAGATGATTGCGGCTCTGAAAGCGCTGCCAGTCTACGGCCCGCTCTCTCCGGCCATTGTCACCAGCACCACGGCTGACAACGCGATTGCGATCCTGTCTGATGGCAGCAACATTGCCTTGCCGATGACGGGCATGCGCTGGGCGCGCGCATATCGTTCTGATACGCAACAAGGACCAACGCCAAAACGCGTAACGGATGTGGTGCAGGCAGGCCAGCAGATTTGGGTGCGTAAAGTGAACGATGACTGGTGGCTGGCGCAGGTGCCGGACGTCAACTCTGCTATCGTCTCGCTTAACCCGAAAAATGGTGCGATAGAAGCACTGGTTGGCGGTTTTGACTTTAACCAAAGCAAATTCAACCGTGCGACACAGGCACTGCGTCAGATTGGTTCCAACATCAAACCGTTCCTGTACACCGCAGCGATGGACAAAGGCTTAACGCTGGCAACGATTCTGAACGACGTACCGATCACCCGTTGGGATGCGGGCGCAGGATCTGACTGGCGTCCCAAAAACTCCCCAGCAACCTATGACGGCCCAATCCGTTTGCGCCAGGGGTTAGGTCAATCTAAAAACGTGGTCATGGTGCGCGCCATGCGTGCGATGGGCGTCGACTATGCGGCAGAATACCTGCAACGCTTCGGTTTCCCGGCGCAGAATATCGTCCATACCGAATCGCTGGCGTTGGGTGCGGCTTCGTTTACGCCGCTACAGGTTGTACGTGGTTATGCCGTCATGGCAAACGGCGGCTATCTGGTCGATCCCTATCTGATTAGTAAGATAGAGAGCGAAGCGGGCGGCACAGTCTTTACCGCTGCACCAAAAGTGGTTTGCGATACCTGTAATCTGCCGCTGGTTTACGGTGAAACGCCACGCTCACCGGTGTTGGCAACCACTAACGTTGAAGATGTTGCCACATCAAACGAAACGCCGCCACCAGGCTTGCCACAACCAGAGCTGGAGCCGGTCACACCAGAGGCCGCACAGCAAAGCGCAGCGCAGCCGTATGCACCGCACGTGATCAACACACCGCTGTCTTTCCTGATTAAAGACGCGTTGAACAGTAACGTCTTTGGTGAATCGGGTTGGATGGGAACAGGCTGGCGCGCAGGTCGTGATTTAAAACGTCGTGATATCGGCGGTAAAACCGGTACAACGAACAGTTCTAAAGATGCCTGGTTCTCCGGTTATGGCCCAAATCTGGTGACCTCGGTCTGGATCGGTTTCGACGATCACCGCCGCGATCTTGGGGCCAGCAGCGCATCTGGCGCCATCAAAGACCAGATCTCCGGTTATGAAGGTGGTGCGAAATCGGCGCAGCCTGCGTGGGATGATTTCATGAAAGCCGCGCTGGATGGTGTACCTGAGCAACCGTTGACGCCGCCGCCAGGCATCGTCAGTGTGGTCATTGACCGCAGCAGCGGTAAGTTGTCTAACGGTGGCGGGAATAGCCGTTCCGAATACTTCATTGACGGTACACAGCCGAAAGAATATGAAGTGCATGAAGTCGGTACCACACTGATGGATAACGGACAAAGCGAAGAATTATTCTAGCCAACGTTGATAGCATCAGACAAAGCAAAGAAGGCGTAGGAAACTGCGCCTTCTTTTTTGCTATGTTGGCTTATGAAAAACAGGTTGGTTTATTAAAAATTAGCGGGGTGTACGACGCAGCCAGTCGTGAGCCAGAAACAGCGCACTCACATTACGTGCCTCGCGGAAATCGGGCTCTTGCAGTAGCGACATCATATTGCCTACCGGGCAGCGAACCTGCGGCAGGGGCTCCGGTTCATCGCCTTCCAGGCTCTGCGAGTATAGCCCGTGCGCCACTACAATATTCATCTGACTGGAAAAATAGGAGGGTGCCATGGTTAACGTCGCCAGCAGTTCCAGCTTTTCCGCACCAAAACCGACTTCCTCCATCAGTTCGCGATTAGCCGCTTCAAAAACCGTTTCACCGGGATCGATCAGTCCCTTAGGGAAACCCAATTCGTATTCCTCAATGCCGACGGCGTATTCGCGGATCAGCAACAGTTCATCATCAATGATTGGGACAACCATCACCGCCTGCCGACCGCTTGAGCGCATCCGTTCATAAACCCGGCGTACCCCGTTGCTAAATTCAAGATCGACGGATTCCACATTGAACAAGCGCGAACGCGCTACCGTTTCCACCTTGAGGATTTTAGGTTTTTTCAGGTTATGACTCATTGATGCCCCCAGAGAGTTACGACCAGAACGGCGCCTTCCCCCCCAACACGCATGAGGGACTGCGTTTATCGCAACCTGAACACGACATGCTGTTGAATAAGAAGAGATCGTAAATATTCTTTTTTGATTCTGCCCACATTGTGCGTTAACAGCCGCCTTCGCTGCAACTATCGTGAAGATGAATTTACGTGTGGGCAACATGCAGGACACATCCTATATGAGAAACAACCGCCCAAGTCAATAATTTTAAAAAAAATAGGATTATCCTCATTCAAGAGGTGCTTCTTGCTTGTTACTATCATCACCTTATACAATTAATTCCATTCACAATTACGTTATTAATCTAAGAAAACAATGCCATACGGGTTATCATCGATTGTATAATTTTGTTAAACTCCGAGAGGAACAAGGAGCATCGCGTTTTGGAATGGAGATGACATGAGCACAATATTTACCCTATTGGCGATATTGCTTGCCTGTCTGATCGTTATCGGAGGTCTTGTCGGCTACCGTATGCGACGCCGTTTCCTGCCCGCTCCGCCTTTATCTGTTTCGCAATCGCTTCCCCGTCGGTTAACTGAAGATGAACGGATCGCTATTGAGCGTTATCTGGCTCAGGAAAACAGTCAACAAACCACACCGCTTGATATCCCGAATGCGCAGCCAAAACTGCCGCGATCTCTGCAAAGTAATCGGGTGTACCCTATCACCCACACCATTACACGCTACGGCCTGAGCTCCGATGTTAAGAATAAGTGGCGCTACTATATTGATACCCAAGAAATTCATCTGCCGCCCAGTTGGGAACAGTTCATTACCGAAAATAATACCGTCGAGCTGATTAAGACACGCTCGATCCCGCTGGTCATTTCCCTAAACGGCCATACGCTAACAGAATGCCTCGACGATCGTCCGCTAGCCCCGTTACCGGCTGAAATTCCCGTGCCAAATGCCTCTATCCGTCAGGAGGGCAGTGAGCATTCGGAACTGGTCACCATCCGCAAAGAAACGCGTGAAGAACACGTCATACACCACTCCAGAGGGCTGAAAGAAACAGCCGTGCTCTGCCTGTCTTTTTTTCTCCTGTTCATCAGCCTGAATAGCCCTATCGCCTTCCTCCCTTGGCTGATCGGCACGTCGACATTGCTGGCAGGTTGGAGCTTATGGCAACTTTTCCGGTCGCCGTCCTCTCAGGAATTGCGGGATGTGCATTGCTTTCATGGCACGCCACAAGGCTTGGGTTTGTTTGGCGAATCCAATCAGGGGCCACTCGGCAACATCTCACTCGGCAATATCGATCTGATCTACCCACCGCACTGGCAGCCTTATATCACGCAGGATCTGGGGCGGAAAACGGACGTAGATATCTATCTCAACCGCCAGGTGATTCGTCAAGGTGAGCACCTTTCGCTGCACGATGAAGTGAAATGTTTTCCGCTACAGCGCTGGGGCAGGAATCTGGTGCTGGCTGCGGGTTCACTGCTCAGCCTGATGTTGCTCGTCACTAACGTGCCGCTCGAACTACCGTTAAAACTCAGCCTGGCCTGGCTTCAAGGCGCACAGCGCATTGAGGTCACGCAGGTCAGCGATCTGGAAAAAGCTCAGCTCCGCATTGGCGACACGCTGGCGGTTCACGGCAGTGGGATGTGCTATGTGCCCGCAGGCATTCACCCCGTTTCCGCACCATCGTCCTATGCCTTCAGTCCTTTCGACTGTTCCGCTATTTACTGGAACAAAGCCGCGCCGTTACCGCTGCCAGAATCCGAGACGATCGAAAAAACGTCCGCCTTGCTTAAATCCGTCAACAGCCAGCTCCATCCGCAAGCGGATCAAGAAGGTCAGGTCAATTCTCAATTAGCGTCCACGATCCAGAAGTCAGGGCTGATTCTGATGAAGAACTTCTCTGACGTCGTCCTGAGAACACAGGATTTATGTAAACAGGAAAATGATTGCTCCCGCTTGAAAAATGCCTTGGTGAATCTGAGCGATGTCAAAAACTGGAATACGTTGGTAAAAGATGCCGATTCCGGCAAGTTGAAAGGCATGAATGTGGTGCTGCCCGCCGTCAGCGCAGAAACGCTGGAGTCATTGGTCAACAGTTCCACCGATAAATTCTTCTATCAGGAAATCAATAACGCAACTGAGTCGCTGAACAGCCCACCACCCGGTGGATTCCTGATTCGCAGCGATGAGGGCCGACAGTTCGTTAACCACTCGCTCCCTCCGATGCCACTCAATGAATATCGTCCATCGGAGCAATGGCAGGAACTCCAGCGGCTTTCGGCGATGCTGCTGCATACGCCGTTTAATGCCACCGGCGTCATCACTCAGCTCAATACCGATGCCAACGGGACGCAGCACATCAGCCTGCACAGCGAACCCGATGTCATTACTGTCTGGCGCTATCTCGGCAGTTGCCTACTGCTACTGCTTTTTTCCGTGATGTTTATCGTTAATGCAGTTCTGACCGGTATTAAAATGCGCAGAAGCCAGAAACGGGTTACTGATATTCAGCGCTATTACGCCTCACGCTTCAATATGATGACGAATTCATCCGCGGATAATCCCCCCCCGGCTTCCCCACTAACGGCATCGTGCCCTCCTTGTGATTATGCTAACCTAGCGGAATAGGTTTCCCGTCACGATGGTCACAATGACGGTTGTCACAATAGCGTTGCGCGTCTTCTGCTGCATTATCCCTATAGCACGGCGCGACATCTGGAGTCGTTATGAACCCTCACGTTAACTGGCATGACATCGACACAGTGATACTGGATATGGATGGCACGCTGCTCGATCTGGCGTTTGACAGCTATTTCTGGCTTCAGTTGGTGCCGCAGTCGCTCAGTGAAAAACGTCAGATCAGCCTTGAACAGGCGCATCAGCTTATCGAGCAGGAGTACCGGGCCGTTCAACACACGCTGAACTGGTACTGTTTTGATTACTGGACGGAGCGTCTGGAGCTGGATATCTATCAAATGACGACGGATATCGGCACACGCGCTCGATTGCGCGATGACACCACACCATTTTTAGCGGCGCTGCGCGAATGCGGTAAAGAGACGATTCTGCTGACCAACGCCCACCCACACAGTCTGGCGGTAAAAATCGAACATACCGGGCTGGATCAGCACCTTGATTTATTGCTTTCCACCCATACTTATGGGTATCCAAAAGAGAATCAGCGCTTGTGGCAAGCCGTACAGCAGCAAACTGGTTTCAATCCTGCCAGAACCCTGTTCGTGGATGACAGCGAACCGATTCTGGATGCTGCGAAAACCTTCGGCATCCATTACTGTCTGGGTGTGCGTAACCCAGACTCCGGCCAGCAGGAAAAGGCGTTCCTGCAACATCCGTCAATGAACGACTATCTTGCGCTGCTACCGGCTCTGCGTCACTCCGTTAACGCAGGGTAATCAGGAGGATTTATGGTGAAAGCTACCGAGCAGGCCGACGACGCCGTTCGTCTGGACAAATGGCTCTGGGCCGCCCGTTTCTATAAAACACGAGCAATAGCCCGCGAGATGATCGACGGTGGCAAAGTGCACTATAACGGTCAACGCGGTAAGCCGAGCAAACAGGTCGAACTGAATGCTGAGATTAAACTGCGTCAGGGCAATGATGAACGCACCGTGATCATTATGGCCGTCAGCGGCCAGCGCAGAAGTGCGACAGAGGCGCAGGCGCTATATCAGGAAACGGCAGCCAGCATTGAGAAGCGAGAAAAGGTGACGCAGGCGCGAAAAATGAATGCGCTGACGATGCCACACCCCGATCGCCGCCCTGATAAAAAAGAGCGCCGCGATCTGATTAAATTTAAATACAGCGATCAGGAATAATGCGCCGCCCTTCAAAGAAGACTCGACGCTCGCCGTACTACTCATCGCGTACTACAACGAGAAAAACATCATGGCTCACGACCAACTACATCGTTATCTATTTGAAAATTATGCCGTCCGTGGCGAATTGGTGACAGTTAACGAGACGTATCAACGTATTTTGACTAACCACGACTATCCCTCTGCGGTACAAACGCTGCTGGGCGAGATGCTGGTTGCTACCAGCCTGCTGACGGCAACGCTGAAGTTTAGTGGTGATATTACCGTGCAGCTTCAGGGTGATGGCCCGCTGAAACTGGCGGTGATTAACGGCAACCACCAGCAGCAGATGCGCGGCGTTGCCCGTCTGCAAGGGGATATCGCACCGGGGAGTTCGCTGAAAGAGATGGTCGGCAATGGCTATCTGGTCATTACGATTACGCCAACCGACGGTGAGCGTTATCAAGGCGTGGTTGGTTTAGAAGGAGAAACCGTTGCCGAATGTCTGGAAAGCTATTTCCAGCAGTCCGAGCAATTACCAACGCGGTTGTTTATCCGTACCGCCGAGCACGAGGGCAAGCAGGCCGCCGCTGGCATGTTACTCCAGGTATTACCTGCGCAGGATGCCGACCGCAATGATTTCGATCATCTGGCACAGCTCACCACAACGGTCAAAGCCGAAGAGCTATTTTCTCTGCCTGCTAACGAGGTGCTGTACCGCCTTTACCATCAGGAAGAGGTGACCGTGTATGAACCGCAGGATGTCGAATTCCGCTGTCACTGCTCGCGCGATCGTTGCGCAGATGCATTAATGACGCTGTCCGATCAGGAAGTAAATGAGATGATCGAGCAGGACGGTGAAATTGACATGAACTGTGATTATTGCGGTACGCACTACCTGTTTAATTCGCTGGACATCCGCGCGATCCGGCACGATTCATCAGGAAATCTGTTGCATTAATCGTTTTAACGGGTACGGAAGTATCCGTTTTATTTTGCTTATTTTCCCACCAGTAAACCACCGTGATTATTTTTAAAACACTCTAAATAAGCAAAGTTAATAATGAATTTATTTAATTTTATGATTGCTATCGCGGTTAAAATAAGCTCACTCCCTACAATGTTCAGTAGTATGACTATAACTTGAGGAGTAGCAACATGCAGATCAACGGTATTACCCCGCAAGCCCTGACGGCTTATGGAATCCATGATGTCCGCGAGATTGTCTACAATCCCAGCTATGAACTGCTTTTTGAAGAAGAACGCTCTCCTACCCTACAAGGCTATGAACGCGGCATCGAAACCCAACTGGGTGCGATAGCCGTTGATACTGGCATCTTTACCGGCCGTTCCCCGAAAGACAAATACATCGTGCGTGATGACGTGACCCGCGACACCGTGTGGTGGTCCGATCAAGGCAAAGGTAAGAACGATAACCACCCATTGAGCCAGGAAACCTGGACACACCTGAAACAGCTCGTCACCACGCAGTTGTCCGGCAAGCGGTTGTTCATCATCGATGCCTTCTGTGGTGCCAATCCAGACAGTCGTCTCAGCGTGCGTTTCGTGACGGAAGTGGCCTGGCAGGCGCATTTCGTCAAAAACATGTTTATCCGCCCGAGCGATGAAGAACTGGCAGGTTTCGAACCGGATTTCATCGTGATGAACGGCGCAAAATGCACCAACCCGAACTGGCAGGAACAGGGGCTGAATTCCGAGAACTTTGTCGCTTTTAACCTGACGGAGCGCATCCAACTGATTGGCGGCACCTGGTACGGTGGCGAAATGAAGAAAGGGATGTTCTCCATCATGAACTACCTGCTACCGCTGAAAGGCATCGCCTCGATGCACTGCTCGGCAAACGTCGGCGAAAAAGGCGATGTCGCGGTCTTCTTCGGCCTGTCCGGTACGGGAAAAACCACGTTGTCCACCGACCCGAAACGCCAGTTAATTGGCGATGACGAGCACGGCTGGGACGACGACGGCGTTTTTAACTTTGAAGGCGGCTGCTACGCCAAAACCATCAAGCTATCCAAAGAAGCGGAGCCGGATATTTACGGCGCCATTAAACGCGATGCGCTGCTGGAGAACGTCACCGTGCTGGCAGACGGCAACGTGGACTTCAACGACGGTTCCAAAACCGAGAACACCCGCGTTTCTTACCCGATCTACCACATTCACAACATCGTTAAACCGGTCTCCAAAGCGGGTCACGCGACCAAAGTGATCTTCCTGACGGCGGACGCGTTCGGCGTGTTACCACCCGTTTCCCGCCTGACGTCCGATCAGACGCAGTACCACTTCCTGTCCGGCTTTACCGCCAAGCTAGCGGGAACTGAACGTGGTGTAACGGAACCCACACCAACCTTCTCCGCCTGCTTCGGCGCCGCCTTCCTGATGCTGCACCCAACACAGTACGCGGAAGTGCTGGTGAAACGTATGAAGGCGGCAGGCGCGCAGGCCTATCTGGTGAACACGGGCTGGAACGGCAGCGGCAAGCGTATATCAATCAAGGATACGCGCGGGATTATTGACGCCATTCTGAACGGCAGCATTGATGATGCAGAAATGCAGACACTGCCAGTGTTCGATTTGGCAATTCCAACCTCGCTGCCCGGCGTCAACCCTGACATTCTCGACCCGCGTGATACCTACGCGAGCGTTGAACAGTGGCAGGAAAAAGCGGACGATCTGGCACAGCGCTTTATCACCAACTTCGATAAATACACCGATGCACCAGCAGGTGCAGCGCTGGTGAAAGCCGGACCGAAGCGGTAAACGGCTTGCAGGAAAACGCATAACGAAAAAGGCGCGGAATCCGTGCCTTTTAAGATTGCTACAGGGACTGTCGAGCAGTAGTAACCGTTTCCATTCGGAAAATAGATTGTCAACGGTCTGAAGACGCGGAATTACGCCTTTCCTCTTAATACTGAGACTGCCCATAATACTTATGACTCTTTCGCGGCACCGTTATCCGCTACCGCGGCTTCCGAAAGCAGCGGCAGATACGCGCGGACGCACAGCCCACCACGTTCGCTCGTGCCAACATCCAACACGCCATTGTGCGCATCGATAATACGCTGCACAATCGCCAAGCCCAGCCCTGTTCCGCTGGTGGTTCGTGCGCTGTCGCCGCGAACAAATGGCTGGAACAAATGCTGTAATTGATCGGCCGCGATACCTTCCCCGTCATCTTCTACCTGAAACCAGACACGCTGTAGCTCACGTCCGGTACTAACCTTGATCCAGCCGTTACCGTAACGCGCCGCATTCACCACCAGATTCAGCGCCGCCCGTTTTATTAAGAGCGAGCTGATGCGCACCAGTAACTCCCCAGTAGCAAACTCGCTGTCAATCTGGCGTTCATAGCCGCTCTCCGAGGCCACCACCTCGCCCATAATCGCGTTCAGGTCAGCCACTTCCGTCTGCATTTCCTGACCGGTACGCAGGTAGTCGAGGAACTGCTCAATAATCGCATTACACTCTTCAATGTCCTTATTGATCGACTCCGCCAGATAGTCATCTTCCTTGCCCATCATCTCAGTTGCCAGACGAATGCGCGTCAGCGGCGTGCGCAGATCATGACTGACGCCCGCCATCAGCAGCGTGCGATCGTCGGCTAGCAGCTTCACGCCAGAGGCCATCTGGTTAAAAGCGCGGGTCACGGAACGCACTTCAGAAGCCCCGTACTCACGCAGCGGCGGTGGAATAATGCCTTTACCGACCTGCAAAGCGGCATGTTCCAGCTCAACCAGCGGTCGGTTTTGCACTCGAATAAATAGCCAGGCACCGCCAATCACCAGCAGCATAATCGCCAGCGTATAGCGGAAGAGCGGCGAGAAATCGCCCTGATGAATTTCAGTGAGAGGAACACGCACCCAGATATCCGGTGATAGCCAAGTTTTCAGCCACACCACGGGCGTGTTTTTGCTGACCTCGACCCGCACATCCGTCGGGCCGCCCAGCTGTTGCGCCATCTGATCGCTCAGAAATTTATAGTGCTGCGCCCAGCGCAGGCCACTTTCCTCCGCCGCTGCATTGGTGTACAGCGATATACCCAATTCACGGTAAATCTCACGTCGGAACGCAGGCGGCACCTCAAGCGTGGAGCCATCTTCCAGTTGCAGACTGTCCGTCATCAGCATTCTCACTTCGTATGCCAGCACTTTATTGAACTGCTGCAAACTCGGCAAAATGGCAAAGTTGAGCACCACCAGATAGGTGGTGACCAAACTAACAAACAACAACGTGACAATCAGTAGCAACGTCCGTGCAAATGAGCTGCGCGGAGAAAAGCGCCATTGCATCATGCCTTACTGCCGTCCGGGACAAATACGTAGCCAAGACCCCATACGGTCTGAATATAGCGCGGGTGCGCCGGATCTTCTTCCACCATGCGGCGCAGGCGAGAAATTTGTACGTCGATGGAGCGCTCCATCGCACTGTATTCGCGACCACGCGCCAGATTCATTAGCTTATCGCGTGACAGCGGCTCACGCGGATGGCTTACCAGCGCTTTAAGCACGGCAAATTCACCGCTGGTTAACGGCATCGGTTCGTCATCGCGGAACATTTCGCGCGTGCCCAGGTTCAGCTTGAATTTGCCAAACGCGATAATCGCTTCTTCCTGCGACGGCGCGCCCGGCAGTTCGTTTGCCTGACGGCGCAGCACCGCACGGATGCGAGCCAGCAGTTCACGCGGGTTGAAAGGTTTAGGAATATAATCGTCCGCACCAATTTCCAGCCCAACGATACGATCCACTTCTTCCCCTTTCGCCGTCACCATAATGATCGGCATCGGGTTGCTCTGGCTACGTAAACGACGGCAGATGGACAACCCATCTTCGCCCGGCAGCATCAGATCCAGCACCATGAGGTGAAAGGATTCTCGAGTCAGTAAACGATCCATTTGTTCAGCATTGGCTACGCTACGTACCTGAAAACCCTGTTCGGTCAAATAACGTTCTAACAGCGCACGCAAACGCATGTCGTCATCTACAACCAGAATTTTATAGTTTTCTTGCATTCTCTTTCTCCAAAGGCGTAATAGCGCCGACGCTGCTATTGTTCAGAAACACACGAATTACTGACAGTCGTTTCTGGTATACATTCTAGGCAAAATTGTTACAAAGCATATTAAAATTCGTGTAATCAATCATTTCCTGTGCAGTCAGTCATAAAATCATCGGCGATTTACACAGGTTGTGGTTAGCGAAGATTGTCGTTTATGACGATTTAACGTAATCAATCGAATTGACGAACCACTCGCGCGGGCCATGCGGGGTATTCACGGTAAACTCCTCATCAACCGCTTTTTTCAGCATGGCACGCGCCATCGGGGAGTCAATCGAGATATAGTCTTTATTATCACCGTAGATCTCATCCGGGCCGACAATCCGCAAGCGCTTCACATCACCTTGTTCATTCTCGATCTCAACCCAGGCACCAAAGAACACGCTGCCATCCTGCTGCGGCGAATAATCAACGATTTTCAATTCCGTCAGACATTTTCTCAGGTAACGCACACGCCTGTCGATCTGACGCAATAAACGCTTGTTATAGGTGTAGTCCGCATTTTCTGAGCGATCTCCCAGGCTGGCCGCCCAGGAGACAATTTTGGTAATTTCCGGGCGCTTTACATTCCAGAGATACTCATGCTCTGCCCGCAGTTTGTCATACCCCTCGCGGGTAATCAGATTGGTTTTCAAGTCGTTAACCCCGTTAGGCGCTTAGTGCGTACCACGTTCTTCACTCTCTCCGCACGCAAAAAATCACACGTTCATTACACAGATTTACAATTTTGGCTAATAATCTATCAACAGACATAAATATGTCATTTCTATCCCGTACTTTTAGCCACGGAGAGCTACGGAGAACGATTTATGTTTAGCTTAGACGCCATTCTGCAAGATCTTGCCCCGCATCGCCATACACCACCCTGGCAGAAAACGGTTTTGCGTTCTCTGCTATTTGAAAATGAAATGCAGCAATTTGCCCGGCGTTACCCCCATTTGAAAGGGTTGGATCTGGTCGAACAGATTCTTGATTACTTCAACTTCAATTGTGAAATGGTCGAAGGGGATTTAGAAAATATCCCCAGTCAGGGGCCAGTGGTACTGGTTGCCAACCACCCGATTGGTTCGCTGGACGGTCTGGCGCTACTGCGTACCGTCGCCAGCGTCAGGCCCGATGTCCGCATCGTCGCCAGCCAACTCCTCTCTTATGTCGCTTCACTTAAAAACCTGTTTTTTTCCGTCGATAACTTCAATAACCGCACCAAACGTCAGCAAATCAGCGCCATCCAGCAACATCTGGAAAGTGACGGCGCGATCATCGTGTTTCCGGCAGGTGAGGTTTCACGCGTCAGCCTGCAAGGTATTCGCGACGGTCACTGGCATAATGGTTTTATCCGCATGGCGAGCAAAGCCCGCGCGCCCGTCGTGCCCATCCATATCGGCGGGCGCAATAGTACGCTGTTCTACCTCTCCTCCATGGTTTATCGCCCGCTGTCCACCCTCCTGCTAGTCAGAGAAATGTTTGGTCAGCGCGACCAAACCCTCAAACTACGCATCGGTGCCAGAATTCCTTATACGTCCTGGAACCAAGGCGAATGGAACGCCAACGATCTGGCTGCCCGCTTCCGACGACACGTTTACCGATTAGGACAAGGAAAACCCGGCTGCTTTGCGAGTGAAAAACCCATCGCGCTGGCCGAAGATCGCGTGCTGTTGAAACGTGCGCTGTCAGAGTGTGAAACGCTGGGCACCACGCCGGATGGCAAAGTGGTCTATCTGTACCGGCGCGGTGAAGAGGATTATGTACCGCTGTTGCGTGAACTCGGACGTTTGCGGGAAATCGCCTTCCGCGCCGTCGGCGAAGGTTCCGGCCAGCGCCGCGATCTGGACAGCTACGATGATGACTATCTGCATCTGATCCTGTGGGACGATCGTGAACTGGAGATTGTTGGTGCCTATCGTTTTGTCTCGACGGCAAGCCTGATCGCCGAAAAAGGAAAAAGCGGCCTCTATAGCCATAGTCTATTCCAGTACGGCGATGAAATGGACCCGATATTGGCGTCAGGCATTGAGCTGGGACGCAGCTTTATTCAACCCAAATATTGGGGTAAACGCGGACTGGATTATCTCTGGCTGGGTATTGGTGCTTATCTGGCACGCTATCAGGAACACCGCTATCTGTTCGGCCCGGTATCGCTTTCTGGCACCTTGCCGCCGCATGCACGCGATTTGCTGGTTGCTTTTTATCGCCTGCACTTCACGCCCGATCAACCGCTGGCAACCTCGCGTCGCCCGTATCCGGCCTCGCTGCCTGACGTGCTGAAGCAGTTTGAAGGCACAGACTACCAGCAGGATCTCACGCGGTTGAAAAGCATGCTCAGCAACATGGGCTGTGCGATCCCCACGCTCTACAAGCAGTATTCGGAGCTGTGTGAGCCGGGAGGCGTGCGGTTTATCGACTTTGGCATCGATCCCGATTTCAATAACTGCATCGACGGTCTGGTGCTCGTCGATCTGAAGCAGTTGAAAGCGTCACGCTATCAGCGCTATATCGCCCCTTTTACCAGCGATAGCGCTTCTTGATCGCTCGGTGCGTTAGCCTCTAAAGGGGTTAACGCACCACACATCTATTCATCAACACCATACCCGCACACATTTTGTCTCTCAGATCACACATTTCATACGAAATCCCACTTGCCGTAATTTACGTGATCAACTGAACGCTTTTCCTGCCGATATTACAGATATTCTTATCGATATGTTTTTGAGGACGGGAGTTATTGATGTATCCCGAAAATGCGAAACATAGCTATAATTCCTTGTCATTACTTGCATCGGTTACGATAGCAAGCCCCCTCCGTTATGCCTTCATAGCATGTCAAAAAATTAAGGATGTTTATGAATATGCTGAACAGAATCAAACTCGGTAACATGTTGGGTATGGGATTTACTCTGGTTATCATCATCAGTTTGCTGGTCGCATTCTTCGGACGACTCCAGCTGGTTGGGCTGGGTAACGACATCAATCGGCTTTCCGGCACCACGTTAGCCAACATGCTGCTCATTCAAGAGGTTAAAGCCGGTTTTGATGCCAATGCCCGTCTTATCCGCAACATTGCACTGAGCACCGCCCCCGAGAAAATTCGGCAGGAAAAACAGTTTGTTGACGAACAAATCGCCCGCAACACCGTCAATCTGAAAAAACTCGGCCAACAGTTAGATACCGAAGGCACCCGCGCACTGCTGAAACAATTTCAGGACACACGTCCACCGTACCTTGCGGCTTTTTTGAAAGCCATGGAGTTGGTGCAATCCACCGACCCACAACTGCGCCAGCAGGGTAGCGCCATTATTCTTAACGAGATGCAAACCGCGCAAAACGCGCTATTCAACGTGCTGGATGCGATGACAGCCTCACAACAGCAGGATACCAATGAGATTGTCAGCCGTGCGCAGAATAATGCGCAATCCGGCAGCGTTATCATGCTGATTCTCTCTCTGGCGGCCACCGCGATGGCTGCTGTCGTGGCATGGCTGATCACCCGTACATTGAAAAAACAGTTGGGCGGCGAACCGCTGTACGCCACCCACGTTGCCCGACAGGTAGCCGAGGGCGATCTTGCCGTCGACATCGATATAAAACCGAGTGACCACAGCAGCCTGTTAGCCACCATGCATCACATGAGCCATAGCCTGGGCAATATCGTCGAACAGGTACGACAAAGCAGTGAAGCGATTGCTTCTGGCTCCAGCCAGATCGCTGCTGGCAGTGAAAACCTCAGCCAACGCACAGAAGAGCAGGCAGCCAGTTTGCAGCAAACCGCCGCCTCAATGGAGCAGATGAGTCAGGCGATTCGGCAGAATGCAGATACCGTGCGTAACGCCACCCGCCTCGCCAGCCAAACCAGCGAAACGGCAACGAAAGGCGGTGAAGCCATTAGCGATATCGTCGTGACGATGAAAGAGATCTCCGCCAGTTCGCATAAAATTCGGGATATCATCGGCGTCATTGACGGTATCGCCTTCCAGACCAATATTCTGGCGTTGAATGCGGCAGTTGAAGCCGCACGCGCTGGCGAACAGGGTCGTGGTTTTGCCGTCGTCGCCGGAGAGGTTCGTTCACTGGCACAGCGCTCCGCCTCTGCCGCGAAAGAGATTGCGACACTGATCAATACCAGCGTCGAAAAAGTCGAATCGGGCAACCGTCTGGTCGAAGAAACGGGTAGCACCATTGATGAGCTAGTCAGTCAGGCACGCAACACCGCAACGTTAATCGGCGAGATCGGGACAACCACGCAGGAGCAGGAGTCCGGCATTGCGCAAATTCATGATGCCGTCAACCAACTCGATCAGGTTACCCAGCAGAACGCGACGCTGGTGGAAGAGTCCGCCAATGCAGCAACCAGCCTACGCGAACAGTCGTCCCATCTGGTGACACTGATGAACCATTTCCACCTGCGAGACATGCCAGCGGCGCGACCCGCCCAGATGGTGAAGACGACACAGCCCACCCGTTTAATCCTTGCGCCAGTCGGCAACACACAGGATAACTGGGAAAAATTCTAGCGCCTTTCCCTGTCCGCACTCACCATGATGCCAGTATTAGCATCATGGTGACAATCACGTCATTTTTTCCTCGACAAGAGTCACTTTGGGAAACTTTGTGGGTTTTTGTGGAAACCATTACACCTTTTTAGAAACATAGTCCCGACGCGGCTGCCCGGTATAAATTTGGCGCGGGCGATAAATGCTGATGTCTTCCTGCTTATGCATCTCATCCCAATGCGCAATCCAACCGATCGTCCTGCCAACGGTAGAAATGACCGTAAACATGGATGGCGGTAGTCCCATCGCTTTCAGAATGACCGACGTATAGAAATCGACGCTCGGGTAGAGTTTATTTTCCAGAAAATAGGCATCGGTCATGGCGATATGTTCCAGCTCCATCGCCACCTGCAACAGGCTGTCTTCCGTGCCGAGTTCATTGAGCACTTCGTAACAGGTTTTACGCAGAATCGCTGCACGCGGATCGAAATGCTGGTAGACCGAGTTACCGAACCCCATCAGGCGGAATGAATCACAGCGGTCTTTCGCGCGTCGTACAAATTCAGGCACGCGATCGACCGTTTTAATCTCTTCCAGCATGCGCATGCAGGCTTCGTTCGCCCCGCCGTGCAGCGGCCCCCACATCGATGCCAGCCCGGCGGCAATGCAGGCAAATGGATTCGCACCGGAAGAGCCAGACGCTCTAACCGCCATCGTAGACGGGCACTGACCATGATCGGCATGCAAAATCAGGATGCGGTTCATCGCCCGTTCCAGCACCGGATTCACTTCATATTTCTCTGCCGGAATCGAAAACAGCATGTGCAGGAAGTTGCCCGTATAGGAAAGCGAATTACGGGGGTACACGGACGGCTGTTCGATGGAATATTTGTAGCACATCGCCGCCAGCGTCGGCATTTTCGACAGCAGCCGCACCGCCGCTAGCTCGCGATGCTCCGCGTTATCAATATCCAATACATCGTGATAGAACGCGGCCAGCGCGCCCACCACCGCGCACATCAGCGCCATCGGGTGGGAATCGCGACGAAAGCCGCTGAACATCCGGCTAATTTGCTCATGAACCAGCGTATGGCGGGTGATGTTGTCAGCAAATTTCGCATACGCTTCCGCCGAAGGCGCGTCGCCATGCAGCAGGATGTAACAGACTTCAGTAAAATCACACTGCTCAGCAAGCTGTTCGACAGGGAAGCCCCGATGTAGCAACACGCTATTCACTGCATCAATATAGGTAATCGCCGACTCACATCCTGCCGTATTGGCAAAGCCAGGATCATAACTGCACAGCCCGTGTTCACCGAGTGGGCGAATATCCACCGCCTCTTTCCCCAATACGCCGGAACGCACTTCCAGCGCAATACTCGCCTGCCCTTCTGCCGTCAACGTGTACGTTCTGACTGTCATGAACTCTTCTCCTGCCTGAATCATGGTGGTGTTCCCGTTCGCTCTCACGGCCTTCTGGATAGATCATTCCGTGCTACATAGCCTGATTAAAGCAACGCTCAATTTACAACGACATGAGACCAATGTATGTCATACGCTAAAATCGTGAGTGGATTGCAAGAATCTGACGGAATATTGATATAGGTAAATTTTGTTGCACTGAGCAACGCGAGATCATCCGCGTTTTCCAGACGGCAGCGGCTGGCATTTTGCACGCTCAATCCGTATAACTGTCCCCACTTATTTAATTCACTTGATGACGATTGATATCAGACCTATGAATGATTCATTAAGCCACATTATCGCCAGCGAATTGCAGGCGCGAACGGAGCAGGTAGACGCGGCAGTCCGCCTACTGGACGAAGGAAATACCGTCCCTTTTATCGCCCGTTACCGTAAAGAAGTGACTGGTGGACTGGATGACACTCAACTGCGCCAGCTCGAAACACGCCTCGGTTACCTGCGTGAACTGGAAGACCGACGCCAGACGATTCTGAAATCCATCGATGAGCAGGGCAAGTTAACGGCACAACTCGCCACCGCCATTAACGGCACGCTGAGCAAAACCGAGCTGGAAGATCTCTATCTACCGTACAAACCTAAACGCCGCACGCGTGGACAAATCGCGATTGAAGCCGGTTTGGAACCACTGGCCGATAGCCTATGGCAAGACCCGAGCCAGGAGCCGGAGCTGACGGCACAGGCTTATGTCGATGCCGATAAAGGCGTGGCAGACGTGAAAGCGGCGCTGGACGGCGCACGTTACATTCTGATGGAACGCTTTGTAGAAGACGCCACGCTGCTGGCAAAAGTGCGTAACTATCTGTGGAAAAATGCCCATCTGGTTTCCCGCGTCGTAGAAGGGAAAGAGGAAGAAGGCGCGAAGTTCCGCGATTACTTCGATCATCACGAACCGATTGCTCAGGTACCTTCACACCGCGCACTGGCGATGTTCCGCGGTCGTAATGAAGGCGTGCTGCAACTGGCGTTGAATGCCGATCCACAGCACGAAGAAGCGCCGCGTGAAAGCTACTGCGAACAGATTATTATCGACCACCTGAATCTGCGTTTAGGAAATGCCGCGGCAGACAGCTGGCGACGTGCCGTCATTAGCTGGACGTGGCGCATTAAAGTGCTGCTGCACCTTGAAACCGAATTGATGGGCAGCGTGCGTGAAAAAGCTGAAGACGAGGCGATTAACGTCTTCGCCCGCAACATGCACGATCTGCTGATGGCCGCTCCGGCGGGCATGCGCGCCACCATGGGTCTCGATCCCGGCCTGCGAACCGGCGTAAAAGTCGCGGTAGTGGATGCCACTGGCAAGCTGGTCGCGACCGACACGATTTATCCGCATACCGGTCAGGCGGCTAAAGCGGCTCCAATCATCGCGGCACTGTGCCTCAAACATCAGGTTGAACTGGTGGCGATTGGTAACGGCACCGCCTCGCGTGAAACCGAGCGCTTCTTCCTCGACACGCAGAAGCAGTTCCCGAATATCAACGCACAGAAAGTGATCGTCAGCGAAGCGGGCGCATCGGTGTACTCCGCGTCCGAGCTAGCCGCGCTGGAATTCCCCGATCTGGATGTCTCGCTGCGTGGTGCGGTGTCTATCGCCCGTCGTTTGCAGGATCCGCTGGCGGAACTGGTGAAGATCGATCCGAAATCCATCGGCGTGGGTCAGTATCAGCATGACGTAAGCCAAAGCCTGCTGGCGAAGAAGCTGGATGCGGTGGTCGAAGACTGCGTAAACGCCGTCGGCGTTGATCTCAATACGGCGTCCGTGGCGCTGTTAACACGTGTCGCCGGGCTGACGCGCATGATGGCGCAAAATATTGTGACCTGGCGTGATGAGAATGGCCGCTTCCATAACCGCGAACAACTGCTGAAAGTCAGCCGTCTGGGGCCAAAAGCCTTTGAACAGTGCGCGGGCTTCCTGCGCATCAACCACGGCAATAACCCACTGGATGCCTCTACCGTTCACCCGGAAGCCTATCCGATTGTGGAGCGTATTCTGGCTGCAACCGAGCAGGCGTTGCAGGAGCTAATGGGGAATCCCAATGCGCTGCGTAACCTGAAACCGTCGGATTTCACCGACGAGCGTTTCGGCGTACCAACGGTGACAGACATCATCAAAGAGCTGGAAAAGCCGGGTCGCGATCCGCGCCCTGAGTTCAAAACGGCCAGCTTCGCTGACGGCGTGGAAACCTTAAACGATCTGCTGCCGGGCATGATTCTGGAAGGCGCAGTCACCAACGTCACCAACTTTGGCGCGTTTGTGGATATCGGCGTCCATCAGGATGGCTTGGTCCATATTTCATCGCTGGCCGACCATTTCGTCGACGATCCACACAAAGTGGTGAAAGCAGGCGATATCGTGAAAGTGAAAGTGATGGAAGTGGATCTGCAACGTAAGCGCATCGCGCTGACGATGCGGCTTGATGAGCAACCGGGTGACACCGCGTCGCGCCGTGGCGGTGGCAATCCGCGTGGCGATAGCAATACCTCATCGCGTCAGCCAGCCGGTAAATCACGACCTCGTCCCGCTAGCACTCCTGTCACAGGCAACAGCGCAATGGGTGATGCACTGGCCGCCGCCTTTAAAAAACGTTAATCACCTCATGCCTATCGTTTAAGCATCGAGATACACGGGGCGACCACAGGGGTGAGGCATCCCTGCGGGAACCTCCCCGTGTGTTTCCCCAAATAACGGGCTTAAGTGACCCGTATTAGCTAATCGCCATTCTATTATTATTTAAAAAATTCCTTGTCTTATGAAAATAAGGTCAGGAATCTTTCTTTTCCCCGCCCCAATATCGCTATTTTGTTTCCCTAATAAAACTACATTTCATTTATATTGAAATATTCAACCTATTTGAGATCGTTTTGTGATCTGTATCTAGGTAAATAAATTACCGTTGCATTATTATTGTTCTATATAGGAAACCATAGTTTTATATATAGAACATCATGAATATATTCCAACAGCTCGAACACAGTAAAGCGCCGGCAGCCGTCCGTTTAGTGATGATTATTGACTACATCGCTAAACATGACGAAGCCAGTTTCACTGAGATATGTACTGATTTGTCTATCCCCAAAAGCAGCGTACATCATCTATTGGAAGTGCTGGTGGTCACACAGCTATTACGCCAGCGCGCCGACGGACGTTATGTTTTGGGGTTGAGACTATTTGAGCTGGGCGGGCTGGTAATAAAAAATATTGATCTGCGTAAAGATACGATTAATTTTATGCATGAATTGGTCAAAGAGACGGAATTGACCTGCCATCTTGGTATTCTGGACGGCGATAATGGCTTCTTCCTGAGTAAAGTAGAATCTCCCAAAGCGATTGTCAAAACATCCTGGGAAGGTAAGAAAATTATTTTTAACCGTATGTCTCTCGGAAAAGTACTCGTAGCGTGGCTACCAGAGGAAAGAATTGAATCACTGATTACCGATTGTACGTTTGAATATTTAACGCCTCGGACAATTACCAATAAAGACGATTTTCTACAACACCTAAAGACCGTTAAGGAACAAGGCTGGGCAATAGACGATGGTGAAGATATAGAAGAAATTTGTTGTATGGCTGCACCGATTTTTAATCAGGACGGTGAAGTCATCGCCGCCATCGGCGTTAACGGGATGCAATCGCAATATGCTAATGGAAAAAAAGAGAAACATTTGGCAAGCCTGATTAAAACCAGCAAAGCGATCACTGCTCATATCAACAGTAGGAATATTGATAGTAGATAATATATTTTTATTAAATATCCATAGTGAATTTCAATTCATAATTCATTGAGATTTTCATGGCGATAGTCACGACATCATTATCTGTAAAAGCTTGCTAAGCATTACGGAAAGGTTTTCTATCACTAAAAAAACATCACAACGCTAAATATTAAGATACTGAAAAATATGAATGATCAACTTTATAATAAGGACGACCATCTTCAATAATTAATGAAATAGAGTTTCCCTTCTATTGATGACGTTATACAAACAATCTCTGTCTTTATTGACGGCGGGATGAACACATTTCTATTTTTACAATCAGGACTGTTATGAAAATCAAACAAGCTATTGATAAAATCCCTGGGGGATTAATGCTGGTTCCGCTCTTTTTGGGCGCATTCTGTAATACCTTTACGCCGGGGGCTGGGAAATATTTAGGTTCTTTCAGCAACGGTATGATTACTGGCACGATCCCGATTCTGGCCGTCTGGTTTTTCTGCATGGGCGCGTCTATTGAGCTTAAAGCGACGGGAACGATGCTGAAAAAATCGGGCGTTCTGGTGGTGACCAAACTCGCCACCGCCTGGATTGTGGCGCTGATCGCGGGTACGTTCTTACCGGGTGATGGCATCCAAAATGGTTTGCTGGCCGGAATCTCCGTGCTTGCGCTGGTCGCGTCAATGGACATGACGAACGGTGGGCTGTACGCCGCATTGATGAACCAGTACGGTTCGAAAGAAGAAGCGGGAGCCTTCGTGCTGATGTCTCTGGAATCCGGCCCGTTAATGACCATGGTCATTCTGGGTGCCAGCGGTATCGCGACCTTTGAACCCCAGCTATTTGTCGGTGCCGTACTGCCTTTCCTGATTGGTTTTACGTTGGGTAATCTGGACTCGGACTTGAGAAAGCTGTTCGGCAACTCAGTACAAACGCTGATCCCTTTCTTCGCCTTTGCGTTGGGCAATACGATTAATTTATCGGTGATTCTACAAACGGGGTTCGCTGGTATTTTCCTCGGCGTATTGGTGATTATTGTTACCGGTATTCCATTGATTCTGGCGGACAAATTTATCGGCGGCGGTAATGGAACCGCAGGCATAGCCGCATCCAGCAGCGCAGGTGCCTCCGTCGCGACGCCCCTGTTGATCGCAAATATGGCGCCAGAATTCGCACCAGTCGCTCAACAGGCGACAGCGTTGGTCGCCACCAGTGTGATCGTGACGTCAGTATTGGTGCCCATCATTACGGCATTATGGGCAAAACGCTTTTCACCTAAACACGCATAAAAAGGTAGCAAAATGGACGTAAGACAAAGTGTACACAGTGAGCATGCGAAAACGCTTGATACCACCGAACTGAGGAAGAAATTTCTCATTGAGAAAATATTTACGCCAAACCACTACACCATGACTTACAGCCACATTGACCGTATTGTGGTAGGCGGGATCATGCCAGTGGATGGTGAGATAACGTTTGATGACGGCATCGGCAAACAATTTGGCGTGAACTATTTTCTTGAGCGACGCGAACTGGGGCTGATCAATATCGGTGGTCCGGCAAAAATCGTTATCGACGGCACAAGCTATCAGGTTGGCAATGAGGAAGCGCTCTATGTTGGCAAGGGTGCTAAGGCCTTAGCCTTTAGCAGCCTCGACAAGACTAAACCAGCAAAACTGTATTATAACAGCGCCCCGGCACATGCCGTTTACCCGACGCGTATCATCACACAGGATGACGCGATAAAAGCGCCGTTGGGAGACGTCAAAACCTGCAACAAACGGACGATTTGCAAATATCTGGTGCCGGAAGTGGTCGAGACCTGCCAACTGAGCATGGGATTAACGCGTCTGGCAGAAGGCAGCAACTGGAATTCAATGCCAACGCATACCCATGAACGCAGAATGGAAGTTTACTTCTATTTTGACATGGCGGAAGACACCATTATTTTTCATATGATGGGTGAACCGCATGAAACGCGTCATCTGGTGATGCATAACGAACAGGCGGTGATCTCCCCGAGTTGGTCGATTCACACTGGCGTCGGTACCAAAAACTACGCCTTTATCTGGGGCATGATCGGCGAAAATCTGACGTTTGACGATATGGATCATATCGCGATGTTGGATTTGCGCTAATCCCTCTGGCATTGCGCCGATAGCGGAAAATGCAGCAGGGTGAACCGCGTTCACCCTGTTTTTTTATTTAATATCAGTAATCCAGCTCTACTGGCACAGGGTAATCCTGCAATTTCGCCGCCCCACCCAACGCTTCACGAATGGTAGCCGAATAGCGCGTGGTCCCTACGCCACCAACCAGATTATCCAGCTCGCTAAAGGCAAAGCGTAACGCCCGGTTATGTGCCCAGTCTTCCAGTGGCGTTAAACGATAAGTGAAATACACCACCGTCAATTCCTGATTCACGCGATCGATTTTCTCAATGCTCGCCACCTGCATCCTGCCGTAACACAAGTCACCGTACTGACGCCAGTTTTTATCCCCTATGGGCGATAAACGATATATCGTGCTGGTTCCTTCCGGCGTGGCGTAGGCCAGACCCGCATCGACCAATGCGTGCAAACGTCCGCTGTTCCAAGGCGCGTCGCCTTTAGGACTATGTATCGGCCACTGCTTCTCACCCAGACACAGCGGCGACTCCGCATCAAAAAAATCTTGCACGCGTTGCTGGTAATCCAGTTCGCTAAGTTGTGCCAGTGTAGCGAGGGGAAACAGTAGCCCTAATGTGATTAGTGAGGACATTTTCATTTTGCCAACATCACCTCATCCACTTCCTTGTAAGCTTCATCAACGGATTGGTAGGTATCTTGCGTTATTACTCGCTTTCGTTCTGACCATTCATAGAGCGGTACACCCGGATCGTCCCGCGAGGCTTTAAAGTCGTAAATCGTTAAAAGGACTTTCGTGGGATCAAAGACGTTTTCCCCTTGCTTCTTTGCCGTCACCAGAAAGTAATGCTTTCCAGACAGGAACAACCGATTATCCTGTACTAAAAAATCCGCCGCAGCGGATAGCCGATAATCAAACCAGGTAAACGTATTGCTGTTGGTAACTGGCATAATGCTGTGTCCGCCGTCCGGGCGTAGTACAAAGAAAGTCATCCCGAGATTGGGGTGCGAGGTATTATTGTCAAACTGGGCGACGACGACATAATCCTTCCCGCCGTCCTGATTGAGATCTACTCGGTTGATGCCGTCTTTCAATGCCACTGGGGATAGTGCAGTAGCCGTGCTGCTGATAGCACAGAGCACTAAACACAGCCCTGAAAAGATAAAACCGTTCTTTAACATAACAATCCGTGTTGACCGTACTGAGGAGGGAACACCATTTATTTATTCGCCGCCGAAGTATATGCCTCTGCCTACGGTTTGAGCTAGCCATAGAATAGACTTTTCATCGTCTTAGCGATTCAAGCGGGGTCTATAGATGGGAGAAAAGACAGCATCGAACGCCAAAACAACGCGCCCGATGCCAACACAGCTTAGCTAATGAGTCGACGCATTTATTCCCCTCGCAGCGCCGTTGCGGGAGACTGTCGGTAAGACAGTATCGCCGGGATCGTAAGGACGACAGCGGCAACCAGTAACAGGAGCAGGACGAAGTGGATATCTTCCCACTCCAACGTCACTGGCAGCACAAAGCCGCTTTTCTCGCTCATCACCACTGCAATACCGCGTGCGGCAACGTAGCCCAGACCGACGCCCAGCAGCACGCCGACGCTCACCAGCGACATCAACCCGCTCCAAATCAGCGTGAAAATACCGTAGTGCGGTGCGCCAAAGGCACGGAGTGCGCCGATCTGTTTCTGCCGCTGCCGCAGGTGGATAACCGCCACCATCGCCACGGCCACGCCCACTAATCCCTGAGTCCCCAGCGAAACATAGGTCAGCAGTTCGCGGATATCACCCAGCATCGAGTATAACTTCACCAGCACCTCACCGGGGAACACTGCCAGCGTCGAGTTACTGCGATACAGCGAACGCAGTTGATAGGCTCCCGCGATCGTTTTCGGTTTAACGACAATCGCGGGCAAACCAGCCTGATGCGCGTGCCCGTGAGCTTCTGCTTCGCCGTGCTCGTCATCGTGTGGAGCCGTTACCGGCTGAGCGACAGCAGCATGATGATCATCATTTTCCGCGCCTTCCGCTGGATGAACGTTGTTGTGATGCTCATCGGCATGCTGCTCGCCTTCCGCATGTGCGGTTTCATCATGATCATGTGCATGGCCGTCATGCTCACCCTCATGCTCATTATGGTCGTGATCATCGTCCGCACCATGCGGTGGATGGATACCATGCACCCGCCATACGGCGTTCACCGGAACCAGAATCGCTTTATCCCATGCGCTGCCGTCCGCAGGCAACACACCAACCACGGTATAGATAACGTCATCGTGCGCGTGCGCGCCTTCCGTACCCACCTGACCATGAATTGGGCTAAATGTACTCCCAACCGTCAGCCCCGTTTGCGCCCCCACCACGGCTTCAAAGCCGTCGTTGAACACACGTCCGGCGGTGAGTTGTCGCTTACCGTTATCCGTGACCAGCGGCGGCGTGGTACCGACAATCGGCATCCCCTGATAGAAATCACCAAACGCAACTGGTGCTGCCCAGGCAACCAGCGGGTTCTTTTCCAGATCGGTCAGCACCTGCGCGGGAATCAGCGTCAGCGCCGACGGTTGCAGGAACACGGACGACAGCACGAGTTGGGTTTCACTTCCCGGAGCCCCAATCACCAGATCGAAACGGTCAGCCGCCTTGGCGCTGCCCATGCGCAGCGCCCTTTCCTGCAAACTTACTGAAATACTTAACGCTGTCGCCACCGCGATCAGCAACACCACAACCAGTACACCCGGCCAGAGCCGACGCCAGTCGACCCAGATTAGACGCCATGGAATCATGCACGATCCTCCTGATAGGGCTTGTCCGCCACCAGGCGTCCTTTTTCCAGTTGAATACAGCGCGACAGCTGTGAAGCCAGACGCGCATCGTGCGTAATGGCGATAAGCGTTGCGCGACTTTCGCGCGCCAGCGTCACCAGCAGATCGGCAATTTGCTCACCGCTCTGTGCATCCAAACTGGCGGTGGGTTCATCGGCAATGATGATGTCTGGCTTGCTAAGTAAGGCTCTTGCGACGGCAACCCGCTGCTTCTCACCGCGTGATAACACTTCAATCGGCCGTTTCGCGGTATCAAGCCCGACCTGCGTCAGCAAATCCGCTGCCCGCTGCCTGAGCGCCGCAGGGATCCGCCAGTGGTGGAACTGCGCGGGCAGTAGGACATTTTCCAGCGCATTCAAACCGGGGAACAGATGGAAGTCCTGCATCACTAACCCGATGTATTGTGCCCGCCAACGATCCCGTTCCGCTTCGTTCATCTGCCAGATATCCTGCTTTTCCCACTGCACACAGCCCGTTCCACTGTGATCCATCCCAGTGATGGCATTCACCAGCGTGGTCTTACCGGAGCCAGAAGGCCCCATCACCGCCACGCGTTCGCCAGAACGAATCGACAGCGCGGGAATATCCAGCACCGCCTCGGACGTATCAGGGAAGGTCACACTCAGGTGTTGAATCAATAACTCAGCCATCGGCACTCCTAAAGGGTATCAAACGTAGCTTCACGCAGCCGCAACAGGCTGACGAACCCCGTTTCGGGATCGGTCCACGATCCGTGCTCCAGCACGCCTTCGACTTCAATCATGGTGTTGTTCTGTACGAAGGTCTGACGTTTGGCGAGGTAGACAACAACGATATCTTCAGGCCAGTCCGCATCAGACGAACAGAAAGGGCACAGCGCCATCGGCATTTTGGTTAATACAAAGAATTGTGACTCCGCCTTGAGCGGCGGTGCCATAAAGCCACGCATCGTGACCCGTTTACCGGAGAGCGCTTTGACGTCATTGGAGAATTCCAGACCCAGCACGCCGTAAGAGGCATACAGCTTATCGAAGGAGAGTTCAGACTGCGTGGCGTTCACGGGTGCGATGCCACCAAGGAGGAGGATCACCAGCACCGCACGCAACCAAGAGAATAAAAGCGGGGTTGCCCCCGCTTTGCTGCATTTCGCATTATTCATAGCGTCGTAGGATTACTTTTTGTCTTGCGGTTTTACCGCCAGTGCATCGACAATCACGCGGAACAGATCGGTGTTTTCCATATAGCCACGGATACGTTCGGCACCTGGGCCACTCGCCTGAATCACCATATCGTCAACGGCATGAACGCCCGTATCGGAAGAACGTGGCAGAATCCCTTCGCGGAATACCGCACCCTGCACTTTCTCGTAGGCTTTGTTGGCAACGTATTCATCTTTTTCGTTCTTGATAGCAGGAACGAACTGGCCATCCAGCTTCGGACGGAACGTTTCGTAATAATCTGGGAAATTGTTGAAGAACACGGCAAGACGTTTAGAAACGTTCAGGTCATCCGGGTAACCGTCTTTGTTGGCGTCTTTATAGTTCGGGTAGCCTGCGTCTTCATACACGCCGACTTTCTCACGCATCTCAGTGCCTGGTTTGCTGTCATCGATCGTACCGATAATAGACAGGCCGTGCGTATGGTCACCTGTTACGATGATCATCGTGTCTGGGTTTTTCTCGGCGAATTTCTTGGCGATCGCCACAGACTGATCCAGCATGATGGTGTTAGTGAAAGCGCGTTCCCAATCCAGCGGGTGAGAGGCTTTGTCGATCAGCGCGGATTCCACCATCAGGAAAAAGCCGTCTTGGTTTTTGGACAGCACATCCAGCGCCGCCTGCGTCATGTCCGTCAGGTCAGGCTGGTTCGGGAATTTCTTGGCGACGTCATTTTTCAGGAAACGACGATCTATCACGCCATCCATGTTGCCGGTATGGAACAGCCCCAGTAGCTTGGTGGCCTGTGATGCGTTTTTCTTCAGTGAATCCGCATCGGTCACCAGTGAGTAACCCGCCTGCTGGAATTTCTCAACGTAGTTGGTTTCGTCTTTACGCTTTGATCCCGGTGTACTTTTCGGCAGGAAGTAGGCTGAACCGCCGCCCAGCATGACTGTCGGCTGCACGTTGTAGAACATCTCGACAATTTCGGCTTTATCCGCACGGCGGCGGGTATGAGAAACCACAGCGGCTGGCGTCGCATCCTGAAGTTCCGCATCGCTGACGACACCGACAGACATCTTGGTCGAACGGGTCAGCAGCTCACCCAGCGTTTCCTGCTTCGGGTGATCCAGTGAATTTTTACTACGGCTGACGTACACACCCAACGCATTCACACCGGATTTGTGACCGGTCATGTAGGCGCTCATGGTGTTGGCGCTGTCGGCCGCGATAGAGTCGGTACTGGATGTACCGGCAAACGCCATATATTGCAGGTCATCAATTGCCAGACGACCGTCGGCTTTCCCTTCCGTCACCCCTTTGGACAGGATGCGTTGCCGCCATCTTCACGCTCAACAAACGATGCCGTTTTGCCCAGCACCTGCTGGTAATCCTTGCCGTTGATCAGAATACGGATATCTTCTGGCTTAAGTACTTCATCAAACTCGACTTTAAAATCGAATTTTCCGCCTGCTAGCATGGTGGCGCGGTCAATGGGATAAATAGCCTGAGCCTTCACCATCCCCGGTAAAGCAGCAGAAACCAGTAAAGGCAGTAACCAGCGAGCTTTCATTGTTATGTCCTTGGTTGCGTCATTTAGCAGGACATAACGTAGTTATCTTTTTTTACAGTTTGATGAATTTCACCATAAATTATTTCACTTATATCTAACCTACTCCGCTCTTTCCTTTAACGGAAAGCGGCGGCGCACGACGACAAAGAACAGCGGCACGAAGAAGATGGCAAGGAAGGTCGCGGCTAGCATGCCACCGATCACGCCCGTCCCCACCGCATGCTGACTGGCTGAGCCCACGCCGCTGCTGGTCGCTATCGCGTAACTTAAATTATTTAGAATATAGGGTAAGCAGGAAAACTCAGAGAACCGACAACTTCAAGTATGACGGGGATAAAAGCAAAAACCAGCACTGTCGTTATATTTCCCCTAATCAAGAGCGACTGCCGCCATAATAATTTCTTTTTTATCAGGGTAGACACTCAGATAAACGTCATATTCACTATAAGACAGCGAACGCCAGCGGATAGTATTAGCATCAATATTTTCAGGAATAAATCCTTTAGCTATTAAATAGCTTTCCAATTTTAATTGGTCAACTGTACCCATAAAAAATATTATATTTGTCTCAGGTTTGTTACCATCATGGGCTGAATAGGTTATGTAATAATTCTGAGAGACAAGGGGAGCCTCCCTTATAACTTCCATTGAGAAGAAATGGTCATAAAACCAATTTTCCTTTGTATAAGAAAGACTATCAATAGTCATTAGTTTAATTAATGCACATATTGCCATCGCCATAAAAGCAAAAAAAAAACAATACCCTTATTAATCCCCATAGACCCTCTTATTGTTTAAATATACTCCAAAATCACTGTCATTTACAATTACGACATCACCAGAATCGAAATTTGAATATGGCTTCACTGATTTCATAAAACTGGGTAATTCACCTAGATAAGGCCTTGCGTTTGGTGATTTTGATGGATCAGGAAACAACAAAGGCCTAAACCCTTTATTCTTAAAGTTGCCAACAGCGCCATAATAATCCCATCGTTTAATTGACTCATTCTTGCTAACAGGTTTTAAGTCAGAAAGATAATTTTTACCATGGATTGCTCGATAAAACCCAAGCAAATCAGACACGAGGTCTTCTCCACTAAAGCCACTGTCTGTAGCCCAGCTAAAAGGCCAACTATCTTGCATTCCTTCAAATGCTATGCCCGTTCTCATCATCATAGCAAGAGCGATACTATGGCGTTCAGATAGTAAGCGTCCTCGGCGTATTTTCCAAAGACTGTACTTAGCAGTACCTGCCAGCTTTCGTTTAACGAACATGTTTTGTTCATAACGAATATGATAAAACTTATCGAGCTTACTTTCACCTAATTCCATTTGAGACAAAACACTCCTGATGTCATCACCTGATGCATGCCCCAAGTCTATCCAACCTAATATTTCGGTGTAAATGATACCATACTTCGCTGATATTACCTGATTGACATCCAATATTTCTGATCGCTTACTCATTTACTTTATCCGTCCTTGGATTTCTAAAAATCAATAAATTGAATCACTCCATAGCATATAACTACTCGTACGAGCAATAACATGCTCCAATGTTATTGATGAAAATTTAAATGATACATTTTCCTGAGGTTGACCATCATTATCCGTCAATGAGTGGGGATAAAAATAACGAATATCGTTAACAATCGCATCTTTTAAAGATATTTTAAAAAAAACTTCATGCCCACCCAAGGATGACGTTCTATACAATAAAAATTCGCAATTTAATTTTTCTTTATCATTCAAAGCCTGAGCTAAAAGCGGTGTGGATTTATCTATTGGTTTTCTTATATCAACAGGATGAAGAGATACATTTTCCAGTCGCGTAAATTGATTCATTAACTCATATATGAAAATTTCATCCTCATGCCCTGATTGATATTTATTACCAATCGAATCTACCGAGGATGCGCCTGCCGATATGAGGCCTTGTCTCTCACCGTTAATTTTTAAATAGATAACACTAGCCATTTACGACTCCTATTCATTCCATTGAAAGTTAATACATCCTAAATAAATTTCTATCATAGAATATTTTAAAGATCAAAGATAATATCATTACTGCTTTTACTTAGCAGTCGCATATTTAATTATCATGAGTATGAAATATTGAATAAATAATTTCACACCTATTTATTTGGTAGCACGCTGTAATGAATGTACTCGCCAGTTTCAGGTTAATTGCATCACACACAGACGATAAAATTGTTGTCTGACCACGCACCGTTAAGAGAGTAGTCAGACAAGTGCATTACTCGTCTTTATTAATGACGAAGGCAACCACTATAGCTCCATCATGCCTTCTCCTTCGGCGGAAAGCGGCGGCGCACGACGACAAAGAACAGCGGCACGAAGAAGATGGCGAGGAAGGTGGCGGCTAGCATGCCACCGATCACGCCCGTCCCCACCGCATGCTGACTGGCTGAGCCTGCACCGCTGCTGGTCGCCATCGGTAGGACGCCGAAAATAAACGCCAGTGACGTCATCAATATCGGCCGCAGTCGCTGGCGGGAGGCCTCCAGCGTGGCCTCAACCAGATCCTTCCCTTTCTGGTTCATTTCGTTGGCGAATTCCACGATCAGGATGGCGTTCTTCGCTGATAGCCCGACCACCGTCAGTAGCCCAACCTGAAAATAGACATCGTTTTCCAGACCGCGTGCCCAGGTTGCCACCAGCGCCCCCAGCACGCCCATCGGCACCACCAGCATGACGGAGAACGGCACCGTCCAGCTTTCATACAGCGCGGCCAGACACAGGAACACCACCAGCAGCGAAATGGCATACAGCGCCGGTGCCTGCGCCCCGCTCAACCGCTCCTGCAACGACATGCCCGTCCATTGCAATCCAAAGCCTTCCGGCAGTTGCCCCACCAGCGATTCCATAATATTCATCGCCGTACCGGTACTGACGCCCGGCGTCGCCTCGCCAACAATCTCCAGCGAGGAATAACCGTTGTAACGCTCAAGGCGCGGCGATCCGGTTTCCCAGACGGTTTGCGCAAAGGCGCTGAACGGCACCATTCCGCCGCTGTTGTTGCGCACATACCATTTACTGACGTCGTCCGGCAGCATGCGGAACGTCGCCGCCGCCTGAACGTAAACTTTTTTCACACGACCACGGTCAAGGAAGTCATTCACATAGGTCGATCCCCAGCCCGTTTTCAGCGTGCTGTTAATGTCATCCACCGACACGCCCAGCGCCTGCGCTTTGCGCTGATCGATATGAATCCGCAGCTGCGAGCTGTCGTCCAGACCATTGTGACGCACACGCGTCAGCTCAGGATTGCTGTCGGCCATACTTAACAACCGATCCCGCGCCGCCATCAGTGCGTCGTGCCCCAGCCCACCGCGATCCTGTAGCTGCATACCGAAACCCGCGGCACTCCCCAGCCCGTTAATCGATGGCGGGCTGCTGGCGAACACCCGCGCTTCCTGAATCTTGCGAAAGGCTTTGGTCGCGCGTTCGATCACAGCAAACGAGCTGCTCTCCGGCGTCGTGCGTTCATTCCAGTCTTTAAGGCGCACAAACAGCCGCGCGACGTTCTGCCCATTTCCACCCGGCCCCGAGCCGATGGTGGAAAACACAGACGTCACGGTGTCTTTTTCCTGCGTGAGATAATATTGCTCGATCTTGTTGACCACCTGTAGGGTCTGCTGCTGCGTCGAACCCGGTGGAAGCTGCACTTGCGTCGTGAACACGCCCCGATCTTCCTGCGGCAAAAATGAGGTTGGCAGCCGGAAAAACAGGAAAGCCATAATCCCGATAATACCCATATACAGCAGCAGCCATCGCCCGCTGCTGATCAATATCTTGCCGACACCGCGTTCATACTTCAGCGACGTGCGGGTAAAGCTGCGGTTAAACCAGCCGAAGAACCCTTTACGGCCGTGGTGTTGCCCCTTGGCGAGCGGCTTGAGCAACGTCGCACACAGCGCGGGCGTCAGCGTCATCGCCACCAACACGGACAGAACCATTGACGTCACAATCGTGACGGAAAACTGGCGGTAGATCGCCCCCGTGGTGCCGCCAAAGAAAGCCATCGGCACAAATACGGCGGACAGCACCAGCGCAATCCCGACCAACGCGCCTTGCACCTGCCCCATCGATTTTCGCGTCGCGTCGCGTGGCGAGAGCCCTTCCTCGCTCATCACTCGCTCCACGTTTTCCACCACCACGATGGCATCATCCACCAGCAAGCCAATCGCCAGCACCATCGCGAACATCGTCAGCGTATTCAGGCTAAAGCCGAAGGCATACAGCACGGCAAACGTACCGAGCAACACCACCGGCACGGCAATCGTGGGAATCAGGGTGGCGCGAAAATTCTGTAAGAACAGGTACATCACCAGAAAGACCAGCAGTACCGCTTCAAACAGCGTTTTCACCACATCGGTGATCGAGGCTTTAACAAAAGGGGAGGTTTCAAAGGCGATTTTGGCTTCCAGCCCGTGTGGGAAGTACTGCGACAGCTCCTCGATACGTTCTCTGACGCGTTTATCGGTTTCCAGCTCATTCGCGCCAGACGCCAGTTTTACGCCCAGACCGGAGGCTGCCTGACCGTTGAAACGGCTGAGAAAATCGTAGCGCTCTGCACCAAGCTCTACTTCCGCGACATTGGCTAACGTCACCGCAGAACCGTCTTGATTGACCCGCAACGTGATATCGCGAAACTGCTGCGGCGTCTGTAACAAAGATTGTGCATTGATCGTGGCGTTCAGCGCCTGATTATCCACCGACGGCACGCCGCCGACTTGCCCTACCGAGACCTGACTGTTCTGCGATTCGATAGCCCGCACCACGTCGCTGGTCGTCAGCGCATAATCCATCAGTTTGGCTGGATCCAGCCAGATGCGCATCGCATACTGCGACCCATAGGAATCGACCTCGCCCACCCCGCTGATACGGCTGATCGGCTCCTGAATATTTGTTGCGACGTAATCGGCGATATCCTGTTTGTCCATGCTGCCATCGGTAGAGACAAACGCGACCATCAGGATATTGGTATCACCCGTTTTACTGACGGTGACGCCCTGCTGCTGCACATCCTGCGGCAGCTTACGGGTAGCGGACTGAAGCTGGTTTTGCACCTGCTGACGCGCTTCATCGGGGTCTGTGCCTGCCTCAAAGGTCAACATAATGCGAGACTGCCCGGTATTGCTGCTGTCCGAGGACATGTACATCAGGTTATCCAGCCCGGTCATGCTTTGCTCGATAACCTGTGTGACGGTATTTTCCAACGTCTGTGCCGATGCACCGGGGTAGTTAGCCGTGATCCTTACGCTGGGCGGCGCCAGATCGGGATACTGTTCTAGCGGTAATGATTTGATTGCCAACATACCGCACAGGCTGAGAAGGATAGCCAGCACCCACGCAAAAATAGGACGGTCGACAAAAAAATTCGCCATCTCTCCTACACTCCTCAGCCATATTTTGACGTGGCTGCTTCACGAGCAGCCTACTTATTATCAACCGGAATAGATTCACTAACCCCAGAGAAAAACCCTGCGCTCAGGATAATACTGGTCACTTAAGCCCATTATTAGGGGAAACACAGGGAGAGGTTCCCGCAGGGAGGCCTCACCCCTGTGGTCGCCCCGTGTATCTCGATGCGTAAACGATCGGCATTAGCGCATAAGGTGCCAAATTACCTTAACTGCCAACATCGGTTAAATCGTGGAGAAATTGAGGAGAAAATGTAAATTATCGTCGGCTACGCCTGAGCGAACGCAATTATCTGCTCGGAGAAGGCATCAGGATGCGAGATAAACGGCGCATGTGCGGCCTTTGGCATCACCACCGACGTTGAGTTCGGCCACTGATCATCCAACAACCCAGCCACCTTGCGTGGCACCAGCCCGTCTAACGCACCATAAAGCCGCAGGAACGGCACAGCTAAATCGGCTAACGGCTGGCGTAAATCGGCTTCACGCAGGATTGCCAGCCCAGCGTTCAACACCTCGACTGACGGCATCGGTTGTTCCAACACCACGCTTTTTAACAACCGAGCATCCTGCCGTGCACTCTCCGTTCCCAGCGTTTGTAACGCCAAAAACCGCTCAACCGTACGCTGGAAATCTTCACTGAGCTGCTGCTGAAACCCCTGTAATACGTCCGGTTTAATGCCCGGCCAGCCCTCTTGTGCGCTGAAACAGGGCGACGACGCCACGGTAATCAGCTTTTCCACCCGAGCAGGGGCGATCAACGCAATTTGACTGGCAACCAGTCCGCCCAGCGACCACCCCAGCCAGACGGCACGCTCCGGTGCCTGCGCCAGCACGTAGTCCGCCATGTCGCTTAGCGACATCGGACCGAATGCCTGACTTCTGCCATAGCCCGGCAAATCGACCATATGCAGGCGAAAATGCGGGGCGAGTCGCGCAATAATGCTTTGCCATACCTGCGCATTCAATCCCCATCCGTGCAGCAACACAAGATCCGTATTTCCTGCGCCTTCGGTCTGCCAATACAACGCTGCCATCCGTTATCTTCCTTTCTCAGGGAACCCCTTAACGCTTGCATGAGGGTCAATATATTTCAGGGAAAACCGTATTTAGGGAAAATGATCTTTAAGGAAAACAATGTTAACCATCTCCGCACGCTGCTGGCTATGTTTATTGCCGCTTCGTCACAACCAGCAGGGAATTTGTTCGTACTGTCAGCGCCATTTACCCCGTTTGCCCACCTGCTGCCCGCGCTGTGGCTTGCCCGCAGGCGACACCACGCGTCAGTGCGGGCGCTGCCTGCAAAATCCACCGCCCTGGCAATCGATGACTTTTGTCAGCGACTACGCACCGCCGCTCAACGCGCTGCTTAAGCATTTCAAGTTTACGGGTAAAACCGAGCTGGCGGCGGTACTTGCGCGACAGTTGTTATTACGCTGGCAGATGGCCTACCGCGAGCGAAAGCTCACCGGGCAGGTTCCGCTGTTCCGCCCCGACCGCCTGTTCACCGTTCCTCTGCACCGGAACCGCCAGTGGCGTCGTGGCTTTAACCAGACCGAGTTGCTCGCCCGCCCTCTCGCCCGTTGGCTGAACTGCGCTTACGATCCACGTGACTTGCAGCGCACCCGACGCACACCGTTGCAGCAAACGCTCAACGCCAGCGCACGACGACGAAACCTACGGGGCGCATTTTCCTGCGATATCTCGCTGTCCGGGCAGCAGGTGGTTTTACTGGATGATGTCGTCACGACGGGCAGTACCGCCGCTGAAATTAGCAGGCTATTGCTCGCTCAGGGTGCGGTGGGCGTTCAGGTCTGGTGTTTGTACCGAACCTTGTAGTTAAGGGGAGGATGGGCGTATTATAACCGATAAGTGCAGTCAACTATCGAGCTTACTATTATGATCCGTATTACCGATGCTGCTCAGGAGCATTTCCTGAAACTGTTGGCAAAACAGGAAGAAGGCACACAGATTCGCGTATTTGTTATCAATCCAGGTACGCCAAACGCCGAGTGCGGTGTCTCCTACTGCCCACCGGATGCCGTAGAAGCCAGCGATACCGTACTGAAGTTTGAAAAGATTTCCGCTTATGTGGACGAGCTTAGCGCGCCTTATCTGGAAGACGCTGAAATCGACTTCGTGACCGACCAATTAGGTTCCCAGCTCACACTGAAAGCGCCGAACGCCAAAATGCGTAAAGTGGACGACAGCGCCCCGCTGATGGAACGTGTGGAATATGTGCTGCAATCGCAGATCAACCCACAGCTGGCTGGCCACGGCGGCCGCGTGACGCTGATGGAAATTACCGATGACGGTCTGGCGATTCTGCAATTTGGCGGTGGCTGTAACGGCTGTTCTATGGTCGACGTCACGCTGAAAGAAGGGATCGAGAAAGAACTGCTGCAAACCTTCCCAGAGCTGAAAGGCGTGAGAGACCTCACCGAACACCAGCGTGGCGAGCACTCTTATTATTAAGTTTCACTCGTACTATTCAGTTTCCTGCATCCCATTTCCCCACTGATATATTCTGCCAACGCCTCCCTAATACAGGAGGCGTTGCATTGTTCTGTTTTACACTTTTTGTTCTTTCATCGGCGCGCCACGACGTAAATCCACATCCCGAACCAGTCGTTCAAGGCAGCGATCGGCGAAGATCGATTCCAGCGGACGCGTGAGCTTGCGTCGCCAGTTGGGGTACTCACGGTGGGTGCCAGGTACATTGACTGGCGTGGCCATATCCAACCAGTCTTCCAGTTGAAACCCGACCAGTGCGCTGGCGCTATCAGCAATATAGCGATGAACGCCACGGCTCAGTGGTGCGCCCATTGTCGTTAGCGCCGAGTTGCGGCCAACACGCTGCGGCAATAGCCCAAATTCGTGCAACGCGTTGAGCAGCCCCTGCTTCGCTTTCTCACGTTGCTGCATCTGCTCCTGCAACAACGCCTCTTCCGGGTAAAGTCCTAGTTCTCTCCCCAGCGATAAATCCACAGTTTGCCAGTAGCCGCGCAGCGTCGGGAGGTCGTGGGTAGTGATGGTTGCCATCGCCTGACGCGGGTAATCCTCAGGGGCGCGAAAGCGGTTCTCCTCGTCCTTTTCAAAGAACAGCACTTTGTAGGAATAGATACCGTAATCATGCAGTTTGCTGACAATTTCCGGCGGCACCGTGCCTAAATCCTCGCCGATAATCAGGCAGCGATGACGCTGACTTTCCAGCGCCAGCACCGCTAGCAGATCGTCGACCGGATAATGTACGTAAGCCCCGTTGCCCGCCGACTCCGCCTTCGGTATCCACCACAGGCGCAAGAGCGCCATCACATGATCGATGCGTAACGCACCGCAGTGCGCCATGTTACTGCGTAAGACATCGATAAAAGGTTGATAGCCTCGAAGCTGCATCATGGTGGGGTTCATCGGCGCAAGCTGCCAGTTTTGTCCCTGTGGCCCAAGCGGATCGGGCGGTGCGCCGATAGAGGCATCAAGGCAATAGAGCTGTCGTTCGTCCCAAGTTTCTGCACCACCTTGTGCGACACCGACGGCCAAATCACGATACAAGCCTAACGGCAAGCCAAGCTGTTTACTGTGCGCATAGCAGTCTGCTAACTGCTCATATGCTACCCATTGCAGCCAGCTATAGAACGTAATCTCATCGCTGTTTTCACGGCGGAATGCTTTTACCGTTTCACTGTGTACATCATGATAACTGGCAGGCCATTGGTGCCAATCCGCATAATTTTCACCCTGTTTTTTCAGGTAAGCCTGCAACGCATCAAACGTCGCCTGAAGTTGCAGACTTTGTCCACCGCTGACAACAAACTGACGAAACGCACTAATGCGCGGGTCCAGCGTACTGCGGGTAGTAAAATAGCGGTATGCCAGCCGCAGAGCAGCCAGCTTAAGCTGCGTAACCGGTTCATAATCGACCCAGCGCCCCGCCCGCAGCGCTGCGATGGCGCTTTGCGTCTCCTCACGCTGCCACCACGCCTGCGCTTCCCCACTCTGCTGGAAATCATCAATCCGATTGACATCGATATAAATAATGTTCAACCAATGGCGGGACGATGGGCTGTAAGGGCTCGCCGCCTCTGCTAACGCCGGGTACAGCGAATGCAGTGGGTTCAGCCCCACAAAGGCACCGCCACGGCGGGCAATCTGTTCTACCAGTTGGCGTAGATCGCCAAAGTCCCCTACCCCCCAGTTGTTGTGCGAGCGCAAGGTGTAAAGCTGTACGGTCACGCCCCACCAGCGTTTTCCCTGCTGTAAAGCTTCAGGCTCATAGCAGCGATGTGGTGCAACAATAACCCGACAACTCCAGCGCTGGTCTGCCTGAGTCAGCGTCAGGTAGTGGTAGCCCAGCGGCAGCACGCCCGGCAAAGCCAGCGTTGAACCACCGGTTATCTGCCCTTGAATTTGACCGCCGTTTTCATACATCAACGTCCAGAAGAATTCACCGTGACCAGCAAGCTCGATGACCGCATCTCGGCCTTGCAAAAAGACACGGACAGGCGGCAGGGGCGCATTGCCGCTATCAGAAACATCCATCATCGCCTGAATCTGGTTTCTGACTGCGGCAGCAACAATGTGCTCTTTGCCATAGGCATCGGTATAGCTTTCCGCGATGCCGGTTTGCTGGCTTGCCAGTTTATCCACCTTGAACATCCTCTCCTTTTCCTAATGATGCGCTTGCCAAATACGCGTCTGGTAATCATGAATCGCCCTGTCCGAACTGAACATCCCCATTCTGGCGGTATTCAGCACACAGCGACGCGTCCATTCATCCGGCTCACGATAAAGCGCATCAACACGCTGCTGCACCTCACAATACGGTGCAAAATCGGCCATTAACATATAGGGATCGCCCAGCTTCAGCAGACTATCCAACAGTGGGGCAAACGCGTTTTTATCCCCACGGCTGAATGCACCACTCGCTAACTCATTCAGTATTTCGCGTAGCAGAGGTGTCGCAGCAAGATAGTCTGACGGTTCATAGCCCTGAGCCTGTAACGCTTTGACCTGCTCTACGGTATGGCCGAAAATGAACAGATTGTCCTCACCGACCTGCTGCGCCATTTCTACATTTGCCCCGTCCAGCGTGCCGACGGTCAACGCGCCATTCAGCGCGAGTTTCATATTGCCAGTGCCAGATGCTTCCTTACCTGCCGTCGAAATCTGCTCAGAGACATCCGCAGCAGGAATCATCCGTTCAGCCAGAGAGACACGATAGTCCGCCGGGAAGATCACCTTTAGGCGATCGTTAACGCGGCGATCCTGATTAATGACCGCAGCGACCCGATTAATGGCATAAATGATATTTTTTGCTAAGACATAACCCGGTGCCGCTTTGGCACCGAACAAAAAGACGTGCGGCACTATATCCAGATGCGGATTGTCACGCAATTGACGATATAGCGCGAGAATATGAAGTAGATTCAAATGCTGGCGTTTGTACTCATGCAATCGCTTGATTTGCACATCAAACAGCGCCAGTGGATCGACCACAATGTCATACTGTTGGCGGAGATAACTCGCCAGTTGCGTTTTATTATCGGCCTTGATTTGTCGATAACGCTCACGAAAACCGGCATCATCCGCGTAGGGCTCCAACCCTTGCAGCGCAGGCAAATCATTCACCCATGGGATAGGCAGCGTGTCATCAATCAACGCAGACAGCGCCGGGTTACACTGCTTTAGCCAACGACGCGGCGTAATACCGTTGGTGACATTGTGGAATTTGGTCGGCCACAACTGATGGTATTCAGGGAACAGGTCTTTCACCACCAGTTCCGAATGCAACGCCGCCACGCCGTTGACCGCAAAGCAACTGACGACGCACAGGTTTGCCATGCGAATCTGGCGCTGGTGGCGGATGGCAAGCTTCGCCCATATCTGTCGATCGCCGGGCCATTTTTGCTCGACCAACACCTTAAACTGCGCATCAATTTGCCGGATAATCGACAGGTGACGAGGTAGCAATCGGCCAAACAGCCGTTCGTCCCAGCGCTCAAGCGCTTCCGGCATCAGCGTATGATTGGTGTAGGCAAAGGTGCGTCCGATTATCGACCAAGCGTCGTCCCAAGATAGCTGATGTTCATCCAGCAGCAGGCGCATCAACTCCGGGATCGCCAGCGTCGGATGGGTATCATTAAGCTGGATGACCTCATAATCTGGCAGCGCAGACAGCGCACGCCCCGCGCTAAGATGACGACGCAGGATGTCAGCCACCGAACAGGCACAGTGGAAATACTGCTGCATCAGACGCAGACGTTTGCCCGCCGCATGATTATCGTTAGGGTATAGCACGCTGGTCAGACTGGCAGCGGAAATCCCCGCCTGCGCCGCGCGCAAATAGTGACCTTCATTAAATAAGGATAAATCAAACGGATCGCGATGCGTCGCACGCCACAAACGCAGCGGCTGCGCGGCGCCGTTTTGATAACCAACCACCGGCAGGTCACAGGCTTCACCTCGGAAAACCGTATCCGGCAGCCAGCGCAGGCTACCATCGGTCTGGGGTTGCAGGCGTCCACCAAACCCAACCTCTACCGCCAGCTCAGCGCGCGGTAAAAGCCAGGGATAGGTATCACGCTGCCAGTCATCAGCCGTTTCCTGTTGCTGCTCTTGCGCAAAATGCTGACGAAACAGGCCATACTGGTAATTGAGACCATAACCCGTTGCAGGCTGCCCCACCGTCGCCATCGAATCCAGAAAGCAGGATGCCAGCCGGCCTAACCCGCCGTTGCCTAAACCCGGATCGGTTTCCTGCTCCAGTACATCGCTCAGGTTCAGCCCCTGCTCTGCCAGTACGTCGGCTACGGCATCATACCATCCCAGATTCAGCAGATTGTTGCCCGTCAAACGACCAGGCAGAAACTCCATCGACAGGTAGTTCACATGGCGCTGAGGCGTAGGGTCAGGAGAAGAGGTTGGCGGTGCAGGATGCATCAGCAGCTGTTCCGCTAGCGCGAGGCTGACGGCACGCCAGCACTGCACCGGTGTCATCGCTTTCAGGGAAGCGACGCCACCGAGCCGCTGTTGGCGAAGCAGCGCGGCGGCAAACTGTGCTGCATCAAAGGCGAGAGCAAAGTGATTAAAAGAAGCAGGCTGAGTCAAAAAATCTGACTTATTTACAGCCACTGAACGCGTTGAAGAACCTGATTTCTTTGCAGAATCTGACATCGTGCCTCCTCCTTTGTCCGTCATGGAAAAGGCACATCGGGTTCAACACAACTCCAACTGTACCTTATGTTGTTCAATAATTTTCAGTACGCTGGGTGGTGGTGACTGATCGGTAAAAAGGTAGTCGATCAAGTCCATGTTGCCCAAATTCACCATCGCATTACGGCCAAATTTGGAATGATCCGTCACCAGCATCACACAGCGAGAATTTTCAATAATCGCCCGTTTTGTGCGCACTTCATGATAATCAAACTCCAGTAATGACCCATCCATGTCAATACCACTGATGCCCAAAATGCCAAAATCCAGGCGGAACTGAGAGATAAAATCGAGCGTTGCTTCCCCCATAATACCGCCATCTCGGGTGCGGACTTCGCCACCGGCCAAAATCAGGCGAAAATCCTCTTTTGCGGTCAGTAGCGTTGCCACATTCAGGTTATTGGTGACCACGCGCAGATCCTTATGCTGCATCAGCGCATAGGCCACCGCTTCGGGCGTAGTGCCGATATCAATAAACAGAGTCGCACCGTCTGGAATCTGGCTCGCCACCCGACGGGCAATGCGTGCTTTTTCATCCGACCACATCATTTTACGGTCATGATAGGCCGTATTCACTGAACTGGACGGCAAGGCCGCCCCACCGTGGTGGCGATGAATTTTATTTTGCTCGGCCAGATCGTTCAAATCACGACGAATGGTCTGCGGGCTCACCGCAAAATGATCCACCAGCTCTTCAGTACTGACATACCCCTGCCGACGCACCAGTTCAATGATGGCGTCATGCCGTTGTGTCTGCTTCACATTTATCCCCTAAGACGCCCCGATTTACCGGGGGTTTGTTTTATTATACGTGTCCCAAAAGGCCATCAATAGCCCGACAATCAGCCCTGCCACATGCGCTGCATTCGCGATCGACATCCCTAAAATATCGAAATATCCGGCAACCAACCACAGTAAAGCAAAGGCCATTAGGCTGCGCGGCATAGCCAAATAACCGTCAGGCTCTCTTTCCGCTCGTAGCCAGACGTAGCCCATCAGAGCATAAACGACGCCAGACAGGCCACCAAAATAGGTGCCGCTAAACCAAGACTGCGCCCAGCCGCTGACCAGCGCGGAAACCAGCGTGATGACCAGCAATTTGCCGGTTCCCAACACTTTCTCAACTGGCCCGCCCAGATACCACCACCACATCAAATTGAACAAAATATGCAGCAGGGAAAAGTGCAACAAAGCATGACTGAACCAGCGCCATAGCTGTGCCTGCTGCCCTTCGGCGGGAAATGCCAGCCAGGTCATCACGCTCTCATAGCCCGAAATCTGCATCAGGATAAACACCGCAATCGTCACCACCATCACGGATAGCGTCAGCGGCCCAGCCTTTTGTTTCAACGTTTGCAGGAAAGAATAGCGTTGGTATTGAATACCGGAGTCCATCGTTCCCGTTTGCCAACTGGCCGCCAGATAACGTGGGTTTGTCGGGTCACGCAGAAAAATCTCCAGCGCTTCCTGAACATTTCTCAGCTGTGTTTCATCGTCTAGCCACAGCTCAGCTTCATGCCCTTGAGACCGCATCTCCAGATGGATCTGCTGCGTACGCATGTAATCGACAAATGCCTGAGCCAGACGCGGGTTGGAAAGAGCAATAACGCGGATTGGCATGGGTGTGTATCCGTAGCGAATAGATTTACCTAAAAATATCATATTGCCCCCCGGGCAGGGGCGGAAAAATTTGCGTCACACTGGCACTCACTCGACTTCCTGCGATTCCTCTCTCTCTGACCCTGATTTTCACCCCTATCGTTAGAGAATAAGCAGCCAACGAGCGCCATCATGACCGAGTCGAAAAAGTAAAAACACCCTTCCTGACTGATAACATTCTACTAACTTCCGTTTACTTCCGATTCACCTATTATCCTATGACAGTAGTCACTTTTTAGCCGCAGACTCTCCTTTAGGCTCATAACCAACAACTGAGGTAAGCATGTTTCTAGAAGAAAGACGTAATCAGATTCTGGCCTATCTGGCCAAACATGAACGCGCCAGCGTCGATTATCTGGCAACGTCCTTTGCCGTTAGCAAAGAAACTATCCGCAGTGATTTGAATCAACTGGCACGGTTGAACCTGATTCAGCGCTGCTACGGCGGAGCCATCATCGTACGACGTCTCTTACAGTCCGAATTAATCGCCCCGTCTGGCGAGAATTTCGAAGTGCTGCTGAAGCGGTTAGAAAAACAGAACAGACATCAAACCAGCAAACAGAAAGGAAACTCGATGAACGGCAAGGTGTGTATTTTAGGATCGTTCAATGTTGATATCGTCGCCAAAGTGATGCGTTTTCCCAAGGGCGGCGAATCCATCATGGCTCAGGGCAGCGCGATCGGCCCAGGGGGCAAAGGCGCTAACCAGGCAATGGCTGCCAGTCGGGCAGGTGCACAGGTTTATTTCATCGCTAAAGTGGGTACCGACCAATTTAGCCAGTTTGCCTACGATCATTTTACGGCATCAGACATTCACTCCTTCAAGCTGTACCAGTCAGACAGCGAACCCACGGGTAATGCGATCATTTACGTCTCGCAGCAAAACGGCGAAAACATGATCGCCATCCACCCCGGTGCTAACCAAACCATTACTGATGACGAAGTGGCCGCCATTGCGTCAGAGCTCACCACCTCAGACGTGCTGCTGGTGCAGTTAGAAAATAACTTTTCTGCAACACTGAACGCGATCAAGCTGGCCCATACGTTGGGCAAGAAAGTGATTCTTAACCCCGCGCCCTACTCCAGCGAGATCCTGCCCTATCTGGATTATCTCGACGTCATCACGCCTAACGAGACGGAAGCCTCGCTTTTATCCGGCATTGATATTCACGACGTTGACGATGCCAAACAAGCGGCGCTGAAAATCGCGGCCATGGGAGCCAAACGCGTGATTATCACTATGGGTTCCCGCGGTGCGCTGTTATTGGACGGCAAGCAGTTCCAGCATATTCCTGCCTTTCCGGCGCTAGGGGTCGATACAACCGGCGCTGGGGATGCATTCAACGGCGCGTTTGCCGCCGCGCTCGCTAATGGGCAGAACCTGGTGCAGGCCGCCACATACGCATCGGCTTTTGCCTCCCTTGCCGTTGAGCGTGAAGGAGCCTCTAACATGCCTGAACATCAACAAGTTATTGCACGTTTATCGCAACGCTAACGCGGAAAACCGCCCGCAACCGCTGTTTTTTGGAGAATAAATAAATGAAAACAATTGATGGTATCGTCCCTGTCATGCTGACTCCGTTTACCGAGCAGAACGACGTCGATTATCCCGGTCTGGCGAAGCTCATTGACTGGTACATAGACAAAAACGTCGATGCGCTGTTCGCCGTATGTCAGTCTAGCGAAATGCAGTTTCTCTCGTTAGAAGAACGCGTGGCCGTGGCGCGCTTTGTGGTGGAACACGTACAAGGCCGTATACCGGTGATTGCCTCCGGCCATATCAGCGACGATCTCGACGCACAGGTTGAAGAGCTTTCTGCGATGGCGGAAACCGGCATCGACGCACTGGTGCTGGTCACTAATCATCTCGATCCACAGAAAGCGGGCAGCGATACCTTCTTTGCCAATCTGAATCATCTGTTGGACGCCCTGCCGGAGACGCTTCCACTCGGCCTATACGAATGCCCAGCACCTTATCGTCGGCTATTGAGTGATGAAGAGCTGACTTATTGCGCCAATACAGGCCGTTTTGTGGTGCTAAAAGACGTCAGTTGTGACCTGGCTACCGTCACCCGCCGTGTGGATTTGGTGCAGGGAACGCCGCTCAATATCATTAACGCCAATGCCGCTATCGCGTTCCCCGCGATGAAAGCGGGTTCACGCGGCTTTAGCGGCGTGTTCACCAATTTCCATCCTGAACTTTATGTATGGTTATATCACCATCATCAAGAGAACCCTGCGCTGGCAGAAGAACTGGCCGACTTCCTATCTCTGGCCGCCGTGACTGAAACCTTAGGCTACCCGAAAAATGCCAAGGTTTACCACCAACGCCTCGGCACCTTTACCAGCATTCAGTGTCGCGTCAATAAAGATGACGTACTGGAGAAATATTGGGGATTGACCGTCATTCTCGATCAAATTCGGCACGGAACAGAACACTACCAGAAAAAAATTACACGATAAGAATAAGCGTCTAGGGGTAACGGGAATAAATAGCGCTTCTCGTTACCCTATATAAAAACCGCATTTACAGGGGAATATTTTATCATGATTATTTGCGATCAGCGTGATTGGGCGCAGGAAAAACATGCCCTGCATCCTATTATTCAAGAAGGAATTAACTATATTAACCAAACCGATTTCTCCAGATTAGCACCTGGAAAATACGATATTATTCCAGACAAAATGTTTTGCCTGCTGCAAGAAACCGCTACGGTGCCAGTTGCACAAATGCGTGCAGAGTCACACTTTAATTTTGTTGATATTCAATACCTCATCTCTGGAGAAGAGAGTATTGGTGTAGCGCGTGGAGCCAAAGAGCATACGGTTATCGAAAATAAAGCGGCACAAAACGACATTGTGTTTTATACCGACACGCGAAACGAATCCTTTATTCATCTGCTACCCGGAATGTTTGCCGTATTTTTCCCCGAAGATTTACATCGCCCTTGTTGTCAAACGCACGGCGAATCTTTTATCCGCAAAGCGGTAATCAAGATTCACCTCAGCCTGTTCACGGAAAATAAATAAAATGAAACAGACAACTGCCTCATCTACACCTGCTGCGGTGACGCCACCTTCGCAGAAAATATCTCGTCTGCGTTGGAATATTATCTTCATATTACTGATTGCTGCCGTGGTGAATTATCTTGACCGCGCTAATCTCAGTATCGCCAACACCACCATTTCAAAAGAGTTTGGCTTCAGTTCCACACAGATGGGACTCCTGCTCTCTGCATTCTTATGGCCGTATGCCATCGCTAACCTGCCTGCTGGCTGGCTGGTCGATAAGTTCGGCCCGAAAAAAATGTTCTCCTGGGCGCTCGGCCTCTGGTCTGGGTTCACTATTCTGGCCGGGTTCGTCAATGGCTACGCCATGTTCTATGGCCTGCGTATGTTACTCGGGGTGTCTGAATCACCATTCTTCACCTCTGGAATTAAAATCACCCACCGTTGGTTCCCAAGTAATGAACGCGGCCTACCCACCGCCATCATCAATACGGGTTCTCAAATCGCCAACGCCATTGCACCACCGATTCTGACCATTCTGTTGTTAACGCTGGGCTGGCGTGGCATGTTTATCGCCATTGGGTTGGCGGGTATTCCGCTCCTGCTGGTCTGGATGAAGCTCTACCGCAACCCCACGCCACAGGAAGAAGCTGAAATCCATGGCCCCGTCGAAGCGGCAGAAACGCAAAAGCCAGACGTGCCAAAAGCGAGCTGGGGCTCTCTATTCAAACACAGGACAACCTGGTTCATGATTCTGGGCAATTTCTCCATCATGTTTACCATTTGGGTCTATCTCACCTGGTTACCCAGTTATCTGGAGCGTTCTCTTGGATTCAGCTTGATGAAAACAGGTTGGGTCGCATCGATTCCGTTCATGGCCGGTATTTTGGGCGTGCTGTGCGGAGGGATAATTTCGGATCGTCTGATTCGTCGCGGTACCAACACCATTACCGCGCGCAAAATCCCCATTGTATGCGGTGCAGCTCTCGCGGCGTGTTTCGTCGCTCCCGTGCCGTTCGTCAGTGACACAACATTATGTATCGCGCTGCTTTCCCTGGGATATTTCTTTTCTCAGATGCCTTCTGGCGTGATCTGGACACTCGCGACCGATATCGCCCCAAAAGCACAGGTTGCCTCCCTTGGCGCTATCCAGAACTTCGGTGGTTTTCTCGGCGCGGCCAGTGCCCCCATCGTCACGGGTATCATTCTTGATATGACAGGCGCTTTCACCAACGTGTTTATCTTCGGCGCTAGTTTACTTATGCTAGGTGCTATCAGCTACGGCGTATTTGTCAAAAAACCGTTACCAGCGGAACAATAATGGTTCGCCTGCTGCGCCTTCAAACGCAGCAGGTTTCCACTTTCACACGGGTGGTAACACATCCTGCGGGTAACGGTGTTGCCAGGCTTCAAAACCCCCATCGATGCTGTACACCGAATCAAATCCCAGACTAATCAGATACTGCGCAGCATTGCGGCTGCTAATGCCGTGGTAGCAAATCACCATGACCGGCGCATCGAAGTCAGCGCCGCGCACAAGGTCAGTCAGGCTCTCATTCGTCAGGTGCATCGCACCGGGAACATGGGCAGTGGAAAAACTCTGTGGATCACGAATATCAACGACAACGCCGCCTTCCTGCCAGCGGGAATGGGCTTGCTCAATACTAATAGCTTCAAATTGTTCCATCGAAAGTGACAACCTTGTTAATAATAGACAGGATGTTAGTAACAACTGGCGTCATTGTAACCCGCCTTTGGCGGCATAAAACCTATATGATTATAAGGTTATTAAGAAAAAGCGGGGCTTCGCTAATGTGGATAATAACGACAAAACAGCACAATCCCAGCCCAATACCCTGATGCCGATCGTTTACGCACCGAGATACACGGGCTTAAGTGGTCTGTATTAGCTTAATACCCCTTACTTTAATGTGACAATTATCATCATATTGTTAGCTTCATCACGCATAAATGTTTTTATTTGGTTAACCATTGGCTGATTTGTTTGTTTTCGATTATTATAATGCTCGAAAACGAACATTTTGATTTATTCGAGGGTGGAGGAAGAAACGTGGAAACCAAAGATCTCATCGTTATCGGCGGCGGAATTAACGGTGCAGGCATCGCCGCAGATGCGGCTGGGCGAGGTTTATCGGTCCTGTTGTTGGAAGCACAGGATCTTGCCTGTGCCACGTCCTCCGCCAGCTCCAAGCTGATTCACGGTGGCCTGCGTTACCTTGAGCACTATGAGTTTCGTTTGGTCAGCGAAGCGCTGTCTGAGCGTGAAACGTTGCTGAAAATGGCTCCGCACATTATTTTCCCGATGCGCTTTCGTTTGCCCCATCAGCCGCACCTGCGTCCGGCCTGGATGATTCGCATCGGTCTGTTCATGTACGACAACATTGGCAAACGCGTCAGCCTGCCTGCCAGTAAAGGCCTGAAATTCGGCGCAGATTCGGTGCTTAAGCCTGAGCTGAAGCAAGGCTTTGAATATTCGGACTGCTGGGTGGACGATGCGCGTCTGGTGGTGTTAAACGCGCAGGAAGTGACAAAACGCGGCGGTGAAGTCCGTACCCGCACCAAAGTCACCCGCGCTCGCCGTGAGCAAGGCGTGTGGATTGTGGATGCGGTTGATTCACTAACGGGTGAAACCTTCACCTGGCGCGCCAAAGGTCTGGTGAACGCCACGGGTCCGTGGGTGAAAGAATTCTTTGATGACGGCCTACAGCTGAAATCGCCTTACGGCATCCGTTTGATCAAAGGCAGCCACATCGTGGTGCCAAAAGTCCACAACCAGCCGCAGGCGTACATTCTGCAAAACAAAGATCACCGTATTGTGTTCGTCATTCCGTGGCAGGATGACTACTCAATCATCGGCACCACCGACGTGGAATACAAAGGCAATCCACATGATGTGAAGATTGATGATAGCGAAGTGGGTTATCTGCTGGATGTGTATAACGACCATTTCAAACAGCAGCTCACGCGTGACGATATCGTCTGGACTTACTCTGGCGTGCGTCCGCTGTGTGATGACGAATCGGATTCTCCACAGGCGATTACCCGTGACTACACGCTGTCAGTGGATGATGATAACGGTCAGGCTCCACTGCTTTCCGTGTTTGGCGGCAAGCTGACGACATACCGCAAACTGGCAGAGCACGCGCTGGACAAACTGCACAAATACTACCCGCAAGCGGGTAAAGCCTGGACGAAAGGTGCGGTACTGCCGGGTGGCGATATCGCTGGCACGCGTGATGACTACGCCGCCGCGCTGCGTCGCCGCTTCAATCTGCCTGAATCACTGACGCGCCGTTACAGCCGCACTTACGGTTCAAACAGCGAACTGATTCTGGCAAACGTAAAAGGCCTCAGCGATCTGGGTGAAGATTTCGGATACGACCTGTACGAAGCGGAACTGCGCTATCTGGTCGAAAAAGAATGGGCTGTTACGCTGGACGACGTCATCTGGCGCCGCACCAAACTGGGCATGCGCTTTGATGACGCCCAGAAACAACGCATCAGCGACTGGCTGGCAGGCTACCGCCAACAGCAAATGGCAAAAGCGGGTTAATTGTTCCAGCCTCTACTTCTCGATCAGGCTTCCTGGTCGAGAAGCTTTCCCATGATAAAAGTCTTCCGGCTATAATGAATAGTAGGCATCAAGCATCAGCAACATATTCTTATCGTACCCAGCCATCAAATAATTACATCACCATTTAGTTCTCTATCTAATTAATAATAAATTAATTATTTCATTATTAATCAATGACCTTGCTTATTTTCGGTTCTTTTTTGTGCTATTCGCTCTGCGAATATCTTGTTATCCTTTACGCGTACTTTTTTAAAAGGAATAACGCTAAGGATGCCACATGGAACGTTTTCATTATTCACACCGCTTCAACCCTACAATTTTGTTGTCTCCCACGACGTGAATACACCGTATCTCAATTCACCCTAAATTTTCTGCGTTTTTCTCTGACGTGATGTTTTTATCAACATGAACTGTGGTGCGCGCAGACTCAGACCACAGCTCGGGTTTTCATTTTAATCAGGATTGTGATGTGCCGCTCTGGGAGAATCCGGGGTGTGCGGTAGCCATGGCAACGGCGAAGGAAGAAGGAAGAAGGAGAGGACCGGTGGCAAACAGTACAGGATTACAGTTCACCGTAAAGGTCGGTGCCTTAGAAGCAGGCACCTTTGCGGTAGTGGATTTCAGGCTGGATGAGGGGCTGAACCGGCCTTTCAGCCTGTCGCTGAGTCTGGCGAGCGCGTTGCCGGATATCGATTTCGGCGCGGTGCTGGATCAGCCGTGCGAGCTGATGATTTGGTATGAAGGCGAACTGAAGCGCCGGGTCAGCGGGATTGTCAGCGGCTTCACGCAGGGTGATACCGGATTCCGGCGCACGCGCTATCAGATGGACGTCCGCCCGGCACTGTGGCGGCTGGGGTTGCGTACCAATGCCCGCATCTTTCAGGCACAAAAGCCGGAGGCGATTATCGGTGCGCTGCTGGGAGAAGCGGGGATTACCGACTACGCCTTTGCGCTGCGCCATGAACACGCGCCACGGGAATACTGCGTGCAGTATCGGGAAAGCGATTTAGCGTTTATCACCCGTCTGGCGGCGGAAGAAGGGCTGTATTTCTTCCACGAATACGAAGAGGGGAAACACCGCGTGGTCTTTGCCGATGATGCGGGGGCGCTCAGTAAAGGCCCGGAGCTGTTCTTCAATCTGGCGACTCAGGGGCTGAGCGAGGGCGAATATGTCCGGCGTTTCCACTACGCAGAGCGGGTGAGTACGGCCGAAGTCGAGCTGAAAGACTACAGTTTCAGGACACCGGCTTACGGGCTGTCGCACAAGAAAATGAGCAGCGAGCTGGCGCACCAGCGCGAAAGTTATCAGCATTACGACTATCCGGGGCGTTATAAGCACGATCCGAGCGGCAAGGCGTTCAGCGGATACCGGCTGGATGCACTGCGTTCAGGGGCGGTGACGAGCGAAGGGGAATCCAATTGTGCGGGGCTGATGCCGGGCAACACCTTCACGCTGACGGATCATCCGAATGCGGCGCTGAACGCAGTATGGCAGACGGTGAGCGTGACGCACGTCGGGCAGCAGCCGCAGGCGCTGGAAGAAGAAAGCGGCGGCGAACCGACGACGATGAGCAACAGCTTTGCAGTGGTGAAAGGCACGACAACGTGGCGTGCCGTGATGCCGTACAAACCGATGGTGGATGGCCCGCAAATTGCGACGGTGGTGGGTCCGGCAGGGGAAGAGATTTACTGTGACCAGTACGGTCGGGTAAAACTGCAATTCCCGTGGGACCGATACGGCGCGAGCAACGACCAGAGTTCGTGCTGGGTGCGGGTGAGTCAGGGCTGGGCCGGTGGGCAGTACGGGATGATCGCGATCCCGCGCATCGGCCATGAAGTGATCGTCAGCTTCCTTGAAGGTGACCCGGATCAGCCGATTGTGACCGGACGTACTTTCCATGTTACCAACCCAACGCCTTATCCCCTTCCCGCAAACAAAACGCGTACCACGCTGCGCTCTAAAACTCACAAAGGAAAAGGGTTTAACGAACTTAGCTTTGAGGATGCGACCGATAACGAAGAGATCTTCCTCCACGCCCAGAAAAATATGGCAGTGCGGGTGCTCAATTCCAAAGATGAGCGCGTGGACTATAACCGCACGACCAGCATCGGACATGATGAAGAACTGGTGGTCGCCAACGATCGTAAAGTCACGGTGGAAGGCAATCAGGATCATAAAACCACAGGCAATCATTTATCACTGACCGAAGGCGATCGGGGCATACAGGTTAAAGGGGATTTGACGCAAAAAATCAGCGGCGTATTCAGCGTAGACAGCAACGGCGATCTGACACTGCAAAGCGGCAGCAAATTAACGCTCAGGGTCGGAGGCAGCTTTGTGGTTATCCACGCCGGAGGGGTGGACATCAAAGGACCGGCTATTAACCTGAATTCAGGCGGCAGCCCGGGCGATGTATCGCTCCCTGCCGATCCGGCGATATTGAAAGCGGCCGCCGCCGCCGGGACGATGTTTGTGGCGCACTGTCCGGCAAAGGAGAAAAAAAGTGAGTGAGATAACACGCTGGGCAATAGTAGATGCTGCGGTAGAACCCGAATTATTTTCGATGCTGGAACAATTCGATCCCCCACATGCCAGTTTATACGCAGAGCCCGTACCGGAAGAGATTGGACGATTGGCTCCGCATCTGGTGCAAGTCGATGACACGGTCTTCCACTGGCTGAATCGACGGAGAACGCCTTGGGGTATCCTGTTGGAAACAACATCTGAAATGAAAGCATTGCGGCAACATTTACGCAAATATCTACATGTACAGATCCCTAATGAAGAAAAACCCGTATTTTTCCGTTTTTATGATCCGAGAAATATTTGGTCTTTTTGCGATGTGATGACGGAGTGGGAGTTATTCTGCTTCATGGGACCAATTGAAAAAATTGCGACCATTTATGATGGAGTGATACGAGAAGAGGTTTTTCATTCCGTTCGTGCTCAGTTTCCTCTCACGGCTAAGAGCAGAATGAAATTTTTAAAATTTAGTCAGTCACAGCTTGATATTCTCAATGACTATTCTGAAGTTAGATATATTAATGAAATATTTTCTAAAACACTTGTTAAATATAAAGAAAAAATACATCACGTTTCTCACGACAGTAACCAGCGTGATCCTGAACAGGATTTTTATTTTTACAAAGACGCTCAGGAAAACTCTACAACTTTCTCAGTAAAATCTATTGTCAGTGAGTGTTATTATTTTTGTAAAGAGCATAACATTGATGATGACCGCTCAATTTGTGAGTTACTTCATTTGTTAATAGAAAAGGATTATTATTCATTAGAACAAGCCCCTACGTTTTGGGCAGATACTTTGAGCGGTGAAGATTTGCCTGGTTACTATCGCGTTAGTGATTTATGTAAACGTGTTCTGGGCGAATATTCTTCCTGAGAGGGATCGGCTTGACTGAAGCATCGTATTTATCCATGGTTGAGTGGGTATATGAAATGTGGTAATTTTGGTGAAAGGACTTTTTTCTCTCATTCTATCATATAGGGATATGTAATGAAAAAATCATCTACTATTGGGATATTTTTAATACCCACACTTTTTTGGTTATCGTTAGCATTTGCATATGCTTTTTTTTGCGGTGAGAGGGATGTGGATACGTATTTTTTTAATAGCTGGGATTTTGCAGCATGGATTATTTTCGCAAGCTACACAATAACTTGTAGTGTTGTTTCTATCTTCTTGCGTTTAATAATGAAAAAGTATTATATCGCTATGGTCACAATCATTATTTTCATATTTTCTATTAAAGTCACAGATTTTGATTATATATATTCGTTTTTATTTTTTCTTATTATGTTAAGCATTCCACTCTTTGGTTCATTGACCTTACGGTATCTGCATAAAAAACAAGCTCATCATGAGTGAACTTGCGGTGAGGAAAATAAACATTAATACTGATCATTAGAAAACCTTAAAATAACTCTATTACATCGAACTCAACTAATTATCGTTTTTATCTGTAATTTGTAGACATGGAGTCGTTAAAAAATGAAAAAAATATTACTGCTTATCGGAATTCTACTCGGTATAGGCGGAACGTGGCTATACCAGTGGATGAAGCCATCTTCTGATCCTTATTTTTTCTTATCGCCTAAAATATCAGAGGGCCACCCCATAGACATCCCTATTGAATTATATAAAAAGGGGGATTCTATAGATTTTATTTTCTGGAAAGCACCATTACCCAAGCCAAAGTTATTTTATTTATTCCCTATTTCACCACCATCATCCCATATAGTATTACGCATAGATAAAGACAAAGATAAAAATATTAACTTTTTCAAACATTATCTTTTTTTAGAAGAAGGACCAATTGGAGACATTGGTGACACCTCTATTTTTGAAGTGAAAATATATAGAGTAAATAGCGATCTATCAGAAAGCTTAGTTTTTGATAAAATACATAAAAAAAACAATTCTGCGTCTGCTAGTGGATTTGACCTTGTTGACCTAAGCGGCGATGATTTTACATATGATCAATATAGATTGAAAGTGAAAGTACTTGGAGACTGGCCAGAATTAAAAATAAGCGGGTTACATTATTTTATAACGATAAAAACATATTTTGTTAAATAGATAAAAAGGTGTGATATAAAAATGAAAAAAATATTACTACTTATCGGAATTCTACTCGGCATAGGAGGAACGTGGCTATATCAGTGGATGAAGCCATCTTCTTATGACCCTTATTTTTTCCTTAACCCCAAACCAAATTATATTGGAGATAAGACTTACTCGATAGAAAAAGATATAAATTTATTTAAAAAAGGTGAGACTTTCGATTTCATATTTTGGGATACCCCTCAACAAAAACCAAAGATCTTATATTTATTTCCTGCATCATCACCATCACCACATATATTATTAAAAGTAAAAAATGAAGATTTAAAAAATGGAATCGATAGTATTATTGACACATTAAAAGAAAATAAAAATCCGATAATTAACTTCGAATTATATAAAATAAGAAATGATCTTACTGAAGAGTTAATTGAAAGAAAAACAATGATAAATTTCGATTTTTATACCATAGAAAATGAGAGTTTGTTTTTTTATATCACGGATCAAATAAAACAGTATGGACAATACCGAATTCACATTAACATGTTAAATGACGACAATGAATTGAAGAAAAATGATTTAACTTATTCTATATATATAGAGCAGCGATTTTTAAAATAAAAAGGATTTTATATGAAGCCAGAAAATAAAACTGAAGAGCTACTTGAATATATTTCAAAAAAAGAGGGGCTCACTGTAGAACAAAAAAAACAAGAAATTGAACAGTTTGCATCCCCTGATAAAAACGTGAACTATAATGCGGGCCAGGCTTGTGCCACATGCCCGCCACCGCATGCCAGGAAAGAGTTTGTAGATGAACTCATTGATTCTTTAGAACCTAGATATACTGTTACGATTTATACAGCCTATCCAGGAACACCATTAAATGATGATTATGGAAATCCAGATCTTGATAAAACCACTAAGGAAAGAATAGTGTCAATGGCTGGTCATATGTGGTTTAAAATATCAATTATCTCTGATAAAAATCAAGAACCTGATTCTTATGGATTTGCCCCCATAAAGTCAGGTGTGATAGGAAAGGGAATTGTTACTAAACATGATAATATTCACTACGAAAACCCCTATTACAGTAGAGAAATAGAAGTCAAAAAATACCAATACGAAAAATTAAAAGAATTTGGAGAAACCGCATTTAAAAAATCTAATAACTATTTTAGTCTCTATTATAACGGAGCAGCAAATAGCTGTATCGATTTCACATGGCAAGCATTACGCCACGCAGAGTTAATCCCAGAAAGTATACAGGAAAAGAAAGAAGCAGATAAATTTGACGGCGAACTTAAAGTCATTCATAACATTCCGCATATAAAATCCATCCCCGCGCCATTTCCTGATAGCGAGTTAAACGTAGAGAAATATAACAAGATCCCCGATAGAAAAATATGGCACCGGTTATTTTCTAAAAATGATGACGTTAAAAACAGTGAAAATATAGGAATAGCAAGCAGGCAACATGACGCTGTAATCAACCCTGTTTGAATGCCACAGAGAAGCTAAAAAAACAGCACCGCGGTGAATGAGAAAATCGTATTTGCAATAGAAAGTACCCTACGAAAAGGAACGCAATATGGGCAATGCAGTTAAATTAGGCGATAACGACACTGGGCATGGGAGCCATCCACCGACACCTGTCGCCGCGGGTTCATCAACGGTTAAGGTTGACGGTTTGCCGTTGGCTCGTCAGGGCGATCCTCTGGCTCCTCACGGTCATAGTAGGAGCATCATCGGCGGTTCATCAACGGTATTCGTTGATGGCAAACCCGCGGTACGTTCTGGGGATGGCGTAAGTTGTGGTGGCGTATTAGTTGGCGGAGGAAGTGTAAGTATAGGCTGATGTATCCCTCAGCCTTAGTAATCAGGCGTTCATTGAACGCCTGTTGTCTTTTTAAAAATTCGCTCTCAATGGAGAAGCCCTTCTCTCATCACAGCCGTATCGGTTTGATGTTCCAGATATCTTCTGCATATTCGCCGATGGTGCGGTCAGACGAGAAATAACCCATGTTGGCAATATTCTGGACGGCACAGCGCGCCCATTCGTCCTTTTTCGCATACAGCTCATCCACCCGATCTTGCGTATCCACATAGCTGCGATAGTCTGCCAATAGCTGGTAGTAATCGCCAAAATTCACCAGTGAATCAAACAGATCGCTGTAGCGTCGACTATCGTCAGGACTAAAGACGCCAGTGGTAATTTGCGTCAACACACGGCGCAACTCTTCATCCTGATCGTAATATTGCCGTGGGTTATAGCCGTTCTGGCGTAGCGCTTCGACCTGCTCAGTCGTATTACCGAAGATAAACATATTCTCTTCACCAATATGTTCCAGCATTTCGACATTCGCCCCATCCAGCGTGCCGATCGTCAGCGCGCCATTCAGTGCAAACTTCATATTACTGGTGCCGGATGCTTCCGTTCCCGCCAGCGAGATCTGTTCGGAGAGATCCGCCGCCGGAATGATCAGCTGCGCCAGGCTCACGCTATAGTTCGGGATGAAAACCACCTTCAGCTTATCGTGTAGAGCCTGATCGTTGTTGATCACTTTCCCGACGTCGTTGATCAAGTTAATGATGTGCTTCGCCATGTAATAGGCCGATGCCGCCTTGCCCGCAAAGATGACAACACGCGGAACACGTTCAACCTCAGGGTCGTCCTTGAGCCGGTTATAGAGCGTGATGACGTGCAACACGTTCAGCAATTGCCGTTTGTATTCATGAATACGCTTAATCTGCACATCAAACAGCGATTCTGGGTTAACCACAATGTTCAGACTTTCCGCCATATAGGTCGCTAACCGTACTTTGTTCTTTAGTTTCACCTTACGGATTTTCTGCACAAACGCTGGGTAATCGATGTGTTGTTTCAGTTCGCTCAACTGACTCAGATCGGTACGCCAGGTCTGCCCGATGGTGTCATCCAACAGCTTAGAGAGCGGCGGGTTGGCCAGCGCCAGCCAGCGGCGCGGTGTTACGCCATTGGTTTTATTGCAGAAACGGTTGGGGAAGAGTCGGGCGAAGTCAGCAAACAAGGACTGCACCATCAGATCCGAATGCAGTTCCGATACGCCGTTCACTTTATGGCTGGCGATCACCGCCAGCCACGCCATCCGTATTTTACGCCCGTTATTTTCATCAATGATGGAAACCCGTGCCAGCAGTTCGTTGTCATCGGGAACTTCTTTCTGCACGTACTCCAGAAAATGTTCGTTAATTTCGAAAATCAATTGCAGGTGGCGCGGCAGAATTTTACCCAGCATATCAACCGGCCAGGTCTCCAGCGCTTCCTGCATCAGCGTGTGGTTGGTATAGGAGAAGACCTTCCTCACCACGGTCCACGCTTCTATCCACTTGAATTTATGCTCATCGATCAGCAAACGCATCAGCTCTGGGATCGCCAGCACCGGATGCGTGTCGTTCAGGTGGATGGCGAATTTTTCCGCCAGATTGGCATAGGTCTTATGCATCATCCAATGGCGGTTGAGGATGTCCTGCACCGTTGCGGAAACCAGAAAGTATTCCTGACGCAAACGCAGCTCGCGGCCAGAATAGGTGGAATCATCGGGATACAGCACGCGCGACACGTTTTCCGAGTGGTTTTTATCTTCCACCGCCGCAAAATAGTCGCCCTGATTGAATTTACCTAAATTGATTTCGTTACTGGCCTGCGCGCCCCATAGACGCAGTGTATTGGTAGCGTCCGTATCAAAACCGGGAATGATTTGGTCGTAAGCACACGCGATAACTTCTTCCGTTTCCAGCCAGCGTAGCTTGCTGCCTTCCTGCTGGATTCGGCCGCCGAAACGCACTTTATAACGTGTGCTGTGGCGCGGGAATTCCCACGCATTACCGTATTCCAGCCAGTAGTCCGGCGATTCCGCCTGCTTGCCGTTAACGATATTCTGTTTGAACATGCCGTATTCGTAGCGGATACCGTAGCCGCGCCCCGGCAACGCCATCGTCGCCAGCGAATCCAGGAAGCACGCCGCCAGACGCCCCAGACCGCCGTTGCCTAAGCCGGGGTCATTTTCTTCCTGTAGTAGATCGTCCAGTTCCAACCCCATGCCATCCAGCGCCGCTTTCAGATCTTCATACAACCCCATCGCCAGCAGCGCGTTCGACAGTGTTCGCCCCAGTAAAAATTCCATCGACAGGTAATACACCTGCCGCACATCCTGCGAAAGCTGGGCGCGGTTCGAGCGCAGCCAGCGTTCGACCATCCGGTCGCGCACGGCCAACAGTGTGGCATTCAGCCAGTCATGTTTATTCGCAATCGAGGGATCTTTCCCCACGGTAAACATGAGCTTGTAAGCAATAGAGTGTTTCAGCGCTTCCACACTGATCGTTGGTGAAGTATAGATAAACGGCGAGTTCATAATATTCATTCCCAAGTGAGTGTTATCCTACCCTGTCGTTTTCAGATTGCACGCGGATGACGCGCCACAGGAAACTAGTGGGTATACAAGCGTTGATAGAGCGCACCATAAGCCTGAGCAGAAATCTGCCAACCAAAATCCATCGCCATCGCCTGACGCTGCACATAGCGCCATAGTGTAGGCCGGGACCACAACACGAACACACGACGAATCGCGCGGGATAGCGATCCTACGTTGCAATCGTTAAAGACAAACCCGCTTGCCAGACCATCTGCCAGATTCTCCAGCGAGCAGTCGGATACCGTATCCGCCAGCCCACCCGTTCGGCGCACCAGCGGCAACGTGCCATACTTCAGGCCATAGAGCTGCGTTAACCCGCAGGGCTCAAATCGGCTGGGCACCATGATGACATCCGCGCCGCCAATAATGCGGTGCGAGAAGGCTTCGTGATAGCCAATCTGTACACCAACCTGACCGTGATATTCGGCTGCGGCGGCCAGAAAACCTTCCTGCAAATCAGCATCTCCTGCGCCCAGCACCACCAGTTGCCCGCCCTGCTCTAGCAGATCGGGTATCGCGCTTAATGCAATGTCGAGTCCTTTCTGGCTGGTCAGGCGACTGACGATGGCAAAAACCGGCGCCTTGTCATCAACTTTCAGCCCCATCGCCGTTTGCAGGCGTCGTTTATTTTCGGCTTTGTCCGCTAGCGCATCGCGGCTGTAATGGCTGGTGAGTAAAGGATCGTGCGCCGGATTCCAAATCGTCTCATCAACGCCATTGAGAATGCCAGACAGCCGCCCTTCTTCTTCACGCGCCTGTAGCAAGCCTTCCATACCATAACCATAGGCTGGCAGCGTAATCTCATGCGCGTAGGTCGGGCTCACAGTCGTAATGTGGTCGGCGTAGAACAACCCTGCCTTGAGGTAAGAAATCTGGCCGTAAAACTCCAGCCCGTACACCTGAAAGAAATCTCTCGGTAAATGGAGATCCGCCATATGTCGGGCATCAAACAGCCCTTGATAAGCCAAATTGTGAACGGTAAAGATCGATTTCGCCGGACGGTTACGTGCTGCCAGATAGGCGCAGGTCAACCCCGCGTGCCAGTCATGAGCATGCACAATATCGGGCCGCCAATAGGGGTCCAACCCGCACGCCATTTCACACCCCATCCACCCCAGCAGCGCAAACCGCAGATAGTTATCGGCGTAAGCATAAAGTGCCGGATCGTGATAAGGGCTGCCCGCGCGTTCATACAGTTCAGGCACATCAATCAGATAAATACCGACGCCGTTAAAATGGCCGAACAGGAGAGTGACATGTCCGGCAAACGTATCCAGCTCACGCACAATTTGTATATCGGCGATCCCTTTTTTTAAATCGGGGAAGGCAGGCAGGATGACGCGGGCATCCATGCCCGCCGCAATTTGCGCGCTGGGCAACGCACCTGCCACATCCGCAAGACCGCCGGTTTTCAATAGTGGAAACAGCTCTGAACAAACATGTAAGACCCGCATTATGACTCCCATTTTATGCCGATGGCGTTTACAGCTTTTCCAACATCGATCGCGTGACCAGAACGATCCCTTCTTCCGATCGGTAAAAACGGCGGCTATCCTCTTCCGCATTTTCACCAATCACCATGCCTTCCGGCAGGTGGCAGGCACGGTCAATCACGCAACGGCGTAAACGACAGGAGCGTCCCACGTTGACATCCGGCAGGATCACCGTCGAATCGATACTACAAAATGAATTGACCCGCACCCGCGGGAACAACACCGAATGCGTGACAACCGAACCGGAAACAATGCAGCCCCCGGATACCAGCGAGTTCATCGTCATGCCATGGCTGCCGGAGCGATCCTGAACAAATTTGGCGGGCGGCAACGATTCAATGGCGGAACGAATCGGCCAGTGCAGATCGTACACATCCAGTTCCGGCGTCACTGACGCCAGATCGAGATTGGCGCGCCAGTAAGCGTCCAGCGTGCCGACATCCCGCCAATACTGGTGCTCATCTTCACCCGATGTGACGCACGACAGGGTAAACGGATGCGCCCAGGCCAAACGCTGTGAGACAATCTTCGGGATCAGATCCTGGCCAAAATCATGATTAGAATCCGGTGCGTTGCGATCCGCTTCCAACAGTTGATAAAGATAGTCCGCATTAAAAACATAGATCCCCATGCTCGCGAGCGCCATATCCGGGTTATCCGGCATCGGCGTCGGGTTATCCGGTTTTTCGGCAAAATCGAGGATGCGATGCTGTTTGTCCACGCTCATGACGCCAAAAGCATTGGCTTCTTCCAGCGGTACGGGCAGGCAAGCGACCGTACATTCAGCCCCTTTCTCCACGTGATCAATCAGCATACGTGAGTAGTCCATCTTGTAGATGTGATCGCCCGCGAGGATCACCACATACTCCGCACGGTAGCGCCGAATAATGTCGAGATTCTGACAAACGGCATCCGCCGTTCCCCGATACCAGTGATCGGTAGAATGGCGTTGCTGTGCGGGGAGTAAATCGACAAACTCGTTCATTTCCGCATTCAGAAATGACCAGCCGCGCTGAATGTGCTGCACCAGCGTATGCGACTGATATTGCGTAATCACGCCAATACGACGTATGCCGGAATTCAGGCAGTTAGAGAGCGCAAAATCAATGATGCGAAATTTGCCGCCAAAATGGACGGCGGGCTTGGCACGCAATGCCGTCAGCCCTTTCAGCCGCGTTCCACGGCCTCCGGCCAAAATTAATGCCACGGATTTCAGAGGGAGCTGTCTTGCCAACATCAGAGGGTCATGCTTATCGTTGTTCACCATGGCTATCTCCTGATTATTCTTTTAATGGCTTGCGCTCAGGCGGAAATACCGCTCGTTTAAGCATCGAGATACACGGGGCGACCACAGGGGTGAGGTATCCCTGCGGGAACCTCCCCCTGTGTTTCCCCTAATAACCGGCTTAAGTGACCAGTATTGCGCTTAGGCGGTCTGTTTTATCAAGACGCCTACCGCCTGCGCTTGTCCGTGCCACACCCCGCCTTCAGGCGGGTTCGTCTCATCAAACGGCGGTGAAACCTGCCAGTGGCCTTCTGGCAAAATGAACGCACCGGCATGCAGGCTGGCGTTGACCAGCACAAGCCAATGACCGGAAAGTAAAATCTGTAGCTGATGCTCTCCTTGCTCCCACTGCTGCGGCGTCAACGGTTGCCCTTCTCGGTTCAGCCACTGCACCGCGCCATCCCCTTCTTGCCACCATGTTTCCTGCTGTAATGCCGGGATAGTGCGGCGCAGTTGGATCAACCCAGCGACAAATTCACGCAAGCCCCGATCGACGTTTTCCCAGTGCAGCCAGGTCAATTCATTGTCTTGGCAGTAGGCGTTGTTGTTGCCCTGCTGGCTGTGACCCTGTTCATCGCCCGCCAGCAGCATCGGCGTTCCCTGCGACAAAATCAGCGTCGTCAGCAGCGCCTTCTGGCTAGCGAGTCGGCGTTGGAGGATGTCGTCATCCGCCTCCAGCCCTTCCGTGCCGTGGTTGTTGCTGAAATTGCTGTCTGTACCGTCACGGTTGCCCTCGCCGTTAGCATCGTTGTGCTTGTGGTTGAAACTCACCACATCACGTAGCGTAAAGCCGTCATGAGCCGTCAGTTTATTGATGGAGGCGTAAGGCAGGCGGTCATGCTGCTGGAAGAGATCGCTGGAGGCCGCAAAGCGGCGGGCAAATGCACCGAGAGAAATATCACCATGCAGCCAAAAACGGCGCATGTCATCACGATAGCGGTCGCTCCACTCGGCAAACGGTGTCGGGAACTGACCCAGTTGGTAGCCGCCATGTCCGATATCCCATGGTTCAGCAATCAGCTTGCAGCCCTGTAAGCGGCTATCGTTTTTCATGGCAGACAGCAGCGGTGCGGCAGCGGTAAAATCTGGAGTACGCCCCAGCACCGTTGCCAGATCGAAACGAAAACCGTCAACGTGGCAGACCTCGCGCCAGAAGCGCAGGCAGTCCATCACCCAGTCAATCACCGCCGGATGATTCAGGCGCAGCACATTACCGCAGCCGGTCCAGTTATAGTATTCGCCGTTTTCGCTCAGCCAGTAATAGCTGCGGTTATCGATGCCGCGCTGGCACAGCGTGGGGCCTTTGACGTCCAGTTCGGCGCTGTGGTTGAACACCACATCCAAAATGACCTCAATCCCTGCGCGATGCAGCGCTTTCACCGCATCGCGAAATTCATTCAGCGCGTCGTCGCCAGTAGCCAGACTGTTATCCACCGCAAACGGCAGTAACACGTTATAGCCCCAGTAATTACGCAGCCCCAGTTGCTGAAGTCGTGGTTCATCGGCATGCTGCTGCACTGGGAGCAATTCCAGCGCCGTGATGCCCAGCGACGTCAGATAGTCAATCATCACCGGGTGGCCTAACGCCGCATAGCTACCGCGAATGTCTTCGGGAATATCGGGGTGCCGTTGCGTCAACCCGCGAACGTGTGCCTCGTAAATTACCGTCTGACGCCAGGGCGTTTGCGGATGTTGGTCACCCTGCCAGTCGTAATCCTCAACCGTGACCACGCACTTCGCCATGATCTCAGCGCTATCGCGTTCATCGCGCTGATCAATCCCGCCTTGCAGACAAACGTCATCCACCACCCAGCCATCAAGCTGGCGAGCGCACGGGTCTAACAGCAGTTTATGCGGATTGAAGCGTAAACCCTGTGACGGCTCGAACGGCCCATCGACCCGAAAACCGTAGCGTAAGCCCGGCTGTGCATCGGGAAGATAGCCATGCCAAATATCACCGCTGCGTGCGGTCAGTTCGAGCCGCTGTTCCTGCTGACGCTCGTCGAACACACACAGTTCAACCCGCTCGGCATCCGCCGAAAACAACGCGAAATTCACGCCTTGCCCATCAAAACTGGCTCCAAGCGGCGTCGGCTTGCCCGTCTGCAATTCCGCCATTTACACCTCCTTCACCAAGTACAGCGTGGCAAGCGGTGGAATGGTCAGAACAAGGGAATGCTGGCGCTGGTGACTGCCCCACTCCTCGCTGTAAATCGTCCCAACATTGCCCTGATCGCTACCGTTGTAGTGGACAGAATCGGTATTGATGACCTCACGCCAGCCACCTGGCTGGTTGATGCCAATCCGATAGCCGTGACGTGGAACCGGCGTAAAATTACTAACAACCAGCACTTCATTGCCCTGTTCATCACGCCGGACAAAGGCAAAGACCGAGTTTTCCCTGTCATCCACCACCAGCCATTCAAAGCCCTGCGGCTGAAAATCCAGCTGATACAGCGACGGCTGCTGGCGATAGTAATGGTTGAGATCGCGCACCAGCGCCTGAACGCCGCGGTGCCATCCTTCCGGTTCATCCAGCAGATGCCAGTCCAGACTAGCATCGTGGTTCCACTCACGCCCTTGCGCAAATTCGCAGCCCATAAACAGCAGCTTCTTGCCGGGATAGGCCCACATAAAGCCGTAATACGCGCGTAAATTGGCAAATTTCTGCCAGACATCGCCGGGCATGCGATCCAGCAACGAACGTTTACCGTGTACCACTTCGTCATGAGACAGCGGCAACACGAAATTCTCGCTATAGGCGTACAACATACCGAATGTCAGCAAATCGTGGTGATATTTGCGATGAACCGGATCTTGCTGCATATAGGCCAGCGTGTCGTGCATCCAGCCCATGTTCCACTTGTAGTGAAATCCTAAGCCGTTGCAGTCCGGCGGCAGCGTGACACCTGGATAATCGGTGGACTCTTCGGCAAGCGTGATAGCCGCTGGTGCAGCATGACCCAACATGTGGTTGGTGTAACGCAGGAATGCAATCGCTTCGAGATTTTCTTTACCGCCGTAATGGTTAGGCACCCATTCGCCTTCGCTACGGCTGTAGTCGCGGTAAATCATAGAAGCTACGGCATCGACTCGTAGCCCGTCGATACCATAACGTTCCATCCAGAACAGCGCATTACCCGCCAGATAATTACGCACCTCATGGCGGCCATAGTTGTAAATCAGCGTGTTCCAATCCTGATGATAACCTTCGCGCGGATCGGCATATTCATACAGCGCGGTGCCGTCAAACTGTGCCAAACCGTATTCGTCGCCGGGGAAATGCCCCGGCACCCAGTCCAGCAAAACGTTAATACCCGCATCATGGAGCGCATCAACAAATGCCCTGAACTCCTGCGCGGTGCCGAAGCGGCGCGTTGGCGCATACAACCCCAGCGGCTGATAACCCCAGCTGCCATCGAACGGGTGTTCGTTAATCGGCATCAGCTCCACATGTGTGAAGCCCATGTACTGCACATAATCAATCAGTTGCTTCGCCAGTTCCTGATAGCTCAGCCAGAAGTTGTTATCCGCATGCCGCCGCCAGGAACCGAGGTGGACTTCATAAATGGAGATAGGGGAACGCAGGCTATTCGCTTCACGGCGAACCTCGTTGGTCGGAACTTTCTCAGGCAGCGGTGTAATCAGCGACGCGGTATCTGGGCGCATCTGCGCTTCAAACGCATACGGATCGGCCTTCAGCCGGACGCTGCCGTGGCTGTCGATCATTTCATATTTGTAGAGCTGCCCCGCTTTCACATTGGGCAGAAACAGCTCCCAAATGCCATTTTCCCTGCGCAGCCGCATCGGGTGCCGCCGACCATCCCAAAAGTTGAATTCTCCCACCACTGAAACACGCTGCGCATTGGGTGCCCAGACGGCAAAGCGCGTGCCTTCAACCCCATCCAGCGTTTCCAGATGGGCGCCTAACCGCTCATAAGGGCGCAGATGGGTGCCTTCGGCCAACAGCCAAATATCCATATCCTGCAACAGCGGGCCAAAACGATAAGGATCTTCAATCACCCAGGTTTCTTCACGCCAGGTCACGGCTAATTGATAGTGAAAAGTCTGTTTCCGGCGCGGCACCTGGCCACAAAAAAAACCGCGCTCGTCTACACGTTCCAGCTCGACGATTTTTCGTCCATTGCTGGCATCCACAACCCACGCTGCCTGCGCATCCGGCAGCAATGCTCGAACTTCAAGACCTTCGGAGGAATGATGCATACCTAACAGCGAAAATGGATCGGCATAATGCCCGGAAATAAGTGAATTAATCGCATCAGAAAACGCTGACATGGTATTCATCCTCTGATTAACCATTTGAATTAAATAAATAAGCGATATAAAACGTTATGCGCCGCTTATATTTTTCCCAAACTTTACTTTCGATAAAACCCAATAAAAATAATGAGTTATTAGCTTGCTAACGAATGACGGCAACATGTAAAAATAATGAATACTATGAAAGGGTTCTCGCATTACGCCCTGTTCTTTAGCGTAGTCAAGAAACCAGAAAAGAACTGGGAATTGCTCGACATTTTCTGTTTATATTTATATGAATAAGTTATGGCAGGAGTAATTAGCATCTTTTGTTTAAAGATCGATTCGTCCACTCGCAAAAAGCAGTACAATTTGGCGATTGTGTATGATGAGACTCCGCCCATGGTTAGCCAGGTTGATCTGATTCTTTCCCTGTTACAGCAGATGTGTGTTTATCTGGTGATCGCTTATTTGCTCAGTAAAACCCCGCTGTTCATCCCACTGATGCAGGTCACTATCCGCCTGCCGCACAAGCTGGTCTGCTATCTGGTTTTTTCTGTATTTTGCATTATGGGAACCTATTTCGGGCTGCATATAGACGATTCCATTGCCAATACTCGCGCGACAGGCGCCGTGCTCGGTGGCATGCTGGGCGGTCCTTCTGTTGGCTTTCTCGTCGGGTTAACGGGCGGATTACACCGCTATTCGATGGGTGGCATGACCGCGCTGGCCTGTATGTTATCGACCATTGCCGAAGGTCTGCTCGGTGGGCTGCTGCATCGCTATCTGGCACGCCGCAACCGTATCGATTTGCTGTTTAAGCCCCTCGTCGTCGGCCTGACCGCGCTGGTTGCGGAGATACTGCAAATGGCGATTATCCTGCTGGTTGCCCGTCCATTTGATAATGCCGCTGAACTGGTGAGAGACATTGCGCTACCGATGATGATCACCAATACCATCGGTTCCGCCATGTTTATGCGCATTCTGCTCGACCGACGCGCTATTTTTGAAAAATACACCTCTGCGTTTTCCGCCAAAGCACTGCAAATCGCCGCCCGCGCTGAAGGAGCGCTGCGTCAGGGGTTCAACCCACAAAACAGTATGCGCGTAGCCCGTATTTTGTATGAAGAGCTGGGTGTGGGTGCCGTGGCGATTACCGATCGCGACAAACTACTGGCGTTTATCGGGCTGGGCGATGACCACCACAACGTCGGAGCCCCTATCACGTCATCACACACGCGTCGGGCGATAGACAACAATCAGGTGGTGTACGCGGACGGTAACGAGGTGTCTTATACCTGTTCAGTGTCATCACACTGCAAACTGGGCTCCACGCTGGTGATCCCGCTGCGTGGCGAAGATCAGCGCATTGTCGGCACAATCAAGCTTTATGAGCCCAAAAATAAGCTATTTTCCAGCATTAACCGTACGCTCGGGGAAGGGATTGCCCACCTGCTTTCTGCACAGATTCTGACCGGGCGTTTTGAACAGCAGAAACAGCTGCTGGCACAGTCAGAAATCAAGCTACTGCATGCGCAGGTCAATCCGCATTTTCTGTTCAACGCGCTGAACACGTTGTCCGCCGTGATACGACGCGATCCTGCTCACGCCCGCCAACTGGTGCTGTCTCTGTCGACGTTTTTCCGTAAAAATCTTAAGCGCAGTAATGATGAAGTGTCGCTCAATGACGAGCTGGAGCACGTCAACGCCTATCTGGAAATCGAAAAAGCGCGCTTTGCCGATCACCTGACGGTAGAGATTTCGCTGCCGGAGGCGCTGCGTGAGGCGCGACTACCCGCATTTTCTCTGCAACCGATTGTCGAAAATGCAATTAAGCACGGCACTTCGCAAATGATTGAAAACGGGCATATCCACATCAGCGGACGCCTGCACGCCAATACGCTGGAACTGTCAGTGGAAGATAACGCAGGCACCTACCAACCCCGCAGCGGTGGCGATGGATTAGGCATGAACTTGGTCGATCGCCGAATCAAAGCGCGTTATGGCAACCGCTATGGCATCACCGTAGTCAGCGAGGCGGATAAATTCACGCGGGTCGAAGTACGCGTCCCGTTGATCTCAGCGCGTAAGGCGTTGGAACAGTTGGATAGTGTAGCGTGATGGGGAGATAAAGGCGTTGCGGGTTGGTGACGTCAGACTGAATCATCGCAATTGGTGAAAAACACGTATTGCGCAGTCGATCACGTACGCTTAAATCCGTCATATTGGGGCTTATCCCATAAAAATGAACTTAACACCCAATATTATAGATTTATTTATCGTACGACAGAGTTGCAGGGCTAATTTCGCCGATAAACGCGTTACCGTAGCGAGGAGCAGGGTCTGACAGAGATAAGAACATTGCCTGAAACAATGCTTAATAGAGGGGTACGACTCTTAATCTGACGGGTTTACTAAAGCCGGATGGATCTTTGATTGATACATATCAGGACGAGTAATCGCCCAGACATAGTTTTCTTTGTTAACCGGAGAATATCCTGCTTTTTCATAGAGCCATGGTGCAGTTGATGTCAGTAACATAATACGCCGCAGCCGCTTAAGCACTGGGTGGTCAAGGCAGCATTCCATTAACCAGCTTCCCAATTTTTGCTGCTGATATTCTTCCAGTACATAAACATCACAGAGATAACCGAAAGTCGCAAAATCCGTCACTACACGTGCTAACCCAATCTGCTTACTTTCAGTGAATAACCCGAAATTAAGGCTGTTAGCAAGGGATTCCTGAACGGTATCAATATCAATGCCCGTTGCCCAGCTTGAACGCGTTAAATAGCAATGTATGGCATCAATATCCAGTAGATCGTTATTCGTTGTTACAACGAATTTCTGATTTCTCCAAGTCAATACCTGCGGTATTTTCTCTTCACTGTCGGTATTCATTCATTTCTGTTTCCGATATAACGTGAGTATAAAACCAGCGCAACATCAACCGATGTTGCGCCAGAAAAGCAGGAGAACTATAGCAAGATAATTACAGCAGGATGCGCAGCATACGGCGCAGCGGTTCAGCGGCTCCCCACAGCAGCTGATCGCCGACCGTGAAGGCGGACAGGTATTCCGGCCCCATGTTCAGCTTACGCAGACGACCTACCGGCGTAGAGAGCGTGCCCGTTACCGCAGCAGGGGTCAGTTCACGCATGGTAATATCGCGATCGTTCGGCACCACTTTCACCCAGTCGTTATGGGTGGCAAGCAGTTGTTCGATTTCCGGCAGCGCCACATCTTTCTTCAGTTTGATGGTGAACGCCTGGCTGTGGCAGCGCAGTGCACCGACGCGTACGCAGAGACCGTCAACCGGAATTACGCTGCTGGTGCTAAGAATCTTGTTGGTCTCCGCCTGACCTTTCCACTCTTCACGGCTCTGGCCGTTATCCAGCTGTTTGTCGATCCACGGAATCAGACTACCCGCCAACGGCACGCCGAAGTTATCCGTCGGCAGCGAACCGCTACGGGTCAGCGCGGTCACTTTACGTTCGATATCCAGAATCGCAGAAGCTGGGTCCTGTAACTCTTTCGCCACTTCGCCGTACAGTGCGCCCATCTGAGCCAGCAGTTCACGCATGTGACGCGCACCGCCGCCAGACGCCGCCTGATACGTCGCAGCAGAAACCCACTCAACCAGATTGTTAGCAAACAAACCGCCCAATGACATCAGCATCAGGCTGACGGTACAGTTACCACCAGCAAAGGTTTTAATGCCTTTATCCAGACCCTGTTGAATCACCCCGTGGTTCACCGGATCCAGAATAATAATCGCGTCGTCTTTCATACGCAGTGAGGATGCGGCGTCGATCCAGTAACCCTGCCAGCCACTTTCTCGCAGCTTTGGGTAAACTTCATTGGTATAATCGCCGCCCTGACAGGTAATGATGATGTCCAGCGCGCGCAGGGCTTCGATATTATAAGCATCCTGCAACACGCCTTGATGACCGCCCAGTGCGGGTGCCGGTTCGCCGTGCTGAGACGTTGAAAAGAATACCGGGTGAATCACATCAAAGTCGCGTTCTTCCACCATGCGCTGCATGAGAACCGAGCCGACCATACCGCGCCAGCCAATAAAACCAACATTTTTCATGGTAACTGTCCTGCTTTGGGGGTAACAAAAAGAATTCTGGCTAACGTCGATAGCGCTTGGTTATTGCTGACTCAGTGATCTGCCGCAGAAGTTGCGCGTGTCGTGTCGTAAACCCGTAAATAATTGTGTCATTCAGCCTTACAAAATGTACATCAAGTCGCAAGTGAATTTATTCGATAGTACGGCATTTTTCAGCAGTCATTCTAATATCATCAACCTGACTCACGATAAAGATCGCGACCAATACATCATATCGCTGCCACCGTCAGGTAACTGGAGCAACAACCAACATGACAGAAATGATCTCCGCAACGGTGCTACTGTTGCTCATTATGGATCCACTCGGCAACTTGCCTATTTTCATGTCCGTACTCAAGCACCTCGATCCTAAACGTCGACGTGTGGTGCTGATCCGCGAAATGTTGATTGCGCTTGGGCTGATGCTGATTTTCCTGTTCGCGGGTGAACACATTCTGGCGTTCCTGAACCTGCGTACCGAAACCGTATCCATTTCTGGTGGTATCGTGCTGTTCCTTATCGCGATTCGGATGATTTTCCCCTCGCAGGAAGGCAACAGCAGCGGTCTGCCAGCCGGAGAAGAACCGTTTCTGGTGCCAATGGCGATTCCGCTGGTCGCGGGGCCGTCGATTCTCGCGGCGCTAATGCTGCTTTCCCACCAGTATCCCGATCAGTTACCCCACCTGACGCTGGCACTGTTTATCGCCTGGATGATCTCTTTCATCATCCTGCTGATGTCAGATGTGTTCTTGCGTTTGCTGGGTGAGAAAGGCGTGAGTGCGCTGGAGAAATTGATGGGGTTAATTCTGGTGATGCTATCGACGCAGATGTTCCTCGACGGCGTGCGGGCTTATATGAAGTTATAGAAATAGCGCTTCGCCATCATGCAGATAACGAAGCTCTACTCTAATCATTACAAAACGATTCTCAGAATGAAAACGGTGATAATGGAATAGAAGAGTAAAGCGTTTGCGCCAGGGATGGCGCAATCCGAGCGTACAGGGATGTATTTACAGCGTCTTTACGATCTATCCATTATCACCGCGCGTCAGGCTTGCTTAACGCCCTCCGCGCAGGAACGTTAGAGGAGAATACTCCCCACCAGCGCTATCAGGAACGCGATGGTGCCGAGCAACGTTTCCATCACCGTCCAGGTTTTCAGGGTCGTTTTCTCATCCATTTCGAGGAAACGGCCAACCAGCCAGAAGCCTGAATCGTTCACATGCGACAACACGGTTGCACCACCCGCAATCGCCACCACGATAAAGCAAATATCGAATTGGCTAAGGCCAGGCGCCGCGGCCACCGCAGGTGCCATCAGCGCCGCTGTGGTCGTCAGTGCCACCGTCGCAGAACCCTGTGCCACACGCAGTGCAGCAGATACCACAAACGCCGCTACAATCACTGGCATGCCAGTATCCGCCAGCGCGCCCGACAGCGCGTCACCAATACCACTGGAACGCAGCACACCACCGAACATCCCGCCCGCACCCGTTACCAGAATAATCGAACATACCGGACCCAGTGCGCCTTCACAGATTTTCTCAAGGTGTTTACGGCTATGCTGGCCGCTAAACATAATCATGGCGAACAGGACGGTAATCAGTAGCGCAATCGGCGTTTTCCCCAACATACGCAGGAACTGCACCAAGCTGCTATCGCCACTGATCACGCCCATTACCGTCAGGGTATTCAATCCGGTATCGAGGAAAATCAGGATCAGCGGCAGCAGCAGTACCCACATCACCACGCTGAACGGGGGCGGCGTATGGTTCTCATCTGCCTTTACTTCGGTCAAGAATGTTGACGGCAACGGCAAATGGAATTTTTTACCTGCCCACAGGCCGAACAGATAAGCGCCAAAATACCAAGTGGGGAAAGCAATCACGGCACCCACCAGTACCAGCAGGCCAATGTTGGCACCCAGCAGTTCACTGGCAGCAACCGGACCGGGATGCGGTGGCAGCAAGGCGTGCATAACGGCAAACGCGCCCGCAACAGGGAACGCATAAGTCAGTATTGAACCGCCAAAACGTTTTGCTACGCTGAAAATAATCGGCAGCATCACGATTAATCCGGCGTCGAAAAAGATCGGGAAGCCGAACAGCAGAGAGGCAAGCCCCAGCGCGAAAGGCGCACGTTTCTCACCAAATTTATTGATGAGCGTATCCGCCAGCACATTTGCGCCACCGGTCACTTCCAGCAGGCGACCAATCATTGCCCCCAGACCAACCAACAGGGCAACGGATGCCAGCGTACTACCAAAACCGCTGAGCAGAGTAGGAACGAGTTTCTCAAAAGGGGTGTTCGTTGCCAGTGCCGTGATCAGGCTCACCAGCGTTAGCGCCAGAAAAGCGTGGATGCGGAAGCGCATAATCAGCACCAGTAACAGTGCGACCGCACCTGCGGCGATGGTTAATAGCACACTGGCGCTATAGGCGGATGTTATTTCTGTCATCGTTAATCATCTCTCTTAGACACCGGGCCAAAATTGGCTGATTGTTTGTGAGGCGTATCACATCATCATTTGATACCGGTAACATGATACGGGTAACATGTTAAAATCAGGAACTATCAAACACCATTTAATTTACATTTTGAGATAGAGATCAAATTATGTCAGGTCGAAGCATTATTCTGATGGGCGTATCAGGCAGTGGAAAATCCTCAGTTGGCGCTGAACTTGGCCGCGCCATTCAGGCAAAATTTATCGACGGTGACGATCTACACCCACGTGCCAACATCCAGAAAATGGCCAGCGGCACGCCGTTGAATGACGACGACCGTGCGCCGTGGTTAGAACGACTGAGCGATGTCGCCTACAGTCTGGCGCACAAAAACGAGACGGGCATCATCGTCTGTTCCGCGCTGAAAAAGCGTTACCGTGACCGCCTGCGCGAAGGGAACGAAAAGATGGTGTTTATCTATTTGAAAGGCAGTTTTGAACTGGTTCTGGAACGTCACAAGGCCAGAGCAGGCCATTTCATGCCGACAGATCTACTGAAAAGCCAGTTCGATGCGCTGGAAGAACCGGGCAGCGATGAGCCAGATGTACTGAAGGTCGATATTGACGGCACCCGAGAGGAAGTCGTGCAGCGCTGCGTTGAAGCACTTCGTGCGGCAGGCTAACACCGCCGCTTAGAGGCTTTCACCGTCCAGCACAGTAAAGCCGACATCGACCATTTCCTGCTCTACTGGCTCGCCCCGCAGACGAGCCAGCAGTTGCTCAGTGCCGACGCGCCCCATGTGCTCACGCGGCGTCAGCACGCTAGCCAGCTTCGGCACCATCGCCTGCCCAATGTCATGCCCGTGGAAACCGGCGACGCCGACATCTTCCGGCACGCGCAACCCCTGCCGCTGGCATTCAAACATCGCGCCGACGGCTAAATCGTCATTGGTGCAAAATACGCTATCGACCTGCGGATATTCCGCCTGCGTCTGCCGCAGTAGCTCACCACCAAGCGAATAGGAAGAAGCTCGTTCGCTCATCACACAATAGCTTTTGAGATCGCTTTCCCACATCGCTTGCTCGTAGCCTCGGCAGCGCATAAGGGTACGCTCATCCTGCCGCGCGCCGAGATAGACGATGTGACGATGCCCCAGCGCCACCATGCGCAGCGTCATCTGGCGCGCAGCTTCAACGTTATCAAACCCGACCGCCATATCCAGACAAGGGGAGACAGAATCCATCAGCTCGACTACCGGAATGCCCGCAACGTCCAGCATCTGACGCGTGCGCGGCGTGTGGGTACGTTCGGCGAGAATCAACCCGTCAATGTGATACGACAGCAGTGAAGTCAGACGCTGTTCTTCTCTGTCAGGATGATAGCCATAGTGCGCCAGCATGGTCTGGTAACCGTGCGCTTCCGCTGTGTGTTCAATCCCACGCAATACCTCAGCGAAAACCTGATTGGTTAATGACGGCAGCAGCACGCCAATCGCCCGGCTGGTCGAGCTGGCGAGCATATTCGGCGCGAGATTGGGGATATAGCCCAGCTCATCCAACGCAATCGCGATCTTTTCCTGCAACGCGGCGGACACCTGATCAGGATTACGTAAATAGCGACTTACCGTCATTTTGGTAATCCCAACGCGGTTGGCAACATCCTGGAGAACGGGTCTTTTCTTCTTCATCATCGCTAAAAATGCCAGAAAAACAGTAATCTAAGTCTAGCAAAAAAAGCATAAAGAAAGTAAAGACAAAGGCGTTGAATCTGAAGGATAACGCGGGGATGTGAAGAGAATAAAAAGCCCGCGTCCTTTCTTACGTGGGCTTCTCTATGATTTCTTAGTCGTCGTTATACCGGCGGCAAATCAAACAGCAGAATTTCGCTGTCTGCACTGGCGTGTACAGAAATAGCCGCTTCATCCCAGACCGCAAATGCATCGCCGTTTTCCGCTTTCTGGCCGTTAATCTCAACACTGCCGCGCACCACTTGAACCCAAACGCGACGGTCAGCCTGAATCTGATACACCGATTGTTCCTGTGCTTTCAGCGCCCAACGCCACAGCGTCATATCCTGAAAGACCTTCAGCGAGCCTTCACGCGCATCCGGGGACAGCACCAACTGACGCCCTTGCTGCACATCAAAGCGCCTCTGCTCGTAACGCGGCGTCAGTCCAGTTTTTTCCGGGATAATCCAGATTTGATACAGGTGCAGCGGTTCATCCTTGCTGGCATTGTATTCCGAGTGACGAATGCCCGTGCCCGCACTCATAATCTGGAATTCGCCCGCGGGCACTTGTTCTTTATTTCCCATGCTGTCCTGATGTTCAACCGCACCAGACAACACATAGGTCAGAATTTCCATATCTTTATGCGGATGTGTGCCGAAACCCTGACCGCCTTCGATAACGTCTTCGTTAATCACGCGCAGTGCTGAGAATCCCATGAAATCAGGATCGTAATAATCGGCAAATGAAAATGTATGCCAGCTGTCGAGCCAGCCGTGATTGGCATGCCCGCGATCTTGCGCTTGACGTAGATAGATCATGTTCTTTCCTCCTGCGTTTCTGATAAGGAAAGTGTAACGGGCGACGGTAAATAAGATAGCGCAAAAAACTCACCGCGCTGTTCGAAAAATCAGAACGGAAAACCCACGACGAAATGTTGTACAGGCGTCCAACTTTACTCGGGATAATTTACACGGGCACGGTATCAGCAAATGATTAACTCTCGCTGTCACCAGAGACCAATAAATGCTACCAGCGGAAATAGAGATATATGTTTTCTTTATCAAACGAAAACGAATCTATTTTCCCGTGCTAATTTTTATGTCGTAAATTAGCTCCATGTTTCTGGCAGTCTCAATATGAGCTCGTATTGGTTTTACACCTTCGTAATTAAATCCTACTGTTTTCTTGATCGTATTTGATCCTAGCAGTGTCAAGTTCAGGGAAGTTAATTTCGGCCCAGTGGTCGAGCGCAGCAAGTGTGTCGACAAGTGAACCGGCAACTTTGGTAAGGCTATATTCCACACAGGCAGGTTTTATACCGTAAACGTTCCTGTTAACTAAGCCATGCCGCTCAAGCTGCCGTAGAGTCTGAGTTAGAACCTTTTGTGAAATACCTTCAATTTTCCTCATCAGTTCTCCGTTGCGCATCGGATGCGCTGCTAATGCGGGGAGAATAAGCATCACCCATTTTCCCGAAATCAGGGCCAGAGCATCACGTGCAGAGCACTTATCTGAGTAAACATTTCCTGGATATGCCATATATGGTTACCTAAAGGTGCGTAATTGCATCCTGAATTTAAAGAAAACATTATGGCAGTGAACCATATTCACGGAGAATTATCATGAATGTTCTGATTATCACTGCCCATCCCGAATCTCACTCATTTAACACTCACTTGGCCTCAATAGCGGCTGGAATATTTGAAAAACAAGGCTCTATTGTTGAGTCAATCAATTTATATAGTGAAAATTTTGATCCATGCGAGGGGAAGAACTTTTACCCTGATCGCCAAGGATTCGAGAAGTTTGACACGCTTCGTGAACAGCGGCATCACTGGAACATGCAGAAGTTGCCAGAAGACGTCGCCAGGCATATTGAGCTATTAAAACGTTCCGACCTTTTACTGCTTCATTTTCCTTTCTGGTGGTTTGGTATGCCAGCAATCCTGAAAGGGTGGATGGATCGGATATTTGTCTATGGTGGAATTTATGACAGTCAGCATCGACATGAAAATGGGGTCATGAAGGGGAAACGCGCTTTACTTACTGTCTCAGCCGGCGCTTCTGCAAATGCTTGCGGGTATAACGGACGAGATGGTGACATGCGTTTAATGCTATGGCCCCCCATACATGCCTTGCACTATATAGGCTATACCGTGCTCGAACCCTACCTTATTCATGGCGTGCGCGGAGGACTGGATGGGACAGCGAAAGAAAAACAGCAGGAGAGCCTTAATAAGAAAGTGCAGGTCTTTGAAAACAGGCTCACCAACCTGAGTGAGTGGCCGATCATTCCCTTTAATAAAAAAGAAGATTTTAATGATGATATGACATTGAAACCTGACGCACCAGAGTACAGCCCGTTTGTACGTCACGCCCGAGATAACTGGAAAACGGGTTCTTTTTAGAGAATGGTGCCTGACCATTATTTTTTAGCACTACACCCGCATTTTGTTTCAAAAAGGTATGAGGCACCCATCAATCGCCAGCTTTTCACTAATTCATTGATTTCTTAGCGATGCAGTCGCAGATCACGTATTCAGGAAGAAATCATCAATGCTCGCTCTTCATAGACATCGCCAGTGCTGTTTATAGTTTAAATAATAGAGAGGCTAATGGCGTCGACCACAAAAACAACGAGGCTCAGATAATCACGAAGGCTTGTCGATGAAAGGCAGGCAAAAAAAAAGCCAGCACCCGAGCTGGCTAAATAATACTGGAAGCAATGTGAGCAATGTCGTGCCTTCACAGGGAAGCTGGATCGTCATAAACGCCATTAACGCAGGCACATGACACCGTTCCCCAGAACGCACAGCAATAATAATCATTATCATTCGCACTTGTAAAGTTCTTTTTGCGATAAATTCTTATTCTCAATACGGACGGAAGAACAGCCCGTTTTGCTCCCCTTCTGTTTGCTACTCTGGCTGCGCTAATGCCCTTGCCAACAGGGTGATCGGATGTTCGCACTTTTTGCTGGTCGACATCTCAATCTGCCATTTACAGGTTTCGCAATCCGTCACCACAATATCAACGCCGCTTTCTTCAATCTGCTGGAACAGCGGAGCGCCAATGCCTTGTGAGGTCGCGTAATTCTCTTTTTTAAAACCGTAGGTGCCTGCAATGCCGCAGCACTGGGAATCCAGCATCACCAGTTCAAGACCGGGAATACGTTGCAGCAGCGCTAAGGTATACGCCGTCCAGCCCATACGTTCCAGATGGCAGGGCGTGTGATACGCCACCCGCAGCGGCAATTTACGCAGCGGCAGCGTTCGCCCTTCTTCTTCCAACAGGCGATAGAGTTGACGCGTCACCAGTTCAACGCCATCACGCACGTGGTTGTTATCCACGCCCAGCAGATGCGGGTACTCGTCCCTCAGCGTGAACGTACAGCTGGATGACGTCGCGACCACCGGCAGGGATTTCTGATTGATCGCCTCATCCAGCGATTTGATATTCGCATGCGCCTGCTTCCTCGCCTTGTCGTGAAAACCATTGGCGATCAGCGGCACACCGCAGCATTTCTCTTTATTCAGCAACTGAACGCCAATACCCATCGCGTTAAAGACCTGAACCAGATCTTTACCCAGTTGTGGATGGTTGTAGTTCACATAGCAGCCGTGGAAGTAAGCGATCTGTTCATCATAGGTCTGCTGCTTTGCCGCCTGTTGGCGATACCAGCGCCGGAAGGTGCCGAACGAGTATTTCGGCAGTTGGCGACGATGGTCGATTTTCAACGCCTTATCCAGCAGTTGGCGCACCGGCTTCAGGCTGGTAGCCGTATTCACCAGCGGTGCAAACGGCGTGGCTATCGACCCCATGAAGTCAGTGTGGCTCAGAATTGCATCGCGCAGCGTTGGCTTGTGACTGCTGTGCGTCGCTTTCGCACGCTGAATGATGTCGCCAATTTTGACATCCGACGGGCACGCCACCTCACAGCGTTTGCAGTTGGTGCAGTATTTCAGCGCATCGTCGTACAGCGCCGGATCTTTACGCCGCAGGCGTTCACCGTCCGGCCCGGCCTGTTTCGGGCCAGGATAAAGCGGATTCACACGCGACACCGGACAGTACGTGGTACAGACGGTACATTTGATGCAATCTTCAAAACTGTTATCGCTAAGCAGGCTCATGGATTGCCCTCCTTCAGAATCTGTTCGGCAACATGAAGTGCGCTGAGCAAGGAAACCCCCGCCCCGCATCCCTGCACAATAGGGTCGAAACCTTCCAGCACCGCACCCATCGCATACAGATTATTGACCGTTTCTCCCCCGATATGCGGATGCAGATGCTCATCGACAATCACGCCAAATTGCATATAAGGCTGCGGCGCAAACACGTCCTGCTGGCTCCACCCCTCGCGCTGGTCAGCAAACCGAATGTCCAGCCCGAAGACGGGTTCAGCCACCCGATCGAACTGTGTTACCAACCCATTGCTAAAGAAACTCCCGCTCGCCAACACCGCATGCTTCGCCCGCAGCGGAATATCACGGTGGTGGTGGCTATGAACAGCGATCTCCTGCGGCGACAGCGATGCACGCACCGCGCGATCGCCCGGCATCACCATGCCACCCAGTTGGCGGAAACGCTGCGACAGCGCCTGATGCAAGCGCAATCCGAGTACCGACGGCGGTAAGGTCGGCAGCAGCAGCACCGGTTTACCTAATGCATCAGCGAGTTCACGCACGATCTCGGGGCTGTCCAATCCCAGACAGGCAGGCATGATGATGGCATCGTTGCCGTTGGCCAGAAGCGACAACTCTTCCACCAGCGTCGCGCGATTTTCCGGTCGATCCAGCACACGGGCGATATTTACCGCACGGAATTCGCTGGGGTTTTGACGTAACCGATCCAACACCGGCAGCTTGAGCTCATCGCTACGTGCCGCAACACCCTGCGTCTGAAGCGTGCCAGCCACAATACGAGACTGAAAATCCAGAAAGCCTTCAATCCCGGCGATGAGTGGATTGTCGCCAAAACAGGAATCCGGCAGACCACGCGTGACGCCATCAACCGGACTTAGCCAACATGCACGAAACTTACCTAACGGCGTCATACGCCAGTGATTGTGGTGATGGTCGCCCAGCAGAGTGATGTTGCTACGTTCCAGCAGCGCCTCAGCCTGTGGCAACAAAGTCGCTAGCGCCGTCGCGCCTATACGGGAATACGGGTGATGAGGAGCCTGACGCGCCAACTCATTCAACGCATCAAGCGGCTGGCTCACGGGCTGTCCGTCAGGGAGATGGGAAAGTAAATCCAGCGCACCGGAAGAAAAATGCAGCGCATTCTGCCCCGCGCTGACAATCGCACAGCGTTTTCCCTGCTCCGCTAAACGAATGCCGCAGGTCAATCCCGCCAGTCCGCCACCGATAATCACAACGTCATAGCGCATGACGATCCTCCTGACTGTCGCTGGCCGTCAGGCCGCACAATCCCTGATAAATCCAACTGGTAAACTCACTTTCGCGCAGCGCATTGCCCCAGGCAATCGGGCGAATCCCTTTCCAGCGTTCGTTCAAAAACTGGCTGAGCTGCGTGAGCGATTGCTCCGGCGTCGCAGTCCCCAGACGGCACAACAACCCCGCCGCGCGGCAGGCGCACAACTCACCCTGACAAGTTCCCATGCCAACACGAGTACGCCGACGCAAATCAATCAGGTTGTTCACCTGCAACGATTCCACGGCGTAGCGCACTTCCCCTGCCGTCACGGCCTCACATTCGCACACCAGACTACGATCCAAACGTTCACCGGATAGCATTCGCCCGGCACGTTCACCGTGGCGATAAATCGCCGAACCGCGCAACGGCGCAGAGAGCGGTTTTGCCGCAGGATACGCAGATAAAGCATGAGGCGCGGTTTTCACATCCTCCAGCGATTCAGAACCGGGCAACGGCGTCTGTGCCGTTGAGCAAGCTACGTCATGACCCAGTTTCTTGCAGATCGCGTCAGTCACCCATTCTGCCATCAGACGATAGGTCATCAGCTTGCCACCAGTGATGGTAATAAATCCCTCCAGCCCGTCACGGCTGGCATGGTCAAGCAGCACAATGCCGCGACTCACGCTACGCCCGCTAGGGTCACTATCGTTGGCAACCAGCGGGCGGACGCCTGCATAGGCACGTAGAATGCGCGTGCTCGCCAACTTCGGTGCCAGCATTGAGCCTTCCCGCATCAGCGTTTCCACCTCAGCAGGCGTCACCAGCATGTTGTCGATTTGATCGTAATCGATGTGAGTTGAAGTGGTGCCAATCAGCGAAATGGTATCGCCCGGCACCAAAATGTCGGCATCCGCCGGTTTGCGACAGCGGTTGATCACCATGTTGTTGATGCGGTGGCCAAGAATCAACAGCGCGCCTTTTGCCGGGAACATGCGCACACGCAGATCGGCATATTCCGCAATATGTTGCCCCCAAATACCGCCCGCGTTGACCACCACCTGTGCATAGATTTCTGTTTCTACACCTTTTTTATGGTCGAAAACGCGCACACCGGTAATACGATCGCCCTGACGAATCAGCCCGATGACCTCATGATAGGTCAGCACTTCCGCGCCGTGCTCGCAGGCATCGATCATGTTGGCCGCCGTCAGGCGAAAAGGATCGACAGAGCCATCCGGCACGCGAACCGCACCAGTCAATGTAGGGTTTGCCGCTGGCTCCAGCCGTAGCGCTTCCTGCGGATCCAACGCCTGAGCGCCAATCCCTGCCTGTTGACAGGCAGTGATAAACTGCGCCTGCCAGCCGAGATCGTCTTCCGGCAAGGTGATAAACAGACCATCAGTAGGTTCAATGCAATGGCGAGCGATCCGCCGGAGAATCTGGTTCTCTTCAATACATTCACGGGCAGACTCGCCATCGGTTACCGCATAGCGGGCACCGCTGTGTAATAAGCCGTGATTACGCCCGGTCGCTCCGGTCGCAATATCATAACGTTCAAGTAACAGGCAGCGCAGTCCACGCAGGGCACAATCCCGTGCCGTACCCGCCCCCGTTGCGCCACCGCCGATGACAACCACGTCAGTTTCACGCCAGTTCCCCGTGTTTTTCATTCTGCTCTCACTTCAGGCGGAGGGTATGTATGTTGCTATTGGGACACAAAAAGAAGGGTTAATGTTTGATAAAGAGCAAAAACGAACACTAAACGAAAATAAATGGGAGTTTAAAAACAATAAGTGTGATTTACATCACTAAAACCACACAGTGTAATTTTCCAATTCTGTTAACATGAGCGCAAAAATCGTCACAGTTTCATAAAAGTGTAACATTAGCGTCATGAATCACACTCATTTGCACGCTATCCCCTTACAATAACGTTCGTAATAGAACAAAAAAGCTATCGTTTTTTTTCGCATTGGAGATATCTATGCTGAGTATTTTTAGGCCCGCAGCCCACCAGCCACGCGTGTCGCAGGATCGTGTCGATCCCCTCTATCGCCGCTTACGCTGGCAGATTTTCATGGGGATCTTTTTTGGCTACGCCGCTTACTATCTGGTACGCAAAAACTTCACCCTGGCAATGCCTTATCTGATTGAACAGGGCTTCTCGCGCGGCGATCTTGGCTTTGCACTGTCCGGTATCTCCATCGCCTACGGCTTTTCCAAATTCATCATGGGTTCGGTATCTGACCGTTCCAACCCGCGAGTATTCTTGCCTGCTGGTCTGATTCTGGCCGCTGCCGTTATGCTGTTCATGGGTTTTGTACCGTGGGCAACATCCAGCATTGCCGTCATGTTCGTCCTGCTGTTCTTGTGCGGCTGGTTCCAGGGAATGGGATGGCCACCGTGCGGGCGCACCATGGTTCACTGGTGGTCACAAAAAGAACGTGGCGGCATTGTGTCGGTATGGAACTGTGCTCACAACGTCGGCGGCGGGCTGCCACCTCTGCTGTTCCTGCTGGGTATGGCCTGGTTTAACGACTGGAAAGCGGCACTCTACATGCCAGCTTTCGCCGCGATTCTGGTTGCGCTGATTGCGTTTGCCTTAATGCGTGATACTCCTCAGTCCTGTGGTTTACCGCCAGTTGAAGAGTATAAAAACGACTATCCAGTTGACTATAATGAAAAAGACGAAGAAGAACTGACGGCTAAGCAGATTTTCATGCAGTACGTTTTCCCGAACAAACTGCTGTGGTACATCGCTATCGCCAACGTCTTCGTTTACTTGCTGCGTTACGGCATCCTCGACTGGTCACCGACTTACCTGAAGGAAGTTAAGCACTTCGCGCTGGATAAGTCTTCCTGGGCTTACTTCCTGTACGAATATGCGGGTATTCCGGGTACGCTGCTGTGCGGCTGGATGTCTGATAAGGTCTTCAAAGGTAACCGCGGTGCAACGGGCGTGTTCTTCATGACGCTGGTGACAATAGCAACTATCGTGTACTGGATGAACCCAGCCGGTAATCCGGGTGTGGACATGGCGTGTATGATCATCATCGGCTTCCTGATTTACGGCCCGGTTATGCTTATCGGCCTGCACGCGCTGGAATTGGCACCGAAGAAAGCGGCAGGTACGGCAGCGGGCTTCACTGGTCTGTTCGGCTACCTCGGTGGCTCCGTTGCCGCCAGCGCCATCGTTGGCTACACCGTTGACTTCTTCGGTTGGGACGGCGGTTTCATGGTGATGATCGGCGGCAGCATTATGGCGGTACTTCTGCTGGTTGTTGTTATGCTGAATGAGAAAAAGCATAAAGCAGAATTAGCCAACCGCGCTTAACCTTTAACGTGTATTGTCTGCGCGGCGTACCTGCTACGCCGCGCATCATCCTATCCAACTGCCTCCCCCAGTACGTCGCTACCGGCCTTGGCGATGAATTACTTCAGAAACAATTCCCGCAGGTAATTCGGCACCGCGCTATCCGCGTTAGTGCCAATCACTTCGCGATCCGGCAGTAAATCTTTCAGGCGCTGATGCGCGTTCTGCATCACGCAGCCTTTACCCGCCATCGACAACATTTCGTAGTCGTTCATACCATCGCCAAACGCCACGCACTCTTTGAGCGAGAAGCCGATAATCTTCGCCACCTGTTCCAGCGCATGGCCTTTAGATACGCCGCCCGCCATCACTTCCAGACAGGTGAGCGTCGAAAAACTCACGTTGACGCGATCGCCCCAACGCGCGTTGATCGCTTCTTCCAGCGGTAACAGTTGCTCGTGGGAATCGCAGGTAAAGAACACCTTGCTGACGCCATCGGTCTCAAGTAATGCAGGTTCAAACAGCTTGTATTTAAAGATCGACTCTTTGAAGAAACGCTCTTCTTCCGCACGCGGACGGTTCATAAACCATTCATCATCACGGTAAACGTGCGTCAGCATATCGGGGTTATTGTGTACGACGCTGTAAAGGTCACGAGCAATGTCCTGATCCAGATTGTGGCTGAAAATCAGTTCGCCCTGCGAGTTGTGCACACGCGCGCCATTCGAGGTAATCATAAACGCACTGATGCCGAGGTTATCGCGGATCTGCGCGACATCCATGTGGTGCCGTCCGGTAGCGAACACAAAGTGAATCCCTTTCTCCGTCAGCAGCCTGAGAGTTTCTTTCGCATACGGGGACAGCGAGTGGTCGGGTGACAGCAGTGTGCCATCTAAATCGGACGCAACGACATGGTACATAACGATGAGATCTCACTTCTGGTGTATTGGCGGCACACGCCGCAAAAATTAATGATAACGCGCAAAGTGCGAAAAAATCAGCGCAAATGCCTGAGCGCGGAGGTTATCCGTTTCAAAGAGAATTTCATGCCGCGCACCGCCGATAACTTGCAACACGCCGTCAGAATTAGGGTTTCCGTTCTGCACCAGTGCCTGACAAAACGTCTTCTGACTAGGGTTATCGACCACGCGATCTTCCTGCGCCTGCAATAGCAGGAGCGGCGTAGTGATGGCGCTCGCCTGTGCCAGTAACTGCTTTCCCGCCTGTAGCGCTTCACGTACCCAATGGTAAGTCGGCCCGCCTACGCGCAAATCCGGCGAATCCGCATAAAAGCGAATACTGCGCTGGTACCGCTCACGGCTGTGCGTCAGCACATTCATCCGATAAGGCAAAGGACGCCACTGCCCGGTGCCAATCGCGTAATAATCACGTATCGCTGGGCGACGCTCCGCCCAATCAACGATCCATCCAGCCACACAGTGAGGAAGCGGCAAACGGATGCCAAACATTGGTGCGCACAGTGCCACCGCATCAAATAACGCAGGTTGGCGAGCCAGAAGCTGTGCCAGAATCGCGCCGCCCATTGAATGCGCTAACGCAAACCGCCGAGTATATCGCTTAACGTCAATGTGCTGCTGACACAGTGTTTCGGCATCATCGACATAATCACTGAAGCGCAGCACGTGTCCACGGTGGCCGTCTTGCAACATCCGTCCAGACCGCCCTTGCCCACGATGATCCATGATGAGTACATCATAGCCGCGATGAAAGAGATCGTAAGCCACTTCGCTGTATTTGACATAGCTTTCGATACGGCCAGAAAAGACAACGACAATCTTGTCGTGCTGAGGCGCGGTAAAACGAACAAATCGGATCGGCACATCGTCTACGCCAGAGAACTCGCCCTCTTCGCGCTGACGCCAGAAATCCAGTAATTCTCCGGTCGCAAAGGCGGCAAACTGCGCTTCTCGCGTGAGCAGATTTGTCACTAACGATTCAGGCGTTAACCGTTCCGACGTAAACAACGTATTAGGGCGTTGAATCATCACACCTCTCCGGTGACGCAGGGAAAACAAAGCTAGCGGAAGAACATGACAAGCAGTAGAGCACGAGCGTATTGTGACATAAAAAACAGACAGACTCTCGTAATACAGAACGTGGTTCAGGAGCAGCATTTCATGACATTGGATTGGTGGTTAACCTACTTACTCACAACGCTTATTCTTAGCCTGTCGCCCGGTTCAGGTGCCATCAATACCATGAGCACTGGCATCAGCCACGGTTATCGCGGCGCAGCGGCCTCGATCTGTGGTTTGCAGGTCGGGCTGGCGATTCATATCGTGCTGGTCGGCATCGGGCTAGGCGCACTGCTGAACCAGTCGGTACTGGCTTTTGATATACTGAAATGGCTGGGCGCGGCGTATCTGATTTGGCTGGGGATTCAGCAGTGGCGCGCCGCGGGTGCATTGGATCTTCAGGCACTCGCCAGCGCGATGCCACGCCGCAAACTGTTTAAGCGCGCAGTGCTGGTGAATCTGACCAACCCGAAAAGCATCGTGTTTCTGGCGGCGCTCTTTCCACAGTTCATTATTCCCCACCAACCGCAGGCCGCGCAGTATCTGGTGTTGGGCATCACGACCGTGGTGGTCGATATCATCGTGATGATTGGCTACGCCACGCTGGCCACGCGTATCGCCGGATGGCTGAAAGGCCCACGGCAGATGAAGACGCTCAACCGGATATTTGGATCGCTGTTCGTGCTGGTCGGCGCGTTACTTGCCACCGCGAGAAAGGCCTGATTAAGGCAGTGCGCCGTATCGGCTAGCGGCGCACACCGATCATTCAAAGGGAAAAGTTAGCGAGAGAAAATCAGGTGCAGGCCGAAACCGGTAAACAGCACGCCCGCCACGCCATCCACCCATTTCGCCAAACGCTGATAGCCGCGACGCATTGTCGGCAGAGCAAAAACCATCGCGACCAGGCTGAACCAGAGCAGCGTCTCAATCGAGATCAGCGCGAACAAACCCCAACGCGCACCGCTGCCGACGCTGTCGCCGACAAACAGCGAGAACACGCTGCCGAAATAGATCAGCGCTTTTGGGTTCGCCAGATTCGTCAGCAGCCCACGCATGAACGTTTTACCACGCTGAGGCAGCACAATCGCCGTCTCCTGCGTGGTTTCCAACTGTGCTTTACGCCGTGCGGAACGCAGCATCTGCCAGCCCATCCAGCACAGGTATACCCCGCCGCCGACGGTAATGGCGGTATGCAGCCAGGCCATTTTTTGCAACAGCAGATGTAGCCCCAACAGCGCGATAGCCGCCCAGACCACCACGCCCAGAGAAATACCTAACACACCCATCATCGCTTCACGGCGCGAACGGCTGGCCGCAGTTTGTGAAACGAAAAAGAAATCTGGTCCAGGGCTCATCAGTGCAATGAAATGCACCAGCGCCACCGTCAGAAATAGCATCAGCATGTTAGTTTTCCTGTTTTTAAATACACTCAGACAAGACGCTCGCCAGAGCGTCACTCATCATCATTATCGACATGATCGCGGATCATGTTCATGAAAGGCGCACCGAAGCGTTCAAGTTTGCGGTGGCCGACCCCGTTGATATTCAGCAGTTCACCTGCGGTGATCGGCATCAGTTCCGACATCTCCAGCAGTGTGGCATCGCTGAACACTACATAAGGCGGAATATTGTCTTCATCCGCAATGGATTTACGCAGTTTGCGCAATTTGGCAAACAGCTTACGGTCGTAATTTCCGCCATACGATTTTTGATTCGTACGGGGTTTCAGGTTAATCACACGCGGCACGGCCAGTTGCAGCGGTACTTCTCCCCGTAATACCGGACGCGCAGATTCGGTAAGCTGTACGGCAGAGTGCATCGTAATATTCTGGTTCAGTAAACCCAGATGAATCAGCTGGCGCAGTACGCTGACCCAATGTTCTTGTGATTTATCTTTACCAATGCCGTAGACCGGCAGTTTGTCATGGCCGAAGTCACGAATACGCTGGTTATTTGCGCCGCGCAGCACCTCGACGATATACCCCAAACCAAAACGCTGCCCGACTCGATATACGCAGGAAAGCGCCTTTTGCGCCTCAACCAACCCGTCGTAGCGCTTCGGCGGATCGAGACAAATATCGCAGTTGCCGCACGCCTGCTGACGCCCTTCACCAAAATAGTTCAACAACACCAGACGGCGGCAGGTCTGTGCCTCGGCAAACGCCCCCATCGCATTGAGCTTATGACGTTCGATATCCAACTGTGGCCCAGCGGGCTTCTCTTCCAGACAACGACGCAACCACGCCATATCCGCCGGATCGTAGAACAGCGCGGCTTCGGCGGCGAGGCCATCACGCCCGGCTCGCCCTGTTTCCTGATAGTAAGATTCGATGTTGCGCGGGATATCGAAATGCACCACGAACCGCACGTTAGGTTTGTTGATACCCATACCAAAGGCGACGGTCGCGACCACTACCTGGAGATCGTCACGCAGGAACGCTTCTTGCACCTGAGCACGCCGTTCATTGTCCAACCCAGCGTGATAAGCGCCTGCGCTCAGCCCACGCGCCTGCAAACGCGCGCTGATGTCTTCCACGCGGGAGCGGCTATTACAGTAAATGATGCCGCTTTTGCCACGCTGCCCCTGTACGAACATCCAGAGCTGATCGAGCGGTTTGAATTTCTCCACCAGCGTGTAGCGAATATTCGGGCGATCAAAGCTACTAATCTGAATCAGCGGCGACTGGAGATCCAACAGACGAACGATATCATTCCGCGTGGTTTCATCGGCGGTGGCGGTCAGTGCAATGAAAGGAAGGTGAGGAAAACGCTGTTTAATCTGCCCCAGTGCGCGATATTCGGGGCGAAAATCGTGTCCCCATTGGGAAATACAGTGTGCTTCATCCACGGCGATCAATGCGATCTGCCAGTGGGCAAGGTGATCGAGGAAGCTGTCCGTCGTCAGGCGTTCGGGTGCGATATAAAGCAGTTTGATCTGACCGGTACGGCAACCCGCCATCACCTCAAGCTGCTGCTCGCGCGTCTGCGTCGAATTAAGGCACGCTGCCGAAACACCGTAGGCCTGAAGCTGATCGACCTGATCTTTCATCAGTGAAATCAACGGAGACACCACCAGCGTCAGCCCGTCCATCACCAGCGCAGGGATTTGGTAGCACAGCGATTTACCGCCACCTGTCGGCATAATGACTAGACAATCCTGCCCACTGAGCGTCGCGCTGATAATTTCCTGCTGACCCGGTCGGAATTGCTGGTAGCCGAACGTGTCCCGCAGAACCTGAACCGCCAGCGCTTCCTTATTCAATACTTCCGCCGTAGACACGCCTTCCCCAATTCAATGAAATCAAACAGGCGCTATTTTCAGCGCCGTCGGGTAAAACTGCAATCGCTAAATCACACGAACGTTAGAACATGTCGTTCAGCGTCACCCCAACACCGAAGCGGGTCTGACGATGATTGTAGTCAATCAGGGATTCACCGTAGCCGCTAAACACCTTGGTGTAAAAACGGACATGACGCGTCAGCGGGTAGCTCCAGCCCAGTTCACCACCGCCGTAGCCGCTGTTCCAGTTATAACGTCCTTCCGCGCTAAACACGCTGTCACCCCACACATAGCCGACGCGTAAGCGGTAATGACCCATGTATTTGGTGATATCCGGGTTATCGTCCTCACTGTCGGAGAGACGTACCCACGGTTTCACATCAAGTTGCCAGTTACCGTTCTGTGCCATCAGGCGCATATAAGCGCGGTTCCAACTGCGTGACGTCGGTTCGGAACGGCCGTTAGACTGGTGATTAAAGCCCATTTCCACATCCCGCAGCGTCCAGCCTGCTAATGTGTAGTTGGTAGCCCAGCCCAGGAAGACCTGTGGCTCATAGTTGGTTTCACGGAACGGAGAAGACTCACTTTTGTTAGACAACTGCCACCAAGAGCGCTGCGTATAAGACGCCCCCAATAACGAGTTTCCCCCCAAAATGCCACGCCAGATCGGGAACCCAAGGCTCAGTTGGTAATGCACTTCGTCTTTACGTGCCTCATCGCCCCAGTTATAGCTCTGTATCGCCGTTTTATTGATGTTGCTGGTATAGGTATACAGTAAGTAGTTGCTTTCATAAGGATAGAGAATAAACGGGGTGTCGTGCTCTTGTAACAGACTGGCGATAATACTGCCACGTACCGCCGGTTGATTCGGCGCAGGCGCATTGGTTGTGTCTTCAGCATGAGCCTGTGCCGTCAGTAATGACGCCAGTACGAGTACTATTTTACGCATTCATTTTCTCCGACATTTTTTATACGACGCTCGTTTTAACCAATGAGTAATGGATATTTCCACAATGCAGCCCGCCATTCTACACAGTTCGGTGACATTTGAATCACCAAGCACACGTTTCCAGACCTTTTCTGGCAAGAAACAAAATAGGCGAATAAAATAAACATTTACACAACCCGATGGCATCAAATTAACTACCTTTAACACATATATCTTATTCTTCGGGCGGGGAACGATTATGGCGAACGCATCATCATTTCAGGGAACGACCTTAACCAGAGATACCGTGTGCCAGCTCGTTGGTGAGATCTTCATTTACAAGATGCCCTTCAACATTGAGCTAGGCCTTGAGCTACAGCATTTTGACGCTGAAAAAGCCGTCCTGACATTCGCCCGACAGGAGAAGCTCATCGGCAATGCGGCACAAAAAATTCTGCATGGCGGCGTGATTGCGGCGGGGTTGGACGTTGCTGCCGGATTGGTGTGCGTTGGCAACACGCTGCTACGCCATGAGACGATCAGCGATCAGGAGTTTCATCACCGACTCGCACGCATGGGAACCATTGACATGCGGGTCGATTATCTACGCCCCGGCTACGGGGAGCATTTCACCATTACCAGCACGCTGCTGCGCGGTGGTAATAAAATCGCCGTCGCGCGCGCAGAGTTGCATAACGAACAGGGTTCACATCTGGCCAGTGCCACCGCAACCTATATTGTCGGATAGCATGTCGTTGGCAAAGATTGTCATTAACACTTTACGTGAAAGCGCTCACGGTTTTGGGTAGACTTAGTGTTTTCCCGCCGTCCTTATCGAGTCACCCATGAACGCGCAACAAACCCGTGAGGGGATATTTTTCGCCCTCGGTGCGTATTTCATTTGGGGAATTGCTCCCGTTTATTTCAAGCTGCTTGAGCATGTTCCACCCAATGAAATACTGACGCACCGTATTATCTGGTCATTCTTCTTTATGCTGATCCTGCTGACGGTCGGTCGGAAATGGCGCCAGGTGAACCATGCCTGCCGCAACGTCAAGCATCTGTTTCTGCTGGCATTAACAGCGGTACTTATCGGCGGGAACTGGCTGTTGTATATCTGGGCGGTCAACAACCATCACATGCTGGAAGCCAGTCTGGGATATTTTATCAACCCGCTGGTCAACGTCATGCTAGGCATGATCTTTCTAGGGGAACGTTTTCGTCGTCTGCAATGGCTGGCGGTACTGCTCGCGGTGACTGGCGTACTGGTTCAGTTGTGGACATTCGGATCGCTGCCGATTATCGCGCTCGGGCTGGCATTCAGCTTCGCGTTATACGGTTTGCTGCGTAAAAAGATTGGCATCGACGGGCAAACCGGCATGCTGATCGAAACGCTGTGGCTGCTGCCGGTAGCGGTCATTTATCTGTTTTTTATTGCCGATACGCCAAGCAGCCATCTGACTGCTAACCCTTGGTCGCTGAATCTGCTACTACTCTCTGCCGGTATCGTCACCACCGTGCCGTTGCTGTTTTTCACCTCAGCGGCGATGCGCCTGCGGCTGTCAACGCTCGGCTTTTTCCAGTATCTCGGCCCCACGCTCATGTTCATACTGGCAGTGGTGTTCTACGGTGAAACATTCAGCAGTGACAAACTGATTACCTTTGCCTTCATTTGGGGCGCGCTGGCGCTATTCATTCTGGATGCGCTTTATACGCAGCGTAAGCTACGGCGCACGCCAGCTACAACGTCCCTGCCTCAACACGACGGGAAATAAAGCGCGATAAGATCGGGCTGAACAACAACGTCGAAAACAGCCGCAGCGTCTGCATGGCAATAACAAACGCCATATCGACTCGACTGCCTGCGGCGATAATCGCAATCGAATCCAGCCCGCCAGGGCTGGTCGCCAGAAAAGCGGTCAGCATATCCATCGGCATCATTTTCGTCACCATCCATGCCATTCCGCCACACAACAGCATCAATCCGACAATCGACGCCATCATGTGAGGCAACGTGCGTATCGCCAGCAAAAAGATCGGGCGGGTGAAACATAAACCCACACTCCAACCAATCACAGCATAAGCCAATGCCAGCAGCCATTCCGGCGTTTGTAGTTGTAATGTGCCGCTGGCATGCAGCATCGAACCGATAATCATCGGCCCCAGTAATGCCCCTGATGGAATACGTAAGCGCCTTGCTAGCCAGGCGCTACCGAATGCCACCCCGAGCGTCGCCAGAAAGCGCCAGTCCAGTGCAGGCAACCAGACCAGCATCGCGCTATTCTCCGCCGCGTCATCACCCAAACTCAGGCGTGCCACGAACGCCGCAGAAGCGGTCACCATCAACACACGTAAATATTGCATGAAGGCGACCAGCCGCACATCCGCACCGAATTCGCCAGCCATCGCGACCATCGCAGAGGCACCGCCCGGCGATGCCCCCCAGGTTCCGGTCGTTCCTGGCAACTCGCTAAATTTGACCAACAGCCAGCCAGATAATCCGCTGGCAGCCAGCGTCGCCAACAGAATGAACAACACCAGCGGCCATTCGTTCAGTAAAGGGGTCAGGATAGAAAAAGACAGGCTTTGCGCGACCAAACAGCCGAGAACCGCATTGCTGCCCGCAAAACAGACGGGCGGGATGCGAATCGTCGCACCATTTAGCCCCATCGCTACGCCAACCATCATCGGGCCCAGCAACAGCGCGGCGGGAACGTGGTAAATCTGTAACCCAAACCCCAGAATTAATGAGACCGACAGCAGGATCCCCCATTGCACCCACGGTGACATCCCTTTCATGCACACGACCTGTTTTTAGAAGATAAATTAAGAAGAAAAGAGCGATTTACCATTCTAAACAGAATAGTTGGAGAATAAACAGGAATAGTAAGGTCGCAAACTATCAAGTAGGAAAGGAATTTTGCATTGAAGGGAAGAAACGCGATGCGCCTGATGGTCAATCCCATCAGGCGCATTCGGACAGATTTAGAGCCAGTTCTTACGTTTGAAGTAGAGGTACGGCGCCAGTCCAGCGAGAATCATCAGCACAATCGCGCCCGGATAGCCAAACGACCACTTCAGTTCTGGCATGAATTCGAAGTTCATCCCGTAGCTGGACGCCACCAGCGTCGGTGGCAGGAACACCACGGAGACCACCGAGAAGATCTTGATAATCCGGCTCTGTTCGATGTTGATAAAGCCCATCGCCGCCTGCATCAGGAAGTTAACCTTCTGGAACAGCGATTCGTTGTGCGGCAGCAGAGATTCGATATCGCGCAGAATCTCACGCGCCTGCTCCAACTGGCCGGATGGCAAGCGGGCTTTACGCACCAGAAAGTTTAACGCACGTTGAGTATCCATCAAACACAGGCGAACCTTCCAGCCCACGTCTTCCTGTTCCGCCAGCGTAGACAACGCATCATCGTACTCGTCTCCCTGACGCCCTTCCATAATGATGCGGCTCAGTGATTCCAAATCGCTGTAGATATTTTCGATTTCGTCCGCCAACTGCTCAATTTTCGTCTCAAAGAGATCGAGCAGCAGTTCGTAAGCATTGCCGTCTACCAGCGTTTGGTTACGGGCTCGCATGCGGTACAGGCGGAACGCAGGTAGCTCACGCTCGCGCAAGGTATACAAACGGCCATCGCGAATGGTAAATGCCACGGTCGAGTTACCCGCGTGATCTTCCGCGTCTTCAAAGAAGAAAAAGGAGTGAATATGCAGGCCGTCTTCATCTTCAAAAAAACGCGCCGACGCTTCAATGTCTTCCAGTTCCGGACGGGTTGCCAGGCTTTGTCCTAGCTCGGTTTGTACTTTTTCACGCTCATCGTCTTCCGGTTCGATCAAATCGACCCAAATTGACGTAGTGAGATCATCGGAGTCATCCAGTTCCAGACGAGATAAACGGCAATTATCCAGTTTAAATGCGCTCAGCATGGGCCATAGCTCCCCTTTCAGTAGCAGAGATGGACAACGCGATTGAAGCACAGAAACAGAGGTGAGGCGTCACCAGCAGGTTTCAGTCCGTTCGACGGATCTGACTCGTAGCGACAAAAACAGCATCGCTGACAACCACGAAGGGTATCAGCAGAGGAAGATAGCCTTAGAAGTTGTACCTAATGAACAGGTTAGTGAGCCAGTATCGACTGGGTGTGTCCAAGGCGTTAGTCCTCCGAGAATAATGATGCGCGCATGTTACGCTGAGATGAAAAAGACTTCAACTTTAAAACCGTGGCTGAAACACGCTGTAAAATATTGGCCAAACGGATAAAGTGAAAGTAAGAAAATCATTCATTAAATCAATAAGAAGCGCGGTTACCCCGAAACAAAAAGGAACCGCGTCTATACATTAGGCGTTGTCTGGCAGATAGGCAATGGCGCGGACGGGGAAGCCGGGTGCGCCAGCGAAATTAGGGTAGCTCACGTGAATATAAGCGCCGGTAGACGGCAGTTGATGCAGATTATTCAGCACCTCAACCTGCCAGGCATTCTGGTTCAGCACGAAGAACTCGCCGATAAGCCCGTTATTGCGACGGAAATCAGCGGCGGAATCCGTATCCAGCGTTTCATGCCCCACCGCGCTAATCCCGCGCTCTTCAAACAGGAACGTCAGTGCCTCAAGCGACCACCCTGGCGTATGGCTATTTCCCTGCTCGTCTTTATTTGCAAAGGCATCAAGATCAGGCCAGCGCGTGCTCCAGCCGCTGGCAAACGCAACGAAGCTTCCTGAGGGGATTTCCCCATGTTCACGCTCGAACGCCAGAATGTCATCAACCGACAGGCGATAATCGGGATCGTGCGCAACGGCGTCTTGCTTATGAAGCACCACGATTGGCAGCAACAGCTCTTTATTATCAATCCGATCCAGATAACGCTTACCCGCCACGAAATGCCCCGGCGCATCAATATGCGTCCCCGTCTGCGTGGCAAACGTCACGGATTGAGCGAAAAAGCCATGCTCTTCAACGTTGAATAAGGTTTTGCGCTGCAACACGCCTTCAAACGCGCTAAAAATAGGGATCGACTCCGTCACCGTATGCGTGAGATCGACCCATTCTTTCTTCTGTAACTCGGCAATAATCTGGTCTAGTGTCATCATTACATATTATGAATGCATCCTGTTTGTCAGACCATTCCCAATGGAATTCCAACAACCTTTCCCCATTCACCCTGTTATATACCCTAAATAATTCAAGTTTTAGGACAAAAACGGCAAGGCGTTTTTGAACAGCACTTGTGCTGACCCCGAAGGGGTGGGGTCATCAGGCCGAATAACACGGCCAGCGAAGGATAAATTCGTCGGCAACGAATTTGCCCAGCCAACGCACATGCAACTTAAAATATGGCGGGTATAGACGTTATTATTACGGCTATCAGATGCAAATACTGTATTTCCCCCAGAAAATCCACCACCAATAGCCAATCACCGCAATCAACCCTGTGAAATAAATCGCCACTTTGAAGAGATCCTTCAAAAAAACATCACGAATTAGCGCAATCAAAAGCGGTGCTCCAAAAAAAATAATCAACACAGGAGCAGTGATGTCTTTCGTATCGTCATCTAAAGGCAAATTACATAGAGACTCACCAGAATGTAACATCCAATCATATTCTCCAATATTGAGAATATTCATAAAGAAACACACCATAAGAAAATAGCCTATGACGGATAGTACCTCAACCAGTCTTCTTTTATGTCCTTTCATTGATACGTACCCAATAGGCGATGCAGATGGGGGCGAATCTGTAGCAACCGTTCACCATAGGAAACGTAGTGCCAGTCAGGATCACCTCTTTGCGTATTCGCATTGATGTACCTAACAAAGTCATCCTTATTCCTTTCAATACCTCGGTTATATCGAATTCCTGCCATCTTGTACTGAATATCTGTTGGATGAAGGCTCGCCGCCTCAGGGTAGTCATAGAGGATCACATCTCTTAGATGCAGAGCAACAAGACGAAGGTTGAACTCGTCTTCCATCAAACAAGCAGATAACTCTAACTGATCGCGAGTTGTTAATGCACTGGGGTCCAACCCCAGCGTTCTCGCTGCGACTCGAATTTGCATAGCCACGGAACCAACAGAGGTATGATCCGCAGGTTTTATCCCCGGCACAAAGCTAAATTGCTCCCGCCAGTTCATAATGATGGGTTTGTATTCCTCCGGTTTCCCACCCACCTCAATCCAAGCAACGCCCCCCAATAATTCAGGAGGAATTCCAACAAAATTCGCAGTTTGTATAATTAATTCTTTATTGTATTGAATATAAGCATCTTTGTAAGCATTGGAGTAGAATTCACCACTCCTCCTATCAGGATCGTTCTTACTTAGCTTCCAAAATAACACATCAACTTCATCCCATTTTCTAAACCGAACCGTAGAGATATTACAAATCCTATCGTTTTTAGGAAATTGTTCCTGCATATAATTATCTCATCATTAATATATACGTTCTTCCCAAATACTATAACCAGTCGTCCCTGCACTATGATGCTTCCAGTCAATGTTTCGATAAGCAATAGAGATCATTTCTTCTGGTTGATTATCTGCATGAGTCAAAGCATGTGGATAAGAAACTGTTACGTTGGTCAGTGATGCGCCAATCAATTGAATGGAATAATATTTTTCCTGAGCACCATTTGAGCTTGTACGGTAAAAATCAAACAGAAGCTCAAGTTCTTCATTTTCAGAAATTGCAATACCAAGCAATGGAGATGATTTATCAATGGGTTTACAAAATTTAGCAGGATGGTGATGTGCATTATCGGAACGAGTAATAGTATGATCAAATTGTAACACAAATATCTGATCTTCATGTCCTATCTGATATTTATTACCAATGGAATGAGTTGTACCACAACCGCCAGAAATCAAACCTTGTCTTTTACCTTTAATAGTAACGTATATATTATTCGCCATAACTATTCCTTAGCTTTTTTCATTTCGTTCATCTTGAACGATAACAATCAATTACTCTTTATTCGGATAAAAGTAAAGGGATTTACTTGAGACTCGCTTATCATTTCACATTATTTCTCTATTCCACATCGAGCATTGCCCAATATGGAATAAGAGGAATTGACATTTCGAATGTCACTAAAAAACGAGAATGATATGAACAAGCTTGTTATCTATTCCTATTCTGCAATATTGTCTAAATTATCATCACACCGTTTCCAGTCTGGCGTAGGCGGCGACCAGCCATTTAATACCTTGCCCCTGAAACGCCACCTGAAGACGGGCGTGATCGCCGCTGCCTTCCAGATTCACGATAGTGCCTTCGCCGAATTTCGCATGACGAACCCGCTGCCCCAGCTTATAGCCGCTGTCATTCTGCGTGATTGGCGTACCAAGGCGTTGATGGTTGACCGGACGAGAAACACTGGCACGTAACCGCACTTCTTCAACACACTCTTCCGGCAGTTCGCCGATAAACCGGGAAGGTCGGTGGTAGGCTTCTTTGCCGTATAAACGGCGAGATTCAGCGTAGGTTATCGTCAGCTTTTCCATCGCACGTGTGACGCCAACATAAGCCAGACGACGCTCTTCTTCCAGACGTCCACCTTCATCCAGCGACATCTGGCTAGGGAACATACCTTCTTCCATGCCGACGATAAACACCTGCGGGAACTCCAGCCCTTTCGCCGAGTGCAGCGTCATAAGCTGCACGGCGTCCTGATTGGCGTCAGCCTGACCTTCGCCTGCTTCCAGCGCGGCATGCGACAGGAAAGCCTGAAGCGGCATCAGATCCTGATCTTCTTCCTGATAGCTGAACTGGCGCGTGGCCGTCACCAGTTCCTCCAGGTTTTCTACCCGCGCCTGCCCTTTTTCACCTTTTTCCTGCTCATACATGCTCCACAGGCCAGAATCTTTAATCGCCCGATCAGTTTGCACATGCAGCGACAGTTCAGACGTTTCATAGGCCAGCGCATCGATCAATTCGATAAAGCGTTGCAGCGATGCCGCCGCACGCCCGGCCAGCACCTTATCCTGCAATAGCGCCCGCGTGGCTTGCCACAGCGTCAGTTGTCGATCGCGCGCCGTCTGGCGCACCACGTCCAGCGTGCGATCGCCAATACCGCGCGTTGGCGTATTCACCACACGCTCGAACGCCGCATCGTCGTTACGATTGGCGATTAAGCGCAGATAAGCCAGCGCATCTTTAATTTCCTGCCGTTCGAAGAAACGCATTCCGCCGTAGATGCGGTACGGCATACTCTGCTGCAACAGCGCCTCTTCCAGTACGCGCGACTGGGCATTGCTCCGATAAAGAATGGCGTTATCGCTCAGTGCACCGCCATTTTCCTGCCAGGCCTTAATCCGGTTGACGACGTAACGCGCCTCATCCAATTCGTTGAATGCGCAGTAAAGCGAAATGGGTTCGCCCTCGACACCGTCCGTCCACAGATTCTTGCCAAGCCGCCCGCCGTTGTGGGCAATCAGGGCATTCGCCGCTTTCAGGATATTGCTGGTCGAGCGATAATTCTGCTCCAAACGGATCGTTTCTGCACCAGCAAAATCCTTCAGGAACAGCTGAATATTTTCAACCTGCGCCCCGCGCCAGCCGTAAATTGACTGATCGTCATCCCCAACGATCATCACCTTGGCGCTATCACCCGCCAGCATGTGAATCCAGGCGTATTGAATGCGGTTGGTATCCTGAAATTCGTCCACCAGAATATTGGTAAAACGCTCACGATAGTGGTTCAGCACATGCGGCTTGTTCAGCCACAGCTCGTGCGCACGCAATAGCAGTTCGGCGAAATCCACCAGCCCGGCGCGATCGCACGCCTCCTGATAGGCCTGATACACACGCTGCCACGTTTGCTCGATAGGGTTACCGTAGCTTTCAATGTGCTGCGGACGCAGGCCTTCATCTTTCTTCCCGTTGATGAACCACATCGCCTGACGCGGTGGCCACTGTTTCTCATCCAGATTCAGCGCTCGAATCAGCCGTTTCAGCAGGCGCAGCTGATCGTCGCTATCCAGAATTTGGAAATCCTGCGGCAGATTGGCATCCATATGGTGCGCACGCAGCAGGCGGTGTGCCAGCCCGTGGAAAGTACCAATCCACATACCACCTTGGCTGGTGCCGATCAGGTGGTCGATACGGTGACGCATCTCCGCCGCTGCTTTGTTGGTAAACGTCACCGCCATGATGGAGTACGGTGAACAGTTTTCGACGGACAACAGCCAGGCAATGCGATGTACCAGTACCCGCGTTTTGCCGCTGCCTGCCCCCGCCAGCACCAATAAATTGCTGCGCGGCGCGGCTACCGCGTCACGCTGTTTGTCGTTGAGGCCATCGAGCAGATCAGAAACGTCCATAGGTACGGGTTATCCGGTGGCGGGAAACACCGCATAAGGGGCATTTCCACTGGTGATTTATACAGACTAATGCCGTGATTATAACAATGCCGACAGCGATGCCAACCGCGAAATTTCAATATGCGGCAGCAATCGGGCATCGCCAATCTGCGTCAGGCTGCCTTCACGCAGGTTAATCCAGCAGGCCTGCATACCGCAGCGGATCGACCCTGCGACATCGGTCGTGAGATCGTCACCCACGTGCAGGATCTCATGCACAGGCAGGTTGAGTTTTTGCGCCGCCAGATGGTACATGTCATCAAACGGCTTGGCGCGACCGTGCGGGCCAGCGCGCAGGATGAAAGAAAAATAGCGATCGAGGCCAAACCGTTGTGGTTCCGCGTTGCCATTGGTGATCGCCGCCAGCGGCACTTTCTCGGCTAACGCCGCCAACGTCTGGTGGGTTTCTTCGGTAATCGTAATCTGACTGCGCCAGTGGGCAAAATTTTCCATTGCCGCTTTTGCGCCATCCTTAGCTTCTGCGGCACTCAGTCCACGTTCTAACATTGCCAGTTCTGCCGCACGACGACGCCATTCGGTGACATCGTGATAGATATCTGGCTCGCGCTCCAGCAAGGTCTGGCGTAAGTTCTGAAAATCATCCGCCTGAAAGTCATGAAGTGCAGGATGGTACTGTTGCAGGAAGAGGATTGACTCTTGTCCCGTGCGCCGAATGACGTCCGCGTTGTCGTACAGTGTGTCATCCAAATCAAACGTGATCGCACGGATTGGACCAAGAGATCGGTAAAAATGCATCAGGGTTTCCCTCGTTTGGCGCGTGGATGCGCGGCATCGTACACGGAGGCTAAATGTTGAAAATCAAGATGGGTGTAAATCTGCGTCGTGGTCAGGTTAGCGTGGCCAAGCAGCTCTTGTACCGCTCGTAAATCACCGCTGGATTCCAGCATGTGCGTCGCAAAGGAATGGCGCAGCTTATGCGGGTGAACATGGCTATTAACGCCCTGCTTAACGCCCCACTCAGCAAAACGCTTTTGCACGTTGCGCATCGAAATGCGTCGCCCCTGATTGGAAACAAACACGGCGTCATCCTGCGAACCAAACAGTTCGCGCAGCGCCAGCCAGCGTTCCAGCCAGGTTACCGCCGTTTTTCCTATCGGTAATTTGCGCTCTTTGCTGCCTTTCCCCATCACCCAGACTTCACCGCTTGCCAAGTCGATATGCTTGCAGTCCATGCCAACCAATTCCGCCAAACGCAGCCCTGCGCCGTACATCACTTCCAGCATCGTGCGGTCGCGTACCGCAAGGGGATCATCCAGATCGATCTCCAGCAGGCGATTCACCTCATCCACATCCATATTCTTAGGCAATGGGCGTCCGGCACGCGGCGTGGATACCCCTTTAGCCGGGTTTGCTACCAGCACCCCGCGTGACACCATCCAGTCAAGAAAACTACGCAGTGCCGATAAACGTAGCGCCAGGCTTCCTGAATGCAACCCATCGCGCTTACTGCGGGACACGACAGCGCGCACGCCAGAAGCGTCCAGCTTGTGCCAATCGACCATACCCGCAGTGGAGAGGATCGTGATAACCGCAGATAACTGGCGCGAATAGCTGGTCAGTGTCAACGGACTTAACTGCCGTTCTACCTTCAGATAGCGCAGGAAAGCATCAACATCTGTTTGTAAAAGAGAAGAGGAAGGCGACTCTGATGCTGCGGGTTGTCGGCTCATACCCGCTCAACCCAGCGCGTCAGCATCGCTGGCAGCATCATGGCCATTTGCTGAAGCAGTACGGTTCCCATGCCATCCTGATAATGGTGGCTGTCACGACTGCTGAAAATCAGCACGCCTAAATCGTGATGATTGCCCATCAAGGACAGTGCGACCGAACCAACCTGACGAGCCTGTGGCAACAACAGTAACAATTCCGGCCCATTCAGGCTGCCAAGGTAATGGTTCTGTTGTCCGAAACGCTGAATGCGCAACGGTTCAAACGTGGAGCGATTAAGCCCAAGGTGAGTAAAACCAGAAGGTGCACCGATACGCCATTTGTCGCTAAACAAACGCACCGTTGCCCCCGCCAGACCAAGCTGACGCGCCCAGCGCTGCAACCGATCCAACATATCTGTCAGGCTATCCGCCGATGCCAACTCGGTTTGTAATCCAAGCAGGCGATTGAACAGCACTTCGTTCGCGCCCGCCTGCTCCATCAGCAGCGTGATTTCTTCCTCAAGCTGAGTAATGTGATTACGCTGGCGTGCCAGCTGCCATTCCACCAGCGACACGGTTCCCCGTACGGGGTGAGGAATGCGCATCTGTTCGACGGGACGCGCATTACGGATAAAAAAATCAGGATTTTGTTGCAGGAACTGCAAAACCATCTCGTCACTGAGTGCGATCTCGCGTTCTGCCTGTTCCTCGACATTCTTCATAAATGAATAAATCCATCGTAGACATGCGTTGCAGGTCCGGTCATGAATAACGGATGTCCCGGCCCATCCCACTGAATATCCAACTCTCCGCCCAGCAGCGATACGCGAACGTTCGCGGACAATAATCCCTGCTGGATACCGACCGCCACGGCCGCACACGCGCCGCTACCACACGCCTGCGTTTCTCCCACGCCGCGCTCGTATACGCGTAAACGGACTGTCTGGCTATCGACGATCTGCATAAAGCCGATGTTGGCACGTTCAGGAAAGCGCTCGTGACTTTCCAGCAGCGGCCCCAGCGTTTCCACCTTTGCCGTGTCCACATCTTCAACCTGAATCACACAGTGTGGGTTGCCCATCGACACCACGCCACAAAGCACCGTATGTTCGTCCGCACGCATGATGTAAGTTTTTTCCGCTTTGACTGCACGAAAAGGCACCTGTTGCGGCTCAAAATTCGGTTCACCCATGTTGACGCGCACCAGCTCATCGTCCGTCACCGACAGCACCATCCGGCCCGTCTGCGTACTCACGGCGATATCACGCTTGTTGGTCAACCCTTTCAAGCGAACAAAGCGGGCGAAGCAGCGGGCGCCATTACCGCACTGCGCCACTTCGCTGCCATCCGCGTTAAAAATGCGGTAGTGAAAATCCAGTTCAGGATCGTAGGGCGGTTCGACCACCAATAATTGGTCGAACCCCACACCACAATGCCGATCCGCCAAACGGCGAATCAGTTCGGGTGAAAAATAAACGTTTTGCGTAACGGCATCAACAACCATGAAATCGTTGCCTAATCCGTGCATCTTAGCGAACTGCATTATCCTGACTCCCCCGCTTACTTAACCGGGCGCGATAAACATATACGTGACCTGTTATTATTTGTTGTCGTCACACATTAAGGACGCATTGACGGTTTCTTTTGTGGCGGCTGGTTCTCATTTTGCTGAGTCGTTGACGCGCCGGACTGACTATCGGTTGGCATATAAAGCGGCCCCTTCAGGCCGCAACCGAGTAAACTCACCACTGATAACACCAGAAGAAGTGGGCGAAATACGTTTTTCATTACGTTAAGACCTGTCATTAATACTCTTATGCTCTCTATAATCGCAGGTGGATCATGAAAATCAATAGGAATCGAAAATGAACGATAGCGAGTTCCACCAATTAGCCGACGAACTCATGCTTCAGTTGGAAGAAACGCTGGATCGGTTTGAGGGTGATGCCGACATCGATTACGAAATCAACGGCGGCGTGATGACGCTAAGTTTTGAGAACGGCAGCAAAATCGTGATTAATCGGCAGGAGCCGCTACACCAAATCTGGCTTGCGACCAAAGCGGGTGGCTACCACTTCACCCTTCAGACGGAACGGTGGGTATGTAATCGCAGCGGTGAAGATTTTTTCACATTGTTATCATCCGCCTGCTCGGCACAGGCCGGGGAAACCGTTCACTTCGGGTAACGGCCTTTTCAACGACCTCGCGGCGCTCCACACATCAGTGCCGCCCCAGAACAATCAGCCCCAGAACCAGCAACAACAGCATGCCGATACCCACCATATTGACCAAAGGCCAGCCGCTGGTCAGCGCCATTAGGCTACCCGCAGACAACGAGGCCAGCGCGTTAGGCAGGTAAATCACCAGCGAGTTAATCCCCTGCAAACGGGATTTATGCACGGAATGGGTAAACGCGTTCAGCATGAATGTCCCGCCGTTGAACATAAACGCCCACCCGATGCCAAACAACATCAGCGCAAAAAGAAAGTGCCAGAACGTCAAACCACTCAGCGCAACCGCTACACCAACCACGTTACACACCATGCCGATCGCCACCACCTGAACTGGCGTCAACCGTTGTGCTAGCAGCACTAATAGTAGTGCTGGCGCGTACATTGAGACAAAATGCCATTGCAACACCGTCGCGCTATGACCAACGGAAAAATGGTGCTGGTGCATCGCCAGCGGCGCTGAATTCATCAATAACGTCATCACCACAAATCCGACGGAACAGCTTGCCGTTCCCAACACAAATGCCCGGCTTTTCAGGATTGACGCCAGCGGTTCGCTACGCTGGGCGCTGGGCGTCACAATCGGCATCGGGGGCAGTTTAAGGCCAAGTAACAGCAGTGATGTCACAATGCAGATGAACGCCGCTGCAATAAAACTGCCGAGAAACGAGTACGAGGCAAAGAGCTGAGAAGAGTGGCTAGCCGCGAACGGACCGAGAAAGCCCCCCAAAATACCACCGCTGATCACCCATGAGATCGCGCGGTTTTTCCGCTGATTATCGGTAAAAATTTCAGCAGCGGCGAAACGATAATACTGATTGAAAGCGCAGGACATCCCCAAAACAAATGTCGAAAAAACAAAGAGGGGGAAACTGTGTAGCACAATCGCCAGCGCCGCCAACAGCGCGCCCACCAGCCCCAGCAGCGTACCGATGATGAACGCATTGCGCCTGCCATATTTTGTCATCAATGAGGAAACGGCGTAGATCATCAGCGCCGCGCCACACACCGTCGCGGTAATCGGTAGTGTGGTCAACAAAGGAACAGGCGTCATCGATACGCCAACCAACGTAGAACACAGCGTCATCAGGGAAATAATACTGCCGGTCAGCCCTTGCCCGAGCGCCAGCAGTATCAAATTTCGGCGTTGCAACGAATCCATCAATACATCCCTTCCTGAATACGCTGAAAGCCGAGTATCAGAGCGTTACTAGAGGATTTGTAGCCGCTGCTTCGTTGTCATTACCTCATCCCCCACTACGGGCGTAATGCACAGATGAGAAAGCGCGCTGCTGCGGAACGGAATGACCTGCGTGCGGCCATCCAATTGTACAATTTGGTAGAACTGCGGCAGATTAAAATTGATAAAGCTGGAACCGTAAGTAAAGCGATCGTGTGAAGACGAATAGAAACGGCTGACATCACGCACCAGCTCTTCTTTACTGCCCTCACAGTGGTGATACACCTCAACACGGTTTGACTCATCGAGAATATAGATATTAAAACCCTGATTCTCCGCCACATCTTCAAAAAAGAATTGGATGATCCCTTCGCTGGCGACGCCATCGACCACCGGCGGTAAATGCACGTGGTTGGTTTCAACCTGAACCGGCTGGCCTTGCAGCTTGTTGTTGGAAATCGCGCCATAAAACTCGACTGCATTTTCCAGCTTCTGCACCGATACACTCAGCCGCTCAAAGAACAGACCCCAGGTTTGACCCGCCACTTTCACGGCTTTGAAACGCCCTGGCTCCTGCTGACGCGTACTGGTCAGGCGCAGTTCAATGCATTCGGACACCAGCTGCTGCACACGGGTACGAATCAGCCCGCGCAGGTGCTGGCTGTAGCAGAACACTTCCAGTGATTCCGGCAGCGCCGCATCCTGATGCATTTTGCCCAGAATGGTTTTCAGCGCTTCCAACACCGCCTGCTCGCCGCTGAAATGCAGGGTACGTACTTCATTCCATGAGTTGCGATACAACAGATCGATGCTGCCAACCAGGCACTGCTGCTGTTGGCCAAAGCTGAACACATCCAGATGGCGGAAATCGAAATGCACGACCTGATTACGGAAAGCCGCGGTCGGATCGTGTTCCAGATTAACGATAATCGCCAGATGACGAATTTCACACGGGCTGTACAGCGCTTTCGGCGTCGGTGCAGGCAGGCGCAGCGGGAAGTGGCTGGCGACGTCGTCCACCAGCGCTTGCAGGCGCGTGATGTCGCACAGCTCGTTGCCTTTAATGTACAGACGCGTGCTTGGCGTCAACAGGCCGTTAAAATACGCCCACGCCACCAGTTTGTTCAGATAGCGGTTATATTCCAGCGGCTGATGGCTGACGATCGCATCCATCGACGGTGCCTGATTATACAGATACCAACCCGAACGGTTCGCCCGACCCGGCGGAACATAAATGAAGGTTAAATTCGGCTCCGACAAATCGGGCGAAATTTGTGGGTTCAGCAGGGTAACTTTACCCGGCAGCGCTTCAAACGCAGCGTACAGTTTACGGGTCAACACACCGATATCCTGCGGGCTGGCGCTGACGCTCAGATTATTACGACGGGCAAAGCGGATCAGGTTGCGATAGGTCTGCATCATCGCATCCAACAGTTCGTTATGCGCTTCGCGTACTTGTTCGATTTTCCAGTTAGCGCGGTTGTCCAACATCGCCAGATGTTCATCACTCCAGCCCCACTCTTGTACCAGTTGGCTCAGGATCTGGCGACGCCAGCCAACGCAGGCTTTTTCTCTGGAGAGCTTTTCACACACTTTTAAGTAGAAACATCGACGCGCCAGATCGAGACGCGTGGGATCGTTGATCGCCGTCAGATAGTGCGTGACGCGATCCAACATCATACAGTAAGGATCGAGACCGAAAGAGACGATCTCGCCGTCATGCAGGCGTTTTTTAATTTCAGTCGAAAGCAGGCTGGTATCCGGGTATTCCCAGGAATAGGCTTCCAACAGCAGCGTTTTCAGCACGGCTTTATACGGGGAATCGATACTTTTATAGAGCTGCCAGAGGCTCGCACCGAAATACTCTTCCGCCGACAGCGTACTTAAGCCCCCTAAATCCATCCACTCGTTCGGTGCCAGCGCTCCCTGTGAGTACAGCGACAGCACATAGTCGTCGTAGTGGGATTCTTCTTCGACTGGCACCATATTCCACAGAATACGTTTACCCGCCATGCGCACAGCGGTGCGGTAAAATTCGTCGAGTAGCAGGATGTGTTGCATGGTGCCGCAGTCTTCACCACTCAGGCTACCGCTTTCATTATGGCGGAAGCGGCTTTCATCCATCAGGAAGAAGCTGACCTCAGCGCCCTGTGCCGCAGCCCACTGCTCCAGCAGCGTACATTTTTTCTGTAGGAGTTGACGCTCTTCACTATCCAGCCAGGATTGGTGGCATACCCAGATATCGAGATCGGAGCTACAGCTCTGCCCGATAGACGAGGTGCTCCCCATTGAATAGATGCCCGTGATCGGCAGTTCGCCCTGTGGATGAACGCGGTCAAACTGACCCCAACGCAATTCGATGCCATCAAGGTACTGTTGTTGCTTTTCATCAGGCGTGTGAGTGCAGATACCGTGAGGCACCTTGCCTTCAAGGTAGCCGGGCATCAACGGGTGATGATGATGTAATAAAATGGGCAGAAGACTGTAAACCTGCTGAAAAGCGGGTTTCATTGCTCCCAGAGCACGGTCAACACGCAGTTGGTTGATCGCATCCAGTCTTTGCTTCAAAGTCTCGATGTAGAAGTACAAGACGCTTCGCCTGATTTATCCCAGTGCCTAGAAAAACCCCGTGTTCCAAACTCGCCAATGATAAAATTAGAAGAATGTTTGGCAAGTTATTGCTGGAAACGTGATCAATTTAACACCTTGCTGATTGGGCGTAAAGAAAGTAAAGAAAGTTAGACTTACCTATCTTGCTTTATTATTAATTTCTCTACCCGACTGCATCAGCACGGTCTCCTCTCTATCGTTGCGGCACCCGAATTTCAGACCGTTTTAAAGGCGCGCCGCTAATGCCCACAACCTGACACCAACGCGCCATCAGTGATACGATGGCGGAAAATGATAAAAACGGTATCAAGCATGTTAGCCAATATTATTAGAATTGCCACCCGACAAAGCCCGCTGGCCTTATGGCAAGCACGATATGTTCAGCAACGTTTGAACCATCTCTATCCCGATTTATTCGTGGAGCTCGTACCGATGGTAACCCGCGGCGACATCATTCTGGATACGCCACTGGCAAAGGTTGGTGGTAAGGGATTGTTTGTTAAAGAGCTGGAATTAGCGCTGCTCGAAGGACGTGCCGATATCGCCGTTCACTCCATGAAAGATGTCCCTGTTGAGTTTCCTGATGGCCTTGGCCTAACCACCATTTGCGAACGCGACGATCCACGCGACGCATTTGTATCCAACCGTTACGACAGCCTCGAACAATTACCGGAAGGCAGCTGCGTCGGCACTTCCAGCCTGCGCCGCCAGTGCCAACTGCGCGCCCGACGTCCCGATCTGGTGATTCGCGATTTGCGCGGCAATGTCGGCACGCGTCTGTCCAAATTGGACAACGGCGAGTATGACGCCATTATTCTTGCTGTCGCGGGTCTGAAACGCCTCGGCCTTGAAGAGCGCATCCGCAGTGCGTTGAGCCCAGAAGCATCACTACCCGCTGTCGGACAAGGTGCCATCGGCATCGAATGCCGTTTGAATGACGAGCGTATTCGCCAACTCCTTGCCCCACTCAATCACACCGCTACCGCGGCACGTGTTCTGGCGGAACGTGCCATGAATGTGCGCCTTGAAGGCGGCTGTCAGGTGCCAATTGGCAGCTACGCCGAGCTGGAAGGCGATACGCTGTGGCTGCGTGCGCTGGTTGGCGCACCGGATGGCAGCCAGATGATCGTCGGTGAACGGAGAGGAAGCGTTTCCGACGCCGAACAAGTCGGGATTGCTCTGGCTGAAGAGCTGTTAGCAAAAGGGGCCAGCGCCATCCTTCAGGCTGTTTATCATGGGTCAAGCTCATCATGACGATTCTGGTTACCCGTCCGTCACCAACTGGCGAACAACTGGTGACCCGTTTAAGAAAGCTCGGCTATCACGCCTGGCACAGTCCGCTGATCGAGTTTTCGCCGGGACGAGAACTCGCTGGTCTGCCTGCACAATTACAAGCCCTACGCGCCGACGATCTGGTGTTTGCGCTTTCACAACACGCGATCCATTACGCCGATCCCATATTGGCACGCACGGGCATCAGTTGGCCTGCCCACCTCGCTTATTATGCCATTGGCCGTACCACGGCACTGGCGCTACATAAAATAAGCGCACACCCAGTCACCTATCCGCCTGAACGTGAAACCAGCGAAACGCTCTTGCAACTCCCTGAGCTGCAAGATGTTGCAGGAAAACGTGCACTTTTATTGCGGGGCAATGGTGGAAGGGAATTACTGGGAGAAACGTTAACTGAGCGGGGCGCACTGATCACCTACTGTGAATGCTATCAGCGCAGAGATGTTCACTATGATGGCTTGGAACAAAGCCGCCACTGGCAGCAAATAGGCATCGACAAACTGGTGATTACCAGCGGAGAAATGCTACAACGGATCTATACTTTAGTACCTGATTACTATCGGGCTTCCTGGCTACTTGGCTGCCAGTTGATCGTCGTCAGCGAACGACTGGCAGAACAGGCGCGTCAGCTCGGCTGGCATGCTATCCGGGTGGCCGATAACGCCGATAACGATGCGCTCGTGCGCGCACTACAATAAACCTGATCATGGGATGTACCATTATGACGGAACACAATACCCCCACAGCTCCATCCGACGAGGTTGCTGAACGGGTTGAACCCGCTCATCAGCAGCAAGATCCCGTACCACAGCCCAAGCGCAGTGGTGCCATACTTGGGGCGATCGCCATCGTGATTGCACTGGCAATAGGCGCTGGCTTGTATTATCACGGCCACCAGCAGGCACAGAGAGAAACGGCCTCGCTTCAACGTCTGGAATCACAGCTAAACGCTTTGCAACAGCAGCATAAGCAGGAACAACAGCAATGGCTGGATGCTCAACAGCAGCAAAGTAAAGTGCAAGACACCGCCACACAACGTCTTGAGGCGCTGACGCGCCAATCAGACGCGCTACGCGATAAGCTGGCAGCACTTTCCAGCCACGACACCAATACCTGGCTGATCGCTCAGGCCGATTTTCTGGTGAAACTGGCAGGACGTAAGCTGTGGAGCGACAAAGATGTCACCACCGCAGGCGCATTGCTGAAAAGCGCGGATGCCAGCCTCGCGGAAATGAACGATCCCAGCCTGATAGAAATCCGCCGAGCATTAACCAACGATATCGGCACACTGGCAGGCGTGAGCCAGGTGGATTTTGATGGCATCATCCTGAAAGTGAACCAGCTCACCGACCAGTTGGACAACTTGCCGCTCGCCGACAACAACACCGATGAAGCGCCGATGGACGCTAACAGCACGGAGCTGTCCGCTTCATTGAGCGAGTGGCGCCAGAATCTGAGCAAAAGCTGGCACAACTTCATGGCTGATTTCATCACCATTCGCCGCCGTGACAGCGCCGCAGAACCCCTACTGGCACCGAATCAGGACGTGTATCTGCGTGAGAACATCCGTTCACGCCTATTGGTTGCCGCACAGGCCATTCCTCGTCACCAGAACGAAGTGTACAAACAGTCACTGGAAACGGCCGCAACTTGGGTTCGCGCCTACTTCGATACCACCGCCCCCGAGACACAGGCCTTTTTGGATCAGCTCGATACCTTAAGCCAGCAGTCGGTTTCACTGGATGTCCCTGCCGAATTACAAAGTCAGGCGCTGTTGGAAAAATTGATGCAAACGCGCGTTCGTAACCTACTGGCTCAAGCGCCAGCCACACAGCAGGGAGAGTGAGCATGCTGAAAGTCTTATTGCTTTTCCTGATCCTGATCGCTGGCGTTGTGATCGGTCCGATCGTCGCAGGTCACCAAGGCTACGTCCTGATTCAGACGGAGGACTATGACATTCAAACCAGCGTGACCGCTCTGGTTATCATGCTGGTGCTATTTTTCCTCGCTTTTCTGGCCGTGGAGTGGGTGCTGCGTCGACTCTTTCGCACCGGCTCCCGCACACGCGGCTGGTTCCTCGGTCGCAAACGCAGCCGTGCCAGAAAACAAACCAAAGCCGCGCTACTCAAGCTGGCCGAGGGGGATTATTTACAGGTAGAGAAACTGCTGACCCGCAATGCCGACCATGCCGAGCAGCCCGTGGTTAACTACCTGCTGGCAGCCGAAGCCGCGCAGCAGCGCGGTGACGAATTCCGCACCAAGCAATATCTGGAGCGCGCCGCCGAAGTGGCAGATACCGACCAGCTTCCGGTAGAGATTACCCGAGTACGTATTCAGCTCGCGCGCAATGAAGATCATGCTGCACGTCACGGCGTGGACAAATTGCTGGAAGTCGCACCTCGCCACCCTGAAGTGCTGCGTTTAGCAGAACAGGCCTTCCTGCGCACTCACGCCTATGGCGCGCTGCTGGATATTCTGCCTGCGATGCGCAAGACCAATCTATACCCTGAAGCACGTTTGCTGGACCTGCAACAACAAGCTTATATCGGCCTGATGAACCAGGCGATGGCGGATGGCGGCAGCGAAGAGCTGAAATCATGGTGGAATAATCAGAGCCGCAAAGTACGTCATGAGATCCCACTTCAGATCGCGATGGCTGAGCATCTGATCGAGTGTGACGACCATGATACTGCTCAGAAGATCATTCTCGATGGACTCAAACGTCAGTATGACGAACGTTTGATCTTGCTGATGCCGCGTCTCAAAGCCGGAAATCCAGAGCAGTTGGAAAAAATACTGCATCAGTACATCAAGCAACATGGCGCAACGCCGCTGTTAAACAGCACGTTAGGCCAACTGCTGATGAAACACGGTGAATGGCAACAGGCCAGCGATGCCTTCCGCACCGCGTTGGAACTGCGCCCGGACGCTTATGATTACGCCTGGCGTGCCGATGCACTCGATCGGTTGCGTCTACCGGATGAAGCGGCACAAATGCGGCGTGAAGGACTGCTGCTCACGCTACAGCAACCTGCCGACTAACCATATTTCGCTCCCAACCCCTGTCATAAAGCTCCTTTCTGGAGCTTTATGACTTTTTATGTTTCGATAGTTTGCTGTGAGCATGCATTTTCACCAGACGAAAAAAAACGCTTACCGATAAACGGTAAGCGTTGAAAATATCAGGTCTGTCAGACAACAGAATGGTGCCTCACTCAACGTTATGTCCGGAAAGCCCGATGGAGATTTGCATCTTCATCTGGAGTTGGACGATAGGCACCTCAAATTGGCTCTGCGTCATTCCCAGGATTATGAAGCCGAAGCAAACATAGAAGGTGGAATGAGCATCTACCCGCTTATTTAAGCACAAATTATGCCAACATGCATAATTTTATTATAAACACAGCATGAATTCATGATAACCCGCTAATAATAAATACCATTTTTATTTATTCACTGAGAGAAAATCAAAGACGTACTGGGGAGTAAAAACGAGATCGAACTCACAAAAACTGTCTCCATTAAGAGACGAATTTATCAAATAAAATATTAATCACTATTAATCAATAAATTAAGTGTCTCTTTTTTGCGACAGCAAATTCCCCCACGTGTCGTGTTTTTCCGACAGTCCTGTCAAAGCTGCTGATTTAGCATGCTTAACCGTGCGCGATAGCCGTTACGAATATGCTGGCAGGCTGCCTCTTGTGCCGCACCCTTATCACGCCGTACTAATGCTTCCACAATCGCCTGATGTTCACGCCGCGCCTCTGCGGTACGCTCCATCGACTCATAGGTGGTTCCGCGTAATAGCGACAGATGAATACGCAGATTTTCCAACATCTCGTTCAGATAGGGATTATGGGTTGCTCGGTAAATCTGCCGATGAAAAAGGCGGTTGTGATCGTGCAACTGCCGACTGTCTGTGAGCGTCTTTTCCACCTCAACCATATCCTGCAACAGCTCCAGCTCTTCCGTTGAAGCAGATGCCACGGCCAGTTCCATCGCCAACCGTTCCAACCCTTCACGCACGGCAAAAAGCTGACGCAGTCGCTCATAGCTGATCTGCGCAATCATCAGCCCGCGCTGAGGACCCGGTTCCACCAATCCCAGCGCTTCAAGCCGGTGCAGCGCCTCACGAATCGGTGTGCGGCTGAGCCCAAATTGCTGCGCCAACCGTGTTTCCTGCAAACGTTCACCAGGCAGCAGTTCGCCTTTCTCGATTGCGCTAATCAGTATCTCGAACGGCGACAGCGCCAGCGCTTTGTCATTAAGTGTTAAGTTCATAATCCCTTGATATATGGTGTGACGGTCAGTACGAAGCCACGCGCAGGTGGGTAAAACGCCCCCACCTTTACTAATACTGGTCACTTAAGCCCGTTGTTAGGGGAAACACAGGGGGGAGGTTCCCGCAGGGAGGCCTCACCCCTGTGTTTCCCCGTGTATCTCGATGCGTAAACGATCGGCATTACCCCACCTTTACGGCGACTTTTGCGTTCTCGCGGCGCCACGGATCGTCATGTATTGAGAAAAATTCAAGTTTGCCCGACGCCCTGCCTTTATCAAGCGGTCGTATCGCATATTTTGTGCTTAGCTTAGCGAAAAAGCGTCTTTGTCACTGAATGAGCGATTGAATATGCTTTCGTCACACACTGTATACAAATGCATTCAACAAGGCAAAACGCGCATCCCAAGACCCGTTCGGCGGTACTGGCCATGTCATCGCGTTTTGTCTAAGGAGTCCCTACGATGTCAGCGACACCGACGCTTCCTCGCGGCAACACGCTCAGCCAGTTTATTCACACCGCACCCACGATGACAATCCCCGATGCCGTCTGGCATGAGGCTAAGCGAGCGCTCATTGATTATCTGGGCGTCGCTATTGGTGCGGTAGGAGACAACGCGGCCAGCGCGGTTCAGCGCGTGGCACAACGCTGGCAGGCACAGGGCCATGCGCAAGTCATCCTCGGCACGAAAACCACACCCGCACTGGCCGCGCTGATCAACGGCACACTTTCTCATGCCGCCGATTATGACGATACCCATCCGGCGGGTGCGGGGCATCCTAGTGGCCCTTGCTGGTCTACCGCGTTGGCAATGGCGCAACACTATGGCGCAGATGAACGCACCACGCTTATCGCTTTCATCACCGGGTTTGAAGTGATGTCTAAACTGGGAGGCGGCTGGGTGCCCGGCGTAGGCCGCAACCTGCAACGCCGCGGTTTTCACCCAACGTCAATTGTTGGGCGTGCGGGGGCAGCAGCCGTCGCCGCTTCCATTCTGCGTCTTGAGCCCAACGCCATTGCCAATGCACTGGGGGCAGCCGCAACCATGATGGGAGGCTTGCAAAAATCATCCGGTACGCACGGTAAACCGTTCCATGCAGGCAAAGCAGCAATGGACGGCATTACCGCAGCAGAACTGGCGGATGAAGGCTTTATCGCCGCCCATCACTTTTATGAAACCGATGGCTGGGTGAAAACCTTTGTGCAGGACGGTAGTGCCGTCATCCCGCCACTCGATTTTGGCGACAGTTGGGAGCTATTAGGTAACGGCTACAAGCTGTATGCCAGCTGTCGGGGAACCCACGCGTCCATCGAAACGGCGCTGAAGCTCTACCCGCAGTTGAAAGGCCGTGCTATCGCCCGTATTCATGCCAACGTCCACCCGATGGGGATGGTGAACGCGGGGATCGCCAACCCACAAACGCCATTGGAGAGCAAATTCAGCATACCGCACTGTATTGCGCTGGCACTGAGCGGTTACCGTCTCAGTGATACAGACTTCACACAGCACACCGTTGACGACCCAGCACCGCGCCAATTGCTGTCGCGTTTGCAGATCGACGCGGTCGAGGGGCAATCGGCCAGCTCCGCGTTTATCGACATCGAACTGGAGGACGGAGAAACACTGCATGCAGAAACCGACGTGTATCGCGGCCATCCACAAAACCCGCTGACCGACGCCGAACTGCGCGCCAAGTTCGACACGCTGACCCTTCCTGTATTAGGGGAAGCCCGTAGCGATCGGCTCTATCAGGCAGCCTTCCACTTTGAGCAACCGGGTTCGCTCGCGGTGCTCACAGAGCTTCTGGCAGGCTGACGCGCTGTAGTTCGCCATAAAGTCCGCCATAAACCATTCGACATAAAAAGCCTCACGATAATAACAGGATACTTTCATGACCATTGCCCGCCAGCTTGCCCATAATCTGCTGGAATTTTCTCGTCAGACGTTCCCTGCCGACGTATTGGCACACGCACGAACCGCGGTGATTGACACGCTGGGCGTCACGCTCGCCGGGGGGATTCAGGACGGGGCGCAAAAACTCAGGGCGGTGATAATCCCTTACGCCGCCGTGGGGAAAAGTCGGGTTTTCGGTACGGATCTCACACTCAACGCGCTGGATGCCGCATTGCTAAATGGCACATCCGCACATTTACTCGATTTCGACGATTCCAATTCCTGGCTGCACGGGCATATTTCCGTTGCCGTGCTTCCCGCGCTGCTGGCACTGGCTGATGAGCAGGAAGCCGATGGAAAAGCCATCCTGCACGCCTATCTGTGCGGCTATGAAACGGCGGTACGCATGGGCAAAGCCGTCAGCCCTTTCCAATATCGCAACGGCTGGCACCCGACAACCTCAGTCGGCATCTTCGCGGGCGTCGCCGCCTGTGCGGTGCTGTTGAAGCTTAGCGAAGCAGAAACAGCGACCGCCTTTGCGATTACCGCATCACTGGCTTCTGGCATCAAATCCAACTTTGGTAGCCAGACGAAATCGCTGGCGGTCGGTCATGCCAACCGCAGCGCCGTCATGGCGGTATTATTGGCACGTCAAGGATACAGCGCGGGTGATACCGCGTTTGAACATCACCACGGCTATTTCAACGTCTACAACCGTGCCAATGAGAACTATGACACCACGCCGTTAACCGAGCCATGGTCTGCACCCTCCCATATTCTCGATCCCGTAAAAGGGAATAATTTTAAATATTTCCCTTGCTGCTACGCCATTCTGGCCCCGCTAGATGGCCTGCTGGCACTGCGCGAGGAAACCAGTTTGCTCCCCGAATCGCTGGAACATATTCAGGTTGCTATCCACCCTATTCGCTTCCCACACATCAACATTCCCGCGCCGGATACGCCGTTGGCAGGGAAATTCAGCCTGCACTACTGCATCGCTCGCGCCTGGGTACAAGGGAAACTGACACTGGACGATTTTATTGACGAGGCGGCGCTGCACGATCCCACGACACAATCGCTAATGACTCGCGTTGAACTGATCTGTCATGACGAAAACACCACACATACCGCACACATCACGCTGGTGACGCACAACGGACATACCTATCATCGTCGTGTGGCGGGTGCGCTAGGCTCCAGTGCAGAGAATCCGTTGCCGGACAATTTGATTGCGGAGAAGTTTATCGACTGCGCCAGTCAGGCTTTGCCGCACGCCGAGGCACTGGCATTATATCAACGGCTGCTACACGACAATTATCGTTAACGCCGGAAAGGATGCTTGATACGTATTGATCGCATCAGGCATGATCATGTGCTCTACCACGCGATGGGTTCCACCATGCTAGATCTTGTTCCACCCGACATCTCACCGCTCTTTGCTGGCGTGCTGATTTTTTGCAGTTTTCTGACATCGGCGTTAACGGCAGCGCTGGGACTGGGTGGTGGCGTCACGCTGCTTGCCATTATGGGGCTGGGTATGCCAGTCAGCAGCCTGCTACCGGTTCACGGTATCGTCCAGCTAGGCTCCAACCTCAGCCGTAGCCTGATCCAGCGTCTGTATATCGTCTGGCCGCTGGCGCTGTGGTTTTTTATCGGTAGCGTCATTGGCATCGCAGTGGGTGCCCCTGTTGCGGTGTGGATCCCGGACAACGTGGCAAAAATCGCGCTGGCTCTTTTCATTCTGTGGTCGGTTTTTCGTAAACGCACCACGCCAAAACCGGTTAATCGGCTGTTCTTCATTCTGGGCGGGGCTCTCACCAGCCTTGGCACGATGATCGTCGGCGCAACAGGCCCAATGGTCGCTGGGTTGATCAGTTCGCAAGGGGTAACTAAAAAGCCGCTTATTGCCACGCATGCGCTCTGCATGGTGTTACAACATGGCCTAAAGATAGTGGCATTCGGAATGATGGGATTTGCCTATCACAACTGGCTGCCAATGCTGGCTGCAATGATTATCAGCGGTGTATTGGGCACCTGGTTGGGTACACGCCTGCTGGATAATTTGCCCGAAAAACTCTTCCGCACCACCTTTCGCCTTACCATGCTGATCCTCAGCGCCCAGCTCATTTGGCAAGGCGTACAAGGTCTGCTCGCCCACTAATCCCTTTCATCGGTGTCTTGCTGACACAGCAAGGCACTGCTCTCTTTTCCCCTTCACGTCATCCCCGCCAGGGCTATATCCACTATTCAGCTTTAGATAGAGAAATATGCTATTTGCCATTTGCAGGCAACATTGAGAACATTTGTATACAAAAGAACGCATCACAATAAAAACAAATAATTACAACCAATTAGCCCATAGATCATTCGAGTTGCAGGCAGCTTGAAATCTGACGGGTATACAACAACACCGACTATTCTGAGGATACTTATGCTGAGAAAATTACTCTCGTTGACGACCGCCACAGCGCTGACGTTAGGGGGGCTTCTGCTACCTATCGCACACGCCAATGCCGCTGACGCAGGAAACGGCGAGACGCTCAAAAAGATTAAAGCACGCGGCGAGCTGGTGTGCGGCGTGCATCCGGCACGTCACGGCTTTTCCGCGATTGATAGTAAAGGGCAATGGACCGGGCTGGACGTCGATTATTGCCGTGCGTTAGCCGCCGCTATTTTTGGCGATGCCAGCAAAGTACGTTTTGCCGCCCTGTCTACCGCACAGCGTTTCCCGGCGATTCAGTCGGGTGAAGTGGACGTGCTGTCACGCAATATCACTGCTGATTTATCGCGCGATACCTCGCTAGGTCTGAACTTCGCGCCGCCGACCTTCTATACCGGTACGGGCTTTATGGTGCGTACCAGCGCCAATGTGAAGAAGGTTGAAGATTTAGATGGCGCGACCGTCTGCATCACGCCGGGTAGCAGTACCGAACGCAACGTCGCGCAGATTTTTGCGTCACGCAATCTGCATTACACCCCGGTGGTCATCGAGAATAATAAAGAGTACGTGGCGGCCTACCTGTCTGGGCGCTGCGACGTCATCGCCCGTGACAAAGTGGCCTTGCCCGGCGTGCGCACCTTTGATGCAGAGAAACCCGCTGATCACGTGATTTTACCGGGGATTTACTCAAAAGAACCACTGGCGATGGCGGTTCGTCAGGGTGATGACCAGTGGTACGACATTGTGAAATGGGTGGTATACGCCACGTTCAACGCGGAAGAGATGGACATCGGCCAGCAGAACGTGGACAGCAAACTCAAGTCAATAGACCCAGATGAACAGGCGCTGCTTGGGGTCACCGGGGATTATGGTCAGAAATTGGGGCTAAATAACCAGTGGGCTTACAACCTGATTAAGCAGGTAGGGAATTACGGCGATATTTATAACCGTCATTTCGGGCCAGACACACCTGCACCGTTGGAGCGCGACCTGAATAATCTCTGGACGAAGGGTGGACTGCTCTACGGCTTGCCTATTCGCTAATTCACCACGCAACGGGCGTCAGCGCGGCAATCGTCGGCTGATGCCATGCCTCCGCATTCACGCATCGCCGTCATCGGCAGCGTGTTCCACTCGGTAATGACCAGAAGAAAAGACCGCCAGTAATGAAACCACCAAACAAGATGCTGTCGTCAGGCTCTGCACCACCGTGGCTGGGAACGCTATCTGATTCCCGTCGTCTGTTGAACGCGTTTGACAGCAAAACGCTGCGTGCCTGGCTTTATCAGTGCCTGCTCGGCCTCCTGATTGTCGCTTTCAGCTACTGGCTGTATGCCAACGTGGTCGAAAACCTGCGTTCACAGAATATCGCGACAGGCTTTGGCTTTCTCGACCACGCTGCACAGTTTGAGATTGGTGAAAAGCGCATCGCGTTTACCCCGCGAGACAGCTATCTGCGCGCACTTGGCGTCGGTTTACTCAATACTCTGTACGTCACGTTATGCGGCATCGTGCTTGCCACGCTGCTGGGTTTTTCCGTCGGTATCGCCCGCGTCTCCCGTAACTGGCTGCTGGCGCGACTCGCTGGGGGCTACATCGAGCTGATGCGCAATATTCCGGTGATCTTGCAGGTGATTTTCTGGTCAGTAGTGATCCGCAACCTGCCCTCGCCACGGGATGCCATTGAGCTGGGTAGCCTGGGATTTCTGACCAATCGCGGGCTATCTTTTTCCATCCCCGCCGCGCATCACGGCTGGTTATTGAGTGGAATCGCCCTACTCGCCGCCGCACTGATTAGTCTGATCCTGAACCGCACAGCACGCTATGCTCGGGAAAGCCGAGGACGTTCTCTGCCTACAGGTCGTCTGACGCTGGCCGCGCTCATCGGATTACCGCTTCTGGTCTGGTGGCTTTCTGGCGCTCCAGCAGAGCTTGACCGACCTATCCTGCGCGGCTTTAACTTCCGCGGTGGCTTTACCGTCAGCCCTGAATTCACTGCGCTGCTGCTTGGCATTGCGCTCTATTCCTCTGCGTTTATCGCAGAAATCGTGCGGGCAGGCATTCAGTCTATCCCCAAAGGCCAACTGGAAGCGGCACGCGCGCTGTCATTTTCGCCGTGGCACATGATGCGCCACATCATCATTCCACAGGCTATGCGCGTCATCGTTCCGCCATTGACCAGCCAATATGTGAGCCTGTCGAAAAACAGCTCGATCGCGGTCGTGGTCGGTTACCCAGAGTTGGCGAATATCAGCAACACGTTGATGAACCAAACCGGTCAGGCGCTCGAAGTGATTGCCATCATGATGGTGGTTTACCTGACGGTCAGCGTCGCGACATCGCTGCTGATGAACCTGTTTAACCGCGTTGTCGCCATCAAAGAGCGCTGAGGATCACCGTATGTTATTTCCGGCACTGTCACTCTCTGCCGTTCCTACCCGCTTGCGCACGCCGCTGCTGTGGCTGCGTCGTCACCTGTTCAGCAGCGTGCCGCAAACCGCACTCACGCTGCTACTGGCTGTGCTGATGTGGAACGTCGGCAATAAACTGCTGCACTGGGGCATTCTCGATGCCGTGTGGTACACCACTGACCCAGAGGTGTGTCGTGCGGCTGCGGGCGCCTGCTGGGCGGTGATCGTGGAAAAGCATCGCCCCATCCTGTTTGGCCTTTATCCTTACGACCAACACGGGCGTCTGGTGCTGGCGATGGGAATCTGGTTTCTGGCGCTTGGCCTGTCGCTGATGCCGCGCTTCTGGCATTCACGCATCCTCTTACCGCTGTGGGTCGTCGCAGTGGCCGCCATCGCCATCCTGATGTCCGGCGGCGTGTTTGGCTTATCTCATGTACCTTCCAGCGAATGGGGCGGTTTACCGCTGACGATTCTGCTGTTTAGCGGCACGGTTGTCATCGGTATGCCGGTTTCGGTTTTGCTGGCGCTGGGGCGGCGTTCACCACTGCCTTTTCTGCGCGGTTTGTCGGTTATTTTTATCGAGGGTCTGCGCGGCGTGCCGCTCATCACGATTCTGTTCGTCGCCGTTAATGTCTTCCCGCTGTTCCTGCCCGCAGGCATGGAAATCAACAAGCTGCTGCGCATCATCATCGGTATCGCGCTGTTTTTCGCCTGCTATCAGGCTGAGGTGATTCGTGGCGGTTTACAGTCTGTTCCGCGCGGGCAATATGAAGCGGCGATGGCGCTCAACCTCAGCTATTGGCACACCACGACCAAAATCATCCTGCCGCAGGCGCTGCGCATCTGCCTGCCCGCCATGACCAACCATATTATCGCCGCGATGAAGAACACGTCGTTTGTCATCATTATCGGGCTGTTCGACATCCTCACCGCCACCAGTTCGGTGATGCAGGACCCGCTATGGCGGCGTTATTACATTGAAACGTACCTTTTCATCTCGGCTATCTATCTGCTGTTTGGCTTCTTGCTCTCACGCTACGCGCTGTGGGTGGAAAAACGCATCGATGCCAGCCGTAACCCAGAAACGTATCACGGTTAAGCGATAGCCGTTGATGAAAACACCGACAGGAGCTTTGTTATCATGAGCTTATCCGCAGACACTTTCGTTACAGACAATGCAGTTACAAACAGTATCGTTACAAACAACAACGTCATTATTGAGATCGACGCTGTCAGCAAGTGGTACGGTGCGTTTCAGGCGCTGAATAACGTGACGCTGAACGTGCAGAAAGGCGAACGCGTGGTGATTTGCGGCCCTTCCGGCTCCGGCAAATCTACACTTATCCGCTGCATTAACCGACTGGAAGAGCACCACGACGGCCATATCCGCGTGAATGGCATCGAAGTTAACGACAACATCAAGAACATCAACCGTATACGTTCCGGTATCGGTATGCTGTTCCAGCAGTTCAATTTGTTTCCCCACCTGAGCGTGCTGGATAACCTGACGATCGGCCCAACGTTGGTCAAACAGCGTAAGAAGCAGGAAGCCATCGATTTGGCGATGCACTATCTGGAGAAAGTGCATATCGCCAATCAGGCGCATAAATTTCCGCTCCAGCTTTCTGGCGGTCAGCAGCAGCGCGTGGCCATTGCTCGGGCGCTGTGTATGCAGCCGGAAATCATGCTGTTTGACGAACCCACGTCTGCGCTAGACCCGGAGATGATTAAAGAAGTGTTGGATGTGATGCTCGATCTGGCGGAATCCGGTATGACGATGATCGTCGTCACTCATGAGATGGGCTTTGCCAAGACGGTAGCCGATAAGGTCATTCTGATGGCCGACGGTAGCATTGTGGAATCCGCCCCACCGCAGGACTTCTTCAATACGCCATCACACCCGCGCACGCGCCAGTTTCTGGATCAGATCCTGAGCCATTAATAGGCAAAAAATATCCGCGCCGAGGGAATCGACGCGGATAACGTGAGGAATAAGGAGATTAACGGGCAGAGAGCTGTTCCAGACTCTGTTTTGCGACCTGATACAGATAGTGCGCGGTCGGGAACAGCGCGCTGTCATCGACACGGAATTTCGGATGATGCAGCGCATACGGTCCGCCGGAGCCGACCATCATGAACGTACCCGGCAGTTTCTGCTGATAAAATGCGAAATCTTCACCAATCGGACTGGCTTCCACGCGACGCGCTTCAAACCCTTCGTCACTTGCCACATTCAGCGCAAACTCAACCCACTCTGGCGTATTAATCACCGATGGCGGCCCTGCGTGCCACAGGAACTCGATTTCCGCGCCAAAGGTGCTGGCGATACCCGCAACGATCTGACGGAAACGCTGTTCAATTAAATCACGCGCGGCCTGATTGAACGTTCTGACCGTGCCTTCAACATAGGCCGTGTCTGGGATAACGTTCCAGGTGCTGCCGCTATGTACCTGCGTAATCGACACCACCGCGTTATTGTCGGACGACACCGTGCGGCTGATGATGGTTTGTACAGCAGAAATCAGCTGACCCAGAATGATAATCGGATCGTTGCCTTCATGCGGCTTCGCGGCGTGACAGCCTTTCGCTGCGATCTTGATCTCAAAGCGGTCAACGCCCGCCGTCAGTGCACCGTCTTTCCCACCGATGACGCCAACGGGCAGCGTCGGATCATTGTGAATACCGAAAATCGCGACCGCATTGTCCAACGCGCCTACGGCAATCACTTCCGGTGCGCCCAGCCCTGTTTCTTCAGCCGCCTGGAACAAAATCCGCACCGTGCCTTTCAGCTCTGGCTCAATTTTCTTCAGCAGAATCGCCGCGCCCAACGCAGCAGAAGAGTGAAAATCATGGCCGCAGGCATGCATCACCCCTTTGTTGAGTGACGTGAACTCTACGCCGGATTCTTCTTCAATCGGCAGGGCGTCGATGTCCGAACGCACCACAACCAGTGGACCATCCTGTAGGCCACCGACTTCCGCGACCAGACCGGTTTTCAACGGCAAATCGAGGACGCGAATCCCTTCTTTTTCCAATACCGCACGAATCTTCTTCGTGGTTTCGAACTCCTGATTCGACAATTCAGGGTTGCGGTGTAAATCGTGGCGAAACGCCTGAATAAACTGAGCCAGAGGCTCGTGCTGAGGTGCTGTTCTCATCAATTCTTGCTCCACATTATCGTGCCCCGTCTGGCAGGGCGGCCTTGTTCAGGCGTGCAGGTGTATCTACGTATGCGTTAAATATCGTACTCAAGCGGCTCAGGCAGCTTGGTCAACTGACGCAGGAAACGCTGGGTTTGCGGGTTGTCCGAGAAGCTAATCACCTGCTCCGCGGGGCCTTCCTCAACGATGTGACCATCCGCCATGAAGATCACCCGGTCGGCCACTTCTTTCGCAAACTGCATTTCATGGGTAACGATCACCATCGTGGTGTCATTCTTCGCCAGCTTCTGAATCACCTGAAGCACTTCGTGTACCCTTTCCGGATCCAGCGCCGAGGTCGGTTCATCAAACAAAATGGCTTTCGGATCGACCGCCAGCGCACGGGCAATACTCACGCGCTGCTGCTGCCCGCCAGACAACGTCACCGGATACTGTGCCGCCTGCGGCAACAGGCCGACCTGCTCCAGCAGCGCCAGACCGATTTCATCCGCCTGCTTCTTCGGCATTTTTTTCACAACAATCAGCGCTTCCGTCACATTCTCCAGCGCCGTCTTGTTCTTAAACAGATTGTAATTCTGGAACACCATCGCCGTCTGACGACGCAGCGCATAAGCCGCTTTAGAAGAGTAACGACGCGTATCCAGCGTTTGCTCACCAATCTCGATCGTGCCTGACTCTGGCGTTTCCAGCAGGTTCAGACAGCGCAGCAGCGTGGATTTACCCGAACCTGATGGACCAATAATCGCCACCACTTCGCCTTTCGCGATATCCAGACTAATGTTGTCCAACACCACCTGATCGCCAAAGCGTTTAGAAAGATTCTTTACACTGATCATGTCAGCCCCTTAGCGCTGTAGCGAGTGATTCAGTTTCTTCTCCAACTGCTTTTGCAGCCAGGCGTAAACCACAATCACCATCCAGTAAATCAGACCCACAACCAGGAAGGTCTCAAAGAAACGCAGAGATTCAGCAGCAATCATTTTGCCTTCTGCGAACAGTTCGGAGACGCCCAGCGCAAAGGCCACCGAGGTATCTTTAATCAGGGAAATAAAGGTGTTACCTGTCGCTGGCAGCGCATTCAGCATGGCTTGAGGCAACACAATGCGGCGATAGACCTGCGCTTTACTCATGCCAATGGATAGACCCGCTTCCGTCTGGCCGAAATCCACCGAGGCCAGACCCGCACGGAAAATCTCTGCCATATAAGCGGAGGTTTTCAGGCTAAAACCGATAATCGCAGCCGTCATCGCATCCAAATTGGATAAGCCGGGGAATAGCTGCGGCAGGCCGAAATAGATAATAAACAACTGAACCAGCGACGGAATGCCGCGGAACAGCGAGATATACAGTTCGACGATTTTTACTACCGCGACGATCTTGCTTTCACGGACTAACGCCAGAATAAGGCCGAGAATCATAGCAAAAAACATCGACACCACGGCAAGGAACAGCGTGGTTGGCAGATACATTAATACCTGGGGAAAGACCTTTAACAGGTAGGCAAGATCGATATTCATAAGTAATACCATTAATGCTTCCACCGGCCATACTGCGCCGGTGGAACGGGGTTATGACTATTGACGCTATAACGAATCATCTGGCGACATAACAAGTCATCAAGCGAAATGACAACTCAACCGAGATGACAGCGCGAGGTTATTTAGCCGGTGATACCGTGATGTCTTCGCCAAAATATTTCTCGGAGATAGATTTCAGACGTCCATCTTCACGCATTTTCGTCAATTGCGCATCGAACTGTTTACGCAGCGCATCGCCTTTCTCGTCTTTATGGAACGGGAAGCTGACTTTTTCAATCACCAGCGGTTCGCCAACCAGCTTGAATGGCAGGTTACGTTTATTGATTTCAGCCAACAGAATCGGACGTGAATTCACGTAGCCTTCAACACGTTTAGACAGTGCATCATTCATCGCGCCATCACGCGTTTCATAGGTACGGATAGTTACGCTGCCATCGGCAAAGGCTTTTTTCAGGTTGTTAACGTGGTTAGAGCCCAGAACCCCGGCAACCGTCTTCCCTTTCAGGTCGGCCAATGTATTAATGTCTGTGTTGTCTTTGTGCGTCACAATCTGGCTGCCGTAGAAACTGTACGGCTGGGCAAAATTGTATTTTTCCTGACGCGCAGGGGTAATGGCGACCACGTTTGCCACGGTATCCAGCTTTTTCGCTTCCAATTGCCCCATCAAGCCACTGAAATCAGCGGTAACCCACTCAACTTTGTAGTTCAGATCGTTAGCAATCGCTTCTGTCACTTCAACGTCAAACCCAACCAACTTGTTATCTTGCTTAAAACCACTTGGATAACTCTGGCCTGTTGAACCCACTTTCAATACTTTTTCCTGCTCGGTGCCGCTCTTCCCAGAATCACAGCCGGCAACAAGAAAGGCGGTCGTCAGCGCCAGAACAGACAACGTTACTTTTTTCATCATTTTACTGCCTCTCTTTTTGAGTTTTTATCTTTCCACTGGTCATATAATGGGTTATCAAGGATTTTTTCCATCCAGATGGTCAGGTGTCCTTTTCCCAGATTCGTCTGCCCGACTTCCTTGAAACCATAATTTCTGTACATCTCAATCAGCCATGGGTGGTTTTGCGCAGTGCCCAACGACACCGCCGGTGCTTTGAGCTGGTTAATCAGAATTTCTTCTTCCAACCAGCTCATCATTTGCTTACCCAATCCCTGTTTTTTATAGCCAGGGTGCGTCGCAAACCAGCCCAAATGCGGTAGACCGAACGGGCCTGGCTCCGGCCCCCACGGATAGCGGATGGTAAATGACGACACCATCTCTCCGCCTTTTTCCATCACATACACACCGTGTGAGGCGATATGCGTGCGCACCATGCCAATATCCGCATGGGCAGCAGAAAAATTGATACCTAACTGACGAATCGGCTCAAACGCCGCCAGCGCCAGCGCCAAAAAAGTTTCATCATCCGCAAGCGTAGCCTGACGAAATACGATACTCATGGTTTCACCTTATGCTGGCAACAGGCCGGAGTTATCCGCATAGCGAATCACATCATCAACCTTCTGCGGCGCACTGCCGACGTAGTTAGCCGGATTCAGCCATTCGTCCAGATCGGCGGCCGTCACCTGTTCGGAAAGCACCGGATGAGCCAGCAGTACCGATTTAAAAGACTGATTCTGCTCAAATGCCTGCATAGAGCATTCGTAAACCAAATGGTGGGCGGTCTGCTTACCGAGACGTTTGCCAATCTCGAACATCACTTTCTCGGATAACAGCAGGCCATTTTGCAAATCGAGGTTCGCCAGCATCTGCTTCTCGTTAACAGACATGCCACGCAGAATGCCAAGCGCGTTCTGAAGCTGAGCGGACAGATAGATATTGATTTCCGGCAGCGCGATCCACTCTGCACGCCAGCTCATTGCATCACGCTCATGTTCAACTTTCATGGATTCATGAATCAGCGCGGCGCTCTTAAACAGCGGAGCCGTCAGGCTCGCAAGCCCTTCCAACGCGGCAGGGTTACGTTTATGCGGCATCGTGGTAGAACCGATCTTCCCTTCAGAGAACGGCTCTTCGATTTCGTTAATCTCGGTGCGCATCAGGTTATACAGTTCGTTGCCGATTTTGCCCAGCGTACCGCTGATCAGAACCGTAACGGAGGCATATTCGGAGAAGCGATCGCGGGCAGACTGCCAGCCGATATTCGGCGTATTCAGCCCCAGTTTATCCAGCGTCAAACGCTCGATTTCCGGCCCTTGTTCGCCAAAAGAGGCATAGGTGCAAATGGCCCCATTGATGTTGCCGACCAAAACACGCTCTTTGATTTCACCCAGACGTTCAAGGTGACGGATAAACTCATCCAGCCAAACAGCCAGTTTGAAGCCAAACGTGGTGGGCAGCGCCTGCATACCGTGGGTACGGCCAGCCATCAGCGTATGTTGGTATTTCTTCGCCAGACGTTTCAGCTCAACGGCCAACAATTGTGTATCTCTGACGACAATATCAAAAGATTGTTTCAGTTGTAACACGGTTGCGGTATCGACAATATCCTGCGTGGTCACGCCGTAGTGAATAAACTCACCCGCAGCGCCGCACTGTTTCTGAATCGCGGCAATCGTCGGCATTAGAGAGTGCTTCATGCGCGCGGCATCTTTTGCAATCTCTTCAACGTTAAGCGTGCTTGCGTCAGCGTTCTCTGCAATGGTTTTTGCCGCATCCAGTGGAATGACACCCAGCTCACCCTCGGCAAGCGCCAGGGCAACTTCTACTTCGACCTGTTTAGTCAGGCGGTTATGCTCAGACCAAACACCGCGCATTTCAGGCGTGCCAAAATTATTCCCTATAAGAAGAAAATCAATAAGATGTGATGCCATAATTAACTCGTTAGTGTTGGATTTATCAGGCGGGGTTTTATGTCGTCTTTTTAATTTTTAAAAATATAACATGCGGAAATTATGCGCCTTATACCTTTCGGGTCTATCTTAGAACGAAAAGTTTGATTGCAAAGTATGCATCTGGAAATGTTCGCTAACACTCTTCCTTAGGCAAAGAAACCCACTTGTCACTTTCCCCTCTCTACAATGAAATCCCCTGTTCGTATCACTGCTGACGAAGGATTATCATGCTTTCTCACCACTCATCGCGAATGCTCCGTATTTTATTGATTGTCATACCTATTATTTCAACGTTCTCTACCCAGGCTCAGGATCGCTACCAGTTGGAGAAGGTGGTTGAAGTCAGCCGCCATGGCGTTCGCCCCCCGACAGAGTCCAACACGACCGCGTTAGAATCCGGCACGGCACGACAATGGCCGCTGTGGGTAACAAGAGATGGCGAGTTAACCGGACATGGCTACGCCGCCACCGTGCTAAAAGGCCGCTATGAGGGCGAATATTATCGTCAACAGCATCTGTTCGCTTCGGGTTGCCCGCCAGAACAGCAAATTTATGTGCTTGCCAGCCCGCTACAGCGCACTCGCGCAACCGCGCAGGCCTATATGGACGGCATGTTTCCCGGTTGTGGCGTTGTCACCCATGCCGTTGTGGATGAAAAGCACGATCCGCTGTTCCACGGCGATAAAATGGGGATTGGCACACTTGACCCCGAACGGGCAAAGGCCGAGGTGTTGAAAGCGATGGGAGGCGACTTGGATACCGCCTATCAGCGTCTTCAGCCCAGTATCAAACTGTTGAAGCAGGTCGTATGCGCAGCAGACAAACCCTGCCCGGTGTTTGATAAACCGTGGGCGCTCAAACAGGATAAAGACGGTTCGACGTCTATCAGCGGTCTCAATACGCTGGCGAATATGAGCGAGGTTTTCCTGCTGGAATATAGCGAAAACCTGCCGCTAGCACAGGTTGCCTTCGGTCATGCGCGCAACACGCAGGATCTCACACCCTTGATGGCTCCAATGACCGCTAAATACGACGTCACTAATGATGTTCCCTATATCGCACAGCGCGGCGGTTCGCTATTGATGCAGCAAATCGCACAGGCACTCGCGCAAGGGACACAAGAAGAACAGGACACAGCACAAGGCGAGCCGCCGACAGCACCTTATTTGTTGTATGTTGCGCATGATACCAACGTCGCCTATCTGCGCACACTGTTGCAGTTTCACTGGCTGCTACCCGGTGATACCGCCGATAACATTCCGCCAGCGGGCAGTCTGGTCTTCGAACGCTGGCGCGATACCACGACTCAGCAGCGTTTTGTGCGTATTTATTTCCAAACACAGTCGTTGGATCAGATTCGTTCACTGACGCCGCTAGGCGAGCAACAGCCATTACTGAAAGAAGAGTTTACCGCTCAGCACTGTCAGCGGACAGAACAAGGCACACTGTGTCCTTTTGATACCACGCTGGAATCAATGCGGAAAAGTATCGATAGCAGCGCGTTAGCGACGGTGTATTACGCGCCATAGCTCACGATCTCATCAGGAACAGCAATACCCTGTCGGGTGGGTGAACCCGCCAGGGTTTTACAAGAAAAGGCTAATTACAAACGAAAAAAAAGCACATCCTTCGATGTGCTTTTTTTTTAATTGGTCGGCGAGAGAGGATTCGAACCTCCGACCCACTGGTCCCAAACCAGTTGCGCTACCAAGCTGCGCTACTCGCCGAATGTACTGCTTTTGTGAACATCACTGATGTTCTCAGTTTGTGTGGTGCGAAGAGAGGGACTTGAACCCTCACGTCCGTAAGAACACTAACACCTGAAGCTAGCGCGTCTACCAATTCCGCCACCTTCGCATAACTCACAAACTATTTTATTAACGAAAAATCGCTAACTTACTGCTAAATCTGGGGTGGCTAATGGGACTCGAACCCACGACAACTGGAATCACAATCCAGGGCTCTACCAACTGAGCTATAGCCACCATCACCACATTTTACATCTTATTACGCGGTACTTCCTTTTTACGGGATACTTTCTTTACGAAAAAAAGTGTACCACCGCAGCTCTTGCACACAACATACTTCATACAGAATATAATGGTGCGCCCGACAGGATTCGAACCTGAGACCTCTGCCTCCGGAGGGCAGCGCTCTATCCAGCTGAGCTACGGGCGCTTAGCGCCGTTGCGGGACGGGATATTACGGACTTAGCGACTGGCTGTCTAGTGCTTTTTTATCGAAATGATGCGTTTGCTTATGCTTTGTTCATTTCAAGCTAAATAACGTACAAATCCGCGCTTCCCGCCCCTAAACACTACGATTTACCCCCTGCCAGCGACGTTTTTTTGCCCAATCCCAGCGCAAAATAGCACAGACTAACCACGGCTAAAAAGGCGATACCGACCAATAAAGACATCCGCGTATCGATATTTATATACATTCCCACCAGCACACACAGCAAAAATGCCATCGTCAGGTAGTTTACCCACGGGAACAGTATCGATTTAAACGGATGTGCGGCCAGCGCAGCACGATGCTGCTCACGAAAACGCAGTTGGCTGATCAACACCACAAACCACGGCACCATGCCTGGCAGCACGCTGGCGCTATACACATAAACAAAGACTTTTTCCGGGTTAGGGATAACGTAATTCAGGAGCGACCCAGCCACCAGACAAAGAATAGAAACCATGACGCCTGCCGCCGGTACACCACTGGCCGTCACTTTACCTAGCCAGGCAGGAAGCTGACGGTTGTTAGCCAGCGAATACAGCATACGCCCACAGCTATACATGCCGCTGTTACAGCCAGACAACGCGGCCGTCAGCACCACAAAGTTGATGATACCTGCCGCCGCCGTGATACCGATTTTGGCAAACGTCAATACGAACGGGCTACCGGACGTACCGATTTCATTCCAGGGAAAAATGGTGACGATAACGAAGATCGCGCCGACATAGAAAATCAGAATGCGCCACAGAATGTTATTGATCGCACGCTTCAGCGTCACCTGTGGATTTTTCGCCTCGCCTGCCGTAATGCCCACCAGCTCAACACCCTGATAGGACGCTACCACCAGACAGAGTGCGAACAGCAAGCCTTTCCAGCCTCCGGCCAGGAAGCCACCGTGTTCAGTCAAGTTGCTGAATCCGGTCGCCTGACCGTGGTTACCAAAGCCAAAGAAAATAATGCCAACACCAACCACGATCATCACGATGATCGTGGTTATTTTTATCATTGCGAACCAGAATTCGATTTCGCCATACAGCCTGACTGCCGCAAGGTTTGCGCCCGCCACCAGCGCCACCGCGGCAATAGCGGGTATCCACTGCGGTAAATCGGGGAACCAATACTGAACATATACGCCAATGGCGGTAATTTCCGAAATCCCGACCGCCATCCACATAAACCAATAGCCCCACGCGGTGAGATAACCGAAGAAGGGATTCATGTATTTATGTGCGTAGACGGCAAACGATCCCGCGACCGGCTCCAGATAGAGCATTTCGCCCATTGAGCGCATGATGAAGAAAACGAAAATCCCAGCAACAATATAGGCCAACAAGACTGATGGCCCCGCCCATTTCAGCGCGCTGGCGGCGCCCATAAACAGCCCGACACCGATCGTGCCACCCAGCGCAATCAGCTCAATATGCCGGGCTTCCAACCCCCGATGGAGTTTCTCCTGCTTTATATCTTCTGCCATATATCCTCTGTCTTTATGTTGTGCTTATCCCGACTGTTGTCGGTTATTGTTCTTATTTCAGAAATGCTATCTATGAAAAAAATGTTCCTCGCCTCAAATTGGCGGCCATGAAAATACCGTAATGTGGGTTTGAATAACATATCAAGGATGATGAATACGCCAAAGATAGAATTCTGTATTTCTGATTGACGAGTAAACAGACAATTAAAATCGAATAGGAATAAGAAATCAGGTTTATATATTGTGAGGAAAGGTTGTGGAGCAAGGTTGGCGCGTTAAACGCACCAACTCAGTGAAGCTACAGGCGACCACTGTAGTGATAGACAATATATTTCAATAACTTAAACTGCCTAAAAATACGACCCGGCTGGGACAACAAGCGATACAGCCATTCCAACCCTAAATTTTGCCACACGAGCGGAGCGCGTTTCACATGTCCAGTAAAGACGTCGTACGTGCCACCGACACCCATATACAGCGCATCAGGGTAGTGGTGGCGACAATCGCGCATCAGGATTTCCTGCCGTGGTGACCCCATCGCGACGGTAACAATTTGTGCGCCGCTGTCACGAATGCGCTCAAACAACGCATCGCGCTGCTCCGGCGTAAAATAGCCATCCTGACTGCCGACAATATTCACGTTCCACTGTGCCCGCAGTTTCGCTTCCGTTTGTGCCAACACATCAGGCTTGCCCCCCACCAGAAACACCGGCGTTCCCTGTTTGCCTGCCCGTTCCATCAGCGCTTCCCACAGGTCTGCACCCGCAATACGTGCGACGTCAGCCTCTGGATATTTGCGCCGTATGGAACGCACAATGCTGATACCGTCCGCATACTTGTACTCTGCGCGATCGAGCAACGTGCGCAGCGCCACGTCTTTTTCCGCCGTTAACACTTTCTCAGCGTTAATCGCGACGAGCGTACCCGTTTCAACCCGCTCGCCTGCAAACAGATAGTCAACAAACTGCGCCATATTACGAAAACCATGAATGGGCAAACCACGAATAGTATACCGAGGAATGGCCCCTGTCGTTTTCAACACTGTCATATCTGCTCCTTTATCACAGGATCCTGTACGGTGCTGGGTGTCGGTGCTAGCGGCGTGGCACGTACGCGCATCAGACGCTGCCGGATGAGTCCGGCGCTTTCCAACAGCCAGTAAAGCAACTTCGCCACGAGCAGACACAGGCCAAAAATCAGACAGAAAAACACCACGCGTGACACGAAGGCATCGACACCCTCACGCGCCAGCACAATGATATTGAATACAGCACCGAAGCAGAACGCCTGCAAGATAGCAGCCTTATAGCGATTGCTATCGTTCTTCCCTAGCTCGTACACCCAGTCAAACCACTTGATAACCAGCCCCACGGCGATCGCCCCCAGCGGGATAAACAATACGCCGCCCATTACCACCAGCGAGCCCAACAGCGTGGGGGATATCGCTAGCCCAGAGTGATTATTCAATACTTCCCAAGTGAAGTAGTTGGCGCTGTTTAACACCAGATTCGGGCGGTCCGGCCAGAGCCAGGAAGGAATAAAGACGTAAAAATCACGGGCAATCGGAGCCAATCCCTGAAATTCAATCTTGTCATAGTTCTGCCACAGCAGCGCCAGATTTTCCCAAGGTGAGAAGGTGTCACGCGTTAAATAGAGGAAGGTATAAAAAGCATAATCGCCGCTGACATCCAGCCCATAGCGTTTCAGCGCCAGCCAGAACATCCCGACAATCCCAAACACGCCAGCGGCGACTAACATCCAGAGCGTAATCCAGCCGCGCTGGATACCAATAAATAGAAACAGAGCGAAGGCGATGATCACATTCGCGCGCGTGCCACCGACAATCACATACGTCAGCATTCCAAAAGCGACCGTTCCAACGAGGAACAGGAACCACGCCCGCTGCGTTTGACGCAGAAAATACACCACCAGCATTGCCGGAATGAAAAAGTAGAAAAAGCGTTTCAACGCCACGCCAGACACATCGCTGGAAAATATCTGGCTATAAGTACGCAGCTTAAACAGCAGGAAACCGTTGTTGAGAAAGAAAATACCGACGGTCGCGACCGCAATCAACGCCAGCAGCAGCCAGGTTAGGTTAGCTTCAACCCGATTCACGGTCAGGAGTGGCGCGCGCGGCACAGCGCTTTTCTGGCGCAGTCGCGTCTTATAGCTGACGTAATAGATGGCATAGAATGCCGTCGCGGACAGCATCGCCTGCAGCAGGTACTGCACAGGGACAACGTCAACGCCAAACCGGAACGCCAGCACACAGGTAAACGGAAAACCAAAATAGAACGTCAATAAATAGAGTAGGGAAAATAGCACGTTAAAATTAAAACGCACCCGGCGAAACTCCATCCAGGTCAGGCTCAGGATAAAAATGACGGAAATCAGGTAGACGACAAACAGCCCACCAAATTGCCCCAACGTCATGTCGGTTCTCCCGCTGCCAACGCCAGCGCATCGCGCCAGCCTTGTAGATAATTGGGATTGAAGAACGCAATCTGGTGCTTATCGACTGATGCCAGTTGTCGCTGCGCCTCGCGCACCAACGCTTCATCCATCTGGTCACCGTAAAACAGCACGGGTAGACCTTGTTCCGTCAGGTCTTGCCAGAACGGGTTTTGCCGACTGATCACGAACGGCACACCAAACTGAATGAGCAGGCATAACGTCCCGATCCCCTGCTGGCGATCGAAAATAAAATAGCCCAAATCACAGGTGCGCAGCATGTTGAGATAATCATCAAACGCCAGTTGGTCTTTCAGCAGTTGGAAATTTTTCACACCGAACAGCGCCAAACCGTCCTTTTCCACCTGTGCGATGTAAGACGCGTTGTTCGCAGGGTAACCCATTGGCACAATAACCCGCACATTGCTCCCGAACTGCTTGTGAATCGCCTGCAACGCTTCCTGATGACGATTGGTGCGATCGCCAGAATTGCCGACCAGAATCGTCATCGGCCCAGCAAGTGGTTTATCCACCTGCATGCCTGTTAGCGCTGGATCCATCCGTGTAGGGAAGTACAGCAATGACGTCGGCACGCGAGGCGCACGCTGCTGATACCACGCCAGATCGCCACGCGTGGCAAACACGTGTCCGACACGCTTTTGCGCCATCCGTCGCAGCAGATAAAACAGACGATACTTCAGGCTGCTCGCTTCTTCATACAAATCCGCGCCCCAAACGTGCCAGTAAACCTGCTCAGATTTGATTTTCCCGCGCAGCAGCGCCAGCCACAGCGTGGGGTTAAACTGCCCATGCAGAAAAAAGCGCATCTTACGGTTCGCTTTCGCTCTGGCGATAACCGCTTCAGCCAGCGTTTTTTTATCCACGCAGGTTTCGATACGCAATGCAGGAAAATCGGCCGGCGAAATGCCGTCGTGAGAAGCCACGATAAAATGCCGAACCTGATGCTCGGGGAGTTCCGTCGCCAGTACGTCGTTAAAAAAACGTAAAACGGTCTGGTTATGATGCGGGATATCAGATCCCAATACATGAATCAGTGTCGTCATGCTCGCCTACGGTAAATAATGAATACGCAACAACAAAGCAAAAAATAGACCAGGTAGGTTGCCATATAGGCCTGCGCTGCGCCTTGTGCGCCATAAAGCGGAATCAACCAGTGAGAAAAACCGGTCAACAGGAGAAACTGGCTCACTTCCGTGAGCAGATAAAAGCGCAGCGCCGCTTTCGCAATGACCAGATAGCCAAAGACGTAAGCGCCCACTTTCATTACATCGCCTATCAATTGCCAAACGAAGAGATCTCTCATTGCCGTGAACTCGCTGGAGAACAGCAGCCAGATGGCAACATCTCGCAGCAGCCACACACAAAAGCTGACGCCCGCCACGACGGGCAGCACAAATTTCAGCGAACGAACAATTTCCTGCGCCAGTGCAGACTTATCCGTCAAGCGCGAGAGCGTCGGCAACAGATACACGGTAAAAGAAGCGGTAATAAATTGCAGATAAGCATCGGAAATACTGCTGACACCCTGCCAAATACCCACTTCGTTCCAGCTGTAATGTGCCGCCAGCAGGTTACGCATCATGATGTACGCAACGGGCAGCGTCACCGCCGTCATCAACGCCATGAGCGTAAATTTGCCCAGCTGTCCGGCGATGACGCGATCCCACGCCGGTTTTAGCGATGCCAGCGCCAGCGGTGTACGCCGTAATAGCATAATGCCTGCCGGAATCACCAACAATGCAGGCACCAGCGCCAGCCCTGCGAGCGCACCAACATAGCCACCCAGCCGCAGGCAGAGCCAAAAGGCCGCCAGCCCAATCAAGCTACCCCCGATAACAGCCAGCGCGTTGCCTATCGCATCCCGATAGCCTTTGAGGATCGCCAGAAACAAGTTGGCGTAGGCGATACCCATCTGGATAAACGCCAGCGCACGTACCACATCGCGATAGTCATCATGCCCAAACAACAGATTGGCGATAGGCGTTGCGGCCACCAGAAAGAGCATTGCCAGAAAGGTGGAGAACCCCAACACCAGCGTGACAGACGTACCGAGCAGCGGCTTCAGTCGTTCCGGCTGTTGCTGATACTCTGCGACGTACTTAGTGACACCGTTAAAGATCCCGGCACCGGCTAACACACCTAACACCGTAATAAGTTGGCGGAAATTCCCCGCCATTCCCACACCGCTGGGGCCAAACGTGACCGCCAGCAGTTTGACGACCACCAGCCCCGCGCCGATTTTTATCAGCGTGGAACCTGCCGTCCATATCGATGCTTTCGCCAACGACATATCAGGAGAAGAAGCTCAGAATGGTATTGATAACGGTCCGCTGATTGACGTCCGAGAGGTTGTAGAACAGCGGTAAACGCACCAGCCGTTCGCTTTCCTGCGTCGTGTAGCGATCGTCACCAGAGAAACGACCGAAGTTCAGACCCGCCGGACAGCTATGCAGCGGGATATAATGAAAGACCGTCATGATTTCCGCTTCTTTCATGTAATTGATAAACGCGTTGCGGTCGTCCTGATCGCGCAGTTTGATATAAAACATGTGCGCGTTATGAATGCCATTAGCTGGCACGGTCGGCAGGGTAAGTCGCCCGGCATCAGCCAGCGATTTAAAGGCCGCGTAGTAGTTCTGCCACAGTTTCAGCCGACGTTCGTTGATCGGACGCGCCGCTTCCAACTGGGCCCAGAGGTAGGCAGCCTGAATATCCGCCATCAGGTAGCTTGAACCGATATCCCGCCAGGTGTATTTGTCCACCTGTCCGCGGAAAAACTGGCTCCGGTTGGTGCCTTTTTCACGGATGATTTCCGCGCGTTCCACCAACCTGGCGTCATTAATCAGCGTGGCTCCGCCCTCACCGCCCGAAGTGTAGTTTTTGGTTTCGTGAAAGCTGAAACAGCCGATATGGCCGATAGAGCCAAGAACGCGGCCTTTGTAGCTGGACATCACGCCCTGCGCGGCATCTTCCACGACATATAAATCGTATTTCTTCGCCAGCGCCATAATCGCGTCCATTTCACAGGCCACGCCTGCATAGTGAACGGGCACGATAATGCGCGTTTTTTCCGTAATTGCCGCTTCGATCTTCGTTTCGTCAATGTTCATGGTATCCGGGCGGATATCGACAAACACGATCTTCGCACCGCGCAACACAAAGGCGTTGGCGGTGGAAACAAACGTGTAGCTCGGCATGATCACTTCATCGCCGGGTTTAACGTCCAGCAAAATCGCCGCCATCTCCAGCGAAGCCGTGCAGGAAGGTGTGAGCAGGACTTTTTTACTGCCGGAGTAATGCTCCAGCCACTGCTGACAGCGGCGGGTAAAGCCACCATCACCGCACAATTTACCGCTGCTTATGGCAGCCTGCATATAATCCAGTTCCGTACCAACAACCGGTGGCGCATTAAATGGAATCATGTAATTACCTGTATAACCAATACGCCGTGTCCTCAATCGTGGCACCACGGCGAAGATAAAGACGAAGCGCCGCCACATTACCAACCTGCGTCGCGACCCGAAGACGTATCAAACCTTGTTGTCGGCACCACGCTTCCGCCAACGCCATCAGCTGTGAACCAATGCCCCGTGCGGTAACACCCGGCCAAACGCCCAGTAGCCCGATACGTGCATCCGTGTCATCCATTCTACGTAGCGTGACCCATCCCTGTGGAGTACCGACAGCATCTTCCACCAGTAAACAGCAGTGGTCGAACGTGCCACGCACGGCATTTTCCATCCACTGCGCGTAGAAGCGCCCACTATCTTCCGGCTGATACCACGGGGAACGAAAGCGGCTCAGTGCAAAAACACGTGATGCCGCGTCCCTCAGCACAGGAATATCGTCAAGCGAGGCTTCACGCCAGCGCGGTAGCGGCATCACTACGGTAGCCCGTTCCAGTGAAAGACTGAGATCGACCTCGCCTTCCACCAATCGGAAACCGAGGTCGGCCAATGCATCCGCCAATCCCAGATTGTCCGCCGCAATTTTGGCCTGCGTCAGCGCAAATGCATTCAGTGCATCGGGCGTCAACACAGGCGCAGAAGGCGAAAAATTCAGCTTACCGCTGCCAATCTGAAAGAACTCGCTCTCCCAGCCCAGCAGCTCAACCGTGGCGCGAATCTCTCCCTGTCCTGCTGATACCGGATGGGTCATCGTTTCGCCCTCTCTTTTCTGCCATATACCACGAAATTTAGTCGTTCAGCCCTAAGCGCTCGCCGGTATAGGAACCGTCCTGCACGCTGCGCCACCATTTCTCGTTATTCAGATACCAACTGACCGTTTTTTTCATGCCTGTCTCAAACGTTTCTTCTGGACGCCAGCCCAGTTCACGTTCAATTTTCCCAGCATCGATCGCATAACGCATATCGTGGCCTGGACGGTCTTTCACGTAGGTAATGAGATCGCGATAATGCGCCACGCCAGCAGGCTTATTCGGTGCTAGCTCTTCCAGCAGCGCACAAATCGTCTGCACCACTTCGATATTTTTACGTTCGTTGTGGCCACCGATGTTGTACGTCTCACCGATTTCGCCTTCCGTCACCACTTTGTACAGTGCGCGAGCGTGGTCTTCGACAAACAGCCAGTCACGGATTTGCGCGCCGTCACCGTAAACGGGTAACGGTTTGCCCGCGACCGCATTCAGGATCACCAGCGGAATCAGCTTCTCAGGGAAATGGTAAGGGCCGTAGTTATTCGAGCAGTTGGTGATAACCGTCGGGAACCCGTAGGTACGCAGCCAGGCGCGAACAAGGTGGTCGCTGGAGGCTTTCGATGCGGAATAAGGGCTGCTTGGCGCATAAGGCGTGGTTTCGGTAAACAGATCGTCCGTCCCGTGCAGGTCACCAAACACTTCATCGGTAGAGATATGGTGAAAACGGAACGCCTTCTTATCGGCATCAGCCAGGTTCTGCCAGTAGTGGCGCGCCGCTTCCAGCATCGTATAGGTGCCAACAATATTGGTTTCGATAAACGCCGCCGGGCCATCGATAGAGCGATCGACGTGGCTTTCTGCCGCCAGATGCATCACCAGCGCGGGCTGGTAGGCCGCAAAGACGCGATCCAGTTCAGCGCGATCACAGATATCCACCCGCTCGAAGGCAAAACGTTCACTATCGGCAACCGGTGCCAGCGAAGACAGGTTCCCCGCATAGGTCAGTTTATCGACCACAACGACACTGTCCTGAGTTTCAGTCAGAATGACTCTGACCAATGCTGAACCAATAAACCCGGCTCCACCGGTAATTAAAATACGTTTCAACGCCATACTCCTTTGGTATCAATGATCCACTGTTGTTTCACATCTTCTGGGTTAATCGCTTTAAACTGATGGTGGTCTACCAGCATCACGAGCACATCGGCTTCTTTTAATGCGCTGAGGGTATCGACCAATTTTACCTGCCCGGCCAACACGGACGGCAGGTGTTTGACATTCGGTTCGACGACTAACGTCACACCCGTATTCCATTGTGCAATCATGGAGGTAATCCCTACCGCAGGGCTTTCGCGCAGATCGTCGATATCGGGCTTGAACGCCAACCCAAAGCAGGCAACCGTAACTTCACTCGCACGTTTATCCGTTTGCACCAGATAATCCGCCACAGCCGCTTTTACGCGATCCACCACCCAGAGCGGCTTGCCATCGTTCACCAGTCTAGCGGTATGAATCAACCGCGCCTGCTGCGGATTCTGCGCCACGATGAACCAAGGATCGACCGCAATACAGTGCCCGCCAACGCCAGGACCGGGTTGCAGGATATTGACGCGAGGGTGGCGGTTTGCCAATCGGATAAGTTCCCATACGTTAATGTTTTGTTCGGCACAAATCAGCGAGAGTTCATTGGCAAAAGCAATGTTAACGTCGCGGAAGCTGTTTTCGGTCAGCTTACACATTTCGGCGGTGCGGGAGTTAGTAACCACACACTCACCTTCGAGGAAGATGTTGTACAGTTCGCTCGCGCGAGCAGAGCACACGGGCGTCATACCGCCAATAACGCGATCGTTCTTAATCAGTTCCACCACAACCTGACCGGGTAGTACACGTTCAGGACAATAGGCAATATTGATATCCGCCGTTTCCCCGGCCTGCTGCGGAAACGTCAAATCCGCGCGCGCATCGGCCAGCCACTCGGCCATTTGTTCCGTCGCTCCCACGGGGGAAGTCGATTCCAGAATCACCAGATCGCCTTTCTTCAGAACAGGCGCGATGGACGCCGCTGCCGCCTGAACATAGGCCAGATCGGGCTCGTGATCGCCTTTGAAAGGGGTAGGAACGGCAATGAGAAAGGCATCGGCCGGTACAGGCTTCGTCATCGCCTGAAGGTAACCATTTTCTACCGCGACCTTGACCAACGTACCCAAATCGGGTTCGACGATATGGATTTCGCCGCGATTAATGGTTTCGACCGCCAGTTTGTTCACATCGACACCGATGACTTTTTTCTGGCGTGACGCAAAGGCCGCAGCGGTGGGTAAACCGATGTAGCCCAAACCGATGACGGAAATGGTAGTAAAGCTCATAGTATCACCATAATTTTTATGTCGGGCCGTCGCATAGCGACGTTTAAAATCGCTCCTGGCGATTTTTTAAAGCATCAACGATGCGTTGACAGGCTTGACCATCACCAAAGGGGTTATGAGCGTGGCTCATTGCCTGATACGCCTCTTCGTCCGTCAACAGCATAGACACCGCATCGACAATACTCGCCACTTCCGTACCGACCAGTTTAACTGTACCCGCTTCCACCGCCTCCGGCCGTTCCGTCGTATCGCGCATCACTAATACCGGCTTGCCTAGCGACGGGGCTTCTTCCTGAATGCCACCCGAGTCGGTCAAAATCATGTAAGAGCGATTCATCAAATACACAAAAGGCAGATAGTCCTGCGGTGCAATCAGCATCACATTATCAATACCGCTCAGGATACGGTTCACCGGCTCACTAACGTTAGGGTTCAGGTGAACAGGGTACACAATCTGCACTTCGGGGTGTCGCAGGGCAATATCTGCCAGCGCGCTACAAATGCGCTCAAAACCGCCGCCAAAACTTTCACGTCGATGCCCGGTAACCAGAATCAGCTTCTTGTTGTCATCCAAAAAGGCATATTTTTCATCGAGACTGCGGCGTAGCGTCGCGTCGCCGACGATTCGGTCACGCACCCAAAACAACGCGTCAATCACCGTATTGCCCGTGACAAAAATATGTCGATCGGACAAGTGCTCACGCAGCAAATTTTGTCGGGAATTCTCCGTCGGGGCAAAGTGGTACATCGCCAAGTGTCCCGTCAGCTTACGGTTGGCTTCTTCCGGCCAAGGCGAATACAGGTTACCCGTGCGCAAACCCGCTTCTACATGACCGACCGGTATACGCTGATAAAAAGCCGCCAGACTGGTTGCCAACGTCGTAGTGGTATCGCCGTGTACCAACACGAGATCCGGTTTGAACTCCGCCATAACGGGTTCAAGCCCCGATAAAATCCGGCAGGAGATCTCACTGAGTCCCTGCCCCGGTCGCATAATATCCAGATCGTAATCCGGCGTAATATCGAACAAACGCAGCACCTGATCCAGCATCTCTCGGTGCTGGGCTGTTACGCAAATTCTCGATTCAAAGGCTCCATCCTGAGCCAAGGCATGAACCAGCGGCGCCATTTTAATGGCCTCCGGCCGGGTGCCGAAAACAGTCAACACTTTCACATTGAATCTCTTTAATCAGGTTAGACGCAGATGCTCACTGAGCATCCAATGCAAATCAGCAAGCCAGTTAGCGCGGACGGCGAGCCAAGGCAATACCCGCCCCGATGAGCGCACCAATCGCACCCCACATCACCATCAGAAATGCCCGGCGCGGGCTGTCACGCTTTACCGGTTCTTCCGGCGTCCGCAAATAGCGATACGTCTGGAAAGCGGCTTCAAGCGTTGGCCCAACGTTCAGCGTTGCCAACATCGCACGGTTTTGATCGTAATCCAGTTCGTAGTGAGGACCGCTGGTCTGTAGCGTCTCCAGTCGGGCTTGGAGCATCGGCCTGCCAAGCAGAAACATCTCCGATGCGGGGACTTCATCAGCCGGTGTATCCGTCTGACTACGGCTAATACCTTGCTGTTGTGCGATCTTCAGCGCCAGTTCAACGCTGCGCACTTCACGATCGTAAATCGCTTTTGCTACCGCTTCCTGACGCTTGATCTGCGACTTCATGAAAATGGTTCTGGCAGCCCAAGCCCCCTTAATTTCTTCATTCAGATGGCTGGCAGCACGCAGGCTGGCAAAGGCCACATACTGGCGGAGCAACGTATTCGCATCCGCAGAAGTTTCAGCCACTAACTTAACGGAATCATTGGTTTTTTTACCATCATCGCGCGCCGTAAACTGAATATTGTTGACCATTTCATCTAGCAGGGCTGCATCAGCCTTGGCATCACCTTCCAGACGTTGCTTGTAATAGTTGGTCTGCAACCAGAAATCATGGCGAGTGTCATAGGCCGCTAATTGCATAATGAACTCACCGTAAGCATCTGCTGAAATAGGCGGTTGTTCAGCCGGAGGGGTGGAAAAAGATCGCGCGTCGAGGTTACGCAGGAACTGCTGCTGCGAATAATACCCTCCTAACATATTGACCGTTGGTTTGTCGGTAATCGCTGTCGCACTCCACTCCTGTTTCACCAGGTAGGAGTAGCCTAATGCGACGATGGCAAAGAGCAGACCAATCGCTATCGGCCAAACTTTCCCACGCCACAACTGGCGAAATAAACCACGGATATCCAGTTCGTTATCAATCAACGCATTCCCACTAGACAAGTTCTCTGATTTCATTACTTCCCCAAAGTTATTTGGTCAGGATGACTGCTTTTGCTCATCGGAATGCCGCATACGGCGTTTGACTCGCTTGATAAAACGGGCGACCCGCCATGCTCGTTTCAGGCAGTAGCCATACAGTAAAAACACAAGCAAGAATAATGCCAACATGACCCACTCAGGTACGGAAAAGAAATATTCTCCCAAGACGCCGACCACGGCTAACAAGGCGGCAGCAAGCGTAATCAGCACAAACGCCTGACGGGAAGAAAAACCGGCTCGCATCATTAAATGATGAATATGCTGCCGATCAGGCGAGAACGGACTCATTCCCTTACGCAAACGTCGATACATAATGGCGATCATATCGATCAGCGGGATAGCGATAATCCACAGTGCCGTAACCGGATTAATCGGATGCTGCGGGCCTTGCGTCGTCTGAATCAAGAGCCAGATAGCCGTGAAGCCAATCATCGTGCTACCTGCATCGCCCATGAATACCTTGTAGCGTGGTCCAAACATGCCGAGATTGAGCAAAATGTAAGGTAAGGTCGCCGCGATCATGGCGAAACACCACAATGCCAGATTCGTATGGCCGCTCAGATACAACAAAATCCCCATCGCCCCAAATGAGACACTGGATAATCCACCGAGCAGCCCATCGATCCCATCGACCATGTTGAACGCATTGATCGCAGCCCAAACGGCAAACAACGTAACCAGATAGCCAAACGGCCCTAGCCCCATCTGCCATGGACCGAAAATGTGCCCTAGATTGTGTATCGTCAAGCCAGCAAAGACCATCATCACCACCGCGACAAACGCCTGCACAACGGCACGAATTTTCACGCTGATATCAAAACGATCGTCCAGCATGCCGACAAACACCAGCACACCTGCGCATAGCAGATAAAGACGGAAGTTGAGGATGTATTGATCGGTAATAAAGTAGGTAAAACAGATACCCGCATACACAGAAATGCCGCCGACCAGAGGCACAAGACCCCGATGGCGTTTACGGTAATTGGGACGATCGACAAGTCCTATTTTACCCGCAATGCCGCGAGCAAAAAAAAGAAAGCCCAAAGAAAACAAGAAAATAAATAGTAATTCGGTACTCATAGTGAGTAAGTTCACCGTTAACAGCTGCGCTGTAGCTGTTCAGTATAGACTCGGTTTACGCCTTATATCCTATCGCCCATGTTGATCGCCAGTACAAATTGAAGTGGTAGCTGCACCTTTCCCGCAGACAACACATTCACATCCGACCAATTAGGGGATAGGGGATAAAAAAACGCCACGACCCAGCGTGGCGTTCCCCGAGTTATCCGTAATAGATGAACGCCCGGATTTATGAACGTTTCATCATATCGAAGAATTCATCGTTGGTTTTCGTCATCGCCAACTTGTTGATGAGGAATTCCATCGCATCGATCTCGCCCATTGGATGGATGATTTTGCGTAGAATCCACATCTTCTGCAATTCTTCAGAGGTCGTAAGCAATTCTTCTTTACGCGTACCGGAACGGTTGTAGTCAATCGCCGGGAACACGCGTTTTTCTGCGATTTTACGCGCCAGGTGCAGTTCCATATTACCTGTACCTTTAAACTCTTCGTAAATCACTTCGTCCATCTTAGAACCGGTATCAACCAGCGCGGTGGCGATGATGGTCAGGCTACCGCCTTCCTCAACGTTACGCGCAGCACCGAAGAAACGCTTCGGACGATGCAGGGCGTTAGCATCCACACCACCAGTCAACACTTTACCCGACGCCGGAACAACGGTGTTATAAGCACGCGCCAAGCGGGTAATGGAGTCCAGCAGGATGATAACGTCTTTCTTATGCTCAACCAGACGCTTCGCTTTCTCGATCACCATTTCAGCAACCTGAACGTGACGGGAAGCGGGTTCGTCAAACGTTGATGCAACCACTTCACCTTTCACCAGACGCTGCATCTCAGTCACTTCTTCTGGACGTTCGTCAATCAGCAGCACCATCAGCACACAGTCAGGATGGTTGTAAGCAATACTCTGCGCGATGTTCTGCAGCAGCATGGTTTTACCCGCTTTCGGCGGTGCAACGATCAAACCACGTTGACCACGGCCGATCGGTGAAGCCAGATCTAGCACACGCGCCGTCAGATCTTCTGTCGAACCGTTACCCCGTTCCATACGCAGACGAGAGTTTGCATGCAGTGGTGTTAAGTTTTCGAACAGGATTTTGTTACGGGCGTTTTCAGGTCTGTCGTAGTTAACTTCGTTAACTTTCAGCAGGGCAAAATAGCGCTCACCTTCTTTCGGCGGGCGAATCTTGCCAGAAATGGTGTCACCAGTGCGAAGGTTGAAACGGCGGATTTGGCTGGGAGAAACGTAGATATCATCGGGGCCTGCGAGGTAGGAGCTGTCTGCGGAGCGGAGAAAGCCGAAGCCATCCTGCAGAATCTCCAGCACGCCATCGCCAAAAATATCCTCGCCGCTTTTGGCATGCTGCTTCAGAATCGCGAAGATAATATCCTGTTTACGCATGCGGGCCTGATTTTCCAGCCCCATATTTTCGCCAAGAGTAATTAACTCAGAAACTGGCGTATTCTTTAATTCGGTAAGATTCATAGTGGTGGGTTCTTTAACTCGGGGTAAATCTCGAACTAGTAACGTGAATGGTATGGCAGGATCATCCGTGCCTCTATAACAGCCTTCAACCACCGGATTCCTGTCTGGTTTCACACCTGAAGCGCATTAAATCCGCGCAAAACGACATCCGCATAAACGATATCCGCATAAATCAACGGCAGGAGATCGAAGACACATAAAACCAATTATTGTAAAACTCGTAGACTGCCCAAATCGGATCACAAATGTGTTAAACAATTATTTTGCAAAAAAGACTTTGTAAAACAATGTTCTTTCGATTTCGACACAGAATAATGCTTTAGACTCTAACTTTCAGGCTTAAGCCTAAGGACTTAAACATAGGCAAGTACGATATGCAGTGGTGAAGAATCTAACACGCTTCCCGACGAGCAGCAAGCAGTCAATATGAGAATTGCATATTGACCGATCGCGCTCATCGGCAACCCCCTTTCAAGGGGGCAAGCTAATTACAGGTTTGCCGTCAGGAACTCTTTCAGTTGCCCTTTGGACAGTGCGCCGACTTTTGTCGCCGCGACTTCGCCGTTTTTAAACAGCAACAGTGTAGGAATGCCACGGATACCATATTTCGGTGCAGTTGCAGGATTTTCATCAATGTTCAGCTTGGTCACCGTCAGTTTACCTTCAAACTCTTCGGCAATTTCATCCAGAATAGGAGCGATCATTTTACAAGGACCACACCACTCAGCCCAGAAATCAACCAAGATAGCGCCATCAGCCTGCAATACTTTCGTACCAAAGCTGTCATCAGTCAGGTGAATTATTTTATCGCTCATATTTTACTCCACAGGATTATTTATATACCCAATAGATTTCAAGGTGCAGGACAAAACGTGCAAGAGCAAGGCCCAGTGAAACGTCAAGTCATTCAATACCACACCTATACACCTATACACCTATAACTTGAAAAATGAAGGGCATATCTTGTTGGTCTCGCATTAACCAACAACAGGTTGACTTTATTTCACCGGATACGCTTTCGTAAAGCAATAGTTAGCTGATATTCTACCACACTATGAGCAAAACACACTTAACTGAACAGAAGTTTTCCGACTTCGCCCTGCACCCGCAGGTTATCGAAGCTCTTGAAAGTAAAGGGTTTCATAACTGTACGCCTATTCAGGCGTTAGCTCTGCCATTAGCTTTGTCAGGGCGTGATGTTGCGGGTCAGGCGCAAACCGGTACCGGCAAGACGCTGGCTTTTCTTGCGTCTACTTTCCATTATTTGCTTTCACACCCTGCAAACGCAGAGCGTCAAACCAATCAACCACGTGCCTTAATTATGGCACCAACGCGTGAACTGGCTGTCCAGATTCACTCTGACGCAGAAGCGCTGTCTCATGCTACTGGGCTAAAATTAGGTTTAGCCTACGGTGGCGACGGCTACGACAAACAGCTTAAAGTGCTGGAAAGCGGCGTTGATATTTTGATCGGCACCACTGGTCGTCTGATCGACTATGCCAAACAAAACCATATTAATCTGGGCGCGATTCAGGTAGTCGTGTTGGACGAAGCGGATCGCATGTACGATCTCGGCTTCATCAAAGATATTCGCTGGTTGTTCCGTCGTATGCCAGCCGCAGCACAGCGCCTCAATATGCTCTTTTCCGCTACGCTCTCCTACCGGGTGCGTGAACTGGCGTTTGAACAGATGAATAACGCAGAGTACGTGGAAGTCGAACCGGAACAGAAAACCGGCCACCGCATTAAAGAAGAGCTATTTTATCCGTCCAACGAAGAGAAAATGCGCCTGCTCCAGACGCTGTTGGAAGAAGAGTGGCCGGACCGCTGCATTATTTTCGCGAATACCAAGCATCGCTGTGAAGACATCTGGGGTCACCTGGCTGCCGACGGCCATCGCGTTGGGCTACTGACGGGCGACGTGGCACAGAAAAAGCGTCTGCGTATTCTGGAAGAATTTACTCAAGGTAATCTGGATATTCTGGTGGCAACGGACGTTGCAGCACGCGGTTTGCATATTCCTTCGGTGACCCACGTTTTCAACTACGACCTGCCGGATGACTGCGAAGACTACGTTCACCGTATTGGCCGTACTGGCCGTGCAGGGCAAAGCGGGTTCTCTATCAGCCTGGCCTGCGAAGAGTACGCACTGAATCTCCCGGCTATCGAAACTTACATCGGTCACGGTATCCCGGTCAGTAAATACAACAGTGACGCGCTAATGAGCGATTTACCTGCGCCGAAGCGTTTAACACGCCCACCGCGTTCTAATAATGGCCCGCGCAGACACAATGCGCCACGCCGCAGCGGAGCGCCCCGTAATAACCGTAAACGAGCGGACTAACCGTTGATGCTGAGCTCTTCTTCACTTTACGCTGCCATCGATCTCGGTTCGAACAGCTTCCATATGCTGGTCACCCGGGAAGCCGCAGGCAGCATTCAGACGCTGGCGAAAATAAAGCGTAAGGTCCGCCTTGCAGCAGGGCTGGATAAGCAGAGTCGGCTCTCGCAGGAAGCGATGCAGCGTGGTTGGCAGTGTCTACAACTGTTTTCCGAACGGTTGCAGGACATTCCGCAGGATCAGGTGCGCGTCGTCGCGACCGCAACCCTGCGGCTGGCAACGAACGCTGACGAGTTTCTGCAACGGGCTCAGGAAATTCTGGGCTTGCCGATTCAGGTTATCAGCGGTGAAGAAGAAGCACGCTTGATTTATCAAGGCGTAGCACATACCACGGGCGGCCCAGATGCGCGTCTGGTTGTGGATATTGGCGGTGGTAGCACCGAACTGGCAACAGGCGTCGGTGCAAAAACGACTCAGTTGTTCAGCCTCCCGATGGGATGCGTCACGTGGCTGGATCGCTATTTCAGCGACCGCAACCTCGAAGCCGGTAACTTTGAACGCGCGGAACAGGCGGCGCGTGAAATGCTGCGTCCTGTCGCGGCTTCTCTACGCGAGCAAGGGTGGCAAATCTGCGTCGGTGCTTCCGGTACGGTACAAGCGCTACAGGAAATTATGGTCGCGCAGGGAATGGATGAATACATTACTCTGCCGAAGCTCAGACAGCTTAAAGAGCATGCGATTCAATGCGATAAGCTGGAAGAATTGGAAATTGAAGGGCTAACGCTGGAACGTGCACTGGTTTTCCCCAGTGGGTTAGCCATTCTGATGGCGATCTTTCAGGAACTCGACATCAAAACGATGACGTTGGCCGGAGGCGCACTGCGTGAGGGGCTGGTCTATGGCATGTTGAATCTGCCTGTCGATCAGGATATCCGCCACCGCACACTAGAGACGCTGCAACGCCGTTATCTGTTGGATACCGAACAGGCTAAACGCGTCAGTACGCTGGCAGATAACTTTCTGCAACAGGTTGCCCGTGACTGGCAGTTAGATAACCGATGTCGTGAGTTACTGCGCAGCGCCTGTCTGGTGCACGAAATCGGTTTGAGCATTGATTTTCGCCAGTCACCCCAGCATGCAGCCTATTTGATTCGCCATAGCGATCTCCCCGGCTTTACGCCCGCCCAGAAAAAGCTGTTAGCCACACTCCTGCAAAACCAGATTAACCCTGTCGATTTAATGCCGCTCAGTCAGCAAAATGCGCTATCGGTCAACCAGGCACAGCGCCTGTGCCGCCTGTTGCGTCTGGCAATTATTTTTGCCAGCCGCCGCCGCGATGACACGCTGCCAGCAGTGCGGTTGCGCGTAGAAGGTGAAACATTGCGTTTGATTCTGCCTACTGGCTGGCTGGCTCAACATCCGTTACGGGCAGAAATGTTGGAACAGGAAAGCCGCTGGCAAAGCTACGTACACTGGCCGCTGATGCTGGAAGAAACGACAATTTAACAGATAGTTAAGGGGGGGTTATTCCCCTTTTGCCTTCGCTAGCATCGCCCGGATATTGGCGACGTTCGTCTGACCTTTTTGCATACGCTCTTGTGCGCTAACGACTTTTCTTTCCGTTTCCCACACCACATCATCCTGCGGCAGTTCAAGCAGGAAGCGGCTCGGTTCGGGGCGCACCAGCTCGCCATACTGGCGGCGTTCTTTACATAGCGTGAAGAACAGCTCGCGTTGGGCGCGTGTAATTCCCACGTATGCCAGACGGCGCTCTTCGTCGACGTTGTCTTCATCAATGCTGCTCTGGTGCGGCAACAGACCCTCCTCCATCCCAACCAAAAAGACGTACGGAAACTCCAGTCCTTTGGACGCATGCAGCGTCATCAGTTGCACCTGATCCAGTTCCTCTTCACTTTCACCACGCTCCATCATGTCCCGCAGCGTGAAGCGCGTCACCACCTGCGTCAACGTCATGGGTTCATCCAGCTCGGAGCCTTCCAGCATTTCCGTCATCCAACTAAATAGCTGATTGACGTTCTTCATCCGCATTTCTGCGGCTTTTGGGCTGGGCGAGGTTTCGTAGAGCCAGCTTTCGTAGTCCAAGCCATGAATCAGGTCGCGCACGGCTGCCACAGGCTCACGCTCCGCCAGACGGGCAATCTCCGCCAGCCACTGCGTAAACCGTTGCAGGGACTCCAGCCCACGCCCAGTCAAAGACTGGCTCAACCCGAGATCAAAACTCGCGCTGAACAGACCCTTATTGCGTTGTCCTGCCCACTCGCCCAGCTTTTTCATCGTCGCTGGGCCAATCTCTCGCTTGGGCGTGTTCACGATGCGTAAGAAGGCACTGTCGTCATCCGGGTTGGTCAGAACGCGCAGGTAAGCCAGTAAATCTTTGATTTCAGGTCGAGAGAAAAAAGACGTGCCACCGGAAATGCGATAAGGAATACGGTTCTGCATCAGCATCTTTTCAAACAGGCGCGACTGATGGTTGCCACGATACAGAATGGCATAGTCGCCATACTGGGTCTTTTTAATAAAGTGATGGGCAATCAATTCACCCACGACCCGCTCCGCTTCGTGATCTTCGTTGTTGGCGGTAATGACTTTGAGTTCATCACCGTAACCCAGCTCCGAGAACAGGCGCTTTTCAAAGACGTGCGGGTTATTGGCGATGAGAATATTGGCTGCTTTCAGAATACGCCCGGATGAGCGGTAATTCTGTTCCAGTTTGATCACGTCAAGCGCCGGGAAATCCTGCTGTAGCAACACCAGATTCTGCGGGCGCGCACCACGCCAGGAATAAATCGACTGATCGTCATCCCCGACGACGGTAAAACGCGCACGGGAGCCGACCAACAGCTTAACCAGCTCATACTGGCTGGTGTTGGTGTCTTGATATTCATCCACCAGCAGGTAGCGTAAGCGGTTCTGCCAGCGTTCACGCACCTCGGCATTCCGCTTCAATAATAGCGTGGGCAGCAAAATCAGATCGTCGAAATCCAGCACATTACAGGCACGCAGGTGTTCATGATAAAGCGCGTAGCAATGCACAAACAGCTTGTCGCGTTCGGATCGCGCAGTCGCCGCTGCACCAGCAGGATCGATCAGATCGTTTTTCCAGTTTGAGATCGTCGAGATCAGCTGTTGCAGCTGCGCCTTATCGTTTTCCAACCACTGCTCCGTCAGCTCTTTCAGCAACGCCATCTGGTCTTGATCGTCAAACAGGGAGAAATTGGATTTCATCCCCAGCGCGGCGTATTCACGCTTGATGATCTCCAACCCCAGCGTATGGAAGGTCGCAATCATTAGCCCACGCGTTTCTTTACGCCCCAGCGTTTGTGCCACGCGTTCCTTCATTTCACGCGCCGCTTTGTTGGTAAACGTCACGGCGGCAATGTGCCGAGCCTGATAACCACACTGGCGAATCAGGTGCGCAATTTTATTGGTGATCACGCGGGTCTTGCCTGAGCCTGCGCCCGCCAGAACCAGACAAGGTCCGGTGACGAATTCGACGGCATGTTGTTGGCTGGGGTTTAAGCGCATAACGATCTTGCTCACTCATAAAACGGAAGGCGATTGTAGCAGAAAGCCGTATCGATCTTGACCACGGATTTGTTATTAAGGAAAGCACATCGCAGTCCACATCTTGCGTTGCAAATGTTACATTGCGCGCAGGAATCTCTTTTGCAAAAAAGGTAATAACATGGCAAATACCGCAGCAGCCCTACACATCCTGGTCGATACTGAGCAGGAAGCTAATGACATTCTTGCGCAACTGGAAAAAGGTGCAGATTTCCAGAAACTGGCACAGAAGCACTCAACCTGCCCGTCAAAACGTAACGGTGGCGATCTCGGTGAGTTTCGTAAAGGCGACATGGTGCCAGCGTTCGATAAGGCCGTGTTTTCCTGCGAATTGCTGAAACCGTTCGGTCCAGTAAAAACCCAGTTTGGCTACCATGTAATCAAAGTGCTGTACCGTAACTAAGTCGTCACATCGACGCCCTGAACATAAAAAGCGCGCCAACCTTCTGGTTTGGCGCGCTTTTTCTATTGAGTGTTTTATTAGCCTATCGCCATCAGGCTGGCGTTACCGCCTGCGGCGGCGGTATTGATACTCAGGGAACGTTCGGTCAGCAGTCGCTCCAGTTGAACGTGGGTGTCGCCCTGCGTATAGCCTAACGGCAGGATAATCGGGCCATCACGTTCTGCAAGCGCTTCGCTTACCTGCCGTAACCGATCGGCATCCCCATGATAAATCACACCATGAAAAGACGCCTCATCATGCCGTTGCCAGTCAGGCGTGAACCGAATGCGCGACTGAACGTCCTCTGGCAAACGGGCATAGAGCGCTTTCTCCTGCTCGCCTTCCGGCCATAGCAGCTTTCCACCCGTTGCCAGCACCGCTGCCGCCTGAATCAAACGGTCTTCCTCATTATCGGCCAGACATAGAATCCGCTCACGTGGCAACAAGGTATACGCATTACTTTCCCCTGTCGGACCGGACAACTGTCGCGTTATTCCGCTAACACTATGCTCTTTATAGCGCTGACACAGCGTTGCCAGATCGTGACGTTCACCGCTAATCGCCCAGTCTTCCAACGCCAGTAGTCCCGCCAGCAGCGAGGTTCGGACAGAAGCCTGCTCACGATTCTGCTTGGTGAATCCTGCTGCAAGCGCGTTGTCCGGCCGATGCGCCAATAAGCGGTATAGGTAAAGCGGTCCGCCTGCCTTTGGCCCGGTTCCCGATAAGCCTTCTCCGCCAAACGGTTGAACGCCGACAACAGCACCCACCATATTGCGGTTCACATACTGGTTACCCACCTGTGCCCTGTTCGTCACACGCTGAATAGTTTCATCAATGCGCGTATGTACGCCCAGCGTCAGGCCATAACCCGCCGCGTTGATCTGCTCAATCACGGCATCCAACTGCTGGCTTTGATAGCGAACGACGTGTAAAACTGGACCAAAAACTTCTTTTTTCAGCTCGTCTATCTTGCCCAGTTCGATCAGGGTCGGTTTCACAAACGTCCCGTGCCGCCACGTCTCCTCATCCTGCGGATACGCTGCCTGAAATACCGTATGGCCTTTCTCCCGCATCGTCTGGATATGCAGCTCCACGTTCTCTTTCGCTTCCGCGTCAATCAGCGGGCCGATATCAGTCGATAGCCGTTCAGGATCCCCCATTCGACATTCCGCCATCGCACCGCGCAGCATAGCCAGCGTGCGATCCGCGATATCGTCTTGCAGACACAAAAGGCGCAGCGCCGAGCAACGCTGTCCGGCGCTGTCAAACGCAGAGGCAATAACATCATTCACTACCTGTTCCGTCAGTGCAGAAGAGTCGACAATCATGGCATTCAGACCACCCGTTTCAGCAATCAGCGGTGTCAAACGCCCTTGTGGATCGAGTCTGCCAGCGATGCTGCGTTGCAGGATTTTTGCCACGGCCGTCGAACCCGTAAACACCACGCCGCGTACCCGCTCGTCGTTCACCAATGCCGCACCAATCGTTTCTCCCTGTCCAGGCAGCAGTTGTAGCACGCCCAGAGGGACACCCGCTTCCCGTAAAATACGCACCGCCTGCGCTGCAATCAGCGGCGTTTGTTCTGCCGGTTTCGCCAATACGCTGTTTCCTGCCGCCAGCGCAGCAGAAATTTGTCCGGTAAAGATTGCCAGCGGGAAACTCCACGGACTAATGCAGACGATTGCCCCCAGAGGACGATGGGTATCATTGGTGAAAGTGTCTCGCACCTGACTCGCGTAATAGCGCAAGAAATCCACCGCTTCGCGCACTTCCGCAATCGCGTTACTGAAGGATTTCCCCGCTTCCCGAACCAACAGCCCCAGCAGGCTTTGCAGTTGCTCTTCCATCAGCGAAGCGGCCTGATTCAATATCGCGGCTCGCTCTGTGGGGGGCGTCGCAAACCAGATGGCGCTGGCATGCACCGCTGCTTCGACCGCCAATTCAACATCTGCCACGGAAGCATCACGGACATAGCCCACCACATCGTGTACATCCGCCGGATTCACGACAGATTTTTCTTCGCTTGCCCCGCTTTCCCCCTCAATCATCGGCGCGGCGAACCACGGCGGTGACGCATGATTCAGCAGCGCGCTGGAAAGCGAAGCCAGTCGATGCTCATTCGAGAGATCCAGCCCGCTCGAATTTTGCCTTTCCTGCCCATATAGCTGGCGCGGCAGAGGAATCTTGGGATGCGGTGCACCCATGATCCATTCCACTTTTGCCAGCGCCTCTACGCCGCGAACCGGATCGGCAATCAGCGTTTCCAGCGCCATTGAGCTATCTGCAATGCGGTTAACAAACGAGGTATTCGCGCCGTTTTCCAGCAGACGTCGCACCAGATAGGCCAGCAGCGTTTCATGGGTTCCGACCGGGGCATAAATGCGGCACGGTCGGTTCAATTTACCATCGGCAACCGCACCCACTACTTGATCGTAGAGCGGTTCCCCCATGCCGTGCAGGCACTGGAATTCATACTGACCGGAATAGTAATTGTTGCCCGCCATGTGGTAGATCGCACTTAGCGTCTGCGCATTGTGCGTGGCGAACTGCGGGTAAATCAGATTCGGCACGGCCAGTAGCTTACGGGCACAGGCCAGATAAGACACATCAGTATAGACCTTGCGCGTGTAGACCGGGTAGCCTTCCAGCCCGTCAACCTGCGCCCGTTTGATTTCACTATCCCAGTACGCGCCTTTCACCAGACGAATCATCAGCCGGCGGCGGCTACGTTGTGCCAGCTCAATCAGCGCGTCTATCACATACGAGCAGCGTTTCTGATAAGCCTGAATGACAAACCCGATACCGTTCCACCCCGCCAACTGCGATTCCATGCAGAGTTTTTCTAGCAGATCGAGTGAGATCTCCAGTCGATCGGCTTCTTCCGCATCAATATTGATCCCAATATCGTACTGGCGCGCCAGCAGCGTCAGCGCCAACAAACGCGGGTAGAGTTCTTCCATCACACGATCGTACTGCGCCCGGCTATAACGCGGGTGCAGCGCCGACAGCTTGATGGAGATACCCGGCCCTTCATAAATACCCCGCCCGTTCGAGGCTTTGCCGATAGCATGAATCGCCTGCTGATAGGCTGTCAGATAGGCAGTAGCATCGTGTTCCGTCAGTGCCGCTTCGCCTAACATATCGTAAGAGTAACGGAAGCCTTTATCCTCTCGCTCACGGGCATTCGCCAGCGCTTCACCGATGGTTTCCCCCGTGACAAACTGTTCTCCCATCAGCCGCATGGCCATATCTACGCCTTTGCGAATGAGCGGTTCACCGCGTTTGCCAATGATGCGGTTCAGCGAATTAGACAGGTACGCTTCGTTGTGTGTCGCCACCAGCTTTCCAGTAAACAGCAGTCCCCAGGTTGCGGCATTCACGAAAAGCGACGGGCTGTGGCCGAGATGCGCCTGCCAGTTTCCCCGACTGATCTTGTCGCGGATTAGCACATCGCGTGTAGATTTATCAGGAATACGCAGCAGCGCCTCGGCTAAACACATCAGCGCCACGCCTTCCTGTGAAGAAAGTGAGAACTCCTGTAGCAGCCCTTGCACAATACCCGCACGCCCGCTTCCGGCTTTTTGAGTACGTATTTTTGCTGCCAGCCGATAAGCCTGTTTCTGCGTTAATTGCGACAATTCATCGGTAAGTCTTGCCTGTTCCAGCAAGATAGGTACGAGTTCACTTTCGGGGCGACGATAAGCAGAAGTCACGGCGGCGCGGATAACGGACTGGGGAAGCACCTGCTCGGCGAAATCAAGAAAGGGTGGGTGGGTTTCTTCTTCTTGAGATTGCGGCATAATCTCTTCCGCTTCAATGTGGCTGACGTTCGCCCATTGCGGTATTTCAGGAGTGTCGAGGCCACTTTCGAGGCGTTCGAGGTAATGGAAAATAGCCTGTTTGATCAGCCAGTGCGGTGTACGATCAATACGCTGTGCTGCCGCCTTGATGCGTTCGCGCGTTTCCTCATCGAGTTTTACACCCATCGTGGTAGAGCCCATAGAATCCACTCCTGTTATGAGAAGATGCACATCGGGATAGCGCCAATATCAACCATGTTGCAACTTTGTGCAACCTTGTTAACAAATGGAACGGTTGCAACCTCTTATCACCTTCAGACCTCGTTCCGGCCTGAGTGATGACGATAAAACACAGCGTCGCCGCGACAGCGGCACGAAAAAGAATGTGGAGAGTTGAATGACAATTAGCACACCCATGCTGGTGACTTTTTTGGTGTATATTTTCGGGATGGTTCTCATCGGCCTGTTTGCCTATCGCGCCACCAATAATTTTGGCGATTACATTCTGGGCGGACGTCGAATGGGAAGCGTGGTAACCGCGCTGTCGGCTGGCGCCTCCGATATGAGCGGCTGGCTACTCATGGGGTTACCGGGCGCCATTTTCATTTCTGGAATATCAGAAAGCTGGATCGCTATCGGCCTGACGTTAGGCGCTTACCTGAACTGGAAATGGGTCGCCGGACGCCTGCGCGTACACACCGAAATCAACCACAACGCGCTCACGCTGCCTGACTATTTCACCCACCGTTTTGAAGATAACAGTAAATTACTGCGTGTCATCTCCGCGTTAGTGATCCTGGTTTTCTTCACCATTTATTGTGCATCCGGCGTGGTCGCAGGAGCGCGTCTGTTTGAAAGCACCTTTGGCATGAGCTACGGCACCGCATTATGGGCAGGCGCAGCGGCCACCATCGCCTATACCTTTATCGGCGGCTTTCTGGCGGTAAGCTGGACGGATACCGTTCAGGCCAGCCTGATGATTTTCGCTCTGATTCTGACACCGGTGATGGTCATTCTGTCACTTGGGGGCGTCGATAGCTCGCTGATGGTAATTGAAGCGAAAAACCCCGCCAATTTGGATATGTTCAAAGGGCTCAATTTTGTTGCCATCATCTCGTTAATGGGATGGGGGTTGGGCTATTTCGGCCAGCCGCACATTCTGGCGCGCTTTATGGCGGCGGATTCACACCACACCATTCACAGCGCACGCCGCATCAGTATGACCTGGATGATTCTGTGTCTGGCCGGTGCCGTGACGGTCGGTTTCTTCGGTATCGCCTACTTTAATAATAACCCGGATCAGGCGGGCAACGTGGCGCAAAACAGCGAGCGCGTCTTTATCGAACTGTCCATGCTGCTGTTCAATCCGTGGATTGCCGGCGTGCTGCTGTCTGCGATTCTAGCGGCCGTGATGAGTACACTGAGCTGCCAGCTACTGGTGTGTTCCAGCGCCATCACCGAAGATTTATACAAGCCCTTCCTGCGCAAAAATGCCAGTCAGAAAGAGCTGGTATGGGTCGGACGTGCGATGGTGCTACTCGTCGCAATCATTGCTATCGCGCTGTCGCTTAATCCTGAAAACCGTGTACTCGGTCTGGTGAGCTATGCCTGGGCAGGGTTCGGTGCCGCCTTCGGTCCGGTGATTTTGATTTCTCTGCTGTGGCCGCGTATGACGCGCAACGGTGCACTGCTCGGTATGATCGTGGGCGCGGCAACGGTACTGATCTGGAAGCAGTATGCCTGGCTGGGTCTGTATGAAATCATCCCCGGTTTTATCTTCAACTGCCTGACCATTTTCATCGTCAGCCTGCTGGGTAAAGCGCCATCAAAAGCGGTTACCGACCGCTTCAAGCAGGCAGAAGCGGAATACCAGTCCGTTTAGTCATCACGCCCGTGGCCTCGTTCCCTGTGCCACGGGTTTCTTTACCCAAAATGGATTCTGACAGCATCGACAAAGGTTTTAATTTTAACCGCGGCCCGCCGTCCCATCGGCACCATGACATGAACAGGGCGAGCAGGCCCATTATAGTCAGACAGCACCTGTACCAGACGCCCACGGTCAATTTCCTTACGTAACACGGCCTCTGGCCCAAGCGTGATCCCATATCCCTCTATCGCGGCATGCAGCAGCGCATTCCAGTCATTAGCAAAAAGCCGACCTTCCGGCCTGATTTCTTCCGTCTTACCGTCTTTCTGAAATACCCACCGACAAGACGTCGCCGCCGTGCGCACGCCATAAATAAGGCACGCGTGACGTGCGAGACTCGATGGCGTATCTGGCACGCCTTCACGCGCCAGATAGTCAGGCGATGCGCAAGCGATCAATGAGTAAGGCTGAAGTGGCCAAGCCACCATTGAACTATCAGCCAATTCACCGATGCGAATGATAACTTCAAACCCCTCTTCTATCGGGTCAACCATACGATCGTTCAGCGTCAGCGCAATTTGCGTGTCGGGATAGCGTGCGAGATAGTGCGTGATAAACGGCGCGAGCAGATGCGATCCCCAGGTAACGGGCGCGTTAACCTGAATAATGCCCGAAGGTGTCACCTGCATTTCACGGGCGACGGCATCAGCATCTTCCGCTTCGGCAAGCACAACCTTACAACGCTCATAATAGCGCAGACCAATATCCGTCAGGCTTTGCCTCCGCGTAGTACGGTTCAGTAACCGAACGCCAAGCCGCGTTTCGAGCCATGCCACCTGCTTCGCCACCATCTGGGGTGAGATGCCCAGCACCTCTGCCGCAGCGGCAAACGACCCCAATTCCGATGCTTTGACAAAGATGTTCATGCTGGTCAGTCGATCCATGATTCACTCATATTTGTTGTTTGTTTTCGCTTAAAATCACAATTTATCTTCAAATTGTAGGCAATTAAGATTCTCTTCTCAAAAGCATTAAGGAGAAAAAGATGAAAATTGGCATTATTGGTGCGGGCTTTGTTGGGCGGGCAATCGCTAAATTAGCGCTTCAGAATGGTCATCAAGTCATGCTCAGCAACTCGCGCGATCCCCAGTCACTATTCAGTCTCCGTCCCATGATCGGCTGCGATATCGGCACCGCCACTCAGGCCGCGCGCTTTGGCGATATTATCGTTATCGCTGTTCCCTTTACCGCCATCGATAAACTCCCTGTACAGGCTTTACAGGGAAAATCCGTCATCGATGCCGTCAACTACTATACCGAACGAGATGGTAAGGTAGCCGCACTTGATACGCGCACCACCACCACCAGCGAACTACTGTCCCGTTATTTACCCGGAACAACGATCACCAAAGCGTTTAATGCCATTCCCATGACGCAGCTTGAAAGTGATGGTTTACCTGCGGGCTCCGCCAACCGCCGGGCGCTACCACTTGCGGGTGACGACGAGCAGGATAAAACCATTGTGGCCGAACTCTATGATGCCTTCGGGTTTGATGCCGTCGATGCGGGAAAATTGTCTGAAGGATGGCGTTTTGAAAGGAACATGCCGTCTTACTGTATACGGATGACAAAAGCGGAATTAACCACTGCGTTGGCACTTGCCTCACGCGAAAGCACCGTCGATACGCAACGGAAATAACGCAAGCTATGGGATAACCGCGGATAAAAAAATGCTGCACCCAGAAGAGGGGGCAGCATAGAAATTATCGCGTTTCGCTAAACGTAGAAGCGAATATTAACCTGCGACAGCGATACGCTTCATGTCTTTCATGTAGCCGCGCAGCGTGTGGCCTACGGTTTCGATTGGGTGGTTACGGATGGCTTCGTTAACATCACGCAGTTGCGCGTTGTCCACTTCGGTGCCAGCGACTGCTTTGCCCAGATCGCCCGGTTGCAGTGAATCCATGAAATCACCTTTCAACAACGGAACGGCGGCGTTGGCAAACAGGTAGTTACCGTATTCTGCGGTATCAGAGATAACCACGTTCATTTCATACAGACGCTTACGTGCGATGGTGTTGGCGATCAGCGGCAGCTCATGCAGTGATTCGTAGTAAGCTGATTCTTCAATAATGCCGGAGCTGACCATGGTTTCAAACGCCAGCTCAACGCCCGCTTTCACCATCGCGACCATCAGCACGCCGTTATCAAAGTATTCCTGCTCAGCAATTTTACCGTCGAACTGCGGTGCATTTTCGAACGCCGTTTTACCGGTCTCTTCACGCCAGGTCAGCAGTTTCACGTCATCGTTCGCCCAGTCAGCCATCATGCCGCTGGAGAATTCGCCGGAGATGATGTCATCCATGTGTTTCTGGAACAGCGGAGCCATAATGCCTTTCAGTTGCTCAGACAGCGCGTAAGCACGCAGTTTCGCTGGGTTGGACAGGCGATCCATCATCAGCGTAATCCCGCCTTGCTTCAGCGCTTCGGTGATGGTTTCCCAGCCGAACTGAATCAGTTTTTCTGCATACGCAGGATCGGTGCCTTCAGCAACCAGTTTGTCAAAGCCCAGCAGAGAACCAGCCTGCAACATACCACACAGAATCGTTTGCTCACCCATCAGGTCAGATTTCACTTCTGCAACGAAAGAAGATTGCAGAACGCCAGCACGGTGGCCGCCAGTAGCCGCCGCCCAGGCTTTGGCGATGGCCATGCCTTCGCCTTTCGGATCGTTTTCAGGGTGAACCGCGATCAGCGTCGGTACGCCGAAACCACGTTTGTATTCTTCACGCACTTCCGTACCTGGGCACTTCGGTGCCACCATCACAACGGTGATGTCTTTACGGATTTGCTCGCCCACTTCAACGATGTTGAAGCCGTGAGAGTAACCCAGCGCTGCGCCCTGTTTCATCAGCGGCTGTACCGCCTGAACCACAGCAGAGTGCTGTTTGTCTGGCGTCAGGTTAACGATCAGATCGGCCTGCGGGATCAGATCTTCGTAAGTACCCACGGTGAAGCCGTTTTCGGTCGCTTTGCGCCATGATGCACGTTTTTCGGCAATCGCTTCCGCACGCAGGGCATAAGCGATATCCAGACCAGAATCGCGCATGTTCAGACCCTGGTTCAGACCCTGAGCACCACAGCCGACGATCACCACTTTTTTCCCTTTCAGGTAGCTCGCCTCATCGGCAAATTCATCACGCCCCATAAAGCGGCACTTGCCCAATTGATCCAGCTGCTGACGCAGGTTTAATGTGTTGAAATAGTTAGCCATGTTGTGCTCCGTGTACGGTTTTGTTTGTCTATTATTCAGAAAAGGATTCCCGCCAGATGGGAATTCACTATGACCCCATCATATGACAGGAATTGCGTTGCTTAAATTGATATATTAGCAACGTCATATTGCACTATCTGCAAGATAAAAAACGGCTGCAAGATAAAAAACGGCTGTAAGATAAAAAACGAGGCCTGCATCGCATGGATTTACGTGATCTCAAATTATTCCTGCATCTGGCAGAAAGCCGACACTTTGGTCGTACTGCCAAGGCAATGCACATCAGTCCGTCCACGCTGTCGCGGCAAATTCAGCGGTTAGAAGAGGATTTAGGGCAGACGCTGTTTCTGCGCGATAACCGTACCGTGCAGCTCACCGATGCCGGAGATCACCTTAAGCTCTTCGCTCAACAAACACTGCTGCAATACCAGCAGCTACGCCACACGATAGACCCGCACGGACCGTCATTAAGCGGTGAACTGCGGATTTTCTGTTCCGTCACTGCCGCTTACAGCCACCTGCCACCGATTCTGGATCGCTTCCGGGCACTGCATCCGCAGGTGGAAATCAAATTGACAACCGGCGATGCCGCCGATGCCGTTGAGAAAATTCAGTCGAACGATGGGGATTTGGGAATTGCAGGACGCCCCGAAGCGCTGCCTGCAAGCGTTGACTTCATGCCGCTCGATGAACTGCCTCTGGCGATGATTATCCCGGCGCTTCCCTGCCCGGTTCAGTCGCTGGTACGCCAATCCGAACCGGACTGGTCGCAGATTCCGTTCATCCTGCCGGAACACGGCCCGGTGCGTAAGCGCATCGATCAGTGGTTCCGCCGCAATCACATCACCAACCCACAGATTTACGCCACCATCTCCGGGCATGAAGCGATGGTATCGATGGTTGCGCTAGGCTGTGGCATCGCGCTCATTCCCAATGTGGTGCTGGAAAACAGCCCGGAGCCGGTACGTAACCGCGTCTCTGTCTTTGTCGAACAGGTGATGGAGCCGCTTGAGCTGGGCGTTTGCGTACAGAAAAAACGGCTTGGCGAACCGCTGATTGCCGCCTTTTGGGACATATTACAGGACACACCATGAAGACAGCTTTCACTGCCATCCTCGCAGCAGGAGCGGCACTCGCCTCACTCAGCAACCCTGCGCACGCCGCCAGTTTCCCTTGCGAAAAAGCCGCCTCGACGCAGGAAACGTTGATTTGCGCCAGCCCGTTGCTCGGGCAGTTAGATGAAGAACTGGCACAAGCATGGAAAGCCTCTCGCGCGTTCCTGACGGCGTACAGCAACAGCGCACCGTGGGGAAAAACGCTCAACCAGTTTCAGCGCAGCTGGCTGACCACGCGCGACCAGTGCAAAGATGAAGACTGTCTGCGCCAGCGCTATCAGCAGCAGTTAAATCGGCTACGCTACCTGAATGACATCGCGCAGCACGCGCTGCCTTCACCGATTACCCCCGTGAAAAGCACGGCCTGCTTCCATGGGTCGTTCAGCTATGAGTACGTAATGTCCGGGCTTTCCGCCGAGGAGTACCGCGATCTGGGGGATTATTTTCGGGAAATGTACGATCAGAAAGCGCCCTACCACGCCGTCAGCCTGACCATAACCAATCAGCGTGGCAAGATTGAGGGCGGCGCCTCCATTGCATTTCGCTACGGTAACAAGCTGGATGATTCTTCCTTCACCGCCCGTCAGATGAGTGATGTGCAAGCGATTGGCAAAGGCGAGAGCAGCTTCGGCCAGCAGGTGAAAATACTGCTCACCTGCGTTGACGATGATCATCTGCAAATCGCTACCTTCGGCAGCAATCAGGAAGAAGGTTACCTGTTTAATTACTTACTGGGACGAGAGAAAACGCAGTAACGCTTATCTCTAACGCTCAAACCATTTATCCGCCGAAAACGCCCGCGTAGTGGACTCCGCTTCCTGCGCGGCTTTCTTCATGGTTTCGATGTTCATCAGGTAATGATAAAGCGGCTCAAGCTGGGTAAACCCCTGTGACAGAACGGCCACCAGGTCACCGGAAAACAGCGCTTCCATATCCTGTCGGGTGCATATCGCCGCAAACGATTTGCGGTTATACCAGTCAGCCAGTTCCGGCTCCTGCTCTTTAATCAACGGGCGCTTATAGCTGTCCCCTTCTAGCGTGAAGGTATTTCCCAGACAGCTCGCCATCTCAAGAAACTGCAACGGATTACCGCGCAGCGTCTGGCGGAACAGATCCATCGTATTGCGTGTCGCACTGTAATAGCCCAACCCGTAGCGCCAGGTATCCGGCGTGATTTCAAAGAAATACACCGGTGCGTCCGTCCAGTCTTTGCGTGTCCGTTTGAACGTCAACCACATGTGGCTGCGGTAGCGTGATTTATCGTGAGAAAAGCGCGTATCGCGGTGAATACGAGAGAGCGTTTTGCCGATGGCAGGACGCGTTTCAAAATGGTCGTCAATCTGCAACATAGCCAGACTGAGTTCATCCACCAGCGTGCGGAACGGCGCAACCAGTTGCTCATCGTAAACCACGCGATGCTCGTCAAACCACGCTTTATCGTTGTTCTGCCGCACCTGCTGAAGAAACGTTAAACCCGTTTGAGAAAAACCCGTGAACTGCGTTGCCATAGAGAAATGCCATCTCGGTTGCTGTCAGATGGCATAAAGATAACGCCGTCAGTAGCGAAACGCCATCGTCAGCGGAAAGGTCACTTCGCCGCCCTGACGTGTTCCCAACGGTTAAGCCTGATGCAGTGCCTGACTAACCGCTTGCCGTTGTTCCAATAACGCGGTGCTGGTTCGATCGCGAGGATAAGCCAGATTGACCGGCAGAATCGCACTAACCCGCCCCGGCCGAGGTGACATCACCACCACCCTGTCGGCCAGAAAAACGGCCTCTTCCACATCATGCGTCACCAGTAATATCGTCAAATCCGTTTGTCGGCGAATCTCCGCCAGACGTTCCTGCAACTGCTGTTTGGTCAGCGCATCAAGCGCGCCGAAAGGTTCATCCAGCAAGAGAATACGCGGCGTCGATACCAGCCCACGAGCGATCGCCACACGCTGCGCCATTCCGCCCGATAGCTGGTGCGGCCACGCGTCGGCAAAGCCTTCCAGCCCCATAATCTGAAGATAGTGTGTAATACGCTGCGCCGCGTCCGCAGCGGAAAGGTTGAGGTTAAGCATACCGAGGCGGATATTGTCCGTCACCGTGAGCCACGGAAACAGGCGCGGTTCCTGAAATACCAGGCTGACATCGTCGGGAATACCGCGCACAGACCGATCGCCAATCAGAATGCGCCCACGTTCGGTGGTATCAATCCCCGCCGCTAAGCGCAGCAGCGTCGATTTACCACAGCCGCTGGCGCCGATGACCGCAACCAGTTCGCCCGCGAGCAGCGACAGATCGATGTCCTGTAACACCGTCAGCGGTGCGCCGTTGACGGTAAAATACTTGGTAATATGCTGAAAATGCAGGGACATAGATTCTCCGTTAACGGTCACGCAAAGCGCCAGCGGGTCAGCCGCCGTTCAGATAAGGTCATCAAGCGGGAAAAGAGCGCGGCGACGATCGCAATCAGCACCACACCCGCCATGATGCGATCGGATTCAAGCAACTGTTGTGCGCGAATCATCATGCCGCCCAGCCCCTCGCCCGACGGCATGAAATATTCTGCGCCAATCGCGCCCGTCCACGCATGCATCAGCGCCAACCGTAGGCCGGAAAACAGCGGTGGCAAGACGCTGGGCAGTATCAGCGTGCGAAGCGTCTGCACTGGCGTCAGACGCAGAACCTGCGCCACTTCCAATAGCGCAGGGGGAAGCTGCGCAATGCCCTGGCGGGTTGCCAGCATCACAGGAAAGAACGCCGCCACGGCGATAAACACGATTTTGGCGCTCTCCCCTAAACCGAACCAGGCCGTGATCAGCGGCAACCAGGCGAATAGCGCCACACAGCGCAGTGCAGACAGTGCCGGATTAAACAACCTGTCAGCAATACGCCAATTGCCGAGTAACGCACCGACCAGCGCACCGATCGCACTTCCCAGCACAAAGCCCTGTAGCGCACGCAGCAAGCTGGCATTCAGGTCAGCCAACAGCCCCCCCTGAGCCAACCCCGACCACAGTGCATCAATCACACCGCTCGGCGCGGGAAGAAACGCCACGTTCACCCACTCGCGCGTACTGCTAACCTGCCACAACGCAACCAGTACCACTGGCGCTAACCACGGCGTCAGCGACAGGCTCGGCAGCACAGTGCTCAGGCTATCGCGCCCCAGCACCGGCGCAGGCCAGTGAATCCAGCGGCGCTCCAGCTTCAGCAGCACGCGTTCCCCGGCAAATCCCAGTATTCCAATAATCAAAATGCAGACAAACACCAGATCGAGCATGAACAGTTGGCGGCTTTGTACCAGCAGATAGCCCAGCCCTTCGCTGGATGCCAGCAACTCGACCGCAATCAAGGCGACCCATCCGGTAGAAAACGCCAGCCGAATCCCCGTCATCACATACGGCAACATGGCAGGCAGAATCAGGTAACGCAGGAAGGCGACGGGCGGTAAACGCAGGCTACGTGCCATTTCATGCAACTTTTGTGGTGTTTGTTGGATACCGGCGCAGGTATAAAGCGTCACTGGCACCGTTACCGATTTCACCAACACCACCAGTTTCAGCGCTTCACCAATCCCTAGTGACAACATCAAAAGCGGTATCCAGGCCAATGTCGGAATCTGAGCGATGACGGTGAAGAGTGGCATAAACAGCGCATTCAGGCGTCGATGCAAGCCGAACAGACTGCCCAGTACCAGACCCAGCGCGATCCCACCGCTAAACCCCATCGCAAGCCGCATCAGACTAATAGGTAACTGGTGAATCAGTTCTTCGGGAATAAAATCCCGCGCACTATCAATAACCGCCAGCGGAGAAGGCAGTATCTGCTCAGACATCCATCCATGCCGACTGGCAAGCCACCAGCCAGCGAGAACCAGCAGCGGCACGACGAGCGACACAATCAATGAAATGACCAATGCGGAATATCCCGCCGACAGCGTGGCGGTCAGCGAAGCATCAGAAGCGGAACGTATTCGCAGTGCGTATTTGGGCATCATGATCGTCGATATCCGGCTAGGTTATTTTTGCGTCAGCAGAGATAAACGCGTAATCCCCGCATGCTCGACATCAGCCAGCAGCGCCGCTACCTCACCGTAATTGGCCTCTTTATCCGCTTGTACCTGCACCACTAAATCAGTGTTACTCGCTTTCGCCTGCTGCAAGCGCGGCACCAGTTGTTCGCGTGCCAGGCTTTCTTTATTAATGAAGACGCGCTGCGCACCATCAATACTAATAACAATCGGATCGGCACGATCGGCCGGGGCTACCGCTGCCGTTTTCGGTAGCTGAATAGGAATGGCATTGGTCAGCATCGGTGCAGTAACGATAAACACCACCAGCAATACCAGCATGACATCCACGAGTGGTGTGATATTCATTTCACTCATGACGTCATCGTCATTACGCGAGGTAAACGCCATCTCACACCACCTCTCTCAGACTCTTTACAGAGAAAGCCGCGGAAGGTGGCTCCGTGCTAGCCTGAAACGCACTGACGTGAAAATCGTTCGCCTGCATCACGCTGTAGACATCATGGGCGAAGTCATCCATATCCGCGACAGCCAGCTTGAGACGGCGTAAAAAGTAGTTGTAGATCAGCACGGCAGGAACCGCGACCGCAATCCCGATGCCGGTGGCGATCAGCGCGTTGCCAATCGGCCCCGCAACCGTGTCGAGACTGGCAGAACCAGAAAGCCCAATCTCCTGCAACGCTGCCATAATGCCCCACACGGTGCCAAACAGGCCGATAAACGGTGATGTGCTGCCAATACTGGCCAACACCGCCAACCCGCTTTCCAGCGAGCGGCGTTCGCGCTGAATCTGCTGTTGCAGCGCGCGCTCAACCCGATCGGGAAGATGAATATTCAAAGCCAGCTGGCTGCTAATCCGCTCCGGCGCTTTAACGGCAGCCAGTGCCAGATTAGCCAGCGAACCGGGCTGTTTAGCGCTGGTTTCTAACGTTTGACTGACATCATCCTGCTGCCAGAAAGCCGCTCGGAAACGCCGATCGCGCCGTTGTGCCAATCGGTATTGGACAAACTTCAGCAACCCCAGCCCCCAGGTGACGAGAGAAAATAACAGCAGCAACAGAACCACGGCGCCTTCTGCAGAAAAGAGTTCAATGTGTCCGAGCGTCATAACCAATACCTCATGAGTTCAACGAAAAATCGACAGGAACCACCACCCAGCCGCTAACTGGCTGATTGCCGCGCCGTGCGGGAACGAAAGACCAGCGCACCACCGTGTCTCTGGCCGCCTCGTCCAGCGACGGGTAGCCGCTCGATTGATGAATACGAATGGTTTGTACCTTACCGTCAGCACGTACCTGCACATTCAGCAGCACCGTGCCTTCATAACCACGGCTAATCGCTACGTCGGGATAAGACGGCGGAGGGTTATGCAGGTAATCAGCATTGGCCAGCGGCGGCGTTAACGGTGCGTCGACGGGCTGTACCGCCGCCTTTTGCGCTACCGGCGCAGGCGTTGCTGGCACAACGGTCGATGCGGTTTCCGTCTGGGGTTGCAGCGTCGGTTTAGGCGCGGGAGCGCTCTTTTTCACCGGTGTCTTTTTCGGTACAGGTTCAGATTTTTTCTCCGGCACTTTTTTTTCCGGTGCAGGAGGCAGTAATGCACTTTCATCCACGAGCGGCTCGGTTATCGTCGGTGCGTCTAGCGGTTGTGGCGTCGGTGTCTCAGGTTCGGCAACCGGAACAACCTCTTGCACCACAGGTTCTGTTACCGTAGAAACCAGTTCAACGCTGACAGGCTGCGGTCGAGCAGGCACCGTAACGGGCGGTGTCGACGCGCTGTTGAATAACGCCAGCACTGCCGCATGCAATAGCAACGTCGCTATCACCGCCAGCCAGCGTTCTGGCTGGGATGACACCGTCGTATTCAACGTCGGCAAGCGCGGCTGCACGACGCCGCTCACCCGGCTGGCATGCGGAGTCGGCTCCGGTGAATAAGACCGGGATCCTGGCGCCGCTCCCGCATAGAGTAATTCCGTCATGGTAAGTGCTCCTGACCGTGTTTATTTATACCCGACATAATTCACATTGCAGGCGTCATGGATAGATGACCTGAAATAGCGGTGGAATAATCGATTCTTCCCGAGAGCTTAATAAAGTCAACGTATGTATCTGTATATCGATATTCATTTAATTATCTATTTCATCGGAAAGATAATCGCATCCATTGTTTAATGACAAACTAAAGGCAATAAGTCCTGCTAGGCTAATGCATAGTTGGAATAGTTTTTTTTCGTTCGCTGCATAACGGCGAAATAGACGGTGAATGCTGATTTAGCTATTTATTAAAAATAATAATGCTTTTTTTGTATTAGTCAGTTTATTGCCAAGCCTTTAAATGTGGTTCTGCAACCATATGACGCCGTTCGAAACAGGCGCAATAACACAATTTCTATTCATCGATTTCATTACTGGCGGGTAAAAATAATGACGACATCAGGACGAAAATGGTTAGTGACCAGCGTATTGGCAATGGGTATGGCCTGGTCAGGCATCACCTCCGCAATCACTGAAATTCGTATTGCCGCGCCAGACATTGGCGCGGGGACAAAACCCAGCGGCGGTGGTCTGCTTGATGTCATCCACAGTCAAAAACTGCTGGAGCGCGAATTTAGCAAAGATGGAATCAGCGTGCGCTGGACGTTCATCAAAGGCGCTGGCCCCATCATTAATGAAGCGTTTGGCAACCATCAGGTCGATGTCGCCTATCTGGGCGATTTAGCCAGTATTATCGGTCGTTCTCGCGGTCTGGATACCCGGGTGATCGCGGCAGCGTCACGCGGCATCAATCACTATCTGGCGGTGGCAAAAGGCTCTGGCATTGGAAAAATTGCCGACCTAAAAGGCAAACGCATCGGGATCTTTCGTGGAACAGCAGGTGAACTTTCCTTCGTCAGCGCGCTTGATTCGCAAGGCCTGAAACCGTCTGACGTTAAGCTAATTAATCTCGATTTCACCGCCGCCAGCGCGGCATTAGCGGCCGGACAGATTGATGCTACCTGGGGCGGCAGCAATACACTTTCCTTGCGGGATAAAGGGCTGGCAGATATTCCACTCTCCAGCAGCGACCTGAACGGGGCGGGCCAGCTCAGCGGCTTCCTGTTGGTGGATGAGAAATTTGCCAAAGGCAACGAAGATATTCTGCGGCGCTTAGTCAAGGTTCAGCGAGAAGCGGCAAACTGGGCCAGCGACAATAAAAATAAGGATGAATTTATTCAGCTATTAGCGACCCAGTCAGGTTACCCGGAAAATATATTACGTGTCGAGTGGGATACATTACCGCCATTAACTGAGCGTCTTTCGCCAGAATTGGATACCGCTTTCGTGGAAAAATTAAAACGTGCTGTCACCTTGGCCTATGAATCGCGTCTTATTCGACAACCGTTTGATGTCGATAAATGGCTGGATGATGCTTATCTAAAAGCAACGCAGTAATTTACCCCCAAATTATAACTCGCGTATTGCCGTGAAATTTACGGCAATTGGTAGCCTATTGACTCAATTCGGAAAACGCTATGTATTTTAAAAGACACCAACAGTATTTAAAAAAACACCAGCATAAAATAACATCGGGCATTGTAATGAGCTGCGTTTTAACGCTCCCCGCGATGGCGCGAGCAGCCGACCCGCAGATCGCAACGGATAATGCGCCCCGCACGGAAGCCGCCGCCGCCGCCCCCGTCCAACTGAAACGTGTGAAAGTTAACGCCCAGCGTGCGCCTGTTCAACCGCCGACCACGCTGGCATCGGTGATCGACGGCAAAACGCTCGAAGAAGAGCGGGTGTATCGCTTTGAGGATCTGTCACAGCTCGTAACGGGTCTGGATGTCGATACCGTCGATGTGATGGATACGACCGTAACCATTCGTGGGATTGGTGATGGTGGCGAGAGCGGAACCAACATCGGTATGCCGGGTAGCGTGGGGCTGTTTGTCGATGGCGTCTACTTATCCCGCCCCGGTGTCATCTCTAACGATTTGCTGGATATCGACAGCACCCGCGTACTGAAAGGGGCACAGGGCGCCGCCTATGGCTTTAATACGACCGGCGGCGCGATTGACATTCGCACCCGCAAACCCACTTTCACACCCGAATATTCACTGGAGCAATCGTTCGGACAACGCGACTACCTGCAATCCAAACTGATGGCTTCCGGGCCACTCAGCGACCATTGGGCAGGCCGTATCAACCTGTCCCGTACCGAACGCGGTGGAAACGTCACGAATATCGAAAATGGCCATAAACTCGGAGGCAGTACCAGTAACGGCGTGCGCGGCCAGTTGCTCTATCAGCCTAATGACAGTTTTAACCTCAGAATCACTGGCGATTACAGCGATTCTACCCAGCGCCCCGTTTCGGTGCTGGTGAGCGCAACCGATGCTTTTCGCACTCGCGCAGAACAAACTGGCCTCAAGGTCGTCGGTGGTCGTCAGGTCGCGATGGATGACGAAAACGTCATTCGTGTCGCACAGGGCGGCGGCTCGGTAGAGGCCAACTGGAAGCTGAAAAGCAGCTATAGCGTTAATTCTCTGTCATCACTGCGCTATTTCCGCGTGTTGCCCAGCACGGCGGATAACTGGAATATCCCACTCTATCGCGATAGCGGCGCTGACGTGCGCGATCGCGTCTGGTCACAAAGTTTTTGGCTGGATTCACCCAAAGGCAATACGTTTGATTATTCACTGGGCGTCGATTACTGGGGAGAAAACCTCGATACCGAGGCAAACAGTCGCTACTACGACGACAATCGCGTACAGACGTGGGTAGGCAATGGCTATCAGGGCATTAACGTTCAGCGCTTTGGCACGTTAGATGACACTGTTTATTCCGTCTATGGTCGCGGAACCTGGCACGCTGCCGATAAGTTGGACGTCATTGTCGGCCTGCGCCAGACCTATGAGAAAAAAGAAGGAACGTTCATTCGCAAAAACCGCGCCACCTTTGACTCTGGCCCACTCTCACAAACCAACCACCTGCCTTCTGGCTCTATCAGTCTGAACTGGTTCGCGGCACCGAACGTCACCCCTTACCTCACACTCGGCTACGGGGAAAAATCCGGTGGTCTGAACGTGTCATCTGGGGCGGCAAAGCAACTGGGGATCGACTCGCTGTACGTCGCTCCAGAGAAAACCCGCTCGGCGGAGTTGGGGGTCAAAACCCACTGGCTACAGCGTAAAGTGGAATGGAATACCGCGTTGTTCTGGAGCGTTGTCGAAGATTTCCAGAATAACGCCTATGACGAAGAAACGGATACCAGCTACCTGATTAACGCCGGGAAATTCCGCTCACGCGGCGGGGAATCTCAGTTGACGCTGCGCCCGCTTGATGGCCTGAGCATCAGTCTGGCCGGTACGCTGTTGGATGCCAGTTATCTGAACTTCCCTAACGCCCGCTGCCCGGCAGAAATTTCCGCGGTCTCGTGCGATATGTCTGGAAAGCGCGTCTTCAAATCCCCCACGCTGAGCTACAACACACGCGTGCGTTATCAGTGGGATACGCCAAACAATCTGCAAGCCTCGGTTTCCGGTCAATGGTCATGGCGGAGCTGGGCCTACGGCACGCTGGACGATTCCGAAAGCAACCGAATTCCGGCTTATGGTGTACTGAACCTGTCTAGCGGACTGAGCGGCAAGCAAGGCGACAACCGCTGGAACGTGTCGCTGTGGGTGAAAAACGCGCTGGATAAGGATTACTACCGTTCCGTCAGAGGCTCCAGCGCCACAACGGGCGTGATTGGCGAACCGCGCATGGTCGGCATATCCGTCGGCTACGACTTCAAGGGTTAACGTCATGGACAAGACGACTTACTCGCGCCGACGCTTCCTGCGTGACAGCACGTTGCTGGCGCTGTCGGCACCGTTTTGGAGCTCTGCCGCTGCGCCTTTGGCGGCGGCGTCCAACCGCGCTGTCGGAGCCGCACCGCAGGTCAGCCTGCGCTGGCTGGACGGGATGACTCCCCGTTCATTTACGGGCGTTACCTGGGGCGTTCCCTGGCCGCCAGGGGCGGTGCATAACGATAACCATTTCGCGTTGCACAATGCACAGCAGCAAGCCTATGACCTGCAAAGCTGGCCGCTCGCCCATTGGCCAGACGGTTCGATTAAATGGTCGGCGCATGCCCTGGGCGGCGATACCGCGCCAGAAAAGGGCCTGACGCTGCGCCCGATTTCCGCTAAGGACACGCCGACAGGGTTAGAGATGGTCAGCGAACACGCGCGCGGCTGGACAATCGATACCGGCCATATTCGTTGCGTGATTCCACGTTCAGGCTCTCGCCTGATCGAAGAAATCTGGCGGGATAATCGGCTGGCGTTAACCAACGGCAGGCTAGTGTTGCGTATGCAGCGTGGAACGGAAACGGATAGCACGCTGACACAGGAAGCGTATCAGGGTGAGATCGACACGGCTACCGTAGAGCAAAGCGGGTCGCAGCGCACGGTGATTGCGCTACGCGGTACGCACCATGCGCAACAGCCGGGGGGTAAGCGCATCCCCTTTATTATTCGGCTGTATAGCTATGCAAATACCGATTCGCTGCGCGTGGTCCATACCCTTGTCTATGACAACGACGACGATCGGCTTAGCCTGAAAGGGCTTGGGCTGGCGTTCGATGTGCCGCTACAGGGGGAACTGCACGATCGCCATGTACGCTTCGTTTCCGATCACGGTGGACTTTTTCGTGAAGCGGTACGCGGTCTGAGCGGATTACGCCGCGATCCCGGTGCAGCCGTTATCGCGGCACAGCTCGCTGGGAGAGCGACACCGCCGATCGCCGATTTTTCGCCGGAGGTTGGCAAACGTCTGGATTACATTCCCGCGTTTGGCAGCTACCGCCTGACCCAGCACCATCCCGATGGTTTTCAGATCCATAAACGCACCGAGGCCGGACAAGGCTGGTTGCTTTCCGCCACGGGCGAACGGGCAGCAGGCGTCGGCTATCTGGGCACGCCAACCGGCGGCGTAGCATTCGGCCTGCGCAATTTCTGGCAGAGTTACCCCGCCTGTCTGGAAATCGACAATGCCCACACCGACGTGGCAACCGTCACTCTCTGGCTGTGGTCACCGTGGGCAGAACCGATGGATATGCGCTTTTATCATGACGGCCTGGGTCAGGATACCCATGACAAACAGCGTGAAGGGCTGGCAATCACTTATGAAGATTACGAACCGGACTTCGGCTCGGCCGTCGGCGTGGCACGCACTAGCGAACTGTTTATTGATGTGCTGCCCGCGACGCCCGATGCGGAAAATCTGGTGACGCGAGCACGACGTATGCAGCAACCGCCGCTGCTGGTCGCGGACGCACAGGACTTGTACCGCGCACAGGCATTTGGATCGATGTGGGCGCCCGCCTCCGCCGCCACACCAGCCCGAAACCAGTTAGAGAAGCAGTTGGGGGCGTATTTCGACGCCTACCAGCAGGAGGTCGAGCAGCGCAAATGGTATGGCTTCTGGGATTTCGGCGATGTCATGCATACCTATGACAGCGACCGTCACGTTTGGCGTTACGATGTGGGCGGCTATGCGTGGGATAACTCGGAACTGAGTACCGATCTGTGGCTCTGGTATTACTTTCTGCACAGCGGGCGCGCAGAGGTCTTTCGCATGGCTGAAGCCATGACGCGCCACACGGGTGAAGTTGACGTGCACCATTTGGGGCAATTTAGCCCGCTGGGGTCACGGCACAATGTCCGCCACTGGGGCGACAGCGCCAAACAGTTGCGTATTTCTACCGTCGCTAACCGCCGTTTTCTCTACTACCTCACCGCCGATGAGCGCATCGGTGAACTGATGGATGAGCAGGTTGACGCGCTGCGCACGCTAAACACGGTGCTGCCCGGCCGCAAAATCGGCCAGACACATCCTGCCAGCCCCAATCATATCAGCCTAGGGTTCGGCACCGACTGGGGTGCCGTCTCCGCGGCCTGGCTTACAGCCTGGGAACGCCACGGCGATCCGGCCATACGTGAACGCCTGCTCAACAGCATGCAAACGCTAGCCGCCCAGCCACACGGCTTTTTCACTGGCAGCGCAGCCATCGACCCCGATACAGGGCGATTTATTCCCGCGCCTACGGAGCAAATCGAGATTTCGCACCTCAGCGCAGTATTTGGTCTGACAGAGATCTGTAGTGAGCTGGTTGAGGTGCTGCCCGATCCGGCCTTTACGCGCGCATGGCTCGACTACTGTCGGTTCTATAACGACCCCGTTGCGTTAAGCGCACGGCTCGGCAAGACAGTGAGGAAACTTAATTTAGCGCAAGGCCATGCCCGGCTGACCGCTTATGCCGCGCGGCAACTGAATGATCGCACGTTGGCGCAGCGCGCCTGGGCAGAATTTACCGCGGGCAGCGGCGGCATAGCCAACCCAACGCTCACGCAGCGACGCCTGACGCCGCCTGACGTGCTCTCCCCCATCAACGAACCGGTGATCAATTCCACCATTGATAAACATTCCGGCAGTACCGAGGCAACCAATCTGGCGACCAACGCCGTCGCTCAATGGGGATTAACCGCCATCGCCCTGCTGGCTCTGCTGGATGACATTCCCGCTTCTTCTTAATGCCGCCACCCGGCGGCACGTTACAGGACATCATCATGATTGACCCTAGCTGTATTGAAAACACGCTCCTGCTGTCACCACAGACAAGCGACACACATAACATTATCATCGCGTCGCCCCACCGTTCAGCGCTTATCTGGTCCACCGATACAGAGGGTCAGCCGTTACGCTGGCAGATAGAGCAGGAAGATCCTGACCGCACGACGCTCCAGACCACGCCTGAGCGTCTGACGCTGGAAAGCGCTGCCGGGCTGACGATCTGGCTGGATGCGCCGCTCTCAGGCACCTATCGCATCGCCTTTACGCGGGAGATTTTGGTCGCGGATTGTCCCTATGACCGCGTGTCCGACCTCAACCAGTTCTGGGCCGCGCGCGACCTGCATAATCCGAACCTGTTTACCCGGCACGGCAAGCTCAACGAATACGACAGCCTGAATCTGTACTATGTCGGCATGGGCGGCAACTGGAACAGCACCACGCGCTTTCGTTACTACGACGGCCACGGCGAGCGCCTGCTGCTTGGCGAATACACCGATGCCGCGCATCTGCTGCGCCCTCATCATCGCTATCGTATCGTGATTGAAGTGGATCGGCGGGAAACGCGTTTCTGGGTCGATGACGTGCTCTATTTCCGCGCCAGTTACCCGAACACGCCCGCTCCGGGCTATTTCGGCTTTCGGACGGTATTTTCACGTCAGGAAATCAGCGAATTCAGCATTACCCCGCTGTAAGCGACACTGGCACGCCGTGCAGGTCGCTATCGACCTGCACGAAGGTGTCGATCAGCTTACGCGCCAGCAAAGACAGCCGGGCATCCGCCAGATAAATGATGCCGTAGTGGGTGTAGAATTCGTCGGTGTTGTCGTCCAGACCCGCGATCTTCAACATATGAAGGCCGTGCCGATCGGGCTCACTGAAATGATTGGTTGTTCCGATGGCATCAGAATGGCGCACCACCTCTAGCAGGCTGTAACCATTCTCACACTCAATATTGGTGCGAATATCCAGTTTACCGCTCAGTTGCACCAGCGCACGGTGGAGGTTGGGCGGGCGGATCGTGGCCGCCAGCGGGTAGGAGAAGAATTGCTCGACGGTAATCGCTTCCTGCGCGGCCAGCGGGTGCCCGCTACGGCAACAAAAGCCCCAGCGATGCTGGCTCAACGGCTGTACCCGATAGCGGGTATCGAATTCAAAGTTGCGCATATCCGCCACGATAAAATCCAGCTCTTCGGCCATGAGGCGATGACCCAGCGCCTGCCAGTTATCAACGCGAAAGACCATCCGCACTTTAGGGTACAGCTGAGAGAAAGCCCCGATCACCTGCGGCATCAGCCAGGCGGCCGGTGCCGGGCCGCAGCCAAAATTCACTTCGCCCGCTTCTTTTTCATTGAACTGCTGGATATCGTTAAACAGATCGTGCGTCTGGTTAATCAGGCGACGCGCGTGTTCCAGCACCACCAACCCTTTCGGCGTTGGCTCCAGTTGGTTCATGCGATCGATTAAACGCGTGCCAATCGTCTGTTCCAGAGATTGGATACTACGGCTAAAGGCGGATTGGGACAGCTTCATCGCCTGTGCCGCCGACGTAAAATTGCGATGCTCAATCAGGGCAATAAAGTGACGCAGTTGGCGAAGATCGATATTCATGGCACGGCGTGTCATCAGGACGGAAGGAATTTTCAGGCTAACAGGTCTGGCCGTGCAGAAAAAATAATAAAACCGATGTTTATATTCTTGCTAGTTATATATCTACAGCGGCCGATGTTAGGGGAAATAACTCATTTCCGGTGCCTAGCTCAGTCTCTTACACACCAATCCAGAGGCATCGCGAGTTTTGCCGTTATCCGGCGTAAAAAATTATGCTGAGGAGATAGCGGGCTTAGGATGAGCCGCAGGGACGCGGCGAAAGCTTGCGCCACGTCGGGAACGTGTCGCAAGCGGTCCGTTAAGCCAGATACCGACGAAGGCACCGCGTAGCGGCATAATTCGCGCCAAAAGCCAAGGGGTCACGGGGCGAGCGGCGCTTAAGCCGCCCCGTGTCGGGCGCGTGCTACGGGGTAGCATGAAAATAACGACATTATCGCGCACGAAACCGTCTCGGCGTCCGCATAAAATGGACTAAGAGACAGAGAACATTAACTTTCGGGATCAGAACAATTTTTTCGCTGTCTCCAGCCAGTCGCCTTTGAACGGACGCTTCATGTTCTCGATGGCATCAACGATGTCATGGTGCACCATTTTTTCATTCTGGATACCGACACAGCGGCCACCGTAGCCCTGCTGTAGCAGTTCAATAGAGTACGCGCCCATGCGAGAAGCCAGAATACGGTCATACGCGACCGGCGAGCCACCGCGTTGAATGTGACCGAGTACGGTGGCACGGGTTTCACGCCCCGTTTCTTTTTCAATGTATCTCGCCAGTTCATCAACGTCACACACCAGCTCGGTAATCGCCACAATCGCGTGCTTTTTGCCTTTCTCGATGCCCGCTTTGATTTCGCAAACCAGATCTTCCGGGCTAAACGGCACTTCCGGCAGGACGATGAATTCACAGCCACCTGCAATTGCCGCCGCCAGTGTCAGGTCGCCGCAGTGGCGTCCCATGACTTCAACAATGGAAATACGTTGGTGAGAAGAAGAGGTGTCGCGCAGGCGGTCAATCGCTTCCAGCACGGTTTCCAGCGCGGTAAAGTAACCAATGGTGTAGTCCGTTCCCGCAACGTCGTTATCAATCGTGCCGGGCAAGCCGATACAGGGAAAACCCATCTCCGTCAGACGCTTGGCCCCCATGTAGGAACCGTCACCGCCGATAACGACCAGCGCATCCAGACCGCGTCTTTTCATGTTTTCTACACACACCTGACGCACTGCCTCGTCACGGAACTGTGGGAAACGCGCTGAACCGAGGAACGTACCGCCACGGTTAATCACATCCGATACGCTGTAGCGATCCAACTGCTCCATGCGATCTTCGTACAAGCCCTGATAGCCATCATAAATGCCGTAAATTTCCAGCCCTTCCGACAATGCAGCACGAACCACACCCCGAATTGCCGCATTCATACCTGGTGCATCGCCACCGCTCGTCAACACTCCGATTCTTCTAATCATGACAACCTCTGGACTTGTAGATGTAATTTTGCAGGATTCTTCTATCGTAAATTCACCACTGCCCTAAAGCAGGCAGCAACGCCTTATTCTTTTATTAGCATATTATAACAAACACCCGAAGCTGAATTGATTCAGGTCAGGCTATATTGTGCATAAATTTTCATGGCCTATCACGTTTTTAACACAAAATGCTGAAAATACCGTCACCTACATTGCCAACCTACCACGCTGGTTTTCCGGCACGGCGGAAACCGGATCCTGATGGATCATAATGTCGGCTCCCGGAAACTGTTGACGTAATGCCTGTTCCAGATCGGCGGCAATCTGGTGTGCCTGAACCAGCGGCAGGGCGTCATCCATTTCCAGATGTAGCTGAATAAAGCGCGTTGGTCCAGAACGTCGGGTGCGCAATGCATGTGCGCCGCGAATGCCCGGCCAGTTCGCAATCACCTCAGCAATAGCGCGATGCTCGTCCTCCGGCAGCGCGCGATCCAACAGCGATTGCACCGCGTCATATCCCATACGTAATGCGCTATATAAAATATAGCCGCCGATCCCCAACGCAAACAGGGAATCGGCACGCGTAATGCCTTTCCAACTGAGTGCCAGCGCCAGCAGAATCGCACCGTTCATCAACAGATCGGACTGATAATGCAGCATGTCCGCACGTATTGCCTGACTATGCGTGCATTTAACCACCCAGCGCTGGAACGAGACCAGCATCAGCGTAGCCAACAGCGCAATGAGCGTCACCCACATGCCGACTTCTGGCGCGTGCAACGCCTGCGGCTCCAGAGAATGTTGCAGCCCCGTCAGGATCAGGAACAGCGCCGAACCGGAAATAAACATGCTCTGCGCCAGCGCAGCCAGCGATTCCGCCTTGCCGTGACCGAACGCGTGCTCCGTATCCGCTGGCTGCAACGAATAGCGTACCACCAGCAGGTTCACCAGCGACGCGGCAATATCCACCAACGAATCGACCAGCGACGCCAGCAGGCTTACCGAACCGGTATGCCACCAGGCGAACACTTTCATCACAAACAGCACCAGCGCCACAGCCGTCGCACTCACCGCCGCCAGCGTCACCAAACGTGCATAGTGTGGATTCATCATGCCCTCACAGAAGGTCTGTTGCCCGAATTCAGCTCGTTAATGACGTTTTTAACACACGGGAATAGCGAACAAACGTGAAAATACAGCACATCGTCGCCAGCACCGCCATCGCCGCCCCCATGTAACCGATATCGGGCAGACCAAGATGGATAATGACCTGATTACCGAGCAGCGCACCGCCGCCAATCCCAATATTATAAATCCCCGAATAGAGCGCCATCGCCACGTCGGTGGCGTCCGATGCCAACGTCAACACCTTAACCTGCATACCCAGGCTCAGCGCCATAATGGCGATTCCCCAGACGATACACAGCGTCGACAGGCTCCAGCCACTGAATGACAGCGGTAGCAAGAGCAGCAAACACACCGCCAGAAACGCGAACGAGACAATCAGGAAACCCGCCGGATACTGACTGCTGTAGCGGCTAAACAACATGCTGCCAATGATGCCAGCACCACCAAAAACCAGTAGCAGGATGGTGGTGAAGTTTTCACTCAACAACGCCACTTTCTGGATAAACGGCTCAATATAACTGTAGGCGGTAAAGTGCGCCGTTACGATCATGACCGTCAGGCCGTATACACACAGCAGCGCAGGGCGCTTCAGCAGGAGAGGCAAGCTTTTTAGCGAACCAGAATTACTGCTCGGCAACACCGGCAGGAGCTTCATCAGACCCAGCATAATCACCGCAGCGATCAGGCCAATAAGGACAAACGTTACGCGCCAGCCCAGATACTGCCCGACCACACGCCCTAGCGGTAACCCCAGTACCAGCGCCAGCGCCGTCCCAGTCGCCAGCAGGCTCAACGCCTGCGCTTTTTTATCCGCAGGCGCCAGACGTACCACCAATGATGCCGTAATCGACCAGAACACCGCATGCGACAGCGCGACGCCGATACGAGCCATAACCAGCACCCAATAATTCCAGGCCAGGCCGGATAGCACGTTACTGATGGCGAACAGGATAAAGATTTTGATCAGCAGGCTGCGTCGTTCCATATCGCTGGATAACAGCATGCAGGGCAGCGACATCAGCCCAACCACCCAGGCGTAAATCGTAATGATCAGCCCAACTTGTGCGGCGCTCATGGAAAAGCTGGCGGCGATGTCTGACAACAGCGCGACAGGAGCAAACTCAGCGGTGTTAAAAATGAATGCCGCCAGAGAAAGGCTGACGACACGTAACCAGGCGGTCGAACGAGGAGAACGGGTCATGGTATTGATATCAAAAGTTAAAATAAAAGAATGCGCCCCCTGTCACGGCAGAGGCTAACGCGGTGGAGCAATGGTACAGGGAAAGTATGACATCGCCATGTAATGGCGAGCGGCCAACGATGTTTCAGCGTGCTTTTATGAGGATGTCAGCCAAAAGCCTGAAGACAGGTAAGGGAACATTCATGAGCATCATTTTTGATGCTCATATTCTACGCGTTACCACTCCCTTACGCTGTCTTTTTTCGTGCCTTTTCTTGCTCTATTACTATCCTGCCTCGGTCGGGGGAAGGAGCGTTACGCCGATGAAGCGTGACGTAACACAATCGGCAACCCGTTTTGAAAACGCTGAAGCCTGTCGCAAAGAAAGACGACCCGCAGCAGACGATCAACCTCCGGTTGAGGCTGCACGATATACTGCGACAACGCACGCTCAACAAGCGTTAAGCCCAGCTCATTGGCGGTTTTCATGGCATGTTGCAACTGCTCTCTTTGCGTTGTGGTTAACTGCCGCCGCCCGGTGCAAGCCTGTGCGTCCAACACATCCAGGATCGGCTGGCAAATTCGCTGTGCCAGCGTAAGCGGTGGACGCTGCACCGTTTTTTTCTGCTTCTTCTCAGCCAGCATCGTTTGAATATAGCTAATAAAGCCCTGTGCTTTCTTCTCGCTTTTGATGGTCTGAAAGTCCAGACAGAACGCCCTCACCGTGCCGCCATCCCTTACCAACAGAGAATAAGGCTGTAGGTCAATATCATTCCCACGGCGGCGAGGCTGCACCAACACCGCCACAATCTCCCACTTTTGCTGAGTGGCTTGCTTGAGCCTATCTATCCGCTGGTGCTGTGCCTTTTTCCAGTTGAGACTCAGGTAAAGAGCATTACCCGCGTCGTCAAAAACTGGCCAGACGATACGCTGTTCAACTTCATGCCAGACGACAGGTTCATAGCGATGCACATGCAGCAGCAGAGGCAATGGGTAGTCCTGATTCTCTTGCTCAAAGTAGCGAAACAGCTGCGACCAATCGGCAATGCCTCCCGTCGATTTACACTGCTCATATGACGCAGCAGGCCACGGCGTGCCCTCAAGGTTCGCGAAACTTTCACCGCCCGCGGCCAATTTACCCTCGTCAGAAAAACGCGGGTGGTGCAGCGTAAACGGGGCACGCATGATCTGCTCGCCCAGTTGTTTCCACATGGCCTGTCCCTGCCACACACCCTGCTGGCTGAACGTCACATCGTGGTAATCGGCTCGCGCTTGCGTGCAATGCAATAATTGCTGGTTTTCACTCTCCCAAAACGAAAAGGTCGCACCGCGCGCACCGCCCTCAGTCACCCACCACTGCGCCCCTAACGGCACAAGCGATAACGCCTCAGGCTGCTGTTGATACTGCCGCCGCACCTGCCCACGCAGCAACAGCAAACGTTCAGGGCTCGCCTGCTCAAGCTGGTATAAATACGCCGACAGACGGGCAATAAACAGCAGGACATCACGTTCTTCCAGGCTGTAATGCCTTTCCGCTAATAAACTAACCTGTCCGCTCAGCGTGCGCAGGTAGCCCGCCAATCGCGGTAATCCTTCTGCACGGGCGGACATATTCAGCAAATGAAGCTGCCGCGCACTGCTTTTGCTGATGTGCGACAGCCCCTGATTCAGGACGTCATGGATAAACGCCTTCAGCATAGCAATCAGCGCTTGCTCATCCGCATTTAACGCCCTTTCATTTGATTCCTGAGCGAAACACTCCGCTGGCCACGGCCAGACGCGCTGATTTTCTGCAAAGAGACGGGCAATGGCAGCAAGATGCAAGGCTGGCTGCTTCTCACGTAAGAAATCCGACAGCATGCCAGTCAACCCCGTTCCAGCCAGATAGATCACGGGGCTTTCCAGCATTGGCAGGTAAATTTTAAGCTGGTTTGGCAGCAGTTCCGTCCTCACCGACTCTTCCGCCCACATTTGTACAAATCGCGCCGCATGCCGCGTTTGCACTTTGCCGACCTGCTTCATTAAGACAGCAGGATCGAGCAGTAAGATCTCGGCAAGCACATCTATCGGTGGTGTTACCGTTTCCTCAGAGAGGGCAGCTGTTTGATCCGCATCCCGTTCAGCATGGGTTTGTAGCCACAGCACCGCCGCCAAAATGTGCTTACAGCAGCCGGTAGCCGGGCAATCGCACCGTGCAGTGTGTATCCCCTGCGCATCAAGCACCACTTTCTGACCATCGCTGGCAAAATGCCCTTCTTGCCCGGCGTCAGTCACCAACGTCACCTTATCACCCGCCAGATCTTTTTTGGCTCGGCGCAGTAAACCGACATTGGCAAAAACGCTCAGCGCGTCTTCATCATAATTCAGGTAGAGGCGTTGCCAGTTCATCGCATCACCTCCGCCAGCCATTGCGCAAAATGCTCCGGTGTTAACGCGGCAACCTGCATACCGCGATCGGCCAATTTTTGCCCGATGGCGGCGTCGTAGACCGGGTGTGCCGCATCATCCAGTGCCGCCAGCCCTAACAGCGTGATTTGCTGGCTGTGCATACGCTGCACGCAGCTGAGCAGGTGACTCAGCGCGCCACCTTCTTCAAAATCACTGATTAACGCCACGATAGTACGTTTCGGGTTTTGTACGCGCTGTTCGCAATACTGCATGGCCTTCGCAATATTCGTCCCGCCTCCGAGTTGAACCGTCATCAGTACCTCAACCGGATCGTGGGCAAGGTGCGACAAATCCACCACCTGTGTATCAAACACAATCAACGATACCCGTACCGCAGGCAATGCCGCCAGAATGCTGGCACAGACCGCCGCATACATCACTGAACTGGACATCGACGCACTTTGGTCAACGCACAGAATCACATCCCACGGCATATGCCGCTGCATGCGTGAATTAAAATGGGGTGTTTCAATGACCAGACGATTTTTATCACGATCAAAATGCTTAAGATTGGCCGCAATCGTGGCACGCCAGTCGAAATTTTGACTGCTGGCGATCGGCGAACGCCGGAAGCGATGACGACGGCCGGTAAGCACATTCGTAAAGGTTGGCCTCAGCGTGCGTAATATCTCATCTACCACCTTACGAATAATGTCGCGTACCGCTTCACGCGTCTGTTCATTCATCCGTCCACGTAAACTCAATAACGCCTTAGCCAGCACGGGCGTAGGTTCCATCGTTTGCAGAGCCTGTGGGTCGTTGAATAAATGTGTTATTTCATAGCGTTCAATCGCCTGCGATTGCATCCGCTCAAACGTGCTGCTGGGGAATAATTTACGCGCCTGATTCAGCCAGTTCACCGCCGTCAGTTGAGACTGATCCAACGAGCCGTGGCGTCCACCTTCCTGCTTGAGGCCACGGCGCTGATATTCACGGCGATAGAGGTAATCCAGCGTGCGTTCCACCTTCAGATCCTGCGCATCAAACGCCGCCTGACCTAATGCTTCATCGGCATAGTGGCCCAGAATCAAGCGCCAACGTTTGCCATTTTTTTCTTTATCATCATGCGCACTCATCGGGCTGGCCCTTTCTCGGTTTCGTACCATGACAGGAGTTCGTTTTCCGCCAGCTGTTGTTGCAGCTGTTGATTTAACTGTATCGTCTGTAGCATCTCCCGCTCCGTGAAATCCGCTTGCCAAAGGTGCATATCCGGCTCAGAGAAACCGCATTGCTCGGCGATATAACTCGCTAATGTCGCATTCTGCTTCGGGGTCAGTTGGCTGAAGGCAAAGCGCAGGTCGGGCAACACATGCAGGAAACGGTCATCATCCCACTGCGAAATCAGCCTATTTAGCTTATCGACTAAACGCGGCGTCTTGATAATCAGCTCAGGCGCCGCGCGCATTAGCCCCACAAAGTAGCGAACCGCCTGCTCAGGATCGCCCCCCTGGCTAAAGACGTTCGATAGGTTGTCCTCAAGGGCACGCTCATCAATGTCATCACCGAGATAGCGCAGCGCATCAACCGCCCCTTTTAATAACGGCACGCCTTTTAACGCTGGGGCAATCTGCTTCAATTGGTGGTAAAAATCGCGGTTGGCGGTACTGGAGGGGTCGATCGTAGGCATAAATTCAATCAGCTCACGCAAGGCAAGCAGTGCCGTAAAATGCGTTTCCTGCTGGGATTCATCGCCTGCGGTGAGAGTCGGTAAACAAAACAGCGCCTGTGGAACCAGCTTAAACAAGAGTTGCGTTAATTCAGGCTGATGGCGTAAGCCAAGAAAATCACGCCCGCGCCAGAGATGAATCAGGCTATGCCCACATTCAACGAGTGAATCTAAGCGGAAATCGTTGTGTATATCGTCATGTAATAAACGAAATAGCCCGGCTAAACGTGACTGTAGCCCTAATAGCGCGGCCTGAATCAGCACATGCACCGCATTTTTACTCGACCGATTCTGCCCCTGTTCCTCTAACTGCTTTTCCAGATAGACTAATTTATCGATCGCAATCGCTTCGAGCTGGCTTCCTTTCTCCGAGAGCGCAATCAACCGCCCTTCGGTCGAGGGAGTCCACGCATAGTGCCACTCTTCAAATAGCAGATCGAGATGATGACCGCCCAAAAAATCAGGGCCGTTACTGCGCGTCGCGAAGCCGACTTCAAGGAAGCTCAGCAGATGCAGAAAACGGCTACGTGCGCGATGCTGCGGGTTGCGATAGATATCCAGGCGGCTTAGTTTGACCAGCGTGTCATCGAGTTTAAAGCGGTGATATTTCGCTAACCGATAAGTTTCAGCAACCAGCGATGGCGTCGCGCTACCTGCCGGAATCTGTCCTAGCGCATGGCCAGAAAATGTTTTTTGAATTTCAAGCCACAGTTCACTCTGCGCATCATCGATGCTGCCTTTGATAAAGCTACTTTGTAGCCCATCCAGCAGATCGTAACGACCGGGGCCTTCATGCCCGCGCAATGCTGCTAAGCGAACACTCTGCTCTACCGCATTTTTTACCGTGATATAGCTGGGGGGATCGTCAAACGCTTTAGCCCGGAGCATGCTGGCAACCTCAGACAAAAAACGCATCCCCATGTTATTGCGGTATTCCTGAGTCGTGAGCGGCGGCAACGCCTTTTCTGCCTGCCTATCGCCTCGCTGCGCCATGAGCATTTGCCAGCTTCGCTGATAGTACGCGGGCGCGGGCATGCCGGAGGCATAGCCATTGAGCGCATCTAATCGGTCAAAGCTATAGCGGATTAACCACGCGCTATCGTTTTCCGCCTGCTTCAACTGTTTTTGGTACTGCTTTTGCGCGGCATCCGTGAAGGCATTGAGTGATTGACCATCGTGAGACAGCCCTTCGAGCAGCGCCAGCGAATGAAAACCCCCGGTCACCACCAGAACTTTCCCCGTTGGATGTTCAGCACGAACCTGCATGATAGCGGCGAGCATATGCGCCTCACGCTGTGCCGATCCCTCTGCTTCCAAAACCTGAGGCTCATAATCCAATCGTGCCAACGCACACCAGACCAGCGTATCGCGGAACAGCGCTTGCCAGTCGGTCAGCGCCTCAATCGAACGTAATTCGAATAAATGTTCCCATAAATCATCGTGATCGCGGCAGTAGCATTTCCTGGCGAGTGCCGAAATAAACTGGCTGTGGGCGAGATAGCGTTCTGCTTGCAGGCTTTGGCTGACATCGTTCTGACGTTCTTCAATCGCGCTTTGCTCAGCCCACGGCAAATCAATAAAGCGCAGTGTCGCGTTGTGACGCTGCCCGGCGTGCAGCGCAACCCACTCGGGCGAGTAGTCACAAAAAGGGAAAAAAGCGCTACGCGTGGTCGCTTGCGGCGTTTCGCCCTCTTGCGGCTCACGGGACTGAACGTCAGCCTGCCCCATCACCGCGATAGGGGGTTTCGCATCAGGGTGAAGCAAATCGGGCAACAGGTGATTAAAACTGACCGGGGCCTCAATCAGAATGTGATCGGGATGGATATCGTCAATCAATGACAGCAGGCCGTAGGCACAAGCGGGGCTATGGTGGCGAACCGGCGCAAAATAGATCTGCTGCGACTGCAAAAAATCCCATGTTGCCAGCGCCTGTTTCATCCGTGCGGGCAGTACGATGTTCGAAAGACTCACTGGCGCGTTTCCTCATGAAAAAGAGTCCGTGAAGTAATCAGTAACAATGGACTACAGCCTAATGCCGATCGTTTAAGAGCCGAGGTACACGGAGCGACCACAGGGCGAGGGGTCCCTGCGGGAATATCATCCCTGTGTTTCTCCTACGATGAGGCTCAAGAGTGACGAGCATTAGGCCACGGCCTTACTTCCAAAACTGCCGCGAGGCATCGTAAAACGCTTTCCAGTCGTCGCTGCTTTTTGCCCGTTCCCGCGCCACATTATCCACGTAGTAGCGCATACGTTTCGCATCGTCAGGGTTATCTTTTAATACCACGCCGATAATCTGGCGTGCGATGGCGCCCGCATTCAGCGTGCTATTGCCCAGATAATGCGCCTCAAGCGCGGAGGCGTAGGCAATATTGACCGCTTCCGCACTCGACATCACCGCATCCGGCGTTTTGGTGCTGCCACCGTCGCGCGTATTACCGGAGCGAAGTTCCTGAAAGGTGGTCACCAGCAGTTCAATGACGCTCGGCGGCACAGTGACAAGCGCAGCCAGTTCGCCCAATTCACGCGTCAGTTGCGTTTGAATCAATTCGATCTCGAACTCAGGGTCTTGAATCGGCCTCACGGTTTCAAAGTTAAAGCGCCGTTTTAATGCGGCTGACATTTCATGTACGCCGCGATCGCGCAAGTTCGCCGTGCCAATCAGGTTAAAGCCGGGTTTAGCACTGATCCGCCCTTGTTCACCCATTTCAGGGATCATCAGCTGTTTTTCAGACATCAAAGAGACCAGGACATCTTGTATTTCCGGCGGGCAGCGGGTGATCTCCTCAAAACGGACAATCCTGCCCTGCATCATCCCCTGATAGAGCGGTGAACCGATCAGCGCCCGTTTAGTAGGGCCTTCAGCAAGCAACAGCGCATAGTTCCATGAATACTTAATATGATCTTCGGTCGTTCCCGCCGTGCCTTGAATTGTCAGGCCTGAATCACCCGAAATGGCCGCAGCAAATAGCTCCGATAGCATGGATTTTGCCGTTCCGGGTTCACCAACCAGCATCAATCCCTGTTTCCCCAACAGCGTCACAATCGCGCGATCGACCAGTGCATTATCGCCAAAAAATTTCGCGGAAATCCCTAAGGCTTCATCACCTAAAATAAACTGACGCACCGCACGGGGCGAGCGCAGCCACCCCTGCGGTTTCGGGTTATTTTCGTCCGCTTGAGTCAGGCGTGCTAATTCATCCGCAAAGCGAATTTCGGCATGCTGACGCAGCACATCGTTGGCTGTCGATGGGTGTTTTTCCATGTTCGTGTCCCTGTTCGCCACAAAATAATGAACGAAGCCAGCACAATGTGTACTGGCTCCATAAACAGATTACCAAGGCGTTTTGTTTTCCCAGTCGGCATCGTACCCCGAGCAGGCCTGCGCGACTTTCAGATAATCGGCATAGCTTTCTGCCAATAAGATAGGCGGAACGTCCTGCAATGCCAGATTATTGCGATCCCAGTAGTTTTGCTGATTTTTCTCAAAGCTCAAATCAAACAATACCGCCGGAATATTTTCCTCTGGCACGTAGCTGCCGCTAAATCCAATATTCACGTACAAATCCAGGCTACTGAAATGTTTGTAATAGTGGCTAAACGACCCACCATCTTCCGCTGGCGCACGCTGATATCCCATCTTGGTTAAGATGCCGCGCAGCGTGAACGTATCGGTCAACCACCCTTTTCTATCCTCAATTTCGACCTGTTTGAGATCGAGCTCTGGCACGGTATGTACCATCTGCGAGAACAAGAACGTCACTTTATAGTCGTTAAAATGCGCAAGCCAGGCTTCACGCGTGTCGTTATCCACCACCGCCGCATGAGCAAGCTGAATCACTGTACCGCTTGATAATTCAACCTCATCATCTTCAAGATTAATTAAACAGCCGTCATCCGTTGGCCTGAAGGTATTGAGCACGTGCTCCCCCTTCACTTCTTGCCACACTAAGCGCTCGATCAGCGGTCGCATCACCGGATGAATCATGATGTACATCTGCCAGTCCTCACTTGGCCATTGCCGCTGGGCGCACATCGATTCATACAAACGTGCAGTTTGCAGGTCGATCACCTGCTTCAGCTCTTTTTTGCTCGACGAGAACAGCTTTTTCGCTTCTTTTATCTGCTCTTCATTATCCGTTTTACGTGCGGCAGGCAGGGCTTTAATTTCTTTCCCTTCTGGGTTCAGGAGCACCAAACGTTGCTTGCTATCCATGCGAGCGGTAAAGGTTCTCTCGCCATATTCCAGCACTAACGTTCCTGTTTCATCCATCCCAGCAGTGGGGATCGTGCGGTCAGCCAGCTCGTCGGCAGTCCAGTCATTGCGCTCGGCAATCTCTTTGACTAATTCACGCGCCTTGTCCTGGATCGCCGCAGTACGGTAGCGACGTGACAGTGAGAGTAATAATTGAATAATGAGCGGATCGTCACTCATCGCCATCGCGCTGATCATCGCTTCAATCTGTGAACGGCGCTGGTAATGATCGCGCATATAATTTCGTAATGCCGAGACGGCAACATGGCCTTCAATATGGCAAGTCAACGCCAGCATGCCTTTCTCACTGATTGCCGATCCTAAATAGCGTCGCAAGACTTCATTCTTTATTTCTTCTGTCGTCTGCTCCAGCGTGTAATTCGCATACTTTTGGTAATACTCAGGGTAAAGTTCAAGATAACGTTGATAGTATTTTAAACGTCCCGGTGCCTCTTTATGCGCTTCCAACATCGCTTCTTCCAGCGGTGGGTTCTTCACATCCTGAGCAATAAACGTATGTAAAATAAAATGACCGAATTTCTGCTGACTCTCTTTGGCTAATAAACCGACATAGCGCTGTAATAACGTATTACCCGCAGGCATTTTTAATTTTACCGCCAGAATAATCCACCATTTGATGATGTCGGCATGAACGGTCTTGCCGTTTTCCCATTTCAATGGCGGTATCGCGTTATAATCAAACCAACTCATGCTCGCAGGCGGGTTCGTTTTCAATCCCTTCAGGGCTTCTTCATGCAATATTTTTTCGGACAAATAGGGCGAGATATCTTCACCAAACTGCTCTAATGCCGCCAGCAATGCTGCACGAACCGTTTCTCTTTTCTCTTTTTTTAACAACGCATACAGCGGAGCGATACTGTCTTTACTTTTTATCCGCGCCAGCCATTCGATCGTGGTAATACGGATTTCTTGTTTCGCGGAATGCAAACTTTCCTGTGCATTCACATGCACATTCGGTAATCTTTCAAGCAATTTCTGCGCACTCACGCGGAAGGTTTTATTTTCACCTAATGCCAGTTCCATAATGCGTGGAATAAACTGTGCGGGAATAATAGGGAATTTATCAAGTAATGCGAAAGCATGGCTTAATTCAAATTGACTATATTGACTTTTGCTCTTATTCGGCAACAGCCCCAATGCTTCGGCAATATACTCTGGATATTGAGAGAAAAAAGGCCACAGCTGTTCCGGTTTAGGGAACAGTTTCACCCCATCGTTATAGGACTCTAAACAGAGTGAAGCGACGATTCGTGCGGATTCACGGCACCCCAACTTTTGCAAAACGCCTTCAATCTGTCGTAACTCCAATGCGGCGACAACATGCGCTGGCGCTTCGTTTTCTATTCGAGCGGTGCTAAGATTGAAGTTCGCCTGGCTGTTGCCAAAAATAATTCTCATCGCATGATAAAAAGTAAACTCAGGAAGAGAAATAAGGCGACTCTTATACTTAATAATGTTGACATCTTCATTAGATAGCGTTTTTCCACTATTCCCCAGATTAAGTCTATCAACCAAACCATGGCAATGTTCAACACTGACGGCGTTTATTTTTTTATAATATTCTTGCGCCCACTTGTATTTGTTTGCGCTCAGTTTATTTTCTGCGATTTCTTTTTCTGCATTTATTTTTGCTTTTTCCAGCATTTCAGCCAGATTTTCAACCAGAATGTTTTTTGCACTTTCAGGCAATGGCGTGTCGGCAAGCAGTGTTAACTCAGGTACATCAGGGAATTCAATATTTTGTGCCGTATCAACAACGGCAAAACGTGTAATGGCACTTTCGATACTTTTTATCACCGCCTTACTTTTTTCCAACTGCAACGCATGCGCTAAAATATCTTTATTTTTACCCTGACGAGCAAAGAGGTCGGCAGCCTGAGATCGCTGTTTTGGCGTTCCGTTAAACAAGATATCACTCAGGTGCGTTTTGACATCGCTAGCAGGGAGAATATTCAGCAGCGGTTCCGCTTCATTACGTATTGTTTTTCGCTGATCTATGGCTGATTTAACAATGACATCTGAGAATAAAATACGCAATGCTTCACGCTCGGATAAATACTTCAGGAACTGAATCAGGCCAGATGCAGACAGTTTCTCCACCAATTTCGTGCGAACAAATTGCGCATGCTCTTCAATATAGGTATGCAAATCAGGAAGCTCAAAGAAAATATTCAATTGCGCACTATAATAGTCAGATATTTCCGCCCTATCAAAGATCGCAAATAAAATAGATTCACCCTGATCATGGCCCTGCTCACTAACAAGCAGATCGGCAAGAAGCTGAATACGCCAACCCGTTCGGTGCGTTAATTTTAACTTCTCATTGGAGGTGATTTTTAACGTCGTAGACAGCGCATCACACAGCAAGTAAAGCATCCAGCTTGGCACGTCGCTCGTTATGATTTTTATATTTTTATTTTGGCATGCCGTAGATAAAATTTTAGCGAAGCGTATAACTTGTTCATTGGTTAGTGCTTTACCTACTTCAGCATAGAGCTTATAGCGTGAATTTATCGCTTGTCTTATTATTTTATTATATTCACTAGAATTAAAATTATTATTTTGAACATACCACCAATCAACCGTACCGGGTTTATCCAAGAGTACCGCTGCGTTATCGGCATCCAACTGATTTAAGGTATAAATCACCTCAGGTTCAGCGCCAGTCATGACATAATGAAACAGTTTTTTTGGCAACGTGTTATTAAGCTCTCCAAGCGGTAATAGAGACTCTTGCAACAATTTTTCCATTGGTGAAACATCCTTATTACCAAAAAATGGCAAAAGATCAAAAAATTTCTTTATCATGCCGACACCTAATTATGTATAGATAAACAGTGATTTTTTATCATGAATTGTGATTATTCTCAATTTTAAAATTCATATTTTTCTACCAACATTTATTTTGCGTATCATTACTTTTATAGCGAATAAAACCAGTCAATCTAATTCTTATCAAAAATTTCAGATAAAAATAGAATAGATTTAAAATAGCGCAATATATCCTCAATAATTCGGGTGGGTTTTGCTCTCACTCTCCCAGCCACTGATCCCAGCATGCTTCTGAGGATGCGCTCAGTTGCCGCGTTACGCGGCTCTAAACGGTCAACACATCGCGTGGTTCAACACGCTAACGTTTTGTCACGCAACTCGGATTATTTAGGATATAAGTTCACCTAATATCCACGCCGCTGTAATTAAATTTCACAAATTGCCAAGTCCGCCTCAATGCAAGTACAAAGAATAGGGAGAAGAAAGAATCGTCAATTGACGAATCCGCCTTATCGTGGCTAGATGGAGGCAGTACATCAAAATATGTCAAGTGAAATAAACTTACAAAAATGGTAGGGATGGGTCAGGGTAACTATGAACGAACAATATTCCGCAATGCGCAGTAACGTCAGTATGCTCGGCAAACTACTCGGCGATACGATCAAGGAAGCACTGGGTGAAAACATCCTTGATAAAGTCGAAACAATCCGCAAGTTGTCAAAGTCATCTCGCGCAGGTAATGAAAAACATCGTCAGGAACTGCTGACCACACTGCAAAACCTGTCTAACGATGAACTGTTGCCCGTTGCCCGCGCATTCAGCCAGTTCCTTAACCTGACCAATACCGCTGAGCAATATCATACGATTTCACCGCACGGCGAAGCCGCGAGTAATCCGGCACAGCTTTCCAACGCCTTTGCGCGCTTAAAAGAAAATAAAGATCTGACCGAACGCGATATCCGTGACGCGGTAGAATCGCTGTCGATCGAGCTGGTGCTGACCGCACACCCAACCGAGATTACCCGCCGTACGCTGATCCACAAACTGGTGGAAGTGAATACCTGCCTCAAGCAGCTCGACCACAACGATTTGGCTGATTATGAGCGCAATCAGATCATGCGCCGTCTTCGCCAGCTGATCGCACAGTCCTGGCATACCGATGAAATTCGCAAAATTCGCCCTACCCCGGTAGATGAAGCCAAATGGGGTTTTGCCGTAGTGGAAAACAGCCTGTGGGAAGGCGTACCCGCCTTTTTACGTGAACTGGATGAGCAGTTGGAACAGGCTTTCGGCTACCGTCTACCCGTTGATGCCGTACCGGTGCGTTTTACCTCCTGGATGGGCGGCGATCGCGACGGTAACCCGAACGTCACAGCAGAAGTCACTCGCCATGTGCTGTTGCTCAGCCGCTGGAAAGCCGCCGATCTGTTCCTGCGTGATATTCAGGTTCTGGTTTCCGAGCTGTCGATGTCCGAGTGTACACCGGAGCTGCTGGAGCTGGCTGGTGGGAGCGAGGTACAGGAACCGTACCGCGCCATCATGAAGTCACTGCGTTCACAGTTGAGCAGTACGCTGAGCTATCTGGAAGCGCGCCTGACAGGTGAAGAGCGCCTGCCGCCTAAAGATCTGCTGATTACCAACGAACAGCTGTGGGAACCGCTCCACGCCTGTTACCAATCGCTGAAAACCTGCGGCATGGGCATCATCGCCGACGGTCGCCTGCTGGATACGCTGCGCCGCGTGCGCTGCTTCGGTGTACCGCTGGTACGCATTGATGTCCGTCAGGAAAGCACCCGCCACACCGACGCGCTGGCCGAAATTACCCGTTATCTGGGTCTGGGCGATTATGAAAGCTGGTCAGAATCCGATAAGCAGGCATTCCTGATCCGCGAACTTAGCTCCAAGCGCCCGCTGCTGCCGCGCTACTGGGAACCGAGTGCAGAGACTAAAGAAGTACTGGATACCTGTCGGGTGATCGCGAAAGCGCCACAGGGTTCTATTGCCGCTTACGTTATTTCAATGGCGCGCACGCCTTCCGACGTGCTGGCCGTTCAACTGTTGCTCAAAGAAGCCGGCTGCCCGTTTGCTCTGCCCGTCGCCCCGCTGTTTGAAACGTTGGATGACCTGAACAACGCCGACGATGTCATGACGCAGTTGCTGAGCATTGACTGGTATCGCGGCTTTATTCAGGGCAAGCAGATGGTGATGATCGGTTATTCCGACTCGGCGAAAGACGCTGGCGTGATGGCTGCCTCCTGGGCGCAGTACCGCGCGCAAGATGCGCTGATCAAAACCTGTGAGAAAGCCGGCATCGCACTCACGCTGTTCCACGGACGTGGAGGTTCCATCGGTCGCGGTGGCGCACCGGCTCATGCCGCACTGTTGTCACAACCACCGGGCAGCCTGAAAGGTGGCCTGCGCGTGACGGAACAAGGCGAGATGATCCGCTTTAAATACGGCCTGCCGGAAGTCACCATCAGCAGCCTGTCGCTGTATACCGGTGCGATTCTGGAAGCCAACCTGCTGCCGCCGCCGGAACCAAAACAGGAATGGCACGAGGTAATGGATGAGCTGTCCCGTGTGTCCTGCGATATGTACCGGGGATACGTGCGTGAAAACCCAGATTTCGTTCCGTACTTCCGCGCCGCTACGCCGGAGCTGGAGCTGGGTAAACTGCCGTTGGGCTCACGCCCGGCCAAGCGTCGCCCGAACGGCGGTGTGGAAAGCCTGCGTGCAATCCCATGGATTTTCGCCTGGACGCAGAACCGCTTGATGCTGCCAGCATGGCTCGGTGCAGGTGCCGCGTTGCAGAAAGCAGTGGATGACGGCAAGCAGGGGCAGTTGGAAGAAATGTGTCGCAACTGGCCATTCTTCTCGACGCGTATCGGCATGCTGGAGATGGTGTTCGCCAAAGCCGACCTGTGGCTGGCGGAGTATTACGATCAGCGTCTGGTAGAAGATAAGCTGTGGCCGTTAGGGAAACAGTTGCGCGATCAGTTGGCCGCCGACATCAGTATTGTGCTGGCGATCTCCAACGACGATCATCTGATGGCAGATTTGCCGTGGATCGCCGAGTCAATCGCACTGCGTAACGTCTACACCGATCCTCTGAACGTGTTGCAAGCCGAGCTGCTGCATCGCTCACGCCAACAGGAACAACCGGATGCCGATCTGGAGCTGGCGTTGATGGTCACCATCGCGGGTGTCGCAGCGGGCATGCGTAATACGGGTTAGTTGCGCAGGAAGCAAAAGCTAAACAGACAGCAAAAACACAGGCCGGTCATTTGACCGGCCTAAAACCAAAAACCTTACGCCAGATATTTATCCTGCAAATAGTTCCGTGCACGATTATCCAGACCGTATTCCACTTCAAGCCAGCTATCGATCGAACCGTGTCGTTCGTAGATGGCCTTCAATGCCGTCACAATGAACTCTTCCTGCACCGACAGCACATAAGAGAACTGTCCCAGCGCTTTCTCATTCAGCGTTGCCGACAGATGTGTCAGTAGCTGCTGGCGGAAGGGCGTCAGCGTCGTGTCTGTGAGCAGGTAATCTTCCATCACGGTCTGTTCATCGGCACCCAGAGCAAACATCACCAGCGCCGACCCGATACCGGTGCGATCTTTTCCCACCGCGCAGTGCTGTACCAGCCCGCCCTCATCTGGCCGTAATAGCAGCGACACCAGTTGCTTATAGGCAGAATTATTGAAGGGCAAACGGCGATAGAGTTCTAACATAAACGCACGGGAATCAAATGCCGCCAGCACATCGGACCCCAGCGAATCCAGGTTGGCCGTCACTTCGTGGCGTAACGGATTGGCCGGATAAGCGTGATAATTGGCCCCAGTCCACAGTACATCGGGCTTCTGCGCAATTTCATCAGCATCCCGATAATCCACCACGTGAGAAATCGGCACGCCAGCAAGGTGTTCACAATCCGCCTGACTCAGCAGATCCAGCGAACCGGAGCGAAACAGTTTACCGTGTCGGATAAGCCGTCCATCAGCAGCCCGGTTTCCACCTAAATCACGGAAATTGATTCCGCCATGCAGCGGTAATAAAGAGGGGTGAAGCAACGTTGGTTCGGTCATACATCTCCTTGCGAGGTTGAAAGGCGAGCAAGGCAACCGTATTACACACGCAGAGCGTGTCGCAGGTTAACCCAATAAACCAGAACAAGTTGTTAGGATAAGGGCTGGCCTCTGCGATGACCAGCCCAAAATACCACCAATTTTTTGTGCTTATTCAGCGGCTAACAGACGGCGTGTCGCATCCAGCAGCACCTTGATGACGGTGGTTTCAGCCAGTTTCATGGCCGCCGCATCCGGGATTTCCTGCTGGGTACGGTTCACGATCACACCCGCGATCATCCCCGCTTTTAGCCCCTGACTGGCGCACATGGTCAACAGCGTGGCAGATTCCATTTCATAGTTCAGCACGCCCATGCTCTGCCACTCTTCCATCGAACCGCGGAAGCGACGTACCACGCGGCCAGAGAAGGTGTCATAACGTTCCTGGCCAGGATAGAACGTGTCGGAAGACGCCGTGATGCCCACGTGCAACGCGGCACCCGACGCTTTCGTGGCTTCCACCAGCGCGGTAGTACAGCCGAAATCCGCCACGGCAGGGAACTCCATTGGCGCGAAGTGCAGGCTCGCACCGTCAAGACGGACGGCGGCGGTGGTCACTAACACATCACCGACATTGATGCCGGACTGAATCGCCCCTGTCGTACCCACGCGCAGGAAAGTGCGAATGCCGAGCTGCGCCAATTCTTCTACCGCAATTGACGTTGATGGGCCACCGATACCGGTCGAGCAAACAATAACGGCCTTGCCGTCCAGCTCTGCACGCCAGGAGGTAAATTCACGGTGTGATGCCAGATGTACCGGGTTATCCATCAGGCGAGCAATTTTCTCAACACGCTCAGGATCGCCGGGCACGATAGCCAGCGTCGCACCCTGTAAATCGTTCTTGACCAGACCAAGATGGAACACATCAGATGTAGACATAACTGCCTCCCGGGCAACCAATTGGGTATTCAGAGAAATCGTGCCGAACGCCTCATCTATGCTGCTTGTCGCAGTCTGTAAGCATCCGTCTAATAAAAGACTCTAGCGCATCATGGCGCTTTTTTAAGTGATGCTTATCACCTATGGAAAAGAAACGATAACCAACATACATAAAAGATGTGATTTAAATCACTATTTATTGGGTGAGGAATTCATTTTTGCCGATTAATTGTCTTCTAGTGTAGATTCTTTAATCATTGATGGTATTTATCATGACATTCCTCTTTCACATGAAACTCGGCAGACCGGTAACAGGAGAGCGCGTAATGAAGACTGATGAACAGACGACCTTCAAACACCTTCCTCAAGGGTTATCCCCGGCGGTAGAACCACAGGGCTTCTCCATCATTACAACGGATTCTGTCGGTATCGTTGCCAGTGAAACCACCATTCCTTCTCAGGGGGAACAGCTACCTGCTTATATCGCCAGACCCGTGAATCACGATGGACCGCTCCCTATCGTCCTGGTCGTGCAGGAAATTTTCGGCGTTCATCAACACATTCAGGATGTTTGCCGCAGGCTGGCTAAGCAGGGCTATATGGCCATCGCGCCAGAGCTGTATTTTCGTCAGGGCAACCCCAGCCACTATAAAGATATTCAGCAAATTCTGACTGAGCTGGTACATAAGGTTCCCGATTCACAGGTGTTATCCGATCTCGATCGCGCCGCCAACTGGGCGATTAAACAGGGCGGCGATGCCAGTAAGCTGGCAATAACGGGGTTTTGTTGGGGCGGTCGCATTACCTGGCTCTACGCCGCGCATAATCCGCAGCTCAAAGCAGCCGTAGCTTGGTATGGCAAACTTACCGGAGAGAAAACGCTGAATAGCCCCAAACATCCGGTCGATATCGCAACGGAATTGGAAGCCCCCGTGTTGGGGTTATATGGGGCAAAAGACGCGAGTATTCCGCTGGAAAAAGTGGATATCATGCGACAGGCACTACGCGCCGCGAATGCGACGGCAGAAATCATCGTCTACCCCGATGCGGGTCATGCTTTCCATGCCGATTACCGCCCCAGCTATCATAAAGAATCCGCTCGTGACGGCTGGCAACGGATGCTGGCATGGTTCCAGAAAAACGGCGTAGCATAACGCCATCACACTATTTCTAAAAAAAACCATCGGTGATCGGTTCATGCCGATGTTAGCCATCGAGAAACCGGGGCTACCACGGAGTGAGGCATCCCTGCGGGGACCTCATCTCCGTGTTTCCTCCGGCATCCATATCGACGCGATCGGCATTAACCGTTACCTGGTTACAGAGGCCGCCTTAGAACGTCGTCCAGTCGCCATTGTTGCCTTGATCTTTCGCAGGTGCTAAAGACAGCGTTGGGGTGCGTGTTGGAGCCGCTGCATAAGAAGCCGTTTTGTCGTTGCCATACGGCAGCAATTTAAACGCACTCACCGCTTCCGCCAGCACGGAAGCCTGTGCTTGCAAGGAAAGTGCCGCAGAGGCTGATTCTTCAACCAGAGCCGCATTCTGCTGGGTCGTGGTATCAATTTGCCCAACCGCCAAATTCATCTGGTTAATCCCGTCGCTCTGCTCACGACTGGCCTGCGAGATTTCACTGATGATCTCATTTACATCCTGCACGTAGCCGGTTAATCCGCCCATGGTTTCTTCAGCTGTATCCACCAGCGACATGCCTTCCTGGATTTTGCTCACGGAATCGTCGATCAAATCCTTGATCTCACGCGCGGCCGTTGCACTACGCTGTGCCAGAGAGCGCACTTCACCTGCCACCACCGCAAAACCACGCCCTTGTTCGCCCGCACGCGCCGCTTCAACCGCCGCGTTCAGTGCCAGAATATTGGTCTGGAAGGCAATCCCATCGATCACACCAATGATCTCCGCCATACGCTGGGATGAATCACGAATACCGCGCATCTTCTGCGTCACGGAAACCATAACGTCGCCGCTTTGCTTCGCCGCACCAGAGGCTTTGTTCGCGATGTCTGTTGCCTGCTGGGTGTTTTCCGCCGTGTTCTTAATGGTCGAGGTCAGCTGTTCCATCGACGCCGCCGTTTCTTCCAGCGAGCTGGCTTGCTCTTCGGTGCGCGAAGACAGATCCTGATTACCTGCGGCAATCTGCGAAGCCGCCGTCGAGATGGTTTCCGCCCCGTCACGTACCTGCCCGACAATCGTGCTCAGACTGGTGTTCATGTGATCCAACGATTGCAGCAGTTGTCCCGTTTCATCTTTGCTGGTAACAGTAATACGTGAGGTCAGGTCACCCTGCGCGACTCGGTCTGCCACTTGCAAAGCCTGCTGTATTGGCCGGGTTACGCTGCGCGTGATCGACCAGGCAATCAATGCGCCAAATAAGGCACCTAATGCCAGAATGAGCAGCAGAATAATACGCGTCTCGCCGTATACCTCAGCCATGGCTTCAACAGAGGTGTCCATCGCATCATCCTGATAATTCACTAATTGCTTCACCGCATCACGGTATTGGCGTTGAACCACGTTCAGGTTGTTGTTGAACTCTTCGATCGCCGCTTCCCGATTGCCCGCAACCACATCGCTAATGATTTTATCGCCAGATTTCAGAAACTCGTTACGTATCACACGTATCGCACGTATCTGGCTAACCGAACGATCTTCAACCGTTTGGCTTTCTAGTTTATCCAGCAGGCGACCAATTTCCTGACGGAACTCATTCACGCGAGTCACGTTGGTCTGGATCTGTTCCTCACCCGAAACCAGCATCAACCGCTGATACGCCACCAGAATACTCGTGACATTGTCGATGAGGTTATTGGCATCAATCGTTTGTGGATACACGTCTTTGACAATGCCTCTGGCACCGTCCTGAAAACTGGATAGCTTAGACAGGGAAAAAAGACTTACGGCAAACAACATCAGAATCAGGATGGCAAATCCAGCCCCCAATCGATAGCCAATACGCCAGTTTGCTACATTCATGTCTCACTCCTTTTAGGTAATGCATAGCAAGGTCAGTTGCGCGCATGTCGCAACTTGATGAACCACAGGGCAGAAAATGGCTGGCTATCCGAAGGAAAAAGCGGTTCCTTCTGGCATACCCGAGATACCTTGAGGCAGGCATTTTTACGCACGCTCTCAGCATGAGAGGTACGATCAAAAGTCAAATAATCTTCCTCAGGTGTTGAGGTGCAAAAGTGGCAATAAATCTAACAGTGGTACAAATACGATTGATAAGACTGCGGAGACGTTATCAAGGTGAGATGATGACCTTCCCTCTCCGTATTCGTGCATCCATAGCCGTTCCTGTGTTATTCACTTTATCGGCAACATGTTTCTGAACTTTACAAATTGATCGTTTAAATCATTCAAAAACATATAATAAATAGATTTAAACTATCAAAATTTAAGTTTCGATCGGAAAAATCACAGATTAATTTAACAATAATTAACAAAAATAATGCCTCAACTACATTAAATGATAGTCAGACCTATTTGATATTAAAAATAAACAGATGGAATTTTTCTTAAAAAAGGACAACCGCCTGAATAAGCAGAGTAAAAAACGTATTTACTCTATACCCATCATACTTCAAGTTGCATGTGCGTTAGCTGCGTTCGTTACCCGGCTCATCCATGAGCCTCGTCCCGTTGGGGCCGCTGCAAGCAGCCAAACGATAAGCGTAAATTTACGCTTTATTTGCCAGCACCAGCATTGGGGTGCTCACCGTCTTTGGTGCATAAGACTCAGCATCACCACGGCTATACGACTGTATTTTAAACGCGCTTACCGCTTGCGCCAGAACGGAGGCCTGCGCTTGCAGAGACAAGGCCGCAGACGCTGATTCTTCAACCAACGCTGCATTCTGCTGGGTCGTAGTATCAATTTGCCCAATCGCCAGATTCATCTGGTTAATTCCATCACTCTGTTCGCGGCTGGCCTGTGAAATTTCAGTGATAATGTTGTGCACGTCCTTCACATGGGACGTTAACCCTCCCATGGTTTCTTCGGCGGTATCGACAAGATCCATACCTTCATGAATTTTGCTTACGGAATCATCGATCAAATCCTTAATCTCCCGCGCGGCTGTCGCGCTGCGCTGTGCTAGCGAGCGAACCTCTCCTGCCACCACCGCAAAACCTCGCCCTTGTTCGCCCGCCCGCGCGGCTTCAACCGCCGCATTCAGTGCCAGAATGTTGGTTTGGAACGCAATACCGTCAATCACCCCAATGATTTCTGCCATACGCTGAGATGAATCGCGAATACCGCGCATTTTCTGCGTCACGGACAGCATGACATCACCACTTTTTTTCGCGGCACCCGTGGCCTTATTCGCAATCTCCGTCGCCTGCTGGGTGTTTTCCGCCGTGTTCTTAATGGTAGAGGTCAGCTGTTCCATTGAGGCTGCCGTTTCTTCCAGCGAGCTGGCCTGCTCCTCTGTGCGCGATGACAGATCCTGATTCCCTGCGGTGATTTGCGATGCCGCTGTCGAGATAGTTTCTGCGCCGTCACGCACCTGGCCGACAATCGCGCTTAGGCTGGTATTCATACGATCCAACGATTGCAGCAGCAATCCGGTTTCATCTTTGCTAGCCACCGTGATGCGTGAAGTCAGATCGCCCTGCGCCACCCGGTCAGCCACTTGCAAAGCCTGCTCTATTGGGCGGGTTACGCTGCGCGTGATCAACCAGGCAATCAATGCACCAGAAGCTGCACCCAACGCTAAAATAAATAGCAAAATGATGCGAGTACTGCTGTATACCTCCGCCATGGCTTCGACAGATGTATTCATCGCATCATCCTGATAATTCACCAACTGCTTCACAGAATCACGGTACTTACGTTGAATCACGTTCAGCCTGGTATTGAATTCCTCTACCGCAACATCGTTATTACCCGCCAGCGCATCACTAATAATTTTATCGCCGGATTTGATGAACTCGGCACGTAGAATGCGGATGGCGTCAACTTGCTTGTGAGAACGCTCTCCTGAGGCATTTTTTTCCAGATTGTCGAGCAGGCGGCCAATTTCTTTGCGGTACGCCATAATCTGATCGACATATCCCTGACGCTGTTCCTGACCGGATACCAACATCATCTGCAAATAGGCGACAAAATGACCATTCACATTATCGATAAGATTATTGGCATCTACCGTTTGTGGATAAACGTCCTTGACGATTTCTCTGGCACCATCCTGAAAACCGGATAGTTTAGACAGGGAAAATAGACTCACGGCAAATAACATCAGAATCAGGACGGTAAACCCGCCTCCTAATCGATAGCCAATACGCCAATTCGCTACGTTCACATCTCACTCCTTTTAGGTAATAAATAATAATGACTACTACACACGGCACGCCGTTTAATAACGTCGTAGCGTGGGGAAATAATATTTTTCCGGGGAAAGATATATGCTTTATGAGTATATTTAATCTACCCACAAGAGAGTAATTACAGGTGCACTTTCAACATAAATAAAACGTTAAAAATAAAAAACCTTCGCTCTATTGGTACATCCTGATCCGCCTCCATGCCGCTTACCTTATCGGCACAATATTCTCTAGCTTTATGACCGTGTCGATTCAATCCTGCTAAAAATAGAGACATAGATAGTGGATGAATATTCATTTTTGAAAAACAACCTACCAGTTGACGCAGGAAATAATGGGGATAACGCGGCGACTTTATTAAAGAAAAGACAATATAGTTAATTTTTAGGAAGGGAAGATATTTGCAGTGAGAAATAATGAGTCATCGGGAGAAAAAGCAAAATAGCGTGTATTTTATCTATTCGTGATAGTGTACAAAAAATCAGGGAGGCCATAGCCTCCCTGATGTCATAAGCCATTAACTATTACCGGGTTTCACGAAGACGTTGTGCTGCCTGAACCATATTCGCCAGCGCCTGACGCGTTTCCGGCCAGCCACGGGTTTTCAGACCGCAGTCTGGGTTCACCCACAGGCGTTCCGCTGGGATACGCTGCGCCGCTTTCTTCAGCAGATCTTCCATCCATTCCACGCTCGGTACGTTCGGAGAGTGGATATCATAAACGCCCGGACCGATTTCATTCGGGTATTCGAATTCTTCAAACGACTCCAGCAATTCCATATCGGAGCGAGAGGTTTCAATCGTAATCACGTCTGCATCCAGCGCGGCGATAGAATCCATGATGTCGTTAAACTCGCAATAACACATGTGAGTATGGATTTGCGTATCATCTTTCGCTACGGCGGCATTCAGACGGAAGGCGTCCACTGCCCATGCCAGATAAGCATCCCAGTCAGATCGGTGCAGCGGCAGACCTTCACGCAGTGCCGGTTCGTCAATCTGGATGATACCAATGCCTGCGGCTTCCAAATCGGCCACTTCGTCACGCAGTGCCAACGCAATCTGCTTGGCAATGGTTTCACGCGTCACATCTTCACGCGGGAAGGACCAGCACAGGATGGTCACCGGACCTGTCAGCATGCCTTTCATCGGCTTGTCGGTCAGAGACTGTGCGTATTTCGCCCATTCAACAGTGATCGCTTCCGGACGGCTCACATCACCAATGATAACCGGCGGTTTCACACAGCGAGAACCGTAGCTCTGCACCCAGCCATTCTGGGTAAAGACAAACCCATCCAGATGCTCACCGAAATATTCCACCATGTCGTTACGTTCAGCTTCACCGTGCACCAGCACGTCCAGACCCAGACGCTCTTGCTCAGCTACAGCTTGTTTGATGTGCTCGGCGATGCCGGTGCGGTAGTTATTACTATCTAAACGACCTTGTTTGAAATCCAGACGCAGGCCGCGAATTTCGGTGGTTTGCGGGAAAGAACCGATCGTGGTGGTCGGCCATGCTGGCAGATTAAAGCGCTCGCGCTGAGCATCGGCACGCACGGAATACACATTCTGACGCTGGCTGTCCTGTGCGGTGATAGCCGCCAAGCGCTGCGCAACAGCGGCATTATTCACGCGCGTCGAGGTACGGCGAGCGCGAATCGGTGCACTGTAGGCGTCCAGTGCCTGACCATTACCGCTATTCAGTGCCTGAGACAGCAGCGACAGTTCCGCACATTTCTGAATCGCGAAGGCGAACCAGCTCTTCACTTCATCATCCAGACGTACTTCCACGCTCAGATCGATCGGGCTATGCAGCAGTGAGCATGAGCTTCCCAGCCACAGATCCCGCGTTCCCACCAGCGGTTGCAAACGCTCAAACCAGCTGCTCAGGTCAGCACGCCAGACGTTACGGCCGTTAATCACCCCCAGAGACAAAACCCAGTTAGCAGGCAGTTGAGCATTCAGCGTAGCGGCATCATCCTTACCGTGAACCAGATCGATATGCAGCCCCTGAACGGGCAGCGCTTTGATCGTTTCCAAATTCTGGCTAACGCTGTCGAAATAGGTCGTCAGCAACAGTTTCACCTGACCTTGCAGCGCGTCGTAAGCGGGTTTAAACGCAGCCAGCCATTCTTGCGGCAGTTCCAGCGCCAGCGCAGGCTCATCAATCTGCACCCATTCAATGCCGCGCTTCGCCAACTCAGCCAACACCTGTTGGTAAACTGGCAGAATGTCTTGCAGCAGTGATAGACGGTCGAATTGTTCGCCTTTCACTTTGCCCAGCCACAGGTAGGTAACCGGGCCTAATAGAACAGGTTTAACTTTATGGCCCAATGCCAGCGCTTCATCCACTTCATCCAGCAGTTGCGTCCAGGTCAGTTTGAACTGCTGCCCTTGAGTGAATTCCGGCACCATGTAGTGATAGTTGGTGTTAAACCATTTGGTCATTTCTGCCGCAGCGGCAGGCTGACCGCTTGGCGCACGTCCACGGCCAATACGGAACAGCGTGTCCAGATCGACCGAGCCGTCTTCATTCTGATGACGCGCAGGTACGTTACCCAGCAGCAGACTCGTGGTCAGCACATGGTCGTACCAGGCGAAATCACCCACTGGCAGCAGATCAACGCCAGCATCCTTCTGTTGTTGCCAATGACGCGCACGCAGCTCACGTCCAACGGTCAGCAACTCTTCCTGTGTCGCGTTACCTGCCCAATAGCTTTCCTGCGCTTTTTTCAGTTCACGGCGTAGTCCAACACGCGGAAAACCCAGTGTGTGATTCACAATCGCCATCGTTAATTCCTCATTTAGCCGTCCAGATGTTTACACATCCATAATCCGCAGGTACTGTAGTAATCACAAGCGCAATTTATTCACTGTCACTGTGAAGGACTCTCATGATCGAATTTAAACACCTGCGAACGCTGCAAGCACTGCGCAATACCGGATCGTTAGCCGCCGCTGCCGCTGCACTTCACCAAACCCAATCGGCGTTATCCCACCAGTTCAGCGATCTGGAACAGCGCCTTGGGTTCAGGCTATTCGTGCGTAAAAGCCAGCCGTTGCGCTTTACGCCTCAGGGAGAAATTCTGTTGCAGTTGGCAGAACAGGTGTTACCGCAAATCCAGCAGGCGTTGCAGTCGTGCCATGAGCCGCACCAAACCACGCTGCGTCTGGCCATTGAGTGCCATAGCTGTATTCAGTGGCTGACGCCTGCGCTAGACGAGTTTCATCAGCACTGGCCACAGGTGGCGATGGATTTTAAATCAGGCGTCACGTTCGATCCTCAACCAGCGCTCCAGCAAGGCGAATTAGATCTGGTTATGACCTCCGACATCATGCCGCGCAGCGGGCTGCACTATTCACCGCTGTTTGATTTTGAAGTCAGACTGGTACTGGCTCCTGACCATCCGCTAGCAGGAAAAGAGAAAATCGAACCGGAAGATTTCAGCGCAGAAACCCTGATGATCTATCCGGTACAACGGCAGCGGCTGGACGTCTGGCGTCACTTCTTACAACCCGCAGGCGTCAGTCCTGCGCTGAAAAGCGTGGACAATACGCTGCTGTTGATTCAGATGGTCGCCGCCCGTATGGGCATCGCCGCGCTACCCCACTGGGTGGTGGAAAGCTTCGAGCGTCAGGGGCTGATTGTAACTAAATCGTTGGGGGATGGGCTGTGGAGCCGGTTGTACGCCGCCGTCCGCGACGGAGAACAGCGCCAACCGGTCATTGATGCGTTTATTCGTTCGGCGCGCCAGCACGCTTGTGATCATTTACCGTTCGTGAAGGATGCTTCACGACCCAATGCTGGTGTACCCACAGCGAGGACGTAATGATTGCAGTCCCCACGATAAAGCTCAGCCAGTCTGGCGTTTTGTGCCAGATAGCGAAGTTGACCAGTAGTCCAGCCGGCACGTGAAAGTTATTCATTATGCTGAGAGTTCCGGCATCCACCTGGGTTGCGCCATAGTTCCACATAAAATAACCCAGGCCTGAAGCACCAATTCCCAGCCAGGCTAGCACACCCCACTGCAAAGTTGTGGTGGGCAGCTTAGCCATATTGCCGAAGAGCAGCCACGCGGTGATCGTCACGATCGCCGCACCCAGATAAAACCAGGAAAACGCGCAGTGTTGCGGCACAGGGTGAATCTCCATCAGACGCTTATAGCCAACCTGACCTGCGGCAAAACACACGTTAGCGACCTGCACCAGCAGGAATCCCCACCAGAAATGCTCACTCACGCCGTGATAGTGGATTACGGCTGCACCGAATACTGCCAGAAGCGCGCTCATCGCGTAGCCCCAGCGCAGGCGCTGTCGGGCAAGCAGATCGTAAATCAGCGTGACGTACAGCGGCGTCATCACCGTAAAGAGTAAAAACTCAGGTACAGTTAGGTACAGGTAAGCTTGAAATACGAACAGGTACATGATACCCAGTTGGCAAGCGCCCACTAACATATACAAGAAAATGACGCGCGGCGCGTAGCCTCGCCAGCGTAAGAACGGCAAAAATACCACTGCTGCTGCCGTCAGGCGGAACATCGCAGAAAACCAGCTATCAACCTGACCGGCCAGATATTCGCCAATCAGACTGAATGAAAATGCCCACAAGATCGTGGTGATAATAAGTAATGGCACGACAGCATCCACTGAGAAAAAAGTATCGTCATTGTAGCGGAGATGGCTGAATGAACATCAGTCAATATGGTTTACATCAGGACAAATAACAAGCAAACAGAAAGTAAGCTCAGAGAAGAAAAGATGTGACGTTAAATACCTTTATCCAGATAACACGCGCTCTATTCAATATCTTTCATTAATGCCGTGTTCTACAGAATAAACAGAGCCTCGTTTTGTAAAAAAAGAGGCTCGTTAATCTAAGAATTAAATCTGCCACCTGAACCAGGCAAAGAAAACATTACCGTTATTGTAGGTTCCGGGAATATATGTCGCCTGGAAAGAAAGTTTGCTATAACTTATTGACGCCAAAGGCAACAATACAGGGATCGGGATATATTTCCAATTATCACGCATCGTGAAACCCGCCGTAAAGCCCAGACCTAGTTGAAAATCCTGATCGCGGGTGGGTCGCCAACGCTTTTCATAACCATAGCCACCGATAGGCTCCCATTTATTATAGGAGTCTTTGAACGCCATGAGATAAAGCCCGTGCCAATCTCCATCCTGATCCAGGCGAGAAACACCGTAACCCGCGCCCCACGGCCTTTCATTATATCTGTCAGTCTTTTCTTTATCGTACGTCCAGCGGTTATGCCAGGTGATAGCAGGGATATAAATATCGTGACTCTGCGGTGCATTCCAGGTCGTAGACAGGTTATTTTTACTTCTCTGCCACCAACTTTCATCCTGCTTATTCGACACAGAATCAGTAGAACCCACCGCGGCAGATGCAGGGTTTTCCATGCTGCCGGTATTATTTATGCTTTCTACTGCGTAACTCGAAAAAGGGATAATGGGTAGTGTAATCAAACTCAACGTGATTAACGTTCGCTTCAAATGCATATAAGGTTCTCTGTAACAGCGTCACGATTCCATTCAAACAAAGGTGATCCAGACAAAACTATTCTGATGGTTACCAAAATATATAGTTTAGTTCACGTAATCTGCCTATATAGACGGAAAACTAAAACGACCTATTATGAAGGGATAAACAGCGGCAGTGCTTAAATAGATAGAGAATCACGCGTTGCTTTCAGACGTTTCTTAGCTGGAATAACAAAAAACCACCTTATTTGTCGGTGGTTTATATTCAACAGAGGGTAATGAAAAACCTATGCCGCGAGGTTAGATACCATCGCCGTATTCGAAACCGCGATTGATGCCGTTGAAATACTGATCCATATCCATCGCAGGTTTATCGCTTTCCGGGCGACCGACGATACGCGCCGGAACCCCTGCCGCCGTCGTGTGTGGTGGAACGGATTGCAGCACGACAGAGCCAGCACCAATTTTCGCGCCGCAGCCAACCTCGATGTTCCCCAGAATTTTAGCGCCTGCACCGATCATTACGCCTTCACGAATTTTAGGGTGACGATCGCCGCTGGTTTTACCCGTACCGCCCAGCGTGACGGATTGCAGAATGGAGACATCATTTTCAACCACAGCGGTTTCGCCGATCACAATGCCTGTTGCATGATCGAGCATGATCCCATAGCCGATTCTGGCTGCCGGGTGAATATCGACACCGAAAGAAACTGAGATTTGATTCTGGAAATAAACTGCCAGCGCCTTACGATCCTGCGCCCAAAGCCAGTGACCAATGCGATAAGCCTGTAATGCATGAAACCCTTTCAGGTAGAGCAGCGGTGTCGAGTATTTATCCACCGCCGGATCGCGCTGGCAGACAGCCCGAATATCACGAGCGGCAGACACAATCATCTGCGGATCGGCACGATAGGCCTCTTCTACCACCTCACGAATCGCGATCGCGGGCATAATCGAATTAGCTAGCTTGTTCGCCAGCATGTAGCTCAGTGCACTACCTAAATTCTCGTGCTTCAGCAGTGTGGCATGAAAAAAGCTGGCCAACATCGGTTCACAGTCCGCGAGATTGCGCGCTTCTGTTTTGATATTACTCCAGACCAGTTCCAATTCTTCTGTCGACATTGCCTTACTCTCCGGGATACCACACACCACAACGCCTATCTGTTCTAAAGCGACAGGCTTATTAGCACTACCGCTCGTCTACAAGAAAATGAAGATACTATGAGCCCCCAAGATTAGGAAGCCCAGCATAGATTCGTCATACTTAGAGTTGCATGTACATTATTAAAAACGCTAGCGTTTTTTCCTGAAACTCGAATTATTTAGAGTATGGAACGACGTGTTTATAACCTGGCGGTTTCGTCTTTACGCGTGCGCCCCAACAGGCTCAGCGCCGCCTCTCGGGCATCTTTCCCACAATACAGCACCTGCCAGAGTTGCTCAGTAATCGGCATTTCAACGCCGTAGCGCTGTGCTAATGCCAAGACTTCTTTCGTATTGCGATACCCTTCAACAACCTGACCAATGCTATCCTGCGCGCTCTGCACGTCCATTCCCTTCCCCAGCATCATCCCGAAGCGTCGGTTACGGGACTGATTATCAGTACAGGTCAGCACCAGATCGCCAAGCCCTGCCATCCCCATAAAGGTGGTCGGGTCCGCACCCAATGCCGTGCCAAGCCGAGTCATTTCCGCCAATCCGCGAGTAATCAAAGCGGTACGTGCATTAGCACCAAACCCAATGCCGTCAGACATACCTGCACCGATAGCAATGACGTTTTTCACCGCACCGCCCAACTGCACCCCGATAAAATCCGGGTTGCTGTAAACACGGAAGCTCTTCCCACAATGCAGTAGCCGTTGCAGGTCGTCAGCAAACTCACTGTCTGTTGATGCCAGCGCAATCGCCGTTGGCATACCCGCCGCTAACTCTTTGGCAAATGTCGGGCCAGAGACCACCGCAAGCGGGATAGTTTCGCCCAACGCTTCGCGTGCGACATCCTGCAACAGGCGCCCCGTTTCCGCTTCCAACCCTTTGGTCGCCCACACGATACGCGCATCGGCACGCAAGTGAGGTTTCAACTGACGCAGAACATCACCAAATACATGGCTCGGCACAACAACCAACACGTTTCTGCTGGCGGCGAGCGCCTGCGCCAAGTTGGTTTCCAACTGTAGCGAATCAGGGAAAGGCACATCTGGCAGAAATGCCTGATTACAGCGAGAAGCTTGTAACGCCTGAATATGCGTAGGGTTGTGACCCCACAGCACGACTCGATGGCCATTACGCGCCAGCGTAATGGCCAATGCGGTGCCGTATGAACCGGCACCGATGACCGTCATGGAAGCGTCAGACGCGTTCATCAGGCATCCTGATGCTGCGCAGCGCCTTCACCTTCGGTCTGCTGTTGCAGGTAATTCATGAACAGCGCATCAAAGTTAACCGGTGCCAGGTTCAATTGCGGGAAAGTACCGCGAGAAACCAGGCTGGTGATACATTCGCGCGCGTAAGGGAACAGAATGTTCGGGCAGTATGCGCCCAGGCAGTGCGCCAGTTGGGTACCTTCGATACCGCCAACGGTAAAGATACCGCCTTGCTGAACTTCACACAGAAACGCCGTTTCTTCACCCAGAGAAGCGGTTACGGTCACACGCAGAACAACTTCGTAGATGTCATCAGCCAGTTGGCTAGAGGCCGTATCCAGATCCAGTTTTACTTCTGGCTGCCACTCCTGCTGGAACACCTGAGGCGCATTCGGCGCTTCAAAAGAGATGTCTTTGGTGTAAATACGCTGGATTTGGAAAGCCATTTCTGTGTTGTTTTGTTCAGACATGTTAAGTAATACCCTTTTGTTAGATTTTCTTGACGTCTTCCGTCGTCATAAGTGGGCGGACGTCAGCACATTTTTGTCATTGTCGAACTGCAATCACTGTTGTACTTGCAATCAATGTCGTACTGCAATCAGCCTGTCGGTTATCCGGCCAAATCGTTGCCATCTTCACAGCCTATGAGACTGACGCACATGGCACGATGCGGATAGTTTTACCACAAACCGTTTTATTTACCGCGGACTAAAGGCAGATTCTCACCGCTCCAGCCAGCCAAACCGTCTTTCAGTACCTGCACACGCTCAAAACCGGCTTTGTGCAAATTATCGGCCGCTTCGCGTGAAGAGAGGCCGTTGGCGCAGACCACGATAATCGGCTGCGACTTATGTTTTTCAAGTTCACCTACGCTGCCGTTTTTAATGTCGTTCGGCAACAGGTTAAATGCGCTGGCAATATGGCCACGGCGATAGTCATCACGGTTACGGATATCAACGACGACAGCATCTTCTTTATTAATCAGTCGGATCGCTTCACCACGAACGACTTCTTTCACGTTCGACAGTTTACTCTTCACAGTAAGTACAATTACCGCAACCAACAGCGCAACCCAGGCGATGCTTAAAATAGGGTTCTTGCTAACGAATGGCATAATCTCTTGCATGGGGTGTAACGACTCCCGGATCAGTTAAGCAACAAAAATATAAGGTTCCTGAGTATACCTGCGCGATACGGCAATTACAGCCAGTAAGCCAACATAGCGTATCGAATCTGCGGCGCGCTTTCCATTTATCTATCATTGATGCGCATAGACATGCGCCTTTGTGCCATGCTTGTCACGTCTGGAAATAGAAATCAGACAAGAGACAACTGGTAAGCCGCTGTTCATCGTGGAATAATTTATCGATATGAGTAAAAACGCGTTATTTGTACAGAGTCGAGTAGCATGTAGCGCCGATCGCCAGTTATCCGCATTACACAGGCTACTCACCCGCTGCGTCAGCGCGTTCTGCGTTGGCGTTTTGCTGTTGCCCGCGCTCGGCCAAGCGGAAGACAATCAGGCTCAGCTTAAGACCCTGCAACAAGATATCGCCGCGAAAGAAAAAAGCGTCCAACAACAGCAGCAACGGCGCAATACCTTAGTTCAGCAGTTGAAAAAGCAGGAACAGTCCATCTCTCAGGCCAGCCGTCAACTGCATGAAACGCGCAATACACTGTCTACGCTCAATAAAGAATTAACCAGCCTCAGTGCCTCTATCGCCAAACTGCAAGCTCAGCAAGATAAGCAACAAACGCTGCTCTCCCGTCAGTTGGATGCCGCCTTCCGACAAGGCCAGCACAGTGCGCTGCAACTCATGCTGAGCGGGGAAGAAAGCCAGCGCAATGAGCGCATTCTCGCTTACTTCGGCTACCTAAATGAAGCACGGCAGAAATCTATCAACGAATTGCAGCAAACCCGCGTGGAACTGGCTAACCAAAAACGTCAGTTGGAACAAAAACAGACGCAGCAAAAAACGCTATTAAGTGGCCAACAACAGCAACAGCAAACGCTGGAACAGGCCCAGTCCGACCGGAAAAAAACGCTGTCGACGCTGGAAAGCTCGCTGGAAAAAGATCAGCAGCAGTTGACGGAACTGCGCCAGAATGAAACCCGCTTACGCGATCAAATTGCACGCGCTGAGCGAGAAGCGAAAGCCCGCGCCGAAAGGGAAGCACGCGAGGCCGCCAAGGTTCGCGCCAAAGAAGAGCAAGCCAAACGCAGCGGCAACAGCTACAAGCCCACTGAAGGTGAACGCTCACTTATGGCACGCACTGGTGGTTTAGGACGGCCTTCTGGGCAAGCGATATGGCCGGTTAACGGCCGTATCGAGCATCGCTTCGGCGAGCCGTTACAGGGTGAACTACGCTGGAAAGGTCTGGTGATTACCGCACCGGAAGGGACTGAAGTGAAATCCATCGCCGACGGCACCGTGCTGATGGCCGACTGGCTACAGGGCTACGGGTTGGTCGTTGTTGTGCAGCATGGTAAAGGTGATATGAGCCTGTATGGCTATAACCAAAGCGCATTGGTTTCCGTTGGCGCTCAGGTCAAGGCCGGTCAAGCCATTGCGCTAGTCGGCACCAGCGGTGGGCAGAGTAAGCCTGGACTGTATTTTGAAATTCGTCGCCAAGGTCAGGCGGTCAATCCACAACCTTGGCTGGGAAGATAGTCTTGTCTTATTTAACCAAAATACCGTTATTGGCGTTGAGCCTGTTCTCTCTTTCTCCTTTAGCGCTGGCTGGCAAGCTTTCCATCGTGATCGATGATTTCGGCTATCGCCCGCATAATGAGAACCAAATTCTGGCGATGCCTACGGCAATTTCCGTCGCAGTATTGCCCAACGCACCGTATGCCCGTGAGATGGCAACCAAAGCCCACCAGCAAGGGCGCGAAGTGCTAATCCACCTACCGATGGCGCCAATGAGCAAGCAACCGCTGGAGCGTGACACGTTACGCCCAGATATGAGCAGCGACGAAATTCAGCGCATCATTCGCCAGTCGGTCAATAACGTGCCTTACGCCGTGGGGTTAAATAACCATATGGGCAGCGCGATGACCGCCAGCCTGCCCGGTATGCAAAAAGTGATGCAGGCGCTGAGCGCCTACCAACTCTATTTCCTTGACAGCATGACGATCGGCAGCAGCCAATCGAGTCAGGCTGCGGCGGGAACCGGCGTCAAAGTCATCAAACGCAAAGTCTTTCTGGATGATTCGCAAAACGAAGCCGAGATTCGTAAACAGTTTACCCGCGCGGTGCAAATCGCCCGCCGCAGTGGTTCTGCCATCGCTATCGGACATCCGCATCCTTCAACCATCCGCGTCTTGCAGCAGATGCTGCCCACGCTGGATGCCGATATTGTCTTAGTCCGCCCCAGCCAGTTGCTTAATGAGCCGACACGGCAGTATGAACCTCAGCCACAGCCGCCAACCAAACCGCGTAATCCGTTCCGTGGCATACCGCAGTGTCGGGTCAAACAGCCGCCGGAACCGGTGAAGAACGATGTATTCTTCAAACTGGTGAGCAGCAGTATTCAGGAAAGCGCACCCGTGCTGTTTATTAAGCACCGCTGGCAGACCTGGATTGCCCCAGCCGAGACCGAAACGCACAAACAGCCGTAATCTCCAGCGCACGTTCCCTTTTGCTGCCACGCGGATTCACTGTGGCAAGATTACTCTTCATCCCAATTGAGAATAACCTTGCCTGATTGACCCGAACGCATCGCATCGAACCCTTTCTGAAACGCATCAATGTGGAAGCGGTGGGTGATAATCGGTGATAAATCGAGTCCAGACTGAATCAGTGCCGACATTTTTTACCAGGTTTCGAACATTTCCCGTCCATAGATCCCTTTGATAAACAGTCCATTAAAAATCATATCCCCCCAGTCAATCGACATCGATTCATGCGAGATGCCCAGCATGGCGATGCGCTCACCGTGATTCATCGCTTTCATGACGGATTCCTTAGATGATCACACCCAGACGTTTGCCCGCAGACGATCACGCCGTTCTCCGCTCTTTTCCAGCAAATCCAGCACCTTGAGCGACGCGATTCATCACCCCGCAGCGTTCATGCGTGCCGCGCCCATGTTCACCGACAACTCCTACCGCATGGGAATCATCAACCATGACGAGCGCATCATAACGATCGGCCAGATCGCAAATCTCCCGCAAATCAGCAATTACACCATCCATCGAGAACACGCCGTCGGTGGCGATCATCACGTGTCTTGCCCCTTCCGCTCTTGCCAGTTGCAACTGTGCTTCCAACTGGCTCATATCGTTATTGGCATAGCGGTCGCGTCGTCCATTCCCAGAAAATCCGCCAGCTATTTGTGGATATCCTGCGTTCCACAGATGAAACGCACCGATGCCATGCCAACACCGTGGCTGTCCAATCCGGCTTTTGCCGCGGCAATCAGCTCAGGGCTGCCCGCCAGGTCAAGATAATTATTGGCACAGAAGTTGAGCAAGCGGTTGCTGCCCATCACCTCGATTTCAGCCTGCTGCGCAGAGGTAATGATGCCTTCTTCCTTGAATACGCCCTCGGTACGTGCAGCCATGATTTGTGTAGTAACTTGTTGATAAAACGCGGCAGGCATAGCGTTACTCTCCCATAAAAAGATCGCTTTATGGTTTTTAAGCTAGCGGATGTGGTCAGAAATGCGGGGTAAACCGTCTGAAAATGCTGGCTTCGTCACGGCCTGAATCATCTTAAAAACGCGGGAGCAACACGGGATAAATTAAGCTCTGGCTGCTTGCGGTAAAATGAAATGCTATTATAGCGGTCATAAACAGTGTGGGGCGCGGTGCCTCACCAGCAAGATTAATAAAGGTCGCGCCCATGATTATCGTTACTGGCGGTGCCGGTTTTATCGGCAGCAATATCGTAAAATCTCTGAATGACATCGGATATCGGGACATTCTGGTTGTCGATAACCTGAAAGACGGCACCAAGTTCGCCAATCTGGTCGATCTGGACATCGCAGATTACGTAGATAAAGAAGATTTCATCGCCAGCATCGTTGCAGGCGACGATCTGGGCGATATCGATGCGGTATTCCATGAAGGTGCTTGCTCTTCCACCACCGAGTGGGACGGTAAATACATGATGGATAACAACTATCAGTATTCTAAAGACGTGCTGCACTATTGCCTCGATCGCAACATTCCGTTCCTGTATGCCTCGTCTGCCGCCACCTACGGCGGTCGTAACGATAACTTTATCGAAGAGCGTCAATACGAGCAGCCGCTGAACGTCTATGGTTACTCCAAATTCCTGTTCGACCAGTACGTGCGTGAAATTCTCCCAGAAGCTGAATCGCAGATCTGCGGTTTCCGCTATTTCAACGTCTACGGACCACGCGAAGGCCACAAAGGCAGCATGGCGAGCGTAGCGTTCCATCTGAACAACCAGATTAATCAGGGCGAAAATCCGAAGCTGTTCTCCGGTAGCGAGAACTTCCAACGTGACTTTATCTACGTCGGTGATGTCGCCGCCGTCAACCTGTGGTTCTGGCAAAACGGGGTTTCCGGCATCTTCAACTGCGGTACCGGTCGTGCCGAATCCTTCCAGGCTGTCGCGGACGCCACCCTCGCCTTCCATCAAAAAGGCAGCGTGGAATACATCGAGTTCCCCGAGAAGCTGAAAGGCCGCTATCAGGCTTATACACAAGCCGACCTCACCAATTTGCGTGCCGCAGGCTATGACAAGCCGTTCAAAACCGTCGCCGAAGGTGTGGCGGAATATATGGCCTGGCTGAACCGTACCGTTTAATCGGATAAGGATTCATAAGCGGTATGAAAATTTTGGTCATCGGCCCTTCCTGGGTCGGCGATATGATGATGTCGCACAGCCTTTATCGCACGTTGAAGGCTGAACACCCGGAAGCGGTCATTGACGTGATGGCGCCGGCCTGGTGCCGTCCTCTGCTGGCACGAATGCCGGAAGTCAATCAGGCGTTAGCCATGCCGTTAGGTCACGGCGCACTTGAGCTAGGCGAACGCCGCCGTCTGGGCGTCTCGCTGCGCGATGAAGGCTACGATCGCGCTTACGTGCTGCCCAACTCCTTTAAATCCGCGCTGGTGCCGTTCTTTGCCAATATTCCACAGCGCACGGGCTGGCGCGGTGAGATGCGTTACGGGCTGTTGAACGACATACGCGTGCTGGATAAAGCCGCCTTTCCGCTGATGGTTCAGCGTTACGCTGCATTAGCCTATGACCGTAGCCGTATCCGCCGTGCTGAGGATCTGCCGCAACCATTACTGTGGCCGCAATTACAGGTCAATCAGACCGAAATTGCGGACATGACGCAGACCTTTGATCTCAGCGATACGCGCCCCATCATCGGTTTTTGCCCCGGTGCCGAATTCGGCCCCGCCAAGCGCTGGCCGCATTATCACTATGCTGCGCTGGCACAGACACTGATTGAACGCGGCTACCAGATAGCGCTGTTCGGTTCCGCCAATGATCATTCCGCCTGTGACGATATCCTTCAGGGATTGACGGAAGACGCACGTCAGTATTGCGCTAATCTGGCGGGGAAAACCTCGTTGGAACAGGCGGTGGTGCTCATTGCCGCCTGCCACGCCATCGTCAGCAATGACTCAGGGCTCATGCACGTTGCCGCAGCGCTTCATCGTCCTCTTGTCGCACTTTACGGTCCAAGCAGCCCTGATTTTACCCCACCGCTGTCTCATCAAGCCGAGGTGATTCGATTGATTACCGGCTATCACCGGGTACGCAAAGGGGATGCCGAACAGGGTTATCACCAGAGTTTGATCGACATTCAGCCCGAACGCGTACTCAGCGCACTGGATAACTATCTTGTTTCGAGAGAACGCCTTGTTCCAAAAGAAAATCTCATCTCGGGAGAAAATCAGGTTCCGGGAGCAGAGGCATGAGAGTGCTGATCGTAAAAACGTCGTCAATGGGCGATGTGCTGCACACCTTGCCAGCCTTAACCGACGCAATGCAGGCTATTCCCGGCATCCAGTTTGACTGGGTGGTTGAAGAAGGTTTCGCGCAAATCCCCAGTTGGCACCCGGCGGTTTCCTGCGTGATTCCAGTCGCGATCCGCCGCTGGCGCAAAAGCTGGTTCAGCGCTCCGATACGTCAGGAACGTGCAGAGTTTACGCGTCAGCTACGTCAATATCGCTACGATGCGGTCATTGACGCACAAGGGTTGATTAAAAGCGCGCTGCTGGTGACGCGGCTCGCCAACGGAAAGAAACACGGATTAGATTGCAAGAGCGCGCGTGAGCCGCTGGCAAGCTGGTTTTATAACTATCGCCACCCAATAAGCCGCCGACAACATGCCGTCGAGCGCGTACGCGGATTGTTTGCCGCGAGTTTAGGCTATAGAAAACCCACCGAACGCGGCGATTATGCGATTGCCCAGCGCTTTCTCTCCCAGTTACCCGCCGATGCCAATCGCTATCTGGTGTTTCTCCATGCCACCACGCGGGATGAAAAACACTGGCCGGAAGCGCACTGGCGTGAACTGATTGCCCTCTTAGCACCGAGCGGGCTACGCATCAAACTCCCCTGGGGAGCAGATCATGAGCACCAGCGTGCATTACGGCTGGCGGAAGGCTTTCCGCACGTTGAAGTCTTACCACGTCTTACGCTGCAACAGGTTGCCGAGGTACTCGCGGGCGCCAGCGCGGTTGTCTCCGTCGATACCGGGCTTAGCCACCTGACGGCAGCACTAGATCGTCCGAATATCACCTTATACGGGCCAACCGACCCAGGGCTGATTGGCGGTTACGGGATGAACCAAGTGGTGGAAATGTCTGAAAGACAGAAAATGGAGACAATTCCCGCTAGTCTCATCCATCAGAAATTAGAGAAGCTGATAGAATTACCTGCATCAGGCGAGTGATATCCGCTCCCGACTGTGAACAAATACATGCTCAATGAATTAAGGTACGAACTGGGAAAAACGCCCAGCATAAGTTCGGCTGTCGCGCTTAAAGCGGTTTTCCCCAGCTGTTTACTCACATTAGCCATTATGCCATTTAGTAGCATTCTTGCCGGGTGGCTTTTTTATCTCACTGGCTTGCTGTCTGTTTTTTATGTAGCGACACACCTAAGAACTATCGTAGTCGCTAAGCGGCGTTTACTTATTCCACTTTGCCTGCTCGCTATCGGTATAACCAACCTCATTTGGTATCACCACTATTATCAACCCGATAGCCTTTTCCCCTATGTGTATAACGCCTACAAGACATCTGCGCACGCGGGTATTTTGGGCGCATTTATCCTTCTGACGGCACTGCATATCACGCAGAAACAACAAAAACAGTCGCTCTTCTGCATCATCGCGATTTGTGTATTAGCGTTAGGTTATGCGTTCTATCAGTCACTGTTCAGTGGAATGCATCGCATTGGGTTGGTATTTGGCACGGCAACCAGCGCCGCCTATTTTCTTACTTTTATTGGCGCGTTAAGTGCACAGGCGCTGCTGAAGCTCGATTCAACCTATAAATATTATCTCTATCTGGGACATTTTCTATTAGTCACTGTCGCCATTCTGCTGACAGAAACCCGGGCAGCTATATTTGTCTACCCTATTGTTGGCGCAACCATTTTATTGTCAGAAGTCAGACACAATAAACAATTGTTTGTCAAAGCGTTAATTGGTTCAGTGGCAACACTTCTTCTATGCTTATTCCTGTTTCAGGAGACGATTCATCAACGCGTCAACGACCTGTTCAACGACGTACACAGCTATAGCATGAATAACAGCAAAACATCAGTGGGTGCGCGAATCGCCATGTACCAATCCGGTGTCGAAGCAGGAGAAGAAGCATTATTGGGGCAATCTGCCGAACAACGTGCGGAGCATATTATTGCACAAGCAAAACAAGAGTCTGAGCTATCTGGTGCCGTCGGATATTTGGATATCCATCTGCATAACGAAGTGATTGATGCCTTCTCCCTTAAGGGATTACCGGGAGCAATATTGCTTGTGTTGCTCTATGCCTCTTTATTTTATTTTTCATTTTTTGTTCTACGCAGCCATCTCTCCGCCGCTCTGCTTTTCGCCCTGATTATGTATGGACTTAGCGACGTCATTCTCTATTCACGGGACATGCTGATCGCGTGGCTGATGGCGTTTTGCCTCGGCACAACGCTAACCGGAAAATGGCTAAAGCCGCGATGATCCTAATCGGCGAGTTTTTTCAATGTTTCCGCTACGGTATGCACATCGTAAAACCCTTGCGCTGCCATTACCACGAAATCAGCAAAGTCTTCTGATGGCGTGATTGATGAACCATTCATATCGAGAAACACCATAGCCGATGCGACTGAGGTTCTTTTGTTGGCATCATTAAAGCCATGCCCGCGTGCTATAGAAAGCAACAGAGATGCGGCAAGCACATACAGATCGTTCTCATTCTGATATGTGTGAAGGTTCTCAACGCGGGCAACCATGCCTTCCACCAAGCCAATATCCCTAAACCCTGCCAAACCACCATACGTTTCTAACTGACTGTCGTGAATGGCGATGACCTGCTCAACGGTTAAGAAGAAGATCATTTATCAGCAAGATCCTTAAACAGCGCCTGATTCTTTGGCTTACTCATTACCTTGGCAAGAGAAGCCTCAAATTTAGCCTGCTGCAACTCTGCAAACTGTGCCGCAGTGATGACCACCATATCTGGCGCTGAACGACGGGTAATGGTCACTGGCTGCGTGATAGCCGTATCCAGTACTTTGGCAAATTTCTGGCGAACATCAGAGAAGGTCAGGGTCAACATAGAATGTTCCTTTAAACTGTCTCGGGTTAATATCAACTCAGTTGTACAATTAAGTTGATGTAACTGTCAATTTAATGCGTTAAACATCTTTTCGACAAACGAGAGACCATGACAACAAAAAACCAGTTGTGGTAGGAAACCTACGCGGCAGGCAACCTCTGCACAGCTTTCAAGATGACGGGTATAATATTAATTACTACTGTGAGAGGGAGATGGGTTTTAGTACCATAGCGGAAAAATTAGCTATCCATGCTGTTGCGCCACATGGATAAGATCAGTCTTTTGGTAGCTGTTGAGCCAAAGGCGGTAGCGTGCCTGTAAAAATCATAACTTTTGATTACATGAAGGAAAACGAGTGAGTCAACGCATCATCCCCTATCACCGGATTCTTGTAGTAAAGCTCAGATATCATGGCGATATGCTGCTGACCACTCCGCTCATCAGCACGCTAAAAGCCAATTATCCTGATGCCAAAATCGACGTATTGCTATATCAGGATACGATGCCGATTCTCTCCGCAAACCCGGAGATACATCAGCTTTACGGGCTGAAGAGAAAAACGAAGACGCTTGCAGAGAAAATCAGCAATTATGCGGCAATCAGGCGGGCGCTGAAGAAAAATAACTATGACTTGATCGTGAATTTGGCTGACCAGTGGCCTATTGCGTTATTAGTAAAATCGCTAGGAGGGCGTAGCATTGCTCTCGATCGCGGCAATAAACTGAAAGGCAAAATCTGGCGTTTGTTTTTCAGCACCTGCGTGCAACCGCAGGGAGAGCATATTATCGAGCAAAATCGCGCCGTACTCTCTCCATTAGCTCTACCTGATCAACAGCAACCGGATCGGATGTCGTTGTACTACAGACAGGAAGATACAGACCGCGTATTCAGCCTTGCCCCACAACTACAAAATCAGCGCTACATTGTGATCCAGCCGACCGCCAGACAGCGCTTCAAATGTTGGGATAACGACAAATTTGCTCAGGTTGTTGATTACCTGAAAACACATGGATTCGAGGTTGTCCTCACCTGTGGCCCATCACTGGACGATCTTCGTGTCGTGCATGATATCCACGCTCAGAGCCGCCACAAACCGGATATCACACTAGCAGGTAAAACCAGCTTTTTAGAACTGGCCGCGCTGATTGACAAAGCGGCACTTTACATCGGTGTCGATTCCGCCCCCATGCACATGGCCGCCGCGCTTAATACGCCGCTGGTATGTCTGTTTGGCCCAACCGATCATAAAAAATGGCGCCCTTGGTCAAACGATAGCGTTGTCATCTGGGCAGGAGATTATCAAGCCATGCCGGAAAGAAGACACCTCGACAGAACACAGCAGTACCTTTCTTGCATCCCTGCGCACGATGTCATTCAGGCAATAGCTGCACAGCTCGCAGCGGTTGGTACGGGAGATAAGGAATAAGCCATGAATATTGCCATCTGCCTGTATAAATATTTCCCGTTCGGCGGATTACAGCGTGATTTCCTAAATATTGCTCAGGCCTGCGTAAGCAAAGGACATCGTGTCCGTGTCTATGTGCTGTCATGGCAGGGCAATAAACCTTCGAATCTGGACATTATCCTCGTTCCCCAATCTGGGCTAAGTAACCATACACGCCATGCGCGCTATGTAACGTGGGTACAACACCATCTTGCGCTGCATCCCGTTGACCGTCTGGTTGGCTTCAACAAAATGCCGGGATTGGATTTTTATTACGCCGCCGATGTGTGTTATGCGGAAAAAGTGGCGCAAGAAAAAGGGGGGTTCTACCGCTTAACGCCGCGCTATCGGCACTACGCCGCGTTTGAAAACGCCGTATTCAAACGCGATAGCCATACAAAAATGCTAATGTTGACCCAGCGACAAATTGCTGACTTCAAAAAACATTACGGCACACAAGACGAACGTTTCTTCATTCTGCCACCGGGCATTGCACTGGACAGAAAATACGATCATCAGCCCCCGACGATTCGCCACACGTTCCGCCAATCACAGGAGATCGATGAAAACGCCATCGTCCTGCTTCAGGTCGGTTCCGATTTTAAACGTAAAGGCGTAGAACGTAGTCTGCTAGCGATTGCCAGTTTGCCGGAACCATTGCGTCAGCGCGTCGTTTTTCTGGTGGTAGGTCAGGACAAACCTAAGCGCTATCAGTTGCTTGCTGAGCAATCCGGTATTGGCGATCGTGTGCGCTTTTTTGCAGGACGCGACGACGTGCCCGATTTCATGGCTGCGGCAGATCTTCTACTGCATCCTGCCTATCAGGAAGCCGCAGGGATCGTGTTACTCGAAGCTATTGCGGCTGGATTGCCGGTGCTCGTGACGGATGTCTGCGGCTACGCGTTCTACATCGACAAGGCACAGGCAGGGCGAGTCATCCCCTCTCCGTTCAGCCAAACTACGCTCAATAACGCGTTGCTGGATGCGCTCAATCAACCGGATACCCTATCGCAATGGGCGCAACAGGCGCGCCATTTCGCGGATAACGAAGATATTTACAGTTTGCCGGAGAAAGCCGCTGAACTGATAACAGGTGAGCCGTCATGATTGAATTACGCGAACCTTTCGCCTCTCTATGGCGAAATAAAGATCCTTTTGAGGAAGTAGAGAAACTGGATGGCGAGGTATTTCGTGCGCTGGAAAGCCGCAGGACGTTACGTTTCACGTTAGAATCACGAACATATTTTATCAAGATACACCGTGGCACCGCGTTCAAAGAGGCTGTAAAAAACATACTCTCGCTAAGATTGCCAGTGCTCGGTGCCGATCGCGAGTGGAACGCCATCCATCGTCTGGCTGAACGGGGTGTGGACACCATGAAAGGTGTCGGCTTCGGCCAACGCGGAATCAATCCACTACGCCGACACTCCTTCATTATCACAGAAGATCTGAATCCCACAATCAGCCTGGAGGACTACTGCGCTGGTTGGCGAGATAACCCCCCCTCCGTGCAGGAAAAACGTCGCCTCATTCGCCGCGTGGCAGAAATGGTACGTGGCATGCACGCGAGCGGCGTTAATCATCGTGACTGTTATATCTGCCATTTTTTACTGCATTTGCCTTATCAACCAACGGACACGCAGTTTAAAATTTCTATCATTGATCTACACCGGGCACAAATTCGCCATAGCGTCCCTCTCCGCTGGCGGAATAAAGATCTTATTGGTCTCTATTTTTCCTCGCTGGACATTGGACTAACGAAAAACGATCTGTTGTATTTTTTAAAGATCTATTTTGATCGGCAAGCACTCCGAACAACGCTGCAACAAGAGCAGTCTTTATTCCACCATGCGCGTACTAAAGCAGAAAAAATACGTGAAAGAACGGAACGTAAAGCGCTGTAATTCACCGTCAGGTTAATGTGATGAACATACTTTTTGTTGGCGAAGCCGTATCAGGCTTTGGTGGAATTGAGACCGTACTAAAAAAAGTTACCGGCTTTCTGGAAAATGATGCCGAGACAAAAAACGACACCACCTTGTATTTTTTGTGCCGCGATGATCGTATGGATAAAACGTGGCTGACGGGAAAGAAATGTGTTTTCCACCGTTCAGGTATCAAGATTTCATTTCTGCGTCGCCTAAGCCATTCCAACGCATTGGCGCATTACATTAAGCAACATCAGCCAGATGCCGTCATCGCTTTTGACTCTCCTTCATGCCGAATCGCGGCGCAAGCGATACGCACGAGTAAGAAAAGGCTGCCTCTGATTTCCTGGATGCATTACTCACTTGACCATAAAAAGCATTCAGAACAGGTACTGAACGCAGATTATCATCTCGCTATCAGCTCTGGCATCAAACAACAGTTAGTCGATCGTGGCGTTCCTGCTGATCGTGTCGCTGTTATTTTCAACCCAGTGACACCACAATCCGTGGTGATTCCCCGCCCCACAGAGGCAGAAAAGGCCGTTTTTATTTATGTCGGACGATTGAAATTTGAAGGGCAAAAACGCCTCAAAGATATGTTGGATACTTTTTCTGGGCTGAAAGGTGATTGGGAATGCCATTTTATTGGTGATGGGTCTGATGCGGATATCTGCAAAAGCTATGTGCATGAGAAAGGAATAGCGGCCCATATTTACTGGCACGGATGGCAGGCAAAGCCATGGGAATATATTCAGCAGAACATAAAACAGATTTCAGCGTTCGTTATGAGCTCCTCTTTCGAGGGGCTCCCAATGACGTTGCTTGAAGCCATGTCATACGGTATTTATTGTATCAGCAGCGATTGCCCTTCCGGACCAGAAGATATCATCAACGATGGTGTGAATGGAGAACTTTACCCACCAGGTAGCGTCGATGCCCTTCGCAATACACTGCAAACTATTATTGAGCGGGGACCGATCCCATCATCAGAACAGATAAAATTATCCATACAATCGTTTTATGATGAAACATACTATCTATCGATAAAAAAAATCATCAAATCTGTTATTAATCATCAGATTATCCACTAATTTTCGGCTGGGTCTGCTATGTATTTCAAAAAAGATGATGTGGTAAAAAAAACCGTTGATTTTTCACACTCCCATTCACATCCCGATAAAGCCCCGCTGAATATTGCTTTTGGTACGGATAAAAATTTTCTATTTGGTTGTGCAGTATCGATAGCATCGATTTTGCTAAAGAATCCTAGTCTGCCATTGGCTTTTCATATTTTCACAGATACCCTCGATGACGATAATCGAGATAAATTTAATTCGTTAGCTAAACAATACAATACGTCAATTACACTCTACGTGGTTAATTGTGACTGGTTAAAATCTCTACCGAGTACAAAAAACTGGTCCTATGCTATTTACTTTCGTTTTATTGCCACTGATTATTTTTATAATCAGCTCGATAAAATCATTTACCTGGATTCAGATATCATTTGTAATGGTTCGCTTCAGGAGTTATCCGCCCTCAAAATAGATGATTATATCATCGCCGCGGTCACTGAAGGTAAAAGCTCGTGGTGGGAAAAATGTGCTAATCGTCTAGAAACGCCAGCAATAAAAAATGGTTATTTCAACTCTGGCTTTTTACTCATCAATCTGAATAATTGGCATCGCAGCAACATCACAACCAAAACAATGACCATGCTGTCAGATCCTAAAATCGCAAGCAGGATCTCTTATCCAGATCAAGATATTCTAAACATGCTCTTGCCCGGCCATATTCTGTTTCTGGATAAAAAATACAATACACAGTTTAGCCTTAATTACGAATTGAAGTGCAAGACGGGCGAAACCTACCCCCACCCCATAACTGACACGACGGTTTTTATTCATTACATCGGACCAACTAAGCCGTGGCATGAGTGGGCGGTATATCCTAGTTCACGATATTTTTATAGTGCGAAGGAGTCTTCTCCATGGAGTGATTTGCCACTGGAAAAAGCGACTTCGGCTAATCAATTAAGATATTGTGCAAAACACATATCACATAAAGGGAAATTTCTTTCATCATTAATTATTTACTTTAAATATTTCTTAAAAAAAATATCTAATCGATAATATAAATAGAGAATGAATATGTATTTCCATAAAGAAACGATTATCGACAAAGAGATAAGTTTCATAATCCATAAGAACGGTGAAAACACGTTTAATATTGCTTATGGTATAGACAAAAACTTCATGTTTGGTGCAGCTATTTCTGCAACATCTGTGATTATTAATAATGAAATCCCCTTAGCCTTTCATTTTTTCACCGATTATATTGATGATGAAATAATTCATAGATTTGAATCTATGGCGAATAAATTTCATGTCGACATTCATTTATATAAAATTAATACGCAATTACTGAACGATTTACCTGATAACAAATGGCCATGCTCAGCCTATTTTCGACTTGTTGCCTTTGATTATCTGGACGATAAGATCACTACACTGCTTTATCTTGATGCCGATGTTATATGTAAGGGAAGTATAAAAACGCTGTATCAACTCAATTTTGATGCTGCTATTTGCGCTATTGTTCCAGATATCGAAGAGACCCGAACACAATGTGCAGTCAGATTGGGAAAACCAGAAATAAAAGAATCCTATTTTAATTCTGGCGTTATGTTCACTCAGTTGAAAAATTGGTCAGAAAATAGTCTGACAAAAAAAACGCTTTTCTTTCTGAAAGAGAATAGAGAACTAAAATATCCTGATCAAGATGCATTAAATATTTTGCTTTATGAAAAAACGGTTATTCTCCCTAGAAAATTCAACTGCATTTACAGTATAAAAAGCGAATTAAAAGATAAAAGTCATTGCGCTTATAAAAGAATAATTAATGATGACAGTATATTTATTCATTATGTTGGTACAACAAAGCCATGGAGCGAATGGGGACAATATCCCTCCACTATTTACTTCACCACTGCATATAATCAATCAACATGGCATGATATCCCTCTTGTTAAGGCAGCCACGCCGATCCAATGGAAGAAAAAATCTAAACACGAGTTTAAGAAAGGAAAATGGATAAAAGGGATAATAAGTCGAATAAAATACGTCACAGAAAAGAAAAATAATCATTAACAATATTTAAGTGGAATAGATATGAAAATAACATCCGTAGTGATCATATACAATGCCAAACTCAATGAGTCTGATACATTAAAATCGATACTAGAGTGTCATCTTGAAAGTGTCGAATTGAATATTTGCATTTGGAATAATGGTCCTACATTATTGGATGAGAAAGATATTTCACATTTCCTACTGGTATGTCAGGAAAAAAAAGTTAGCGTGGAAATATATCAAGACATTAGAAATTTAGCGTTATCTAAAATTTATAATTTTTTTATTAAAAAAAATAACTTTGATCTAATATCAATTCTTGATCAAGATTCAATCTTACCAAAAGAATTTCTATCTAATTTATCACATTATGATGATGCAGATATATTAATACCTAAAATAGTAACAGAAATAGAAAGTAACCCTATTCAAATTTATCCTCATGAAGACGGTAGCAAAAAAATAATTTCAGAGGGGAAAGTAAAAAATAAAATAAACTCTGCGATGTCCGGCGTAACAATTTCACAAAAATTCATAAAAAAAATAATAAAATTTCGGGGTGCCCCATTTGAGGAAAGACTAGCGTTCTATGGCATTGATTCTGATCTATTCAGAGAAATAGGCTTAATGATTGATAAAGGCATCAGTATCAATATGTATTGTAAAAGCCAGATAATTCATTCTTTTTCAAATTTTGATCCGAAAGAAAAAAACAATAAATTCAGAGATATGGAAATATTTTATTTTAAATATTTTATTCGATTAAAATATCAAAAAAAATCTGTATTTAGTACATTACTAATTCTCATAAAAGATTTAATTAGATTTAAAAATAGTTTTTTAAAAACAAAAAATCTTGTTGAGTTTACACTGACGGGTACGCATCCACGTTCAAAAATAGATATTTTAGATAATTTTAAATCTACACATACTCAGTATAGGATAAACAGCTAAAATGATAGTCTTCATTTATGCACCGAGTTATGATGAGAATAATGGGGGAGCTATTGTTCTTCACCGTTTGTGCCATTTACTAAATCAAACCCAAAAATGCAATGCTTATCTTGTTAAGATATCTACCAAGAAGCGTAAAGCAGCCTTTCTCAGAGACATCTTCAGCAAAATATGCCCTAATAAAAAAGATGAAAAATATCAAACAAATAAAATCTGGGATACTCCAGTTTGGCATAAATACAGCATGCCGAAAAATAGTGTAGTTATATATCCTGAAATAATAAACGATAACCCTCTAGGAATTAAAAATGTAGTCCGCTGGCTATTACATCAACCTGGATTCCATACAAATGAAATAAATTACTCTCCTAATGAGCTTTATTTCAAATTTAACTCTGCCATTGATGATTTTTTCTACCCCGGTTCAAGAACATCTCAAAATGAACTAAAAGTAATTTATTACCCTATAGATTTATATAATTCTAAAAACAATGAAGAAAGAGATATTCCGTCCTGTCATATGATCCGAAAAGGCACAAATAAAAAATTCATTCATGATAAAAACTCAATTCCCTTAGATGGATTAACGCACAAAGAAATAGCAAAAATATTTAGACGTTCTGAAAAATTCATTTGTTATGACGATTATACTGCCTATTCGATTTTTGCAGTATTATGTGGGTGTGAGTCGATAGTCGTTCCCGATGACACTACATCTATTGAACAGTGGTATCCAAATATAACAGATCGATATGGTATTGCTTATGGGTTGAATGATGCACAGCGTCAATGGGCTATTGAAACACGACACAAAGTTTTAGAACATATTATTTCTGAACATAGTAATTGTGAAAAAAATGTTGAAATATGCCTGCGGGAAATAAAAAGTTATTTTAATATCGATGATAACCTCATTGGCTCAGCTAAATAAAACTAAACGATAGTTATTAAGATAGTGTAACTTGCTGAGCATAGTCTGATTAGTAACGAAACAATAAAATATAGCTCTAGCTCATCGAACCCGATAAAATCCCCCCAGCGATAACCGATAACCGATAACCGATAACAGTAGATCTTATGTTACAAACTCTCTACACCATCATCCTGTACCTCATCCAGCCGTTGATTTGGCTTCGCCTGTGGCTTCGTGGCCGAAAGGCACCGGCCTATCGTCGGCGTTGGGGTGAACGTTACGGTTTTTGTGCAGAGAAGGTTAAACCAGACGGTATCATGCTGCATTCGGTCTCGGTGGGTGAAACGCTGGCCGCCATTCCCTTAGTGAGAGCCCTGCGTCATCGTTACCCTAATCTGCCGATCACGGTAACGACAATGACACCCACGGGCTCTGAACGCGTGCGTTCCGCTTTTGGCGACACGGTCTATCACGTTTATCTGCCTTATGATTTGCCCTGTGCGCTGAAACGCTTCTTTGATCAGGTTCGTCCAAAAATCGTCATCATTATGGAAACCGAACTATGGCCAAATCTGATCGCGGAGCTGCATAAACGCGAAATTCCGCTAGTCATTGCGAATGCCCGACTATCAGAACGCTCTGCTGCGGGTTACAAAAAGATCGGTAAGCTAACGCGGCATATCTTGCAAGGCATCACGCTCGTCGCCGCACAAAATCAGGAAGACGGGAATCGATTTATCGATCTTGGCCTGAAACGCTCAAGCCTGAAAGTAACCGGTAGCCTGAAATTTGATATTTCCGTGACACCAGAGCTCGCTGCACGAGCGATTACATTACGCCGACAATGGGCACCACACCGTCCAGTATGGATAGCGACCAGTACGCATGAAGGTGAAGAAGCCATTGTTCTGGCCGCACATCGCCAGTTGCTTGGTACCTATCCCGATTTATTACTGATTCTTGTTCCTCGTCACCCAGAACGCTTCTCCACCACACAGATGTTGGCAGAAAATTTGGGGTTCACCTACACGCTGCGCAGCAGCGGTGAACAGCCTCCAGCAAATACACAGGTCGTCATTGGGGACACCATGGGCGAACTGATGCTGTTGTACGGCATCGCCGACCTGGCTTTTGTCGGTGGGAGTTTGGTTGAACGAGGTGGACATAATCCGCTAGAAGCGGCAGCGCATGCTATCCCAGTATTGATGGGGCCACACACGTTCAATTTCAAAGATATCTGCAACAAACTAGACCAGGCTGACGGACTGATTACCGTTACCGATGCAGACTCACTTGGAAAAGAAGTCGGGAAACTGCTCGCTGACGAAGACTATCGCCTCTACTATGGTCGACACGCCGTGGAAGTGTTACACCAAAACCAAGGCGCATTACAGATGCTGCTAACGCTGCTGGAACCTTATTTGCCCCAGAGAGCCCAGTAAAACAGTGACCACCAAGACAGTGAATGAAGGGCTAACGCGATGACGACCAAAGCGATTTATCCTGGCACGTTCGATCCATTAACCAATGGTCATTTGGATTTACTGACGCGTGCATCACGGATGTTCGATCATGTGGTGCTGGCTATCGCCGCCAGTCCGAGCAAACATACGCTTTTCACACTGGATGAGCGCGTGGCGTTGGCAAAGGGTGCAACACAACATTTGTCGAACGTCGAAGTCATCGGTTTTAGCGATCTCATGGTGCACTTCGCGCAGCAGCAAAAAGCGAATATTCTTGTGCGCGGTTTGCGAGCCGTTGCCGATTTCGAATATGAACTCCAGCTCGCGAAAATGAATCACCACCTGATGCCGACACTTGAAAGCGTCTTCCTGATGCCATCGGAAGAATGGTCGTTTATTTCGTCCTCTCTGGTCAAAGAAGTCGCTCGTCACGGCGGTGATGTATCACATTTCTTACCCGACGCCATCGTTAGTGCACTACACAGCAAATTATCGAAGGATCTGTAGGGAAGCTATTTTTTCTTTGAAAATAGACAAACAGTAAGATTAAAACGTAGGGCATACCAAAAATCATTAAATGAGCCCATTTCCTTGAATAAATTTCGACCAATGCCCGTAGCAATAAATTTCTGGGCTAATTGTTTCCGAATAGCATGAGATGATATTTTTTTACGTAAAAGCCCAAACAAGTGGCGACTCTCTCGATTGGCATGACGAATTAATGCTCTATTTAAAATAACGTTGTCTTTTTTCAGGTTAGCAAGAGCAATCAGACCCTGCATGATGTCGATATAACTTTTTGCTCTGCGTGATATTTTCTCAATCGACACTGATTTTGTGATCGAATTCGTATTACCAATTCGATAACCATAACCAACCTTCTCACAGAAGCCCACTCGTTTAGCTACCAGCGCTAAATTCGCCGTCCATAGAATGTCTTCATGCATCATATCCGAGATAAAACTTAACTTATTCAATGAAATGATATCGTGACGTATCAGTTGCAACCAGGCAAAGTGACACCATTCGTTATTTTCTACACTGCGGATGATCCACTCCTCTCCACTGATTACCTCGCCCCATGGTTGCTTCGTCTGAATAGGCTCTTTTACTTCTTGTTCTGGATTTTCATTAAACTTAAAACCGTTGCCTATCAAGAGATCGAGCTGTTGTTCCCTCGCTTTTTCAAGCCATGTCGATAGCGTACTTTTCTCCAACCAGTCATCACCATCAACGAATGCAATCCACTCGCCATTGGCGTGCCGAATTCCTGTATTTCTCGCCTCAGACAACCCTTTATTCTCTTGACTGACAATAATCAAATTCGTAACCGACTTGCCTATCTCATTCAATTTCAGAAGGCTGTCATCTGTGGAACCATCATTTACCGCAATAATTTCGAAAGCGACATTATCTTGAGCAAGCAACGATGAAAAAAGAGGTTCGATGTATTCTTCACAGTTATAAATAGGAACAATGACACTAATATCCACACGACTCATAATGCCCTCTAAAGCACCTTATATTTAAGCGAAAAAAGCTGAATTAAATAATATTAACGCTGACATCGGCGGCAAAAGAATGTGCTGCGCTGTCCATGCTTTGCGCTTTCTATCGGCGTTCCGCATGTCCGACAAGGTTCACCGTTACGGCCATAGACTCGCAGTTCCTGAGCGAAATAACCGGGTTTGCCATCTGATTGCAAAAAGTCACGCAGCGTCGTGCCACCCTGCTCAATCGAAAGCTGTAGCACCTGTTTAATCACACGAACCAATACAGCGGCATCGTTTTCATTTAACGATCCGGCAGTTCTATCAGGGTGGATACCCGCAGCAAACAGCGATTCACTCGCATAAATGTTGCCTACGCCAACGACCACTTTATTATCCATAATCCACTGTTTGATGGCCGTTTTTTTATTTCGTGACGCCTGATAGAGATAATCAGCGGAGAATTCTGCCTCTAATGGCTCCGGCCCTAGATGCGCCAAGACCGAGCAGGTTTCTAGATTATCCGTCCACAACCAGGCACCAAAACGCCGGGGATCGGTGTAACGCAACACTTTACCGCTGTCCATCACCAAATCAACATGATCGTGCTTTTCCGGTTCGGTATATTCCGGCAACACCCGTAGGCTGCCGGACATACCAAGATGCACGATAATCCAGCCGCGAGTGAGTTCAATCAGCAGGTATTTTGCCCGTCGACGCACACTTAGCACTGCCTCGTCGCTTAGTGACAGAACCTCAGCTGATACCGGCCAGCGCAGGCGCGTATTCCTCACTTCTGCATAAAGGATGGTATGACCGACAAGGTACGGTGAAATGCCCCGACGACTGGTTTCAACCTCAGGTAATTCAGGCATATTCTCTCTCTGGGGAGTCTCTCAATTATTGCAAACGCTGCCAAAATGAATATTTTCGGCCATGCTGCTGTTTAAGCTGTTCCTGATACTCCGACCACTCCAATAATGGTGCATGGCTCGTTACCCGAGACGCCAGCTTATCCAACTTACGATAATATATCGCGGCATGATCATAGGCCTTACTTCGCCCAGAAGATAAAATATCGTCGAGCAATAAGCGATAGCAAATGATTTCAGCCAAAGCGCATTCTGCATCATGGAATTGATCTGCCCAATTTAACAATACACCGAAGAAAACATTGAGTGAGTCCCGATAAGCAAGTAATTGTGCCGCCGCTTGCTCATAGTCATTCAGTGCCATTAGCGTGCCAATTTTGGCCTCAATATCTTCCATCGCCAACGCATGGGTACTTGCCTTATCCAGTAAGGTTTTCTTCTCTGTTTCATCTTGCAAGACAGCAAGCAACGCTTGTAATCGCGGATAATCTGGGCGCTGCTGATAGGCTCCACGCCGTAGCGCCAGAAGCGCATCTTGATCGCCAAGCTGACTGTAAGCTTGATCCAGCAGAGCCTGACGTCGGACTTCAGTATGATTTTGGAAAGGTTCCAGTAGCCATTTCAGCGCCGATTGTGCTTCATTAATCGACAGACAAAACTCCACAATGTGGAGCTTTTGTAGTTCGTTAGGTTCTGGAGAGCCCAGAAGTATGGAACGTTCAAAGAGCGCAACGTCTTTCAACGCCTCTGCTACGCCAGAAATGCCTATCGTGGCGTGCGCGGCACGGAAGTTATATTCCTCGTGAGACGCATTGATCAGAGCGGCAGCATATTCATGTTCAAAATCCTGCGCCAGTTGCTGTAACTCAGGCTCTGTGAGTAACGTTGCACTTTGTGCGATCACACCATCCCACACGGCATAATCATTCTCATCATGTCGTTTTTTTACCTCATCAGGCCAATTCCGTGTCTTTCCGCCTTGCAAACGCCACTGGCTTGCAGCCTTAATCCATACCGACAGCGCTGCTGCATATGCCCCACCAATATCCCCATTTGAGTCATCCGCTCGCTCGTAGACCCGGGAGTGTGTAGACATCAACGCATCAATCAGCGCAAATGCCTTTTTCGGTGCGTCGTCGATCAGATAGGCGATATCACCAACCAGTGCCTCAAGCTCCATAGCAAAACCATGACTCTGATAATAATCAATAAATCGTTTACCACGAGTAATAGATGCAATACGTTCTTTCAGCAATTTTTCCTGCTTCACTGTATCCTGCCGATACAACAGCGCTTCAATACGCTGGTCTACCTTTGGATCTAAACCATAAATCGCTTCGATCAAAAGTAAAAGCTGCGTCTGTGGTGTCGCTAACAAACGCTGGTGCAATGTCGAGTCCATATTTTAATTACCGGATGGTTGTAGAAACCAGAGCCCAGGAAATTGGCATAATGCAAAAAGGGATACAAGAGGAAGAATGAGAAAATAAATTCAAAAAAAACCCAGCCTTAGCTGGGTTTTTCATAAAGGAGCAAAAATTACTTAATTTTAGCTTCTTTGTAGAGAACGTGCTGACGGACAACGGGATCGAATTTCTTCAGTTCCAATTTTTCCGGCTTAGTACGTTTGTTCTTCGTAGTGGTATAGAAGTGACCAGTACCAGCAGAAGAAACAAGCTTGATCTTCTCGCGAACACCCTTAGCCATGATTCAGTTCCTTAATACTTTTCACCACGGGCACGCAGATCGGCCAAAACCGTCTCAATACCCTTCTTATCAATAACACGCATACCTTTAGCAGATACACGCAGTGTTACAAAGCGCTTCTCGCCTTCAACCCAAAAACGGTGTGAATGCAGGTTCGGCAGAAAACGGCGTTTGGTCGCATTCAGTGCGTGGGAACGGTTGTTCCCGGCCACCGGACGCTTGCCAGTAACTTGGCAGACTCGGGACATGTCTATTCTCCAAAAATCAAATCAGCTCGAGCTTCGTATAGGGTTTGGCCGCCTCGTCAGGCTTTAGAGCCCATCTCAGCAACTTCACTGAAAAGACTCTGTCATCAGGATAAACCTGCTGAGATAGGCTCTTAACGCCACACCCAAGATTCTCAAAGGTGGCGTAGTATACGCTCTGAAGCGTATGTGCTCAAGTCCCGAACAGCTAAAGATCCCATTGGATCGCGGAAATATCTGTTAAATCCAGCCACGCTCGGCAAAAGAAACGTATTCACCATGCCCAATCACTAAATGATCGAGCACGCGGATCTCCATTAACAAGCACGCTTTGACAATCTGTTCGGTTATCGCACGGTCAGCCTGACTCGGCTCCGCTTTTCCCGACGGGTGATTATGCGCCAAAATCAGCGCGGCTGCATTCGCCTTTAGCGCTTCACGCACAATTTCACGCGGGTGTACTTCCACGCTGTTAATCGTACCAACAAACATCTCCTGATGGCGAATAACATGGTGTTGATTATCCAAAAACAGGACTAAAAAAACCTCGCGTTCACGTCGCGACAGTAGCAACTGCAGATATTGACCAGTTGCTTCTGGGTTTAGCATCGCGTCCTCTTTCGCCAAACGAGAGAAAAACAACCGCCGCGACAACTCTGCTATCGCCTTAAGCTGAGTATATTTTGATATTCCGACGCCTTTAGCGCTATGAAACGCAGATTGTTCGGCCATCATCAGTTGATATAACGACCCAAACTGCGCCAACAAACTCTCTGCCAACTGCATCACATGCACACCGGGTAGCCCTGTGCGTAAAAAAATTGCCAGCAGTTCCGCATCCGTCAGCGATTCCGCCCCTAAACGCACCAGTTTTTCACGCGGTGCCAACCCCTTTTCCCACGCCATCAGCCTCTCCCTGTAACGCTCGACGGCATCATGTCACACCCGTAAAAACAGGACGATGCCTGCGATAACAGGCTGCGAGGCGCCTCGCAATCTTCTTAGGGAAACAGAGCAACAGCCTTAAGATTCTTATCTAACCGCAAGGTTATGGTAAAATAGCGGCTCTTCTGACTTTCAATCGGACCATGATGATGACGGAATTTTCCAGCCTGAATGCACTCTCTGGCAAACGAATCGTACTGGGTATCAGTGGCGGGATTGCTGCATACAAGTGCCCGGAACTGGTACGACGCCTGCGCGATGGCGGAGCCGATGTGCGGGTTGTCATGACATCTGCCGCTAAAGCTTTCATCACGCCACTGACGCTACAAGCCGTCTCTGGCTATCCCGTATCAGACGACCTGCTTGACCCCGCCGCGGAAGCCTCAATGGGCCACATCGAGCTGGGAAAATGGGCTGATTTAGTCATTCTCGCTCCCGCGACCGCCGATCTGATCGCCCGCGTCGCCGCTGGCATGGCGAACGACCTGCTGACCACGATCTGTCTGGCGACATCCGCCCCTATCGCCGTTGTCCCTGCGATGAATCAGCAGATGTATCGCGCAGAGTCCACGCAGGATAACCTGCACACGCTGGCCGCCCGAGGTTTACCGATCTGGGGGCCAGATAGCGGCAGTCAGGCATGTGGCGATGTTGGGCCGGGCCGCATGATCGACCCTATGGACATTGTCGGGTTAGCACAGCGTCATTTTTCTGCCATCAACGATCTGCAACATCTGAACATTCTGGTCACCGCCGGGCCGACGAGAGAAGCGCTGGACCCGGTTCGCTTTATCACCAATCACAGCTCTGGGAAAATGGGCTTTGCTATCGCACAGGCCGCAGCAGCCCGTGGCGCGAATGTCACACTGGTGAGCGGCCCGGTTTCGCTCGCTACCCCGCAGGGCGTCACGCGTATTGATGTCGGTAGCGCGTTGGAGATGGAACACGCAGTGATGGAACACGCGGCCCAGCAGCACATTGTTATCGGCTGCGCTGCGGTTGCCGACTATCGCGCCAAACATATCGCCGATGAGAAGATCAAAAAACAGAATCAGCAGGGCGATGAAATGACTCTCACTTTGGTCAAAAATCCAGATATTATCGCCGGTGTCGCAGCCATGACGGAAAATCGTCCTTATGTTGTCGGGTTTGCTGCCGAAACCCAGAATGTGGAAGAATACGCTCGGCAGAAACTGGTGCGTAAAAAATTGGACCTGATTTGTGCGAACAACGTCTCTCTTTCTGGGCATGGTTTTAACAGTGAAACCAATGCGTTACACCTTTTTTGGCAAAATGGAGACACGCCGTTGCCACAGTGTGACAAACGTCTTCTTGGCCAAAAATTAATCGACGAGATTATCAGCCGTTATGATGAAAAAAATCGACGTTAAGATTGTTGACCCACGTGTTGGACAACAATTCCCGTTACCAACCTACGCTACACCGGGTTCTGCTGGGCTCGATCTGCGTGCCTGTCTGGATCAGGCGATTGAACTCAAAGCAGGGGAAACAACCCTGATTCCAACTGGGCTGGCAATTCATATTGCCGATACCGGACTGGCGGCGGTGATCCTGCCTCGCTCCGGGCTAGGCCATAAGCATGGCGTGGTGCTGGGGAATCTGGTTGGTTTGATCGATTCAGACTATCAAGGGCAACTGATGGTTTCCGTCTGGAACCGCGGTCAACAAACGTTTACGGTTGAACCGGGCGAGCGCATCGCACAGATGGTTTTTGTGCCCGTCGTTCAGGCGGAATTTAATCTGGTCGAAGATTTCGTCAGCAGCGAACGTGGAGAAGGCGGCTTCGGCCACTCTGGCCGTAGCTAACGCGCTCCAGCCACCCTATAGTTAAAAAATTCCTATAAGCCACAGCACCTATCCAACAGGAAATGGCGACTGTGGCGCTAACGGGTGCTTGTCAGTCAAATATTTAGCAAGGGTTTTTTCAGACATGGCAGAAAAAGAAAATACAAAAAGGAATCGCCGCGAGGAAATTTTGCAGGCGCTGGCGCAGATGCTGGAATCCAGCGACGGTAGCCAACGCATCACCACGGCAAAACTGGCTGCGAACGTCGGCGTGTCCGAAGCGGCACTCTACCGGCATTTTCCCAGTAAAACGCGGATGTTTGATAGCCTGATTGAATTTATTGAGGATAGCCTGACCACCCGTATTAACCTGATTCTGCAAGACGAAAAGGAAACGTTTAATCGTCTTCGTCTGATTTTGCTGCTGATTTTAGGGTTTGCGGAACGGAATCCAGGTCTGACGCGCATCATGACCGGCCACGCGCTGATGTTTGAACAGGATCGCTTGCAGGGGCGTATTAACCAGCTGTTTGAGCGTATTGAATCACAACTGCGTCAGGTGTTGCGCGAGCATAAGCTACGCGATGGCAAAGGTTTCCAGCATGATGAAACGCTGTTGGCTAGCCAGCTGTTAGCGTTTTGCGAAGGGATGCTGTCGCGCTTCATTCGCTCAGAATTCCGCTATCGTCCGACGCAGGAATTCGATACCCGCTGGCCGCTGTTAGCCGCACAGCTGAACTAAACGCGCCCTTAGGTATTAAAACCCGCCCGATATTTCTGGCGGGTTCCTGACTCACAACGTTAAATCCCGTACTGCTCACGATAGGCTTTCACCGCATCCAGGTGCGCTGCCATCTCCGGTTTTTCCGCCAGATAAGCGATCAAATCCGTCAGCGTAATAATCGAAATCACCGTGCACTGGTAGTCGCGCTCAACTTCCTGAATCGCAGACAGGTCAGCACGACCGCGTTCCTGACGATCCAATGCAATCATCACCCCCGCCAGCGTCGCACCATGCGCACCGATGATCTCCATCGATTCACGAATCGCCGTACCCGCCGTAATCACGTCATCCACCAGCATCACGCGGCCCTGCAATGGGCTACCGACCAGACTACCGCCCTCGCCATGGTCTTTAGCTTCTTTGCGATTAAAGCAGTACGGCAGGTCGCGATCGTGGTGTTCTGCCAGCGCTACCGCTGCGGTGGTGGCAATCGGAATGCCTTTGTAAGCCGGCCCAAACAGCAGATCGAACGCCACACCGGAATCAACCAACGCTTCGGCATAAAAACGCCCCAGTAAAGCCAAATCGCGCCCGGTATTAAACAGCCCGGCGTTAAAGAAATAGGGGCTGATACGCCCGGATTTCAGCGTAAACTCGCCGAACTTCAATACCTGTTTGCTGAGTGCAAACTCAATAAACTGGCGCTGGTAGGCTTTCATACGGCATCTCCTCGTCTTACTTGTTGTTCAGAATAAAATTGGTCAGACATAAAAAATTTTCAACATCGCTTGCGATGGCACGCAAGGATGGCACGCCATAAAAAAAGCGACCATCTGGTCGCTTATCGCTTAAACAAATCAATCGGCTAAGGCCGCTTTCTGCGCCTGAACGATGGTATCAATTCCCCCTCGGGCTAACGCCAGCAGGGTGAGCAATTCTTCGTGGCTGAACGGCTCGCCTTCGGCCGTCCCCTGCACTTCAATCATACGACCGTCTTCGGTCATGACCACATTCATGTCAGTTTCCGCAGCAGAATCTTCCACGTATTCCAGATCGCACAGCGCTTCGCCGTTCACGATGCCGACGGAAACCGCCGCCACCATGCCTTTCATCGGGCTCTTTTTCAGCTTACCGTTGGCAACCATCTGGTTCAACGCATCGGCCAGTGCGACACAAGCACCGCTGATAGAGGCTGTACGCGTGCCGCCATCCGCCTGCAATACATCGCAGTCGAGCGTAATGGTGTATTCACCAAGCACTTTCAGATCAATCGCTGCACGCAGAGAACGCGCAATCAGGCGCTGGATCTCCAGCGTCCGCCCACCTTGCTTGCCTTTGGCTGCTTCACGCGCGTTGCGGCTGTGCGTCGCACGCGGCAACATACCGTACTCGGCGGTGACCCATCCTTGCCCCTGGCCTTTCAGAAAGCGCGGAACACCCTCTTCTACCGTAGCATTGCATAACACTTTGGTGTCGCCAAACTCGACCAAAACGGAACCTTCGGCGTGCTTCGTGTAATGGCGGGTGAATGTAAGGGGGCGTACTTGCTGTGCACTTCGGCCTGTTGGGCGCATGGCTCATCTCCGGCGGGTCAATGAAAACTGGCGCACATTATACGGCTTTGGCGGCGCGCTGCCTAATTTTACCCTGTGCCAGTAGCGATAAATTTGCAACATCAACGGTTAATTCTTCACCAGTCATACCTTATCCTTATGGTATAACCTGAGGTTATACCCTACTCATAAACAAGTATTCGTCAGTGATGATGCATCATGAAATAGTCCGTTCATCCCTTGAGCGTGAATGAGAAAAGATCATGATGCGGCATATGCACATTGAAACCGTCAATCTGCCACTGGCTCGCCCCATCACGGCCGATAACGACACACGTCATGTGGTCACCGTTATCCGCGTCTCGCTGGAAGAAAAAGGATTTATTGGCCAAGGCGAATGCACGCCCGCCGCCTATTATGGTGAGTCCGCTGACAGCGTATGCCACCAGCTCTCTGCGATCCATGAGGCGATAGAACATGGCCTCACCATCGAACAGCTCCAGCAGGACTTATCGCCGGGTGCGGCCAGAAATGCGCTGGACTGTGCGCTGTGGCGGCTCAACACCGCATTGAAAAAACAGACGCTGTGGCAACACCTCGACATTCGTCCACCGGCATCCGTGGTCTGTGCGCAAACGTTGGCGCTCGACAGCGTGGAAAAAATGGCCGCCGCCGCATCCAATGCGGTTTCCCACGGCGCCCTGCTGCTGAAAATCAAGCTGGATCGTGAACTGATTCTGGAGCGGATTGCCGCCATTCGTGCCGCTGCGCCCAACGCCAGATTGATTATCGACGCGAGAGCGAGCTGGAGTGGGTTAGATTTACACAGCCTATCCCAGGCTCTGCTGCCTTATCAGGTCGCGATGATCGAACAACCGCTTCCTGTCGGCAAGGATGAGGATTTACAGCGCTTTGCCCATCCAATTCCCATCTGCGCAGATGAAAGCTGCCGCCACAGTGGTGACATCGTCGGGCTGCGCCGTCGTTATGACATGATCAACATCAAGCTGGATAAGTGTGGCGGACTGACCGAGGCGCTGGCAATGGTACGTGAGGCGAGATTCCATGGCCTGCGCATTATGGTCGGCTGCATGCTGGGTTCATCAATGGCAATGGAAGCCGCGTTGCCGATCGCGGCAGACGCCGAACATGTCGATCTTGACGGCCCTATCTGGCTGGCAGCCGACAGCTCGCCTTATCTGACTTATAACTTTGGCCGAATCTGGCTATGACGCACTCAACCGAAGCGACCCTAAAACCACCAACCGGAGTGACCATGACGGATATCATGCACGCGGGTGCCGCCACAGCACCCGGTAACGCCCCCAGACCTGTACTGGAAATCGACGATCTGAGCGTCAGCTTTAGCGGCCGTTCCGGCACGCATCAGGCGCTAAAAGGCATTTCCTTTACCGTGAATAAAGGGGAAGTGGTCGCCGTGGTCGGTGAAAGTGGCTCAGGCAAGTCCGTGACGTCACTTACCGTGATGGGGCTGCTGGCGGATTCTGCCAACATTGAACGCGGTGCGCTCCGTTTCACCGCCCGCGATGGTCAACAGCATGACCTGTTGCGCATGAAAGCAGAAGCACGCCGTAAGCTGCGCGGTCGCGATCTCGCGATGATTTTTCAGGAACCGATGACCTCACTCAACCCAGTACTGAAAGTCGGCGATCAGCTTACCGAAGCGCTGCTTGACCACAAAATCTGCGATGCCGCCAGCGCAGATAAAAAAGCCCGTGAGCTGCTGCGCAAGGTGCGTATTGCCGATGTCGATCGTGTGATGAAAAGCTACCCGCACTCGCTGTCCGGCGGGATGCGCCAACGCGTGATGATTGCACAGGCGCTGGCCTGCGATCCGCAGTTGTTGATAGCCGATGAACCGACCACCGCGTTGGATGTCACCGTGCAGGCACGCATTCTGCAAATCCTGCGTGACCTGCAACAGCAGAGCGACATGGCGGTGCTATTTATTACCCACGATATGGGCGTAGTCGCAGAAATCGCCGATCGCGTGGTCGTCATGTATCGCGGCGAAATCGTAGAGCAAGGCACTGTCGAACAGATTTTCGCTGCACCGCAGCACCCATACACCCAATCGCTGCTGGCCGCCGTACCCAAACTGGGCGACATGCGCGATAGCCTGTGGCCGAAACGTTTCCCGCTGTTGGGACAAGCCGCCGACCCAGACCATATTGAACAAGTCACCGCCCGCTATGATGCCGAGCCGCTGTTAGATATTCGCGGGCTGCGCGTCTATTACCCCATACGCAGCGGGATTTTATCTACGGTGACCCACCACGTTCACGCGGTAGAGCAGATCGATTTCAACGTCTGGCCGGGCGAAACGCTGGCGATCGTCGGCGAAAGCGGCTGCGGCAAATCGACGACCGGACGTGCCCTACTGCGTCTGGTACAGAGCGAGGCCGAAAGCATTCATTTTCAGGGCAACGAAATTTCCCAGATGAAAGAGCGTGATTTCCAGCCGCTACGTCGGGAAATGCAGATGGTGTTTCAAGACCCGTACGCCTCGCTCAATCCGCGCCTGACGGTCGGCTTCACCATTGCGGAACCGCTGCTGCTGCACGGGTTGGTGAAATCGCTGGAAGAAGCCACACCACAGGTGCAGGCGCTGTTAAAAAGCGTCGGCCTACTGCCAGAACATGCTCGTCGTTACCCGCACGAATTTTCCGGTGGGCAGCGCCAGCGTATCGCGATCGCCCGCGCCATGGCGCTACAGCCGCAGGTCATCATTGCTGACGAAGCCGTTTCGGCGCTCGATGTGTCGATTCAGGCGCAGGTTGTCAACCTGATGATGGATCTCCAGAAGAAAACCGGCGTGTCGTGGATTTTCATCTCGCACGATATGGCCGTCGTCGAGCGCATCGCCAACCGTGTTGCGGTGATGTACCTCGGCCAGATTGTAGAGATCGGCCCGCGCCAGTCAGTGTTTAACGACCCGCAGCACCCGTATACCCGCCGCCTGTTGGCTTCGGTCCCGATTGCCGATCCAACCCGTCGCGGCACACGCCAGTTTGACGACAGCGAAATCCCCTCGCCTTTGCGTAAAGCAGGCGAGACCGTCGCCAAAACGCGCTACCGAGAGGTTGCGCCGCAGCACTGGGTCGCCGACAACGAATCGGCAGCCTGAAACACGACATATTCACAACACACGTTCATTGCTGACCAGGATAGATAACCATGAAGCCATTCGTTCGCCGCTCCGCCGTTGCCCTCGGGCTCTCACTGTGTCTGGCGGCTGTTGCCCAGGCGCAAGACCTTCGCATTTCCATCTATGCCGATATCACCGGGCTCGATCCGCACGATACGTCGGACACGCTGAGCTACTCCATTCAGAGCGGCATCTTCGAGCGTCTGTTCCAGTTCGATAATAAAATGAAGCTGGTGCCGCGTCTGGCGACGGGTTATACCAGTAACGACACCGCCACCGAGTTCGTCGTTACGCTGCGCGAAGGCATCACCTTTCAGGATGGCGCACCGTTCAACGCCGACGCCGTTAAAGCCAACCTCGACCGTTTGGCGGATCAGAGCAAAGGCTTAAAACGCAACAGCCTGTTTAACATGGTGCAAACCGTTACCGTGCTGTCGCCAACGCAGGTCAAAATCGAGCTGAACAAATCTTTCGGTGCCTTTGTGAACACGTTGGCGCACCCGTCTGCCGTTATACACAGCCCAGAAGCGCTGAAGAAATACCCAGACGAAGCACAGCTGCGCGTGCATCCAGTCGGGACTGGCCCGTTCAAGTTCACCGAATGGCAGCAGGGTAAAGACGTGAAGCTGGTGAAATTCGACAACTACTGGCAGAAAGGCTGGCCGAAAGTCGACAGCGTGACCTTCTACCCGACGCCAGAAGATTCCACCCGCGTAGCATCACTGAAATCCGGTCAGGTCGATGCGGTGTATCCGCTGCCTTCCGACCTGATCGGCACCGTACAAAGTGACAGCAAGCTGGCGATTCAGCGCGACCCAAGTATTTATCAATTCTGGCTGGCGATGAACAACCTGCGCCCACCGCTGAATGATATCCGCGTGCGTCAGGCACTCAACTACGCTATCAACCGCGATATCTGGCTGAAAGTGGGCTTTGCTGGCATGGGCGTTCCGGCCTCCTCTGCGATGGCACCAGACGTGCAGTTCTTCGCACGCCAGACCTCACCGAACTACACCTATAACCCGGAAAAAGCCAAGGCGCTGCTGAAAGAAGCGGGCTACGCCAACGGTCTGAGCCTGAAACTGTGGACGACGAACCGCACCGACTATATCCGTAGCGCGCAGTTCTTCAAGCAGCAGTTAGAGCAGGTCGGCGTCAAAGTCACCGTCACCCCGATGGATTCTGGGATGCGTAACGCCAAACTGTTCGGCGTGAAAGACCCGAAAGATGCCGAATTTGACCTGTTCTATAACGGCTGGTCTCCGTCTACCGGTGATGCTGACTGGGCGCTGCGTCCGCTGTTCGCGACAGAATCCTGGGTTCCGGTTGCGTATAACGTTTCCTACTACAGCAATCCGGTCACGGATAAAGCGATTACCGCCGGGTTAGCGACAGCCGATGCCGACAAACGTGCCGCCGCTTACGCTGATGCACAACGTCAGATTTGGCAGGATGCACCGGTAGTCTTCCTGGGTTCACCAGACAACATCGTCGGTAAAACCAAGAACCTCGACGGCGTGTACATGCTGGCAGATGGCTCACTGATCTTCGATCAGGCTGAATTTAAGTAATCGGTCAGGGAGAACGCCATGTTTGCTTATATCGTCCGACGTTTGCTGGAAATGATCCCGGTTCTGCTGGTGGTCTCCCTGTTAGTGTTCGGTTTTATCAAACTGCTGCCGGGTGACCCGGCACGTATTTACGCTGGCGCTGACGCGACCATTGAGGCAGTGGAAGCCGCCCGCCAGCAACTAGGGTTGAACGATCCGCTGCCGCAGCAGTATGTCCAGTGGCTCGGCGGCCTGTTCAGCGGCGATCTGGGTGTGACATACCGCACCCAGCAACCCGTCATCGACGTCATCAGCAAGAGCTTTATGCCCACCATGTGGCTGGCGCTGGCAGGATTTGTCTGGTCGGTGCTACTCGGCCTGCTTATTGGCGTGGTTTCCGCGCTCAAGCGGGGGAAATGGCAAGACTGGACGCTGATGAGTTTCGCTGTCGGTGGAATTTCCATGCCGCCGTTCTGGCTCGGCCTGTTGCTGATTCAGTTTGTGGCTATGCCGTTCGGCGTCTTTTCCGTCAGCGGTTTTAATCAGCCCAGCGACATCATTCTGCCCGCGCTGACGCTCGGGGCATCGGTAGCGGCCGTTATGGCACGTTTCACCCGCTCCGCGTTTCTGGAGGTTGCACAGGAAGACTACGTCCGCACCGCACGCTCCAAGGGGCTGCGCAATCGGCTAGTCACCTGGAAGCACGTGATGCGTAACGCGCTGATTCCAGTCATCACCATGCTTGGGCTGCAATTCGGCTTCCTGCTCGGTGGTTCCATCGTGGTCGAAAGCGTGTTTAGCTGGCCGGGTCTGGGTTGGCTGCTGATTGAATCGATCAAGACGCAGGATCAGCCGGTTATTCAGGCACTGGTCATGCTGTTCGTGTTTGAATTTATTGTCATTAACCTGTTGGTGGACCTGCTGTACGCGGTGGTCAATCCGGCGATTCGCCTACGTTAGGAGACACGATGAACCTCCCTTCCGAACCCGTCGTGGCCGTTGCCACGCTTGATGAAGAGACGATACGTTCGCCGTGGCGCGATTTCGTTCAGGTCTTTATCCGTAACCCGATGGCGCTGGTGTCCAGCAGCTTTGTCCTGCTGCTGGTACTGGTTGCCATTTTTGCCCCCTGGCTGGCACCGTGGAACCCGATGGAGCCTGACTGGATGGCGCTGGCTTCACCACCTTCGGCGGCGCACTGGATGGGCACCGACGATCTGGGGCGCGATGTGATGAGCCGTATCATCTACGGTGCACGTATCTCGTTATATATCGGTATCTTTTCCGTCACGCTGGGCATGCTGGTCGGCATCGTGCTTGGTCTGTTGGCAGGCTACTACGGCCGCTGGGTAGATACGCTGATCATGCGTGGTTCCGACGTGCTATTCGCCTTCCCCGGCATGCTGCTAGCGATTGCCGTCGTCGCCATCCTCGGTCCTGGCCTGAATAACGTGATTATCGCCGTCGCCGTCTTCAGCGTACCGGTCTTCGCCCGCATCGTGCGCGCCTCCACGCTGTCGCTGAAACAGGCGGCCTATGTAGAAGCCGTGCGTTGCGCCGGTGCGCCCGATCGCATCATATTGATGCGCCACATTCTGCCCGGCACGCTGCCTAACGTGATCGTCTATTTCACCATGCGTATTGGCACCAGCATCCTGACTGCCGCGGGGCTGAGCTTCATCGGCCTCGGCCCAGAGCCGGACGTACCGGAATGGGGCAATATTCTGGCAATGAGCCGCAGCCTGATGATGGCTGGCGCGTGGCACGTCAGCGTGTTCCCCGGTCTGGCAATCTTCTTCACCGTGCTGGCGTTTAACCTGCTCGGGGATGCGCTGCGTGATACGCTCGATCCCAAATTAAAAAGCTGAGGAAGGCGATGCACGGCGATCATCCGATGAATGACTATCACCAGCAGCAGCAGGCGCTGTTGCTACAACGCTGGAAAATGACGCGGCAGTTGGGTACGCCGCGCTCAGCCAGTGGACTGCATAACCGCATCAGCGATGTGGCAGGCGTGCGCGTCGGCCACTGCACACTGGCAGCAGGGGAAGTACAAACTGGCGTTACAGCGATTGTGCCGCCCGGCGTGAACCTGTTCGCCCAGCCCCTGCCCTGTGGCGCGGCGGTACTAAACGGTTTCGCTAAACCCGTTGGGCTGGTGCAAATTGAGGAACTGGGACTGCTGCAAACGCCCATTTTACTCAGCAACACGCTGGCAACTGGCACACTGTTTACCACGCTGGTGCGCGACGCGATTTCCCGTAACCCCGACCTAGGGCGCACGCTGCCGACGGTTAACCCGCTGGCGCTGGAGTGCAATGACGGCTGGCTGAACGACATTCAGGCGCTAGCCGTGACGGAACCTATGGCGCGGCTAGCGCTGGACGGCGCAGCGGATAGCTTCGCACGCGGCAGCGTCGGTGCAGGGCGCGGTATGAGCTGCTTTAGCCTGAAAGGCGGCATCGGCACCGCATCGCGTCTGATCCCCGAGTTAAACGCCACGCTCGGCCTGCTGGTGCTGGCAAATTTCGGCACACTTTCCGCGCTGACGCTGGACGGCGTGCAGATGGGGAATGCCATCGCGCCTATTTTGCCAGAACTCGCACCGCAGAAAGACGCGGGATCGATCATCATCATCATGGCAACGGATGCGCCGCTCGATGCCCGCCAGCTTAAACGCATCGCCAAGCGTGCTGGTGCAGGATTAGGTCGGCTCGGCAGCTACTGGGGACACGGTTCCGGCGACATCGCCGTCGCGTTCTCCACCTGCCCACAGCCACAGCCGCCGGAGGATGCGCAGCTTGAACCGCTGTTAAGCGCCGCCGCCGACGCCACAGAACACGCGGTGCTCGACGCCATGCTTCAGGCTGACGCCGTGACCGGTTTTCGCGGCCATCATCGCCCGACGCTGCCACAGGCGTTGGATCGGTTGGCTGCAACTCTTTATCCATAAGCAAATTCTCCCGTAGGAAACTGACTATGAAAGTGTTTATCTCTGCTGATATTGAAGGTATCGCTGGCGTGATGCGCCCGGAACAGTGCAGCCCCGGCACCGCGGAATACCAACTGGCACGCGGCCTGATGGAACAGGAAGTGAATGCCGCCATCGACGGCGCATTCGCGGGTGGCGCAACAGAGGTGGTGGTCGCCGACAGCCATGCGGCCATGGTCAACCTACGCGCTGAGAATATCGACGCCCGTGCCCGGCTGGTACAGGGCAAACCGCGCGGCTATTCGATGGTTGAAGGGCTAGAGCAGCAGCAATTCGATGGCCTGATGTTCATCGGCTATCACAGCGCGGCGGGTGAGTTTGGCGTGCTGTCACATACCATCAACGGTCGTGCTTTCTACCGCGTGCGCATCAACGGTGAAATCATGGGTGAGAGTGATATCTACGCCGCCGCAGGCGTGGAACAGAAGACACCGCTCTGGCTGGTCAGCGGAGACGACACGCTCCAGAATTGGATCGCCCGCTACTACCCCGCAACTGACTACGCTTGCGTCAAACGCGCCATTTCACAGCATGCAGCGGAATCCCTCAGCACCGAGCAGGCCCGTCAGGTGATTCGTGATGCAGCCAAAGCGGCGGTGGAAAAAGCGCACCGGACACTGAACTCACGGATTCAGGCTCCCTACCGTCTTGAACTGATGGTGGCAAAACCGGTACTGGCCGATCTATTCTGTCTGCTGCCAAGCGTTGAACGTTTGGATGCCATAACCGTAGGTTATACGGCGCAGAGCATGCGGGAAATCACCAGCCTGTTGGGTGCCTTTTCCTATCTGGCGACGACGCAAAACTGATTCCAGTTTATCCGCCCCCTATTTCGGGGCGTAAACCGCTTGAAAAGAGACTTTATCGCATGACGAAACCCGTGATTGTGATCCACGGTGGCGCAGGTGCGCTGACCCGCTCGGCCATGAGCGCTGAAAAAGAGCAGCGCTATCTGGCCGCGCTATCCGAGATTGTCGCCAGCGGACAACGCATTCTGGCTGAAAACGGCAGCGCGTTGGATGCTGTGACAGAAGCCGTCCGTTTACTGGAAGAATGCCCGCTGTTCAATGCTGGGCACGGTTCGGTCTTCACCCACGCGGAAACCCACGAACTGGACGCCAGCATCATGGACGGACGCTCGCTGGATGCGGGTGCGGTGAGCTGTGTCAGCCATATCCGTAACCCGATTCTGGCCGCGCGTACCGTACTTGAAGCCAGCCCCCATGTGATGTTTACCGCCGACGGCGCGGAGGCATTTGCACAGCAGAACGGTCTGGAAAGGGTTGATCCGACATTTTTCTCCACCGATGAACGCCGTCAGCAGCTTCATAACGCACAGGCAGGCTCAGGCCGCGTCATCCTCGATCATGATGGTCAGAACGACCCTATCGATCCCGACCGTAAATTCGGCACCGTGGGCGCGGTAGCACTCGACAGCGCGGGCAACCTCGCGGCGGCAACCTCAACAGGCGGCATGACCAACAAACAGGCCGGACGCGTGGGCGATAGCCCCATCATCGGCGCAGGCTGCTACGCCAATAACCAGACGGTGGCCGTTTCCTGCACCGGTACAGGCGAAGTCTTTATGCGTGCCGTCGCCGCCTATGATGTCTCAGCGCTGATGGAATATGCCGGACTCACGCTACAGCAAGCCAGCGAACGCGTAGTCATGGAGAAACTCGTGCAAATGGACGGCAGCGGCGGGATGATTGCCGTCGATAAAGTCGGCAACATCGCCTTGCCGTTTAACAGCGAAGGCATGTATCGCGGCTATGGCTACGTGGGAGAAGCCCCCGTCGCCGATATCTATCGCTAACTTGCCAGCGCATCGCAACAGAACCAAAACGCCCGATATCGGTGCATTGCACCATAATCGGGCGTCAGAATAGTGCAAAAAGTGCTCTCATCGCGTATCTATCGACCATTCATCACGACCTTATAACCTGGCGTAATAATTGCAGACTTTTTGGTTATTACTCATACGATGCTCTTCAGAAAGCATCAGCCGGAGCCTGCAACCATGCGATTACGCCATATTGAAATCTTCCAGGCCATTGTTCAGGCAGGTACCATCAGCGGTGCCGCCCGTTTACTCAACGTCTCTCAGCCCAATGTCAGCCGGGTCTTAAATCACGCAGAACAGCAACTCGGTTTTTCCCTGTTTGAACGTCGCACACAGGGCATGATCGCCACTGAAGAAGGGCTGCGCCTGATACCGAAAGTACAGGAACTTTTCAGCCATCTGCAAAGCCTCAGTTCACTCACCGAACAAATCAAAACCAGTAAGGCACACTCCGTACGGCTGGGCGCGGCACATGCGTTCGGGCAGATGGTCGTCGCACCGACGCTGGTAGAATTTCATAAGCAGGCAGCCTCGGTTAACGTCGAACTGGTTACTGAACACTTCAGCACGCTGTGCCAGAACATCCTGCAAAACCAGCTCGATTTCGCGCTGATCTTTGGTCAGCAGGTGCCACCTGAGCTGCTGGCAGAACCGCTGTTCCAGTCCACAATGGTTGCCCTGTTGCCGAAAGACAGCCCGATAAATGGCCCTGTCTCGCTGGAATGGCTGTGCAACAACAATCTGCTGATGATGCAGCATCAGGATCCGCTCGGTCAGGTGGTACACCGTGCGTTACGCGATAAGGCACTACAGCCCGCCGCTTCGCTCTACATCAAAACCTACTCGGTGATTGCCGACATGGTGCTGGCGGGCGGCGGTGCGGGCATTGTCGATCTCTTTACCGCCTGTCGCTATGCCGACCAGCTCAAGATCGTCCCTATCGATCAGCCGCTGCCTTTTGAAGTCACGCTAATCAGCCGCCGCGACAACCCACAGTCACAGGCGACGCTGCAACTGAAACAGATGATGAAAAATCGCTGTCGCGACATCGCCAGACAACACGAGACCCTGCTTTACGCCGCCTGATTCACGACAGACGCTACGCCACGGACGGTTTTTCCTATCCCCTGCGCGGGACTCAACGCTATAATCCTTCTCATCATTTGCTTTACAGGTATGCACCAATGATTCGCAGCATGACCGCTTACGCCCGCCGAGAGATCAAGGGCAACTGGGGAAGCGCAGCCTGGGAACTGCGTTCCGTTAACCAGCGCTATCTGGAAACCTATCTTCGTTTACCGGAACAATTCCGCAGCCTCGAACCCGTCGCTCGCGAGCGTATCCGCGCCCGTTTGACCCGTGGCAAAATCGAATGCAACCTGCGTTTTGAGCTCGACCCGAGCGCACAAAGTGCGCTGATCCTGAACGAAAAGCTGGCGAAACAGCTGGTTAATGCCGCCAATTGGGTCAAAATGCAGAGCGACGAAGGGGAAATCAACCCGGTTGATATCCTACGCTGGCCGGGCGTGATGTCAGCAGAAGAGCAGGATCTGGACGCCATCAGCGCCGAACTGCTGAAAGCACTGGAAGGTGCGCTGGATGACTTCATCGCCGCCCGTGAAAGCGAAGGTGATGCGCTGAAAGGGATGATCGAACAGCGTCTGGCTGGCGTCAGCGCCGAAGTCGTCAAAGTGCGCGCCCAGATGCCGAACATCCTGCTATGGCAGCGCGAGCGTCTGCAAAGCAAGCTGGAAGATGCGCAGGTACAGCTGGAAAATAACCGTCTGGAACAGGAACTGGTTCTGATGGCGCAGCGCGTCGACGTCTCGGAAGAACTCGACCGCCTCGACGCTCACGTCAAAGAAACTTACAAAATCCTGAAAAAAGAAGAAGCCGTCGGCCGCCGCCTCGACTTCATGATGCAGGAATTCAACCGCGAATCGAACACGCTGGCCTCGAAATCCATCAACGCCGACGTCACCGCGTCAGCCATTGAGTTGAAAGTACTGATCGAGCAAATGCGGGAACAGATCCAGAATATCGAGTAACAATTTACGAAAAATCACCCACTATCAAAAAACCAAGAAGCCTGCGATATTGCAGGCTTTTTTGTTATCACAGGCTATCATGAAGAAGCAACAAAGCGCATGATTACCGTGTACACAGAGGTGTACCCATTAAAGAAAATTCGCAGTGCTTTGGGTACACCCCATTATTAAACGTTCAGGTACTCATAATGCCAAAACTAACCGACATGCAGATCCGCGCTTGGATAAAGACCGGAGAGCGGTTTGAAGGACGCTCGGACGGCAACGGGCTTTACCTCAGATACCGGGAAGCAGATAAAACCCCCACGCCACTACACCGATATGGCTATCACCACTGTTCTGATGATGAAGCGCGTGTTTAACCTTTCGTTACGGGCGTTGCAGGGCTTCGTTGACTCTATTTTTCAGTTGATGGGAGTGGCTCTCGCTTGCCCCGATTATTCACTGGTCAGCAAACGTGCAAAGACCGTTAATATCAGCATTAAAACACCAACACGCGGTGAGATTGAACATCTGGTGATTGACGCTATCGGACTGAAGGTATTCGGTGAAGGGGAATGGAAGGTTCGGCAACATGGGGCAGATAAGCGCAGAGTATGGAGAAAGTTCCATCTGGCAACAGACAGTGTAACGCATGAGATTATCTGTGCCGATTTATCTCTCAGTGGAACTACTGACGTGCAGGCACTCCCCGCGTTAATAAGCCAGACTCACCGCAAAGTCAAACAAGCCTCAGTAGATGGAACTTACGATGTCTTTTACTGCCATGATGCCCTGATGAAGAAAAAAATCAGGCCGCTCATCCCACCGAGAAACGGTGCACAATACTGGCCCGACAAGTACCATGAACGTAACCATGCCGTGGCGAATCAGCACCTGGGCGGTAGCAATGACGTCTGGAAAAAGAAAGTAGGTTATCACCGCCGTTCAGTGGCAGAAACAGCGATGTTCCGCATCAAAACGTTACTGGGTGGTCATCTGAGCCTGTGGACAGGTAGGTGAAGCGCTGGCGATGGTCAAAGCGCTAAACCGGATGACGTTGTTGGGTATGCCGGACAGCATTCGGATCGCATAACAAGGGTTCCAGCGGGAGCCATCCTACCGGCTGACTCTGATTTATTCAACAAAACCGTAATTATATGAAACTAATTGATATAAAAAGCGTTTACTCTAATATGTCAACAATAATGGATATATCAGATGAGCTATCCCTAATAAAAATGTTAATGCGGGTTGAGGTGTCTGATTTACTCGAAAATAAAGATGAATTTTTTAGTATTCTTGAATCTTTAGAACTATCTCATATGGATAATGGATTTATGGAGTTAACAAAAGATAATGAAATTTATTTTCTCGATTTTTATAAATGGTTAGTTAATCTAAATAGTGATTTTGATTTAAGTATAAATGATAAATCTATAGATATTTTTAGTCTAACCAGTGATGAAGTTAATAATCTGATGAATAAATAGATAAAGTCTGGAAGTGATCCCACGATCCTTCCGGCTATTTTTTACCTGCTATTTAGTTCAACGATCAGACGTTAATCTCGGTCTCAATCACTATCCTTCCACGCTCAACCGTCACCGTTATCGGCATCCCGGTCATGAAACCCGACTCTTCCAGCCCGCGGCCTTTGAGGTTAATCGCCGATGGCGGGTTAGGCTTGCCATTATGCGAAGCGTATCCCACGCCCCAGAAAAGCAGCGTGGGTGAGTCGAAGGCAAATTAGGCGACTGCTATACCTTCTTCGTCCTGATCGACAGCAAAGCAGGCAACCTGCTGTTCGCCGTAGGTTTTCAACTGCGGCTGGAACTGGGTGCAGGTGCTGAAGCAGCGCTGACAGCGGGCATTGAATGCGCAGCCCGGCGGTGGATTCAGCGGGCTAGGCAGCTCACCGGTCAGCTTGATGCGCTCGCGGCGTAAATCTGGGTTCAGGCGCGGCGTTGCGGAAAGTAGCGCCTGCGTATAAGGGTGGCGCGGATTATTGAAAATGGCATCTTTACTGCCCTTCTCAACACAGCGGCCCAGATACATCACCATCACTTCGTCAGCAATATGTTCGACCACGGACAGATCGTGCGAGATGAAGACGTAAGACAGCCCCATATCCTGCTGCAAGTCCATCATCAGGTTCAGTACCTGCGCACGTACCGACACATCCAGAGCCGAAACCGGTTCATCGGCAATTACCACGTCTGGGTCCAGCATCAACCCACGAGCGATAGCGATACGCTGACGCTGGCCGCCGGAGAACATATGCGGATAGCGGTCATAATGCTCCGTTTTCAGCCCGACTTTCGCCATCATCGCCAGCGCTTTTTCACGGCGTTCTGCTTTCGACAGTTCAGTGTTGATCTGGAGGGGTTCTTCCAGGATCTGGCCGACTTTCTTACGCGGGTTGAGCGATCCGTAAGGATTCTGGAAGACGATCTGGATCTTCTGCCGCCGCAATTTCTGCGCCGCCGGATCCGGTTTCAGCAGATCCTGCCCCTGATAGTACAGTTCGCCCTCTGACGGGGTTTCGATCATCGTCAGCAGGCGACCCAGCGTGGATTTTCCACAGCCGGATTCCCCCACCACCGCCAGCGTTTTACCGCGCTCCAGCGTAAAGGACACGCCATCCAGCGCTTTTACCATCCGCTCTGGCGCGAAAAAGCCCTTTTTCACCGGATAGTGCTTTTTCAAATCGATCGCATGCAGCAAGTACGGCTGCGATGTGGCATTCAGTTCACTCATAGGGTCGGCCTCCCCGCATCATCTAGCGGTGTATGACATTTCACCTGACGACCAGGAATATCGCGCAGTGCAGGTTCTTCCTGACGGCAGCGGTCTTGTGCATAGGGGCAGCGTGGGTTTAACAGACAGCCGTTCGGGCGATCATATTTCCCCGGCACTACACCCGGCAACGATGCCAGACGGGCTTTATCCACGGCAAACTCCGGCAGCGCACGCAGCAGCGCCTGAGTGTACGGATGGCGGGGCGCACGGAAAATATCCGCCGCTTTGCCTGATTCCACCACCTGCCCAGCATACATCACGATGATGTGGTGTGCCGCTTCGGCCACCAGTGCCAAATCATGCGTAATCAGGATCAGTGCCATGTTCTCGCGCTGCTGCAATTCAAGCAGCAGTTCGATAATCTGCGCCTGAATGGTCACGTCGAGCGCGGTGGTGGGTTCATCGGCAATCAGCAGCTTCGGCCGACAGGCAATCGCCATCGCGATCATCACGCGCTGGCTCATCCCGCCAGAGAGCTGGTGTGGATATACATCGAGGCGCGAACCTGGATCGGGAATCCCGACCAGCGTCAGCAGGTCAATCGCACGCTGACGACGGGTTTTACGGTTACCGCCCTGATGTACCTTGATGGCTTCCATGATCTGGTAGCCCACGGTGTAGCACGGGTTCAGGCTGGTCATCGGATCCTGGAAAATCATCGCGACTTCAGAACCCACCAGATTACGCCGTTCTTTTTCAGAAATTTTTGTTAAATCACGCTGGTTAAATTCCAGCTTGTCGGCCATCACTTTGCCGGGGTAATCAATCAATCCCATAATTGCCAGCGAGCTGACAGATTTACCAGAGCCGGATTCCCCGACAATCCCGACGACCTGACCCTGTTCAACCTGGTAGCTGATACGATCGACCGCACGAAACGGCAGACCCTCATCGCCAAAGTGAACCGACAGTTTATCTACATTGAGCAACGCCATCTCTCTACCTCTACTACTGCTTGAGTTTGGGGTCGAGAGCGTCACGCAAGCCGTCCCCCATCAGGTTAAACGCCAATACCGTCAGTAAGATTGCCAGACCGGGGAACGTCACCACCCACCAGGCGCTTTGCGCAAACTGCAAAACGTCCGACAGCATGGTGCCCCACTCTGGCGTTGGCGGCTGTGCGCCCATACCGAGGAAACCCAAAGCAGCCATATCGAGAATGGCGTTAGAAAAACCAAGAGATGCCTGCACAATCAGCGGTGCCAAGCAGTTAGGAAGAATGTTGACGAACATCTGGCGTGCCGAGCCCGCCCCCGCCACGCGTGAAGCGGTGACGTAATCGCGGTTGACTTCCACCAGCACCGCCGCACGAGTCAACCGGACATAGTGCGGCAATGCCACGAAGGTCAGCGCCAGCGAGGCGTTCACAATCGAAGGTCCGAATACCGCGACCAACACCAGCGCCAACAGCAGGCTTGGCAGTGCCAGCATGATATCGACAATACGCATGATGAGCGCATCAACTACACCGCCGAAATACCCGGCCAGCAGGCCAAAGACCACACCTAGCACCAGCGACAGCGCCACCACCAGGCAGCCGACCAGCAGCGACAGGCGCGCGCCATACATCAGGCGGGACAGGACATCACGCCCGACGTCGTCCGTCCCCAGAATGAACTGCCAACTGCCACCTTCTTGCCAGACCGGCGGACGAAGCAGCGCATCGCGGAACTGCTCGGCAGGTAAGTGCGGAGCCAACGCATTGGCGCCAATGGCGATAATCAGCATCAGCACGACATACACCATGCCAACCACCGCCCCTTTGTTACGTTTAAAATAGTGCCAGAATTCCTGTAACGGGGTCATCGGCTTCGGCGCGCTGTTTACAACCGGTTCAGTGACTTGTGTCATCTTAGCCTCCCCTTATTTCTTGTGACGGATGCGTGGGTTAACCACGCCGTAGAGCACATCCACCAGCAGGTTAACCAGAATAATCATGGTTGCCACCAGCAGCACACCGCCCTGAACCACCGGATAGTCACGACGCTGCAACGCATCGATCAACCACCGTCCCAGCCCCGGCCAGGAGAAAATGGTTTCCGTCAGGATCGCCCCAGCCAGCATGGTGCCGACCTGCAAACCAATCACCGTCACCACTGGCAGCATCGCATTACGCAACGCGTGCACGACAATCACGCGCAGGCGGCTCAATCCTTTAGCCCGAGCAGTGCGAATGTAGTCCTCTCCCAGCACTTCCAGCATCGCGGAGCGCGTCATACGCACAATCACCGCCAGAGGAATGGTGCCCAGTACGATAGCAGGCAGGATCATGTGTTCAACCGCGTCGATAAAATCGCCTTCCTCACCCCAGAACAGGGTATCGATCAGCATAAAGCCAGTCAGCGGCATACTGTCGTCGAGGAAAATCGTATCGCTGATACGCCCCGAGACGGGCGTCAGGTTGAGTTGAACGGAGACCAGCATAATCAGCATCATGCCCCACCAGAAGATAGGCATGGAGTAACCCGTCAGCGCCAGGCCAACAGAGGTATGATCGAAAATAGAACCGCGTTTAACCGCAGCCAGCACACCAACCGGAATCCCAACCGCGATAGCAAACAGCATCGCGCAAATACCCAGTTCCAGCGTCGCTTTGAAGCGAGGAACAAATTCTTCCCACACGGGGATGCGACTCTTGAGGGAGATCCCTAGATCGCCCTGCAACACACCGCCGATATAGTGGAGGTATTGCTGCCAAAGCGGCTTATCCAGCCCCATTTCAGCCAGTAATTGCGCATGGCGCTCGGCGGAAATACCACGTTCCCCCGCCATAATCATCACCGGGTCGCCCGGAATCATGTGCACGAAGGCAAACGTCAACAGGGTGATACCAATAAACGTTGGGATAACCAGCCCCAAACGCCGGAGTATGAACTGCAACATATCCCGAACTCTCTATTCATGCCCGTTGGCTCATTGGCCATCAGGCTTATCATTGCTCACCGATAAAAAATCGCCACGCGCGATTTTCAACGTCGTGTAAATTTAACGGGCAAGAAACCCCGCCTCCACGGCTCCTCTAACGAGAAACCGCAAGGTCGGGGTTTTCAATATCCATGAAAATTTGGTAGCTGAATTAATCCAACGTCACACGCTGGAAATCATGTACGCTACGCGGCTGGATAACATAGCCTTTGACATTGTTACGCACGGGCACATACACGGTTGAATGACCGACAAGCAACGCCGGTGCCTGATCCTGCATCACCACCTGCGCCTGCTTGTACAACTCAATCCGTTTTTCATGCTCGGAAATGGCACGCGCCGGTTGGATCAGATCCTCAAACGGTTTGTAGCACCATTTAGAATAGTTAGAACCATTCTTGGCGGCATCGCAGCTAAACAGGGTGGCGAAGAAATTATCTGGATCTCCGTTATCGCCGCTCCATCCCATCAACACGGTTTGGTGTTCGCCATCTTTGGCGCGCTTCAGGTACTCGCCCCACTCGTAGGTCACAATCTTGGCTTTCACGCCGACTTTCGCCCAGTCGGACTGGATCATCTCCGCCATACGACGTGCGTTCGGGTTGTACGGACGTTGTACCGGCATCGCCCACAGATCGATGGAGAAACCGTCAGCCACGCCCGCTTCTTTCAGCAAGCCCTTGGCCTTCTCAGGATCGTAGGCGTAGTCTTTCACATCATCGTTATAGCCCCACATGGTCGGCGGGATCAGGTTTTTCGCCGCCTGCCCCGCCCCCTGATAGACCGCTTCAATGATAGCTGACTTGTTAACCGCGTAGTTCAGCGCCTGCCGAACCTTCACGTTATCCAGCGGTTTTTTCTCAACGTTGTAAGCCAGATAGCCGACGTTCAGACCCGGTTGTTCTAATAACGTAATGTTCTTGTCTTCCTTCATGCGCGCAATATCGGCCGGATTAGGATATGGCATGACCTGACATTCATTTTTCTGCAACTTGGCATAACGTACCGAAGCATCCGGCGTGATAGAGAAGACCAGACGATCGATGTTCGGCTTGGCGCCCCAGAAACCTTCAAAAGCTTTGTACAGAATACGGGAATCTTTCTGGTACTGCTGTAGCTGGAACGGGCCAGTACCGATCGGGCTCAGGTCGATTTTCTCCGGCGTACCGGCTTTCAGCATGTTATCAGCGTATTCCGCTGACATGATGGAGGCGAAGTCCATGGCCAGGTTTGCCAGGAACGGCGCTTCAGGACGGTTCAGCACGAAGCGGACAGTATAGTCGTCTACTTTTTCAATTTTGCTGACCAGTTCCGGCATACCCATACCTTGGTAGTATTCATAGCTACCGCCAGACACTTTATGGTACGGATGGTTGGCATCCTGCTGACGCATGAAGGTAAAAATCACGTCATCGGCATTGAATTCGCGGGAAGGTTTGAAATCCTTACCGTCTTGCCATTTCACGCCTTTGCGCAGATGGAAAGTGTAGGTTTTTTCGTCTTCACTAATATCCCATTTTTCTGCCAAACTGGGTTCAAGCTCGGTAGTCCCCGACTTAAAATCAATAAGACGGTTATAGATCGGTACTGAGCTGGCATCATAGGTTGTTCCAGAGGTGAACAGCTGTGGGTTAAAGCCTTCTGGGGAGCCTTCTGAGCAGTAAACCAGCGTTTTTGCCTGAACACCTGCCGCGACGGACATGGCGAGCAAGCCAAGGCCGAACTTCAACACCCTTGATTTAACCAGGGATTTTTCCATTACTTATGCTCCATTGTAGATGATGTTGTGTTATACCCGTCCGACGCCAAGCTGCATTGCGTTAACTCTGTTGTTAAAACACGATTGTTAAAACACGATCGCTAAAAACACAGATATTAACAACGCAGATGTTCTGTCCTGCATCTCGAAATCAATGGGGTATGGTTGGCCAGACCTGTATTTTTATGTGCTGCGGTCTGTACCCTGTCGCCCGAAGGCAAAATTAAAATACTGGGGGAGGAATCATGGTCACCAGAACAAGCCGTCGTCACGCTATTGGATAGAGTCATAATAACTACAACCTATACCTTGAAACGCCACAACCCGCTCACGGATGCTGGATGAAGACGTAGAATCATTCAGGCAAACCGCTGCTTTCCTCCTTATATCCCTATGACGACTTCAATTTCTCAACAGATGACGGTGACGTCAATATAAGGTGTAAGGATTTACAAAATTTACTTACATTTTATTAAAATTAAAAATACAGTCTTATCAAATAATTAAAGGTTTATATTTTGCCATTTCTTCAAAAAACAGTGATAAAACCCAGTACATTGCCGACTAAAAGAAATTATCACCATTAAAAAAACTATAGTTATCTGGTCTTACATGTCCAAGATCTGAGCACTATTTTTTGTTAAAAACGTTAACGACAGGTAAAAACTCTGACGGATGATAAGAAATTCTGATATTTAGCATGACGCCATAAGTAGGAAAATGACTATCTACGCTACATGAAAAAACTTTGCTTTCCCCTTTTCGACAAACCAAAAACACACATTATTCTGTGCAACACGTATCTCTACCAGATGTAGCTTTTGATAAAATGAGTTAAAACAGCAATAGCTATTGTTGTATTGGTCGTATTGTTGACAAGGAAAACTGAGCGATGAAAGGAATGGTGGCCGTTTTGTCTTTATACACCTCATTCTCCTGTTTTGCGGGGGAGGATTATGAGATGGAAACGTGCCGTAATGGCGGATTTTCTACTTATCCAGGCCAATACTCTGTCGCTAAAATTACTGCGCCGCATGGCGATAAAGTACACTTCTACGATGATTACCTAAGGGAAGGATGCCCAGAGAAAAAAGCGGTTTGCCAGAATAAAGCCTATCTGATCCATGGTGACAAGGTGCTCGTGGCACAGGAAAAGAACGGCTGGTCCTGTGTAGGGTATTTTGGTCAGAAGTCCGAATTTGTTGGCTGGATGCGCTCCTCTTATCTTGAAAAACAAGCGATAAAAACGGCAGGCATCAATGCCTGGCTCGGATCGTGGCGTTATTATGACACCACGATAAAGATTACCCGCGGGAAAAATAATACGCTCCGTCTTAAAGGCAATACCACCTGGTATGGCGGAAGATCAAGTTATGGTGGCGAGATTATTCATTTGGGTAATATTTCAGCCACTGCCATACCAAACGGTAATCGGCTTCAATGGGGCGATTCAAGTGAAGAGTTTGAATGTAGCGGCGTGATGCAACTGATTAACGGCTATTTGATCGTGGAGGATAACGGTCAATGCGGTGGAATGAACGTCCGTTTTAATGATGTTTATCGTCTGAAAATATAGTGTATCAACCTACCCGACAGTTGTCCCTTCATGCTTTGCTGACATCACCGCCCTCACGGGCTACCCCTTTATATACCTGCGAGAAAATGATATTGCTCAATAATTAATTGGCTATTTTAGTTAAATAAATATTTTCACCAAAATTAAACCACACTATTTACTTATTCTCATAAAGTGATATTTTCACGTTATAACTCACCTTTTCCTCTGGTTTAATTCCCCTTCTCTTTCATAAAAATAATTTTAATTACAAAAAAATGACGTAAGTTATTTAAAATGAAGTTGCTGATAACTTCACAAATACGTAATTAACGTATTATTTTTAACATTTCATCATGCTAGATTACCCTCAGAAGTCATTTATTGTTAAATAATATCCATCATTCTTTATTTTTTGTTAATGATTGATAAAAAACAAAAAAGTGTATTTTTCTGCTTTCTGATAATAAACATTCCACCGCCAATGGCATGAGCAATGCTCGATAATCACACCGATACGGGTGATAAAAAAGGCAATAATCTACGTCGATAATGACGCACTATCAATATCTTAACAGTATGACACGGCAGGGATGTAATTTCTTTCTGTACCAACAGTCCTACAGGGTGAATATAATGAAAAAAACTGAAACTGATATTTTATGTGAGAACGATCTCGCTCTGGAAACACCGTCATCGTTTATCGGCGACTTCTTTAAAAAGAAAATTGGCTCCGTTCCCGTTGCACTTTTTATGGCGATTACCGCTGTTGTTGCTATCGCTGCCTATGAAGGATATTTGCCTAAAAACATGATTGGCGGTTTCGCCGTCATCATGACAATGGGTTTTTTACTGGCGCATATCGGCAGCAATATTCCCGTATTCAAAGATATTGGCGGCCCGGCGATTCTGTGCCTGATGGTGCCTTCCATTATGGTGTATTTTAATTTATTCAATGACAACACCATGAAAACCGTACACCTGCTGATGAAAGAGGCGAACTTCCTCTATTTCGTCATCGCCTGTCTGGTGGTCGGCAGTATTCTGGGCATGAACCGCAAAATCCTGATTCAGGGAATGGTGCGCATGTTCGTCCCGCTGGTTATCGGCACCGCAACCGCGCTGGCAACCGGTTTGCTGGTTGGTAAACTGTGCGGCTACAGCGTTTATCACACCTTCTTCTTCATTATCGTGCCCATCATCGGCGGTGGTATTGGCGAAGGCATCCTGCCGTTATCCTTAGCCTATTCTGCGATCCTGGGACAAAGCCCGGATGTGTATGTCGCTCAGTTAGCCCCCGCAGCCGTCGTTGGTAACATCTTCGCCATTCTGTGTGCGGGTGTGCTGTCCCGCCTGGGGATGCGTCGCAAGGATCTGAACGGTGAAGGCCGTCTGGTTCGCAGTGACGAAGACAACGCGATGTTTACCGTAAACGACGCGCCAAAACCGGTCGATTTTCACCTGATGGGCGGTGGATTGCTGATGATTTGCGCCTTCTTCATCGTCGGCGGCCTGTTTGAAAGACTGATACACATCCCTGGTCCGGTGCTGATGATTCTGATCGCCGTCTTTTGCAAATATGGACGCATTATCCCTGCCGTTATGGAAACGGGTGCGCACAGCGTTTACAAGTTCGTATCCAGTTCTCTGGTGTGGCCGCTGATGATCGGGCTTGGTATGCTGTATATTCCACTAGAGAGCGTCGTCGCGGTATTCTCCGTGGGTTACGTCATCGTCTGTGGTTCTGTGGTGCTGTCCATGGCGCTGGTGAGCTTCCTGGTTGCACCTTATCTGAACATGTACCCGATTGAGGCTTCTATCGTAACCACGTGCCACAGCGGGCTGGGTGGTACAGGTGACGTCGCCATTCTGTCTGCCTCTAATCGTATGTCTCTGATGCCGTTCGCACAGATCGCCACCCGTATCGGCGGTGCCTCTACCGTCATCGCCGCAACGCTGCTACTGGGCTGGGTTGCTTAACTCAACCACAACCCCCCAATAACAAAAACGCCACGGTCATTGCCGTAGCGTTTTTGTTTATTCACCGCTACTTATTCACAGTATTGACGCAGCGAGTCCTGCTTTTCTGGCAACAGCCATTAGTAATGGTTTGGCTTACCGCAACTACCTAACCTTTTTGAAAAGGATCAGAATCAGGATCACACTAATTGGGAAACCAATTAGTGTGGCTGAATACATGGAATCCATAGACTCTCTCATATCAGCCAGTATCGCAAAATGGTATTCAACTGACACTGTTTTATCAGATAAAAAAGCCATTCTTTCCTTATCTTGAACATGTCCAAAAGAAAAAAGAGCAATGCTTATCAAATAAAAAAAAGAGACAAGGCAAATACTAAACCATCGAATAAACGTCTTGCATTTACTTGTTAACATCGTGTGCCCCATCTAATAACCCACCGATAGTACCACCAGAATAAGGTGAAATTTTACCTATACCAGAAACAGTCTCGGAGACGACTCTTAACGCAGTATCTTCGCTTATCGATGTGTAGTTGTCGGTATTCGGGTACTGCTTTCTAAATTCACTGGTCATATCAACAACAAGCATCGATGATTCAGTGTTTTTTCGTTCTAAATACCGCTGTAGCGATACCGGAACGGCGAAATCTTCTTCGTAATTAATCTGTATCTGAGAGTTAATCGTATATCCTCCCTCAAATACCTGTGATCCCGCAATCTTCACGCCTTTTGTTGCATGGGTTGTACAGTTCACGCCTGTAACATCATATTGATCGATTGTTCGACCGTTTCTTTTAGTGCTTTCCCCCATCTTGATGGTTTCTTTCACCTTGCCACCTGAGCGCCATAGCTTTTCAAAGTACAATCGGGCAATCTTAGGATCTGCATCTGTAATAACGAATGCTTTCGCTTCCATCTTGTACAGCTCTTCTCGGTAATATGTCCGCGCATCTTCAAACTGCAAAAAATTTAAGATGCCATCACCGACAGCCCCGGCAACACCAGACCGTCTACCGAATCGACCATAAGTGAACACAGAAGCATTATTACCCTCATGCACTGAGACAAAAGCGTGACCTGTACCCTTAATTTCTGTCCAGATAAATACACCGTTCTCTAATGGGTTATTTTCTTTTTTACACTCTTGAATTTGATTAACCCATTCCCCTTTTGACGGCATGAGGTAAATCGGGTCATCCCTGAAGTAATTTGTTGGTTCGGGCTTAATATTTTCCCGTGGGTTACGCCATAACCCCAACCCACGGCCATATTGCATAAATTTATCGTGTTCCACTCAACCAACTCCATTTGGTTTCATCGTCACTGAATTGTGTATAGCACAAGGCGGGATCGCTCCCGCCTCGTTTCTGTTTACCTTATTTACTGCTAATTATTCACCGCTACTTATTCACAGTATTGACGCAGCGAGTCCTGCTTTTCCGGCAACAGGCGATACAGGTAAACCGGTCTCCCGGTTGAGCCGTACAGGATATTGGTGGTCAGAATATTGGTTTCAGACAGATAAATCAGATATTTACGGCAGGACACACGAGAAATACCAATCGCATTCGCCAGCATTTCGGTAGAAAACTCAATGCCCTGATTACCTTCAATCCACTCGCAAACGGTACGCAGCGTTAGACTGGTCAGCCCTTTCGGCAATTTCTTACGTTCACTGACCGTGCTACTGCTGGTACGGCGGATCAGATTATCAATATCCGACTGCCCAACAAAATCGCGGTGCTTGAACAAGTTCGTCTCTTCGCGATAGGCGGTCAGGGCCTGTTCAAAACGCGAGAACTGGAAAGGCTTAATCAGATAATCCACAACGCCGTAGTGCAGCGCTTTTTTGATGGTATACACATCGCTGGCAGACGAGATGATGATGACGTCCGTCTTTTCACTGAATTCACGGATAGTCGGTAACAAATCCAGTCCATTATCCTGCTGCATGTAAATATCCAGCAGTACCAAATCGATTTCCGAGTCAGGTTGCATCAGCAGGTTCCGCGCCTGCTGCAACGTGGGGACGGTCGCGTAGCAGCTAAATCCAGAAACCTGGTTCAGATAAGATTTGTTCAGCTCTGCAACCATGGCATCGTCATCAACAATCAGTACATTAATCATGGTCAAACAGCCTTGCTTGATAAGGAATAGTAACGAAAAACTGGGTGTACACCTCAGGTTCTGATTCAAACTCGATAGTGCCGCCAATCTTCTCCAGACTCTGTTTGGTCAGGTACAGGCCAATACCGCGCCCGCTGCCTTTGGTAGAGAATCCCTGTTCATAAATGCGCGCCTGGCTCTCCAGCGAAATGCCGGGGCCGTCATCCCCCACGGTACAGTGAAGGCGGCTATTCTGATGATGGAAGCTCACGCTGATTTCACAGTTTTCCTGCCCATCAATCGCGTCCATCGCATTCTCAATCAGATTACCCAACACGGTAATCAGTTCATTCGTGGCATCGACATCGTCGGTATCCGGTAGCAGACTCTCCTCGCTGATGGAGAGCGTAATGCCGAGATCGCGCGCGCGATTAATTTTACCCAACAGAAAACCGGCAATCACTGGCGATTTCACTTTACGAATAATCGAGCCGATTTCCGCCTGATAATTATTGGCGGTCTTCAGGATGTAATCTTCCAACTGCGAGTAATATTTTAAGTGCAGCATCCCTAATATGACGTGCAACTTGTTCATAAACTCGTGCGACTGCGCCCGCAGTGCATCCGCGTAGTAGGACATCCCACTCAACCGTTGCAGCAACTGGCTGATCTCCGTTTTATCACGGAACGTCGCAATCGCGCCGATAATATCGCCTTTCACAAAAACTGGGACGGTGTTAGTCAGCAATAGATGCCCATTAAAGCTAATCTCTTCATCACGCCGCGGCGTACCCCTTTCCAACACCTGTTTCAGGTGCAGATATTCAAGCCACTGTTCGCTAACGCGTTCGGCTGGCTTCAGAACCGACGTTTCACTGCCCTGCGGTTTATTCTCCCGGAAAAGCCGCCGCGCCTCATCATTGATGACGGTAATCCGACCATGTTGATCGACCGCAATAACCCCTTCTTTGATGTGTTTGAGCATCGCATTGCGCTGTTCAAACAGGTTCGAGATCTCAAACGGCTCGAATCCCAGCATAATACGCTTGAGCACCTTCACCAAAATCAGCGTACCCAACCAGCCAACCAGCGCCCCCGCCAGCAGCGTCCAGGGAATCATCCAGCGGTTATCGCTAATCACCTTCTGCACGCTGGTTAAGGCAATCCCCAGCGCGACGACGCCAACCTGCTTGTGGTTATTGTCGAAAACCGGCGTAAATACCCGCAGTGCCGGATCGAGCGTTCCCCGATTAATGGCGGTATTTTCCATGCCCAACAACGCCGGGTAGATATCTCGACCAGCGAAATACTCGCCAATTCGACCCGGTTCAGGATGGCTATGGCGTATCGTGTCCATATCCGTGACAGTGACAAAAAGTAGTTGATTACGCTGGCGAATCGTCTCCGCAGCAATCTGCACTTCCTCTGGCCGGCCAATCCCTTTCAGTTCACCAATCACGACAGGAGATGCTGCAAACGTACGAGCAATGGCAAAGGCTTTTTCCCGCAGAGAATCTTCTGAAAGCTGATTAATGCGAAAAAACAGCAAGGAATAGACCACCAGCAACACCGCACCAAGCACCACTGACACCATCAGAAATACCGATGTTCCCAGCTTTAGCGGTACCTTTTTCTTGCCCATGTCACTCTCCGAAACCACCATCATCACACCGTTATCTTATACTGTTTCGTCGCGTTTCGCGTGCCGTGATGCCTACGCCCCGTCACAAGGACAGGGCGTAGGCTTGAAGAAAGGAAATCAGGCTTAACGTTGCGGTACATTTTTTGTGTCAAGAATGTTTCGCATCAGGAAAGCCAGCAGTATTGCGTTTACCAGAAACCGAGCAGTTTCCACCACATTCCGCCAACACCCAGCCAGATAGGGATGATGACCAGGCTAATGGAGAAACCGATTTTCCACCAGGTTCCTAGCGGCACGTAGCCGGTGCCGAACAGAATCGGTGCCGGGCCACTGGAGTAGTGCGTTGTGGACATAAACAGGTTACTGAAGATACCGAATACCAATACGGTCAGCATTGGTGGCGCGCCAGCGGCCAGCGCGATGGAGACGAAAATCGCATACATGGCGCTGATGTGGGCAATCGCACTCGCCATCAGGTAGTGGCTGTAGTAGTACACCAGCAACAGCAGACCCAGCATCGGCAGCCAGTGCATCCCGCTGACCGCATTACCAGCCAATCCACCCAGCCAGGTAATCAAGCCCATTTTGTTTAGCTGACCCGCCAGCGTCATCAGCACGGCAAACCATACCACGGTGTGCCAGGCTTCTTTCTCACCCACCACGTCGTCCCAAGTCAGCGCACGACTGAGCAACAGCACGCTCAGGCCAGCCAGCGCGGTCAGCGTCGCGTCGATATTCAGCGTAGAACCCAACACCCAGAAGGTGACCAGACCCAGGAACACGCCCAGCACCACCCACTCGTCGCGGGTCATTTTGCCCATTTCTCGCAGTCTTTCGACGGCGATAGCGCGCATTTCTGAGGTTTTCTTCAGTTCAGGCGGGTAGAAACGGTAGATCAGGTAAGGAATCAGCGCCAGAGACAAGAAACCTGGCAGCAATGTCGCTAACGCCCAATCCGTCCAACTGATGTGAATACCAAATTGGGAAGCCAGCTTCGCCACCATCGGGTTACCCGCCATGGAGGTCATAAACATCGCAGATGTCACGGCGTTACACTGGAAAATGGACTGCACCAGAAACGCACCAATGCGGCGCTGTGTGCCTTTTTCCGGCGTGGAGTCATAGGCTTCGGCAATGGACCGGAACAGCGGAGTGATGATCCCACCGCAGCGTGCAGACGTAGAAGGCATCGCAGGAGCGAACATCAGGTCGGTAAACACCAGACCATACGCCAGACCGAGAGAGCTATTCCCAAGCTTGCTGATGAACAACAGACCAATGCGTCGGCCAAAGCCAGTTTTGATAAAGCCGCGAGAGATAAAGAAGGCGCAGGCGATCATCCAAATAGTGGGATCGCTAAAGCCCGCCAGCACATCTTTAATGGGTAATAACCCTAATATGGCGACCGAGGTCAGGCTGAACATCGCCATTGCGCCAAGCGGGTAAGGAGAAAGAATCAGACCGACAACCGTGGCAATAAAAATCGCCATCAGGTGCCAGGCATCAGGTTTAACTCCATCAGGAACCGGCAATAGCCATAAGCCACCGGCAATACAAAGGATAATTAGAAGCTTTATCAACCTGCTGTTATTCGCAGACATAAGAACACCACTCTTCATTAAAACGGAATGCTGTATTCACGACGGATGTCCCATGCGGAGGAGTGGGTATTTCGTTGTTCTTCCTTCGTCACCCTGCTGAAACAACGCAACAGGAATCATCTGCGGAAAAAAGACGAAAAAACAAGGAGTCAGGGTGCTTCTTTCGTCTTATCAAATCACGTGATTATGAGGAGATAGTATTATACTGCGCCTGCAAAATAGAGTTACTTTAGTTACTAAAGTAGTTCATTAATTTATTTAAGAAACTACCGTGGTTTTAATTTCCCGATAAAAACCCTTAAAATTCAATAATAATTGACATTTAAAGAACATAAAATTAACGAAGTTAACGACAAATCAATGATAAAAAAACCTTATACCTAATAGTGGTAATATAACTCTTTCCCAGACAGTGAGTTATCCATTCCTTATTTATTTACTCAGGTATTTCTTTATTAAAAAATAAAAGATCAAATAACCATTATTCAGCGAAAGAAATAGTATTTTTTATCCAACTGATAACATTTAGAGGGTCAGGAACAGTACGGCTAGTAACTGCGGCGACATAATGCGCAGAAACATCGCTAGCGGATAAACCGTGGCATAAGACAGCGCCGCCGCACCGCTGGTCGGGTGAAGCCCATTGGCAAACGCCAGCGCAGGCGGATCGGTCATGGAGCCAGCCAGCATGCCGCACAGTGTCAGGTAGTTCATCTTACCCAGCCTTCTCGCCAGTATGCCGACAAGCAGTAGCGGCACAATGGTAATCAGCGCACCATACCCAATCCACCACACCCCGTCGCCATTTAATAACGTATCGATGAAGTCACCGCCGGATTTTAGCCCCACCACCGACAGGAACAGCACAATACCGAGCTCGCGCAGCGCCAGATTCGCACTAGGCGGCATAAACCAGTGCAATTTACCGATACTGCCAATGCGCCCCAGCACCAGCGCCACCACCAGTGGTCCCCCCGCGAGCCCGAGCCGTAGCGCCACGGGGAATCCAGGGATCACCAGCGGCACAGAACCCAGCAGTACACCCAGTCCAATGCCGATAAAGACGGGCAGCATCTGTACCTGCTGGAGCTTCTGCTGTGCATTCCCCACGATATCCGCAACGGCATCAATCGCCGTTTTCCGCCCGACCAGATTCAGAATATCGCCAAATTGCAGGCTGGCCTGATTGCTGGCGACCAGCTCAACGCCCGCACGATTCAAGCGCGAAATCACCACATCATAGTTTTGCTTCAGATTCAGCTCGCGAATCTTGCGTCCCAGCACCTTCTCATTCGTCACCACCACGCGTTCAACGTGCAGATCCGTGCCGCGCGTAGAGAGCGACGTCTCCACTTCATTACCGATGACCAGCCGCGCCTGCTCCAGATCGTTTTTCGCGCCAACCAAATGCAGATAATCACCCAGTTGGATCAGCGTCTGCGGCGACGGCACCATCAGTTCATCACCGCGTTTCAGGCGCGAACAGACGATAGTATCGCGGTTCAGAATTGGCACATCCTGAATCGCCAGCCCTTGCAGATTGGTATTTGTTACTGACACATTCATCGTTTGCAGTTGTTCATGGTGCTGACCATTACTCGCCTCAAACTGTTTTGCCTCGTTCTCCACCACCACGCGAAACAGGACGCGCATCAGCCACATCACCAGTAAAATGCCGCAGATCCCCAACGGATACGCCATCGCGTAACCCGTCCCCATCTGGTTCACTAAGGTTGTACTCGAACCAAGATCGGCCAGAATCTGCTGACCCGCACCGAGAGAAGGCGTGTTGGTCACCGCACCGGAGAAAATACCGAGAATAATAGGCAGAGGAATGTTGAGCAGTTTGTGCAGCATGACGGTCACCACACTGCCGAGAAATACCGTCAACAGGGCAAACGCATTCAGGCGCAGGCCAGATACGCGCAGAGAGGAAAAGAAGCCTGGCCCAACCTGAATACCAATGGTGTAGACAAACAGGATCAGCCCGAACTCCTGAATGACGTGCAACATGTCATCATTCAGTTGAATCTGGTACTGATGGGCAATATGCCCGACGATGATCCCACCGAACAGAACCCCGCCAATCCCTAAACCGACGCCATAAATCCGCCAATTGCCAATCCATAACCCCAGAACGGCAACCAGCGCCAGCATACTCACGGTAAGTGCGATATCACTCATACCCGTATCCTTTGCGGACGTTTTTATTGGGAAATGTCACTGACGCTATACCCTATGATGAGTATATTTTGATTTTGGCAGAATGCTGGGGAAGGAAACGTGGCGGGCAACACAAAACCCTTGATAACTTCATGACTAATTTATGTACATATTCTTGCCCTGACTCCGCCCCTGAGTTAAGCTCATCTTTCGTAAACATGGAGCTGTTTAAACGTGAAAAAAATATTATTACTCATTGGTATTTTATTGGGAGTAGGACTAACTCTTTCATATCAATGGGTAAGCCCACCATTTAATAATCCTTACTTTTTTCTATCGCCAAAAATATCCATTGATAATCCTATCGATATACCGATTAAATTATATGAAAAAGGAGATGAAATTGATTTCGTCTTCTGGATAACACCATTACCACGTAGCAGATTTCTTTTCATAACGCCGCTAGAATCACCATCATCACATATAATATTAAAAATAAGAAAAGAAGAAAATCTTAACTTGGGGTTCTATACTTCAGATATTTTTATTGGGGATGGGCCTATCGATGATATTAAAGAATCACCTATTTTCAACATTGAACTATACAAAATAGATAATGATTTAACTGAAGAGTTAATTTTGAAAAATAACCACCGTCAGAAATATTATATCGATGAGACATCTAAACAATTATCAATCAGACCTGCGGATGCTTTCAGCCTAATCGATTTAAGTAGTCAACCCTACGGACAATACAGATTAAAAGTCAAAGTTATGGGAGACTGGCCTGAGTTAAAAATAGAAGGGTTAAATTATTTCATAACAATAGAAACGTATTTTATTAAATAAAAAGAAAAATCAAAGATGAAACCAGAGAATAAAACTGAAGAATTTCTCAAGTACATAGCAGACAACAATGATATGAAAAAAGAGCAAAAAAAATGGGAAATTGAATACTTCGCATATCCAGATCAGGAAGCCAACGATAACGCAGGACAAGCATGTGCGACCTGCCCACCACCACATGCCAGAAAAAGTTTTGTAGAACATGTACTTCACTCTTTAGAAGACAGATATATGGTGGCAATTTACATTGCCTATCCAGGAACACCTTTAAATGAAGATAGTGGAAAACCTAAAATCAATAAAGAAACAGGGAAAAGAGTAGTCTCAGCAGCTGGTCATATGTGGTTTGAAATAACTAAAGTACAACATGATAAAAAGGAAATAATTAATAACTCCTACGGATTCGCGCCTATAAATTCAGGAGCATGGGGAAATGGTTTCGTCACTGATAAGGACACAATTCATTACGAAAAACCTTATTACAAAAGAACAATTGAAATAACAGAAAACCACTACAAAAAATTAAAAGAGTTTGGTGATAGCGCATATAACAACTCAGATACTTATTTTGACCTTTACTATAACGGAGTAACAAATAGCTGCATTGATTTTACATGGAAATCATTACGCCATGCGGGATTAAGCCCATCTATTTTAGAATGTAAATCTATTCAGGAGTATTGTGATAGCACCAGAATATGGATAGATAAAGAAGAAAATAAATTTGATGATGGAATACTCGTTGGTGATAATCAAATCCATGTAAGATCTATACCTGCCCCATTTCCACATAGCGAGTTAAATAAGGAAATCAATAATCCACCGCCATTACGAAGCGACATTCAAAAAATAATTAGCGGGCTTGATCCGGATAGTGATGAAAAACAAGAAGCATCGGTGCAATATACTCATACTCTTCCCCCAAATTATGGGGTAAACCAATTAGTTAATGATTGGAGTAAATTTAGTCGCTAATTATTACACGACAAAGAAACGGGGCGGGCAACACAAAACCGCGCCCGTATAGCAACGGGCGCGGCTAACTATCACGTTAATGACGCACAGGTTAATCGCGCGCAAATTAATAACACGAATGTCGCGTTATGACACATCTTCGGCAGACTGCTGGTTCAATGCCGGGCGACTACCGCCGATAGCGATACGCTGCGGCTGCAAGGCTTCCGGTACGTCACGCACCAGATCGATGTGCAGCAGGCCATTTTCAAAATGCGCATCGGACACATGCAGATGCTCGGCCAGCGTAAAGCTCAGCGTGAAAGGTTTAAACACCAGCCCCTGATGCAGATATTCCACGGTTTTCTCGGTCGGTGCCGGGCTGCCTTTTACGGTAAGGCGTGGGCCTTCGACTTCAATATCCAGATCGCTTTGCCGGAAACCTGCCAGCGCGAGCGTGATACGGTAATGGTTATCGTCTTTTTTCTCGATATTATACGGAGGAAAATCAATCGGTTCCTGGCTGCCCTGCATTGAGCTGGCTAATTTGTCAAAACCGATCCACTGACGCAGTAAAGGTGATAAATCGTAGTTACGCATAATATGACTCCTTCTAAGAAGCGAGATTAATGATGCCCCTGTGGGCATCGCTTATTCCAGCCACGGTTTAATGGCTGGCGTCGTCCCCATTCGGCAGACGAGTATGACTTCAGGCAGTGTGCGATTCGCGTGATTTACTTGATTTCAATCCGACGCGGCTTCATCGCTTCCGGCACGATACGTTCGAGATCGATATACAGCAGCCCGTTTTCCAGATTGGCACCTTTTACCTGAATATGTTCAGCCAGTTGAAATTTACGCTCGAAGTTACGCTCGGCAATCCCCTGATACAGGTAATTGCGGGAAACCTGCTCACCAGCGTGGGCACCTTTTACAATCAATAAATTGTCGTGCGCGGTGATATCCAGTTCCTGCTCGGCAAAGCCAGCGACGGCAATCGCGATGCGGTATTGGTTCTCGTCAACCAGTTCGACATTGTAGGGAGGATAGCCGCCGTTACTCTGGGTCTGGCCGGTTTCTAATAGGTTGAACAGGCGATCAAAACCAATGGCGGAACGGTACAGTGGGGAAAAATCGGGGTTACGCATACAACAGCCTCCTAAACATGCAGCGAGGATTTATTTTTACCTTCCCTAGGGACAGGTTCACAGCCGAGACAGATACCCTGACGGCGTATCGTTTTCTTCCGGCTTATCATCAATATGGTGACCCCCCTCAGACTTTCAAGAGGCAAAAAAGAAAAATCACTGAGTTTCATGCAATATTCACTCACACTGCGGGCGTTATCACATACACTCAAGATAGGCAGGCTCTGGAACCCACTCTGGCAGCAGGTTCTTAATGGACAGGAATATGACCTTACTGAAAAGTGCATTGTTCTCTTTCATCATTACCGGTAGCGGTGCGGTGGCAACCAGCGGTTGCTCCAGCGTGATGACGCATACCGGAAGCGATCAGGGATACTATTCCGGCACGCGCGCCAGTGTGGGTATGCTGCGTGACGACGATACCAGTTGGGCCATGATGCCACTGGTCGCTATCGACCTGCCGTTCTCGGCGGTGGCCGACACGCTGCTGCTGCCCTACGACTACTACCGCGCAGGCAGCGAGCAGAACAAACTATCAACGCGCGAGCGCATTTCGCACAGTGAAGAGCAAAACCAGACCGCCAGTTCACAGCTCGCTACTATGCCGCATAACACCATGCCTCATAACACCATGCCTCATAATCAGCTTTGATAGCACCGCACTCGCCATGAACGCGTGCGTATCGGTTACGCCGTTGCCACAACGAAAAGCTGATTAAAACCGTCAATCTCCCGCATATACGCAATATGTTTCCCATCAGGAGAAAAGACCACGGCATCCGGACTCGGTGCGCTGTCCGTCCGCGCCGTCAGCCGAACCAGCTCACCGCTTTTCGCATCACACAGCATGATGCTGTTGTCACACACAAATGCCAGAGAACGCCCGCTCGGGTGCCAGTTAAAGGCAGACTGTACGCCGTGTTCCGTGTGCGTTACCTGTCTTGGTTCACCGCCGTTCGGAGAAATCATCCACAGCTGCACCACGCCTGCCTCATCCCGCATCAGGAAAGCAATCTCACTGCCGTCAGGCGAGGCTCGTAGCCAATGGCGCGGCTGATTCACTAGGCCAGGATAACGACGTGAGTGCGTAAACGTTAAACGCCGCTGCTGCACGTCTGATGGCGGCGCAGGCATTGACGTTGCCGTGCCAGCCAGTGGAGCATCCCCCGCTTTGGCGTACTCTTCCAGCGCCTCCGGCAAATCGACGATAAAGATCTCAGGCACCGTTGCCCCGTCCGCCGCCCGCGTATCGCCGATAAACGCCAGCGCCCAGCGCTGGCGCGAGCCGTCTTGCCGGATATAACCCGTGGTTCCTACCCAGCCTTCTTCATAGGCACGGTTGATTTCATCGCTGCCGGGTTGCGGTTGAGGCGTCGTTCTGCTGACCAGCACACAATAGTGGCTGCCGTCATATTCACGCGGGTGGCATTTCTCAACGGTGACGGTCTGTAGCGGCACGGCCACGCCCACATTGCGCAAGTTTAATGCCGGGTCGCATTCATGCAGCACATGATCGTTATAGGTAAAGCTCAGGCGGCTGGCATCCGGGCTGAAGACGTGGACATGCGTGCCGCCGCGCAGCGCACCGGCCTGATAAGGCGGCGTAATGGAGAAGGCGTCGAGCGTGATCGCTTCATCGCGCTGGCAATCTGCCACTATCGTTCCACGGCGATGGTGAAAATCATACTGCCATTCGCTATCCGGGTTTTCCGGCCCGTGGATAAAGACATAACGCAGTGGCTCCTGCGGACTACAGGTCACCACGCCCACATGCGCACCCGCCGTTGCTCGATAAATAACCTCGGTTTTGAGGTTTTTCAGGTGTATGCGCTCAATACTCAGCCCTGTAAACGAAGATCCATAGGGTCTTATGTCATAAACCAACCAATTACCATCACATGACCAGCAGTTAATATTGGTAAGTTGATGACCTACAGCATTAAACGTTAGTTTTGTTTCAACAAGCAAGACATCACCCCAGTTATTTAACATCAGTCAATGGTTTGTAAATAAAATTCAGTTTTATGCATAAATTGTTGTTTTTAATTTAAAAAAAACAAAAAACAATGGATATTATCATTCAAAAAAATAGAAAGACTCCCTCAGTAACATCCGTTTTTTAATTTATTAGCATTGGCGTAACATTCTTCATATCGAAAGGCCAGCCCCCTTTCACCTATCAAATAAGAAAAGGATAAGACATCATGAAAAACGTAAAAACCATCGCTGCTGCTGTTGTTCTCGCTACCTTTGCTTTCGGTGCTTCTGCTGCTGAATACGTGTCTCCTTCACAGGCACAAAACCTGGAAAAAGCGGGCGTTGTTACTGCTACCGCTCACGACCTAAGTTCACTGCAAGCTCAGCTCGCCGCGAAAGCAGAAAAAGCAGGGGCTAAAGCTTATACCATCACGTCTGCGACCGGTAACGATCAGCTGCGTGGCTCTGCGGTAATCTTCAACTAAGCGTTGTTGACTCTGCGTTGTTTGTCCCGATAAACCATCATAGATAGACCCGTATTACCCTCTTTCCGGCTTGCCTCCTCATCAGGGCAAGCCGGTTTTTTTATGCCCCCTTGTCTTCACTTCAAAAACCATTGTCGGCCGCCACCGCCGCGAACCATTGCCCGCTTTTCTTCACCGTGCGCGCCTGCGTCGCCAAATCCAACTGCACAAAACCATAGCGATTCTTGTAGGCATTCGACCACGACCAGTTATCGATAAACGTCCACATATGGTAGCCGAGACAGTTGCTGCCTTCCGCGATGCCTTGGTGTACATACTTTAGGTGTTCGCGGACAAAATCGATGCGGTAATCATCCTGAATCTGGCCGTTGGCGTCGAAACGCTGTTCGTTTTCGACACCCATGCCGTTTTCCGAAATAAAGCAGCGCGGATTGCCGTAATTCACCCGCAGGTTGGTCAGAATGTCATAGATGCCCGGTTCATAAATTTCCCAACCGCGATAGGGATTCATTTTTCGTCCCGGCATGTCATAGCTGGAAAAGAACCATTCGGGCATAAACGGACTATCAGGATTGACCAGACTGTCGCGGCACTGAATCCGACGCGGCTGGTAATAGTTAATACCCAGCAGATCGACAACACCATCGGCCAGCAGCGCCCGATCGTCAGGCTGGCAATTTGGTAGTTGGCCGTATTGCTTTAGCAAATCAACCAGTTCCTGCGGATACTCGCCCTTCAGCGCAGGATCGAGGAAACTGCGGTTAAACATCAGATCGGCGATGTTGGCCGCGTTAACATCGGCCGGATGTTGCGATCGCGGATAGGAAGGCGTCAGATTGAGGATAATACCGATCTCCCCGTCCTGAGACTGCTCGCGATAGGTTTTCACCGCCAGCGCGTGCGCCAGCATGGTGTGATACGCCACCGTCGCGGCACGCTTGAAGTCCACCACGTTCGGGTAGTGGAAATCATACAGATACCCGCCTTCCACCGGCACCACGGGTTCATTGAATGTAAACCAGTGCTTTACCCTGTCGCCAAACAGACGGAAGCAGGTCGCCGCATAGCCTGCGTAGGCCACCACCACCGCCCGATTTTCCCAGCCACCCAGCCGCTGCATCACCATCGGCATATCAAAATGGAACAGATTGATAAACGGCGTGATGCCCTGCGCCAGCATTTCATCAATGACCTGATTATAAAACGCCACCGCTTGCGGATTCGGCTCACCCACGCCGTCGGGAATCAGCCGCGCCCAGGAGATCGACGTTCGGAACGTGTTGTGATTCAGCGTCTTCAGCAGCGCGATATCTTCACGCCAGTGCTGATAAAACGTGGAGGTATCCGCTGGCCCGACCTGTTGGTGAAAACGGCCAGGCTGCGTGGCGAACCATTCATCCCATACGGTGGCACTTTTACCATAATTGAGGCTCTCGCCTTCCGTTTGTGGTGCCGAACTGGCGCTACCCCACCAAAAATTCGCGGGAAAGCGAAAATCGTTCTGAAGATGATCGTGCATACGTTCCTCTCTACTTCACTCATATTTATGCGCTGGCTTCGCCCGCAGCCTGCTGTTGTTTCTCCTGTTCCTGTTTGAGCAACGTGCGCTCATAGACTTTCAGAAACGGGTAGTACATCGCGGCCGACATCACCATGCAGAGCAGACACATAATTACCGGACTGAACGCCCAGTTCGCCGCCCACGATGCACCAATCGGCGCAGGCGTCGTCCATGGCGTCAGGGAAACCACCTGCGCGATCCAGCCGAGCTTCGTCGCCGTATAGGCAATAACGGCATTGACCATCGGCACGAAAATAAACGGCAGGAACAGCAGCGGGTTCATGATGATCGGTGCACCAAACAGAATCGGTTCATTGATGTTGAAAAAGCTCGGCACCACGCCCATCCGGCCAATCGTGCGTAGATGAACGGCGCGGCTACGCAGTAACAAAAAAGCCAGCGGTAACGTAGAACCGACTCCGCCAATCAACAGGTAGTGATCCCAGAATCCCTGCAAATAAATATGCGGCAGCGGTGCGCCTGCCGAGAGCGCAGCCTGATTCAGCGCCAGATTGGTCATCCAGAACGGGTTCATAATTCCGGTAACGATCAGTGCACCGTGAATCCCGGCAAACCACAGAATCTGGCAGATAAACACCGAAATCAGAATGGCGGGCAGCGAATCCGACGCTGAAATCAGTGGTGCCAACAGATGCATAATGGCTTCCGGGATAATCATGTCGGTCGCAGATTGGATGAACAGATTAAATGGGTGCAGCGTCGCGACGATGACCAGAACAGGGATGAGGATTTCAAACGAACGCGCCACGCCAGTCGGCACCTCTTTCGGCAGGCGAATCGTGATGTGGCGCTTCTTCAGCCAGGCATACACTTCACCCGCATAAATGGACGTCAGAATCGCGGTAAAAATCCCCTCACCGGAGAAATACTGAGTGGAAATCTGCTTATCGTGATAAGGCGCGGCCACCAGCAGAAACGCCATCAGCGCCAGCAGTCCAGTCATGATCGGGTCCAGCTTGTAATGCTTACCAAGACTGGCCCCAATCCCTACTGAGATAAAGAAGGTCATGACCCCCATACTGAGGTAGTACGGCAGCATCAGCTGCTCGCGGTAGGCCACGGAGAAATCGAGCCACGCGCGGGCAAACCCCAGCGTGGTATCTGGCGAGAACGGCGGAAAGATGAACACCAGCATAAATGAACCGATGATCATAAAAGGCAGCGCGGCGATAAAACCATCACGGATCGCGATGATGTGGCGCTGTTGCCCTACCACACCCGCCAGCGGGGTAATCTTTTGTTCGATGATATTCACCATCGATTGATAGAGGCCACTCATAGCGGTTGTCCTGATTTTTCGATTAGCGAAAAGGCAAAATCCAGCACGTTGTCACCGCGCTGCATACCGTAATCCATCATGTCTATCGCAGCCACGGGCACGCCTTTTCCCTCGGCTTTCTCCTTGAATGACGCCAGCATGTATTTCACCTGCGGCCCCAGCAGCACAACGTCATACTTACCGACTTGTTCATCAAATTCATGGGCGGCGTAGGCGGCAATCTCAACGTCCAGACCACGCGTATCGGCCGCCTCCTTCATCTTTCTCATTAACAGACTGGTAGACATCCCAGCGGAACAACAAAGCATGATCCTTTTCATTTTCAACACCCCGTCGTACGTGCGTTATGAATCAAAAACGTCATCAATAAAAGCGTCGTGAATAAACACGGTCATTGAACACACCCTCATTGGAAACACGCCTATGGAAACACAACGGAAACCGTTTTCCATGAAAAAAATCAATATCTGAGAATAGGTTCACGAAATGATAGACATTGCGGGAAACAATGTGAGGCAGGTCATGGAAAACGTGTTTCAGACATAAAGGACGGGTAAACCCACGATTGCAGCACTGGTTACGCTAAGTGCGTTGATTTCAGGTATTTTCTACTTTTGGCTATAAAAACGACAAATTGAGATTTAAAAAGCCCACCGCCCCCCTGTTATGTTTATCACTTGATATTGAATTTTCTCTACGTATTTCAATTTTTCGTTATAAGGGAGCGATCCGACGAATGTCATTGATGATGAAACGATCGGGCACGGAAGGACATGGGCAGCGCACACCGTTATGGAAAAATGTGACAGCGCGGCTACGCCAGATCGCCGCGATTCTGGCCGCTGGTGCCGTATTACTTATGTCCACCGCTGATGCGCAGGACAGCGTACCGACGCAGCTACGCGTCGGCTATCAGAAAGGGTCGATCAGTCTGGTGCTGGCAAAATCTCACCAGTTGCTGGAGAAACAGTTCCCCAACACCAAAATCAGCTGGGTTGAATTCCCCGCAGGTCCACAGATGTTGGAAGCGCTGAATGTTGGCAGTATCGATCTCGGCAGTACAGGTGATATCCCGCCTATTTTTGCGCAGGCCGCTGGCGCTGATCTGCTGTATGTCGGCGTGGAACCGCCGAAGCCCGAAGCAGAGGTCATTCTGGTACGAGAAGACAGTCCGGTGAAAACCGTTGCCGATCTGAAAGGTCGCAAAGTCGCTTTCCAGAAAGGCTCCAGCGCGCACAACACGTTGCTGCGTGCGCTGCAACGAGACGGGCTGAAATTCACTGATATCCAACCGACCTACCTGACACCTGCTGACGCCCGAGCAGCCTTCCAGCAAGGCAACGTCGATGCATGGGCGATCTGGGACCCCTATTATTCTGCCGCGCTGCTGGAAGGCGGCGTCCGCGTACTGGTTGACAGCAGCGGGCTGGAGAAAACCGGTTCCTTCTATCTGGCGGGACGCCTTTATACCGAAGCGCACGGCACCTTTATTCGTCAGGTACTGGACGTGCTAACCAAAGCCGATGCCTTAACGTTCAGTGACCGGACGCAAAGCGTCACACTGTTAGCCAACGCGGTGGGGCTACCGGAAAAAGTGATTGAAACGGCACTCGATCATCGCCCGCCAACCACTATCGAACCGTTGGATGCCGCCACGATCAAGGCACAGCAATCCACCGCCGACCTGTTTTATGAAAACCGGCTGGTGCCAGTGAAGGTCAATATCGCAGAGCGCGTCTGGCACCCCCAAACGCCGTAATTCGCTTATCACACGTTTACCGTTCAGGAGAACACGCCATGAGTCTTAACGTATTCTGGTTTCTGCCCACCCACGGAGACGGTCGCTATCTGGGTAGCACCGAGGGCGCACGTCATGTTGATTACAGCTATCTGCAACAGGTGGCACAAGCCGCCGAGCGGCAAGGATTCGGCGGCGTGCTGCTGCCGACGGGTCGCTCCTGCGAAGATTCCTGGCTGGTGGCAGCATCGCTCATCCCGGTGACGCAGCGGCTGAAATTTCTCGTCGCCCTGCGCCCTGGCGTGATTTCCCCCACCATCGCCGCACGTCAGGCCGCCACGCTGGACAGGCTGTCTAACGGTCGCGCACTGTTCAATCTAGTAACGGGCGGCGACCCGGAAGAGTTGGCTGCTGAAGGGCTGTTCCTCAGCCATGAAGAACGCTATGAAGCCTCAGCAGAATTCACTCACATCTGGCGCAGATTACTGGAAGGGGAAACTGTCGATTTCTCCGGTAAACACATTCAAGTCAAAGATGCCAAACTGCTTTACCCACCCGTTCAGCAGCCACGCCCACCGCTCTATTTTGGCGGTTCGTCTGAAGCCGCACAAAATCTGGCGGCGGAGCAGGTTGATCTCTACCTGACCTGGGGGGAACCACCTGAGCAGGTGAAAGAAAAGCTGGCGGAAGTCCGCGCTAAAGCCGCAGCACAAGGGCGTGAGGTTCGCTTCGGTATTCGCCTGCACGTCATCGTGCGGGAAACCACCGAGGAAGCCTGGCAGGCTGCCGATCGGTTGATTTCCCATCTGGATGAACAAACCATCGCCGATGCACAGGCGGCGCTGGCGCGTTTCGATTCCGTCGGGCAACAGCGTATGGCAGCCCTGCACGGCGGCAAAAAGGACAAGCTGGAGATCAGCCCAAATCTGTGGGCCGGTATCGGTCTGGTCCGCGGAGGTGCGGGTACGGCGCTGGTTGGTGATGGTCCAACAGTGGCCGAACGCATTCAGGAATATGCCGATCTTGGGATCGATACCTTTATCCTGTCTGGCTATCCGCACCTGGAAGAGGCCTATCGCGTGGGTGAACTGCTGTTCCCGCACCTCGATTTGGCACAGCAGCCGACGCCGCTACATGCCGTGAACAACGCGGGAGAAGTGGTGGCAAACCGCTATGTACCGCGCAAAGTCTCGCAAAGCTGAGGAATCAATCATGGCAAGAACGCTCTCTTCACTGGCGCAGCGGTTTGCGCCTTTCCTGCTCCCCGTGACGCTGCTGGTCGCGTGGCAGATCTCCGTCGAGTTCGGCTGGCTATCCAACCGGATTCTACCTGCGCCCAGTTCGGTGATTACTTCGGGGTGGTCACTCATCGCTAGCGGCGAACTGTGGCAGCATCTGGCGATCAGCGGCTGGCGCGCCCTGATTGGATTTACTATCGGCGGCAGCATCGGATTGGTGCTCGGCTTTATCACCGGGCTGTCACGTTGGGGCGAGCGTCTGCTGGACAGTTCGGTGCAGATGATCCGCAACGTCCCCCATCTGGCGCTGATTCCGCTAGTGATTCTGTGGTTTGGTATTGATGAGGCGGCCAAGATTTTTCTGGTCGCACTGGGTACGCTGTTTCCGGTTTACCTCAACACCTATCACGGTATTAAAAACATCGATCGCGGCCTGCTGGAAATGGCGCGTAGCTATGGCCTTTCCGGTATTAGCCTGTTTTCTCAGGTAGTGCTGCCCGGCGCGCTGCCGTCCATCATGGTCGGTATCCGTTTCGCGTTGGGCTTTATGTGGCTGACGCTGATCGTCGCGGAAACTATTTCTGCCAACTCTGGCATCGGCTATCTCGCCATGAACGCCCGCGAGTTTCTGCAAACGGACGTGGTGGTGGTCGCCATCATCCTTTACGCTCTGCTCGGCAAACTGGCCGATATCAGCGCTCAGGGGCTGGAGCGCATTTGGCTGCGCTGGAATCCGGCTTATCAAACCTCATCGAGGGACGCATCATGACCGCTGTTACCGATTTTGCAACACCCTCTCATTCACCCTCTCATTCACCGTCGCCGCTCACCAAGGGGACGCCGCTGGTGATCGATGCCATCACCAAGCACTACGGCCAGCGCACCGTGCTGAATGACGTGCAGTTGCGCATTCCTTCCGGGCAGTTTGTAGCCATCGTCGGCCGCAGCGGCTGTGGTAAAAGCACCCTGCTGCGACTGCTCGCTGGTCTGGAAGCCGCCAGCAGTGGTGAACTGCTGACGGGCACCGCGCCACTCAGCAGCGCGAAAGACGACACGCGGCTAATGTTTCAGGAAGCACGACTGCTGCCATGGAAAAAGGTGATCGATAATGTCGGGCTGGGGCTACGCGGCAACTGGCGTGAGAAAGCGCTGGAGGCGCTGGTCTCCGTTGGGCTAGCCGATCGCGCCAACGACTGGCCAGCGGCGCTATCCGGTGGTCAGAAGCAGCGCGTTGCGCTGGCACGCGCGCTCATTCATCATCCGCGTCTGCTGCTGCTGGATGAACCGCTGGGCGCGTTGGATGCCTTAACCCGCATCGAGATGCAAAGCCTGATCGAAAATCTGTGGCTCCAGCACGGGTTCACCGTGCTGCTGGTGACGCACGATGTCTCCGAAGCCATTGCGTTAGCCGACAGGGTGATTCTTATCGAGGAAGGGCACGTGGGGCTGGACATCACGGTGGATTTGCCACGACCACGGCGTCGCGGCTCGGCAAAGCTAGCGGAACTGGAAGCTCAGGTGCTGGAACGCGTACTGGTTCCAACCTCATTCCCTTTACCTCAGCAGGCGGTGATATAACCTTCATTCTGGCGATCGAGACTGTGTATCTTATCGCCAGACTCAACATCAGTAATATTGACAAAGATTCTCAAAACACTCCGTTTTCCCTTCTCACATCATCGGCGTAATATCCTCTTCATCGAAAGGAAATACCCTTTCACTCCAAACAACATTGAATAGGATACATCACATGAAAAACGTAAAATTCTTCGCCGCTGCTGTCGTACTTTCTACTCTGTCTTTCGGTGCTTTCGCCGCCGACCAGGTCTCTTCACAACAGGCACAGCGTCTGGAAAAAGTCGGTGTCGTCACCGCAACAGCACGCAGCCTGGATTCACTGCAAACGCAGTTGGCTCAGAAAGCAGAAAAAGCCGGTGCCAACGCCTTCACCATCACCTCTGCAACCGGTGATAACCAACTGCGCGGCGTCGCCGTTATCTACAAATAATGCCTACTGATAAACAATCAAAAAATTAAACGGACTTTTCTCAATCAAGAGGAAAGTCCGTTTTTTTATGGTTTCGTCTGAACGCTGAAAGGCGCGAGTTACCCTACACGCTTCACTTCACCCACCAGTAAGATGTAAGACAGCGCACCAACCAAAGCCACACCAGCAATGTAGGTCAGTGCCGGAGCAAAACCGTAGTCCTGTGCCAGATAGCCAATGATCAACGGCACCGTAATACCGCCCAGACCGCCGACAAAGTTGAATACCCCGCCCGTCAGGCCAATCAGACGAATCGGTGCCAGCGACGACACCAGCGACCAGGTGATCGATGCAAAACCATTGCCAAAGAACGCCACGGCCATCAGCGTCATAATCCATACCGGATCATTCGTGTAGTTCGCCCCCATGATGCAAGTTGAAATCAACAGACCACAGATAATCGGCGTTTTACGCGCCAGACCGATCGATTTTCCGCTGCGCACCAAACGATCCGCCACAAATCCGGAAAGCAACACGCCAACAAACGCCGCCAGGAAAGGTACTGTCGTCATGAAGCCTGCCGTCAGTGCACTAATCTGTTTTTCCTGTGTCAGGTAGTTAGGGAACCACGTCAGGAAGAACCACAACGTAGAGGTCACGGCAAACTGCCCGATATACACGCCCACCAGTTTACGGTTAAACACCAGCTTCCAGTCAGCCGCTGTCAATGGAGTACGTGCTTTCTTCTCGGTCGGCGCATCACCATCAACAATACCGCCGCCTTCAGCAATGTAGTCCAACTCAGCCTGATTGATCCCTTTACTTTTCTTCGGTGGCTGATAAACGAAATGCCAGATAAGAGCCCAGACAATACCGATGCCGCCGGTGACAATAAACACCCAATGCCAGCTCAGGATTTCCTGAAGCCAAATGAGTAATGGCGTAAGAAATGCCAGACCCACAAACTGCCCCGATGTATAGAATCCAACGGCCGAAGCACGTTCTTGCTCAGGGAACCAGCTGGTTACCATGCGGTTGTTTGTCGGAAACGCGGGAGCTTCAAACAGCCCGGTCACGGCACGTAACCCAATCAATGATGCCAGACCCGTGGCGAAACCTTGCAGTAACGTAGCAATCGACCATCCCATGATGGCGATAAAATAGGTGACCTTTGAGCCGACGCGGTCAAGGAACCAGCCGCCAGGTATTTGGCATAACGTATAGGTCCAGGCAAACGCAGAAAAAATATAGCCCATTTGTGTTTTTGTAATGCCGAACTCTTCCTGAATATGTGCCGACGCCACAGCCAGGTTGGCCCGATCCACATAGCAAATGACGACGGTAATAAAAATCATCAGCAAGGTGAAATAACGCCGTTTTGTAGGACGGGTAGTTAATGTCATATCCATCTTATGTTCCTGTTATTTATTAAACGGGCAGCCATATTTATTGCCCGTTATTTTGAACGTTCAACAACACCAGCAGTTGGTATGCTTTATTTTTTCTAATGAAATAAATAACCGCGCACGTCAATATATTCCCCTATTGAGTATGGCGTTTTATTTTTAAAATCCCGGCGGTGGCTCATGATAAGTGGAAGATTACTTTCCCCGACACAATAAAATAGTAATCCCTCACAAAATAATCTATTTCGTGATAATCCCTGATTGTTCTATTCCATCGCGTCGGGGAAATGCGTTATGTATTACGGGTTACCAAACATCTAACCTATTGTATTTCTTATACCCTACACAACTTTCGTTGCAGGCAAGCCAACGAAAATAAGAGGTATTACCACTCGGCGACGGCACCATCAGGATAACGCCACACCGGGTTACGCCAGTCTGGCGCATTCTTACTACGTTCGATAACCAACTCTTCATTAATTTCCACACCAAGGCCTGGCTTATTCAGTGGATAGAAATGACCGTCGGTCATAGCAAAGTCTTCTTTATTAAGAACGTAGTCCAACAGCTCGGCACCTTTATTATAATGGATGCCCATACTTTGCTCTTGGAATACGGCGTTACGTGCCACAAAGTCGAGGTGCAAACAGGCTGCCAGGGCAATTGGACCTAATGGGCAGTGTGGTGCCAGCGCGACATCATAGGCTTCCGCCATTGCGGCAATTTTAAAGCACTCGGTAATTCCCCCTGCGTGAGACAGGTCAGGCTGAATAATGGCCAGTCCGCCATCTGCCAGTACGCGTTTAAAATCAAAGCGTGAGAACATACGCTCGCCCGCTGCAATTGGTAGGTGGGTTTGCGCCGCCAGACGAGGATAGTATTCCGCCTGTTCAGCCAGCACTGGCTCTTCAATAAACAACGGACGGTACGGTTCCAGCTCTTTGATCAGGATTTTCGCCATCGGCGCATCCACACGACCGTGGAAATCCAGACCGAATTCGATGCTGTTACCAAAGGCTTCGCGGATTTCAGCGACCACGGCCACCGCCGCATCCACTTTGCGCGAGTTATCAATGATGCCCATCTCTTCACAGCCGTTCAGCTTGAAGGTATCGAAGCCAATGTCGGTCAGCTTCTTGATACCGGCAATCACTTCGGAAGGACGATCGCCGCCAACCCAGCTGTAGGCCTTGATCTTATCGCGCACCAGCCCACCCAGTAGCTGATAAACCGGTACACCCAGCGCCTTGCCTTTGATATCCCACAATGCCTGATCGATACCGGCGATGGCGCTCATCAGGATTGGGCCGCCGCGGTAGAAACCCGCGCGGTAAAGCACCTGCCAGATATCGTTGATGCGTGCCGGGTCTTGCCCGATCAGATAGTCAGACAGCTCGTGAACGGCAGCTTCAACCGTACGTGCACGGCCTTCGATAACCGGTTCGCCCCAGCCGACAATGCCTTCATCGGTTTCAATCTTCAGGAACATCCAGCGTGGCGGCAGCCGGTACGTTGTAATTTTGGTAATTTTCATTGAACAGCGTCCTTATAGGCGTTAACAAATGCATGTGCTTTTTGCGCGGTAACATCAACCGACTGGCCGGCTCGATACAGATCGCTGCCTAGCCCGGCACCGATGCAGCCCGCACTAAGGTAATCCTTCAGGTTTTCTGGCGTGACGCCACCGACGGCAAAGACGGGAACGTCTTTTGGCAGCACCGCTTTCAGCGCCTTGATGTAGTCCGGCCCAAATGCCGATGACGGGAAAATTTTCAGGGACTGTGCACCGGCTTCCAACGCCACGAAGGCTTCCGTCGCGGTGGCACAGCCTGGGCACACGGTCATGCCGTAGCCCACCGCCCGACGAATCACCTCGGGAGAAATATTGGGAGTAACCACCAGCTTGCTGCCAATTTCCTGCAATTTGTCGACATATTCGGGTTTGAGTACCGTACCCGCACCGATCAGGGCACGATCGCCGAAATGTTCTACCGCCAGTTGAATACTTTCATACGGATTCGGCGAATTCAGTGGGATCTCCACAGCGTCGAATCCGGCATCCAGCAGTGCCGCGACATGCCCCAGAACTTCATCCGGCGTAATTCCGCGTAGAATCGCAATCAAGGGAAGATTAGTATTCCAACTCATTAACAATGCTCCTTATTCCTGCCTGAAAAGCCCGATCGCCATCTAGCTGCTGCCAGCGCAATCCAGCTCGTTGTAATGCTTTTTCGTAGCGCGCGGTCAGCGCAGGAGAACCGATTAACGTGATGGAGTCTCCCTCCGCCACCTGATAGTGGCGCTGCATTTGTGAGACTTCATTGCCAATCAGCAGCCCGGACAGCCAGTCGCTAACGGCACTTTTCTCCAAACGCCCCAGTACGTGCGCCGCACGGGTTTCAAACAGGCAACGGATAATATTGTCATCGGCAAAGCCTAACTCCAGCCCTTGCTGGAAAGCCTCGGGGGACGACTGCTGTTCGGTCAGCCCTACGCCAATTAACGACTGCGTCATCAGCAGGTGGTGCAGCTCACCCGTCATCACCGTGCGGAAATCCAGCACGTTGCTGTCATCGGCCCGCACCCATTTCGAGTGGGTTCCCGGCATCAAATAAAGAGAGGAAGGACATTCGCTATACGCGCCAATCAACTGAGTTTCTTCACCGCGAATCACATTACAGTTATCATCCTGCGCAATGCTCAACCCCGGAACGATCCAGGCGGCCAGTGGCTGCGCTTCTTCTACACGCGTCAGGCGGTGGGCGACGTCCGTCAGGCGAGTCGGGCATGACAAATAAGGCACCGAAAGCCAGCCCGCATTGCTGCCGATCATGCCCGCCATCACGACGGGCACATTGTGCTGCTGCCACGGCGCAACGATCTGCTGAAAAACCTGCTGCGGCGTCTGACCGTTCAAACGTGTGACGCCCGCTTCAGACTTCACGCTATCGATACAGACGCCATCCAGGTACAGCCACGCCCGCAGATTGGTCGAACCCCAGTCAATGGCGATATAGCTTTCACTCATGTAATGTCCTTTAACCGTTTGGTTGAGCTGGCGATCATGGTCAACGCCGCCCGCTCTGCTGCTGCAATATCCTGATGCCGAATGGCATCGTAAAGATCCTGATGCTCACGCAATGTCCGTGGCATGTTGTCTTCGTCCGGCATGTAGGTGCGTTCAAACACTGCACGCTGCAACGAACTGATCGCGATGCTCAACTGCTGTAGTACCGGGTTATGCACCGCCGCCAATACCGCCTCATGAAAACGAATGTCTGCTTCATTGAACGCATCACGATTCTGATGGTTGGAAATCATGTCGTTCAGCGCCGCTTCAATCACCGCCAGTTCGCTTGAAGTCGCGCGTTCAGCCGCCCAGCGTGCAATCGTCGGCTCCACCAGATTTCGCACTTCGCTCATCGCACTGATCAGACGTGGGTCGTAATCGCTTGCCAGAACCCATTGCAGAATGTCGGTATCCAGGTAATTCCACTGATTACGTGCGGCGACAAACGCGCCGCGATACCGCTTCACTTCCACCAGCCTTTTCGCCATCAGCGCCCTGAACACTTCACGAATGATGTTGCGCGAGGTCTGAAACTCTTCACACAACTCAGCTTCTGCGGGTAGCGGCGTGCCCGGAGCGTATTTCCCACCAACGATCTGTTGGCCAATATCCAGAATGATGCGGTCGGTTTTGCTTAATTCCTGCTTATTCATCATCACCTCAACGAGACAAAACGGATTGATATCACTGCACTTACTTTACCCGCCATGCCGCCTGACGTCGTCGAACTGTTGCACAATAACCGCATCACTCCCTCTTTCCTTGGCTTGATTGTAGTACCATTTATATGTGTTGTACTACAATCTGGATCACAAAACGGACAATTGATACAGCTTTGCAACATCGTGCATTACCGAATTTCAACATCCAGACGCATTGAGCCGAGCGAAGTTGGAAGGTGGCTAAGCGCGCCAGCAGCAGAGATAGAAAGGAAGGGAAGAAAAAGAATGACGGTTCAGGCTGTACGCAACGCGCACGCAAAAGAACCGTCATTAATGGCAAATTCAGGTAAGGATAAAGTTACGCCTGCTCCAGTACAAAATGCCCTTCCCCGACCTGCTTATAGCGGCGTGCGGGAGGGTGGAAATCGGGGGCGCGTACCGGACTGCGCAGTTCATCATGGGTGATATTACGCACCGGACGGGTATCTGGGTCAGGCACGGGCACCGCAGAAATCAGACGTCGGGTGTAATCATGCTGCGGATTATCGAAGATCGCCGAACGTGGCCCGATCTCCACGATTTCGCCGAGATACATCACCGCTACGCGGTGGCTAATGCGTTCGACCACCGCCATATCGTGCGAGATAAACAAGAATGACAGCCCCAGCTTCTGCTGGAGATCCAGCATCAGGTTGATCACCTGCGCTTTGACGGACACATCCAGCGCCGATACCGATTCATCGGCAATAATCACTTTCGGCTCCAGCGCCAGGGCACGCGCAATACACACACGCTGCCGCTGCCCGCCGGAGAACTGATGCGGGAAACGCGAGGCCATATCCCTGGATAACCCGACCTGTTCCAGCAGCGCGCTCACTCTTGCATTCACATTCTGTCGGGTCGCCAGACCGTGCAGCAGCATCGGTTCGGCAATCGCTTCCCCTATCCGCATGCGCGGGTTCAGGCTTTCATACGGATCCTGAAACACCATCTGAATCTGCCGCCGCGAATCCGTCAGTTCACGCTTATCCGCCGTGAGGATATTTTTTCCCAGCAGTTGAATCTCGCCGCTGACGGCATCGTTGAGGCGAATAATCGACCGCCCCGTGGTGGATTTACCGCAGCCTGACTCCCCGACCAGCGCAAGCGTTTCTCCCGGCCAGAGATCGAACGAGACGTTCTCCACCGCATGAACGCGCCCCGACAGCCGACGGAAAAATCCTGATCGGATATCAAATCGAGTAACCAGATTTTTGACCGTCAGCACCGGTTCCTCGCCCGACACGGTATTCACCGCTTCCGACACAGGCTGGCGCTCGCCCGTTTTGAGATCCACCAGTGGAAAGCGTTGCGGCCACGCGCTGCCGGACATCGACCCTAATTTGGGCACCGCAGACAGCAGCATGCGGGTATAGGGCTGTTGTGGGTGGTGGAAGATTTCCCGCGTGACGGCGTTTTCCACCATCTCTCCCTGATACATCACCAGCGTACGGTCGGACACTTCCGCCACCACGCCCATGTCGTGGGTAATAAACAGCACCGACATCCCTTCTTCTTCCTGAAGGGTTTTTATCAGCGTCAGAATTTGTGCCTGAATCGTGACGTCCAGCGCCGTCGTCGGTTCATCGGCAATCAATAATTTCGGGTGGCAGGCCAGCGCAATCGCGATCACCACGCGCTGGCGCATCCCACCGGAGAAGCTCTGCGGGTATTCGTTCAGCCGTGATTTGGCGGCCGGAATGCGGACTTTTTCCAACAGGCGCACCGCTTCAGCGCGCGCTTCGGCTTTCCCCATGCCGCGATGGCGGCGCAGCACTTCCGTAATCTGGTAACCAATCGGCAAAACCGGATTCAGGCTGGTCATCGGCTCCTGGAAAATCATGCCGATGCGGTTGCCGCGCACATCCTGCATCGCTTTATTGGGGAGCGACAGCAGTTCGGTGCCGTCAAAATGAATCTGACCTTCAACCCGGCTTTGGCCGGGTGGCAACAAGCGCATGATGGATTTCGCCATCACGCTCTTCCCTGAACCGGATTCCCCCACCACGGCGACGGTCTCTTTCTCGCCAATCGTGAAGGACAAATCCCGCACCACGTTCATCCATTCGCCGTTCACCTGAAAGGCGGTGGTCAGATGCGAAACAGACATAATCGGCGCTGTCATGTGTTCATTACCCCTTATTCCCACGGGCGTTCCCACTGGTTAATTCCGTGGGTTGAGGATGTCGCGCAGCGCATCCCCCACCAGATTGATCGCCACAATCAGCAGCAACAGCGTTAACCCTGGGAAGAAGCTGATCCAGTAGTCGCCCGACATCAGGTACTCAAAACCGTTAGAAATCAGCAGCCCCAGCGACGGTTCCGTCACCGGTAGACCGATCCCCAGAAACGAAAGCGTGGCTTCCAGCATGATGGCGTAGGCAATGCGCATCGTTACCACCACGATTAGCGGTGCCAGACAGTTCGGTAAAATATGGCGAAACAGGATGCGGCGGTTGGACAACGCCATGCTGCGCGCCGCATCCACATAGCTGCGGCGACGCTCCACCAGCGCTGAACCGCGAATCGTGCGCGCGTAGTAAGCCCACTGGGTCACCACCAGCGCCATGATGATCTTATCGACGCCTTGCCCCAGCACCGCCAGCAGGATCAGCGCAATCAGGATCGGCGGGAAGCTAAGCTGGATATCGACGATACGCATGATCGTGGCATCCGTTTTTCCACCGACGTAGGCACTAATCAACCCCAGCGAGGCACCAATCAGCAGCGCGAGTATCGCACTAGAGAAACCGACCATCAGGCTGATGCGAGTACCGTACAGAATCGCGCTGAACAGGTCGCGCCCTTGATCGTCCGTCCCCAGCCAGTACGTCATGCCCGCCATACTGGAGGAACCTGGTGCCAGTCGGCCATCCATGATGTCGAGCTGCATGAGATCGTAGGGGTTCTGCGGCGACAGAAGCGGGGCAAACAGCGCCAACAGCACAAAAATCGCCAGCATGATCAGCCCACACAGCGCCAGCCGATCGTTGACCAGCGCCATCATGACGCGCACCACCGGATGCGATGCTTTTTTCACGACCGTGGGCTGATGTATGGTATTCCCCGTCATCCCTTATCTCCTCCCAGCCGCACGCGCGGATCGACCAACACGTACAGTAAATCCACCAGCAGGTTGATCACGCTGAACATCACGACGGTAATCATCAGGTAAGCCAGGATGACCGGGCGATCGAGCACAGCGATCGAGTCAATAATCAACTTACCCATGCCCGGCCAGGCGTAAATCGTTTCCGTGACCACAGCGAACGCAATCAGCGATCCCAGTTCCAGCCCCAGCACGGTAATCAGAGGAATCAGCGTGTTGCGCAGCACATGAACCAGCACAATGCGGGTTTCCGACAGCCCCTTTGCTCGGGCAAACTGCACATAATCCTGTTGCAGACACTCCATCACGCCCGCCCGCATCAGGCGAATGACCAGCGAGATCTTAAACAGTGCGAGATTAAACGCGGGCAGCAACAGGTGTTCGAGGCCATCGCGGGTGAGAAAACTGAATGGGATGCCGAACAGATCGTGAGTATCCCCCCTGCCCGACGAGGGCAGCCAGCCTAGCTTCACGCTGAACAGCATAATCATCACCAGCCCGATCCAGAACGTGGGCAGGCTAAAGCCCAGAATGGAGAAGGTCATGATGGATTTGGACACCGCGCTGTCCGGCTTTAGACCCGCGTAAATCCCCAGCGGGATACCGACAACCAGCGCCATCACGAACGCCACCATCGCCAGTTCGAGCGTGGCCGGCATGCGCTGAAAAATCAGCGTCAGCGCCGGTTGGTTAAAGATGAAAGACTTGCCCATGTCGCCCTGAAAGGCGTTCCAGACAAACAGCCCGTACTGTTCCCAGACGGGCTTATCCAGACCGAAGGACTGAATCACCGCCAGCCGTTCCGCTGGCGTGGCCGTTGCGCCCAACAGCATATCGACCGGATTACCGACCAGATAGACACCCACAAACACCAGCACCGACATAACAGCCAGCGTCAGCAGCGTTTGTCCGATTCGGCTTAGCAGGTAGGCAACCATCAGCGCTCCTCTGAGCTATTTATGACTTCAGAACCCGTTACTGCTTCTGAACCCGTAGTTGCTTCTAAACCTGTAGTTGCTTCTAAACCTGTAGTTGCTTCTAAACCTGTAGTTGCTTCTAAACCTGTAGTTGCTTCTAAACCGTAGCAGCGCAGGCGATCGGCAATCAGGCTGAGAAACCCTTGTTCGTCGATTTCCCGCATGACCAGCGCATTATCCGGCTCATCCAGTTTGTGATAAAAATCGGCAAACACGTAGCCCGCCGTTTTGCCGGTGACTTCCACGCCTACACGCACAGACGCCGATTGGAACAGCTCAGGTTTTAGCAGCCATGAAATGACGGTTGCATCATGAATCGGACCACCTTCGCGACCAAAACGTGCCACTTCATTACGATCGAACGTGCGTAATAGCGCCGCCATCGCCTTGCCCGGTTCACCGCCGCTGCGTTCAATCTCATCAATCTGTTCCGCCTGAATCAATGCCTGAAACGTCATATCCAACGGCATGATGACAAGGGGAACGCCGGAGGAAAAGACGATATCCGCCGCATGGGGATCGGCATAAACGTTAAAGTCAGCCCATGGCACACGATTGCCCAACGCGGTAAAGGCACAGCTCATGGACACAATCTGTTTGATACCGCGCGCAACATCAGGATGAAAACGCAGCGCCAAGGCCAGATTGGTCATCGGCCCTATCGAACACAGCGTGATCGGATTATTGTCCGCTGCTGCCTGGCGCGTCGTTCGCACCAGAAAATCGACGGCGTGTTCCTGCTCCGGCAACAGTGTGCTATCTGGCACCCACTCAGGGGAAAATGCACCGATATGCGCATATTTACCAAACACCTGCTCACGGATCAGCGGGCGCGATGCACCCGCAAAAATCGGCACATCGGTTCGCCCCGTCAGGCCAACGACTTTGCAGGCATTCGCCAGCGTCGCCTCAAGCGGGACATTACCCGCCACAGCGGTGATACCGAGCACGTCCAGTTCAGGTGAAGCCAAGGCCAGCCAAATGGCTATCGCATCGTCAACGCCGGGATCGGTATCAATAATAATGCGTTCTCGCACCATATCAGGCTCCCTTCCCGTAGCGGCTCAGTAGGTCAGCAAACAGTTCGACCACCTGTTTGGCATCCACTCCCGTCACCACATCCACATTTGGCTGACGCGCGGTTTTTCCGTACCAGTCAGCAACGGTTTGCCCCATACACAGCTCGCTATCCTGCTCAATGTAGACGCTGGCTTTTTCCGTCGTGAAGCAGTGCGGCGCCAGCACCCAAGCAATAACCAACGGATCATGTAATGGGCCACCGCGTGAACCATAGCGACGGATGTCATTGCGATCCCAAAACGCCATCATTTCGCCCAGAGGTGCGGAAATACGTCCAGATAGCGCAATGAAACGCGCGACCAATTCCGGCGTCAAAATCACCCGATGCGTGACATCCAACGGGAGCGCAACGATCGCAATCGACGAGTCAAACACCACTTTTGCCGCCTGCGGATCGGCAATCATATTAAATTCAGACGTCAGGCTGCGGTTACCCGCTTCCCGGTACGCGCCACCCATCATCACAATGCGTTCAATGCCGTTAGCAATCTCAGGCACCATACGCAAAGCCGTCGCCACATTGGTTAATGGCCCGAGCGTACACAGCGTAATGGGCTTGCCATCGACAATCGCCCGCTGGCACTGTTCGATAATAAAATTCACCGCGTGCTGCGGTTCTGCCTGCTTTTGCGGCACCGGCAGCACCGTCTGACCTAATCCACTTTCACCGTGAAACTGACCGTGGATCGGTTCGCGTAACAGCGGGCGATGACAGCCAGCGAAAACCGGGATATCCGTGCGCTGACCCAGCTCAACAATTTGCAGCGCATTACGCACCGTCTTTTCCACTGGCTGGTTGCCACACACCGCGCAAATACCGCGAATATCCAGCTCAGGAGCCACAAATGCACTTAACAACGCAATCGCGTCATCGATCCCCGGATCGCAATCAATAATAATAGGTAGGACGCTCATCCTATGGTTATTCCTTTTCTCTTTTTTAATCGGCACTGACAAATATCAAGGTGCAGAAAGCCCACACGGCAACAACGTTAAAAATAACAACCTCGATTTCGCTTTAGAGGCCGCCAACAGATGCCAGAACGTCTGCGATCTCCTTACGCGCCTTTTCATCCAACGGCTGCTGAGGTGGCAGTGGGTCACCGACTTCAAATCCCTGCAATTGCAGCGCCGCTTTAATACAACCGGCAATGGAATAACGGGCAAAGATTTCATTGATGCGCCACAGCGGACGCTGAAGCTCCATGGCTCTGTTCCAGTCTCCCGCGCGGGCGGCTTCATACAGAGCGATACTCTGTTTGGGGACGATACACGCCGGACCCGCCATCCAACCGACACCGCCAATCAGCATCACGCAGGCGGGAATATGCGCGGACGCAGAGAACACCTCCATCCGGCCACGAGTACGTTCAATAATGGACAGCAAACGCCCGGTATTGGTCGAGGCGTCTTTGATATAGCGGATATTCTCGACGTGGCTCAGACGTTCTATGACAGGCAAGCTCAAATCGGAGCGCTGGAACTGAGGATTGGTGTAGAGCACCGCCGGTTTACCCTGTGCGGCCTCGGCAATGGCGCGGAAATACTGTTCGACACCGTCATCGTTCAACGGGAAATAGGCTTCCAGCACCGCGAGAATGCCATCAGCGCCCAGTTCGACGTAACGTTTCGTTTGCTCAACGGCATCCTGAATGGTGGTAGAGGCGACACCTGCGATAACGGGCACACGGCCTGCTGTCGTCTCGATCACCGTTTTAACCACATCGAGACGCTGAGCCGCAGAGAGATAGGCAAATTCACCCGTGCTACCCAATGGCACCACGCCATGTACGCCACACTGAATCAGGTGCTCGGTGAGCTGTGCCAGCACAGGCTTATCGACCTGACCATCGGGTTTAACTGGGGACACCAAATAGGGAAAAACACCGCTAAATGCATTCACACCGCTCTCCTTGTTATCGGTAATAAGGGGTGAAGCCTCACCCCTCTTGGCTCATGATTGAAAGGTGACTATTTCGCGGAACGGACAAAGTACGGCAGCGTGTAGGCATCGGAACGGCCCACGTAGGTATACTGCTTTTTCATCGCCCAGGTGTTGGACAAGAACATCACTGGAATCACCCCCAGATCGTTCATACCGATGTTCATTGCCTCAGCCAGCAGCGCATCTCGCTTGGTATCATCCAACGTGGCACGCGCTTCGTTCAGCGTTTTATCAAAGACAGGATTGGAATAGCGACCACGATTCCCCTGTCCTGCATTGGGGCCAAAGGTTTCTAGCAATGGTCCCAATACACCAGAGGCTTCCCCGGTTTCAATCGCGGCCCCGCCCATAATCAAACTGAATTCCTGGCGAGAAGCGCGCGAGAAGTACACGCTGCCGGGCATCGTAACCACTTCGGTTTTGATGCCGACACGTGTGAACATTTGGCCAATGGCCTGAGCAATTTTAGAATCATTAGGATAACGATCGTTAGACGCATGGAAGGTCAGCGTGAAACCATCGGGGTAACCCGCCGCTGCCAGTTCCTGCTTGGCTTTCTCCGGACTGTAAACCGGCGCAGGAATGGAAGCGGAATACCCGAGATACCCCTTCGGTACAAGCTGAGAGGCAACAACAGCCTGCCCCTCCATCACACGATCGACGATTGCCTGACGATTAAGTGCTAAAGACATCGCCTGGCGTACTTCTTTTTTTAGTAATGGGTTTTTACCATCAGAACCTTTGGCGAACGGTGATTCATCTCGCTGCTGATCCATATGAAGGTAAATAATACGATTCCCTGGTGTTGAAATCGTTTTTAACTGCTGATTTTTTTCAATATTACTGCTGTCGGCTGTTGGAACGTTTTCAATCATGTCCACATCACCGGATAATACGGCTGCTACACGTGCACTACTGTTTTTAAATACACGGACAGTTACGTTGTCCCACTCGGCTTTTCCTCCCCAGTAATCATCATTACGACTAAGGACTACTCGGTCGTCCGGCACCCAGGAAACAAATTTGAATGGCCCTGTACCAATCACCTCTTTTCCTGAATTCAACGTTTCCGTCGGGACATTCTCAAGTCGGGCGGGCAAAATGGAAACCCGACTTAAATTATTCAGCAGCAGCGGCGATGCCTCTTTTGTCTTTATCCGCACCGTTAATGGATTCACTTCTATTACTTCAGCAATGTCGCTGACGTAAGGTGCGTAAGAGCTTGGGCTGTTTTTTGAGGCCAGCGCAACACGCTTAATGCTGGCAATCACATCTTTAGCCGTAAAATCACTGCCGTCGTGAAACTTGACGCCAGGACGCAATACAAATTCCCACGTTTTGTCGTCAATCACTTTCCAACGGGTTGCCAGGGCAGGTGCAATCTGCTGTTTTTCATCCTGTACAACCAAACCGTCAAAAATATTGCGCGCCATTGCGCTATTCGCTCCACCCACATAAAACTGCGGATCCATTGATGTGGTGGAGGAAGCCAAACCGATATTCAGGTCCGCGCTATAAACCAAAGGTGAAGATGAAAATAAAACGGTAAACAATAACGCCAGCGTTGATTTCTTCATTCACTAACCCTCTGTTCCATGATTGAGTACTAATGAAGTGTATTAAATCTTATGATTGTGAGTCTATGCGTCAGATTGGATAATGAAAAATTGCATTTTGTGTTAAATTGATAACTAAATGTTATGTTTTAAGGTGACTAGCATGCGTATCAATCCCCGTCAGGTTGAAGCCTTCCATAAAGTCATCCTCACCGGAGGCATCACCGCTGCCGCCAACATGATGTACATCACCCAGCCCGCCGTCAGCCGACTCATTAAGGACTTTGAAGACGCACTGAATCTGAAGCTGTTTGATAGAGACGGACGCGGCTTGATCCCACGTGCCGAGGCAATGAAGCTGTATCGGGAAGTTGAACGTCTTTATTTGGGGTTGGATCACATCGGGCTGATTGCCGATGAAATTCGCCACGCTAAAGGCAGTGTCCTGCGCATCGCCGCCGTTCAGGCGCTTTCGTTTCTTTGCTCAGACCAGGTTCTCCCTACCTTACTCAAGAAATATCCCGATCTTTCCCTGTTTTTAGACATCGAAAGCAGCAGCCGTATTACAGACGCGATTGCTGAAAATCACTATGACGTTGGGTTTATTTTCGGCCAGCCGGGTATCAAAGGGCTGGAAGCTGAACCGCTGGCCGACGCCAGTGCTGTCGCAGTGTTAGCAGTGGATCACCCCCTTGCTACAGCCGATGAAATCACGCTGGCCGATCTGGCCAACACCAACACCCGCGCAATTCTGCCCGGCAGAACCACGCCGTTGCGGGCGCAAATCGATATCTCCGCCAGAAAAGAGCAAATCTATCTGCATAACCCTATCGAAACCTCGATGGTTAACTGCTGCGTGCTGGCTTCAAGAAATGTCGGCATCGGCGTGGTGGATTTTATTACCGCGTTGAATAGCCCTTCGCCCGTTATCGTAAAACCATTCAACCCCGATATAAAAATGGCGTATTGCGCGGTATATCCCCCTCAAATTCCTCGCAGCCAAGTGGTGAATCACATCACTCTGGTGATGAAAGAAAAACTAGCGGCGAGCTTGGCGTTGAAATAATTATTGGCCGTACCATACTGGAGGCTTGAAAATTTAAAATGCCCATTATGGAAACCCAGTCTCATCTTCCAACCTATCGATTCTTCGGTAGTTTTCCTGGTGTCATCATAAAGGCAAGAGTCTTCTTTTAGGTAATGCACCAACTTCAGAAGACCCTGCTCTTATCATTAAATATTAATTATTTACCCCAAACGCCATACGTTTGTAGATCACCGACCTTACGAATGAAGTCATTATATTTTTTACTTTCCTCCTGCGGAAGGGTCATGGTGTTTTTCGCGTATACCGTGATCAAATCGCCATATATCTTACTAATATTAGAGATTATTTTATCATGAGTCTCGACGTCATTGCTTTCTTTTAACTTCTTCACTTCGCTGATTATTTCGTCTGCATTTTTCTGCATATCTGCATTGAGGAAACTCACCGCTGGAGCATCATAGTTAAATACCATGTTAATTGAGTCGTCACCTTCATCCTCCGGCGACTCAGACTTGAGATCTTCTTTATAAGTATTTAATAAATATTCCAACATATCTTTCTTATCAAAGCATTTGGATCTAATATTACCACTTGGATTACGCTCATTGATTTTGATTGACTCAGGGAACGGTTCATCTAATTGGTAATTACATTTAAATTTTTTGGCATCAATGACGGAGGCGTTTGCACTTCTGGCAGGCATTTCTAACTGATTCCCGTTTATCGTCACATCATAGGTTGCTGGTTTAAATTTATTCGACGCCCCTTCAACGGCATAGACTTCTGATAACGTATAATAAACATGATTATCTGGATTGATAATTCCACCGTTGTTATCATCCAAAACCATGAAGGAGAAAACCTCACCTTTGCTGTTTTCTAATTTATGCATACCTGAAGAAAGTTCAATATTCCCCTTACCTCCTGGTACTATTTCATAATTTTCACCATCAACCTTAAAGGTTATATTTTTGTTGGTGGGGTTGCTATAGTGAAACTCTCCTTCACGACTTGTTAGATCTAACCCATTATAAAAATAAAAAGAAATTGCAAAAATCAAAGCCAGCCCTAATTTTAATACCGTCTTCATGATATAGTTCCATAATTGAAATATATTACGTCCAATGATTACAAAGCTAATGCAAAAAAGATTTTAACATATCAACCACAGCTATATATTCTGAATTAAGTAAAATCAGCCACCTGGCTATCTATAATCTCTCAATAGCATATTGAGAATATCCTGATTTTGGCTCAGATACTCAATCAGGTGATTATCAGATAACCGTTTATACCGAGTTCCAGACGGACGGCGACGCCGTTCCCACCCACGATTTAGGATGAGGTGAATGAGAGAACCATTGACTCAGCCAGTTTGAACGCCGCTTGCAGCGGCTATTCAGGGTGAGTCTCAGAGATAAGCCGAGTATTACCAACGCACAAGCAGCTTGGAATATAACAGGTCTATCCCTAATCAGGCATTAAGAACGAATTTCTCGATCGCGTAGGCGACGCCGTCTTCCATGTTAGTTCTGGTGACAAACTGGCTGGCTTCTTTCACTTCATCGGTAGCATTCCCCATCGCGACGCCGATACCCGCATAGCGAATCATCGCCAAATCGTTCTGCTGATCGCCCAGCGTCATGACGCTTTCGCGTGGAATGCCGAGGTGTTCCGCCAGCATCTTCACGCCTTCACCTTTGTTGACGCGCTTATCCAGAATTTCCAGATAGTATTCGGCGCTCTTCATGATGGTGTAGCGTTCAAAAGCTTCCGCGGGCAATTGGCTAATGGCGCGATCCAGAATCTCTGGTTCATCAATCATCATCACTTTCGGGAACGTCAGGCTACGATCCATTTCGTCTACCGCACGATACTTCAACGGCATCCCGGTCAGGTGAGATTCGTGAATGGTGTAAGGGCTGATGTCTTTATTGGCGGTATAGACAAAATTGAAATCCAGCGCGTGAAAATGGACACCCAATTTGCAGGCCAGCGCTTCAAAGTAGAGATAATCGTCGAAGCTCAATGCGGTTTGCGCCACACACTCACCGTTGACCGTGCGCTGCACCAGCGCACCGTTGTTGGTGATGCAGTAACAGCCTTCCTGCTGTAAATCTAACTCCATCAGGTAGCGTTCGACGCCGATGTAGGGGCGACCGGTTGCCAGCACGACCTGAACACCTTTCTCTCTGGCAGCGGCAATCGCGGCTTTTACCGCAGGTGAAATTTGATTTTGGGGCGTCAGCAACGTCCCATCCATATCAATAGCGATCAGTTTTACAGACATAGTTTTTCCAGCATCAAGTTATCTGTTTTCATGCTAACGCGATTCAGCGATGAAGTCGTTAGTGAAATACAGCAGGGTGACAGGCATATTACAATACAAGACAATCCCTCTTCCTGAAGGCTACCTCTGAAAACACGGAGCCATTTCGTGCGCCACAATACCTCCCTTCTCATGCTACTTCATAGCACGCGTCCGACATAGGGGGCTCAAGCGCCAGCCCCCTATGAACCCGGCTGCACGCTACATTATTTGTATATAAGCGCTCATCTTGGGGAAGAGGTTAACACTGACAAGAAAAAGCCGTGCGGTTAAGCACGGCCCTGTGGCTAACGTTTTCTACAATCGCCTTATAGCTCAGCACCGTTGCTGGAGATCACGTTCTTATACCAGTCAAAGCTCTTTTTCTTCGAGCGCTTGAACGTGCCGGTGCCATCATCATGCTTACCCACGTAAATGAAACCGTAACGTTTACTGTACTGACCGGTGGTAAACGACACACAGTCGATGCAGCCCCACGGGGTATAACCCATCAGTTCCACACCGTCTTCCACGACAGCTTTCTTCATCTGATCGATATGCGCTTTGAGGTACTCGATACGGTAATCGTCATTAATGCTGCCGTCAGCTTCCACCTTGTCTACCGCACCAAAGCCATTTTCGACGATGAACATCGGTTTCTGATAACGCTCGTAAAAACTGTTCAGCGTATAGCGCAGGCCAACCGGATCGATCTGCCAACCCCACTCTGACGCTTTCACATGCGGGTTTTTCACGCCGCCGTCAAAACCTGCAATCGCATCTTCCGTTTTCCGACCTTTCGCCGCCAGTTGCACCGCGTTGCTCATGTAGTAGCTGAAACCCAGATAATCCGTGCAGCCATCACGCAGCGTCTGTTCATCTTCCGGGTGCATATCAATCTGATAGCCTTTACGCGCCCACTCTTTCAGGATGTAAGACGGATAATAACCGCGCAGTTGTACGTCACCGAACAGGTGGCGCTCACGCATCGCTTCCTGTGCAAACATCACGTCATCCGGGTGGCATGACCACGGGTAGAGTGGCACTAGCGCCAGCATGCAGCCGATTTTGAAATCTGGGTTAATGTCATGACCCAGTTTCACTACTTTCGCACTGGCGACAAACTGGTGGTGCAGCGTTTGGTACATCGCCTGCTCAGGCTTATCGTGATCGGTAAAAATCACGCCGGAACAGCAGTAGCCAAACAGCGGATACTGCCAGTTACGCTGGTTGTTGATCTCATTGAAGGTCATCCAGTATTTCACTTTGGACTGATAACGCTTCATGACCACTTCACTGTAGCGTACAAAGAAATCCACCACTTTACGGTTCACCCAGCCGCCGTACTGCTTAACCAGATGATGTGGCATCTCAAAGTGAGACAGCGTAATCACTGGCTCAATGTTATATTTCAGTAGTTCATCGAACAGGTCGTCATAGAATTGCAGACCCGCTTCATTCGGCTCCAATTCATCACCATTGGGGAAAATACGCGTCCAGGCAATCGAGGTGCGGAAACATTTAAAGCCCATCTCGGCGAACAGGGCGATATCCTGCTTATAGTGTGAATAGAATTCCACTGCCTGATGGTTTGGATAACTGACACCAGGCTGTACACCATCGGTAATCACACGGTCAACGCCATGCGCACCGCCGGACAGGACATCGCAAATACTGACGCCTTTACCGCCTTGATCCCAACCACCTTCAACTTGATGCGCCGCTACCGCGCCGCCCCACAGAAAGTCTTTCGGTAATTGTTCAATAGACATCTTGTTTCCTTCTCGTTAGTTCAGGTTTACATGTTGTTTCAGGGTGGAGATTTCCCGATGCAGTTGGATCAACGCCTCCACCAGCTCACGACATAACATCGCGTTCATCAGGTGATCTTGCGCGTGAACCAAAATCAGGTTGACCGAGATTTTTCCGCTGCCCTCATCGGCACCAATCAAAGCCGTTTGGATTTGATGGGCTTACAGAAGCCGCGTTCAGCCGTTCTTCAGCCGTACCCCAGTCGTATTTTCTGGCTGCGCTCTGCGCTTCCATCGAGCAGGAACGCGCCTCTCCCATATAGATAATCAGTTCCATTAGCGCATCGAAACAATAAAGCCATCCTTAATTGCCACAACATGACGCTGGCTGGAGAATTTTGCCGCAATCGGACTAATACGATTTTCGATAATGCCGAATAATAACTCGCTTAATTTACTCATTATTCCTCCCGCTCTGCTACGCAATCATCGCCAAGGTATCGTTAAGGACTTTTTCCCCCATTCATCATGCCGTAATCAACCATATTAATGACCGCAATTGGCTTTTTTTTCATCGGCTATCGCTTTGAATTCAGGCAGTTTATATTTGATTTGTGGCCCCAGCAGGCAGCAGTCATATTCATCAGTCAGCCCATTAACCACTTCAAAAACCACGGCTTTTATCTCAACAGCGATCGCTTTTTTCTCGGCGACCTTTTCCATTCGCTGTACCAACATGCTGGTAGACATTCCTGCTGCGCAACAGAGTAAAATCTTATTCATACTGCACCTCACCGTCCGTTTTTTTATTATTCAAGCAAGACATAAAACAATATGCAACCGGTTTCATATTGTTTTTACTATTTTTTGAAGGCGATCATAAATAGCGCAAGTGGGGCATATTTTTATCCCTATACTTGTTATTGGTGATAAAAAAGGAGAGTTTTCCCTATAATGGCGACATAAGTCAGTACAGGAGAACGGGAAAGTACGATGGTAACCATGCTCGATGTCGCGAAAAAAGCCGGTGTATCCAAGGCAACCGTATCACGCGTGCTGACAGGGAATAACTATGTCAGTAAAACCACGCGGGATCGGGTATTTCAGGCCATTGAAGAGATTGGCTACCGACCCAACCTACTGGCTCGCCAACTCGCCACGAGCAAATCACAAATTATTGGTTTGGTTGTCACCAATACGCTGTACAGCGGCCCCTATTTCAGCGAATTACTGTTCCAAACGGCAACCATGACGGAAAAATATGGCCGTCAACTCATCATGGCGGATGGCAAGCACAGCGCGGAAGAAGAGCGCGAAGCGATCCAATTCCTGCTCGATTTGCGCTGCGATGCCGTTATTATCTATCCGCGCTTTCTCTCCACGGATGAACTGGAAGAAATTATTGAACAGCACGATCAGCCGATCATGGTCGTGAACCGCACGCTGCATCAGCACAGTGATAGTGGTGTCTGCACCGATCACCAGCAACACAGCCATGATGCTGCCAATTACCTGATCGCGCAGGGTCATCGTGATATCGCGTTTATTTGCGGGTCGTCAAACTCCCCCACCGGCACAAGCAGGCTGGCGGGCTATCGACAGGCGTTAGTGAACAACGGGATTCCCTGCGATGACAGGCTGATTGCGCCAGGTGACTGGACCCATGACAGCGGCTATACGGCAGCAAAATCCCTGCTTCAAAGAGCAGCCACCTTCAGTGCGCTGGTTGCCTGCAATGACGATATGGCGATTGGTGCGGCGAAAGCGCTGCGCGAACACGGACTCGCCATTCCACAGGATGTCTCACTGCTGGGGTTTGACGATTTACCAATGGCATCATGGTTCTACCCGCCCCTCACCACCGTGCATGTGCCCGTCGCTGAGATGATCAACTACACCCTTGAAAAACTGCTGTGCCGGTTAGAAGGCGAAACCGTCACGCCAGCACCCGCTTTCAAGGGCGAACTGATTATCCGTGATTCCGTCAGCAAAGGCCCTGCCGCCTGATCCCCTTCACTCGGTGAGGCGTCATGCCTCACTGCAATCTTGATTTAATCACCACGCAGATTTGTGACATTTTCGTGAACCATCTAAAGGGATTTTGTTTATCGCCGATAACTTAATTGTGATTTACATCACAAAAAATGACGAGCCGCGCAAGGGAACGGCCCAAAAACAGAAAGGAAGACAATCGATTGTTTTTTATGAAAAAGGTGCCAATAGGCGAATACTGGTCACTTAAGCCCGTTATTAGGGGCAACACAGGGGAAGTTCCCGTGGGGGGGAGATCTCCCGCCTGTGGTCGCCCCATCTATCTCGATGCTTAAACGATCGGCATTAGCCGATAGGCGCTTATATCCCAGGGGATATTACGCATATGTCTACAACACTGTTACCGGTTAGCCACAGCAACCTCTCCATTCATTCCTCGCCAGCAACGTTAAAAAGAAAGCTCAGCACACGTATGCTGATGCTATTGGCAGGCATCACCACTATCGCACTCGGTTTTATTCTCACCATCGGTCTGTTGGTTTGGCAATCCGGCCAGCAGCAAAAAACCATCGCCCAGCAGTATCTTGAGCAAACCGCATATACCAACAGCTATCTTATTCAGCAAAAGCTGGATGTCGCGCTCCATGCGGCACGTAATCTGGTGCAGAGTGTTGTCAGTTTGCAGGAAGCAGGAAACGCCGATCGGAAAACCGCAGAAACGCTGCTGAAAAATGCGCTGAAGAGTCACCCCGATTTCCTTTCCATGTCGCTGGCATGGGAGCCTGATGCGTTTGATGGCAAAGATCGGGAGTACGTCGGTCAACCCGATCAGGACCCACAAGGCCGTTTCGTTCGCTATGTTGACCGCGATACCGCAGGCAATGTTGCTCTGCATAATCTGGTGGATTATGAAACACCAGGCAGCGGTGACTATTATCTGCTGCCGAAGAAACTCCAGAAAGACGTGATTCTGGAACCGTATAGCTACCCTTATAACGGCGTCGATGTCCTGCTGACTTCCATTGCCGTGCCCATCATCATCAACAATAAATTTTACGGCTCCGTCACGGCGGATTTTTCTCTGGATACGCTGCAACAGCTCACCAATCACATCAAGCCCTATCAAGGCACGGGCTATGCACAGCTGCTATCCCATACTGGCGCTTTTATTTCTCACCCCGAAAAAGCGCGGGTAACCAAAAAAATTGAAAACGATGCAACGCTGCTTGATCATGTCACCACTGGTCAGCCTTATCAGATCGAACGTGATAACGCCGTACTGAATACGCCAGCGTTTAACGTGTATGTTCCAGTAAATATCGGCAATACCGGTACACCCTGGATGCTCGGCCTGTCCGCCCCCGTCAACGTAGTGATGGCGGAAACCGTACAGCAGCGCAACATGGCGCTACTGCTTATGGTGCTGAGTATCGTAGTGGTTTCCGGTGTGTTGGGTATCATCTTTAACCGCAAGGTCGCCCGTCCTATTGGTGGCGAACCTGCTCAGGCAGCGCAAATTGCGCTGTCCGTCGCGCAGGGAGATTTAACGCAGGCCATCCCTGTGCTACCGAAAGACGACAGCAGTATTTTCTACGCGATGAACGCCATGCAGACGCAGCTAAGAGACATTGCCGAACAGTTGATTAACACCAGCGAATCCGTCAGCCATGGTGCGACAGAGATTGCAGCAGGTAACATCGATCTGGCTTCTCGTACCGAACAGCAGGCGGCGGCGCTGGAAGAAACCGCCGCCAGCATGGAACAGATTACGGCGACGGTGAAACAGAATGCGGATAACGCTCATAACGCCACAACGCTGGCGCAGAATGCTGCGCAGATCGCTCAGAAAGGCGACAAGATAGTCGGTCAGGTTGTCCATATCATGAGTGAGATCGACGACAGTTCGAAGAAAATAGCCGACATTACCAGCATCATTAGTAGCATCGCGTTCCAAACCAATATTTTGGCACTCAATGCCGCGGTAGAAGCCGCCAGAGCAGGTGAACAAGGGCGCGGTTTCGCGGTCGTTGCCAACGAGGTGCGTAACCTCGCGCAGCGCAGCGCCAGTGCGGTAAAAGATATCACCGCGCTGATTACGGAATCCGCCAGCCGTGTCGACAGCGGCGTCACGCTGGTTCAGAGTGCAGGCGCAACCATGCAGGACATGCTGAATGCCGTCACCTCGGTAAAAGACATCATGGACGAGATCGTCTCAGCGTCAGATGAACAATCGCGCGGTATCAGCCAGGTCACACAGGCGGTACATGAGATGGACGGCGTTACCCAGCAGAACGCCGCACTGGTGCAGGAAGCCACGGCTGCTGCCGCATCGCTGGAAGAACAGGCCAGACAGCTCACGCAAACGGTGCTGGTATTTAAACTCTCTTAACCCTTTCCGCCCCAAACCCGACCGCCCCATTCGGCGCGGTCGGGTTCATGGTTTATGGGTTGCTAAACAGCCGATCGTAAACATGCTGTAGATGACGCTCCATGCAAGCACGCGCACGCACGGGGTCACGCGCCGCAATCGCCATAGCGATATCATGATGGTCTTGCTGTAACGCCACAGGAAAATCCTCCTGCGCGTAGTGGCTCTCCAGCCGGACAAAGCGTGAACTTGTGCGTTTGTTCCACAAGTTTTCCATCATGTCACGTAGCACTTCATTACCACTCATTTCACCAATCAGCAGATGAAAGCGCTTATCTTCGCTCAGAAATTTTTCATCGTTAGCATTGAGCTGCGTGAGATCCTGCATGATATCTATCAGCTCGGTTCGCTGATCTTCGCTACCGTTGCGCGCCGCCATTTCAGCCAATAATCCTTCAAAAGCCTGACGTGCCAGAATCAACGATTTCAGGCTGAATTCTTCCTCAGGTTGCGACTGCGCAGCCTGAGGCAATGGGTTGCTGACAAATACACCGTTTCCGGTGCGAATTTCGACCCACCCGGTAATTTCCAGTGCAATCAATGCTTCACGGATCGACGAACGACTGACACTGAGTTGTTTAGCCAAATCCCGCTCTGAGGGCAGCATATCTCCTGGTAAAAACTGCCCATTCTGAATGCAGTTAATCAGCAGATTTGATATTTGACGGTACAAACGCTCCACTTTGAGCGCGGGTAAATCCATAACTCCTCCAACCTACTTCAGGCTTGCGTGAGCGGTACAATACTGAGGCGAAGCTTACCATATGCGAAGAATTCGCTCGCCTCTTTCATCTACGGTGGCCTTTACGCACAAGAAAAGATAATGAGAAGTACATCACAGTAATGAGCGTCATCTTACGGAATACTTCTTATGGCCTAGCGGCCTGACCACCAGACCTTTAGTCCAATCCCAATAATATTGCTCCATGAATATTCCAGGGTTCTACAAGATTCTGATTGCTGTTGAGGATAAAAATAATGTCTACCACCTCATTGGATCACTCGCCGACAGCGCAGCGTACTGAACGGCTTAAACGTATCCAGACTGTTTCTTTGCTTTTACTGTTTCTTGCAGGGATCATCAATTTTCTCGATCGCGGTTCGTTATCAATTGCAAACGAAGCCATTCGTGCCGATCTGGGACTCTCTGCCACGGAATTTGGCGTGCTTCTCTCCGCTTTTTCACTCTCCTATGGTATTTCGCAGCTACCTAGCGGGTTGTTACTCGATCGCTTTGGCCCGCGCGTTGTACTGGGTGCTGGCTTGTTGTTCTGGTCAAGTATGCAGGCGATGGCTGGAATGGTGAATAGCTTCTCACATTTCATTATGTTACGTATTGGTTTGGGGATCGGTGAAGCACCCTTTATGCCCAGTGGCGTAAAAGTGATCACCGATTGGTTCACAGCGAAAGAACGCGGCCTGCCAATGGGGATCTTCAATTCATCGACCACTATCGGCCAGGCTTTTGCACCACCGATCCTGGTCGCGCTGATGCTGGCATTTGGCTGGCGTATGATGTTTGTCATCATTGGTATCGCAGGGATCTCCATCGCATTGTGCTGGTATGCCTGGTATCGCAACCGTGACAAATTTGTGCTGACTCAGGAAGAGAAAGACTACCTGAATGCAGGCACTAAACCCGCATCGCAAACACGCGTTACGCTAAAAGAATGGGGCGCGTTGTTTAAACGCCGCACCGTCTGGGGGATGATCCTTGGCTTTAGCGGCGTCAATTACACTGGCTGGCTGTACCTCTCCTGGCTACCGGGTTACCTTCAGGCAGAACGCGGGCTGAGCCTGGCAAACACCGGATGGGTTGCTGCTATTCCCTTCCTTTTTGGCTCTATCGGTATGCTTATCAATGGCACCGTCGCGGATCGGCTGGCACGCAGAGGCTATTCCCTCGTAAAAAGCCGTAAGTCGCTCATCTGTCTGGGTCTGGTATGCTCTGCGGCATGTACGCTGCTGGTTGTTCAATCAACATCAACAACGATGGCCGTCGCGTTTATCAGTCTGGCGCTATTTTTTGTCCACTTCGCGGGAACATCAGCGTGGGGGTTGGTACAAGTAATGGCTCCCTCACGTATGGTCGCTTCGGTCAGTAGCATCCAGAATTTCGGTAGTTTCATTTTCGCGTCCTTCGCCCCTATCGTCACCGGCTGGGTCGTGGACAAAACGCACTCATTTAATTTGGCACTCGTGGTGTGCTCTTGTGTGACGTTTGCAGGGGCGCTGGCTTACTTCTTTATTGTGAAAGATCCTATAGAAGAAGCCCCTGAAGCATAACATCGCCACCTATTTTCGATATTCAGTAGCAAGGAGTAACATTATGGAACATACATGGCGCTGGTACGGCCCTAACGACCCCGTATCATTAGATGATGCACGTCAGGCAGGCGCGACGGGTATTGTCACCGCACTGCATCATATCCCGAATGGCGAAGTATGGCCGGTAGAGGAAATCCAAAAACGGCAGGCACAACTGGCTGAAAAAGGTCTGGTCTGGTCTGTGGTTGAAAGCATTCCCGTACACGAAGAAATCAAGACGCATACGGGGCGCTATCAGGAATACATTGCCAACTACCAGCAATCCCTGCGTAATCTCGGAAGCTGTGGCATTGACACGGTCTGCTATAACTTCATGCCGATACTGGACTGGACGCGTACCGATCTGGCATACCCGATGCCGGATGGTTCACGCGCCCTACGGTTCGATCATGTTGCGTTCGCCGCATTTGAACTGCATATCCTCAAACGGCCCGGCGCAGAGCAGGACTACAATGACGATGAACGTGCGGAGGCAAGCGCCTATTTTGCAGCAATGAGCCAGCAGGATATTGATACGCTGACCCGCAATATCATTGCAGGCCTGCCTGGGGCGGAAGAAGGCTATACGCTCGATCAATTTCAGATGCAATTAGACCGCTATCAAGGTATCGATCGTGCCCAACTGCGGGAAAATATGGCTTACTTCCTGAAGGCCATCGTCCCTGTGGCCGAAGGGGCTGGTATTGTGCTGGCAGTGCATCCAGACGATCCACCGCGCCCAATTTTAGGGCTACCGCGCATTGTCTCAACCATTGAAGACATGCAGTGGCTGAAAGAATCCGTCGATAGTATCCACAATGGTTTTACGCTGTGTACCGGTTCATACGGTGTACGTGCGGATAACGATCTGGTGAAAATGACGGAAACCTACGCTGACCGTATTCACTTTATGCATCTACGTGCCACTAAACGTGAAGCGAACCCAAACAGTTTCCATGAAGCCGACCATCTGGATGGCGATGTCGATATGGTTGGTGTGGTGAAGGCCGTGCTTGCGGAAGAACAAAAACGCCGCCGTCAGGGAAACCAACGCGCCATTCCGATGCGTCCCGACCACGGTCACCAAATGCTCGATGACCTGAAGAAAAAGACCAATCCAGGTTATTCAGCTATTGGTCGCCTGCGTGGTCTTGCAGAGGTGCGTGGCGTTGAAGTCGCACTGAAGAAGACGTTTTTCGCACAAGACTAGCGGTTAACGTCTTCCCCAGTCGCATGGATGAGTTCGTCTCAGCATCGGAAGAACAGGCCAGACAGCTTGTGCAAACGGTGCTGATATTCAGGCTCTCGTAATCACCCTTCTTCACCAACTCCCCCGCACAGGTCAGAAACGGCCTGTGCGTTATTCCCAGTGCGGGCAACAATCCTCGAACGTGTGCGACGTTGGCTTCAGCTCTGGGCTGTTTTTCTCATCAAAATTCCCAATCGTCAGCGCAATGGTTGGTTCATCATCAATCGCCCCCAGCGTACTACCGCAGTGCGGACAAAAAGCCCGGCTAGAGTAAACGGACGAACGATAGCGTGCAGGCTCGCCGCCTTCGCCAATCCACTCAACGGCTGCTCGGGGAAACTCAACCCACAGCAGCGTTGGCGCACCGGAGTGCTGCTGACAATAGGTACAGGAACAGGCATGCGGATTGCCCGGTTCGCCCGTTGCCCTGAACCGAATCTGACCACATAAACATCCACCCGAATAGGATTTGCTCGTCATGTCGTTCTCTTCCTATCTTGTTGAAAAAGGCGGGCATCAATATTCGCCATCGATGATATAAGTAATATGCTAACCTTATAATCCCTTTGCCAGGGAGTGACGCCCTGTTCCTGCGCCAGCTCTCACGATAATAAAACCGACAGACCCGTAAGCTGCAAATATATATGAAATTCATAAAATTACCGCTACTGGCGCAAATCTCATCAGCCCATCTGGTGAGCCATTTCCATATGATGGTGCTGCCCGCACTCATTCCGCTGCTGTCAGCCCAGCGTGATATCAGCTTTGTCGAACTCGGGTTTGCGCTTAGCGTATTCAACATTGTCTCCGCCTGCGTGCAGACGCCGATCGGTTTTATGGTGGATCGCATCGGCGCACGCCGCACGTTAACCGCAGGGATCACACTCGGGAGCCTATGTTTTCTCTCGCTCGGTTTCTCAGGCAGCTACGTCTGGCTGGTCGCCGCGATGGGGCTGGCAGGGGTAGCAAACGCAGTTTATCATCCGGCGGATTACGCCTTGCTGTCGCGTGGGATTGATGAGAAGCGCATGGGTCGCGCGTTCTCCGTGCATACGTTTTCCGGCTTTCTGGGCACGGCGATTGCGCCCGGTATTTTGCTGTCCGTTGCCGCCTTTTCCGGCATCAGTAGCGCATTCATCGTTTCCGGCGTCCTCGGCTTACTGACGATACCGCTGCTTCTGACGGATCGCGATGAACCCAGTCGGGTGAAACCTACGGCGGCAACGAGCACCCAGCCGGGCAAATCGCGCGCACCCGTTTTCACACTGCCGATTCTGGCGCTGCTGATTCTGTTTCTGCTGCTGAATTTAAGTACGGGCTCGATCCAGAACTTCTCGGTTACCGCGTTAGTCACGGGCTACGATTTGTCGCTTTCACAGGCTAACGTGGCACTTACCGCATTCCTGTTTGCCAGCGCCTTTGGCGTACTGGCTGGCGGTTCACTGGCGGATAGAACTAAACGCCACGGGCTGGTGGCAACGGCGGCGCTGGCCGTCACCGCCGTGCTGGTCAGTATCGTTGCCATGTATTCCTTACCGACTCTCGTGCTGGTGCCGTTGCTGGCTGCTGCCGGTTTCCTCTCCGGCATGATCGCACCTTCACGGGATATGCTGGTGCGCGCCGCATCACCACCGGGGGCGGAAGGACGGGTGTTTGGGATTGTCTCTACTGGCTTTAATCTGGGTGGCGCGGCAGGGCCAGTACTGTTCGGCTGGATGCTGGATCACGGTCACCCTCACGCCATTTTCTGGTCTGCCGTTATCTTTATGCTGATCACCGCTTTCATCACGCTGCTACAGGAAATGCGCAGCGCCAAACGCCGTGCATTAGCCTGATAAAGGGCGGTGAGAATACGCGGCACATGTGTAAACCTCGTGCTGCGATGGGTGCCTATATTCCCTATTGCACCCGAGATTTCACAAACATATTCATTGCGGATGGCAGCGAAGCCATCCGTATAACTACGCCTTACTGGCGCATGCCGATCGCCAGACGATTGAAGGCACTCATCAGCGCGATAGCGAAGCTCAGATCGGCAACTTCCGTATCACTGAACTGTGCCTTGAGTGGTTCGAAATCCTCGTCAGGCGCGTGGCTGTGAGCCACATCCACCAGCGATTCTGTCCAAGCTAACGCTACGCGCTCGCGTTCACTAAAATGAGGACTCACGCGCCAGCCAGCCAAGCTATCCAGCTTAGCATCCGGTGCGCCGCTGGCACGCAGAGCCGCCGCGTGCATCTCCAGGCAGAAGGCGCAACCATTGATTTGTGAAACCCGCAAATAGACCAGTTCGATCAACGGTTTTCCAAGACTGCTCTTGCTCAGCGCTTTTTTGGTAAGGCTGAGACCTTGATAGGCTTCAAGCGAAAGGGTTTGGTAGGGCAAGCGAAGTGTGCTCATAAAAGGTCTCCGGTAGGAAGTGAAAGACGTTGATTCATAGTTCGCTGTGCCTATAACACTTGGCTAAAATGCAACCCTTTGGACAGCAAACCCTGACGGAAATAGAAACGTTGTGCAAGAGCATTGCCCAAGGCAGTATCGAGCACCAGATGGATACAGTCTTTCCGCCGAGCTTCATTGCGCAGCGCCTCGATCAACATACCGCCCAGACTCTGTCGGCGGGATCCCACAGCGGCCACCAGATCGTCGACGTAGAGGAACCGTCCATACAGTAGGTTTTCCTGGACGCGGTAACCCGCCACCGCCATGACCCGATCACTCTGCCATGCAGCCATCAGACGATAGCCTTGCCCGGCTTGGCGACGGACCTGTGCCACGAATGCGGCAGCATCGTGAATATGAGGCCGCAATTCGTGCATAATGCCAAAACAGGCTAGGTAGTCCTGATCGCTGTCAATGAGGCTCAATCGGAAGTTGCTCATGTCAATCTCCTTGTCATGGAACCCGTACTTTAGGAAAATAATGACCTAGTAGAAAGGTGCAAAAATAAAATAAACAAATAGGACATAGTGCATGAATATCCAGCAGTTGAAGCCACGCCGAAAGCACGATGCGCCGATCTATTTACAGTTGTACCGACGCTACCGGGACGCGATTGCTGCCGGAAAACTCCATCCAGGCGATCGAGTACCTTCCGTGCGCAGCCTCGCCAGTGAACTGAATCTGGCACGGGGTACGGTCGAAATGGCTTATCAAATGCTGACCAGTGAAGGTTATTTTCTGGCACGTGGTCCGGCAGGCACTATTGTCTCGCCCCATTTGGAAAGCCTTGGCGAATCAGTGCCTGTCACGGTATCTCAACCTGTTGCCAAAGCGCACTCTCAGTCGAAAGCTCCAGCAGCCGATTCCCCTCGACCTTTCCAACTTGGTTTACCAGCGCTAGATGCATTTCCACGCAAGACCTGGACACGCCTGGCCAGCCACAATCTCCGCACTCTCGATATGGCAGCCATGAGTTATCCCGACCCTATGGGATACGAACCTCTGCGCCGCTCCATTGCGACCTACCTCGCTATCTCGCGTGGCATCACTTGCACGCACGAACAGGTATTCATTACGTCCGGCTACCAGGGCGCGTTGGAACTGGTGTGTCGCACATTGTTGCAATCTGGCGATGTCGGGTGGTACGAAGATCCTGGCTACATTTTCGCCCGCCAGTTTCTAGAACGTGCGGGCATGCGTCTGGCGCCTGTGCCCGTAGATGATGAAGGTTTGAATGTGGACATCGGCCAACAGCGAGCGGCCGACGCACGTTTTGCCTTGGTGACCCCGACACACCAAAGTCCGATGGGGGTAGCGCTCTCCTTGCCAAGGCGGCTACAGCTGCTGGAATGGGCCAGCCACCGCCAAGCGTGGATCATTGAAGACGACTACGACAGTGAATTTCGTTACCACTGCCACCGCTAAAAAGCTTAGATCGCGACGGACGTGTACTTTACACAGGCACCTTCAGCAAGGTGCTATTCCCCGGTTTGCGCCTTGCCTATCTGGTTGTGCCTGCACCACTAATCGAGCGGTTTAGAGAGTCGGCAAATCACCTTTGCGGCCCTGGTTCGATTCTGCCTCAGGCAACGGTGGCCGATTTCATGGACCAAGGCCACTTTGCTCGCCACCTGCGAAGGATGCGCTCGCTTTATGCGGCGCGGCGCGGCTATGTGATCGATGCGCTCTTGCAGGCGTTAGGTTCACGCCTGTACATTCAGCCGCAGGCAGGTGGTATTCATGTACTCGCGAAGCTGGTTAATCGGGAGAATGACAAATCTCTGGCTGCGGCGGCCCAATCTAGCGGTCTTGCCATTCAGGCTCTGAGCCAGTGGCAAGTTCGCAGAACATCACACGGCGGGCTACTTATGGGATTCGCCAACGTGACCGAGCCGGAGATGGCGGAAACACTGCTAGGCCGATTAATCGCTGCCATTCAGTCACAGTGATTTATTGAATCTTGCGTAGCCCAGAAAAATATGAAATTGGAGCCATGGTAACGTAAAAAAGCCAGCTCCGCAGGGAGCTGGCTCAGATAACGATAACAACGTAGACCGAATCAGATATCGATATTCATCGCCTTCAAGGCGTTCTCTTCGATAAACGCACGACGCGGTTCAACCGCATCACCCATTAGGGTCGTGAACAGCTCATCGGCAGCAATGGCGTCTTTGACTGTTACACGCAGCATGCGGCGGCTGGTCGGATCCATCGTGGTTTCCCACAGCTGATCCGGGTTCATTTCACCCAGACCTTTATAACGCTGTACGGTCAGACCACGGCGGGACTCTTTCACCAACCACTCCAGCGCCTGCTCAAAACTGGCAACCGGCTGACGGCGTTCGCCACGTTCGATGTATGCATCTTCTTCAATCAAGCCGCGCAGTTTTTCACCCAGCTGATTCAACTTGCGGTATTCGCTACCAGCAACAAAGCCTGCACCCAGCGGATAATCGGTATCCACACCGTGCGTACGCACGCGTAGCGCGGGTTCAAATACGCTACGTTCTTCATCGTGATGAATGACAAAGCTGTACGTGCTGCCGTGAACCTCATTTTCGTTCAAGCTGCTAACCAGCGATTCCGCCCACGCCTGCACCTTTTCACGCTCGCCTAAATCAGCTTCGGACAGCGTCGATTGATAAATCAGACGGTTCAAAAACACTCGCGGGAAACGACGTTCCATACGGCCAATCATCTTCTGTACGGCGTAATGTTCAGAAACCAGCTTCTCCAGCGGTTCACCCGCCAGCGCAGGAGCCTGTGCATTGGTATGCAGCGTCGCGCCGTCCAGCGCCAGTGCGATCTGGTACTGATCCATCGCTTCATCATCTTTGATGTACTGTTCCTGTTTGCCTTTTTTTACCTTGTACAGCGGCGGCTGTGCAATATACACGTGGCCACGTTCAACGATTTCAGGCAGTTGACGATAGAAGAAGGTCAACAACAGGGTACGGATGTGCGAACCATCGACGTCGGCATCGGTCATGATGATGATGCTGTGGTAGCGCAGTTTGTCCGGGTTGTATTCATCACGGCCAATGCCGCAGCCCAGCGCAGTGATCAGCGTCGCCACTTCCTGCGAGGAAAGCATCTTGTCAAAACGGGCTTTCTCGACGTTCAGGATTTTACCCTTCAGCGGCAGAATCGCCTGGTTCTTACGGTTACGCCCCTGCTTAGCAGAGCCGCCCGCCGAGTCCCCTTCCACCAGGTACAGTTCAGACAGCGCCGGGTCGCGTTCCTGACAGTCCGCCAGTTTGCCCGGCAGGCCAGCCAGATCGAGCGCGCCTTTACGACGCGTCATATCACGCGCTTTACGCGCCGCTTCACGGGCACGTGCGGCATCGATAATTTTACCGACCACGATTTTGGCGTCTGACGGATTTTCCATCAGGTAATCCACCAGCTTTTCGTTTACCAGCGATTCAACCGCAGTTTTCACTTCGGAAGAAACCAGCTTGTCTTTGGTCTGCGAGGAGAATTTTGGATCGGGTACTTTCACGGACACCACGGCAATCAGCCCTTCGCGCGCATCGTCACCGGTGGCGCTAATTTTGGATTTCTTGCTGTAGCCTTCTTTATCCATGTAGGTATTCAGCGTACGGGTCATCGCGGCACGGAAACCGGCCAGGTGTGTACCCCCATCACGCTGCGGAATGTTGTTGGTAAAACAGTAAATGTTTTCCTGGAAGCCATCGTTCCACTGCAACGCCACTTCAACGCCGATGTCGTCTTTCATCATCGAGAAATAAAACACGTTCGGGTGGATTGGCGTCTTGTTACGGTTTAGGTAATCGACAAACGCTTTGATACCGCCTTCATAATGGTAATGATCGGCTTTATCTTTCTCACGCTCGTCGATCAGGCGAATAGAAACGCCAGAGTTCAGGAACGACAATTCACGCAGACGCTTGGCCAGAATTTCATATTCGAATTCCACCACATTGGTGAACGTCTCGTGGCTCGGCCAGAAGCGCACCGTCGTACCGGTTCTGTTGGTTTCACCCGTCACCGCCAGCGGTGCCTGCGCCACGCCGTGTTTATAGATTTGCTCGTGAAGTTTGCCGTCGCGGTGAATAACCAGCTTCAGCTTTTCCGACAAGGCGTTAACCACGGAAACCCCTACGCCGTGCAAGCCGCCGGAGACTTTATACGAGTTATCATCGAACTTACCGCCCGCATGCAGCACGGTCATGATGACTTCAGCCGCGGAGATCCCTTCTTCTTCATGAATGCCGGTTGGAATACCACGGCCATCATCCTGCACCGATACCGAGTTATCAGCATGGATGGTGATGATAATGTCTTTACAATAGCCAGCGAGTGCCTCGTCGATAGCGTTGTCCACAACCTCGAATACCATATGATGCAGGCCGGTACCGTCGTCCGTATCGCCGATATACATACCTGGGCGTTTACGTACCGCATCCAGCCCTTTCAATACCTTGATACTTGAGGAGTCATAAGAATTCGACATCAACGTTTCTCGCTCATTTTAGTCCTGTGATTGAACCGTTATTTTACCCTGTTCTACGCGGAACATCTTGCCCTTTTCACCAATCATGTCCTCTATCTGCTCGGCGCTAACCGCACTGACAAAAACCTGTGCATGAGTGGCTTTTAACCGTTCAGCCAGCAAACGGCGGCGGGTACTATCCAGTTCGGAAGCAAAATCATCGATCAGATACAGACAGCGCAGTCCGTTCTGACGGGTGAGAAATTCACCCTGAGCCAGCCTCAGCGCGCACATCAGCAGCTTGAGCTGGCCACGGGACAGCATATCCTCAACTGCCACACCGCTGGCGCGGATGCGGAAGTCGGCTTTATGTGGCCCCAGCGCCGTATAACCTAACATACGGTCGCGTTCGAACTGCCGTTCCAGCAGTTCGGCATACTCACTTTCTTTATCCCAGCCGCGCTGGAAAGAGAAACTGAGAGAAAATTCAGGCAAAAACTGCGTACAGGTCGTGCCGATATCATTGGCAATCGCCGCACTGTATTGCGCACGCCATTCGCTGATACGTTCCGCCAGCGGCACTAATTCCTGATCCCAGGCTCTGAGCTGCCCATAGTGACTCACCTGACGCAGCGCCGCATTACGCTGGCGCAACAAACGCTTCATGTTGCTCCAGGCCGCGAAAAAGCCGGGTTCATTATGGAAGCAGCCCCAGTCAAGAAAGGCGCGACGATATTTCGGGCCGCCGTTAAGTAAGGTAAATCCTTCCGGGGTGATCAGCTGTATCGGTAGTAGTTGCGCCAGTTCAGCAACTTTATGGCCGTCGCTGCCGTCAATCCGCACCTTGCTGTCGCCCTGACGGTTTTTGCTCAACCCGACGGATCGCTCCGTTTCAGTACCGTCAATACGGCCATGCAGCACAAATTCCGGCTGTTCGTGACGAATGACGCGCCCCGCCTGAATGCTACGAAACGCCCGTCCGTGCCCCAGCGTATAAATCGCTTCCAGCACGCTGGTTTTACCGCTGCCATTGGCACCGACCAAAAAATTAAAGCCGGGAACCAGCGCCAAATCGGCCGCCTCAATGTTACGGAAATCTTTGATGAGAAGACGAGTAAGAGCCATGTTGCAGTTATCTTAATGATGAAAGGGCAAGTAAACTTGCCCAATAATTCTACAACCGCATTGGCATGACGACATAGGCCGCTGCACGGCTGGCGCTATCTTCTATCTGCACGCTGGAAACGGAATCAGTCAGCAGTAAACGCACCCCTTCGCACTTCAGCGCGTTCAGCACATCCAGTACGTAGCTGACGTTAAAGCCGATTTCCATTTCGGTGCCGTCGTACTGCACATCCAGAATCTCTTCCGCTTCTTCCTGCTCTGGGTTGTTAGCCGTAATTTTGAGCTGATTCTGAATCAGATGCAGACGCACACCGCGGAATTTTTCATTCGATAAAATCGCCGCACGGGAGAAAGCCTGCTTGAGCAGATCGCAACTGGCTTCCAGCGTTTTATCCGGGTTCTTCGGCAAGACGCGGCGATAATCAGGGAAACGACCATCGACCAGCTTCGACGTGAAAATAAAATCGCCAACATGCGCACGAATGTTGTTACTGCCAATTTGCAGCTGCAACGGCGTATCCCCACCATCCAGCAAACGCACCAGCTCCATCACGCCTTTACGCGGTACGATCACCGAATGTGAGGGTAAGGATTGTCCAACTGGCATCGAGCAGACCGCCAAACGGTGACCATCGGTCGCAACCGTGCGCAACTCTTCGCCTTCGGTTTCAAACAGCATGCCGTTGAGGTAATAGCGGACATCCTGATGTGCCATCGAAAACTGCGTCGCTTCGATCAAACGCTTCATCGTCGCTTGCGGCAGAGAAAATTCAACCTCGCTCTGCCAGTCGTCCAGATTAGGGAAATCCGCGGCGGGCAACGTGGACAGCGAAAAACGACTGCGGCCAGAGCGCACCAGCATGCGATCGCCATCCAGCATAATCGTGATTTCTGCGCCTTCCGGCAGACCCCGGCAAATATCAAACAGTTTGCGGGCAGGAACGGTCGTGGCACCCGGCTCATGCGGCTGCGTCAGCGCCACCTTCGCCACCATTTCCATCTCCAGATCCGTACCGGTCAGCGACAACGCGCCTTCCGTCACCTGAATCAGCAGGTTACCCAGAATCGGTAAAGTCGGTCGGCCGCCCAGCGGGCTGCTGACCTGTTGTAATGGCTTTAACAGACGTTCGCGTTCAACAATAAATTTCATAGTGTTATGACGATAGAGTTCTGATTAAATTGGAAAAATCTTCTTTGATGTCGTGACTTTCTTCACGCAACTGCTCAATCTTGCGGCAGGCATGCAACACCGTCGTATGATCACGCCCGCCAAAGGCATCGCCGATTTCCGGCAGGCTGTGATTCGTCAGTTCTTTCGCCAACGCCATCGCCATCTGGCGCGGACGCGCCACCGAGCGGGAACGACGTTTAGACAGCAGGTCGGCTACCTTGATTTTATAGTATTCCGCCACCGTCTTTTGAATATTGTCGATAGTAACCAGTTTTTCCTGCAACGCTAGCAGATCGCGCAGCGCCTCACGCACAAAATCAATGGTGATCGAGCGGCCGGTAAAATTGGCATTCGCGATAACGCGGTTCAGTGCGCCTTCCAGCTCACGCACGTTAGAACGCAGGCGTTTGGCAATAAAGAACGCCACTTCACCCGGCAGACGGATGTCGTTTTCATCCGCTTTCTTCATCAGAATCGCCACGCGGGTTTCCAGCTCTGGCGGTTCAATCGCGACCGTTAGTCCCCAGCCGAAACGGGATTTCAGACGGTCTTCCACGCCGTTAATCTCTTTCGGGTAGCGGTCAGATGTCAGGATGATTTGCTGGTTACCTTCCAGCAACGCGTTGAAGGTATGAAAGAACTCTTCCTGCGAACGCTCTTTATTAGCAAAGAATTGAATATCATCGATCAGCAACGCATCAACAGAACGGTAGTAGCGTTTGAATTCTTCAATCGCATTGTTCTGCAACGCTTTAACCATATCCTGCACGAAACGCTCGGAGTGCATGTAAACCACTTTCGCGTTGGGCTTGCGGGCAATGATGCCATTCCCCACCGCGTGCAATAAGTGCGTTTTACCCAAGCCAGTGCCGCCATAAAGAAACAGCGGGTTATACGCGCCGCCAGGGTTGTCGGCCACCTGACGCGCCGCGGCACGGGCTAGCTGGTTCGATTTACCCTCAACGAAGTTATCAAACGTATGCTTGGGATTCACATTCGAACGGTAGGTATGTTCTGCCTGTACTGGCGAGTTATCCCAGCTTGGCCGTACCGGCGCCGCACGTACAGGCTGCTGCCGCGCCACGCTGACAGGATTGTGGTGCGATTGCGCAGGCTGGCTTACCGCCTGAACTAGCGGCTTACTGCCCACTTCAAAACGCAGTAAAGGGGCATCCATCCCGCAAAAATCATTCAGCAGGACATTGATATTATTTAGGTATTTATCACGAACCCAATCCAACACAAAACGATTGGGGGCATAGAGCGCCAGAGTGTTATCACTCAGCTCCGCCTGCAACGGGCGTATCCACATACTGAATTCTGTGGCAGGTAACTCATCCTGCAAACGGGCAAGACACTGCTGCCAAAGCGAAAGTGACACGGCGGACTCCACTCGAACAAGAACGATCAAAAAGAAAAGAATAAGACGTTATTTATGTAACTCATGATTTTTGGCGCCTGCGTCATCCACGATTGTTTCATGCACAATTCATGCAGCAGACACACCACATAGCGCGGCGGTTTACTCCGACGATCCCGTCAAAAGGATCGCTAACGGAACCGCGGATCATAACCTAATCCGCCGAAGAGATCTTCCCCTTCTGCACAGTTTCGATCCTTTTTATCCACAGGCTATCCTTATCGCAACACCCCGCAACACCCCGCAACACGCCAGAAGGGCGGCTAGCGCACATTTTACTCGCCCTCTATAAAGGATATCCAAGCATACCCTTTGAGACACGATCGTTACGGTGATATCGATCATGATCTTGCGGGACAGATCGTTGGACGATCCTTGCACTTTATAATAGAGTCCGTATAATTCCCTGCCCGCGCGTCTACGCCTTTTCTGTGCTCTGGCAGGCAGAAATTCCAAAAATAATCGGAATGGCTGGCGTGTTAAGTGTGATGTTAATTGACTCAGGACTGTACAATTATTACAATCCTGCCTCTTTCCGTTATATAGCTGTGATATGCGATTGAGGCGTCGGTCATTTTCACGCCGAACAGCCAAACGCGTTTACTGTGAAGTTATAATTTTCCAAGTTTAGGTAGAAATCGCCATGAAACGCACTTTCCAACCGTCCGTATTGAAGCGTAACCGTAGCCATGGTTTCCGTGCTCGTATGGCCACCAAAAATGGTCGTCAAGTTCTGGCCCGCCGTCGTGCGAAAGGCCGTACTCGTCTGTCTGTTTCTAAGTAATAAAAGCTAACCCACCGAGTGGTTAAGCTAGCATTTCCCAGGGAGTTACGTTTGTTAACTCCCAGTCATTTCACTTTCGTCTTCCAGCAGCCGCAACGGGCTGGCACG